>NZ_JFHD01000003.1 GCF_000698575.1 Caballeronia zhejiangensis
CGCCGATGCCTTCGATAAATGCACGCAATGGAGTCATGCCGATGCCGCTCCCTTGCGTCCGAACACGAGACTGCAGTTCGTCCCGCCGAAGCCGAACGAGTTCGACAGCACAGCCCGCAACGGCGCGGCGCGCGTCGTCAGCACGTAGTCGAGGCCGAGCGCCGGGTCCGGCTCGGTGGTATTGGCGCCTGCGGGAATCATCTGGTGCTGCAGCGTCAGCGCGGCGATCACCGCTTCGAGCGCGCCGGCCGCGCCGAGCGTATGCCCCGTCGCGCCCTTGGTCGAGCTGCACGGCACGCGCGCGAACAGGCTCGTAAGAGCGCGGCTCTCGGCGGCGTCGTTGCTGGGCGTCGCCGTGCCGTGCAGATTCACGTAGCCGATGTCGCTCGCATCGAGACCGGCGCTGGCGAGCGCCTGTTCCATCGCGATGCGCGCGCCGAGTCCCTCCGGATGCGGCGACGACATGTGATACGCATCGCTCGATTCGCCGATGCCGAGCAGGCGGATCGCGTCGTCATCGGCGGGATCGGCCAAATCGCGTTCGAGCAGCGCGAACGCCGCCGCCTCGCCGATCGAAATGCCGTCGCGCTTCACGTCGAACGGCTTGCACGGACCCGGCGCGAGCAGTTCCAGCGAATTGAAACCGTAGAGCGTCGTGAGACAGAGCGTATCGACGCCGCCGACGATGGCCACATCGATCACGCCGCTTTCGAGCATGCGCCGCGCCGACCCAAACACCTTCGCGCCCGACGAACACGCCGACGACACCGACGCCGCCGGCCCGCGCAGCCCGAAATAGGCGCGCACGAAAGCGGCGAGCGAATAGGGGTTGTGCGTGTTGGCGTAATTGAAATCGGCGGGCAGCGCGCCCGTCCGGGTGTCGCGACGCCGGTAGGCGAGTTCGGTTTCGAGGATGCCCGCCGTGCTCGTGCCCATGAACACGCCGACGCGCTCCAAGCCGTAACGCGCGATCGCTTCGCGGACGCGGTCGTCGAAGCCGTCCTGCGTCATCGCGAGTTGCGCGAGCCGGTTGTTGCGGCAGTCGAACGCGGCGAGATCCGCGGGCACCGGCGCATCCTCGATGCCCGCGACGCGGCCCGTATAAGTGGCGAGCGCGGCGCCCTCGAAGTCGCACGGCGCGAGTCCGCTGCGTGCGTCCGAGAGCGCGGCGAGCGTCGCGTCGAGCCCGCGGCCCGCGCAACTCGTCGCGGTGAAATGCGTAAGCAGAAGAGGATTCACTACGGGCTCGTTTCCCTTGAGTCGGGAGCGTTCGAAAACGATGAATTGTAACAAACGAGGCCTTTGGACGATGCTGCCAATCAGCCGGCGGGACGCGCAATCAACAGACGATTGGCGTCGTGCGCGCCATGGCCCATCTGACGGATGGAGACCGCGAATCGCAGATCGCCGAGCAGCGCGAGCCATTGCGCCTCGCTGCGGACCGTCAGACCGTTCGCGCGCCCCGAACGCGCGATCTGCATGCCGAAATCGATGGCGCGATCGAGGCGCGCGTGCCAGCCCGCGGCGGCATCGCTGACGCGCAGCAGGAGCACGCCGTTCGCCGCGAGGCTGGCGCGCGCGCGGCGGAGGATCGACACCTGCGCGTCGGCATCGACGTAATGGAGCACATCGCAGGCGACGACGACATCGGCATCGGGAAACGGCGCGGCGCGAATGTCGTCGCACACGAATCGGATGCGCACCTCGTGCGCCTGCAACGCGATGCGCGCCCAGGCGACGTCTCGCGGCGTCAGATCGATTCCGTGAATCGAGCGCGGCACGGGCGGCGCGGGCCAGCGCGCGGGCCACGCACGCTGGGCGTGTTCGCGATGCCACGCGTGCGCGCCGACGAGGCACGCGGCGAGCAAGCCCTGGCCGCTGCCGAGATCCAGGATGCGCGCGCCATCCGGAATCAGGCCGTGCGCGAGGATATGGGCGAAGAACGGATCGCGACGCAGCTTGGCCGATGCGAAGTGCCACGCGAACCGGCCCGCCGCGCGGTAGGGGCGGCTGGCGGTTTCGATGAGCGCGGCGGGCAGCATTCGGGCAAGGGTGAGTTCACGTATGCAACGGCCCCTGACGGGTCAGCCCTCGACTATAGATTCAATCTTTCGAGAGCGCCGGAGATCGTTGAACATGTTCGAGTCTGAACACGTTGTTTTTTCCGCATCGCGACGAAGCACATCCGCGCGCGGATCGATCGTTGCGCGAAGATTTCGGCCTTCACAGACCGTCCGCGCTCGCGGGATTCTCGAAGTGATCGACGCAAAAGAACCTGACGTTTATTCCGTTTCGCGACGCGTCAAGTGCAAGTTGCACGCGGTTTTCGACGGTCCTGCTAACGGCGGTCGTTGCTTGCTCGACTGCCGCGTCTATATCCGCTTGCGCGGCCCGTTTTTGCGTGGCCAGCATCCTGAGCGAGCTTCGCAGATGCAAGAGATCCGCCTCGGCTCTTGCGAGATATCCGTGACTTTGATGCAAGCGTTCAATGATGCTGTCGAGCTCAGGCGTCGCTTCAAGTATGGCGACGGCTTTTGCGTCGAGCAAAGACGACAGCCTCGCTTCGGCGACGGCATCCGGATTCTGAACCACGTTGCCTCGAGTGCGAAGGGGCACTGGAAATCGTGATGCTTCTTGCGCTGGCACCTTTCATTCTCCTGTTTCGGTTTTGGCTTCGAAAAATTCGCTGACTGAAGGTCTTCGCTCAAATAGGACGTTGTCTATCGATCGTTCTTGGATGTTTAGAATTGCGAAGATTTGAAAAAGCGAAGCGTGACACGCTACGGCACACAAATTGGTATCTCATACATCAGATACTTCGGGTTGACCGAGAAAACGCTGCTGGATACCGTGTTGTCAATATTAAATAGGTATGTTGACCATTCGATATTCGGGAGGCATTTTTGGAGCGTCAGGAATTTGGGCCGCAGGTCATTCGAACGGTGATGTGGAAGATCGTGCCGTTCGCGTTCATTCTTTACTTCTTCAACTATCTCGACCGGGTGAATGTCGGTTTCGCGGCCCTGCAAATGAATCGGGAGTTGGACATTTCCCCGACCCAGTTCGGCACGATCGCATCGATGTTTTTTGCGTCGTATCTGCTGTGCCAGATTCCGGCCAACTTCGCGCTTCAGCGCTTGGGCGCGCGCCGCTGGATCAGCTTCATCGTCATAGTGTGGGGCGCGGTTACAGCACTGACATTCTTTGCCCAGACTGCGACCCACGTCGCGATCGCGCGCCTGCTGCTCGGCGTGTTCGAAGCGGGTTTCTTCCCCGGCATGATCTTCTATCTCGCCTGCTGGTTCCCTGCTCGCGAGCGAGCCAAGGTCACGTCGTTTTTCATGATGGCGATTGCCTTTTCCTCGGTCGTCGCGGGGCCGATGTCCGGCTGGATCGTCGAGCACGTCCACATGGCCGGGTATGGCGGCTGGCGCTGGCTATTCGCGATCGAAGGCGTGCCGACCATTCTGCTGGGCGGTCTGGCTTTCTTCATTCTGGTCGACGCGCCTGCGGATGCCAAATGGCTGAACAAGGATCAAAGAGCGTGGCTCGTAGCGGAGTTGCAGCGGGAAAGAAGCGCGCAGGGCGCCGACGAACAGCCGACGCTGAAGATGGTGTTGGGCAATTCGACGATCTGGAAACTGGCGCTCTCATACATGCTGATTCAAGCGGCCTCGCAAGCATCGAATTACTGGCTTCCGGGGCAGGTGAAGGGATTCGCGGCGTCCCTGACCGATACGCAAACCGGGCTCATCATGGCGCTGCCGTATGTCTGCGCGATGATATCGATGCCGCTTTGGGGCGCGCACTCCGACCGCACGGGCGAACGCAAATGGCACGCCGCGCTACCGATGCTGCTTGCGGGTGTCGGCTTCTTCGTCATCGCGAGCGTTCCGTCCATGTCGCTTCGCATGGCTGGCATGGCGTTGTTTGGCGTTGGCATTCTGAGCTTCTACGGCCCGTATTGGGCCATTCCCCCTGCAATGCTGTCCCCGGCCGGTCTCGCGTTGAGCATCGCTTTTATCAACTCGTGCTCCAGTCTCGGCGGCTTTCTCGCGAACCAGGCGCTCGGACATGTCTCTCAGGCTTACGGATCATATGGCGTGTTCATGGTCGAGGCGGCTTTGTGCGTCGCCGCGTTCTGTGTGCTGGTCACGATGAGCATTCCTCGCCAGACACCGAAGGTCGGTCCGTCGGCGCAAACCGCGAACGCTTGACATCGTCGCATCGGGCTCCATCGAAGTCTCTCTGGAATATTGATAAATGAAAATAACGAACGTCGAAATATTCGATTGTGAAGTCAGCCGAACCGATCCGCGCATGGCGCGCTTCAATCCGGTCCTTATCCGTATCAATACCGATGAAGGAATCAGCGGCATCGGCGAAGTCGGCCTGGCCTATGGCGCGGGCGCAAAGGCGGGCGTCGGCATCGTGCGCGACCTGGCCCCGCGCATCATCGGCAAAGATCCGATGAAGGTCGAAGCGATCTGGGAAAACCTGTTCCGCGCAACGTTTTGGGGCATGGGCGGCGGAAACGTCTTCTACGCGGGCATGAGCGCGATCGATATCGCTCTGTGGGACATTCGCGGCAAAGCCCTGCGCGCGCCGGTCTATCAGTTGCTCGGCGGCAAGACAAACGAGCGGTTGCGCGCCTATGCCAGTCAACTTCAGTTCGGTTGGAGCGACACGCATCAAATGCTTACACGCCCCGAGCAGTACGCCGACGCAGCACGCAAAGCCGTCTCGCAGGGTTATACGGCGATCAAGGTCGACCCGTTGCAAGTCGACCGCAACGGCGGCCCGCCGCTCGATTGGGAAGTCAACCAGAACTACTTCGGGCTGTTACGAGCGGACCAGTTGCGCATGGGTGAGGAACGGATCGCGGCCATGCGCGAAGCTGTCGGGCCGGACGTCGACATCATCATCGAAGCCCACGCGCTGCTTGGGGTCAACGCAGCAATCCAGTTCGCGCGGGCTGTCGAGCCGTACAACATCCTGTTCTATGAAGAGCCGGTTCATCCGCTCAACATGGACAACATGGCGATGGTCGCGCGCAATACGTCTATCCCGATCGCGACCGGCGAACGCTGCTATACGCGTTGGGGTTATCGCGATCTGTTCGAAAAACAGGCCGTGGCCGTGATACAGCCGGATATTTGCCTTTGCGGCGGACTGACGGAGGCGAAGAAAATCTGTGACTATGCAAACCTGTACGACGCGACGATGCAGGCGCATATCTGCGGCGGGCCGGTCTCGACTGCGGCAGCGCTCCACCTCGAAGCCGCGGTACCGAACTTCATCATTCACGAGCATCACACGCACAGCCTGAAGGATTGCGTGCGCGAGTTGTGCATTCACGACTATCAACCCGAGCGCGGCGACTTCTCAGTCCCGGATTTGCCGGGGCTTGGGCAACAACTGAACGATGACGTCGTGAAGCGGTATCACGCCTTCACGATCGAATAAGCACACCACGCGCCCAGCGTTACTGCATTCGCGCGATGTCTGTCAACAGACGTCGCGTGCGCTCCGTGAAGCCACAGTTGACGTGTTCTGCAAGAATGATGCAGGCTCCGTCGACATCGTTTTCGACCAGCGCGCGGGTGACTGCACGATGCTCGTCAATCGATTTATTGATGTACTCGCGCGAGAACGTCAGGCGATTGCGCATCGCCAATACCTTCGTGCTTATCGTCGAGTAGCAATCGATCAGATAAGGGTTGTCCGAATGCCTGACGAGAATCTGATGAAACTCATGATCGAGCGCGCGATACGTTGCCAACTCGAACGTTGCGTGCAAGGCGCGTGCAGCGTCGAGGTTCCGGTTCAGTTCTTCCATGAGGCGGGCAGCGTTCTCGCGCATGGCGGAGCGAATGGCGGCCTGTTCGAGCGTAATGCGTAGCGTACTGATGTCGCAGATGTTCTTGTCCGTCAGCGAGAACACATAGGTTCCCGATCGCGCTTTTATCTCGACGAGGCCGGCAATGCTCAATCGAAGGAGCGCTTCACGGACGGGCGTTTTGCTCAAGCCAAAAAGGTCGGACAGCCTGGATTCCGTGACTTGTTCCCCAAACTCCAGTTCTCCATTGACGATCAACTGTCGTAGCCGCTCCTCGGTGATCTCCGCCAGTGACTTCGGTGCATCAAAAGCAATTCGTTCAAGCCCTCTCACAGTCACCCCTTATCTTCGTCATCCGACATATTGTTTACGGAAAAAGACACATCGCTTCGGATCCAAGCATACTTTGCGACTGTGGCTTTTCTCTTCCGGAAGATTCTTATTTGCAATCCGAAACAATAGTGTGCGCGGAGTGAATGGGGTGCTCACCAGAATCGAGCGGAGGGGCCGCGCCGTCTATCCGACGATCGCCTCGCGCAATGTGACGGTGACAAGCCCGCGATCCGCCGCCGCGCGCAACACGGTGTCGAGCGCGGCGAGCACGACGGGCGCGCCGTTCGCGTCCCTTGCGGCGTGGCCATCGTGGACGAGCAGAATGTCGCGCGCAGCGAATCCGTTCAGCAAACGTCGCGAAACGAGCGATGCGTCGCCGGTGCGCGTATCGAATCCGCGCCGCGTCCAACTGGCGAGCTGCAGGCCGAGCGCGCACAGCACCGGTTCGAGAAACGGATTGCGCAAGCCCGCTGGCGCGCGAAAGAAGAGGGGCCGCGTGCCTACGATTTCCTCGAACGTGGCTTGCGCAGCGTCGATCTCGCGCCGCAACGCGCCCGGTCCCATCAGCGAAAAATCATGCCGATGCCGCTGGCTGTGATTCTCGACGGCATGTCCGCGCGCGACGATTTCCCGAACGATGTTCGGATAGGCGCGCGCCCGCTCGCCGATGCAGAAGAACGTCGCCCGTGCCCGATGCGCGTCGAGCAGATCGAGCACGCGCGGCGTCACGTCGGGATCGGGGCCATCGTCGATGGTGATGGCGATGCACGCACCCGCCGATTCGGGGAGCGTCGTCCAGTTGTGGCCGAGCAGGGCGCTTCGCGGCCAGAGTCCCGCCGCCGTCAGCGCGAGATGCGACGCGATCACGCCGCCCGCCGCCCACGGCCAGGTCGCGGGCGCGAGGATCAGCGATGCCAGCGCGCCCGCGTGCACGGCCGCCGCGCCGCCGATCAAGGGCGTCGGCGTCCAGCGGCGCGGCTCGCCGGGCGCGTTCATCGCGACAATCCCGAGCGCGGCGCGAGAATCGCCGAGAACAGCAGCGCCAGAATCGCGCCGGGACCGACCGTCAACCCGAAGGTCTTGAGCATCGGCACGTTCGACAGCGCGAGCAGCCCGAAGCCGAGCACGGTCGCGAGATTCGCGATCACGAGCGAGACGAGCGTTTGCGGCGAAACCGCGTCGTTTTCGGCGTGCGCGCGATAGTTGAAGAAGAGCGCGTAATTCGAGCCGACCGCGACAATCAGCAGCATGCCGATCAGATGCAGGATCGTCAGCGACTTGCCCGCGAGCGCGAGGCCCGCGATCACGACGATCACCGCCGCGACGAGCGGCGCCAGCGTGCGCGCCGCGCGCACCGGTGAGCGCAGCGCGAGCACCAGCAGCACGACGATCGCGGCGAATCCGCCGAGTGACAGGCGAATGTCCTCGTGCACGTAGTTCCGGTAGAGGCGATCGGCTTCCGCTTTCATGTCGACGAACAGCGCGTCCGGCACGCGCGCCGCCGCGACCGCCGCGCGAATTTGGTGCACCCGCACGTCCGAGCCTTCGGCCGCGCGCAAAGGCAGCATCGCGGTCCAGCGGCCGTCGCGTTCGGTGAGAAGCGAATCCACGGCGAGCGCCATCGACGTGCCGCGCAGATCGGCGCGTCGCAAGAGCGGCTGCGCGCGCGCGGCTTCGACATCGGCGATGAAAGGCTCGAAAACCTCGGGCTTCACCTGGATCGTCTGATCGCGCAGGGCGGGCGCGAGACGCGCGCGCAAGGTATCGGCATCCGGCAGGCTCGCGATGCGCGCGCGCTGCGCGGCGTCGCTCGGCAGATACGTCGCCGGGCTTTCGAAACCGGCGATCACGCGGGCATCGACGAGCGGCTGCAATTGCCGCGCGACGGCTTCCGCGCGCTCGAGCGCGGCCTGCTCGCTCGCCGCCGACACCACGACGAGATAGCGCACGTCCGGCGCGCCGACATCCGCGCGCAGGCGTTCGTCGAGATCCTGGCTCGCCTTCGGAACCGGGCTGAGCGACGACAACTCCTGGCTCCACAAGCCGTGCCGCTGCATGAGCAGCGTCGCGAGCGCGACGAAAAGCAGCACCGCGAGCGCCACGCGCAAGTGCGACGCGCGCGCGGCGAAACGCGCGAGCACATTGCCGAGGCGCGAGACATCGCGAATCGCGAAGCCTTGCGGCAGCAGATGCGGCAGCACGAAGCGCGTGACGATGCCCGCCGTCGACAAACCGACGATCGAATACAGCCCAAGCTGCACGAGGCCCGGAAAGCCGGAGAAGAGCATCGAGGCGAAGCCGCAGATCGACGTCAGCACGCCGAGACGGATCGTCGGCCAGAAGCCCGCGACCCAGTCCTTCAGCGATTCGCGCCGTTGAACGCCCGCCGATTGCACGAAGAGATAGATCGAATAGTCGACCGCCTCGCCGATGAGCGTCGTGCCGAAACCGAGCGTCAGACCGTGGACCGTGCCGAACGCGAGGCTCACGGCGGCCACGCCCGCCGCGACGCCGGAAAGCACCGGCATCAGGCCGAGCAAGAGCGTCGGCACCGACCGATACACCGCGAGCAGCAGCACGACGATCAGCACGATGCTCGCCGCCGACAGCCAGCGCACGTCGCGCATGATCGTGTCGCGCGATTCGACGGCGATGACGCCCGGCCCCGTCAGCAGCAGGCGAAAAGGCGTCGCGCCCGGCGCGGCCTTGTCGAACGCGGCGCGGATCGCGGCCATCGCGCTCGCTTGCGCGTCGGTGTCGGAACCGGGGCCCGCGGTCTGCGCCAGCAACACGGCGCGCTGGCCGTCGCGCGATGCCCACACGCCGCCGTGCATCGCGGGCTGCGCGCCGCTGTCGAGACGGCTGACGAGCGCGGTGACTTCGCCGGTCGGATCGTGCGGCA
The DNA here is from genome assembly GCF_000698575.1 of Caballeronia zhejiangensis. Taxonomy (GTDB): domain Bacteria; phylum Pseudomonadota; class Gammaproteobacteria; order Burkholderiales; family Burkholderiaceae; genus Caballeronia; species Caballeronia zhejiangensis. The sequence continues at coordinate 9,075 of NZ_JFHD01000003.1, forward strand.
GCAAGTCCTTCGTCATCATGCCCGCGGACGAGGCGAGCAGGTCGAGACTGTCGGCGAGCGCGTCTTTCAGGCCGGATTCGCTGAAGCGCTCGGGCGTAACCGATGGACTCAGCCGATAGCGATGCTCGAACACGAAGCGCTCGTCGCGCGCCTGTCCGACCGGCTCGCCGTTGTTGATCGCCGAAAAGCGCTTGTCCTCGCGCAGCGTCGCCGCGATTTTGCGCGACAGGCCGGCGCGCGCGTTGGCATCGCCGCCCTCGATGCCCACGAGAATCAGCCGCGACACGAGCCCGTCGCGCAACTGCTCGACGAGCACGCGCTGCTGCTCGCTCGGCGTGCGCGGAAGGAAAGCGGAGAGATCGGCGGAAAAGCTCGCGCGCGCGATGATCGCCGCGCACGCCGCGAGAAAGCACAGCCAGACGATGACCGCCGGCTGACGCAAGGACCGCGAGACCGCGCGCATGCCGCGGTCAGTGCGCCGACGCGTCTTGCAGGCGCATCAGCGAGCGGTCGCCGTCGGCCTGGCGAATCTCGACGCGCGCGAGCGCCGCGCCCGTGCCTGCGAGCGTGATCGAGCTGACTTTCTGCTGCATGCGCGAATCGATCGGCACGAGCGTCATCGTCCAGTCGTTGCCTTTGCCGTCGATCGAAACCTTGTACGCATTTTCGAGCGCGAAGCGGTTGCCCGCGAGCGTCGCGCGAATGCTTTCGATGAACGCGCCCAGTTCCGGATAGTTGCGCAGCGGGATCGTGATTTTGCGGCCGTTGCGGTCGACGGTCAGCATGTCGCCATCGACGACAAGATTCTCCGGCTTCGGACTCGTCGTGTGCTTTTCCAGATGATCGGGCGCGACGAACACGAGCTCGCCCGACGATTCGAGCGGCGCCTGCGCGATCTTCAGATAACGCGTCTCGGTGAAATGCGCGCGGCCCGATTTCTTCGCGCCGAGCGTGTTCATCAGGCGATCGAGCGTCCAGGGGGCGTCGGCGGCGGCACTGATCGTCGATGCAGCCGACAGCAAGGCGGCCGTCAGAACGGCGGCGAAAATTCGCATGAGTTCAGGAATCCCTCGTCGCTTCCCGCAGCGGCGCCGCGCTCGCGGGCGCGTGGTCCTGCGCGGCGCTCGTCTGCCAGAAATCGAAATAGTTGAACCAGTTGTACGGCGCGGCGCGGCAATACTTGTCGAGCAGCGCGACATAGCGCGTGAGCGCGGCATCGACGGCGGCGGCGCGCTCGCCGCGCTCGATCGTCGAGAAATCGGCGAGCGTTTCGAAATGGATGTCGTAGCGATTGCCGCCGAGATACAGCCCCGTCATGAAGACGACCGGACGGCGCAGCACCGCCGCCATATGCAGCGGCCCGAGCGGAAACGCGGCGGGCGCGCCGAGAAAGTCGCGTTCCCTGAGCGCGTCGCCGGCCTGGGGCAGCGTGCGGTCCGCGAGAATGCCGACGAGGCTGCCCGCATCGAGCCGCTCGCGCACCTTGAGCATCGCATCGACTTTGCCGAGACCGATCACATCGTGATGCGCGGCCGGATTCACGGCGGCGAGGATCGCGTTGATCTTGCGCGCGTTCTCTTCATACATCGTGATCGCGATGCGGATATGCGGCTGCGCCCGCCCGATCGCGCGCACCACTTCGAAGCTGCCGAGATGCGCGCCCATCAAGAACGCGCCGTGTCCGCCGGCGAGCGCCGCTTCGACATCCTCGACGCCGTGCGTGCGGATATCGAACAGATCGAAGCGCTCGTTGAGCAGATAGATGCGGTCGTGAATCGTCGATGCGAACGAAAACACATGCCGATACCCGTCGCGCCAGCCCGCATGCCGCCCGAGCGCGCGATTCAGATAGCCGCGCGACGCACGCCGCGCGCGCGGCGCGAACACGACGAAATACGCGGTGATGATCCGCAGCAGCACGCGCCCGATGCGCCGTCCGAAGCGCAGCGATATCCACGTCATGAAGCGCAGCAACGCGAGGTTGCTGCGTTCCTGGCGGTCGGCCCAGTCGTCGCGGTTGCGCGGCTTGTTCACGATGCTCGAGCGTCCCCGGCGGACGGCGCCGCGAGCGCGCCGCTCGCCACCGCGCGTGCGCCCGCGCGAATCGTGAAGCGGATCGCGCCGCTCGCCGCCGTTTCGTAGGCGATATCGAGCGCCTCGCCCGGTTTCGCCGGACTCAGGAATTTCGCCGATTCGATCCTGCACGCGTCAACGCTCGTGCCGAGCGCGGCGCCGATCGCGTCGAGCGCGTGATCGAGCAGGACGACGCCCGGCACGATCGGATGGCCGGGGAAATGTCCGGCGAGCGCGGGATGATCCGGCGGCACGGTGAAGCTCAACGCCGCGCGCCGCTTGCGTTCCTGCTCGATCAGTTGCGTGAGCACGTCGCGCGGCAGCTTGCCGGTCGCGTTGCGCGGCAGCGTCTCGACGAACAGCAGCGGACGCGGCATGAACGCGGCGTCGATGCGCTCGCGCAACGCGCGCTGCAAGTCCGCCACGGCAAGCCTCGGCGCGACGACGAGCGCCATCAGACGGCGCACGGGTTCGCTGTCGGCTTCCGTTTCGTCAGGCATGTAGAACACGCCGTCGACCACGCCCGGCACCGCGTTCAGCTGATGATTCAAATACGCGAGCGACGTGCGCTTGCCCGCGATGTTGATGAGATCCGCCTTGCGCCCGTGCAGCAGAAAATGCGTCTCGTCGATGAGTTCGAGCGCGTCGCCCATCGGCACCGGCGTTTCGACGTGTCCGCCCGACGCCCACATGGTCGGTTCGCCGGCATCGTCGGCATCGTCGGCGCGTGGCGTCAGCGCGATGTCGGGAAACAATTCCCACGCGGCGGTGCGCGCAGTGCGGCGCGTCGCGATCTGGCCCGTTTCGGTGCTGCCGTAGATTTCCATCAGCGGCGCGTCGAGGCGCGCTTCGGCGTCGAGCGCGAGCTTTTCCGAAAGCGGCGCGGTCGCCGACAGCACGAGCGATGCGCGCGGCAACGCTTCGTCGTTGGCAAAGAGCGCGCGCAGATGGATCGGCGAGCTGACGAGCACGCGCGGTTCCGGCACGGCGTCGAGTTCCGCGCGGATATCGACGGGATAGAACGGCTGACGGTTGCTGAACGCGAGGCCGCCGATGAGCGCGAGCAGCACCGTCGATTCGAAGCCGTACATGTGCTGCGGCGGCACCGTGCCGATGAGCGTCGCGCGGGCTTGCCCGAGCAGGCCGAGCCGGTCGGCGGCGGCGCGCACGTTCTTCACGAGAAAGCCCCACGTCTTGCGATGCGGCACCGGCACACCGGTCGAGCCGGACGTGAACACGTACGCGACGACGCGCGCCCCGTCGATATGCGGAACCTGCGCTTCGCCGGAAACGTCCACGTGCGCAACCTCCGGATAGCGAAAGCGCGGCAGATCGATCGCGCAATCGTCGCTGTCGTGCAGGCAAAACGCGTCGGGCGCGAACGAGGCGAGGGCGCGCACCATTTCCGGCGTGTGTGTCGAAGGCAGCAGGCTCGTCTTGCCCGCGACGAGCGTCGCGCACAGGCTCACCGTGAAGCGATACCGGTCCGTACACACGTTGAACACATGCCCGCCTTCGGGAAGCGCATCGGCGAGCGCGCGGACATCGGCGAGAAAGTCGCGCACGGAGACGCTCGCGCCGTCGCGCCAGGCGATGGTCTGATCCGGCGATGTGTGGAAAACCAGCGGAAAAGTCTGCATGTGCGATGAATTCGACGGCATCACTGCGCTCCGCTGCGACGCATCTGCATCGAATGCGCGTAGGCGCGAACGGCGTCCATGATGCTCGACGGCTCCATGTCCGGCAGCGCGATGCGCCGGCACGCGTATTCGGCGACGAACATGAGCCCGACGAGCGGCAGCGCGAGATAGTTGGCGAACGTGGACCACGTGACGATCGATGCGAACGCGAACAGCATCGTCGATACGAACGCGGTCGCGACGAAGAAGAGCGTCCATGCCAAGGTGACACGCCGCGTGTAGCGCGCGACGCGCGACTCCAGCTTGCCGTGGACCATCGTCGCGAACTGCGTGCAGAGCGGCTCGCGGCCCGGTCCCAGCGTGCGGCCGAACATCCACGCGAGCGCGAGATTGAAGCTCGTGTGTTCGATCCACAGCCCCCAGCCGAAATGCGCGGTGAGCGGCGCACGCGCGAGCCAAAGCGCCATGCAGCCGAGTGCCCAGAGCGGCAAGAGCCACGCGCGCGCGTTCGAGCGCACGGCGGCGTTCAGCGCGATCAACAAAAGGGGTGCGAGCACGAGCGCGAGGCCGAGTCCGTGCGCGCCGGGCGTGGACGCGGCATGGTGCGCGCCAAGCTGATCCGCGACGATCGCGGCAACGACGCCCGCCGCGCGCAGAAAGCGGGTGGCGTTCACCGGCGCGCTCCCGCGGGACGCGACGGGCGCTCGAAAACCGCTGGTCGATGAAAAAAGGTACGCAACATGGGATGCGGCTGCGGCGCTCTTTAGTGAACGCTCGGTTGTTGAAGAAAACTCGGCAGTCGCCCGCCTGACGATCATTTTCCCGCGCCGGTGCGCGGGCGGTCTGTAACCGATTGTTCGATGATCTTACATTCGTCAGACGCGCGAATTTTACCCTACCGACGCAGGGGTCCCGTCACGCGGCGAACTCCCTGATTTTTCTCAAAATTACACCGGTGCCGGATGCCATGCGGCCAGTTACCTTTCCTACTAGGCGTCCCAAGGGGCATCGTCTAGAATTTCGCCACTGCAATTATCTCGATAACAGGCAGCCGACGACGTGCGGATAAGCGGGGCGCACGTTTTCCGAGCCGCCCTTGGCGCCTCCCTGCGCTGGCCTGTACACACGATGAATGAACTGGAAAGAGAGCTCGCCGAGCTGATCGTCGCCGAACTGAATCTCGAGGACGTCGATCCCAAGGCCGTCTCGGCCGATACGCGGTTGTATGAAGAAGGTTTCGGGCTCGATTCCATCGATATTCTGGAGATCGCGCTCCTGATCTCGAAGAAGTACGGCTTCGAACTGCGCTCGGACAATCCGGACAATCAGAAGATTTTCGCGAGCCTCGGCGCGCTCGCGGCGCACGTCGCCGCGCATCGCACGCGATAAGGCCATGCGCGCGCTCGTGACAGGCGGCAGCGGCGCGATCGGACAAGCCATCGGCCGGTCGCTCGGCGCGGCCGGACACGAAGTCTGGATTCACGCGAACGGCGGCATCGAGCGTGCTGAAAGCTGCGTGCAAGCCATTCGCGCGGCGGGCGGCACGGCGCATGCCATCGGTTTCGACGTGACCGATCCCGAGGCCACCGACGCCGCGCTCGCGCGCATCCTCGCGGACGGCCCGGTGCAGATTCTCGTGAACAACGCGGGCATCCACGACGACGCGCCGATGGCCGGCATGACGCGTGAGCAATGGAAACGCGTGCTCGACGTTACGCTCGACGGTTTTTTCAACGTCACGCAGCCGCTTCTGATGCCGATGATCCGCACGCGCTGGGGACGCATCGTCAACATGTCGTCGCTGTCGGGTTTAATGGGCAATCGCGGGCAGGTGAACTATGCCGCCGCGAAGGCCGGGCTGATCGGCGCGACGCGTGCGCTGGCGCAGGAACTCGCGTCGCGCGGCATCACCGTGAACGCGGTGGCGCCCGGCGTCATCGATTCGCCGATGCTCGGCAGCGCCTTTCCGCCCGAGCGCATTAAGCAACTGGTGCCGGCGCAGCGCGCGGGCACGGCGGAAGAAATCGCGGGCATGGTCGCGTATCTGGTGTCGGATGCGGCGGCTTATGTCACCGGGCAGGTCCTGTCGATCAACGGCGGGATCGCCTGAACAGCACACCGAGGGACGCAGATGAGTGAAACGACGCAAACCTGGGATGTCGTCGTGATCGGCGGCGGACCGGCCGGATCGACCGCCGCGACCCTGCTCGCGGACCGCGGCTATCGCGTGCGCGTGCTGGAGAAGGCGCGGCATCCGCGTTTTCATATCGGCGAATCGCTGTTGCCGGCGAACTTGCGGCTGTTCGAAAAGCTCGGCATCGCGGATGAAGTGCGCGCCATCGGCATGGTCAAGCTCGCGGCCGAGTTCGTATCGCCGCAGCACGACAATCGCATGCAGCGTTTCCTTTTCGCCGATGCGTGGGACAAGTCGATGCCGAGCGCATATCAGGTGCGCCGCTCCGAGCTCGACGACATCCTCTTGCGCAACGCCGCGAAGCACGGCGCGCAGGTGAGCGAAGGCTGCCGCGCGCGCGATGTCGCGTTCGCGCCGGATGGTTCGAGCGCGACGATCGACGCCGAACACGACGATGGCCGCATCGAGCACGTGCGGGCGCGTTTCGTCGTCGATGCTTCGGGGCGCGACACGCTGCTCGCGAATCACTTCAAGACGAAGCGCCGCAACGAACGGCACAACTCGTCGGCGCTGTACGGCCATTTCCGCAACGCGCGCCGCAACGAAGGCGAAAACGAAGGCAACATCACCGTGTTCTGGTTCGAGCACGGCTGGTTCTGGTTCATTCCGCTCGCGGACGGCGCGACGAGCGTCGGCGCGGTCGTGTGGCCTGCGTATCTGAAGCAGCGTCCGAAGGGCACGTCGGTCGAGACGTTCTTTCGCGAGACCATCGCGATGTGCCCGCCGCTCGCCGCGCGCCTGAAGGATGCCGAACTGATCAGCGAAGTCCACGCGACCGGCAACTACTCGTACACCGGCGACATGACGCACGGACGCAACTTCCTCTTGCTCGGCGATGCGTTCGCGTTCATCGATCCGGTGTTCTCGTCCGGCGTGATGCTTGCGATGCAGAGCGCGTTCGCGGGCGCGGATGCGATCGACGCCGCGCTGACGAATCCCGCGAACGCGCAAGCCGCGCTCGCGAAGTTCGACCGCGACGTGCGTCACGGTCCGCGCGAGTTCTCGTGGTTCATCTATCGCATGACCTCGCCGACGATGCGCAATCTCTTCATGGGCCCGAGAAATCCGCTGCGCATGAAGGAAGCGCTGCTGTCGCTGCTCGCGGGCGATATCTTCGGCTCGACGCCGATCTGGCATTCGCTGCGTGCATTCAAGGGCATCTATTACATCTCGGCCGCGCTCGACTGGCGCAATTCGCTGCGCGCGTATCGTCAGCGCCGCCGCAATCTGCGCGATGCGCAACGCGCGGAGCTATCGGCCAATTGATGATGCTCGATCGGGTGGCGCGATGAGTGACGCTCATCGGAAATTCGGCGCGGCGGACGGCAAGGGTCCGCTTGCCGGCGCGCTCGAATCCGCATGGCAATGCGTGGCGTTCTATTTCGCGCTCGTCGTGCTCGCGCTCGTCTGTCTCGCGTGGTTTCCGTTCGCGTGGATTCTGCGCCGCGTGTTGAGCGTCGATGCGGGCCGGCGCGTCGGACGAGCCGTCGTGCAGCGCGTGTGGCACGGCTATTTCGTGCTGCTGCGCACGCTCGGCGTATGCCGCTTCGATCTCTCCGGACTCGACGCGCTCGCGGGCCAGCCCGCGATGATCCTCGCGCCGAATCATCCGTGCCTGCTCGATGCGCTGCTGATCGCGTCGCGCGTGCCCGACACCTGCTGCGTCATGAAGGGCGATGTCGCCGGCAACGTGTTTCTCGGGCCGGGCGCGCTGCTCGCGGGTTATATCGTCAACGATACGTCCGTCGGGCTGATTCGCGCCGCCGTCGCCGAACTGCAGCGTGGCAGTCCGCTGTTGCTTTTTCCCGAAGGCACGCGCACCGAAAGCGCGGCGGTGAATCCGCTGAAGGGCGGCATCGCGCTGATCGCGGCGCGCGCGCAGGCGCCGGTCCAGACGTTGATTATCGAAACCGATTCCGGTTTTCTCGGCAAGGGCTGGCAGATCTTCAGGAAGCCCGCGCTGCCGATCACCTATCGCGTGACGCTCGGCCGCCGCTTCGCGCCGCCGGGACGCGATCACGCTGCGCTGCAGGCGTTCATCGCCGAATTGCAGCGCTTTTATGCGGGCGAACTCGACGCGCATCGCATCCGCGACTGAAAGCATCGGCGTCGGCAGACTTTAAAATTCGTCGCAACTCATTCCGCTTTTTTTTGCAATGCCTTCCACACGCGCATCGTCCACGCACTTCGTCCTCATTCCGAGCTACAACCCCGGCGAGAAAGTCGATGAAACCGTGCGCGGGGCGCGCGAGCAGTGGAATCCGGTGTGGGTGGTCGTCGACGGCAGTACCGACGGCAGCGCCGAACGCCTCGTCAAAATGGCCGAAGCCGACGACGGGCTGCGCGTGATCGTGCTGCCAGAAAATCGCGGCAAGGGCGCGGCAATTCTCGCGGGCATCGACGAAGCGGCGAAGCTCGGCTTCACGCACGTCCTTACGATGGACTCCGACGGACAACATCCCGCCGCGCTGATCCGCACGTTCATGGAAACGTCGATGAAGGCGCCCGATGCGATGATCCTCGGCCGCCCGAAATTCGATGCGAGCGCGCCGCAACTGCGCGTGCAGGGACGGCGCATCTCGAACGGCTGGGCGAATCTCGAAACGCTGTGGATGGGCATCGGCGATTCGCTCTACGGCTTTCGCGTCTATCCGATCGCGCCGCTCGCCGCGCTCATGCATACGCAGACTTTCATGCGCCGCTTCGACTTCGATCCGGAAGCGGTCGTGCGCCTGTGCTGGCGCGGCGTGCGCCCGATCAACGTCGACGCGCCCGTGCGCTACTTCACGGCCGAGGAAGGCGGCGTCTCGCACTTCCACTACGGCCGCGACAACGCGCTGCTGACATGGATGCACATGCGGCTTTTCCTCGGCTTCCTCGCGCGCCTGCCCCGGCTTGCGTGGCGTCGTTTCAGCGCGCGTCGCTGACCGTCGAGTTCATCGCGACGCCCGCGATCAGCGTGTTCGCAAGCACGATGTCGTGAACGTTGTACGCGTAGATCGGGCCGGGCGTCGTCGCCGTTGCGGGTCCGGCCGCGACCGGTGTGCCGAAATCGCAATCCGTGATCGTGACGCCGGTGATCGCCGGAATCGCGGGCGTCGGCGCGGGGCCGTTGTAATCGAACGCGACCGGGCCTTGCGCGACGATTGCCTGAAAACACGATCCGCTCACGCCGTTCAGCGACACGTTGCTCGCCTTCAGGTTCGAGATGTTCACGTTCTGCACGAGCGCGGGCCGCGTGCGGATCGCGTCTTTCGACGGCTGATAGTCGCAATCGAACGTGATGATGCCGCCCTGCGCCGCCGATGGATTCGCCGCCGTCGCCGTCGCCACGCCGAGCGGCACCGTCGCGTTGATCGGGCTGCCCGCGAGCAGACTGCTGCCGTAACCGGAAGGCGTGAGGCTCACGCCGTTGGGCAGCGTCACGTTGTCGACGTAAAAGTCCTTCACGAAGCCGCCGCGATTCATGTTCGTCTTGATGCGGATCGCGATGTTCAGCGAATTCGTCGCCCAGAACTTGTTGAGCATCTGCAGGTTGCGCGCGTAGATTTTCTGCACGCCGCCGCCCATTTCGCTGCCGAGCGTGATGCCGCCGTGGCCGCTGTTCATCGTGCAGTTCTGGATGACGTGGTTCTGCGCCGGGCCGTACTGCGTGTCGAGATCCTTGCCCGACTTGATCGCGATGCAGTCGTCGCCGGTGTTGAACGTCACGTTCTCGCAGAGGACCGTGTCGCAGGCGTCGGGATCGAAGCCGTCATTGTTCGGGCCGATGCTGTCCACCGTCACGCTGCGCATCACGACGTTGCGGCAATCGGTCGGATGATGCTGCCAGAACGGCGTGTTGTTCGTGCGATAGCTTTCCATCAGCACGTTCGTGCAGCCGATGAATTCCACCATGCACGGCCGCAGATAATGGCCGATGCCGAAGATGCGCTTTTCGATGGCGACGCCCGCTTCCGATAGCGCCGGCAGATAGTTCTGGTCCTGCTGCCACGGCGTGGCCGGATCGGTGAGCTTGGTGTAGAGCGCATCGGCGATGCCGGGCACGGCGGTCTTCAGGTCGACGTTGTTCGCATTGACCGATGCCTGCGATGGCGTCGACGAATTCACGCAGCCGTAGACGCCGCTATTGCCCTTCCACGTCCACCAGCACGTCGCGGTGTTGCCGCTGCCGGCGAATGGCGTCATCGCCTGGCCGTTGAGCACGGAGCTGTCGCCTTCGCCCGTCACCGCGATGTTCGTCTGATTGCGCGCGTAGACCGGCGGGCCGTAGTTGAGGCAGTCGTTCGCCTGCCAGCGGCTGTAGTAGAGCTTGCCGTTCGCGCCGCAATCTTCCGGGCCATCCTTCGCGTAGTCGGCGGGATTCGGGCTGAAGTAGATCGTGCAGTTCGCGGACAGATGAAAGTCGACGTTCGACAGCAGCACGATCGGTCCCGCGCAATACCACGTTCCCGACGGCACGACGACGTGTCCGCCGCCCGCCGCGTTGCAGGCCGCGATGGCCGCGAGAAACGCGGGGCGCGAATCGAAGGAGCCGGGCGCGTGGGTCTGGTCCGCGCCGGTGCTCAATGGCGACTTCGCCGGATCGGTGTATGGATTCGCCGCCGCGACGACCGCGCACGTTTTCGCGCCGTAATCGGTGACGAGGAACTGGCGGCTCGGAAACATCGACGTCGAGACGCTCTGCAGCGCGTTGACGATCTGCGTCGCGGAGCCGGACGGGCCCCAGATCGGGTCTTGCGCGGCGGGCGGCGTCGGCGAGCCGGAGGCGGAATCGGAGTCGTCGTGGCCGCCGCAACCGGCGAGCGCGCCGAATGTGCTCATCGCGCCGAGCAGCGGGGCGCCCGCCGACAGCCCCGCGAACTTCACGAACGCGCGGCGCGCGCGGTTTTGTGGGTGCTTCATCGATCGTCTCCTGATCGTTTATTTATCGGATGTCGTATCAGTTTGCGTACAAGGCAAACGTTATCCAACACGCAGGAGACGCGTCAACTCGGTGCAAACGCGTAAGGAAATATAAGACGTCGTATGTGATGGATCGGAAAAAATGTCTCAAGCGGTCTTCTTGAGCGCGAGCCGCGCTTCGAGCCCGCCGCCTTCCCGATGATGCAGCGTGAGCGACGCATCCATCGCGAGCGTGAGCTGGCGCGCGATCGCGAGCCCCAGTCCGGTGCCGCCCGTTTGCCGGTTGCGCGAATCTTCGAGCCGCACGAATGGCTCGAACACCGCGTCCAGCGATTCTTCCGGAATGCCCGGCCCGCGATCGAGCACGGAGATGACGGCGCGTCCGTCGTCGCGCGTCGAGACTTCGATTTCCGCCTCGCCGGCATACTTGATCGCGTTATCGACGAGATTGCCGATAACGCGCTTCAAGGCCTGCGGCGGCGCCATCAGTGCACCGCCGATGTTGCCCGACAACCTCACCGATTGTCCTGCATCGAGATAATCGTCGACCATGGTTTCGATGAGCGCGTCGGCATCGATGCGGCGCGGCGCTTCGTTCGTGCCGTGCAGCGTGCGCGCGTAGGTCACGCCTTCCTTCACGAGCGATTCCATCTCCTTCAGATCCTGCTGCAGCTTCGCGCCGGTCGATTCGTCGTCCATCACGTCGACGCGCAGCCGCATACGCGTGATCGGCGTCTGCAAATCGTGCGTGATCGCCGCGAGGATCTGCATGCGTTGGGCCATGTACATCGAAACGCGGTCCTGCATCGCGTTGAACGCTTTGGCGGCGCGCGCGACTTCCTCCGGTCCCGATTCCGGCAGACGCTCGGCCTTGAGATCCGGGCCGAGCGTATCGGCGGCTTTGGCGAGGCGCTTGAGCGGGCCGGTTGCGAGGCGCACCGCGAGCCAGCAGCACGCGCCGAGCACGATCAACTGCAACGTCAGCACGAGCGGGAGCCAGCCGGACATCGGCATGCCGGCGACCGGACGCATGTCGATGGTGAGCGGCGAGCCATCCGACAGCTTCAGATGCACCTGAAAACGCTCCCTGGGACCGGGAACGGCATTGACCGTCATCGGATAACGATTGGCGATGCCCGCGCCGATCGAGTTCGCGAAGCGTTCCGACAACTCCGCATCCGGCTTCGCGCCGGTCTGATCGCCCGGTCCGAGGATGAACTCGTAGCTGCGACGCGCGAGACGCGGCAGCCACTGCGCACGCTCCTCTGGCGGCAGATGATCGAGCAGCGCGACCGAGCTCGCGACCTCGCGCTCGACGTAACCGACCATCATGTTGGTCATCGATTCGTCGCGCTCGCGCATGGTCAGAAAAAACGAGAATGTCTGGGCGAGCGCGAGCCCGACGACGAGTATCAGCGCGAGCCGCGCGAACAGCGTGCGCGGCCAGTGCAGCGGTGAACTGGAGGAAACGGTGCTCATTGAGAAGACTCGACCGGTTTGACTTCGGCGGAGAAGACGTAGCCTTCGCTGCGCAAGGTCTTGATGTAACGCGGCTCGCGCGCGGTGTCGCGCAGCCGTTGACGCAAGCGCGACACGAGCAGATCGATGGAGCGATCGAATGCATCGGCCTGGCGGCCTTGCGTCAGGTTCAGCAACTGATCGCGCGTGAGCACGCGCTGGGCGTTGTCGAGAAACACGCGCAGCAGGCGGTATTCCGCGCCCGAGAGCGCGACCATCGTGCCTTCCGCGTCGAGGAGATGGCGCGCGGTCGTGTCGAGACGCCAGTCGCCGAATCCCAGCATCTGCGAGGTTTCGGTGACTTCCATGCCCGGCGGCAGCATGCGCGTGCGGCGCAATACGGATTTGATGCGCGCGAGCAATTCGCGCACGGCGAAGGGCTTGGGAAGGTAATCGTCGGCGCCCATTTCGAGGCCGAGAATGCGGTCGGCTTCCTCGTTGCGCGCGGTGAGCATCAGCACCGGCACATGGCGGAACTTGCCCGCGCGCAGCTCGCGGCACAGCACGAGGCCATCCTCGCCGGGCAGCATCAGATCGAGCACGATCAGATCCGGCGCGCCTTGCTGCTCCAGCACGGCGCGCATCTGCCGGCCGTTCGCGGCGAGCGATACACGCATTCCGTTTTTTTCGAGGTATTCGGCGAGCAGTTCGCGGATGCCGCGATCGTCGTCGACGATCAAAACGTGATCAGTGGTTTCCATCGATGGATCGTTGTCGTTGACGCTTGAGTTGCATCCGGCTCGGGCTGACCAGCAGACACTGAACCGGATGGGCCATTTCCGTCGCGATCCCGCCGATGAGAAAGGCGAAGACCGCCAGCATGCGTTTCATCCGAAGCTCCCGCCGATTGCGATGACTGCGTTATAGCGCGCTTCGGCGGACGTTTTGTATCGCAGTGTATCCCGCATGTCGTGCGATACATAACATTGCGCAGCGCGCCTTTATCCGACACAAGCGGGATACGCGCGCGCAGTCCAATGCGGTCATGCCGATGCGAACGTCGGCCTGCCGGAGCGATGTGGCGATCTCACCAGCCATCTCACGCCGCTCCGATATTCACCGCATTCAAGAGGACTTCGTCATGCTCGACGCCATCAGAAACGCCGCCGTGTGCGCCGGAATCGCCGCGTGTGCGGCCATCGCGCCCGCGCAGGCCGCCGCACCCGCAAGCGCTCACACGAGCGACAACGTCGCGCCGGAGTTCGCCGGCATCGACAAGTGGATCAACAGCGAGCCGCTCTCGCTCGCGCAATTGCGCGGCAAGGTCGTGCTCGTCGATTTCTGGACCTTCGCGTGCGGCAATTGCCTCAACACGCTGCCGGCCGTGAAATCGTGGAATCAGAAGTACAAGGACAAAGGACTCGTGGTCGTCGGCGTGCATACGCCCGAGTTTCCGTTCGAGCGCGATACGAACAACGTCAAGCGCGCGATCGAACGCAACGGGATCACGTATCCCGTCGCGCTGGACAACCGCTACGCGACGTGGGCCGCGTACGGCAATCAGTACTGGCCGGCGTTCTATCTGATCGACAAGCACGGGCGCGTGGCCTACACGCATTTCGGCGAAGGCGATTACGCGCAGACCGAAGCCGCGATCGGCAAGCTGCTGGCCGAGCGCTAGGCGGGGTTCTGTATCGCAATGTATCTGCAACGTGCGCGATACAAAACATTGCACAAGACCCGCATCGCCGACACAAGCCAGATACGTGCGGGCCTTCAAATACACACAACGACGGCTCACGAGTGACACGCAAGACCGACACCCGCGATGCCCGATCGCCGTAACTCACTCAACCGACCGAATCATCAGCATTCAAGGAGAAACACCATGAAATCCACGATCGTTGCTTTCGCTCTCGTCGCCGGCGCCATGACCGGTGTTGCCCACGCCGCCGTGAAGAACGTGCCGCTGAACGTGCAGTCCCAACAGGCCGTCGCGAACCACGCGTATGCCGGCAAGACGCGCGCCGAAGTGAAGGCCGAGCTGGCACAGGCGCAACGCGATGGCGAGATCGCGGCGTTGCGCAGTCTCTATCAAGGCAGCTAATCCATTTCCTGAATCACGCAAACGAGGTTCGAATCATGATCAAGCAATTCGTCACCGCCGCAGTCATCGCCGTCAGCGCCGTCGCCGCCGGTTCCGCCTTCGCCAGCAGCGGCTACGGCCCCGCGCCGCACTACGATCCGCTTGCCGGCGCGCCTTCGTCGCAGCGCGGCGTGAGCGCGCAGACCATCGCCAGCGAAAGCGCCGCCGCGCCGATGCAGGCATACGGCGGCATGAGCGACACGGTTTCGCAATCGGGCGCGCGCGGCGTGGCCACGAACGACGTCGCCCGGCTCTTCGCGCATCACTAAGCCAGTCAACTTTTCGAATCCAAAGAGGAACGCATCATGACCCAGATCGACACCGTCCTGTACACGGGCAAAACGCGCGTCGTCGGAGGCCGCGAAGGCCATGCGAAGAGCACCGACGGCCGTCTCGACGTCAAACTCTCGCCGCCCGGATCGGCCGGCGCGGGCACCAATCCCGAGCAGATGCTCGCGGCGGGCTGGTCGGCGTGTTTCATCGGCGCGATGGGCAAGGCCGCGGCGAAGCTGAAGACGCGCCTGCCGGCCGACACCGCCGTCGATGCGGAAGTGGACCTCGGCATGAACGGCGATGCGTATCTGCTGCGTGCGCGCCTGAACGTGAGCCTGCCGGGAATCGAGCGCGCGGTGGCGCAAGAGATCGCGCAGATGGCGCATCAAACGTGTCCGTACTCGAAGGCGCTGAAGAGCAATATCGATGTGACGATCACGGTGGTCTGACGCGTTCATCCACGCGATGCGGTCCGGTCGACCGGTGCTTGATCGATCAATCGAAAGCACTGGGCCGACACGGGCCGAAGTTGCGGCTGTCAGCCTCGCGTGTCGATCCATTCGCGCGCCCATCGGCGCGAGAATTCGACCGCCTCGCTTTCCTTCGCGAAATAGTCGAGCGAGTAGAAGCGATACTGCGCATCCGTCGGATGTTCGCTCGAACGCTCGAGCATCAGATTGGCTGAAAACGTCTTGTCGCGGAGCCGATGCGCGGACGCGTGCACCGTATAACCACGGTAGTGATTGAGTGATGTCATTTTAGTTTTAGATGTAAATGCTTTGCGGCCAGATGCCGAAAGCGCAGGAGCGATGCGCGCTGATAACGCGATCGTCGAAAGGCTGTCAGAGCCTGGGAGAGAAAAGGCGGGAAACGGAGGCGGACAACAAGAGCGCGGGAACCGGCGTTGCGGTTCCCGGCGTGATGCGGATCTACAGCGCTACAGCGGCAGATTTACAGCGGCTTGATGTTCGAAGCCTGCATGCCCTTCGGGCCGCGCTTCGTTTCGAAGCTGACCTTCTGACCTTCGGCCAGCGTCTTGAAACCGTCCGAACGAATTTCCGAGAAGTGCGCGAAAAGATCGTCGCCGCCATTATCCGGGCTGATGAAGCCAAAACCCTTGGTGTCGTTAAACCATTTAACCGTACCGGTGTCCATAAAAATCCTGAAATGAATAGATAAGTTGCTCGATCGAGCGGGATGAAGCGGCAAGGAGGGGAATGGACAACGAATACCGGGGAAAATCGGACTATTGATGAGCAGCAATCGACTTCTTGTACTTCAACGACCATTATGCCAATTCCAAGAGAAATGGTCAACTATTCGTTTCGAAGCGAAGGCGAGCGGAACGATTCGTGCATCGCGTGTGCATCTCGTCATCGGGTTGGCACATGCGTTTTCGTCAGAAGAAGACAGCGCTCGACGGCCGCATGTCCGGCGCCGCGCGGCCCGCGCATTCATGGGCGGCGGACGTCGGACCGGGCCTCGTCACGATTGCATCGGATAACGATCCGAGCGGCCTCGCCACCTATACGCTCGCCGGCGCGTGGTACGGATTCGACCTATTGTGGGTGTGCGTGCTCACGTACCCGTCGACCGTCGCGCTTCAATTGATCGCCGCTCGCGTCGCCGCCATCACGCGACGAGGCCTGACGACGAACATGCGCGAACACTATTCGCGGCTGTTCTTCTACTTTGCGGTCGCGCGTTTCGTGATCGCCAACACGTTCAATATCGCGGTCGATGTTCTCGCCATGGGCATCGCGCTCAGTTCGCTCGTCGGCGGTTCGCTCCTGTGGCTCACGCTTGCTTCGGGATGCGCTTCGCTCGTGTTGCAATGGAGCGTCGCTTATGCGCGATACGCGCGCGTCCTCAAGTGGCTGACGCTCGCGATGTTCGCGTACGTCGGCGTGATCCTGCTCGTCGACGTGCCGTGGCGACTGGTTGCCATCCGCTCGGTGATTCCACGCGTCGAGTGGACGGAGGGCTACATGTCGATGCTGATCGCGGTGCTCGGCACGACCGTCAGCCCTTACTTGCTGTTTGCGCAAGCGGAGCAGGAGGTCCGCGACGCACGAGAGAGCGGCGATCGTGGAGAAGCGTTGGAGCGGACGATGCGCGGCGTGCGTCGCGACACGCTCTGGCGAACGGCGTGCTCGAACGCGATTGCGATCTGCGTGATGATCGCCGCGGCCGCGACGCTCCATCTGCTCGACCATGCATCCGCCGGCGATACGGTCTCGATGTCGCGTGTACTCGAGCCGCTCGCGCACGGTTACGCGCGGCAGGTTCTCGCACTTGCGCTTCTCGGATCGGCCTTGCTGGCGCTGCCGCCGCTCGCGGGCTCGGCGGCTCAGGCCGTAGCCAGTTCGTTCCGCTGGAAACGCGGCGAACGGCGAGACCGGCGGATCGCGTATGTGCTCGTCGCCACGATCGCGCTCGGCACGATCGCAGCAGTGGTCCTCACGCACTATCACGTCGACCCGGTGCGCGCGCTCTACTGGAGCGCGGTGGTCAACGGCATGACCGTGACGCCGGTCCTCGTGCTGCTCGTGCTGCTCAGTTCGAAGCGCGAAGCCGTGGGCGACCTCGCCGCGCATTGGGCGCTTCGCGCGCTGAGTTGGCTCGCCACGATAGCGACCGCGGCGGCTGTGATCGCCCACTTCATACTTGAAGTGCAGTGACGGCATTCGCGTAAATCTCCGCCCCTACCATCCGAAAAAGTCATGCGAAGGGCGTCGCTTAGGGGCATTCCCTAGCGTCGCTTTCGAGCGGTCTCGCGGCAAACGGCGGCCACGCGCGCGCCCGTCGCCTGCAAAGCCGCGCCCGTGCTGGCTCTACGGCATTCACGCTGCGTTCCGTTTTTTTCAGGCATCGAATGCGACGGACACATGCATTACCAGAAGTATCGAAAAGGGCTCAGAAAATGTCGGTGGATGATCGAAATTGGCCATGTACGCTTCATTCAACGCAAAGAACGCCGGGTTGTTTCCGGCAGCGACAAACTCCTTTTTGAACCTGCTAGGTGGAATGACCCGATGATTCCCAACCTGACGCTCGCACCGAACGAAGTCACGAGCACGGCTTCCGCGCAGTCCGGCACCGTATCGCCGGCGCGTCCTGTCGCGGCATCCACGACCGAGATTCTCACGGTCAAGAACCTTTCGAAGATTTTCGGCGCGAAGCCCGAGCGCGCCCAGGAGCTCTTGAAACAAGGCCTCGGCCGAAACGAAATCTTCGCGCAGACAGGCAATATGGTCGCCGTCGACGATGTCAGCCTCGCCGTCAACGCGGGCGAGATCTTCGTCATCATGGGCCTCTCCGGTTCCGGAAAATCGACGCTCGTGCGTCTGCTCAATCGCCTGATCGAGCCGACTTCGGGGCAAGTGATTCTCGAAGGCCGGGACATCGCGCCGATGAGCACGCCCGAACTGCGCGCCGTGCGCCGCGAAAAAATGGCGATGGTGTTCCAGTCTTTCGCGCTGCTGCCGAACCGCTCGGTCATCGACAACATTGCTTACGGGCTCGAAGTCGCGGGCAAGAAAAAATCGGAACGTTATGACATCGCACGCGCCGCATTGACGCGCGTCGGCCTCGCTTCTTACGAGAAGCTGCTGCCGAGCGAGTTGTCGGGCGGCATGCAGCAGCGCGTGGGTCTCGCGCGCGCGCTGGCGGTGAATCCCTCGGTGCTCTTGATGGACGAAGCGTTTTCCGCGCTCGATCCGCTCATCCGCTTCGAAATGCAGAACGAGTTGTTGCGTTTGCAGAAGGAAGAGCGGCGCACGATCGTCTTCATTTCGCACGACATCGAGGAAGCGGTGAAGATCGGCGGGCGCATCGGCATCATGAAGGACGGCCGTCTGATTCAGGTGGGCACGCCGGCAGAACTCATCCAGTCACCCGCCGACGCCTACGTGCGCGATTTCTTCCGCAACGTCGACGTGTCGCGCTTCCTCGAAGCATCGAGCCTGATGACGAAGGTCGAGCGCGGTCTCATCGCGTGCAATACCAGCGCGCCTTCCGAGCGCTATCTGAACAGCCTCATCGACAGCGGCGCGGAGTGCGGATACGTCTGCGATGAAGCAGGGCGCTATCAGGGTTGCGTGACGCCTGCATCGCTGCACAAGAGCGGCAACCGGCCGATCAGCGATGCATTGCTTCGCGATGTCGCGGCGGTTCCGCTGACAGCCGATCTGCATCAGCTCGCATCCATTGCACTGGGGCAGGAGCACGACGTGCCGGTCACGGATGAACAAGGCAGGCTCGCGGGCGTGGTGTCCTGCCGCACGATTCTCAAGCAGGTCATGGAGCGGAGAGCAGCATGAATTCCTCGATTTTTGGACGATTCGCCGAAGACGCGGTCAACTTCCTTTTCTCGCACTTTCGCGGCGGCTTCGATGCCTTCTCGGCTGCGCTTGGCGCGGTCATCAAGCTCCTCGAAGACGGTCTCGGCGCGGTGCCGTTCATCGCGATGCTCGCGATCCTCATGGCGCTCGCGCTGTGGAGAAAGGGCGTCGGTTTCGCGGTGTTCGTCGGCGCGGCGCTCTATGTCATCAACTACATGGGCCTGTGGACGCAGACGGTATCGACGCTCGCGCTCGTTGTCGCGGCGACGTTCTTCAGTCTCGTGATCGGCGTGCCGCTCGGCATCTGGGGCGCGCGCAACAGGCGTGTCGAAGTCGTGCTGCGTTCGCTGCTCGACTTCATGCAGACGATGCCCGCGTTCGTGTATCTCATTCCCGCGGTCATTCTCTTCGGCCTCGGCCGCGTGCCCGCGGTGATCGCCACGATCGTGTTCGCGATGCCGCCCGTCGTTCGATTGACGACGCTCGGCATCCGCCAGGTGCGCGAGGAATTGCTCGAAGCCGGCCGCTCGTTCGGCAGCACCGATGCGCAACTGCTCTGGAAAATTCAGTTGCCCAACGCGCTGCCTTCGATCATGGCGGGCGTGAACCAGACCATCATGATGGCGCTGTCGATGGTGGTGGTCGCTTCGATGATCGGCGCGGGCGGCCTTGGCGAGTACGTGCTGAGCGGCATTCAGCGGCTCGATATCGGCATCGGTTTCGAGGGCGGTCTCGGCGTGGTGCTGCTCGCGATCATTCTCGATCGCCTGACGGAAAGCTTCGGCGTGAAAGCGAAGAAAAAGAAGAAGGTCATCTCCACGCCGGCGAAGCCCGCCGCGGCGCAAGCGAACGCGCAGACCTGAGCGATACGAGCATCGATTACTCAACCACAATGCTATGAAAGATACGGAGTCCGTAATGAAAAACAACCTGATCAAATCCTTGATCGTCAAGATAGTGACGCCGGCCATTGTGGCGTTCGGGGTCGGCGCGAGCCCGGCGATGTCCGCCGAGCCGATCAAAGTGGCGGTCACGAACTGGGCCGACGTGCTCGCGGTCGCCAATGTCGCGAAGTACGTGCTGGAGACGAAGCTTCAGCAGCCGGTGCAATTCGTTCAGGCGGATATCGGCATCCAGTATCAGGGCGTATCGCGCGGCGATCTCGACATCATGGTCGGCGGCTGGCTGCCGGTGACGCACGGTCAGTATGTCGCGCGCTACAAGGACACGCTCGACGACGTCGGCATCATCTATACGGGCGGCAAGAACGGCTGGGCGGTGCCCGCGTATGTGCCCGAGTCGCAGGTTTCTTCGATCGAGGATCTGAAGAAGCCTGAAGTGCAGAAGCAGCTCAACGGCGTGATCCAGGGCATCGAGCCGGGTGGCGGTCTCATGCAGGCGTCGGAGAAAACCATCAAGGCGTATGACCTGTCGGGCTACAAGCTGCAATCGGCGAGCGAGGCCGGCATGCTCGCGGCAATCCAGCGCGCATACGGATCGAAGCAATGGATCGTCGCGACCGTTTGGAGCCCGCACTGGTTGTTCCAGAAGTGGCAGATGCGCTATCTGAAGGACCCGAAGGGCACGCTCGGCGGCGAAGAGCAGGTCCATGCATTCGCCTCGAAGCAGTTCGCGGGCAAGTTCCCCCGCGCAGACGTGTTCTTCAAGCATTTCAAGCTGACGCTCGCGGACGTGGAATCGATCGAATTCGAAGGCAATTCGACCAACGACTACGCGACGGCCGCGAAGAAATTCGTCGACGCGCATCCGGACAAGGTCAAGGCGTGGCTGACACAGTGAAGGCGTACTGCAGGACGCTTGCAAAGCGCACGTTCGACGTGCGCCGCGCATGACTTCGCACGATCCATCCATCAGAGAGACAAACATGAGCTTCGAAGGCGTACATACACCGCTCGTCACCCCGTTCAAGGCCGACGGCGAAATCGATCACGACATGCTCGGCAAGCATGCTCAGAGTCTCGTTGGCCGCGTTACGGGCATGGGCGTCGGCGGCACGACCGGCGAATACTATGCGCTCAGTTTCGAAGAGCGTGTGAAGACGCTCGAGACGGTAGCGTCGGCGGTCGGCGGCAAGACCTATCTCACCGCCGGCATCAACGCGACGACGACGAAGGAAGTCGTGCGTCTCGGTAACGAAGCGAAGCGCGCGGGCTACGACGCATTGCTGGTCGCGGCGCCTTACTACGTGCAGCCGACGCAAGACGAGCTGCTCGATCACTTGCTGAAGGTCGACGACGCGCTCGACATGCCGATCATGCTCTACAACTTTCCGGCGCGCACCGGCACGGCCATCGGCGATGAAGTGCTCGACAAGCTGCTGCAGCGCCCGAACTTCGCCGCGATGAAAGAGAGCACGGGCGACATCGCGCATCTGCATCATCTGGCCACGCAACTGCCGGAGCGCTTCGTTCTCAGTTGCGGCATGGACGATCAGGCGCTCGAATTCTTCGCATGGGGCGCGCGTAGCT
This sequence comes from Caballeronia zhejiangensis, assembly GCF_000698575.1. Lineage (GTDB taxonomy): Bacteria > Pseudomonadota > Gammaproteobacteria > Burkholderiales > Burkholderiaceae > Caballeronia > Caballeronia zhejiangensis. Next base: position 30,596 of record NZ_JFHD01000003.1, read on the forward strand.
GGGTCGCGGGCGCGTCGAACTTTCTGCCGGAAGCGCATACGGATTTGCTCGAAGCGTGCGTTAAACGCGGGGATTTCAGCACCGGCCGCAAGCTGATGACGCAGTTGCTTCCGGTGCTCGAATTGCTGGAGCGCAGCGGCAAGTTCATCCAGTACGTGCGCTATGGCTGCGAGCTCGCGGGCACGAAAGTCGGCATCGCGCGTGCGCCGCTCGGCACGTTGAACGACAAAGAACGCAGCGCCTTCGCGAGGCTCGTTCAACCCTTGCTGCGCAACGCTCAGTAACGCGATACGTGAATGGCCTCGAAACTGGATTTCATGCGGCTTCCCGCACCTGATGGCGTCAACGGATGGTGGGAAAGCCTGCCGCCCGCCGCGCCCGCGAACCGCGTGACGGGCGAGCTGCGCTTCGACTACGTAGTGGTGGGCGGCGGCATCACCGGTTTGTGCGCGGCGCGGCGGCTCGCCGAGCTTGCGCCGGATGCATCGATCGCGCTCGTCGAGGCCGATCGCATCGGGCGCTCGACGGCGGGCCGCAATTCCGGCTTCTTCGTCGATCTGCCGCACGACATCAGCAGCGAAAGCTATTCGCGCAGTGTCGAGGCAGACAAGGCGGACGTGCGCTTGCAACGGCACGGCATCGGCTATGTGCGCGATACGGTGAAGCGGCACGGCATCGATTGCGACTGGCGCGACGACGGCAAGTATCACGCGTCGGTCAACAAGAAAGGCCACACGGCGCTGACGCATTTCGCGGACGGACTCGCGCGTATCGACGAGCCGTGCGAATGGCTCGACGAAGCCGCGATCGCGAAGGTGACGGGCACGCGCTTCTATCAAAGCGCGCTCTTCACGCCGGGATGCAGCACGGTTCAGCCGGCGGCACTCATGCGCGGTCTCGCGGCCACGCAGCCGTCGAACGTGACGGTCTTCGAACTGAGCGCGGTGAAGAACATGGAAGCGCGCGGCCAGACGAAGCTGCTGACGTTCGCGAACGGCAGCATCGAAGCGAAGCGGGTCGTGCTCTGCACCAACGCGTATGCGGCGACGTTCGGCGGCCATCCGAATGGCTTGCTGCCGGTCTACACGTTCGCGTCGATGTCGCGCGTGATGACCGACGATGAAATCGCGCGGCTCGGCGGAACGGATTCGTGGGCGCTCATTCCCGCGGACCCGATGGGTACGACCGTGCGACGTCTCGCGACCAACCGTATTTGCGTACGCAACCATTTCGCGTTCCGGCCGAATCTGTCGGTCTCGGAACATGATCTGACGAAGGCGAAGCATCTGCATCGACGTTCGTTCGATCGACGTTTTCCGATGCTCGAGGATGTCGAGCTGCAATACACGTGGGGCGGCGCGTTGTGCCTCTCGGCGAACAATGGCGCGCTCTTCGGCCAGCGCGACGACGGCGTGTACGAAGCAGTCGGCTGCAACGGACTTGGTTTGAGCCGCGGATCGGCGGCGGGCAAGCTCATCGCCGAACATGTGCTCGGGCGCTCGAACGAGCTGATCGATCAACTGCTGAAACAACCGCATCCGCGTTCTCTGCCGATGCGGCCGATCGCGGACGTGGCGGTATCGGCGGCAATCTGGATGAAGGAATTCTCGGCGGGCGCCGAGCTTTGAATCTTTGAGGACATGACATGACGACGCATCAGGAATGGAAACGTCAGGCCGAACATCTGTCGCTCGATGGCCGCGCGTTCATCGCGGGCGCACGCTGCAACGCGGCATCGAATGAAACGTTCGATACGTTGAATCCGTCGACGGGCAAGGTGCTCGCGCAGATCGCCAGGTGCGAAGCGAAGGACGTCGATCGCGCGGTCGTCGCGGCGCGCGAGGCGTTCGAATCGGGCGTGTGGTCGAAGGCCGGGCCATCGCAGAGAAAGGCCGTCTTGCAGCGTCTCGCGCAACTCATCGACGACAACGCCGAAGAACTCGCGCTGCTCGAAGCGCTCGAAGCGGGGAAGCCGATCAGCGAATGCATGGGTCTCGACATTCCGGAATCGGCGGCGTGCATTCGCTGGCATGCCGAGGTCACGGACAAGCGTTACGACGCGCTGTCGCCATCGGGGTCGAGCGTCGTGAGCATGATCACGCGCGAGCCGATTGGCGTCGTCGGTGCGGTGCTGCCGTGGAATTTCCCCGCGCTGATGCTCGCGTGGAAGATCGGGCCGGCGCTGTCCGTGGGCAATAGCGTCATCGTGAAGCCCGCGGAGCAGACGTCGCTATCGACGCTGCGTATTGCCGATCTCGCGCTCGAAGCCGGCGTCCCGCCCGGCGTGTTCAGCGTCGTGACGGGCTTCGGCGAAAGCGCAGGGCAGGCGCTCGGCACGCACGCCGATGTCGATCTCATCGCGTTCACGGGTTCCACCGAAACGGGCAAGCGCTTCCTGCGCTATTCCGCCGAAACCAACATGAAGCGCGTCGTGCTCGAATGCGGCGGCAAGAATCCGCAAGTCGTGTTGCCCGATGTCGCCAATCTCGATGCCGTCGCGGAGCAGGCCGTCGCCGCCGCGTTCTGGAACATGGGCGAGAACTGCAGCGCGGGATCGCGCATTCTGGTGCATTCGAGCCACAAGGCCGAACTGCTGCAAAAGATGCAGGCCGTGCTCGAAGGCTGGAAGACGGGCGATCCGCTCGATCCCGATGTCAAGCTCGGCTCGCTCATCGAGGAAGCGCATTACCGCAAGGTGCTCGGCCACATCGAGAAGGCGAAGGCAGAAGGCGCGCGCGTCGCTTGCGGCGGCAACGCGACGCTCGCGGAAACGGGCGGCTGGTTCGTCGAGCCGACCATCTTCGATAACGTCACGCCGGACATGAGCATCGCGCGCGACGAGGTCTTCGGCCCGGTCGTGTGCTTTATCGAATATGCTGACGTCGACGAGGCCGTGCGGATCGCAAACGATACGTGCTACGGACTCGCGGCTTCGCTGTGGACCGACAACGTGAACCAGGCGCACAAAGTGGCGGCGCGCATCCGCGCGGGCACCGTGACCGTCAACTGCTTCGGCGAGGGCGATCTGTCGACGCCGTTCGGCGGCTTCAAGCAGTCCGGTTTCGGCGGACGCGACAAGTCGGTCTACGCGCACGACCAATATTGCGAGCTGAAGACGACCTGGCTGAAGCTCGACTGATTATCGGACGAGGCAACATGCGTATTGGCTTTATCGGCACGGGCACGATCACGGAGGCGGTCGTGACCGGCATGATTCGTTTCGATGTTCCCTTCGAGCGGGTCGCGCTGTCTCCGCGCAACGCGCAGACCGCCGCGCGTCTTGCGAAACTCGACGCGCGCATCGAGGTTTGCGTCAGCAATCAGGGCGTGCTCGATGCATCGGATGTCGTGTGTCTCGCGGTCTTGCCGCAAATCGCGGCAGACGTGCTGGGCGAACTCACGTTCGATGCGCGGCATCACGTCATCAGCTTCATCGCGGCCAAGTCGCTCGATGAGATGCGCGCCCTCGTGCGCCGCGCGGCCAAGGTCGTGCGCGCGATTCCGCTACCCGCTGTTGCGTCGGGCAAGGGCAGCACGGCGCTCTGTCCGCGCGATGACATCGCACGCGCGCTCTTCGCGCCGCTCGGCGAAGCGGTCGAAGTGGACGACGAACACCAGTTCAATGCGTTATCGGCCGCCACCGCGACGATGGCGGCGTTTTTCGCGTTGCTCGAAGAGCAGGCGTCGTGGCTCGCGCGGCAAGGCGTGCCGTATGCGTCCGCGCGTTCGTTTTTGTCGGGCTATCATGTGGGCCTCGCTCATGAAACGACGCTCGATACGCAACCCTTCTCGTCGATGATCGGGCGTGTCAGCACGCCAGGCGGCCTCAACGAGCAGCTCAATCGCGAACTGTCGGAGCGGGGCACCTACGCGCACTACTCGAAGGCGCTCGACGCGATCATGCGCCGCGTGCAAGGGCGCGAGTGAACACGAAGAACAAGCGCTGATCGCGAGCCCTCGAAGGTGAGTCACATGCAGAAGAAACAGCAGTTCGCGGACAGGCTTCTCGCCCAGATGCCGTCGCTGCGCGCGCTTCGGTGCTTCGTCACCGCGGCGCGTTACGAGAGCTTCACGCAAGCCGCCGAAGTGCTGTGCGTCACGCAGGCGGCCGTCAGCCGGCAGATCAAGGAGCTGGAGGACACGCTGGAGGTCGCGCTCTTCGAGCGCACCGGCAGGCACATCGCGCTGACCGACGCCGGCCGCATTCTCTACAACGCGTCGTATCTGTCGATCATGAACATCGCGGAGGCGGCGCAGGCGGTGCGGCGCGTCGACCGGCATGCGCTCACGCTCTGCATCTCTCATACGTTTTCGGCGCTCTGGCTCTCGTTCCGATTACCCGCGTTTCGCCAGCGTTTTCCGAACATCCGCCTGCATGTGATGGTGACCGAGCACTTCATGGAGCTCGACGATCTGATGGAGCCGGATGTCATCATCACGAAGAATCCGCCGCGCGAAGCGGAGTACGAAGTCGAGCCGCTTTTTCACGACATCGTTTATCCGGTATGTAGCGTTCCGTTTTTCGAGCGCTATTTTCATGGCCGTGCGCTAAAGCCGCTCGATCTGCTCGCGCATCCGACGCTGAGCCTGTCGCTGCTCGGGCGCGCGCAGGTGTGCGAGCACGTCGACTGGCGCGTGTGGAAAAACTGGTATCAGCAAGGCGACGGTTCCGAGCGGCTCGATCAGCACGACGATTTCGAAAGCAACGACTATCGCCTGCTTGTGGCTCAGGCCGAAGCGGGCGAGGGCACCTTGCTCGGCTGGCATCACCTCGTGCATCGTCAGGTGGAGCAGAAAAAGCTGGTGCGTCCCGTCGACGATGCGCTCGTGTTCCACGATCGTCATCACTACATCATCACGCATCGCAACGCGAAAGCACGCCCGGAATACATTCAGTTTCGCCAATGGCTCGACGAGGAAATCGGCACGATGATGCAGGGATGGCCCGCCGCCGAATCGAAGGCCGTTCTATGAGCGCCGCATGAAACCGGCAACCGAAAAAACGAAGGGTTATCGGCGGCTCATTCCGTCGGTGACGGCGCTGGTGGAGTTCGAGGCCGTCGCGCGGCTCGGCAGCTTCACGCTCGCGGCGCATGAACTGGGCGTTACGCAGGCCGCCGTGAGCCGGCAGGTGCGCTTTCTCGAAGAGACGCTCGGCACGCGGCTATTTCGCCGTCTGCATCGCGCGATCGAACTGACCGACGAAGGCGAGGCGCTGTATCGCGTCGTCGCGGAATCGATGCAGAAGATCGCGAGCGTGTTCGATCGCCTCGCGCGCGGGCCCGTTCAGCAGGAACTCGTGCTCGCGGCGACATCCGCGTTTTCGCATTTTCGACTGCTGCCGCGGCTTGCGTCGCTCAAGGCGTTGCAGCCCGACCTGCAGTTGCGGCTGTCGACGCAGATGTTCACGGCCGACTTGCGGCACAAGGAAATCGACGTCGCCGTGCGCTTCGGCAACGGGCTGTGGCCGGACGGCACGGCGACTTTGCTGTTCGACGAGGAGGTGTTTCCGGTCTGCGCGCCTTCATGGCTCCAAAAGCAGCCCGCGCCCGCGACGCTCGACGAACTGGCTGGCGCGGTGCTCGTCGAGTCGGATTCGACGACCGAAGGCTGGTTGGGCTGGGAAGAGTGGTTCCACGCGCTCGGATGCCGGCCGATGCGCCTGAACTTCGCGCTGCGTTGCAGCCTCTATACCGATGCGATCCAGGCCGCGCGCTACGGCCAGGGCGTCGCGCTCGGATGGGGCCGGCTCGTTCAGGATTTTATCGAGAGCGGGGATCTCGTCAGGCTGGAAGTGGCATCGTTCAGGCCGACCGATTCGTACTTCGCCGTGGTGCCGCATGGCCGCGCTTTCACGCCTGCCATCGGCGGTCTGATCGAATGGCTGCGCGACGGGGCGCTCGCATAAACCAAAGTCATGCGACACCGAAAATAAAGCGCATTGACGCTATTTTTCAGCGATCCAATACTCGGAATATGGCGGGACCATTCGAAGTCCCGATACCCTGAACGTTGGAGAGCGACGATGTCCGAAGTGCAAATGAAGACGCATGGCGAACTGATCCGCAGCCGCGAGCCCGGGCATGGCTTGCCCGGCGAGCTGTTCGGACGGCAGGACGTGTTCGAGACGGACGTCGAGGTCTTCTTCCAGAAGCACTGGATTCTGGTCGGCGTGACGGCGGACGTGCCCGAGCCGGGCGATGTGTCGACCGTCGATATCGGCCGTGCTTCGATCATCATCGTTCGGGATGACGACGAGAACATCCGCACTTATCGGAACGTCTGCCGGCATCGCGGCGCGCGCCTGAAGGAACCGGGGAAATCGACCGTCGGCATGCTGGTCTGCCCGTATCACCAATGGACTTACGATCTCGACGGCAGCCTGCGCCACGCCGCGCACATGGGCAAGGATTTCGACGCGAAGTGCCGCAGTTTGTTGCCGGTGCATACGCGGATCGTCGGGACACATATTTTCGTGTGCCTCGCCGACGAGCCGCCGGCGGACATCGCGAAGCTCGAAGACACGATGGCGCCGCGCTTCGCGCCCTACGACCTCACGAACACGAAGATCGCGTTCGAATCGGAGATCATCGAGAACGGCAACTGGAAGCTCGTGATCGAGAACAATCGCGAGTGCTATCACTGCGCCGCGACGCATCCGGAACTCACTGCCTCGTTTTTGCCGGAAGATTTCGGTTTCTGTCCGGAGAATCTCAGCGAAGAATCGCTGCTCGAAATCGAAGCCTATAAAAAACGGAACGCGGCGTGTCAGGCGAGTTGGGAGAACGACGGCTTCACGAGCGCGACCGTCGAATGGCTGGACGAAGATGCGGTCACGCAATTCCGGACGCAACAACTCGTGATCGCGGGCTACGGCGAGTCGCAGACGATCAGCACGAAGGTCGCGAGCCAGAAGCTGCTCGGCAATCTGCAGCGCCGCGATCTCGGCGACACGCATCTCTGGACGCACAACTCATGGACGCACGTCATGAGCGATCATGCGGTGATTTCGTACATCATCCCGCTCGCGCCGGATAAAACGCTCGTGCGTTCGAAATGGCTCGTGCACGCGGATGCCGTCGAAGGCGTCGATTATCAGCTTCAGGATCTGACGGAAGTGTGGGTCGCGACGAACGCGCAGGACAAGCATCTCGTCGAAATCACGCACGAAGGCACGCAGGATCCGGCGTATCGGCCAGCGGTGTTCTCGCCGTTCACGGAAAGCTACGTGGAGCAGTTTTCGCGCTGGTATTCGGCGCGCCTGAGCGCGCACGGCGTTTGAACATCAGTGATCCGTGACGAAGGTCGGGTGGCGCGTGCGGATCTCGTCCACCTGACTGAGCGTGCCGGAAAGATGCTTGCGCAACGCGGCATCGGCGGCATCGGCATCGCCTTTTTCGATGGCATCGACGATTTCCGTGTGGTCGCGCACCACGGCCATCGTCTTGCCTTCGACCGGCAGATGCAGCCGCCGCAACCGGTCGATATGCCCGCTGAGTCTGCGCACGAGATCCCACAACTGCGGCACGCCCGCGGCTTCATACATCTGCCGATGAAACGCCTGATCGAGCGCTGAGAACTGCTCGACGTCCTGCGGCTCCATCCATTCCATCTGTTCCGCGATCGTCGCGCGCAGCCGCGCGATCAGCGACGCCTTATGCTCCCGCGCGAGCGTGCGCACGATTTCCAGTTCGATCGAGCGACGCAGAAAGTGCGCCTGCATCGCCGATGCCACGCTGATCTGGCTTACGACCGTCGCGTGCTGCGGAAAAATATCGACCAGTCCTTCTTCGCCGAGCTTCATCAGCGCGTCGCGCACCGGCGTCTGGCTCAGGCCGTAGCGCGTCGCGAGTTCGGTGCGCGACAGCACCGTGCCCGGTTCCAGTTCGAGCGACAGGATCATGTCGCGCAGCCGCTCGAACACCTGCGGCGCGGCATGACGAGAACGGTCCAGGCGATGCACGGAAGCGGAATTATTCATTTCGGATTGAAAGGAAGGCGACTGAAACATTAGTACTATAGCCGCGCCCATGCCCGATGAGTAAGCCGTTGGCGGGTCGGCGTTTACCCGACTGACACATTAATATATTAGTGCTTTACCATTCGGCCATTCCATTAATTTTCGGAACGCCCGACATGACCCGCGATATAGCCATCACCCAGATTCGAATCACGCCGATCGCATTCCGCGATGGTCCGTTGCTCAACGCCGCGGGCATCCACGAACCGTGGGCGTTGCGCGCGATCGTCGAACTGGAGACGAGCGACGGACGCGTCGGCATCTCGGAGACTTACGGCGACGAGCCGATGCTGCGGGTGCTCGATCAGGCGAAGGAGCTCGTCATCGGCCTGTCTCCTTTCGATCTGAATGTGATGGAAGAACGCGTGCGCGCGACGATCACCGCGACGCCCGGCGCGGTCGAATTCGAACTCGCGCCCGGCTCGCACGCCGCGAAAAACGCGCCCAAGGTCATCAGCACGCTCGAAGTGGCGATGCTCGATCTGCAAGGCCAAATCGTCGGCGCGCCGGTCGTGGACTTGCTCGGCGGCAAGGTGCGCGACGCCGTGCCCTACAGCGCGTATCTGTTTTTCAAGTACGCCGAGCACATCGACAAGCCGTATGCGCCCGATGCGTGGGGCGAGGGCATCAGCCCGGAGCAGATCGTCGCGCAGGCGCAGCGCATGATCGACCTCTACGGTTTCCAGAGCATCAAGCTGAAGGGCGGCGTGTTCGAGCCGGCGCATGAAATTGCGTGCATGCAGGCGCTCGCGAAGGCGTTCCCGGGCATGCCGCTGCGTCTCGATCCGAACGCGAACTGGACGCTCGAAACCAGCATCGAGGCCGCGCCGCAGCTCGATGAAATTCTCGAATACTACGAGGATCCGTGCCCCGGCCTCGAAGGCATGGCCGAACTGCAGAAGCACACGAAACTGCCGCTCGCGACCAACATGGTCATCACGACGATGGACGACTTCCGCCGCGGCTGCAACATGGGCTCGATCAAGGTGCTGCTTTCGGATCATCACTACTGGGGCGGCCTGCGCGCCACGCAGACACTCGCGCGCATGGCGAAGCTCTGGGGCTTCGGCATGTCGATGCATTCGAACTCGCACCTCGGCATCAGCCTGATGGCGATGACGCATGTCGCCGCGAGTGTGCCGAACCTCACCTACGCATGCGACACGCATTACCCGTGGCAGGAAGAGGAAGTCATCAAGGGCGGTCGCGTGAAGTTCGATAACGGCGCGGTGCGCGTGCCGACGACGCCCGGTCTCGGTGTCGAGCTCGATCGCGAGAAGCTCGCCGAATTGCACGAGCAGTACAAGACGTGCGGCGTGCGCAATCGCGACGACCTTTCGCAGATGCGCAAATATCAGCCGGAATTCTCAGGCAAGAATCCGCGCTTCTGAGCCATAGAACAACAACACAAGGCATTCAAGGAGACACCCTCATGAGCAGTTCCAGCGCGCTGTCGAGCGCCGTTCGCAAGATCAAGTGGCATGTGCTGCCGCTTTTCGTCGTGATGTTCATCGTTAATTACATCGACCGGGTGAACATCGGATTCGTGCGTCAGCATTTGAGCGCGGACCTCGGCATCGGCGCGGCCGCTTATGGCCTCGGCGCGGGCCTGTTCTTCGTGAGCTATGCCGTGTTCGAAGTGCCGTCGAACATGCTGATGCAGCGCTTCGGCGCGAAAGCGTGGCTCACGCGCATCATGGTTACGTGGGGACTCGCGGCCGTGGGCATGGCCTTCGTGCAGGGCGAGACCTCGTTCTATGCGATGCGTCTCTTGCTCGGCGCGGCCGAAGCGGGCTTCTTTCCGGGCGTCGTGTTCTATTTCACGCAATGGCTGCCGCGCGATGAACGCGGCAAGGCGATGGCCGTCTTCCTGAGCGGTTCCGCGCTCGCTTCCGTGTTCTCCGGCCCGATCTCGGGCGGGCTGATGCTGATCGAAGGCGCGGGCCTGCGCGGCTGGCAGTGGATGTTCATCATCGAAGGCATGGCGTCGGTCGTGCTCGCCGGCTTCGTCTGGTTCTGGCTCGATTCGAAGCCGCGCGATGCAAAGTGGCTCACGCGCGCTGAGCAGGACGCGATCGTCACGGAGATCGAAGACGAGCAGCGCCGCCGCGACGCCGCGCATGTGAAGACGCCGTCGTCGTGGAGCCTGATGCGCGATCCGCAGATCCTGATCTTCTGCCTGATCTATTTCTCGGTGTCGCTGACGATCTATGGCGCGACGTTCTGGCTGCCGAGCATCATCCGCAAGATGGGGCACCTGAACGATTTCCAGGTCGGATTGTTCAACTCGATTCCGTGGCTCATTTCCATCGTCGCGATGTATCTGTTCGCGGCGCTCGCGGCGCGCTTTAAGTTTCAGCAGGCATGGGTCGCGTGCGTGTTGCTCATCGCGGCCGCCGGCATGTACGCAGCGGGCCAGGGCAGTCCGGTGTTCTCGTTCGTTGCAATCTGCTTTGCCGCTATCGGGTTCAAGGCTGCATCGTCGCTGTTCTGGCCGATTCCGCAAGGCTATCTCGATGCGCGCATCGCCGCGCCCGTGCTTGCGCTGATCAATTCGATCGGCAATCTGGGCGGCTTCGTCGCGCCGGCCACCTTCGGCTTTCTCGAGCAAAAGACGGGTTCGATTCAGGGCGGCCTGACAGGCCTCGCCGTGATGTCGATTCTCGCTGCGGGCGTCGTGTTCCTCGCTCGCATGACGCCTCGCGAAGGGCGCGACGTCGCGGCGCTGCGGCCGGGCGTGCAGAAGTAAGGGAGGCATACAAACTGCTGACCGTCTTCGATCGGTACATCGATCGGAGACGACAATGGCGACGAACCAGCGCCAGAGACTGGGCGAATGGCTCCCGCGCGAAGAGCAGGCGATCGCGCGCTTTCGCGAGACATTCGCCGAGTACGCCCGGCAGCGCGCGGGCAAGACGAAACGCAACAGCGTCATCGAAGAGATGGCGGCTTTCATCCACGACGATCCGGTCGTGCGCATGGACTTCACGCGCGCGATCCGTCAGGCGCATGAAGCCGGATTCAAGCTCGGTTATGCGAGCATCGACGAATTCATCGTATTGCTCGATGCGATGCTGACGTACGCGCCGCCGTTCAGCGAATCGAGCCTGATCCATTGCCCCATCAACGCATTGCTAGACTGGCCGATGGTCATGCCGTCGGGCTATGCGCTCTTTCGCGATCCCGCATTCAACGCGCATCTGAAGCGCGTGCTGAACGTGTGGTCCGGCTTTCTCAGCGGACCGTATTCGCGCACGCATCTGAACACCGACGCGCCCGATGGCTGGTTCAGCAAAGAGGCCGATAGCAAGATCGGACTGCACCAGTTTCTTTGCGATCCGCATAAGCCGTATTGGGGCTTCGCGTCGTGGAATCATTTCTTCACGCGCGAATTCAAGCCTGGCGCGCGGCCTGTTGCAGAGCCGGATAACGCCAAGATCATCGTCAGTGCGTGCGAGGCTTCGCCCTATAACGTCCAGGACGATGTGCAACTGGAAGACTCGTTCTGGATCCAGTCGCAGCCTTATTCGCTGATGGACATGTTCACGGCGAAAGAAGCGGAACTCGCGAAGCGATTCGTCGGTGGCACGGTGTATCAGGCCTTTCTAAGCGCGTTTTTCTATCATCGCTGGCATGCGCCGGTGAGCGGCACGATCGTGAAGGCATATCTCGTCGACGGCACCTACTTCTCGGATGCCGACTCGGAAGGCGAAGATCCCGGCAGCCTCAACGATTCGCAAGGCTATATCACTGCGGTCGCGGCGCGCGCGGTCATCGTCATCGATTGCGACGATCCGGACATCGGCGAGGTTGCGTGCGTGTTCGTCGGCATGGCGGAAGTGTCGTCATGCATGATTGAGGCGTTGCCGGGCCAGCGCGTGCGCAAGGGCGAAGAGCTCGGCTACTTCCAATACGGAGGTTCCACGTATTGCCTCGTCTTCAGGCCGGGCGTGATCGAAAGCTTCGAGCGCCAGAAGCCATTCGATGACGATGCGCCGCCCGTGCAGGTCAACGCGCATCTTTGCACGGCGCGCTGAATTGCGGCCACGGAACTGCGTTCGCTTAAGCAATTAGAAAGGAACGGCAATTGCTCGCGCATCAGGCAAATACATGCAGATAAACGCACAACGCGCGAGGCAAAGACATGGCCGAATCAGACAATGCCGTTCGCAAGAACGACGCTTATCCCTATTCGTCGGGCGGTTGGGGTTCGCTCAAAGCCGTCACCGGCGCGCTCGTTCACGAGAAGGTGCCGCTCAAGGCGAGCACCGTGCTCATGAAGCAGAACAAGCCCGAAGGCTTCGCGTGCGTGAGCTGTTCGTGGGCCAAGCCCGCCGATCCGCACACCTTCGAGTTCTGTGAAAGCGGCGCGAAAGCAACCGCATGGGATCTGACGGCGAAGCGCATGACGCCGCAGTTCTTCGAGCTTCATACGGTGACGCAGCTATGCGCGTGGCATGACCACGATCTCGAGGACGCGGGACGTCTCACCGCGCCGCTGCGTTACGACGCGGCCACCGACAAGTACGTGAGCGTCTCGTGGCAGGAAGCCTTCGAGGACATCGGCCGCGAACTGCGCGCGCTCGATCCGAAAAGCGTCGTGTTCTATGCATCGGGCAGAGCATCGCTGGAAACGTCGTACATGTATCAGCTTTTCGCGCGCATGTACGGCACCAACAATCTGCCCGACAGTTCGAACATGTGCCATGAAAGCACGAGCGTCGGACTGAAGGAAGCGATCGGCGTGGGCGTCGGCACCGTCAGGCTCGAGGACTTCGAGAAGACCGACCTCATGTTCTTCCTCGGACAGAACGTCGGGACCAACAGCCCGCGCATGCTGCATCAGCTGCAGGAAGCAAGAAAGCGCGGCGTGCCGATCATCACGTTCAATCCGCTGCGCGAGCCGGGACTGCTGAAGTTCGCCAACCCGCAGTCGCCCGTCGAGATGATGACGCCCGCGCATACGCTCATCAGCACGCAATATCATCAGCTGAAAACGGGCGGCGATACCGCTGCGTTGCTCGGCATCTGCAAGGCCGTCATTCACGCCGACGACCGCGCGAAGGAAGCGAACGAACCGCGCGTACTCGATGTCGATTTCATCGAAACGCATACCGTGGGCTTCGAAGCCTTCGCGAATTACGTGCGCGCTGCATCGTGGGACGATATCGAGCGCGTGGCGGGACTGCCGCGCGCTGACATGGAAGCCGCCGCCGACGAATACATGCGCGCGAACGCAGTGATGGCCCACTACGGCATGGGCATCACGCAGCACAGGCAGGGCGTGCAGAACGTACGCATGCTGTGCAATCTGCTCTTTCTGCGCGGCAATGTCGGCAAGCCGGGCGCGGGACCGTCGCCGGTGCGCGGGCATTCGAACGTGCAGGGGCAGCGCACTGTCGGCATCACCGAGAAGCCGGAGCTCGCGCCGCTCGACAAGCTCGCGAGCCAGTTCGGTTTCGAGCCGCCGCGCGAGAAGGGCATGAATATCGTCGAAGCGTTCGAAGCCATGCTCGATGGCAAGGTCGGCGCGGTCATCAATCTTGGCGGCAACCTCGTGCGTTCGGTGCCCGACCGCATGCGCATCGAACCGGCGTGGCGCGGTCTGAAGCTCACCGTCAATGTCGCGACAAAGCTCAATCGCAGTCATCTCGTGCATGGCGAGAAGTCGTACATTCTGCCGTGTCTGAGCCGCATCGAGATCGATACGCAAGCGAGCGGCGCGCAGGCTGTCACGATGGAAGACAGCACCGGCTGCATTCACGGTTCGCGCGGCGTCGCGGAGCCCGCGTCGCCGGATGCGCGCTCGGAGCCGTATATCGTCGCGGAACTGGCGAAGCATACGCTCGGCGAGCGATCGACCATCGACTGGGATCGCTGGCGCAACGACTATGCGCTGGTACGCGATGAAATCGCGAAGACGTATCCCGAGAGCTTTCACGACTTCAACGAAAGAATGTGGACGCCCGGCGGTTTTCCTCGCGCTCTGCCCGCGCGCGAACGCAAGTGGCAGACGAAGAGCGGCAAGGCGGAATTCTTCGTGCCGGAAACGCTCGGCGAAGACCCGGACATGCCCGAACGCGAACCCGATTCGCTGCGCCTCATGACGCTGCGCAGCGACAGTCAGTTCAACACGACGATCTATAGTCACGACGATCGCTTTCGCGGCGTCAAGGGCGATCGCATGGTGATCTTCATGTGCGAAGCCGACATGGCGCGACACGGCCTCAAGAAAGATGACCGCATCACGCTGCGCACCATTGCCGACGATGGTTTCGATCGGCGTGTGGCGGGCCTGCGCATACATCCGTATGACATACCGGAAGGATGCATCGCGGGTTATTACCCCGAGTGCAATCCGTTGCTCCCGCTATGGCATTGCGCGAAGGAAAGCAAGGTGCCGGGCGCGAAGTCGATTCCGGTGTTCATCGTCGAAGTCAACGGCGCGCCGCGCGAACACTGAATCATGCAGATCGACGGATGCGGCGCGCGGAAGCGGGCCGCAAGCAATGCGCGATCGCAAGCGCGCCAAGGGACATCACGGCGAGCGATGCGAGCGGAAACGTTCCGAACGTATTCGCCGCAATCGCAGACGGACGACTCTGTGCGACGAGTTGCATGCGGCGCTTTGTCATGCGCGCACCAAGTTCCGACAACTGCGAAGCGAGCGCGCGTTCGGCAGTGGGCAGCAAGACGGTTTCCTCATCGGCGACGTGATGCATCACTTCACGCATGAGCTGCATGAAACGCGCGTCGTAGGCGGCGTCCTGCGGACCCATCGCGCGCAGCTTCGCGATGTCTTCGCGCATCTGGTCGTGCTCGGGCTTGCTTTTGGCGAGACGCTCGTCGCCTGCCATTGCCTCGCTCAACGCGGGATAAAAGATTTCTTCCTCCAGTTGCGCGTGAATTTCAAGTGCAGTACACGCAAGCTCGATGATCGCGCGCTTTCTCCACCACGATGTCTCCGCGTGATAGCGATGAAACGCCGCCATGACATGCGTGTGATCCATGCGGATCATCGTCGTGATGGAAGGGGAACAGGAAGGCATATCCACGGTGACTCCTTGGCGGCTTTGCAGCTCTGCTGTGGTGGTGGGGAAAGACGCGTTATCGTGCTCGCTCCGGCACGACATGCGATCAGCAAGCGTTATTCCGCATCGCATGCGCGGCGGTAGCGGCACGGGACTTGCATCGTTCGTGAACTCACTTCTGAAGGAGGGGCCATGAGTATTTTTTCCAATATCCTGAACAAGATCTTCCACCACGACAGCGCACCGGCGAGCACCGGCACGGGCACGGCTGCGGGTCAGGCCGCAGCGCCGGCCGGAGGCGCTGCCGCCGCGCCGACGACGTCCACCGCCGCGTCCACGCCCGCACAACCGGCCGCACAAGCCGCCGCGCCGATGCAGGAAGTGGACGTCGAGGCCGTGCTGACGAAGATGCAGGCGAATCACGGCGAGCAGCTCAACTGGCGCACGTCGATCGTCGATCTGATGAAGCTGCTCGGTCTGGACAGCAGCCTGTCCGCGCGCAAGGAACTGGCTGCGGAACTGCACTACTCGGGCAACACGGAAGATTCCGCTGCAATGAATATCTGGCTTCATAAGCAGGTCATGCAGAAGCTCGCGGAAAACGGCGGCAAGGTGCCCGACGAACTCAAGTAAGCGACGCTTTTCATCAGACGGAAGACGCGCGCGATGGCAGGTCGAAGCGTGCGTCGTCCGCCAGACGGTCGAAACAACAAGAAAAAAACGATACGGACGACGCATTTCCGGGAAGGCACGACGCGTCCATCGAAAGGCACGGTAGCTCGAACCTTTCTTTTGCAGTATGCAGGGGAGAAACATGAACGACAGAGACCAGATTTCCGACGCGGCGCCGCTGGACACGGTGCCCAACACGTCCAGCCCGGCCTATGCGAACGCACATCCCGTCACTCGCGCGTTCGATGCTTTCGCAAGCGCAGTCACGAGATGGGCCGGCTCGCCGGTCGCGTTCGGGCTGGCGGTCATTTGCATCGTGGTCTGGCTGATATCCGGACCGCTATTCAAGTTTTCGGACGGGTGGCAACTCGTCATCAACACGGGCACGACCATCATCACGTTTCTGATGGTGTTCCTGATTCAGCAGAGCGCGAACAAGGACAGCGTGGCGATGCATCTGAAGCTCAACGAGTTGCTCGCGTCGCATCGCACGGCGAGCAATCAGCTGATCGGTATCGAAGATGCAACGGAGGAAGAACTGCGCAAGCTGGCCGCCGCTTATTTGCAACTCGCATCGGAAAAGCAGGGCGGCGAAGCTCCAGCGCGGACCGACGACGGCGCGGCCGCCGACATCGCGCGGCGTCTCGCGCGCGCTCACGCCAAGACCGCGGCCAAGCGGACACGATGAAGTTGCGTTGCGCTGGCATGCACACTGCTGTTGGTCATCGGTAACACTCCGTTTCGACAAAAACTCGCCGGAGAAGTAACGATGACAATTCAGAGAAAAATCGCCAACTGGCGCAGGGTCGGCCATTTCTGCACGAGACGCCTCGTCGACTACGGCGAGTTGATTCCGATCGAACTCGCTGAAACCAAGAAGCGCGTGCTGCATGAAGTCGTCGCACTCGTCGCGCTCGCGATCGGCGCGCTGTTCACGCTGTCGTTCGTATCGATCGCGGTGATCGTGACGGCTGTCGGCACGCCGCATCTCGTGCTGACGGCGTGGTGCGTCGCGGCTGCGTGGCTCGCGGTCGCGGTGATCGCGGTCATCGTGATGATGTCGCGCAAGCCGGCCGAGCCGTTCCAGTTGCTGCGCAGCGAGTTGCGCCGCGACGTCGATGCCATCAAGGAGGCGACGCAATGAAGCACGCCGAAGCTCAGAGCGTCGTGCTCGCGCGCATGGCGGAATCGCGCGCGGAGCTGATCGCCGCGCATATGGCCGACGAACCGATGCGAATCGCGCGTGCGCCGCGCCGCGCACTGCCGGCGAGTGCCCGTCCCGCGCCATGGTTTCTGCGCACGCCCAATGCGGAACTCATCGCGCTCGCGCTGGTGGGTGTCGCGATTCTCGGCTTGCGTCGCACGGTGCAGACGGCGGTCGGCGCGGGATTGAGCGCGTCGACTCACCGGGCGTTCGGCGATCTGCTCAACGCGCTGCGCGAATGATCGTTCGCGGATGAATGGTGTTCAACGCCGCGCGCGCCGCTTCTTCGGCTTGCGCGGCGGCGTGAGCGCGGCCGTCAAGAGAGTCGACGCTTGCCGTTTCGCTTGCGCAGTCGCGCGGCCGCGCGTCGCCCCGATGACCGCGTTCGCACCGGAAAACCACATGCTGAGGAAAGGGTTCTTCTTCGCCCAGGGGTTTTTCATGATTCGGCTCCGGTGCGCGCTCAAGAGCGTCAATGCAGGCGCATCGTGTTATCGCCTGCGTCCTTCGGGATTTTCGCTTCGAGCTGTTCCTTGCGCTGCATCAGCTTGCTGCCGAGCGCGTCCAGATCGGCTCCGGACTTGCGCAATTTCGGAAACAGTTCCGATTCTTCTTCCTCGATATGGTGATTCACCATTTCGGACAGCACCTTGAACGTGGCGTCGAAACCCTTGTCGGACGGCTTCAGCTGCGTGAACTTCTCGATCAGCACCTTGACGAGATAGTGCTCGACGTAAGCCTCTTCGACATCGGGCCGGTCGTCTTCGTCCAGCGCTTCCTGCGCGGCCGGGTACAACAACTCTTCTTCGATCATCGCGTGAACCGTCAGTTCTTCGCAGGCGCGGCGCACGAGCGTGGCTTTCGCGTCGAGATCGTCTGTCTCCGCTTTTTCGAACGCGTCGAACAGCTTTTGCACGGCGCGATGATCGTCGGTCAGCACCTGAATCGCGTCCTGGCTGCGGGCGGCGCCGGACGGGGCGGTGGTCGTCGGCTGGGTGGAGGGTTGGCGCGGCATCGTGAACTCCTTTTCGGAATGTGGGGTGTCACGATGACGAGCAAAGAGCGGGCCTACGACGCATCGCGGGCGATGAAACTAAAAATCGGAACGATGCGTTCAGGCCGCGGGTTTGGCCAGCGTGCCGCGTTCCACGACGGGCGCATCGAGCACGAGCTCGTTATCGCCGTCCTTGCCGTCGATCAGCGCCATGAGATGCCGCGCGGCGCGCGTGCCGATCTCCAGCGACGGAACGCGTACCGTCGTGAGCGGCGGCTGGGTGAGCCGCGCCTGTTCGATATCGTCGAAGCCCGTTACCGAAAGATCGTCGGGAACCCGAATGCCCTTCGCGCGGCATTCGTCCAGCAGACCGATTGCCTGTAGATCGGTGCCGCAGATGACCACGCTGGGCCGCGCTTCGCCGTCCCACAGTTCGCGCAGCGCCTGCCTGCCGCCTTCAAAGGTGAACGGCGCTTCGACGATCCATTCGGGTCTCAGATCCAATCCCGCTTCCCTGAGCGCGGCGCGCGTGCCGGCCTGCCGTGCGCGCACGCGTTCGTTGCCGAAGGTCGAGCCGCCGCACATCGCGACATGCCGATGCCCGAATCCGACGATGCGTTTCGCCAGCCGGTAAGCCGCGTCGAAATTGGAAAAGCCCACGCAATGCGGATACTGCGTTTCATCCACCGACCACGTCAGAACATAAGGCAACGCGTACAGGCGCGTGAGTTCGAAAACTTCAGGCGGATGATCGGTGCCGACGAGCACGAGCCCGTCGACGCCGCGTTCCAGAATCGCACGGAGCAATTCGAGTTCGCGCGCCGGTTTGTATTCGTGACTCGCGATCAGCAACTGATACCCATAACCCCAAAGCGTCTGCTGAAGCGCCTGAATCGAATCGGCGTAAATGGGATTGTTGAGCGTGGGATAGATGGCCGCGACCGTGCGCGTCTTGCGCGAGGCAAGCGCCTGCGCCGCGCCGTTGCGCACGTAGCCGAGCTGTTCGACCGCGCGCTGCACATTGGCGAGCGTTTGCGGCTTGACCTGATCCGGCACGGACAAGGCGCGCGACGCGCTGCCGAGCGAGACGCCCGCCAGCCGCGCGACATCCGCGAGCGTAGCGCGCGTGGGTTTCATGATGGGCTGCGCGCGCGTCCATAGGCATCGGCGCGGGCGATGCCTTCGATCAGCCGCGCAGCCGTCAGCGGCGGCGACATGTGCCGGCTATAGCGCGTGGCGAGCGTGGCGTTTGCGATGAGCGTTTGCTGTGCCGATGTAAGCGGGGCGTGCTGCCCCAGTTGTGCGAGCGTGAGCGGCAATCCGGTTGCGGTCATGAGCGTGGCCAACGGTTCGATCTCTTCGGGCGATGTATCTTCGACGAACAATTGTACAAGCGTGCCGAAGGCGACCAGTTCGCCGTGCATCATCGAGGCCATCGCGGGAATCGCCGTGAGTCCGCGGATCAGCGCATGCGCGAGCGACAGGCCGCCGCTCTCGAAGCCGACGCCGCTCAACAGCACGGTCGCTTCGATCACGCGTTCGACGGCATCGGTGAGTTCGCCGCGCCGGATGTCGGCGTAGGCGCGCGCGCCGTCTTCGAGCAGGATCGCGAGCGTCGCGCGCGTGAGCAGCAGCGCGCCCGGCAGCGGCGGCGTGCCGTACGAGTTCAGGCCATCGGCGCGTTGGCATTGCGCGGCTTCGTACTTCTTGCTGAGCGCATCGCCGATGCCGGCCGCGAAGAGACGCGCGGGCGCGGCGGCGATCAACGCGGTATCGACGATCACCGCGTCCGGATTGCGCGGCAACATGTCGATGCCCGCGACGCGATGCGCGTCGTCGTACAGGATGATGAGGCGGCTCGTCGGCGCATCGCTCGAAGCGGCGGACGGCGCGATCACGATCGGCACGTTCAGCGCCCGGGCGACGCCTTTCGCCGAGTCGATCGTCTTGCCGCCGCCGATGGCCACGACGGCATCCGCGTTGAGTTCGCGCGCATCGTCGCTCAGCTTCGCGATGACCGCGGCCGTGCATTCGCCGGGAAACGTGACGATGTGCGCGTCTTCGATCGATCGCGTGACTTGCGCCGACACGCGATCGATGACCGCGCCATCGACGAGCACGAACGCGCGTCGCGCGCCGAGTTCCGCGAGCGTCGATCCGAGCGCGGACAACGCGCCCGGCCCTTGCGTGTATCGCCCCGGAAAGCCGATGGTTCTCAACGGCGCGTGCGTCGTCATGTCATCAGCCATCCGCCGGCCACGTCGATCACCTGGCCGGTGACGAACGCGGCTTCATCGGATGTGAGGAACAGGCACGTCGATGCCACTTCGTCGGGCGCGCCGAGCCGCCGCAACGGCGTTTCTTGCGCGACCTTTTCGTTGGCCTCCCGCGCGACGCCGCGAACGAGCGGCGTATCGATGCGCCCCGGCGCGATCGCGTTCACTGTGATGCCGTGCGGGCCGAGCTCCCCCGCGAGATGCCGCGTCATGCCGATCAGCGCGGCTTTCGTCGTGCTGTAATGCGCGGCGACGATGTCGAGGTACGCCTTGCCCGCCACCGACGACATCGACACGATGCGTCCGAAGCGCCGCTCCACCATGCCCGGCGCAAGAATGCGGCAGAAGTTGAAGACGCTGTTCACGTTCACGTCCATCACGCGGCGCCATTCGTCGGGCGACATCTGCCAGACGGGCATCGGCTTGCCCGCGTGTTTCGGCGAAATGCCCGCGTTGTTGACGAGCGTATCGACCGGACCGAGCGCGGCCTCGATCGCACGGCACGCGGCTTCGCAGGCGGCGAAATCGCCGACGTCGGCATGGGCGAAATGCACGCCCAGGCCCGCATCGGCGAGACGTCTTGCGAGCGCCGCGCCTGTTTCTTCGTTGACATCGACGATGCCGACGGCCGCGCCATCGCGCGCATAGCGCTCGACGAGCGCCTCGCCGATGCCGCCGCTGCCACCCGTCACCAGGACCACACGCTTGTCGTGCCGCACGTTATTGGTCTCCCACTTTTAGCATGATTTTGCCGATATGCCTGCTCGACTCCATCAGCGCGTGCGCGGCCGCGACGTCGGCGAGCGGCAGCACGCGATGAATCACGGGCAGCGCGCGGCCCGCTTCGAGCAGCGGCCAGACGTGCGCGTGCAGCGCTTTCGCGATCGCCGCTTTCTGTTCGATGCCGCGCGCGCGCAGAGTCGATCCGGTAAAGGTGAGACGGCGCAGCATGATCGGCATGGCATCCAGTTCGATGCGGCTGCCTTCGAGAAACGCGATCTGCACGAGCCGGCCTTCGAGCGCGAGCGCGCGGATATTGCGCGCGATGTAGTCGCCGCCGACCATGTCGAGGATGATGTCGACGCCTTTTCCATCGGTGAGAGTCGCGATGGCATCGACGAAATCTTCGTCGCGATAGTTGATCGTATGATCCGCGCCCGCTTCGCGACAGGCCTGCGCTTTTTCCGCATTGCCGACGGTCGTGATGACGCGCGCGCCGAATGCGTGCGCGAGCTGGATCGCCGTCAGTCCGATGCCGCTCGATCCGCCGTGCACGAGAAACGTTTCGCCCGCCTGCAGGCGGCCGCGCTCGAACACGTTGGTCCAGACGGTGAAGTACGTTTCGGGCAAGGCCGCGGCCTGCAGCAGCGTGAAGCCTTTCGGCAGCGGCAGACAATGCGATGCATCCGTGATGCAGTATTGCGCGTAGCCGCCGCCGGGCACGAGCGCGCAGACTTCATCGCCGGCGCGCCATTGCGTGACCTCCGCGCCCGTTGCGACGATGCGCCCCGACACCTCGAGTCCCAGATGCGGCGATGCGCCCGGCGGCGGCGGATACGAACCCGAGCGTTGCAGCACGTCGGGTCGGTTCACGCCTGCGTAGGCGACTTCGATCAACACGTCGTTCGGGCCGGGCGAGGGCAGCGGTCCCTGCGCGAGCCGCATGCAGTCGGGCGCGCCGCCCGCGCCGTGGTCGACGTATTGCATCGATGCGGGAAGAGTGGATGTCATGGCGTTCATCGGATGATGGATTCGATGTAATCGGCGGGCAGACCGATCGACGCATAGTGCCGGCGCGCCGCCTCGATCTTCGTGAAGACGTCTTCGTAACCCTGCGCGACGCCTTGCGGATCGACATAGGTATAGCCGCCCGTGACATGGAACCAGGTAATCATCTCGGGCACGTCTTCGGGCACGAAGAGCGTGTGCGTTTCGCCCGCGGGCTCGAACGCATAGCCGCCTTGCTCCGCGACCCAGTCGTGTTCGAGGTAGTACCAGCGGCCCTTGAGCACCATCGCATGAACGGCGCCGCTATGACGATGCCGCGAGATCACGCCGCTGCGGCGCACGCGCAGCAGATTCACGTAATAGCCCTGGCTCGCGTTGAGAATGAGCGGCTTGAACGACACGGTTTCGGTCGCGGGCACCCACAGGTTGTCGTCTTCGAGCCAGTCGGTCATGACGCCGCCGTGCACGAGATCCTTCGACATGTACGGCACTTGCGGCAACTGATAGGCGATGACTTGTTCGTCGGGTTTCACTTCGGTTTGCATGAGTTTTTATCTCCGTGGTTTCTGGATGCGATGCGCCGGTTCGCTGAATCAATGACCGAGATAGGCGCGCCGCACGTGGGGACTATCGAGCAATTCTGCGCCCGTTCCGGAAAGCGCGATGGCGCCGTTTTCGAGCACGTATCCGCGGTTCGCGAGCTTGAGCGTATGGAACACGTTCTGTTCGACGAGCAGCACCGTCACACCGCGCGCCGCGACCGTGCCGACGACTTCGAACATCTGCTCGACGAGCAAGGGCGAAAGACCGAGCGACGGTTCGTCGAAGATCAGGAGCTTCGGCGCGGACATCATGCCGCGCGCGATGGCGACCATCTGCTGCTCGCCGCCCGACAGCGATCCGGCAAGTTGCGTGAGACGCTCGCGCACGCGCGGAAAGAGTTCGAGCACTTCGTCCATGCGTTCGCGCCGCGCGCTTCGTGCGGCGTGACGAAACGCGCCCATCAGCAGGTTCTCTTCGACGCTCAGGAACGGGAACAGCTGACGGCCTTCGGGAATCATCGTGACGCCCATCGCGACGATGTCGTGCGAGGACTTGCCGACGAGTTCCTGTCCCTGAAACGTGATGCTGCCGCCGCGCGCCGCGACGATTCCGCATAGCGTCTTCAGCGTCGTGGTCTTGCCCGCGCCGTTCGCGCCGACGAGCGTGACGATCTCGCCTTCCTGCACATCGAGCGAGACGCCGCGCAGAACTTCGCTCTTGCCGTAGCCGGCCGAGACGTTATGCAGCTTGAGCATCGAGATACCCCTTGCCGAGATAGGCCTGAATCACCTCAGGATCGTTGACGACATCGGACGGCTTGCCTTCCTTCAGCATGCGCCCGGCATTGATGACGATGATGCGGTCCGACAGCGCCATCGTCGCCTGCATCATGTGCTCGATCATCAGCACGGCGATTCCTGAATCGCGGATGCGCCGCACCATGTTGATCGCGCGCGCGATGTCGGCGGGATTGAGACCGGCCATCACTTCGTCGAGCAGAAGCGCGCGCGGGCGCGTGGCGAGCGCGCGCGCCACTTCGAGACGCTTCATGCCGCCGACCGTGAGGCTGCGCGCTTCGGTATCGAGCAAGGACGTGAGATCGGTGATCTCCGCGACTTCGCGTGCGATCGATTCCGCTTCGACGCGGACCCGCGTATGCATGAACGCGCCGAGCATGATGTTCTCCAGCACCGAGAGACCCGCGAACGGCTGCGCGATCTGGAAAGTACGGCCGACGCCGTCCTTCGCGAACGCATCGGGCGTGCGCGGTTCGGCCCAGGTGCCATCGGCGAGGCGAATCTTCACGATGCCTTCGTTCGGCCGGATGAAGCCCGAAAGCTGATTGAAGACCGTCGTCTTGCCCGCGCCGTTCGGGCCGATCACACCGAGAATCTCGCCGGCGTGCAGCGTGAGGGAAACATCGTCGGTCGCGACGAGTCCGCCGAAGCGCTTCTTCAGATGCTCCGCGACGAGCAGCGGCGTGCCGAGCGGCAACGCATCGGCGGGCGCGATCGACTTCGCCCGTGCGGGCGGCGGCGTGCGCGCGCCGGGCAGACGGTCGATGAAGCGCAGCACGAAGCCGCCCAGATGCCCGACGAGTCCGCGCGGAATGAACAGCACGACGAGCACCAACACGACACCGTAGACGAAGCCGTGCGTGCCGCTGCCGAACGAGCTGAGCCAGCCGCGCGCAAGCTCGGCGATCGGCAGCACGAGGACGGTGCCCGCGAGCGGCCCGGCGACGCTGCCGAGTCCGCCGATCAGCGCGAACATCGCGATCTGCACCGACAGTTCCAGCGAGAACGCCGCGGACGGATCGATGAAGGTGAGATACATCGCGTGGAAAGAGCCGATGAGACTCGTCAGCACCGCCGAGATCACCGCCGCGCCGATCTTCACCTTCACCGCGTTCACGCCGACCGCGCGCGCCGCATCTTCACGTTCGCGCACGGCGATCAGGTAGAAGCCGAAGCGCGAGCGGCGGATGAGCCACGCGGCCCACAACGTCACCAGAAGAAAGCCGAACGCGATCAGCAGATACGCCCACTTTTCGCGGAACACCATCCATTGCAGGCCGATGTTGAGCGGCACGTTCAGGCCCGCCGAGCCGCCCGTCCAGCTTTCCTCGTGCACCGTGAGCAGGCGGCACACTTCGAGGAACGCGATCGTGGCGAGCGCGAAGAACGGTCCGCGCAGACGCAGCGTCGGATACGCGATGACGATCGCCGCCATCGCCGAGATCACCGCGCCCGCGAACATGCCGAGCCACGGCGTGATGCCGAAGTTGATGACGAGCAGCGTCGCCGCGTACGAGCCGATGCCGTAGAACACCGCGTGTCCGAGCGACAACTGCCCGGCGAATCCGCCGACGATATTCCACGCCGTCGCGAGCGCGCCGAAGATGCACACGAGCACGGCCAGGTGAAACGCGAACGGCGATTGCAGCGCGAACGGCACGGCGAGCAGCGCGACGAGCGCCAGCGCGCCCATGTAGCCTCGCGGATGCAGGAGATTGGGAAACATCGAATGCCTCGCTGAACGTTATTCGGAGCCGCGTCCGAGACCGAAGAGACCGGTCGGGCGCACCACGAGAATCACGAGGAAGATCGCGAAGTAGACGACTTCCTTCATGTCGGGCGAGATGTAGTAGCCCGCGAGACTGTCGATGAGCCCGATCACGATCGAGCCGACGAGCGCGCCCGGCAAGCTGCCGAGACCGCCCAGCACGACGATGACGAACGCGGTCAGCACGAAGTACTGGCCGACGGTCGGGAACACCGGATACTGCGCGACCAGCAAGCCCGACGCGAGCCCGACCAGCGCCGCGCCGATGCCGAACGCGAGCACGTACGTCGTCTTCACGTTGACGCCCATCAGCGAGGCCGCGTAGCGATGTTGCGCCACCGCGCGAAACGCGCGACCGGTGTAGGTGCGTTGCAGGAACAGATGCAGCCCGCCCGCGACCGCGAGCGCGGCGGCAAACGTGATCAGTTGCCCGCTCACGATGTTGATGTCGCCGAACTGCAGATGCTCGGTGCCGAAGCTCACATCGACGGGATGCACGTCCGCGCCGAAGATCATCAGCGCGAGATTCACGAGCGCGGTCGACACGCCGACGGTCGCGAAAATCTGAATGTGCGCGTCGGCGGAAAGCAGCGGCTGGATGATGAAGCGCTGAATCAGCACGCCGAATGCGAAGAGCAGCAGCGCGACCGGCACCGCCGACACATACGGATGCCAGCCGAGCTTCGCGGCGAGCAGCCAGACGGCGTACATGCCGACCATCAGCAGCTCGCCGTGCGCGAAGTTGACCACGCGCACGACGCCGAAGATCAGCGTGAGGCCGATGCTGATGATCGCGTACGCGCCGCCCAGCAACAGGCCGTTGACCAGAAGTTGCAGAAGAATGGACATGCTCGTTTCCTGGACACCGCGCAGCGCGTGTCACGCGCCGCACGGTTCGAGTGAAAGAGAAATGCGGGTCGACAGCGGCGGTTTTACTGCGCCGCGACGGGCTTCGCGATCGCGACCGCTTCCGGATAGACGGTGACGAGCTTGCCGCCTTGCCACTGCATCACGTTGGTGGTCGCGAGCTGGTTCTGGCCGTTGTCGGCGAACTGGAAGCCCCAGCCAGCGGCGGTCGTGCCCGTCGGCTTCTTGTAGGCGAGCACGGCGGCGCGGATCTTGTCCTTGTCGGTGGATTTCGCGTTGGCGAGCACATCGAGGAACGCTTTCGCGCCGACATAGTTCACGAGGCTATGGCCCGATCGCGGTGCCATGCCGAAGTGCTTCTGATATTCGGCGGTGAATGTTTCGAGGCCGGGTGCGCCTTTCTCGTTCATCGCGACTTGCGGGAAGTCGATGTCATATACGCCGTTCATTTGCGCGCCGACGGCCTTGGCCGTATCCGAGAGCGAATAGCCGCCGCCCGCGCCGATGACCGCCTTCGGCTTGAAGCCGGCCTGCGCGGCCTGGCGGAAGAACAGGATCGAGTCGTTCTGATACGAGGTCTGCAGCACGATATCGACGTCCGCGCCCTTCAGACGCAGAATCAGCGACGACAGATCGACGCTCTTCGCCGAATACGGCAGCACCTGCACGACGTTCAGACCGAGCTTCTTCGCGCCTTCCTTCTGAAAGCCGGAGACGAGCGTGCCGTACGGCCCGTCTTCCGCGATGATCGCGATCTTCAGCGTCTTCGGATCCACCTTGAGTTGCGGCGCGACGACCTTGGTCAGCGCTTCGAGCGTGCCGTCCGCGAAGGTCTTCGTGGTCGAGTTGCTGCGATACAGATACTTGAAGCCGCGGCTCGTGATGGTGTCCGCCGTCGCGCCGAGTTCGAAGAACGGCACGCCCGCGAGCTCGGTCACTTGCGTCGCCGCCGACGACACCGCCGACGAATAACTTCCGAACACCGCCGACACGTTTTCCACCGACGTCAGACGCCGCGCTTCGCCGACGGCCTGATTGGCATCGACGGCATCGGCCTTGACGAGCACCACTTTCTCGCCGTTGATGCCGCCCGCCGCGTTGCGCTCGTCGACGGCGAGCTGCACGCCGCGATAGCTTTCGTCGCCGAGCAGCGCGAGTCCGCCGCTGAAGGGGAAGAGCGCGCCGATCTTGATGTCGGCGGCGTGCGCGGCAGTGAGACTCGATGCTGCCACGCACGCGGCGGCGAGCGCGCGCAGGACAGTGCGGGGAAAGTGCGAGGACATGCGGTGTCTCCTTGTATCGTTCGAAATTGAAGCGCTTCAAATCGAAAGCAAGAAAGTTCGGTCGCGTTGCCGAATTTGCTCTGTTTGGGTTGATCGATTGGATTTGAAGCGCTTCAAGTTTGCGTCGATGAACGCAAAGACGTCAACCGAGGGTTTGCACGGAAGAGTGAGACTCGGCGCGGTCGTCTCCGAACTTTCCCTATGTCACGATCCTAACAAGAATGCTATAAACTGAGATCAATCTATCAAAAACTGTTGTGCGTCGCACAAGACGCCGGCATACCGATCTCATGCTGGAAACTGCATCGAAGTCCATCGTCGCGTGGCCCGGCAAGGCCCAGGTTCACGCCAGCGCGCGCAATCCCGGCGTGCCGTTCGATCTCGTCTGGCTCGACGGCCTGCGCGTGAATCAGTCGGCGGTGACGCGCCGCGCGTCGACGCTCGGCACGCGCCGCGCGGTCAAGAAAGACGCGCAGGCGGCGTGGCTGCTCAAGGCCATCACCTGCATCGATCTCACGACGCTTTCCGGCGACGACACGCATGGCCGCGTCGAACGTCTCTGTGCGAAGGCGCGCCGTCCATTGCGCGACGATCTGCTCGACGCGCTCGGCATGCCGCCTCTGTCGATCAAAACCGGCGCGGTGTGCGTCTATCACCGTTACGTCAGGACGGCAGTGAACGCGCTCGAGGGCAGCGGCATTCCGGTCGCGGCCGTATCGACGGGCTTCCCCGCTGGCCTCAATCCGCACGAACTGAAGTTGCGCGAGATCGAGGCATCGGTGAGAGATGGCGCGTCCGAGATCGATATCGTCGTCACGCGCGAGCATGTGCTGACGGGTAACTGGAAAGCGCTCTACGACGAGATGCGCGATTTCCGCGCGGCATGCGGCGACGCGCACGTCAAGGCGATTCTCGCGACCGGCGATATCCGCACGCTGTCGAATGTCGCGAAGGCATCGATGATCTGCATGATGGCCGGCGCCGATTTCATCAAGACATCGACGGGCAAGGAAAGCGTCAACGCGACGCTCGACGTGTCGCTCGTGATGGTGCGGATGATCCGCGACTATCTCGCGCGCACGGGCGTCATGATCGGCTTCAAGCCGGCGGGCGGCGTGTCGACTGCCAAGTCGGTGCTCGAGTATCAGATCCTCATGAAGGAAGAGCTCGGGCGCGAATGGCTCGAAGCGGATCTGTTTCGCATCGGCGCATCGAGCCTGCTCGCGGATATCGAACGCCAGCTCGAACACCATGTGAGCGGACGTTATTCGTCGTTCAATCGCCATCCCGTCGCCTGATCCAACAGACTTCACTAAACAGCCTCATGAGCGTTGCCGAATACTTCTCTTCGATGGAATATGGACCCGCACCGGAAGACGATCGCGCCGCGCGCGCATGGCTCGATCAGCATGACGGGCGCTTCGGTCACTTCATCAACGGCGCATGGCGCGACAGCGACGACGCCGCGCGCTTCGACTCACGAGAACCCGCGACCGGCCGCGTGCTCGCATCGATCGCGCAAGGCACGGGAGCGGATGTCGATGCCGCTGTGCAAGCCGCGCACGATGCGCTCGAAGGCTGGCAAGCCATCGGCGGAGCGGGGCGCGCGCGTCATCTCTATGCGCTTTCGCGCATGGTGCAGCGGCACAGCCGTCTCTTCGCCGTGCTCGAATCGCTCGACAACGGCAAGCCGATCCGCGAGTCGCGCGATATCGATATACCCCTTGTAGCAAGGCATTTTCTGCATCACGCGGGATGGGCGCAACTGCAGGACAAGGAGTTCGCGGACTGGGCGCCGCTCGGCGTGATCGGCCAGATCGTGCCGTGGAATTTCCCGCTGCTGATGCTCGCGTGGAAGATCGCGCCGGCGCTCGCGCTCGGCAATACCGTCGTGCTGAAGCCCGCGGAATTCACGTCGTTGACGGCGTTGCTGTTCGCTGAATTGGCGCATCGCGCGGGCTTGCCGAAGGGCGTGCTCAACATCGTCACCGGCGATGGCAGCACGGGCGCGGCGCTCGTCGAACATCAACGCGTCGCGAAGATCGCATTCACGGGATCGACCGAAGTGGGCCGTCAGATTCGCGCGAGCACGGCGGGTTCGGGCAAGTCGCTCACGCTCGAACTCGGCGGCAAGTCGCCGTTCATCGTGTTCGACGATGCCGATATCGACAGCGCCGTCGAAGGTGTCGTCGATGCGATCTGGTTCAATCAGGGACAAGTGTGTTGCGCGGGCTCGCGTCTGCTCGTGCAGGAAGGCATCGAAGCGCGCTTCGTCGAGAAGCTGAAGCGCCGCATGGATACGCTGCGCGTCGGCACGTCGCTGGATAAGGGCATCGACATGAGCGCGGTCGTCGACGACATTCAGCTCGAACGCATTCGCGCGCTCGTCGACAAGGGCGAGCGCGAAGGCTGCGAAGTCTATCGATCGCCGCGTGCCACGTTGCCCGAGAGCGGTGCATTCTTTCCGCCGACGCTCGTCACCAACGTCGCGCCGGCATCGACGCTCGCGCAGGAAGAGATCTTCGGGCCCGTGCTCGTGACGATGAGCTTCCGCACGCCGGAAGAAGCCGTTGCGCTCGCAAATAACACGCGCTACGGCCTTGCCGCGAGCGTGTGGAGCGAGAACATCAGCCGCGCGCTCGACGTCGCGCCGCGCCTGCAATGCGGCGTCGTGTGGATCAACGCGACCAATCTCTTCGATGCGGCCGTCGGCTTCGGCGGATATCGCGAGTCGGGCTTCGGACGCGAAGGCGGACGCGAGGGCATCTACGAATACCTGAAGCCGCGCGCATGGGCCAAGCTTCCGGTGCGCGGCGAAACGAAATCGTTGCAGGCGCAACCGGATTCGCTCGTCGATGCGGGCAATGTGAGTGCGCTCGATCGCACGGCGAAGCTCTTCATCGCCGGCAAGCAGGCGCGGCCCGACAGCGGTTATTCGCGGCTCGTGCATTCGCCCGCCGGTGAGATCGTCGGCGAAGTGGGCGAAGGCAATCGCAAGGACATACGCAATGCGGTCGCAGCCGCGCGCGGCATGACGAAATGGTCGTCGGCGAGCGCGCACAACCGCGCGCAAGTGCTGTACTACCTCGCGGAAAACCTGAGCGCACGCGCCGATGAATTCGCGAAGCAGCTCGTCACGCGCGCCGGTTCGAGCGAGCGCGATGCGAAGCGCGAAGTCGATGCATCGATCGCGCGGTTCTTCACGTATGCCGCTTGGGCCGACAAGTACGACGGCGCCGTGCATGCGCCCCCGCTGCATGGCGTCGCGCTGGCGATGCACGAAGCGCTGGGCGTGATCGGCATCGTGTGTCCCGATGAAGCGCCGTTGCTCGGGTTCGTGTCGCTCGTCGCGCCCGCGCTCGCGCTGGGCAATCGCGTGGTCGTCGTGCCGAGCGAGACGTGTCCGCTGATGGCGACGGACTTCTATCAGGTCGTCGAGACATCGGATGTGCCGGGCGGCGCGCTGAACATCGTCACCGGCGATGCGCGTTCGCTGGCTCAAACGCTCGCGCAGCACGATGACGTCGATGCGCTCTGGTGCTTCCACGGCGCGGCGCTATCGGCGATGGTGGAGCGCGAGTCGATCGGCAATCTGAAGCGCACGTTCGTCGATCAGGGCCGCGTGTTCGACTGGCACGATGCCGCAAGCGAAGGGCTGCCGTTCCTTCGACAGGCGGTGCAAGTGAAGAACATCTGGGTGCCGTACGGAGACTGATCAAGGAATTGACTCGGCGCGATTCCGATACGGAACGCGCTCATGCATGGAGGAGACGCTGTGCTGAAGAACATCGATCCGCTCTTGAACGCCGATATCCTGTACGCGCTTGCCGCGATGGGCCACGGCGACGAAGTGGTGATCTGCGATGCCCATTTCCCCGCTGACTCTGTCGCGCGCAAAACGGTGCTCGGCCGCGTGCTGCGCATGGACGGCGTGAGCGCGCCGCGTGCGGTGCGCGCCGTGTTGTCGGTGCTGCCGCTCGATACGTTCGTCGACGATCCCGCGGGCCGCATGGAGATAGTTGGCGATGCAACTACCTTGCCCGCCGTGCAACGGGAAGCGCAACGCGAAGTGGACGATGCCGAAGGCCGCGCGCTGCCCTTCGCGCCGGTCGAACGCTTCGCGTTCTACGAGCGCGCGAAGAACGCATATTGCGTGATCGCGACGGGCGAAGCGCGCGGCTATGGCTGCTTCATCTTCAAGAAGGGGGTGCAACTCGCGCCGGATGCGCCCGAAGCCGCGCACGGAGGCACGCGATGAAAAGCGTCGTCATTCTCGGCATCTATGTGACGGACCTCGCGTTTCGCGCGCAACGCATGCCGCTGCTCGGCGAAACGGTCGCGGGTTCCGCGTTCCAGATGGGACCGGGCGGCAAGGGCTCGAATCAGGCGGTGGCCGCCGCACGCGCGGGCGCGGACGTGATCTTCTGCACCCGCATCGGCGCGGATGCGTTCGGCGATATCGCGCAGGCGACATGGAGCGCCGAAGGCATCACATCGCGCGCAACGGTAATGAACGATGTCGCGACGGGCGCCGCGCATATCTATGTCGATGAGAACACGGGCGGCAATGCGATCATCGTCGCGGCGGGCGCCGCGGGCACGCTCGCGCCCGAAGACGTCGATGCGATCGAAGACGATATCGCGCGTGCCGGCGTCTTCGTCACGCAGCTCGAACAACCGATTCCGGCCGCGCGCCGTGGACTCGAACTCGCGCGCAAACATGGCGTGACGACGGTGTTCAATCCCGCGCCCGCCTTGCCGCTGACGGACGATATCTATCCGCTGTGCGACTACATCACGCCGAACGAAACCGAAGCGCAGGCGCTCACCGGCATCGAGATCGCTTCGGCGGACGACGCACGCCGCGCCGCGAACGTACTGCTCCAAAAAGGCGCACGCGCCGTGATCGTCACGCTCGGCGAAGCGGGCGCGCTCTTGCATACGTCGAACGAATCGACGCTCGTGCCTGCTTTCGAATGCGGCCGCGTCGTCGAGACGGCGGGCGCGGGCGATGGCTTCACCGGCGGCTTCGCGGCGGCGCTCGCACGCGGCGAAAGCCCTGTGGATGCAGTGCGCTTCGGCTGCGCGCTCGCGAGCATTTCGGTGACGCGTCCGGGCACCGCGCCGTCGATGCCGCGTCTCGATGAAATCAACGCGCTGCTAGCGGAAAGGAGCGTCACGCAATGAAAGCGTCGAAGTGGCTCGCGGATCGCCAGTTCAACTTTCTGATCGGCGTGAACGTGCTCGTGGTGATCGTCGCAACGTGGATGTCCCACGGCCAGTTCCTCGACATCGACAATCTTCAGTCGATGGGCGGCCAGTTGCCCGAGCTCGGCCTGCTTGCGCTCGGCATCATGCTGTCGATGGTGTCGGGCAACGGCGGCATCGATCTGTCGGGCGTGGGCCTTGCGAATCTCTCCGGCATGGTCGCCGCGATGATGCTGCCGCATATGGTCTCCGCCGACGATTCGCCCGCGCTCTATACCGCGGTATTCGTATGCATCGTCATGGTGATGGGTGCGCTCGGCGGCTTGCTCAATGGCGTCGTCATCGCGAAGCTGAAGCTCACGCCGATTCTCTGCACGCTCGGCACGCAGTTGCTCTTCACCGGCATCGCGGTGGTGTTGAGCAACGGCGCATCCGTACGCGTGGAATACGTCGATCCGCT
The DNA here is from genome assembly GCF_000698575.1 of Caballeronia zhejiangensis. GTDB lineage: Bacteria > Pseudomonadota > Gammaproteobacteria > Burkholderiales > Burkholderiaceae > Caballeronia > Caballeronia zhejiangensis. The sequence goes on from NZ_JFHD01000003.1 coordinate 63,447, forward strand.
GTCGAACATCGGCAACGGCACCTTCCTGCAAGTGCCCATTTCACTGTGGATCTTCATCGCCGCGGTTCTGCTGCTCGGCTGGATTCTGAAGCGTACGCCGTTCGGCCTGCGTCTCTATCTGATGGGCACGAACCCGAAGGCCGCGTTCTACGCGGGCATTCCGCGCGCGCGCATGCTGATTCTCACGTATGGCATGTGCGGCGTGCTCGCCTCGCTCGCGGGTCTCATCAGCGCGACGCATACGTCGAGCGCGAAGTGGGACTACGGCAATTCGTATCTGCTGATCGCGATCCTGATCGCGGTGATGGGCGGCGTGAATCCGGCGGGCGGTTATGGACGCATCGTCTGCGTGTTTCTCGCCGCGACCGTGTTGCAATTTCTGTCGAGCCTCTTCAATCTGCTCGGCGTATCGCAGTTTTTCGGCGATTGCGCGTGGGGCTTCCTGCTGCTCGCATCGCTTGCATTCGCGGGCGGCGATCGCGTGCGCGCGATCTTCGGCATCGGCGGAGCCGCGCCCAAGAGCAATGTTCCACCGCCGCCCGCATCGACCGGACGTTAGTGTTGCGTGTGATGTTCAAAGAGACCAATGGATAGATAAAGGAGACAACGCAATGAAGCTGAACAAACTGGGCACCGCACTCACCGCGATCGCACTCGCGGCGGGCGCGATCGCAGCGGCGCAGGCCGCAACCAACGAAACCATCGTGACGGTCGTGAAAGTGACCGGCATCAACTGGTTCAATCGCATGGACGAAGGCGTGAAGGAGTTCGGCAAGGAGAATCCGAACATCAATGCATATCAGACGGGTCCGGGCCGCGCCGACGCCGCGCAGCAACTCAAGATCATCGAGGATCTGATCGCGAAGAAGGTCACGGCAATTGCGGTAGTGCCCTACGATCCGCCGACGCTCGAACCCGCGCTCAAGAAAGCGATGGATCGCGGCATCAAGGTCGTCACGCATGAAGCGGACAACGCGAAGAACACGATGGTCGACATCGAAGCCTTCGACAACACCGCATACGGCGCGGGCCTGAACGAGCGCCTCGCGAAGTGCATGAATAATCAGGGCAAGTGGGCCGTGCTGGTCGGCTCGCTCGGCTCGCGCTCGCAGGTGCAATGGGCCGATGGCGGCATCGGCAATGCGAAGGCCAAGTATCCGAAGATGGATCTGGTCGAACCGAAGCTCGAAACGAATAACGATGGCGAGCGCGCGTATCAGGTCGCGAAGGAAGTGCTGCGCAAGCATCCGGATCTGACGGGCTTCCAGGGTTCGTCGTCGCTCGACGTCATCGGTATCGGCCGCGCGGTCGAAGAGGCCGGCAAGGTCGGGAAGATCTGCGTGTACGGCACCGGCTTGCCGACCGAAGCGGCCAAGTTCCTCGAAAGCGGCGCGATCAACGGCATCGCGTTCTGGGATCCGAAGCTCGCCGGTCTCGCGATGAACAAGGTCGCGCAGATGCTCGTCGACGGCAAGGAAGTGCAGAACGGCGCAGACCTCGGCATCACCGGCTATAACAAGGTGACGGTCACGAAGGGCCCGGGCAAGGGCGTGATCGTGCGCGGCACCGGCTGGGTCGATGTCGACAAGTCGAACTACAAGCAATACAACTTCTGATGCCATTCGCGAGGCGCACTGCGGTGTGCCTCGCTCGACTACACGATATGACACCGCTCCTCGAAGTCGTCGATATCCATAAACGTTTCACCGGCGTCTATGCGCTGCGTGGCGTAAGCCTCTCGTTCGAGCGCGGCCAGATCTATCACTTGCTCGGCGAGAACGGTTGCGGCAAGAGCACGCTCATCAAGATCATCTCGGGCGCGCAACCGCCCGATGAAGGCGAGCTCGTGATCGAAGGCGCGCGTCACAAGAAGCTTTCGCCGCTCGAATCGCTTTCGGCGGGCATCGAAACCGTTTATCAGGACTTGTCGCTGCTGCCGAACATGAGCGTCGCGGAGAACGTCGCGCTGACATCCGAACTCGCGGAACATGCGGGCAAGCTCGCGCGCACGTTCGATCGCAAAGCGCTCGCACAAACCGCCGCGCGTGCGTTAGAAGCCGTCGGACTGCCGGGCGACGCGGATTTCCAGAAGACGCTCATCGAGCAACTGCCGCTCGCGACGCGCCAGCTCGTTGCGATCGCGCGCGCCATTGCGAGCGAAGCGAAGTTCGTCATCATGGACGAGCCGACGACATCGCTCACGCAGAAAGAAGTCGATAACCTCATCGCCGTGCTTGCGCGTTTGCGCGCGGATGGCGTCGCCGTGCTGTTCGTGAGTCACAAGCTCGACGAGTGCTATGCGATCGGCGGCGAAGTGATCGTGCTGCGCGACGGCCAGAAGATGGCGCAAGGTCCGATCGAAAACTATACGAAGGCGCAGATCAGCGAGCTCATGACCGGCAAGCATCTGTCGACGGAACGCTATCGCGCGGAAGGTGACGGAGCCGCGTCGCAGATCGTGCTCGACGTGCAAGGTCTCGGCCGCAAGGGCCAGTTCGCCGATGTGTCGTTCAAGCTGCACAAGGGCGAGATTCTCGGCGTGACGGGGCTGCTCGATTCGGGCCGCAACGAACTTGCGCGTGCGCTTGCGGGCGTCGCGCCTGCGGACACGGGCACGGTGACGCTCGACGGCATGCGCGTGCGTCTGCATTCGCCCGCGGATGCGAAGGCGCAACGTATCGGCTATGTGCCCGAAGACCGCCTGAACGAAGGGCTTTTTCTCGACAAGCCGATTCGCGACAACGTCGTCACCGCGATGATCGCGAGCCTGCGTGACCGCTTCGGTCAGATCGATCGCAAGCGTGCGCAAGAGCTTGCCGAGCGCACCGTGAAGGACTTGCAGATCGCGACGCCCGATGTCGACAAGCCGGTGCAATCGCTTTCGGGCGGCAACCAGCAGCGCGTGCTGATCGGCCGCTGGCTCGCGATCGATCCGCGCGTGCTGATCCTGCATGGTCCGACCGTGGGCGTCGATGTGGGATCGAAGGACATCATTTATCGCATCATGCAGCGGCTGTCGAAGGAGGGCATCGGCATCATATTGATCAGCGACGACCTGCCCGAACTGCTGCAGAACTGCGACCGTATTCTGATGATGAAGAAAGGCCGCGTCGCGAACGAATATCGCGCGGACCGCTTGAACGAGGCCGATCTTTATCACGCGCTACTTTCAGAGGCAGCATGAGCATGAGCGAATCCATCCGCCGCACGGGAAGCGAGACGATGCCGCAACACGCGGCCCAGGTCGCGCCGCGCGTGCGCAAGGGCAATCTGTATGCGCAACTGATGCGCAATCCGGAGTGGTTCACGGTCGGGCTGATCGTGGTGACGTGTCTCGTCGTGGGCAGCATCAATCCGCGCTTCTTCCAGTTCGCGACACTGTTCGACATGCTCCATTCCGCGACGACGGTCTCGCTCTTCGCGCTCGGCACGCTCGTCGTGCTGGCGTCGGGCGGCATCGACGTGTCGTTCACGGCAATCGCCGCGTTGACGATGTATTCGATCACGAAGGCTGTCTTCGCTTGGTGGCCGGAGTGCCCGTTCGTGCTGATTCTGCTTGCGGGCGCAATCGGCGGCGTGATTCTCGGCGTCATCAACGGCATGCTCGTGCATCGATTGAAAGCGCCTTCCCTGATCGTCACCATCGGCACGCAATATTTGTATCGCGGATTGTTGCTGACGTTCGTCGGCACGCAGTTCTTCATGAACATTCCGCACAGCATGGATACGTTCGGGCGCCTGCCGCTGTTTTTCTATCACACGCCGGATGGCTTGCGCGCGGTTTTGCCGGTGTCCGTGCTCGCGCTCGTGATCGCGGCGATCGTGACCTGGTGGCTGCTCAATCGCACGATGATGGGCCGCGGCGTCTATGCGATGGGCGGCTCGCTCGCCATTGCAGAACGTCTCGGTTATAACTTGCGCGCCATTCATCTTTTCGTGTTCGGCTATACCGGCTTGCTGGCGGGCGTGGCGGGCATCCTGCACGTGTCGACGAACCGGCTTGCGAACCCGTTCGATCTCGTCGGCACGGAACTCGATGTGATCGCGGCGGTGATTCTCGGCGGTGCCCGCATCACGGGCGGTACGGGAACGGTGGTGGGTACGCTTTTGGGCGTCGTGCTGGTGACGCTCATCAATAGCGTGCTGATTCTCATCGGCGTGCCGAGCACCTGGCAGAAGGTCATCATCGGCGCGTTCATTCTCGTTGCGGGGACGTTGTTCGCGCTGGGACGCAGACAGTAACGCCCTTCGAAAAGCGGAACAAAAAAGGCTCGTTCGAAACCTGAACGAGCCTTTCTGATTTTTATCGGAACGATTCAGACGCGTTTGCGGAGCTTCTGACCTTCCTCGGTAATCACCGAATCGAACTCGGAAAGCTGCGAGAAGCGCACGGCCTTGACCTTGCCGAACTTGCTCGCGTCGACGACGAGATGACGTTCCACCGAACTCGCCATCGCGGCTTGCTTGATGGCGACTTCATGAAAGTTCCAGCACGTCACGCCGCGCGCTTCATCGACGCCGCCCGCCGACATGAACGCCTTGTTGATGCCCATGCGCCGCAAGGTTTCGACGCTCTCGTCGCTGGCGAACGATTCCGATGACGGCACATAGACGCCGCCGAGCAGGATCATCCGCACGTTGGGCTTGCGCCGCAAAATTTCCGCGACATTGAGCGAATAGCACACGACAGTGAGATGCATCTCCGTGGGAATCTGCCGCGCGAGCGTGGTCAGCGTCGTGCCGCAATCGATGAAGATGGTTTCGCTATCCGCGAGCAGACGCGCCGCGTGATTCGAAGCGACCGCCTTCGCTTGCGCGAAATGGTCTTTCTCTTCCTCGATCGTGTAGCCCGCGTTGGGGACATCGGCGGCGCTGACGATATAGCCGCCGAGATAGGTGAACTGGCCGGGATGCGCGGCGATATCGCGGCGCACCGTCATCTCCGAAACGCCGAGCAGCGCGGCCGCATCGCGCAGACGCATCACGTTCTGTTTTTCGAGCGCGCCGGAAAGGGCACGCAGGCGGTCGTTCTTGGCCATCGGAGCGGCGCGAGGAATGATGTTAGCTTTTATTCGCGGGATGAAAGAATTATAACAATGCAAGCCGCATTTTTAACGGCTTGCATGCGGTGGCGCGGGTAAATCCCGAGGTTCAGGACTTGCGCGTATAGCGCAGCCAGACGACGTCGTGTTCCAGTTTTTCGATGGAATCCAGCTTGAGGTAGGCGGGCGTTTTCCACTTGTCCATCGCGACTTCGAACGCCGACGTATGCGCTTCGCGTCCATCGACGAGCGGCATGATCAGCACGCTGACTTCATCGGCAAGCTGCGCATTGACGAACGCGCCCGACACATGTCCGCCGCCTTCGACGATCAGCTTCTTGATCTTCAACTCGCGTTCGAGCGTTTCGACGACGCGCTTCAGTTCGATATCGTCCTTGCCGCCGAACACATACGATGCGTCGATCGATTGCAGATACGCGAGGTAATCGTCATCGACGCTCTCGCTCAGCACTTCGACGATATGCGATTCGAGCGCCGTATTGCTCTTCCAGGCGACACGTCCCTTCGGATCGATGGAAATCGCGTACTGGCTCGCGTCGCGTTTCGCGAAATGATCGGTGCGTGGAATCGGACGCTTCGCGAGCCCGCGCGGATAGTCGCGGTCCTTGCCATGCGAGATTTCCTGCATCGTGACGCGGCCGCATACCCACGCATCGGCGTTGAAACGCGCGGCGGTGTCTTCGTAGGTGGGCGACGCGAAATCGAGGTTCCAGTTGTCGGTGAGACTGCGGCCGTCGATCGACGACATCATGTGACAGACGATATGCATCTTCTTCTCCGTGCAGGAAAGGGCTTCGATGCAACGGCCGATGCAAGCGCTGTGCCGCCTGCGAAGATCAGCCAAACGCGAGAAAATAGGTAGCTGTTCCGCATTTTTTCGAAACGCTTATCGTCATGTCAGATCTCGCTACTCCTCTTGCACGCCGCGCGGATATCGATCCGAAGCCGCTCGGCATCGCCGCGTTGTTGATCGTGCTCGGCGCGGTGTATCTCGGGCAAACCGTCGGCGCGCGCCAGGCTGCGCTTTACGTGGTCGGCGCGCTGCTCGGCGTCTCGCTTTATCACGCGGCGTTCGGTTTCACGTCGGCGTGGCGCGTGTTCATCTCCGATGGCCGCGGCGCCGGGCTGCGCGCGCAAATGCTGATGCTCGCGGTCGGCGTCGCGCTGTTCTTTCCCGCGCTCGCGGCAGGGTCGCTGTTCGGCACGCCGGTGACCGGGCTCGTGTCGCCGGTAGGGACGTCGGTGGTCGTGGGCGCGTTCATCTTCGGTATCGGCATGCAACTGGGCGGCGGCTGTGCGTCGGGCACGTTGTACACGGTCGGCGGCGGCAGCACGCGAATGATCGTGACGCTCGCTGCGTTCATCGCGGGTTCCGTCATCGCGACCGCGCACATGCCGTTCTGGACCGCATTGCCGCAAATGCAACCGGTATCGCTCGTGAAGACGCTCGGCGCGGGGCCCGCGCTCGCCGTCAACTGGATCGTGTTCGCGCTGATCGCGGCGGTCACGGTCGTCATCGAGAAGCGCCGTCATGGCAAGCTCGTCGCCGCGCACGTGCAGCCGGCGCATACATCGCCATGGCTGCATGGACCGTGGCCGCTCGTGGCAGGCGGCATCGCCCTCGCCGTGCTCAACTTCGCGACGCTCGCACTGTCCGGGCGTCCGTGGGGCATCACGTCGGCGTTCGCATTGTGGGGCGCGAAAGCGGCGGCCCTGTTCGGCGTCGATACCGCGAGCTGGCCATACTGGATGAGCAAGGCCAACGCGGCCGCGCTCGCCGCGCCGATTTCTCACGACGTTACATCCGTGATGGATATCGGCATCGTGCTCGGCGCGATGCTCGCCGCCGCGCTCGCGGGCCGCTATGCGCCCGTCTGGCGCGTGCCGATGCGCTCGCTGATCGCGGCGATCGTCGGCGGCTTGCTGCTCGGTTATGGCGCGCGGCTCGCGTACGGCTGCAACATCGGTGCGTATTTCAGCGGCATCGTATCGGGCAGCCTGCATGGCTGGCTGTGGCTCGTCGCGGCCTTCTTCGGCAATGTAGTCGGCACGCGACTGCGTCCGTTTTTCGGACTCGAAGTCGAGCGCGTGCGGCCGACGGCTTGCTGAGAGTCACACCGCGCGTGACACGTTCGTTCCGTTTTTTTGCGGAACGGAGCGGTCCGCGCGATATGCGAAAATCGCCGGCATGAAAAAGACCACCTTGCTCATCGTTCCGGCCTTGCTGATCGCGCTCGGCCCGTTGGCACATGCGAGCGTCGAATCGGGCGCCCATCAGTTCAAGGAAGAAGTGAAATCGGCCGGGCGCCAGACCGGACATGCGGCGCGCGATGCGGCGCACGCCATCGGCGACGGCGCGAAATCGGCCGGACATGCCATCGCCGATACGTCGAAGCGCGGCTATCACGCGACGAAAAAGTGGGTCACGGGCAAAGAATAAACGCCGCCAGTTCGTCCATTTTGTGCTCGCCGATGCGCCACACGCGCATCGCATTGTGTTCGCGCGATCGCGCCACAGCGTTCCACTTTTAAGCGTTGCTTGACAAGCTTGCGGAGCGTTATTGATAATTATTATCATTTACGCCGCGCAACGCGGACCTCAACGCGCCTGATTCCGTCTCGTCGTTGCAGACGTGCATCCGGCCAATCTTTCGCATAAGAACGCCTTGAAAGCCTATGACGCGCCGACGCGTACACGACCAATGAGCGCGCTCGTCCGGCACGGCCCGCTCGTCTCTCGCATCGTGGCCGCGATATTCGGCGGATACGCGCTCGCCGCGCTCGCGAGCGTCGCGGCACTGGCCCTGCCGATGAGCAAGCCGCAAGCCGTGCTCACCGGCATGCTCGTGAGCTTCGTCGTCTACGTGTGCGCGGTGATCTGGGTGTTCGCGGTTCGCAGCGCGCGTCGGGCATGGAGCGGGCTCGCGTTCATCGCCGTGCCGCTGTTGATGGCCGCATGGACGGTATGGCCGGGAGGACACGTCTCGTGAGAAGCGCGCGCGATTCCAAAGCGAAAGGCCGCGGCATTCGCCAGAGCATGTCCGATCTGCATACGTGGGCGGGCCTGCTCGCAGGCTGGATTCTCTACGCGATGTTCCTTACCGGGACCGTCAGCTACTTCAAGGACGAAACGTCGCAATGGATGCGGCCCGAGCAAGCGCAGCAGCGCGACATGCCGGATGCGGCGCTCGTCGCGCAACGCGTCGTCGAGACGCTCGGCAAGATCGCGGCGGGCAGTACGCAGTGGAGCTTCGCATTGCCGGACGAACGCACGAGCGTCATCGATTCGTTCTGGCGTACGCCGGGCGCATCCAAGGGCAAGCGCGCATTCGAATCAGCCCGTTTCGATCCGGTCACGGGCGAGCGCACAACCGCGCGCGAGACCCTCGGCGGTGAATTTTTCTATCGCTTTCATTTCCAGTTTTATTACATGCCGGTGTTATGGGGGCGCTGGCTCGCGGGCCTGTGCGCCATGTTCATGCTCGTCGCGATCGTGAGCGGCGTCATTACGCACAAGAAAATTTTCGTCGACTTTTTCACATTCAGATGGGGCAAGGGTCAGCGTTCTTGGCTCGACGCGCATAACGCGCTGTCGGTATTCGGTCTGCCATTTCACGCGATGATCACCTACACCGGCCTCGTCACGTTGATGGCGATGTACATGCCGTGGGGCGCGCAGACCGCCTTCAGGACACCCGCCGAACGCGCCGCAATGACTTCGCAACTCAGCGCGTTCATTCAGCCTCGCGAGTCTTCCGGACAGAACGCGCCGCTTGCACCCGTCGATGCGATGGTGCGCGAAGCGCAAGCGCGCTGGGGCCGCGACAAGGTCGGTCGCGTGACGATCACCAATCCCGGCGACAGCACCGCGCGCGTGGCTGTTTCGCGAGGTGAGGCGTCGCGCGTGTCGATGAGTCCGCAGTACATGCTCTTCGATGGCGTGACGGGCAAGCTCATCGAAGTGAAGGACAGCGTCGGCGGCGCGGCCGAAACGCGCGGCGTGCTGTATGCGCTGCATCTCGGACGCTTCAGCGATATGCAACTGCGCTGGCTGTACTTCATCGTCAGTCTCGCGGGCACGGCGATGGTCGGCACGGGGCTTGTCATGTGGACGGTCAAGCGCCGTCAGAAGCTGGCCGACCCGGCGCGGCCGTACGTCGGCTTCTGGCTCGTCGAACGTTTGAATATCGCGAGCATCGCGGGACTTTCCATCGCGATGACGAGCTTTCTGTGGGGCAATCGGCTGCTGCCGCTCGGCATCGCCGCGCGTGACGATGCCGAGGTCAATGTTTTCTTCGCGATGTGGGGCGCGACGCTGCTATATGCGTTCGTGCGTCCCGCGAGGCGCGCGTGGATCGAACTGCTTTGGCTCGCCACGGCGATGCTCGCGTTCGTGCCGGCGCTCAATGCGCTGACCACGAACCGGCCCTTGTGGCGCAGCATCGCGCAAGGCGATTGGGTGTTCGCCGGCTTCGATCTGATGATGTGGGCATTCGCCCTGCTGCATGCGGCATTGGCGATACGCGTGACACGCCATCGTCCGCGCACGAAGCCCGTCGGCAAGCGCATCGCGGCGCGTGCCGTCATGCCCGAGCGCGAAAAGGAAAGCGCATGACGCATCTCTTGAGCATCGTTTTCTGCCTGATGGCCTTCGCTTGCCTCGCGGTCTCGATGGATCGTCATCAGATGATGCTATTCGGCCGCGCGCTTCGCGCAGGGCAAACGCGCGGCTTTCGAATAGCAGGATGGTGCGGTCTCGTGCTCGCGCTGCGCTTCATCGTCGACTATCAAGGATGGGCGCTCGGCCTCGTCAGCTATAGCGGCTGCACGAGTGTTTCGGCGGGAATCGTGTTTGGCGGTCTCATCGTTTATGAGCGGCTTTCCGCTCGTCGATCTCACCAGCCGTGAAAGCGCGGCCATGCGATGGTGCTGCCGTCGGCGGCTAACGCCTGGTACTCGGGGTATTGCGCGCCCGTCGCGCATGCATGATTCGGCAGGATGCGCAGCTTCATGCCGATGGGAAACCGCTTCGTGATCTCATCGCGACATTCGACGGCGAGAATGCCGTGCTCCTGATTCGCACCGACGAGTTCGCAGCCTTCGAGAGGCGTACCGTCGAGCGCGCATGCAAGTCCATAACCGTAATCGTGCGTCTGCTTCGACGTGCCGCGGTCGCGGCTCATCGCCATCCATCCCGCATCGACGATGACCCAGCCCTTGTCGGGTTGATGACCGATGACGCTCGTGAGCACGCTCAACGCGATATCGTTTGCATCGCAAACACCGACGTTCGCCATCACGAGATCGAAGAACACATAAACGCCGGCGCGCACTTCGGTGACGCCTTCGAGATGCTTCGCGGCGAGCGCGGTCGGCGTCGAGCCGACGCTCACGGTCCTGCATGCGATGCCCGCAGCGCGAAGCCGTTCGGCCGCGCGCACGCATCCCGCGCGCTCCTGTTCCGCGAGCGCGGCGAGCGCTTCTTGATCGTTCAATTCGTAGCTGGAGCCAGCGTGCGTCATCACGCCGCCGACTTCGATGCCGCCTTCCTGAAGCACGCGGCCGATCTCGATGAGCGCGTCGTCATCGGGCGCGAGGCCTGAGCGATGACCATCCGTATCGATTTCGAGCCACACTTCGAATATGTCGTTCGCGTGCTTGCAATACGCGACGATCGCCGATGCCGCCGCTGCGTTGTCGGCGATGATCTTCAGATCGCAGCCTTTTTGCTTGAGGGCCATCGCGCGCGGCAACTTCGCGGGCACGATACCCACCGCGTAGAGAATGTCGTCGATGCCCGCCGCGAAGAATGCTTCCGCTTCTTTCAGCGTGGATACGGTGATGCCTTGCGCGCCTGCTGCAATCTGCGCGCGCACGACGCCGGCGCATTTCGTCGTCTTCACATGCGGCCGGAACTTCACGCCGAGCGCGTTCATGCGCGTCTGCATCCGGTCGATGTTGTGCTGCATTCGCGCGATATCGATGATCGCGGCGGGCGTGTCGAGTGCTTCGAGATTCATGATGTCCTTGGTCGAGCGATGATCAGGCGATCGGTCCCGTCGGCAGCGCTATCGCCGTTGCGTGGCAGCGCCAGGTCTGTCCCCTGAAGTGGAGGCGCTTCACGCGATCGATCAGCGAGCGCTGGCCGACAGCGCACATCGCCACGGGCGGAATCAGGCCGAACAACATGCAAAAGAACGTGAGCTCGTTGGCGGGATAGCGCAGCGCGATGGCTTTCGCGAGCGGATCGACAATTGCGAGGCACAGCATCGATGCAAGGATGAAGCCAATGCTCGCGAGCGGCAGCGGGTTCGTGCGCGTGACGGCGGTGGAAGGCATGACGCTGATCGATGGGACGAATCTTCGAATCATCGCACGAACGCGTTCTTGCCGGATTCTCTACGGGAAAGCCATTATTTTTGATCGGTTGACTCGGCGAAAAGTCCTGCTAGCATACGAACAACAGATTCATCAGCATACTGATCGATTTTCGAAGGGGCGACGAATGGCACTCAAGTTCGCGGCGAAGCTCGCCGATCTAGTGGAAGACGAACCGCTCGGCCTGACGATCGGCGAAGAGCGCATCGCGCTCTATTTGCTCGACGGAGAAGTGCATGCCACGCACAACGTTTGCACGCACCAGTTCGCGCTCTTGAGCGACGGCTATATGGAAGACGGCTGCATCGAATGTCCGCTGCATCAGGGGCGTTTCGATATCCGCACGGGCGCTGCCCTTTGCGCGCCAGTCACGCAACCGATTCGCGTATACGGCGTGCAGGTGGAAGGCGGCGAGATCTACGTCGATCTTTGATGCACGCGCAAATCATGACTCGGACTGCATTGATCATCGGAGCGGGGCAGGCTGGCGCGCGCGCGGCAGAAGCGTTGCGCACGCATGGTTATGAAGGGCGCATCGTGCTGGTCGGCGATGAGCGTCATGCGCCGTATGAAAGGCCGCCGCTGTCAAAGGATGTCCTCATCGCGAAGGACGATGACGATTGCTTCAACGGCTGGGTGCATGCCGTCGAGCGATACGGCGATGCGCGCATCGAATGGCTCAACGATCGAGTGCTGCGGCTCGATACGCAATCGTGCGTCGCGACGCTCGAACGTAATGGCGAACTGCGCTACGACCATTGCATCCTGACGACGGGTGGTCGTGCGCGGCAGTTGCCGGGCGCGCCGGAAGGTCCGCATACGTTCTATCTGCGCACGCTCGACGATGCGATGCGCTTGCGTGCGCGGCTCGCAACGGCGCAATCGGTGGCTGTGATCGGCGCTGGATTTCTAGGGTTGGAATTCGCGGCGAGCGCAAGAACGCGCGGCCTCGACGTGAGCGTGTTCGAAACGGCATCGGGCTTGCTGAGCCGCGCGCTGCCGCCCATGTTCGCCGAACGTCTGCGCATGAAGCACGAAACTCACGGCGTGCGCTTCATATTCGACGTGAAGCATCTGCAAGTCACGGAGCACGCGGACGGCGTGCAAGTCGATGCAACGCCGTTCGACTTGGGCGTGATCGCTATCGGCCAGGAGCCGAACGACGAACTCGCCAAAGCTGCGGGCATGGCGACGAACAACGGCATCGTCGTCGATCGGCATTGCCGCACGTCCGCCGAGAATGTCTATGCGGCAGGCGATTGCGCCAACTTCCCATACGGCGCAAACGGTCGCGCGACGCGTCTCGAATCGTGGCAGAACGCGCAGGAACAGGCGATCGTGGCGGCGCGCAACATCGCCGGAGAAGAGATTGCTTATGCACCGACGCCGTGGTTCTGGACCGACCAATACGACTGGAACATCCAGATGCTCGGCCTGCCCGATGGCGAGATCGATCAGTGGATCGAACGCGCGGGCGTCGATGACAAGACCGTGCTGATGGGTCTGCGCGGCGGCGTCATCGCGCATGTGCTCGCGATCAATCAAGGCGGCGAGTTGCGCGCCATCAGAAGGCTCGTCGAAGAAGGCGTTGCGGTCGATCCCCGCATGCTCGCCGACCCCACGATCAAGCTGCGCCAGCTCGACAAGCTGGTTCGCTCAACACACTCGGGAGATCAAGGTGTACTCGTCTGAAACGATCATCGGCATTCATACGCCTCAATCGAAAAACCCGCCGATAGAAGGGCTCGTTTGGCCCGAAGAAGGGCTGCAATGCATCCCGGACTGGGTGTACACGAGCGAGGCGGTCTATACGCGCGAAGTCGAACGGATCTTCCACGGGCGCACCTGGAACTTCGTCGCGCTCGAAGCGGAAGTGCCCAATTCCGGCGATTTCAAGCGCTCTTATGTCGGCCCGACGCCGGTCGTCGTATCGCGCGCGGAAGACGGCTCGATCAACGTGTTCGAAAACCGTTGCGCGCATCGCGGGGCGGAGTTCTGCCGGCATAGCCGCGGCAACAACAAGGAGTTCGTGTGCCCGTATCACCAATGGTCGTATGACCTCAAGGGCAATCTGCAAGGCGTGCCGTTCCGGCGTGGGGTGAACAAGCTGGGCGGCATGCCGAAGGATTTCCGCAACGATGATCACGGTCTGCGCAAACTTGCGGTTGCGACGCGCAATGGGGTCGTGTTCGCATCGTTCGCGCACGACATGGAATCGCTTGAAGACTATCTCACGCCCGAGATACTCGAGGACTTCGACGCGGTGTTCAACGGCAAGCGCCTGCGCGTGCTCGGCTTCTACAAGAACGAGCTGCCGTGCAACTGGAAGATGTATCACGAGAACTTGAAGGACCCGTATCACGCGACGTTGCTGCACTCGTTCCTCGTCGTGTTCGGCCTGCTCGTGGCGGGCAATCGTTCGGCGATGGTCGCGGACAGCAAATACGGCATTCACGGCACGATGGCCTCCGCAAAAAGCGATTCGCTCTACGCCACCATCGATGAAGACAAGAAGAAGGAGATGCGTTCCTTCCACGACGGCATGATCTTGCGTGACGAGCGCTTCCTCGAATTCATCAAGGAGTTCGATTCCGAATGGTCGGTGACGATGCAGACCATCTGGCCGAACCTCATCGTGCAGCGCGAGATGAATACGCTCGGCATTCGGCATATCGTGCCGAACGGACCGAACAGCATGATCATGCTCTGGACGATGTTCGGTTATGAAGACGACACGGAAGACATGGTGCGTCACCGTTTGCGTCAGGGCAATCTGATGGGACCGTCGGGCTTTCTCGGCCTCGAAGACAACGAAGCGATGAAGTTCGTTCAGGAAGGCGTGCGCCGCTCGGTGAGCGACCGCAGCATCATCAAGCTGGATGGCGACAAGATCGGAACGGCCGACAACCTGATCTCCGAAGCCGCCATTCGCGCCATGTACAAGCACTATCGTGAAGTGATGGGGTTCTAGATGCTGCCAGGATTCGAAAAACAGAACATCGCGCACGACAAGGCGCTGATCGCACGCGCGGCGGTCGAAGACTTTCATGCGGAGTATTGCGCGGCGCTCGATGGCGGGGACATCGAGCGCTGGCCTGAATTCTTTACCGAGAACTGTCTTTATCGCGTGACCGAATACGAGAACGCGGCCAATGGATTTCCCGTCGGGCTCGTATACGCCGAAGGACGCGACATGCTGCGCGATCGTGCGGTCGCGATTGCGCGCACGCAGATGTTCGCGCCGCGTCAAATGCTGCACTTCGTTTCCAACGTGCGTATCTTGAACGCGACCGACGAGGAAATCGTCGCGCAGAGCAACTACATGCTGCTGCAAACGCTCGTCGAAGGCGCGACTACGCTGCATCAGGCGGGCAGGCTTTTTGACCGCTTCGCGCGCAATGGTAACGTTCTTCTGCTGAAGGAAAGACAGGCTGTCTACGACACCGCGATGATCGCGAACGATCTCGCCTACCCTGTCTGAACATCGTTGGGAGAGAGCGCATGAGTGACACGGAACACATGGAAGCGCCAGCCGAAAGCGGTGGCGTCGGCGTGCGCGTGAGGCGGCGCGAAGACGAGCGGCATCTTCATGGCAAGGGCAAGTTCGTCGCCGACTACACGTTTCCCGATCTGCAGGAGGTCGCGTTCTTGCGCAGTCCGGTTGCGCATGCGCGTATCGTGCATATCGGCAAGCCGGCGAGTCATGCGGCACAGGTGATCGTGCGCGACGACATGCACGACGCCACGGATATCGTCGCCGATTCGAGCCTGCCGACGTACAAGCCTTCGTCGCATCCGCCGCTCGCATCGGGCAAGGTGCGCTTCGTCGGCGAGCCGGTCGCGATGTGCTTCGCGAAGACCCGCGCGCAAGCCGAAGATATCGCCGAGGAAATCGAGCTCGATCTCGACGAACTGCCAGCCTTCGCCAGCGCGTTCACCGCTCGCGAACGCACCGACGTGCGCGTGCACGATCACTGGACGGACAATCTCTTTCTGGACCTCAAGGCGGACATCGACTTCGACGAGCGTTCGAAGGACGCGCCCGTTGTCGTCAAGCAGAAGGTCGATCTCGCGCGTCAATGCATGGTGCCGATGGAAGGCAAGGCCGTGCTCGCGTATTGGGACCATACGCATTCGCAACTCGTGGTCATCACCTCGACGCAAGTGCCGCATATGATTCGCACGGTGCTGTCGCAATGTCTCGGCATCGATCATGCGCAGGTGCGCGTCATTTCGCCCGATGTCGGCGGCGCGTTCGGCTACAAGTGCGTGTTGCAGCAGGAAGAGCTGTGCATTGCGTGGCTCGCGCTGACGTACAAGAAGCCTTTTCGTTTCATCGAGGATCGGCGCGAGCATTTGATCGCGGGCGCGAACTCGCGTCAGCATCACTACGAACTCACTGCGTATGCCGATACAAACGGCCGTCTGCTCGCGCTCGATGCGGAGCTTTTGATCGACGGCGGGGCATACTCCGCATGGCCCTTTACGATCGGTCTTGAAACAGGGCAGGCGCTCGGCAACCTTCCGGGGCCTTACGATTTCAGCGGCTATCGCTGCCGTACGCAATGCGCCGCGACCAACAAGCCGGGCTTTCTGCCGTATCGCGGCGTAGCGCGCACGGGCGTGTGCTTCGCAATCGAACTCACGATGGATGCGATCGCGCGCGCGGTCGGACGCGAAGCGTGGGAAGTGCGCCATGACAATCTCGTGCGTGGCGCGGACATGCCTTATACCAATGTCGTGAAGAAACACTACGACAGCGGCGACTTCCAGGAGAGCCTGCGACGCGCAGTGGCGCAACTCGATGTGCCGAAGTGGCGCGCACGGCAGAAAGAGGGCGAGAACGATGGGCGTCTCGTCGGCATCGGATTCGCGACGTTCACCGAGCAATCGGCGCATGGCACGGCCGTGTTCGCATCATGGGGCTTGCCGGTCGTGCCGGGATACGATCTCGCGACCGTGCGTATCACGGCCGATGGAGGACTCGAACTGCGCGCGGGCATCCACTCGCACGGACAAGGCATGGAGACGACGCTCGCGCAGATCGCGAACGAAGTGCTCGGCGTGCCGCTGCAAAAGATCAAGGTCGTGCATGGCGATACCGCGCTTACGCCGTATTCGACAGGCACGTACGCATCGCGCAGCATCGTCATGGCTGGCGGCGCAGTGGCCGCGACGTGCCGCGAACTCGTGCCGCGCCTGCTCTTCATCGGTGCTCATCTGCTTGGGGAAGAACAGGAGGTGGTGCGCTTCGAGAACGGTGAAGTGATCGGCGTAACGGGCCGCGTGACGATTCAGGAGATCGCGGCTGCATGGTATCTCCGTCCCGAGCGCTTGCCTGCGGGCGTGAATCTCGCGGGTCTCGAAGCGACGCAAGGCTTCAAGCCGAAGGTCGATACCGGCGCGTTCAGCTATGCGACGCACGCGGCGGCAGTCGCCGTCGATCCGAGGACAGGCGACGTCGAGATTCTCGACTATGTGATCGTCGAAGATTGCGGTCGCATGATCAATCCGATGGTCGTCGAAGGGCAGACAATCGGTGGCACGGCGCAAGGCATCGGCACCGCGTTCTATGAGGAAACGCTCTACGACGACAACGCGCAACCGCTCACGTCGACACTCGCCGACTACATGTTGCCGGGACCGACCGAGTTGCCGTCGCTGACGATCATCCATATGGAAACGCCGTCGCCTTATACGGAATTCGGCGCGAAGGGCGTGGGCGAGGGCGGAGCCATCGCGCCGCCGGCTGCACTCTTCAATGCAGTGAACGATGCGCTCACGCCCATCGGCGCGCTCGTGTCGGAAACGCCGTTGACGCCGCGCCGTTTGCTCGCCGCGATCGAGGCCGCGAAGGCTCGCAAGGCGGCGCGCAAGGAAGAACTCAGTCAGGAGGTGGCGGGATGAAAGCCGCTGCGTTCGAGTATGTAAGGGCGATCTCATTGCCCGACGCGCTCAAGGAGTTGACTCGCGCAAAGCCGATATCAGGCAGTCAGTCGATGGGCCCGATGCTCAACTTGCGGCTTGCACGGCCTGGCCGCGTAGTGGATGTATCGCGCATCGCGGACCTGCGCAGTGTCTCCGACGCGGGCGATCACGTGCGTATCGGCGCGGCGGTCACGCATGCGGAGATCGAAGACGGCAAGCACGCACTGCTGCGTCATCCGTACATGCAGCATGTGGCGGGCGGCATCGCGTATCGTGCGATTCGCAATCGCGGGACCATCGGCGGCAGTCTTGCTCATGCCGATCCCGCCGCCGACTGGCCGCTTGCATTGTCCGCTGTCGATGCCCGTCTGGAGCTATCGAAAGCAGGCGGCGCGCGGCAAGTCCGCGTGAGCGAATTCATGCTGGGTGCGTTCACGACGTTGCTCGTTGACGGCGAGATCATTACCGCCGTGTTGCTGCCGAAGCTCGGTCCGACGCTTCGCTGGGGTTATTACAAGCTGTGCCGCAAGACCGGCGAATTCGCACATGCAAGCGCAGCGGCTGCGTTCGATGCACGCACGGGACTCGCGCGCATCGTGCTCGGCGCGCTCGATGGCCCGCCCGCCGCACTCGATGAACTCGCACGGCAGATCGCGCAACGCGGCCCGTCTGCCGCCAACGGCGAAGCGCTCGCGCAAGCCGTGACGAGTGCGATGCCGAACGCGGACGGCATCGATCGGCAGATTCATACCGCAGCGCTCGAACGTTGTCTTCTGCAGGCGTTCGGCGCGTCGAACGCGAATACGGTTTAAAGAGACTGCCATGTCCGTCATCGAACTTACTATCAACGATCGATCCGTGCGCGAGGATGTCGAATCGCGCGTGCATCTCGGCGACTTTCTTCGCGATGCACACAACCTGACCGGCACGCACCTCGGTTGCGAGCACGGCGTGTGCGGCGCCTGCACCGTGCTCGTCGATGGCGAACCGGTGCGCTCGTGCATCACATTCGCCGTCGCTTGCGATCAGCAGAACATACGCACCATCGAAGGCTTCGACGACGACGAACTGATGAAGCGTCTGCGTCGTGCGTTCTCGATCCATCACGGCCTGCAATGCGGTTATTGCACGCCCGGCATGCTGATCACCGCGCGGGATATCGTGCGCCGCTTTCCCGATGCGGACGAAGCACGCATCCGGCTCGAACTGTCGGGCAATCTGTGCCGCTGCACAGGCTATATGGGCATCGTCGCTGCGATCAAGGCGGTTCTCGCCGATCTGAAAGCGGAACCGATTGCGGATGCGCCTATCGCACGCGCAATAGTTAGCGATGCAACTATTTCGGCGCCAGCGTTTCAGACGTTCGCCGCTACACCGGTTGCCGCGCCGCAGGCACCCGTGGCCGCGAGCACTGCATCGACGGATCAACCCGCCGCGCAACGCAAAGGGTGGACCGCAATAGACGACAGCTTCGTCGTTCCCTTCGCGCTCGACAAGGTGTGGGCGTTCATGGGCGATCTGCCTTCGGTCACGTCGTGTCTTCCGGGCGCGGAACTCGTGGAGCACGACGGCGAAAGCGTGAAGGGCAAGATCGCGATCAAGTTCGGACCGATGTCGGCGAACTTCGCTGGCGCGGCGCGCCTGGAACGCGACGATGCCGCGCATCGCGCGGTCATGCGTGGAGCGGGGCAGGACAACATCAGCCGTTCGCGAGCGAATGGCGATGTGACATATGCATTGACGAGCGAAGGCGGGGGCGCGCAAACGCGGGTCGCGGTCACGCTCGAATACATGTTGCAAGGACCGCTCGCGCAGTTCTCGCGTTCGGGCCTCGTGAAGGATTTCGTGCGCAGGATGATCGCGGATTTCGGCGCGCGCATCACGGCGCAGCTCGGCGGTAACGCGGCGCCCGAGGCGGCGCTGTCCTCATCGTCCGCGAAGTTCAATGCGGGCAGCCTCGTGTGGAGCGTCATCTGGGCGCGCATCAAACAGCTTTTCGGAAAGGGCGATTGAGCACGCGAGATGAGCCGGTCCCGGCTCGTCGCACGATCATATCGTCAGCCTACTGATCAAATGGAGTTCAAATGAACAAGCGGATTCGCAAGATCGCCCTGGAAGAGCATTTCAGCACGCCCGGTTTCCAGAGCTATTCGAAGAGCTTCACGCAGCACATCGCGCCTGAAGTCCTGCGCGATCTCGCCGCGCGCCTGACCGATTTCGACGAACAGCGCATCGTCGAAATGGATCGCGCGGGCATCGACTACACGATACTTTCGCAAACGGGCCCGAGCGTGCAGGGCGAGCCGGATGCGGCGCTCGCGATCAGCCGCGCGAAGGCGAGCAACGACTTTCTCGCGCAGCAGATCGCGCGTCATCCGTTGCGCTTCGGCGGCTTTGCGACGTTGCCGATGCATACCGCGAAGGCCGCATCCGATGAACTGACGCGCGCCGTGCGCGAACTCGGCTTCAAGGGCGCGCTCGTCAATGGTCACACACTCGGCACCTACTACGACGACCGCGCTTACGATCCCTTCTGGGCGACGATGCAGGAACTCGACGTACCTTTATATCTGCATCCGACGGATGCATTCGTGAGCCCGCGCGTGCTCGACGGTCATCCCGAACTCACCGGCGCGACCTGGGGATGGGGCATCGAAACCGGCAGCCACGCACTGCGCCTGCTGTTCAGCGGCGTGTTCGATCGCTTCCCGAATCTGAAGATCATTCTCGGGCACATGGGCGAAGGTCTGCCGTTCTTGCGCTGGCGCTTCGACAGCCGTTTCGCGGTTTATTCGCATGGCCTGAGTCTTGAACGGGCGCCTTCGGATTACATCGGCACCAACATCCTGATCACGACCTCGGGCGTGTGCTCGGCCCCGGCGCTCATCGGCGCGATCGGCGAAATGGGCGCGCAAGCGGTGATGTTCTCGGTTGACTATCCGTATGAATCGACGGAGATCGCAGCGGACTTCATAGAACGCGCGCCGCTCGACGACGCCACGCGAGCGCTCGTCTGTCACGGCAATGCGGAACGCCTCTTCCGCCTTTGACCACCCCGAAGAACACAAGCACATGGAGCAGCACATGACCAAGCACTACCGCATCGGCCAGATCGTGCCGAGTTCGAACACGACGATGGAGACCGAGATTCCCGCGATGTTGCTCGCGCGCCAGACGATTCGCCCCGAGCGCTTCACGTTTCATTCGAGCCGCATGCGGATGAAAAAGGTCGTGAAGGAAGAACTCGCCGCGATGGATGCCGAGTCGGACCGCTGCGCAGTTGAACTCTCCGATGCGCGCGTCGATGTGCTCGGCTATGCGTGTCTCGTCGCGATCATGGCGATGGGTCATGGCTATCATCGCGTATCGCAAAAGCGCTTGCACGAGCGCACCGTCGACAACGGCGGCGATGCGCCCGTCATCACGAGCGCGGGCGCGCTGGTCGATGCATTGAAGGTGATCGGCGCGAAGCGCGTGGTCGTCGTCACGCCTTATATGAAGCCGTTGACCGAACTCGTGGTCGACTATATCCGCAATGAGGATTACGACGTGATCGACTATCGCGCGCTCGAGATTCCCGACAATCTCGAAGTCGCGCGTCATGATCCGAGCCGCCTTCCCGAGATCGTCATGTCGATGCGATATGAGGAAGCCGATGCCATCGTGCTGTCGGCATGCGTGCAGATGCCTTCGTTGCCGGTGATCGCGAAGGTCGAGGCAATGACGGGCAAGCCGGTCGTCACCGCGGCCGTCGCGACGACCTATGCGATGCTCAAGCAACTCGGTCTCGAAGCCGTCGTGCCGGGCGCGGGCGCGTTGCTGTCCGGCGCATATTGAGCGAGGGCGACATGTCGACCTATCTGTACGGCGCGAACGTTCAGGCGAATGGCATCCGTCAGCACTATCTGCGTTACGGTGGCGCACGCACGGGACTCGATCCGGTGATCATCGTGCCGGGCATTACGAGTCCTGCGGTGACGTGGGGCTTCGTCGCGGAGCATATTGGCCAAGTGTTCGATACCTATGTGCTCGATGTGCGCGGACGAGGCTTGTCGTCGGCATCGGATTCGCTCGACTACAGCCTCGACGCACAAGCCGCCGATCTGGTTGCGTTCGCAACTACCTTGGGATTCGAGCGCTACAGCGTCGTCGGTCACTCGATGGGCGCGCGCATCGGCATACGCGCTGCGCGTTCGGAGCCCGCAGGCATGACGCGTCTCGCGATGATCGATCCGCCCGTTTCGGGACCGGGACGTCGTGTCTATCCGTCGCAATTGCCGTGGTACATCGATTCGATCCGGCAGTCGCGCGAAGGCATGACGGCCGACGCAATGCGCGCCTTCTGTCCCACATGGACCCATGAACAACTCGCGTTGCGCGCGGAGTGGCTTCATACATGTGACGAACGCGCGATACGCGCGAGCTTTGAAGGCTTCCATACCGACGACATTCACGCCGATCTCGCGCATCTGCGGATTGCCGCGCTGCTCGTCACCGCGGGCAGAGGCGACGTCGTGCGCGACGAAGACGTCGAAGAGATTCGCGCACTCGTGCCGCATCTTCAGCACACGCGCGTGCGTGACGCTGGTCACATGATTCCGTGGGACGACGAAGCTGGCTTTCACGCCGCGCTCGGCGATTTCCTCGGCGCATCCATTCCGACGCTCGTTGAAGGAGGCAATCATGCCAGTCAGTGATTATCAGATGGTCGATGCGTGGACGAAGGTGCTCGAGCTCTCGCGTCTCGAAGCAGGGCAGACCGTCACCATTCTCACGAGCGCGTCGACGCATCCGCAAACGCTATCGACCGCACTGATCGCGACGCAAGCGATGGGCGCAATCGTCAATCGCCTCGACTTGCCGCCAGTGAACGGCGAGAAGGCGCTGAGCCGCGATTCCCTCGCGTATCTCGGCACGACGCCGTTGACCGGCAACCGGGCCGCGATTGCCGCGTTGAAGGAAAGCGATCTCGTGCTCGATCTGATGACCTTGCTGTTCTCGCCCGAGCAACTCGACATACTCAAGGCCGGCACGAAGATCCTGCTCGCGGTCGAGCCACCCGAAGTGCTTACGCGCCTCGTGCCGACACCCGCCGATCGCGAACGCGTGCTCGCCGCACGGGCGCGCATCGCGCGCGCTAA
This sequence comes from Caballeronia zhejiangensis, assembly GCF_000698575.1. Taxonomy (GTDB): domain Bacteria; phylum Pseudomonadota; class Gammaproteobacteria; order Burkholderiales; family Burkholderiaceae; genus Caballeronia; species Caballeronia zhejiangensis. The sequence goes on from NZ_JFHD01000003.1 coordinate 85,957, forward strand.
GGAGATGCATATCGTCTCCGCCGCGGGGACGGATTTTCGCTGTCCGCTCGGCGAGTTCGAACCGATCGCCGAATACGGTTTCGTCGATGAACCGGGGCGCTGGGATCACTGGCCAAGCGGATTCGCGCTGACGTTTCCTAACGATGGCAAGGCGCATGGCCGCATCGTGATCGATCGCGGCGATATTTTGTTGCCGCAGAAAAGCTATGTGCAGGAACGCATCGAACTGACCGTCGAAGGCGGTTATGCAAAGCGCATCGAAGGCGGCATCGACGCGCAATTGCTCAGCGAATACATGGCGACGTTCAACGATCCAGAGGCCTACGCGATTTCGCATATCGGCTGGGGCCTGCAGCCGCGCGCTCACTGGTCGACGCTCGGGCTCTACGATCGCGAGGCGACCATCGGCATGGATGCGCGCGCGTTCGAAGGCAACTTCCTGTTTTCGCTCGGACCGAATAACGAAGCCGGCGGCAGCCGCTCGACGACCTGTCATATCGACATTCCGCTGCGTCATTGCGATGTATTCCTCGATGGCGAAGCCGTCGTGCGCGATGGCGTGGTCCTCGACCGCTGACCCAGGAAAACCACGCACATGTCCCACGATATCGAAACCTACAAGCGTCAGAGCTTCGGCTCGACGCTCGAACCGAAAGCGCCGGTCGGCCTTTTGATCGTCGATCTGGTGAACGGCTTCGCGAATCCCGAAGTGTTCGGCGGCGGCAATATTCCGCAAGCCATCGAGAACACCGTGCCCTTGCTTGCGCATGCGCGCGAGAAGGGCTGGCCGGTTGCGCATAGCCGTATCGTCTTCGCCGACGATGACTCCGATCACAACGTCTTCACGATGAAAGTGCCGGGCCTGCTCGCGCTGAAGGAAGATTCGCACGACAGCGCGATCGTGCCGCAGCTCACGCCGCGCGCAGGCGAACTCGTCGTGCGCAAAACAGCGCCATCGGCGTTCTTCGGGACGTCGCTCGCGGCATGGCTCACGCAGCATGGCGTGCGAACGCTCGTCGTCGCGGGTGCAGTGACGAGCGGTTGCGTGCGGTCGTCCGTCGTCGATGCGATGCAATACGGATTTCGTCCATTCGTGTTGTCGGATTGCGTCGGTGATCGCGCGATTGCGCCGCACGAGGCGAATCTCTTCGACATGGCGCAGAAATACGCTGCCGTGATGAAGCGTGATGAAGCGCTCGAATTGCTCAAAGACCTTTGATCATCTCGTAGCACGGCTCGCCTGATGCCAGGGCGCATGGGATCGACATGGCCACGTCTCTTTCGGAGCGGTCGCACCGCGCAGTCACGCGTCATGAATTCACGCTGATCGTCGCGTCTTCGTTCGGTGCGTTGCTCGAATGGTATGACTTCTATATCTACGCTGCGCTAGCGGGCACGTTCAGCACGTTGTTCTTTCCGAGCGGCAACGATACGGTGGCCTTTCTCGCGAGTCTCGCGACGTTCGGTGCGGGCTTCCTCGTACGTCCGCTCGGCGCGCTCTTCTTTGGCAGGCTCGGCGATCGCATCGGGCGAAAGTACACGTTCATGGCGACCATCGTGTTGATGGGCGTCGCGACCATCGGCGTGGGCTTGCTGCCGTCGTTCGACAAGATCGGCATGCCGGCGCCTGGCTTGCTCGTTGCGTTGCGGCTCTTGCAAGGCTTCGCGCTCGGCGGCGAAACGGGCGGCGCGGCGACCTATCTCGCGGAACATTCGCCTGTGGATCGGCGCGGCTTTTATACGAGCTCGCTGCAAACGACAGCGACGCTGGGCCTGCTCGCATCGATCGCGGCGGTCAGCATCAGCCGTGCATCGATGGACGAAGCCGCATTCCAGAGTTGGGGCTGGCGCGTGCCGTTCCTCGTGTCGATCGTGTTGCTCGCGATCTCGGTGTATCTGCGCACGAAGCTCGCCGAATCGCCGACCTTTCGTGAGATGAAGCGCGCGAACAGGTTATCGACTTCGCCGATAGGCGAGAGCTTCGGCGAATGGGCGAACCTCAAATACGTGTTGATCATGCTGTTCAGCACGGCATCGGGCGTGGGTGTCGTCTTCGGCACTGGACATTTCTACTCCATGTACTTTCTGCAGAACACGCTGAAAGTCGCGCCCAATACGGTGAACCTGTTCCTCGCGATTGCATTGATCGCGGTATTTCCGTTCTACCTCGTGTTCGGCTGGCTATCGGATCGCATTGGACGAAAGTGGATCATGATGCTCGCGTGCCTGTTGCTCGCCGCGACGACGCAACCGATCTTTCATGCGCTCACGCACTACGCGAATCCTCGGTTGGAAGCGTTTCAGAAGAGCGCACCTGTCACGGTCCACGCGGACGATTGCCGCTTTACGCTGTTCTCCGCGCCAGTGACGGAATGCGATCGCATACGCTCGTTTCTCAGCGCATCGGGTGTTTCGTATGACCGCGCTCCGTTGCAAGCGGGAGAAGCGGCATCGACGCAAATCGGCTCGATCGTCGTTCATGGAAGCGACAAACGCGAACTGGAAAAGGCGTTGATCGCCTCGGGCTGGTCGGCGCATGCGGATGCGTCGAAAATCAACGCGCCAATGGTCGTATTTCTGATGTGGCTTCTGCTGCTTTATCTCGCGATGGTCTACGGCCCGATGGCCGCATTCATGGTCGAGCTGTTTCCGGCGCGCATTCGATATACGTCGCTATCGTTGCCGTTCCATCTGGGTTCGGGCTGGTTCGGCGGAATGCTGCCGTTCGTGGTGTCGGCGATGGCTGTGGCGCGCGGCAACGTATACTTCGGGCTCTGGTATCCGATCGTGATCGCGGTAGTGTCGTTCGCGGTCGGCGCGCTCTTCGTGCCCGAAACGTACCGCCGCGATATCACGCGATAGTCAGTCGAAATGCTTCAGGGAAGTGCGGCCGTACTGGTTATTGCCTTCGACGAGCTGCATCATCATTCGCACGAAATGAGCGCGATCTTCGGGGCTCAGCGGGCCAAGGAATCTGACTTGAGCTTCACGCATGCTGCCGTACATGTCCTTCATCGTGCGGCGTCCTTTCGCCGTGATGTTCGCGATCTTGAGGCGCCCGTCGTGCGGACTCGGCTCGCGCTTGACGAGTCCGCGTTCCTCCAGACGGCGCAGCACGTCGGCCATCGTCGTGCGATCGACGCCCACTTCCGCACACAGCGATGTCTGGTCGAGACCGGGCCGCTCGCTCAATGTGGTCAGCAAGCCGTACTGCACGGGCGTGATGGCGAAGTCCTTGCAGCACTCGAAGAAGAGCGCGATATGGATCTGATTGAGCCGCCGGATCAGAAACCCCGGCCGCTGCCACAAGTGTCCGGTCTCGATGCCGCCATCGGAAACAGCAGCTTTTTTATCGGCAACGGTACTCATCCTTAACCCTTTATCGAAGAAGTTTTGCCACGCAGGAATCTAAAGATTGTAGGTGCAATCACAGTTGCGCTCCCAATTTTTTCCGGATACAAATCTATCCGTCAGCGTACTGACGAAATGCTGATGGCTGGAGCGCCGGATGTCAATGATTGAAGTCAATACGCGAAGTCAATAGAACGATGCGTCGCACAGGGTCATGCGCAGGTGAAGAAGGCGCGCATGAATAATCAGCATGCTGATTAAATGGCGAATGCGTTGAACGTCACCTCACTCAGAGTTTGGAGCCAAAGATGAGTTCTACCCCGGTACAGACGGACGACGTCGCCATTCATGGGCGGTCGATGTCACGCAACGATATCAAGACGCTGATGCTGGCGTCGCTAGGCGGCGCGCTGGAGTACTACGACTTCATCGTCGCGGTGTTCTTCACGAAGCTGCTCGCCACCGTGTTCTTTCCGCCGCAGACGCCCGAATGGCTCGCGCAGCTCGAAGTGTTCTGCATCTTCGCAGCGGGTTATCTCGTGCGTCCGATCGGCGGCATCTTCTTCGCGCACTTTGGCGATCGCATCGGCCGCAAGAAGATGTTCGCGCTGAGCCTTTTTCTCATGGCCGCGCCGACGTTGCTCATCGGCTTGTTGCCGAGCTATGCGACGCTCGGCATCGTCGCGCCGTTGCTCTTTCTCTTGTGCCGCGTTTTGCAGGGTCTTTCGGTCGGCGGGGAAGTGCCGGGTGCGTGGATCTTCTGCTCCGAGCATGTCAGGCGCGATCGTATCGGTCTCGCATGCGGTCTTCTGATGTCGGGTCTTTGCACCGGCATTCTGCTCGGCGCGCTGTCGGCGAAGTTCCTCATCGGCAACATGGAGCCGGCGGATCTGAAGAGCTGGGGCTGGCGTCTGCCGTTCATCGCGGGGGGCGCGTTCGGTCTGATCTCCGTTTATTTGCGCCGCTATCTGCAGGAAACGCCGGTGTTCGAAGCGCTGCGTGCGAAGCGTGAAGCGGATGCGCGTCTGCCGCTCGCGGTCGTGCTGAAAGAGCATCGCGGCGCGGTGATCGTCTCGCTGCTGGCGACGTGGGTGTTCTCCGGCATCTTCGTGCTGTACTTCCTCTACACGCCGACGTTCCTGCAATCGCAGTTCCACTTCGCGCCGAAGGATGTCTTCACGAACAACTCGTGGTCGATCTTCGGGCTGATCGTCGGCAGCACCTTCGCTGGATGGGCAGCCGACAAGATCGGCGGCGGGCGCGCGTATGCGATCGGCAGTGTCGCGATGCTGCTCGTCACCGGCGCGTTCTACATGAACCTGAACGCGGGCAGTCAGTCCGTGTGGGCGCTGTATATCCTCGGCGGCTTCCTGATCGGGACGATCACGCTCGGGCCTTACATCATCGTGAAGAGCTTTCCGCCGGAAGTGCGCTTCACCGGTTTCGCGCTCTCGTACAACACGGCGTATGCGATCTTCGGCGGCACCGCGCCCGCAATCGCCTCGTTTCTGGTAGGGCGGCAGGGCATCACGATGGCCCCCGCCTGGTACATTGGCGCGCTTTGCGTGCTCGGCGTGATCATCGGTCTCGCATGGCGTGCGCCCGTACATGCCGAATCGATGGCGCATTGAGGCCGGCCCTTCAATCCGCAGCGTTTTTCTGCGTCGATGCCGACGCGAGAAAACGCTTCCGTTCGAGCGAGACACATGTCTGTTGGCGGCGCTTCCGATAGCGGCATCGGCCGGTCATGGCTTTTGTACTTTTCGCTTGCGTTCGTGAGCATGACTTTTTCCGCGACGGGACCGGTCGCGATCATCATCGCCGCGTCGCGCGAGGGCGGCTTGAGCGTCGCGCAGACATCGTCGTGGCTGTTCGCGTCGATCGGCATGAACGGGCTGGCGAGCATCGTCATCAGCTGGAAGACGCGTCAGCCTTTGCTCTTTCTGTGGACGATTCCCGGCGCGATTCTCGCCGCGCCGGTGATCGCGCAATACGGATTCGGCGCAGCCGTGGGCACGTATCTCGTGTGCGCCGCGGTGCTGCTCGTGCTCGGCGTGACGAACCTCGTCGCGCTGCTCGACCGATGGGTGCCCATGGCGATCGTCATGGCGATGATCGCCGGACTCTTCATCAAGTACGTGCTGGCCGTCGTGCATTCGACGATAGCCGCGCCGCTCATAGGCGCCAGCATGTCGATCGCGTTCTTCGGGCTGATGTGGCTCGAGCGACGCAACGCAGCGCCCATGCCGCCGCTCATCGGCGCGATGCTGGCAGGCGCGGCGATTCTCTTCGCAACGGGCTTCCGTTTGCCGAGTCACAGCGGCGGTGCATGGACGGCGACGCCTGGGCTGGTCGCGCCGCGCTTCGATATTCGCGCGATCTCGCAACTCTTGTTGCCGATGCTCATCACCGTGATTTTCGTGCAGAACGCGCAGGGAATCGCGGTGACGCGGGCATCGGGATATCGCACGTCGTTGCGGCTCGTGACGATCTATAGCGGCGTGCTGAGCGCGATCACCGCGCCGTTCGGCGGCTGTCCTTCGGTGCTTGCGGGGCCGAGCAATGCGATTCTCGTGTCGGGCGGCACGCATGGCCGGCATTACATCGGCGCGTTGATCGCGGGCGTCATATGCGTGGCGATCGGCGTGTTCGCCACGGCATATGTGTTTCTGCTGGCGAATCTGCCCGGCGCGTATATCGCGATTCTCGCCGGGCTCGCGATGATGGGCGTGCTCGAAAAGTCTTTCGTCAGCGCGTTTCGTTCGGCGTTGCCGCTGAGCGCGATGATCGTGTTCGTCGTTACGCTCAGCGACGTGACCTTGCTTGGTATCGGCGCGGCTTTCTGGGGCGTCGTGGCGGGGTGCCTCGCTTACTACGCCGTGGAAAAGCCGCGCTCGGGCGACGTGCCCGCGTGAATCAACGCATCGCGCCCGCAAGGTTCTCCGCTTCGAGTCCAACGATCAGATCGAGTTCGCCGTTGGCAAACGGCTGCGTCGCCGGCACGCCCGCTGCTTTCAGCGCGGCGCCATCGAGCCGCGACGCATCGCCGAGCGCGACGCGCAAGCGCGTGGCCGCGAGCGGTTCGAGCTTGAGGATATTGGCCGCGCCGCCCAGCGCCGCGCGAATCTTTTCCGCGCGCGCCTTCTGCTGCGCTGCATCCTGCGCGGGCGCCGCAGCCGGGGCGCTCATCGCGTCGGAAGCTGTGGCGGTGGATGCTGCGCTCGCCACTGGCAGATCGGCGTCGCTTCCCGCGGTCTTCAGATAGTCCTGCATGTCGGTCTTCATGTTCTCCGACAGCGGCCCGAAAATCGCCTGCACGCCGTTGCCGACGCGCACGACGCCCGCAGCGCCGAGCGCCTTCAACCTTGCATCATCGACGAGCGACGGATCGTTCACCGTGATGCGCAGGCGCGTGATGCACGCATCGAGGCTCTTGATGTTCGAGCGGCCGCCGAACGCGAGCACGAGATCGCGCGAGCGTCCGCCGACGCCACTGGAACTTACCGCGGCAGTGGCCGCCGTATCGTCCTCACGTCCCGGCGTCTTGAGATTGAAGCGCGTAATCACGAAACGGAACACGACGTAATAGATCGCCGCATAAATCGGCCCGAGGATGAACACGTACCACGCGTGCGTCGCCTTGTTGCCGATCAGGTTGAACATCAAAAAGTCGATCGCGCCTTGCGAGAACGTGAAGCCCATGTGCATGTTCAGCGTATTGGCGACGAATTGCGCCGACGCCGCGAGACACGCGTGAATGAAGTACAGCACGGGCGCGACGAACAGGAACGCGAACTCGATCGGCTCCGTGATGCCGGTGAGGAAGGAAGTCAGCGCTGCCGACACCATCATGCCGCCGACCGCAACCTTCTTTTCGGGTTTGGCGCAATGCCAGATCGCGATCGCGGCGGCGGGCAGGCCGAACATCTTGAACAGGAAGGCGCCCGACAGAATGCCCGCGGTCGGATCGCCGGCGAAGAAACGGTTGATGTCGCCATGAACGATCTTGCCTGTCGTCGGATCGAGGAAGCTGCCCGCCTCGAAAAAAAACGGAACGTTCCAGATGTGATGCAAACCGAACGGAATCAGCAGACGTTCGACAAAACCGTACACGGTGGCTGCGGTGCGGGGATCGGAGACCGCCGCCCATTGCGAGAACGCCTTGATGACACCGCCGATCGGCGGCCACACGACCGACAGCACCGCGCCGAGCACGATCGCACCGATGGCCGTGACGATCGGCACGAAGCGCTTGCCGGCGAAGAAACCGAGATAGGCTGGCAGCGTGATGCGGTAATAGCGGTTGAACATCCACGCCGCGAGACCGCCCGCGAGAATGCCGCCGAACACGCCGGTCTGAATCGACGGAATGCCCATGATCATCGTCGGCTCGACGCCTTCGAGCTTCGCGATGACGCCGAGCGTCGCCGTCATCACGAGATAGCCGATGGTCGCGGCGATTCCCGATACGCCATCGTTTTCCGTGAAGCCGAGCGCCACGCCGATCGCGAAGATCAACGGCAGATTGCCGAAGATCACGTCGCCGGCGTTCTTCATCAGTTCGAGGATGATGGCGGGCACGTAGCCATGAAAATCGGTCGCGCCGAGACCGAGCAAGAGGCCGGCGACGGGCAGCACCGCGACCGGCAGCATCAGCGACTTGCCGACCTTCTGCACCACGCCGAATGCGTTTTTGAACATTTTTTTCTCCGCTTGTTCCGCTTATTCCGCGTACGGGGCGAGCAGGGCGCGCACTTCGGCGGCCGTGCCCAACGTGATTACCTTTGCCGCGAGCTGGCGGGCTTCGCCCATCGTGAGGCGCGCGAGTTGCGCCTTGATCGAGCCGACGGCAGGCACGCTGACCGACAGCTCGTCGATGCCGAGGCCGACGAGCACCGGCACCGCCATCGCATCGGACGCGATGCCGCCGCACACGCCGACCCACTTGCCATGCTTGTGCGCGCCATCGACGGTCATGCCGATCAGACGCAGCACCGCCGGATGCAGCGCGTCCGCCTGTTTCGCGAGCTTCGGATGTCCGCGATCCATCGCGACCGTGTACTGCGTCAGATCGTTGGTGCCGATGGAAAAGAAATCGACTTCGCGCGCGAGCGGCTCGGCGATGAGCGCGGCGGACGGCACTTCTATCATCACGCCGACCTTGACGCTGTCGATGCGATCGCCGGCTTCTTCCTGAAGAAGCCGCTTGGCCGCGCGCACTTCCTCGATGGACGCGACCATCGGGAACATGATGTGCAGATTGCCGATCGGCGCGGCCCGCAAAATCGCGCGCAATTGCGTGCGGAACATATCGGGACGATCGAGGCTCACGCGCACGCCGCGCAGCCCGAGGAACGGGTTGTCCTCTTTCGGCAGCGGCAGGTACGACAGCGGTTTGTCGCCGCCGACGTCGAGCGTTCGCACGACGAGCGGACGCTCGCGGCCGAGCGCTTCGGCCACGGCGCAATATTCGGCGGCCTGTTCGTCTTCCGACGGCGCGGTGTCGCGGTTATCGAACAAAAATTCGGAACGCAGCAGTCCGACGCCTTCCGCGCCCGCCGCGACCGCATCGCGCGCTTCCTGCGCATTCCGGATATTTGCAACGACTTCGACGCGATGCCCGTCCGCCGTGACGGCCTGCTTGCTCGCGGCGACTTTCTCTTCCTCGCGCTTTTTCGTCTGACGGTCGATGCGCTCGCGCGCCTTGGCCAGATCGTCCGCACTGGGATTGCGCCGCAGGCTGCCGTGCGAACCGTCGAGCACGACGAGCGTGCCATCGGGCAATTGCAGCGCATCTTCGTCGATGCCGCAGATCGCCGGAATGCCGAGCGAGCGCGCCAGAATCGCGACGTGACTCGTCGCGCCGCCGGTCGTCGTGCAGAAACCGAGCACCTTGCTGCGATCGAGCGAGGCCGTGTCCGAGGGCGAAAGCTCCTCGGCGATGAGGATCGATTCGTCCGCCACGTCGATATGCGCCTGCTTTACGCCCGCGAGCAGCGCCAGCACGCGGCGGCCGACATCGCGGATATCGCCCGCACGCTCGCGCAGAAGCGCGTTGTCGACCCTCTCCAGATTGCTCGCCTGCGTCTCGAACGCGGCGCGCCACGCAAAGCCCGCGCTCTTGCCGTCGCTGATGCCGGCGATGGCCGCGTCGGTGAGATCGGGATCGTCGAGCAGTTCGAGGTGCGCGTCGAGGATCTGCGCCTTGGACGGATCGGTCAGATTCGCCTTCAGCGCCTCGATTTGCTGACGCGCTTCGTGATGCGCGGCGTCGAGCCGTGCGCGTTCGCGTTGCGGCGATTCGCCCGCCTCGGCCACGTCGATGACTTCGCGGCGGAACTGCACGATCTTGCCGACCGCGAGTCCCGGCGACGCGGAGACGCCCGTGAATTCGTTGGCGTTCGTGGACGGGGCGCGCGCCGGTGCGACCGGTTCGGCCGCGGCAACGGCGGGCGCGGGCGCGTCGCCGGGCTTTTCGCCCGAGCCCGACGCGAGCAGGCGCGCGAGCGCGGCGGCGGCTTCGCCGGCATCGGGGCCGGCGGCCTCGACGCGCAATTTGTCGCCGAAGCTCGTCGCGAGCGCCATCAGCGCGACGACGGATTTCGCGTTCGCGCTGTCGTCGCCGCGCAGGACGCGAATGTCGGATTTGTATTTCTTGGCTTCGGCGGCGAATACCGCAGCGGGCCGCGCGTGCAGGCCTTGCGGATTCGGCAGCGTGATTTCGTCTGACCGGATGGCGCCTGCTGGGCCGCCGCTCGCGTCGTCCGCGGCGGCGCCGACGAATTCGACCGTCAACGCGACGTCCTTGCCCGCCGTGACGAGGCCCGTGGCGGGCACGTAGCGGGTCACGAGCTCACCGTTGGCGATGACCATCTGCGTGAGCAGGCTCACGGCCCGCGCGCCGACGACGACCGGATCGAAGCGGATCAGCGGCTGGCCGGTCGTGACGGTGTCGCCTTCCTTGACGAGCGGCGTGAAGCCTTCCCCGCGCAGCATCACGGTGTCGAGGCCGATGTGGATCAGCACCTGGAGACCGCTTTCGCCGGTGATCGTCGCCGCGTGCGCCGCTCGATGCAGCTGCGTGACTGTCCCCGAGAGCGGGGCGAGCAATTCGTCCGAAGTGGGATCGATCGATACGCCGTCGCCGACCATCTTCTGCGCGAAAACTGGATCGGGCACGGTGTCGAGTTGGACCATCACGCCTGACAACGGCGCTATCAACTCGATTCGTGCCAAACGTTGAGGAGCTTTCATGTGAACGACTCCTTGTCCTTTGACGATGAGCTGGAACCGGCCTGAGATCCATCATAGGCAACGGCTCCATGATTCGCTGACCGAATGGATGTGCGTTCGCAAAAGCACGCAGTACGTGCCGGAATGCCCACATCGATTCGGATTCTGAAACGCCGCGTTCTGCTTTCAAGAGCAGTGGCGGCAAAAAGCGCGCTATTGTTTCGCGGCGCAATGACGATTTCTAGAGACGACATTCGAATCGCGGCGATCCGTCGCAGGTAACGGGGGCTCGCGCTCCTAAGCTTGTTAAGTAACAAATGCAAGAGAAAGGAGCGCAAACCATGACCTACCGCAACAAGACTGAAGCTCATTGGGAGCCGCTGTTGACAATCGCGCGCGACGAGCTAGGCATTCAATCGTTCGATCCGATCGGCAAGCCGAGCGCGGACATCCGCATGTGTCGCGTCGACGAAATCGGGCGCGCGCTCGAACGCGCTTACGACTTGGGTCTTTTGGTCGGAAACGGCGTGAAGCGCGCGGCGAGCACCGTCTGAAGACGGTTGGCGAGACGGTTTCTGAGGTCGCGAGCCCGTGCTCGAGCCGCTCGAATCCGCCGGGAATCCATACCCGTGCAACTCCCGATATAGAAGTAAGCAGCCGCTGGCTAAGATCGCTGGTTGATCATCGCTTAGGCCGCACCGAGTACATGAAGGACGAACGCCTCGTCGAAATGAGGATTTTCAAGGCCGTCGCGGAAACCGGCGGATTCACCGCTGCGGCGCTCATGCTCAACCTTCAGCAGCCGTATGTCAGCCGCGCGGTCTCGGCGCTCGAAAAGCGCCTCGGCGTCGCGCTGCTCAGGCGCTCGACGCGCAGTCTGCAGGTCACGCAGGAAGGCAACGAATATCTCGCGCTGTGCAAGCGCATTCTCGACGACATCGACACCGGCGAAGCCCAACTCGCGCGCGCGGGTCAGCACATGACCGGCAGTATCCGCGTGACGGTCGCGACTTCGTTCGGCATGGATCAGATCGTGCCGCTCATTCCGGGCTTTCTGGAGCGCTATCCCGGCCTGCGGGTGCGCCTGTCGCTGTCGGATACGCTCGCGGATGTGATCGGCGAAGGATTCGATGTCGCGATCCGCATGGGAAGCCTGCAGGACTCGAATCTCGTCAGCCGCAAGCTGTGTCATCTGCAACGCGTCGTGACCGCGTCGCCTTCGTATATCGCGCGGCACGGCGTGCCTTCGGTGCCGGCGGATCTCGTCAACCACAATTGCCTGATGTGGGAGCCGCCGATGGATCATCTCAACCATTGGCCCTTCATGGTCGATGGCGAGCGCACGTCCATGCTCATCGACGGCAACTTTCAGACGAGCAGCGGCGTGAGCTCGGTGTACATGTGCCTCGCTGGCGTCGGCATCACGCGCATGGCCGAGCATATGGTGCTTCCGTCGATTCGCAGCAACATGCTCGTGCCGCTCTTGACCGACTTCCAGCCGAAGGACGAAACCGCGATTTATGCGCTGTATCCGCGCGACTCGTCGCTGCATCCGCGTGTGCGGGCGTTCATCGACTACGTGACGGAAAGGCTCAAGCGGCCGCCGTGGGCCGCCTGAGCCGGCGCTTCACTTGTCGTCGAGCGTCTTCGGCAGACGCATGGTCATCGCCGCGCCGAGCACGAGAAACGCGGAGATCACGTACATGCCGACTTCCGCGTGACCGACCATCACATTGAGCATGCCGACGAGATAAGGCGATACGAAGCCCGCGATATTCCCGACCGAATTGATGAACGCGAGCGCCGCCGCGACCGATGCGCCGACGAAGAGGCTCGTCGGCAGCGCCCAGAAGAGCGCGACGCACGAATAGACGCCCGCCGCCGCGATCGACAGACAGAGCGTCGTCATGATCGGGCCTGCCGAAAGCCACATGCTCGTGGCCAGTCCAACCGCGCCGATCAGCATGAAGAGGGCGAAATGCGCGCGGCGTCCGCCGGTGCGGTCGGCGCTGCGATTCGACACGAACAGCGCGATCGCCGCCACGACGTTCGGCACCGCCGAATACAGGCCGATGGACAACGGATCGGTCACGCCGCTGCGCTTGATGAGCGAGGGCATCCAGAAGCCGAGCGCGTAGAGGCCCATGATGAGGCAGAAGAAGATAGCGCAGAACCACCACAGCTTCCGGTTGGCGAGAAACGCGCGCACGCTCGGATGATCGATCTTGCCGGCGTTCTCCGCGCGAATTTCGGCCAGCACGTTCGAGCGCTCGTCCTCGCTGATCCATCGCGAGCGCGCGGGATCGTCATCGAGAAAGGCAAGCACGACGAACGCGAGCACGACGGCCGGAATCGCTTCGATCAGAAAAAGCCATTGCCACGCAGCCATATGCGCGTTGCCGGAGAACGCATGCAGGATGTAGCCGGAGATCGGACCCCCGACGACGAACGCGAGCGGCGCGCCCATCACGTAGATGGACATCGCGCGGCCGCGATAGCGGGCCGGAAACCACAGCGTGAGCAGATACATGATCGCGGGCGCGAAACCGGCTTCGGCGGCGCCGAGCAGAAAGCGCGCGATGTAGAACTGCATCGGCGTCTGCACGAAGATCATCGCCGCCGAGATGACGCCCCACGTCAGCATGATGCGGGCGATCCACTTACGCGCGCCGACACGGCGCATGATGAGGTTGCTCGGCACCTCGAAGAAGAAGTAGCCCGCGAAGAAGATGCCCGAGCCGAGGCCGTAGATCGCGTCGTCGAAACGCAGTGCGTCGAGCATCTGCAGTTTCGCAAAGCCAACGTTGACGCGGTCGAGATAGGCGACGAGATAACAGATCAGCAATAGCGGCAACAGCCGCCAGTAGGCTCGGTAGTAAGTGCGGCTCATGTCCGTCTGTCTGACGGCTTCTTCGCCATATAGCGCGTCCATGCGTGTCTCCAATATAGATTTTCTTGAGCGCTCTCGGGCGGCATGCGCGGGCAAGTTGCGACATGGCGCATGCCGCCGCCGTACCTCGCACACCGATGGGTCAGTCGAGGTAATCCGGCTCCTGCTCGTTGATTTCGTAGAGCATGGTCTGGAAATGCAGCCAGCTGATGAACGAATTGCCCAGATGGCGATGCGAATACTCCGCGAACTCCGGATCGATCTCGATCGGGCGCGACTCGGCCGCGTCCATCAGCAGTTGCATCCTGCAGCAATGATCGAGCGCGATGAACGTCCACACGGCATCGTCGATACTGTGACGGCTCGCGGTCAGCAGCCCGTGATTCTGGTGGATGATGGCCTTGTGATCGTTGAAGGCGCGCGCGATCGGATTACCCGATTCATTCGCGACCGGCACCTTGCCCGCGCCATCGCGCACCACCGTATGGCTGCCGTAGAACATGCACGCGTCCTGCGTCACGTAGTCGAGCGGCTTGCCCATCGCGGCCCAGGCGTCGCCGTTGACGGTATGCGCGTGACACGAGCCGATGATGTCGGGGTTCTCCGCGTGAATCGCCGAATGCAGCACATAGCCCGCGCGATTCACGGCGTACTTGCCTTCGATCACCGTGCCCGAATGATCGACGAGCACCAGTTGCGATGTCTTCGTGCGCGACCACGGCACGCACATCGGATTGGTCCAGAAAAGCTCCGGATGCTCGGGATCGCGCACCGTCAGATGGCCTCCGAAGCCGAAGCTGAAGCCATGACGCGCGAAGATCCGGCACGCGGCCGCGAGATGCTCCTTGCGATAGCGGCGTTCCTCGGCGGAACTCGAAAACGTCGGTTCTTGCGGAAAAATCAGGTCGTCCTGTGTCGGACTGTAGACCGAGTCCTTGGCGTCCATCAACATCGTTTCGTCTCCTCGTGAAGGTATGGAATGCCAGTATAGAAGCGGACTTTCGGCGGATTCAGGGGCTATCCGGAATAGGATTTATGCATATCGTCCGGCCCGCCGCTTCACCGGCGCCTGTGCCGCGCGTGCGATTTCGGCCATCCGGCGATTTTTGTCCACCGTTGACAAGGAAAAATTTGACGCATTAGACTGGGCTCCATACCTCGCGGCCTGACAAAGATGTCCGCCCGAGGATCCGGCACAGAAGCCCCCTGACGAACCCGCGGTTCGTCAGGGGGCTTTTTTTTGTCCGCGTTTTTCCCCCTGTTCTAGCGCTCATTTCTGGAGAATCCGCATGTTGCTGAAGCCGTCGGGCTGGATGCGTCTCGCCCTTACCGCAGGACTTGCACTGACTTCGCTCGCATCGAGTGCCGCCGATCCCGTGAAGATCGGCCTGCTGGAAGATGCCTCGGGAAACTTCGCACTGGCGACCATTCCGAAAATTCACGCCACGCAACTCGCAGTCGATGAGATCAACGCGAAGGGCGGCATCCTCGGACGTCCTGTCTCGCTGATCGCCTACGACACGCAATCCGACAACACCAAGTTCCAGGAACTGGCACGGCGTCTCGTTCAGACCGACAAGCCCGATGTGATCTTCGGCGCATTCTCGAGCGCATCTCGCGAAGCGATTCGGCCGATCATGGACCGCGCGAAACAGCTTTACTGGTACGACAATCAGTACGAAGGTGGCGTGTGCGATACCAACACGTTCGTCACGGGCGCCGTGCCCGAACAGCAATTCTCGACGCTGATCCCGTGGATGATGCAGAAGTACGGCAAGAAGGTGTACACCATCGCCGCCGACTACAACTTCGGGCAGATTTCCGCCGAGTGGGTCCGCAATATCGTCAAGGAGAACGGCGGCACGATGGCCGGCGAGGAATTCATTCCGCTGTCGGTATCGCAGTTCGGACAGACGATCCAGAACATCCAGAAGGCGAAGCCCGACTTCGTGGTGACGTTGCTGGTCGGCGCGAATCAGGCGTCGTACTACGAGCAGCAGGCGTCGGCACATCTGAATCTGCCGATGGCGAGTTCGGTCAACGTCGGTCAGGCGTACGAGCACAAGCGCTTCAAACCGCCTGCGCTGAAGGACATGTACGTGACGGCGAACTACGTCGAAGAAGTCGATACGCCCGCCAGCAACGACTTCAAGAAGCGCTTCCACGCGAAGTTCCCGAACGAGCCGTACATCAATCAGGAAGCAGCGAACGCGTACGACGCCATCTATCTCTACAAGGCAGCCGTCGAAAAAGCCAAAACGACGAATCAGGACGCGGTGCGCAAGGCGCTCGAAAGCGGCATCTGCACGGAAGGCGCGCAGGGCAAGGTGTGCATGGACCCGAAGAGCCATCACGCGAGCCACACCATTTACCTCGTGCATGTGAAGGACGATCACTCGGTCGATATTCCGAAGGTCTGGGACGACGTCCAGCCGTACTGGCTCGGCAAGGTGGGCTGCGATCTGCCCAACAAGCCGGATCATCGCCAGTACACGCCGTCGAACCTGCCCAAGAAGTCCTGATCGTCCTGATCCGGGCCGGCGCGCGCGCCGCACACGACGGGCGCGCGCAGGTCTCTTGAACGTGGAGCATGCATGGCCACCTTTTCGGTTCTCTATTCGCTCGTCTATCAGTTCGGCGACAGCTTCGCCTATCTGGTGCTCGCGGCGCTCGGTCTCGCGGTCATCTTCGGCATGATGGGCGTCATCAATCTCGCGCATGGCGAGTTCATCATGTGCGGCGCCTACGTGACGATCATCGCGGCCAAGCGCGGCTTGCCGCTTCCTCTCGCCATGCTGCTCGGGGCGCTCGCGGCGGCGTTCGCGGGCGTGGTGATCGAGCGGCTCGTGATTCGCCACTTGTACGACCGCTTGTTCGATTCCGTCGTGGCGACGTGGGCAATCAGCCTCATCGTGCAGCAGACCATGCTGCTCGTCGCCGGACCTTCGATAGAAGGCATCGGCACGCCGTTCGGATCGTTCTCGCTCGGCGATTATTCGTTTTCGACGTACCGCGCCGTGCTGCCCGGCATCGCCCTGGCCATCCTGTTCGCGCTCTATCTGCTGTTCTTCAAGACGAACTACGGCGTCTGCGCCCGCGCGACGATCCAGAACGCCAGCATCGCGCAATGTCTCGGCCTGCGCACGGACCGTCTCTATACGCTGACGTTCGCGCTCGGCGCGGGACTCGCGGGCCTGACCGGCGCGCTCTATGCGCCGACCATGACCGCCGTGCCGACGATGGGCAGCAACTTCATCGTGCAGGCGTTCGTGTCGGTGGTCGTCGGCGGCGCGAACGTGATCGCGGGGACGACGCCCGCCGCGGCCGTGCTCGCCGTCATCCAGACCGCGCTCACGGCCTCGTATGGTCAGTTGTTCGGGCAGATCGGCCTGCTGGTGACGGTCATCGTCGTGATCCGGCTGATGCCGCAAGGTCTCGGCAACCTCTTTTCCCGCGCGCGCTAGGAGGCAATGTGAAGCAAACGAAAGAGCCTTCGCGGCTATCTCCCGCGAGCGCCACGACTCGCGCGGCGCACTACGTGCCCTGGCTCGTGGCGCTCACGCTGCCGCTCGTCGTGGATGCCACAACGAGCGGCAATCTCGCGTACTGCCTGTTGTGGGCGTTCGGCGCGGTCGGCCTCGCCGCAATGTGGGGCTATGGCGGCATCCTGTCCTTCGGGCAGACCGCCTTCTTCGGATTGGCGGGCTACAGCTACGGCATCTTCACGCTGAATTACGGCGATGCCTGGTTCGATTCGTGGCTCGGTCTCGGCGCGGGACTGGTGGTGAGCATCGTCGCGGCGGCGCTGATCGGCTACATGATCTTCTATGGCCGCATCAAGGGCGTGTTCATCGGCATCGTCACGTTGTCGGTGACGCTCGTGCTCGAAACGTTCATGTCGCAGACGGCCGGTCCGCAATGGGCGATCGGCGAAGCGCGCCTGAACGGCTACAACGGCATGGGCGGCATGCCGCCGCTCACGGTTCCCTGGCCGGGCGGACCGCTCACGCTGGAAAACGCGAGCTTCTACTACCTCGTGCTGATTCTGCTGATCGTCGTCTATGCCGCGATGCGCAAGCTGCTCGACGGCACGTTCGGCCTCACGCTCATCGCCATTCGCGAGAATCCGCAGCGCGCCGAGATGCTGGGCGTCGATATCCGCCGGCATCAGTTGCTCGTGTTCGTGCTCGGCTGCGCGCTCGGCGGATTGTCGGGCGCCCTGTACACGATCTGGGGCTCCTACATCACGCCCTCGACGATGGGCCTCACGTCCGCCGCCATGCCTGTGATCTGGGTGGCGACGTCGGGCAGAAAGAGCATCGGCGGGACCATTCTCGGCACGGCGCTCCTCGTGTGGCTTTCGCAGAATCTCGCGGTGTACGGCAGCCAGTACGCGCTGATCCTGCTCGGCGCGATCCTGTTGATCGTCGTGCTCGCGGCGCCGGAAGGTCTGCTGCCGTTCGTCGCGCGGCATCTGCGGCGTATGCAGGGCCGCGCGGGTCAGGATGCGCCGCGCGGCGGCGCATGTCTCAAACGGGAGGAGGGCAAGTCATGACCACGCTGCTGGAAACGCGCGGACTCAAGAAGCACTTCGGCGGCGCGCACGTCATCAACGGCATCGACTTCCGCATCGATGCAGGCGAGATTCGCTGCGTGATCGGGCCGAACGGCGCGGGCAAGAGCACGTTCTTCAAGCTCATCACGGGGGAGCACCGGCCGTCGGAAGGCAGCGTGATGTTTCTCGGCCAGGACATGAGTCATGTGCTGCCGCACGAACGCATTCGCATGGGCATGAGCATCAAGTTCCAGATTCCCGGCGTGTTCCCGGACCTGAGCGTGCGTCAGCACTTGCAACTGTCGCTGCATCGCGCGAAGGACGATCGCCCCGAAAGCCTCGATGAACTCTTGCAGCGCTTCATGCTGGAAAACGAGGAACATGTGCTCGCGCGCAATCTGTCGCACGGCAAGAAGCAATGGCTCGAAATCGCGATGGCCGTATCGCTGCGTCCGAAGCTGCTCTTTCTCGATGAACCCGTCGCCGGCATGTCCGTCGAGGAAACCCATGCGACCGGCGAGCTCATCAAGCGTCTGTCGGCTGCGGGTCTCACGATGATGGTGGTCGAGCACGACATGACCTTCGTCAAGCAGATCGCGTCGCGCGTGACGGTGTTGCACGGAGGAAGCCTGCTCGCCGATGGCCCGCTCGACGAGATCCTCGCACGCGACGATGTCGCGGAAGTCTATCTGGGGAAGAAGAAATGAGCGCGTTGCTTCAAGTGTCGGGCGTGGAAGCGGGATACGGCGGCGGACGCGTGCTCAACGGCGTGTCGTTGAGCGTCGGGGCGGGCGAAGTGCTGGCGCTCATCGGGCGCAACGGCGTCGGCAAGACGACGCTGATGCGCGCGTTGATCGGGCTGATCGATCTCGATGCGGGGAGCATCGAACTCGATGGCGAATCCATCGGCCACGAAAAGCCGTATGTTCGCGCGCAGAAGGGCATGGGCTACGTGCCGCAAGGCCGCGAGATTTTCGGCGCGTTGACGGTCGCGGAAAACCTGCAGGTCGGCGCGCAGGCGAATCGCGCGCAGGCGGCGCAGATGAAGGACAAGGTGGTCGGCTATTTTCCGATTCTGAAGAAGCGCTACCAGCAGAAGGCCGGAACCATGAGCGGCGGCGAACAGCAGCAGCTTGCGATCGCGCGGGCGCTCATCAGTTCGCCGAAAGTGGTATTGCTCGATGAGCCGTCCGAAGGCATCCAGCCATCGATCGTCGATCTGATCGGCGAGACGCTTCAGCAGATCGCGCGTGAAACGGGCATCGGCGTGGTGCTGGTCGAGCAGGACATGGGGATGGTCGAACGCATCGCGACGCGCTGCTGCGTGATGGACAAGGGCCGCATCGTCGAGACGCTGAGCCCCGCGCAGCTCGCGGACGAACAACTGATTCGCCAGTATCTGGCACTGTGACGGAGACGAAACATGAAATGGCTTGAAGACTCGATCATGATGAAGCGTGGCGTCGGCGCCGATCGCGAGCCGGTGGAACACCATCTGACCGAGGAAATGCAGAAGACGTATCACTACACGATCGGCCCGTACTCGCAGCCGGTCTTGCATGTGAAGCCCGGCGATCGCGTCGTCGTGGAAACGCGCGACGCGTTCGAAGGCAAGATCAGGGAGGAGACGGACAAGCCGTCGCAAGTGCTGCAGGTGCCGTTCCTCAATCCGCAGAACGGGCCGATCATGATCGAGGGCGCGGAGAAGGGCGATGTGGTCGCCGTCTACATCGAAAAGATGGCGCCGCGCGGCGACGATCCGCACGGCTTCTGCTGCATGATCCCGAACTTCGGCGGATTGACGGGCACGGACTACACCGCGCTCCTGAACGAGCCGCTGCCCGAAGTGGTGCGCAAGATCAAGATCGACGAAGAAAACGTGTACTGGAGCAAACGCAACACGCTGCCGTACAAGCCGCATATCGGCACGCTGAGTCTTTCACCCGAAATCGATTCGATCAATTCGCTCACCCCCGACAATCACGGCGGCAACATGGACGTGCCCGACATGGGGCCGGGCAGCATCACGTACTTGCCGGTGCGCTCGCCGGGCGGACGGCTGTTCATCGGCGATGCACACGCCTGTCAGGGCGACGGCGAAGTCTGCGGCACGGCCGTCGAATATCAGAGCACGACGACCGTGCGCGTCGATCTCATCAAGAAGTGGCAGATCGACTGGCCGCGCCTCGAAAACGAAGATGCGCTGATGAGCATCGGCAGCGCGCGGCCGCTGGAAGACGCGACGCGCATCGCGTACCGTGAACTCGTGCTGTGGATGGCCGCGGAATACGGCTTCGACAAGTGGGACGCGTACATGATGCTGAGTCAGGTCGGCAAGGTTCGACTGGGCAATTTTGTCGATCCAAAATATACGGTTGGCGCAATGGTCGCCAAGCACTACCTCAAATAACGCGTCAGTCAGACGAATCCAGAGCAGTTGGTATCACGCGCGGGGCCGCCGTTCCGCGCGCATTCGAGAGCGTGTCACGAAATGGCTTTGTCCGATCCCATCCGAGTGGGCCTGTTGTGCTCGACGAGCGGCTCGACCGCGTTGCTCGAGCAGTCTCAATGGCGTGGTGCGCGCCTCGCCGTCGAAGAGATCAATGCGCGCGGCGGCATAGGCGGGCGCGAGCTCGTCGCCGTCCACTACGATCCCGCGTCCGATCCGGCTGCGTTCCGCGAGCTTGCGGAGCGTCTGATCGTGAAGGACGGCGTCAATACGATTTTCGGCGGATACACATCGACGAGCCGCAAGGCGATGCTGCCCGTCGTCGAAAAGCACAACCGTCTGCTGATTTACGCGCAGATGTACGAGGGCTTCGAGTATTCGGACAACATCATCTACAGCGGCGCGTCGCCCAATCAGAACGGCGTGCAACTCGCGGACTTCATGACGGAGACGTTCGGCGCGCGCGTGTATTTCGTCGGTTCGAGCTATGTCTATCCGTACGAATGCAACCGCACCATGCAGGAGCTGCTGCTTCAGCATCCGGAAGGCGCGATCCTCGGCGAACGCTATCTTTCGCTCGACGCCACGCGCGAGCAGTTCGAACAGGTCGTCGCGGACATCCGGCGCAAGTCGCCGGACTGGATCTTCAGCACGGTCATCGGCGCGACCGTGCCGTATCTCTACGATGCCTACGCGCACGCGGACTTCGATCCGTCGCGCATGCCGATCGGCAGCCTGAACACATCGGAGACGGAAATCCACGCGATGCAGCGTGGCATCGCGGCGGGGCACATCACGGCGGCGCCGTATTTTCAGAGCATCGACACGGAAGAGAATCATCGCGCGGTGGCGCATCATCAGTCGCGCTACGGCTCCGATACCCCGACCGACATGAACTGGGAGGCCGCGTACTATCAGATGCACATGTTCGCCGAAGCCTACGCGCGCTCGGGCTCCGACGAGATCGGGGCGATCATGCCGCATCTGCTCGGCTCGGAATACGCTGCGCCGCAAGGCCGCGTGCGCATCGATCCGGTCAATCATCACATGGCGCTCTATCCGCGCATCGGCCGCGCGAATGCCGACGGCCAGTTCACGATCCTGCGCGAGTCCAAGTTCGCCGTCGGCCCCGATCCGTACATGACGCGTCAGACGCTCGGGGACTGGGTCACGAAGCTGAGCACGCGAGAGTACTGACGTGAGCGCGCGAACAGACAGAGGCCAGCGAAGCCTGACGGGTTCGATTCTCGAGCGCAATGCGCGCGTCGTCGTGTTTCATCCCGATGACGATGACGGACTGACGCTCACGAATCATCTGAGGCGCATGGGCTTTCAGGTGGAGCGATGCTGGCCGCCCACGGACACGCTGCCCGAGAAGACCGATCTGGTGTTTCGCGCGTTGCTGCCCGAAGAGCGTGCGCCGAAGGGCGAGTGGAGCGGTCCGGATGCGCCGCCCGTCATCTGCGTGGTGGCGTATGAGAACCCGACGTTCATCGATCAGGCCATCAAGCTGGGATCGGACGGCATCGTCACGACGCCCATTCGCGCCTCCGGTCTCTTGTCCACCGTGGTGATGGCGCTCTATCACGCGAGGCGCGCGCGTCAGCATACGCAACGCATCGCGAGGCTCGAACAGAAGCTGCTCGACAGCCGGCATCTGCAGGAAGCCAAGAACATTTTGATGATCATGCATCGCGTGAGCGAGCGCGAAGCGTACGACATGCTGCGCGCGCAGGCGATGGAAAAGCGCGTGACCATCGACGATATCTGCCACTCCGTCATTCAGGCGGGCGAAGTCCTGCAGATCGCGCGCGGACTTTCAACGGAGGACGGGCGCGACCGGGAGTGAGCGCGTCGTGCCGCCATTTTCATCGACGTACAAAGGAGCGACGAACATGGACCTGCAACTGAAGGGCTTGAAGGCGATCGTCACCGGCGGAACCAAGGGCATCGGTCTCGCGATTGCGCGGACGCTGGCTGCCGAGGGCGCCGACGTGGCCATTTGCGCACGCGACGCGGCCAGCGTCGCGGCGACTGCGAGCGCGCTGTCCGAACTGAGCGGCGCTCGGGCATCGGGCGCGGCCGTCGATGTGTCGGATGGCGCGGCGCTCAAGGCCTGGGTCGAGCGCGTGGGTGCCGAGTGGGGCGGGCTCGATATCCTCGTGGCCAACGTGAGCGCGCTTGCTATCGGCAACGACATCGAATCGTGGCGCAAGGAGTTCGAGACCGATCTGCTCGGCACGGTCAATCTCGTCGATGCCGCCATGCCGTATCTCACCGCGAGCAAGGCTGCTTCGATCGTCGCGATTTCGAGCGTATCGGGACGCGAGATCGACTTCGCTGCGGGACCTTATGGCGTCTTCAAGGCCGCGCTCGTGCATTACATGCAGGGGCTCGCGAATCAACTCGCATCGAAGGGAATTCGCGCGAACACGGTTTCGCCGGGCAACGTGTACTTCGAAGGCGGCGTGTGGGACTGGATCGAGCACAACGATCCGGCGCTGTTCGAACGCGCGCTGGCGCTCAATCCGACCGGCCGCATGGGCAAGCCGCAGGAGATCGCGAATGCGGTGGCGTTCGTTGCGAGTCCGGCGGCGAGCTTCGTGAGCGGCGCGAACATCGTCGTCGATGGTGCGCTCACGCGCGGCGTTCAACTCTGACAAACCGGGCAACTCAACGGGGGCATCGAATGGAAACACGCAGTGCGATCGACATCGATCTCGTCAACCTCACGGTCGAGAGCGTGCAGGACGGATTCAAGCGCGGCAAGTTCACGGCCGAGCAACTGGCGCGGGCCTGCTTCGACTGGATCGAGCGCCATAACGGCACCTATAACGCGCTGATCTTTCTGAATCCGGCGGCGCTCGACGATGCCCGCAGCATCGACGAACGGCGCGCGGCCGGTGAATTATTGGGGCCGCTCGCGGGCGTGCCGGTCGTCATCAAGGACCCGATGGACATGGTCGGCTTCCCGACCACCGCGGGATGGTCGAAGCTGTACAGCAAGACGGGCGGCGTCGATCTGATGCCCGAGCGCGATGCGCCGGTCGTCGCGCGCATGCGTCGTGCGGGCGCGATTCTGCTCGGCAAGACGAACGTGCCGATCCTGAGCCACACCGGCTCGCACGCCAACGATAGCTGGGCGGGCCCCACGATCAATGTCCCAATGCGCGACCGCGTGCCGGGCGGCAGCAGCGCGGGCACGGCGTCGGCGGTGGCATCGGGCATGGCGGTGCTCGGGCTCGCCGAGGAAACCGGCGGATCGATCCAGAATCCCGCATCGGCGCAGGATCTCGTGGGCATCAAACCGACCATCGGTCTGGTGCCGAATGCGGGCGTGGTGCCGTTGTCGGGCAACCGCGATGTCGTCGGGCCGATCGCGCGCAACGTGAGAGACGCCGCGCTGTGTCTCGACGTGCTCGCCGGCTACACGAGCGAAGACCCGAAGACGCTCGCGAGCGTGGGCCGGCAACCGGAAGGCGGCTATGCGGCCGCGCTGGACGGCAACGCGCTGCGGGGCAAACGCATCGGGCTCTACGGTCCCGGGTGGCGCAATCAGCCGCTTTCCGACGAAGCCGCCGCGTTGTACGAGCGTGCGAAGGGCGAACTGGTATCGCTCGGCGCGACGCTGATCGACGATCCGTTTCAAGGCTCGGGCTTCGCCGATCTGCGCAAGACGACTGCGCCGCTGGCCAATTTCGATGCGCGCGGTCTCGAATCCATTCCCTACGATGTCGAGAAGTATCTCGAACGGCTCGGCAAGGGCGCGGCGCTGAAGACCTTCGCGGAGTTCGCGCAGGCCACGCAGGACGAAGACGCATTCGGTCCGGACGGCGTGTTGAACTTCATGCATAACCTGGCGGATTTCAAGGCCGCGCTGGCGAATCCGTCGCTGCCGCCGGAGATGCCCGAATTCGTCGCACTGAAGGCGCGTTATCTGCGTATCTTCGACAAGGTGTTCGACGAGCAACGGCTCGACGCGCTCGTCTTCCCGCAGATGCGTTGCGAGCTTCCGCCGCTACACGGCAAGGACACCATTCAGGAAACGACCGTGGGCGAGATCAATATCGCGGGTCTGCCGGGCGTCGCGGTGCCGGCGGGTTATTACGCGTCGGGCTCGCCGTTCGGCCTCATCTTCGTGGGCCGCCAGTGGGACGAAGGCGCCTTGCTCGCGTTGGCCTATGCGTATGAGCAAGGCGCGGGCAAGCGGAAGGCGCCTGTGCTCGCCTGACGCGGGTTGCACGCGCGTGCGTCGAATGGCTCGCCTTTGCGGGCGGGCCGCACGAATCCCGCGCTAGCCGCCATCGCCGCTGCTGCGATTGACGACAAGAAGTATTCCCGCGCCGGAAATCACCGTGCCGAGAGCCATCAGCCACGATAGCGGCTCGCGAAACATCGCCCATGCCCAGATCAGCGTGACGGGCGGGCTGAGGAACAGAACGCTCGTCACGCGAGCAGACGATGTCCGCCGCAGACACGCCCAGTAAAGACCGCATCCGCCGAGCGTCGCGAAGATGACGCTCCACGCGACGCTCGCCGCGAAACCGGCGGACAGCATCGGTGCAATGCGGCCTTGAGATGCTTGCAACGCGAGAAAGATCGGGCACGACACCAAGCTCTGCAGCCAGAGCATGCCGAGCGGAGTCAGGGTGCCGCAGTGCGAAGAACGTTGCTGCCAGACGGTGCCCGCCGCGAGCGATAGCATCCCCGCGACCGGCAGTCCATAGGCCCATGCGGGCGCGCTGCCGAGAGAAAGGGCATCGCGACAGACGATCAGCGTCCCGGCAAGACCGAGCCCTAATCCGGCCCACACGACAGCCGGGCTGCGCTGGCGAAAGAGACACGTGGTAATCAGCACCACGCCGACAGGCAACAAGTCCGCGATGAGGGCCGCCAGACCGGCGGGCACGCCAAGCTGCACGCCACCCGCGACGCCCGCAAGATAGCCGGCCATCGCCAATGCGCCGATGCATGATTGCCGGATCAGAACAGACTTGGGCGCATGCCGCATCTCCCGCGCCACAAACGGAAACAAGCCGATGGACAGCGCGATGAACCGCCACAACGTCACCAGATAGACCGGCGCATAGTCCGCCGAGAACCGCATTCCGATGAAGCCCGAACTCCAGGTGAGCACCATTGCCGCTTCGAGAAAAGGCAGCGGCATGGGGCTCCGTCCCGGCACGGGCTGGTCTGTGTATGTTCTCGCCATGCATCCACACTAGCGCGCCGCCGTGGATTCGAAAATCAAAATATACTGATCCGGTCGTTCAACAACGCTAAACCACCCGGGATCACACGATGAGCACAGTGCTAGACATCGAACTGCTGCGGACCTTTCACGCGATAGCGCGGCTGGGGCGCTTCCGGGCGGCGGCCGAGCACGTCAACCGAAGTCCGGCGGCGGTGAGCCTTCACATTCAGCGTCTGGAAGCCGCTGCGGGCGGCAGATTGCTGGAGCGGGACAATCAGTCGGTCACGCTGACCGTGTTGGGCAAACGGTTGCTGGCGAGCACGGGCGAGTTGCTGGCGGCTCACGACCGGATAATCGACGAGATCAAGGGCAAACGGCTGGCGGGCCGCGTCGTGCTCGGCATCCCCGACGAATACGCTGCTCACGTGATTCATGACATCCTGCCGGACTTCGCGACGAGTTGGCCCGACGTGGTGCTCGAAGTGAAGACCGCGCCGAGCTTCAAGCTGCGGGATCAGATCGCGCGCGGCAAGCTCGACTTGGCGATCTTCGTTCAGCCCGCGCACCGAAGCAGATCGGCGAACGTACTGACGCTGACGACGCCCGTCTGGGTCGGCAGTCCGACGTTCGCGCTCGACGAGTCACGTCCGGTTCCATTGGCGCTGTACGCCGAGCCGTGTCCCTATCGTTTGGCGATGACAGACGCACTGGAAGCCGCGGGGCGCAAGTGGCGAGTCGTGCTCGACAGCGCATCGACGCAAGTCATCAAGGCGTGCGTCGAATCAGGGCTCGCGGTGACGCTGCTCGACCGGGCAAGAGTCACCGCGGACATGCGCGTGATCGACGGTCTTGCGCATGTAGCCGATCACGAGGTGGTGTTGATGCGCGGTGACACCGGACGCGCAACCGAGGCCATCGATCTGCTCGCAACGGCGCTGCGGCAGCAGTTCCGGCTTTAGCGCCGCGCGCGATTCGAGCATTCAAGCGCCGGCTCTTTGGAGAAACTTCGCCCGCATCGGCTTCAGCACGAACATCGCGAGCACGGCCGTCACGATGTCGAGCGTGATCCCGACGCTGAACACCGGCACCCAGCTTCCCGCGTGCTGATGCAAGAGCGCCGCGAGCGGACCGCCGAAGATCGAACCGATGCCCTGCGAGATATACAGCCAGCCATAGTTTTCGGTGGCGTGGCGCGTGCCGAAGGTATCCGTCAAGGTGGACGGGAAGAGCGAGAAGATTTCGCCCCAACCGAAGAAGACGACGCCCGAGAGCAGCACGAACAAGACGGCGTTGTCACGCGTCAGGAGCCACAGCGCCATCGCCACGCCTTCGAGCGCGAAGGCGAAGAACATCGTGTTTTCACGGCCGAATTTGTCGGAGACCCAGCCGAACAGCGGGCGCGTGAGTCCGTTGGTGAAGCGGTCGATGGTCAGCGCGAGCGGCAGCGCGGCCATGCCGAACACGACGACCTTCGTGATGCCGAAGTCCGCCGCGAAGGTCGCCATCTGCGATGTGACCATGAGGCCCGAGGTGGACATCATCGTCATCATGGCGAACATGAGCCAGAAGAGCGGCGACTTCATCATTTGCGAAGGACGCAGATTCGGCACGTTCGATACCGCCACCGCCGATGCCTTCGCCGGCGCTTCGTCACGCGGCACGCGCAAGCCTTGCGATGCGACGAAGCCCACGACCGCGAACGCGATGCCGTAGATCGACAGCGTCGCATCGAGACCGCGCGCCGCCAGCGATGCCGAGATCGGGAACGTCGTCACGATTGCGCCCATGCCGTAGCCCGCGGCCACCGCGCCCGCCGCGAAGCCGCGCCGGTCGGGGAACCAGCGCACCATCAGCCCGACCACGCCGACATACACGATGCCCGTGCCGAGCCCGCCCACGAGACCGTAGGTGAGATACAGCATCGATGTGCTCGCGGCCATCGACGAGAGCACCCAACTCAGGCCCGACATGACGGTGCCGAGCGAAATCAGCAGGCGCGGACCGAAGCGGTCGATCAGCTTGCCCTGAAACGGCGAGAAGAACGTCTGCAGGATGATGAGCAGCGAGAACGTGACCTGCAACTCGGGCAGCGGCACGCCGAGCTTCGCCGACAGCGGTTTGGTCAGCAGCGTCCACACGTATTGCGGGCTGGAAATCGACATCATGCAGAGCAGGCCGAGACCGAGTTGCAGCCAGCGGTTGTGAGCGGCGATCGCGGGCGCGGCCGCATCGTCGTGCAGTGTCTGGATGCGTGTGCTCATAGGCGTTCCCCGGTTGATGTGCGGATAAAAAAGGATGAGTCGTGCCCTCCGGTTCGACGAGCGCGGAACCGGATCACTTCGAAGCAAGAGCGTGTTGAGCGTTACCAGCCGGCGGCTGAGCCGTCGCTGCGTGGATCGTGACCGGCTTCGAATAATCCATCGGGATACCGAACGATTGCGCCGGCGTGCCCCATCGCTTCGTCGTAGGCGGCGAGCACTTCGACGTCGTGACCGAGCGCGCGCAATGCGTCGATGGTCTCGTCGGGAAAGCGCGCTTCCAGCTTGAGCGAGTCGGTCGACTGGCCCCACGTGCGGCCAAGCAGCCAGCGCGGCGCATCGATCGCGGCCTGCGGATTCCAGCCGAATCGCGCGATGCGCGAGAACACCGCACTCTGCGATTGCGGCTGGCCGTCGCCGCCCATGTTGCCGTAGACCATCGTGCGGCCATCGGCGAAACGGGCGAGCGCGGGATTGAGCGTGTGGAACGGACGGCGGCCCGGCATCAGCGGATTGAGCGACGACGGATCGAGCGAAAAGCTGCAACCCCGGTTCTGCCAGTTGATGCCCGACTGCGGGAGAACGATGCCGCTGCCGAACTCGTGATAAATGCTCTGGATGAAGCTGACGGCAACGCCATCGCCATCGATGACGCCCATCCAGACCGTATCGCCGGGACCGCGGCCACGGCCCCAGGGCGCGGCGCGCGACATCGACACTTGCCGGGCCATCGCATCGAGCGCGGCGGGATCGAGTTGCGTGACGGCATCGATGCGCATGTGGTCCGGATCGGTCACGTGTTCGTCGCGCACCTTGAAGGCGAGCTTCGTCGCTTCGACGCATGCATGGACGAACTCGGGGCCGAGCGGGTTCATGTCGTCGGTCAGCACGCGGTCCAGCACGCCGAGAATCAGCAGCGACACGAGACCTTGCGTCGGCGGCGGCATGTTGTAGACGGTGCCCAGCGTATGCGTGAGCGCGAGCGGCGTACGTTCGCGAGCCGTGTGCCGTTCGAGATCGGCGAGGGTGATGAGCGTTTCCAGCGACGACAGGTCGTGCGCGATGCTGCGCGCCAGATCTCCGCGATAGAAGTCGTCGAGACCGGCATCGGCGAGCTGTTGCAGCGTTGCGGCGAGACGCGCGTTGACGAAGCGCTCGCCGGTGCGCGGCACGCGGGCATCGGGCATGAAGGTTTGCGCGAAGCCCGGCACGTTTCCGAGTTCGCCGCACTTGCCCGCCATGCAGTCGGACTGACTGCGCGTGACGGGAATGCCCGCCTTCGCATAATGAATCGCGTCTTCCAGCAGACGCGCAACGGGTAGGCGTCCGCCGAGCGTGTTCTTCGAGAAGCGCTGCGCGAAGTCCCAACCGGAGACGGTGCCCGCGACGGTGTTGGCCGCGAGCGGGCCGCGTGCAGGAATGGCGTCGAGGCCCAGCGCGCGATACGTGCCGATGTCGGCGCGCATCGCTGCCGCACCGCACGCCTCGATGCCGATCGGCGCGTGACCCGGACGCGAGATCAGCCAGAAGCCGTCTCCGCCGATGCTGTTCATGTGCGGATAAACCACCGCGACGGTGGCGGCGGCCGCGATCATCGCTTCGACGGCGTTGCCGCCTTCGCGAAGGACGGCGAGCGCACTTTGCGATGCAAGCGCATGCGGCGCCACGGCCATGCCGCGCGAGCCGCGTGTGGGATTGATTGCAGCAGAGACTTCCAGAGACATCGACGTTTCCTTGTATACAACGAAATCGTCAATGCGAGTTCCGTGCCAGGCGTCCGTGAAAACCCTATGGAGCCTTGCTGACTATGCCTTGCAGCGTGGTTTGCCGCATGTTTGAAGGAAGCGCGGCGATGCCGTCAGATGGTGCGCCGCGGTCGCGCCGGTGCGTGCGCGACGCTCGAACGCCCCGCTTCGGTGCGGGCGCCGAGCAGGCGCTGCATCGTGAGGCCGCTCACGCTTGCCTGGCTGCCGCTGATATGACGCGACACCAGTTCGACGCTCGATGCGCTGTCGCCGCGACGAATGGCATCGAGAATGGCGGCATGCTCTTCATACGTCTCCGCGATGCCATCGCCCTTCACGAGATCGAGCCGGCGCACCACGCGGATACGGTCGGTGACGCGCTGCATCGTCGCGGTGAGTTCATCGTTGCCCGCGGCCGCTACCAGCGCATGATGCAGCGATTCGTCCAGTTCGACGAGCTTTCGTCCATCGACGACCCGGCGCGCACGGCCAACGCGCCAAATGCGATCGAGCGCATCGAGCAGCAAGTTAAGATCGGCTTGCGGCGTTTCGCCATTGCAGAGCTTGCGCACGGCGAAGACCTCGATCATCTGACGCATCTCGTAGAGGTCGTCGAAACGCTTGTTGTCGATGGGCACCACTTCCCAGCCGCCGCGCACATAGCCTTGCATCAGGCCATCGCTTTGCAGGCGTTGCAGCGCTTCGCGTGCAGGCGTACGCGATACGCCGAAGCGTTCCGCAATGGCGCCTTCCGTCAGCCGGTCGCCGGGCAGGATCCGCATGTCGAAGATTTCCTCGCGCAGCGTGTAATAAACGTGATCCGCGCGCGACAGCGCGGCGTCTTGCGCGTTGACAAGGCTTGCGTCGGCCATAACGGTGAGCGGGGTAGCGTGCATGGACGGGAAGCTTATCAAAGGGCTGCGCGTCGCCAGAATTGCTGGACGGCAAGAATCGCTTTGTGAATAAATGGCGCGTTCGCCAGCGAAGCTGCCGCGCGATTTATCGCTTCAATTCGAAGATGCTGTCGATCTCGACCGGGATGCCCATCGGCAACGTATGCACGCCGAGCGCGCTTCGAGCGGGAAGCCTGTCTTGTCCGAACAATGTCAGCAAGAGGTCGCTGGCGCCGTTGGCCACTTGCGGATGTTGCGTGAACGACTGTTCGGCGCGCACGTAGACCGTCAGCCGGCTGCATCGCTCGATGTTGTCCAGACCGCAGGCTTGATCGACGCAAGCCAGGATCATCAGCATCGTCAGATGCGCCGCGTGGCGCGCCGTTTCGACAGACATGTCGCCGCCGACCATTCCGACGATTGGCTTGCCGTTTTCGAAAGGCCCGAGACCGGAAACATAGACCTGACTGCCCGCAATCGACACCGTTCGATAGGAGCCGAGCGGCGCGATGGGCGCCGGCAGTTCGATCCCCGCTTGTGCAAGGCGTTCGGATACGTTCATGTTCGGCTCACCGTGATGTGATCAAAACACTAGCGTAACCCGGTCAATATCCTCGGCTATCGCGATCGCGATTTGTATTTCCAGAAGGGCGGCCCGTCCTGCGCGTCACTGCTTCGCTCCGATTCCCTCGATGCGCCACAACTGCGTCTCGAGGCGGGGGCCTGTCTCGGGCTTGAACCAGCTCATGTCCTGGATGTGGGAACTCGTAACGTAGAGGGTCCCGTCGGGGCCCTCGGAGAACGTATCGGGCCAGCGCAGCCGCTTGTCCTGCACGAGGGTCGTGATGCGATCCCCGTCACGGACTCTGACTGCGTCCTGCTCGATCGCGCTCAGATAAAGTCGCCCGCGCTCATCGATCCAAAGACCGTCGGTCGGCTCCGTCTCGGCGACACGCTCCACGCGCGCTTCGAGGTCCTTCTCCGACAGACGCGGGTTCTGCAATGCGTTTGTCGCGATGCGATAGAGCGTGCGACCGGTCAGTGCTTTCCAGTAGAGCGTGCGCCCATCGCGCGAAAGCGCGAGGCTGTCGGCGGCAAATTCGACTCCGCGTCCGTCGGGTCGGCGTAGCGGCTGCCCGTCGATCCTGACGACCACGTCCTTTTCCGGCTGCGTGCTCGGATGGCCGCCGAGCACGCGCCTGGCCTTGCCGGTCTGCAGATCCACGACCACGAGCGCTCCCTTGGCCCCGGCATCGGTCAGGTAGGCATAGTGACCATCCGGCGAAAACCGCACATCGTTCAGATAGCTTCCCTGAGGCGCGACGCTCTCGTCGAAGCGGATCACCTGCGCGACCTGGTTCGCCTTGAGGTCGATCTTGACGAGCTTGGGTCCGCCCGGCACGAGCGATGCCGTGGCTGGCGCGGCCGGATCGACGACCCAAAGATTGCCGTGTGCATCGGTCACGACGCTCTGGACGCACACGAAATGATCTCCGGCGGACATCTGGTTCTTCTTCTCGTTGCGCCATGCATTCCACTCGTCGTCCGGGTAGGGTTTGATCTGGCCGTCGCGCGTCACTTCTGCAACCGAGACCGGCGCATCTTCTGTCCAGCGCGGAAAATTGACGAAGATGCGCCCATCCTTCGAAACGGTCACGCCCGTAACCTGGTGCTCGAATTTTGCGACCTGTTGCAGTTGTGGCGTATCGGATGTAGGCCCCGCGTGCTGCTGTGCGATGGATGCATTGGCGAGAAGCGTCATCGCCACGATGGCGGACGCGGCTGCGATTCGGATCATGGTCGTTTCCTTTGCATGGCGGCACTCGGGATGCGCGGCGAATTTACGGCGCGAACACGGCGCGGACGCAGCCGTCGGTCTTGTGCTTGAACATGTCGTAGCCGCGTGGCCCGTCCTCCAGCGAGAAGCGGTGAGTGGCGAGGTAAGCAGGGTTCAGCTCGCCTTTCTGCGCGTGCGAGAGCAGCCGATCCATATAGGCTTGCCCGTGCTGCTGCGCGCTGCGCACCGTCATGCCCTTGTTCATGATGGCGCCCATCGGGAACTTGTCGATCAGCCCGTAGACGCCGAGCACCGACAGCGTGCCGCCTTTGCGGCAGGCCATCACGGCCTCGCGCAGCGCCTGGCCGCGGTCCGTCTCCAGACGCAGCGCCTGTTTGACGCGGTCATACGCGTATTGCGGCCCGGTGCCGTGCGCTTCCATTCCTACCGCGTCGATGCACGCGTCGGGGCCGCGCCCGCCGGTCATCTCCATGAGCGTTTCGAGGACGCTGTCGACCGCCGTATAGTCGATCGTCTCGGAGCCGGCGTGCTCGCGCGCCATCTGCAAGCGCTCGGGAAAGCGGTCGATCGCGATGACGCGCTCCGCGCCCATCAGACGCGCGCTTTGCTGCGCCATCAGCCCTACGCCGCCGCAGCCCCAGACCGCGACCGTGTCGCCCGGCTGGATGTTGCAGAAGTCGGCGCCCATGTAGCCGGTCGGCGCCGCATCGGAGAGGAACAGCGCCGTATCGTCCGCGACGCCGTCAGGGACTTTGAAGCAGTCGTTGTCGGCAAACGGTACGCGCACGTATTGCGCGTGCGCGCCCGCATAGCCGCCGAACGCGTGCGTGTAGCCGTAGATGCCTGCGGTCGTATGTCCGCCCAGAAGGGGTGCCTGTAGCTCGGGCTTGGGATGCGTGTTGTCGCACAACGAGTAGAGCGAGTGCTGGCAATACCAGCATTGCCCGCAAACGATGAATGAAGGAACCACGACGCGGTCGCCCTTTGCGAGGCGCTTCACCTCGGGGCCGATCTCCTCGATCACGCCCATGAACTCGTGGCCGATGACATCGCCCGACTTCATCGTCGGGATGTAGCCGTCGATGAAGTGAAGATCCGAGCCGCAAGTCGTCGACAGACTGACGCGCAGGATCGCGTCGCGGGGATTGATGATCTCCGGGTCTTTCACAGTCCCGACGCGCAGGTCGTTTACCCCGTTCCAGTACAGTGCTCGCATGTTCACTCTCCTTAACGCGTGGTTGCGCGAGCAGCGGGCTGCCGCTCAGTGGTGGGAATCTCGCCGGTCTCGACGAGGCTCTTGAAGCGCCGCAGCGCGTTGTCCGCGACCAGATTCAGCGGCGTGGTCCCGAGAAGTTGCAGCAGGCCTTCACCGAGCGCGCCGCCGGGCGGGTCGAACCGGACGTGCAGCGTCGCCACGGTGCCGCGGTCGTTCGGGGCGGCGTCGAAGCGGACGGATCCCTCGTTCGGAATGGCGGCGCCAGGCAGCGAGCGCCAGCCGACGCCTCCGCCGGGGCCGTCGACGATCTCCGATTCCCATTGGTAGGCGCGACCGAGCGGCGTCCTTATTTCCCAGCGCATGCGGCCGTCGCCCGCCGGGTGCAACGTCGCGAAGCCTGCCACGAGTTGCGGGAGCGTCCCGGGCGCAAGCCAGAGCCGACGAAGCTCGTCCGCAGTCTTGCCGATGGTGATTGCGCGCTCCACCTCCGGCGTCGCGCCGGCGGTCCCACTTCGCCCCTTGTTGTCTGCCCGTCCGCGATGGAGCGGGACACCGTACCCGGCACTCGCCGCTGCCATGCCCGCGCAGGCAGTGAGCGCGAGAGCCACGGCGCCTTTCTTTCGTCCGGCGAGTCCGGACACGATCAAGGCCGCGCTGAGCGCGACGGGGATCCAGCCAATGCCCTGCATGGCTTCTCCGGCCGACACGCCCGAAGAATGGCCGCCGCGCCTCAGTGATTCGCGCGGCCGGATAGCAAGAATGTTGCTTGCCATAACAAATGCTCCAAAGGTTACTGATCGCCGTGGTGCCCGCTGCGCGGTTCGTACCGTGCAGCGGGATCGACGAGACATGTTGGCGACGCTCGAGCCCATTGCACGCGTGGCAATGATTGAGCGATGAGCCCGAGCGCTCATGCAACCACGATCGCTGCGTCGCTTCGCTAACCTCCCGGATGCAAGACCACCTTGGTCCAGCCGTGGTCGCGCACGTCGAAGTGCTGATAGGCGTCAGGCGCCTGGTCGAGTTTCAACTCATGCGACACGATGAACGATGGCTTCGCGCGGCCCGCGTGTATCAGATCGCGCAATTGCCGGTTGTATGCCTTGACGTTGCACTGGCCCGTGGCGATGTGCTGCCCCTTGAACCAGCACTTGCCCCAGTCGAACGCGATCTGACCTTTCTTCGCCAGTTCGTCGTGCGCGCCCGGATCCTCGGGAATGAACACGCCCACCACGCCGATCCCGCCGGTGAACTTGACCGACGACACGAGGTTGTTCATCGTGAGATTGGGGTTCTCGTGGCGTTGCGGAGCCGGATCGTGGCACTGGTAGCCAACGCATTCGCATCCCACGTCCGCGCCCATGCCTTGGGTGAGATCCATGACCCGCTGCACCGGATCTTCCTTCGAATAATCGATCGCGATCGCGCCGATGGACTCCGCGAGCTTGAGCCGGTCGGGATGGCAATCGACCACCATGACGCTGCGGGCGCCCTTGATCATCGCCGAGTGCGCGGCCATCAGACCGACGGGGCCGGAGCCGTAGATCACCACGGCGTCGCCGGGCCTCATGCCGGCGAGTTCGGTCGCGTGCCAGCCGGTCGGGAAGATGTCGGCGCACATCACGTAGTCGGTCTGCTTCTGCTGGGCGTCAGGCGGCAGCTTCAAGGACATGAAGTCGGCCCAAGGCACCCGGAGATATTCGGCCTGTCCGCCCGGCCACGGACCCATGTCCGCAAAGCCGAATGCGCCGCCGGCGATTCCCGGCTGGTTCGCGCTCAGGCAAAACGCCGTGAGGCCGCGCTCGCAGTTCATGCAGTGGCCACAACTTACATTGAATGGCAGGCACACCCAGTCGCCGGGCTTGATCCGCTCCACGGCAGGCCCGACCTCCTGAACGACGCCCAGATTTTCATGACCGAAGATGCGGCCTTGCTCGAAGTCGGTTCGGCCCTCGTACATATGCAGATCGGAACCGCAGATGTTGGTACTGGTGATTCTGACGATGGCGTCGGTCGGACGCTCGATCTTGGGATCCGGAACATTCTCGACCGTAACTTCACGAGGACCGCGATACACAACGGCTTTCATATGTTTCTCCCGAGAGTTCAACTGCGAAGAGCCTGAGCCGCGAAACCTTCGGCGGCTGTCGGCGTCGACAAACCCGCAGACCCACCTGCGGTACGTCCCTCTCTCATGCAGACCGGCACTTTGCAGACAGCGTCTGCTATTGCTGGTTGAAGCCGGACAATCTATCGCCATCCTAAATAGTGAGTGCCATGCGCTTCCGGATTCTTGGTGACGGTGCGCGATGTAAGGGCAGCTATCCGCGTGCCCGATTCGGGTCGACAGAGGCGACTCGCGGATGAGCATCGAGATCCAGTGCGATTGATACGGCTATCTAATCGATGCGTGGGGGTGACGTGTAATCGCGTAGTCGCGGAGAACTTGCACCGGGCTGCAGATCTTGCAAGAGCGGCCTGGTTCGAGAACCGGAAGGGTCGCTATTCGGTCAGTTGACTCGCGGGCTTAACCTGCATCGCCGGTCGTTTGTCGAAGCGATTGTCCATGACAAAAAAGCTCGGCGCGCCCGCAGATCGGACACGGCAGCGCATAAGGACACTCATTGACATGGACACCGATGCAGGACCAGCGACTCCCGATTCCCGGCCGGCGTCGATGGCCCGATGGCCAACCAACGATGCGGGCAAGACAGCATGCGTTGAACGGAACGTCGAATGCTGTTTGCGTGGCGGTTGCCGCGTTGCTGTGAAGCGAAGAGGATGCCGCGCGATACAACCGCTCACTCACAATGGAGGCTAGCGACGAGAGCGCTCATCTGGGAAGGCAAGAAGGACATCCGGTGCGAGTCGGTTCCGGACCCGGTCATAGAACATCCCCGCGATGCGATCATTAAGGTAACGACATGTGCCATCTGCGGCTCGGACTTGCATCTGTTCGATGGGTTCATGCCCGGCATGGAATCCGGCGACATCATGGGCCACGAATTCATGGGCGAGGTGGTGGAAGTCGGCAACGCGAATAGCATGCTGAAGATCGGCGATCGGGTCGTCGTTCCCTTCACGATCATCTGCGGCGAATGCGAACAGTGCAAGCGCGGCAACTTTTCCGTCTGTGAGCGGAGCAATCGGAACCAGGACGTCGCGAACAAGGTGTTCGGCCACACGACTGCGGGCTTGTTCGGCTATACGCATCTCACAGGCGGCTATCCGGGCGGTCAGGCCGAATACGTGCGCGTACCGTATGCGGACAGAACGCACGTGAAGATTCCCGACGGCCTCACCGACGAGCAGGTGCTCTTCCTCGGCGACATCTTTCCGACCGGCTGGCAGGCGGCGGCTCAGTGCGACATCGAGCCGACAGACACCGTTGCGATCTGGGGGGCAGGGCCCGTCGGCCAGATGACGATTCGCAGCGCCGTTCTGCTCGGCGCGAAGCAGGTGATTGCAATCGACCGGGTGCCCGAGCGTCTCGCCATGGCACGTGCGGGCGGGGCCACGGTCATCAACTTCGAAGAAGAGAGCGTCCTCGAGCGCTTGGCCGATCTCACACAAGGCAAGGGCCCCGAGAAGTGCATCGACGCGGTCGGCATGGAGTCGCATGCGACGCGCTCATTCGATTCCCTGTACGACCGGGCGAAGCAGGCCGTGATGTTGGAAACGGACCGGCCGCACGTATTGCGGGAGATGATCTACGTCTGCCGTCCGGCGGGCACGCTGTCGGTTCCAGGCGTGTACGGCGGTCTCATCGACAAGATTCCGTTCGGCGCTTCCATGAACAAGGGGCTGACATGGCGCATGGGCCAAACACATGTGAACCGCTGGACGGACGACCTGTTGCGGCGCATTCAGGAAGGGCAGATTGATCCGTCGTTCGTCATCACGCACACGGTGCCGCTCGATCAAGGACCCGAGATGTACAAGACATTCCGCGACAAGGAAGATGGCTGCATCAAGGTCGTGCTGAAGCCTTAGTCGGGAAGACGGCGGCTTGCCTGAATCCGCTGGTGCGGACGTTCCGCCGCGACCGTTGAAACGGTCGCACGATCATGGACGGAAGCACCCCGAATGTCACTGCCGCAAGCCGCCTTCTTCTATGGCGCGGCGACCGCACTGTCGACGGCTTGAGTCAGTTGCGCGATATCGACCGGCTTCGTGAAGTGAAAATCGAATCCGGCGTCTGTTGTGCGCGCCCGGTCCTGTTGCTGACCCCAGCCGGTGACGGCAATGAGCGTCACGTCGTGCGTCGAGGGCGTTGCCCGTATGCGGCGCGCGACGTCGAGCCCGCTCATGCCCGGCAAGCCGAGGTCGAGCAAGATCACGTTCGGGTTGTATTCGCCGAGGAGTTCGATCGCCTCTTCGCCGGAATAGACTGTTCGTACATCGTGTCCCTGCATCTCCAGAAACGCCGTCATTGCGTCCGCTGCATCGACGTTGTCGTCGACGACCAGGATCCGGCGCTTCGGGGCCGACGCGTGAACGGCAAGCGCAGCGCGTGTTGGCGCCGGCATAGGCAACACGCGCGACGTCGCGGGCAGATGAATGGCAAAGCAGCTCCCCCGATCCTTTCCGCCACTCGACGCGGTGAGTCGGCCTCCATGCAGCTCGATGAGCGATTTGGACAGCGCGAGTCCGATGCCAAGACCGCCCTGCCGATGCTGATCTCGATTGACCTGGGAAAACATCGCGAAGATCGCCGACAGTTTGTCCGGCTCGATGCCGATACCGTTGTCCGTGACCGACAGGACGATCTCGGCGTCGTCAGCCGTCGCCGCGAGTTCGATGCGCCCGCCCGGTGGCGTGTACTTCGCCGCGTTCATCAGCAGGTTGGCCAGCACTTGCGCGAGCCGGAGCCGGTCCGCCTCGATATGCAATGGTCTGACGGGCGGCTTGATGACGAGCTCGTGCCCCTTGCCTGCGAGGATCGGTCTCGCGATTTCGACCGCTTCGTCGACGACTTCGCGCATCGCCACGGCCTCTTTGCGCAGCTTGAGCGCGCCGCGCGTGATGCGCGACACGTCCAGCAAGTCGTCGAGCAGAAGCGCCATCGCGGCCGACTGCCGGCGCAGCACGCTGATGCACCAGATCCTGCGCTCTTCCGTCAAGTTCGGCTGTTCGAGTATCTCCGCGACGTGTCGGATCGGCGCGAGCGGATTACGCAATTCATGTGCGAGCGTCGCGAGAAACTCGTCCTTGCGGCGGTCAGCCTCCGAAAGGGCCTGTTCGGCCCGCACGCGTGGCGTCACGTCTCCGAACCACGCCACGACCGAACCGTCCAGAGACGCCGCGACGACGTGAAACCACTGCTCGCCGTTTTCACCCGATACGCGTATGTCGAAGGCCTCTCTTCCCGGGCGCTGGGCGAGCGGTGTGAGCCGCTCGAGCAGCATGTTCGCCTCCCACCCGGCCGGACGCACATATGCCGTGGAACTGCCGATCACGACTGCGGCGTTCTGATTGAAAAGCTGGGCGGCCGCCTTGTTCAGATAGTCCCATCGAAACTCGGCGATGCGGCCCTCGCGAACGACCGGGGTCAGGATGACGAACGGGACGCCTGCGCTGTCCAGGGCCACGTCGAACCGGTGTCGCGCCTGGCGCTCGACCTGCAGAAGGCGATCCGTGGCCTCCTGCGTAGCGGCTTCGGCGCTTCCTGCACGCCGCGCCACCTTGGCGAGTTGCTGCCCGGCCGCCACCAGAAATGCCCCGACCAACGCGTATGCCACCAGTACGATGCGGTCGTCGTGTTGCAGAACGGCCAGACTGCCGACGGGCGGCATCCAGAGCGCGCCGAAGGCCATGCCGCTCACGAGAAGCAGCGATCCCGACCACGCGCCGAACAGCACCGTGATCAACGGAAGCGTCGCGCTGAAGAAGAGGAATGTCAGCCGTCCGTGGGCAACCATCGTCAGCGCCTGCTGAGCTGTCACGATAACGGCGGTAGCTGCAATACCGAAGACCAGGCGCTGTTTCGGTGGATATTGGGCGATGCGTACGATCATGGTCGTGACTCGATTGGGCTGGTTGTTATCCTGTCCACTGTGCAGTCTTTGTTCCTATCTTCTCGCGACTTGCAGAGCGTTGGAATCCGCTGCCGGCGGAACTCGGTGCCCCTCGCTCGGTCAGCGAGTCGGGTCCGAGTCGCCAACAAAAAAGCGCCGACTCCATTACGGGGGCGGCGCTTGAAAGTCCGTCAAAGAAGCGAGATTCCGACGAACCTGAGAGACCTGAATTCTAGGCAGAAAGGTCCACCGGTTCTAATAGCATCGCGTGATGGCTCGGATAAAACTTTCTTATATCGGGATTACACAGGATGACTCTTGCCTTTCTTTTTGGTGCCTTGGCTCGGCACGACGAAGCCGGCCCGCCACCCGCCATCACCGCAGCGGCGCGATCCCGTCCGCGACGCCGGCTGGCATGCAGATATGCTTGAGCTCGGTGAAATCCGCAAGGGCATCATAGCCATGAAGCCGTCCCAGCCCGCTTTGACGATAGCCGCCGGTTTCCGCCTCGGCGAATAGCTTGTTGTGATCGTTGATCCACACCGTCCCGTTGCGCAGCGCCCGCGCCATGCGAAACGCGCGCGGACCATCGTTCGTCCACACGCTCGCGGAGAGGCCGAAAACCGTATCGTTGGCTTTCAGAATCGCTTCCTGCTCGTTCTCGAACACCTCCAGCGTGACGAACGGACCGAATATCTCGTCCTGACAGAAGAACGCCTTGGGGTCGGCATGCTCGACGAGCGTCGGCGACAGAAACGCATGTCCCGATGGAGCACCGCGCAGCAGCAAGCGATCGGCAGTCGCGCACGCACGTTCGATCGTGTGCTCGACGGAATCGCGCGTGGCGGCGTCGATGAGCGCGCCGATATCCGTCGCCGGATCGATGCCCGGCCCCACCTTCAGCGACGCGAGCGCCGACGCGAGCTTCTCGCGCATGTCCGCCGCCCGCGACGCATGAACCAGCACGCGGCGCGCCGCGGTGCATTGCTGACCCGAGATGATCGTCGCGGCCCGCGCGAGACGCGGCGCGATGGCGTCGATATCCGCATCGCCGAACACGACGCAGCACGACTTGCCGCCGAGTTCGAGCGACAGCTTCTTGATGCTGTCCGCCGCCGCGACCATGATCTTCTTGCCCGTCGCGGTCGATCCCGTAAAGCTGAGGACATCGACGCCGTGTGAATCCGCGAGCCGCTCGCTCGCCGCATATCCGCGCTCGTTGACGAGATTCACGGCGCCCTTGGGCAACGCGGTGAGCTCGAAGCAGCGCATCATCGCGGCCGTCACGAGCGAAGTCTGGGCGGCGGGCTTGACGATCGCCGTGCAACCGGCCGCCAGCGCGGGCGCGAGCGAGCGCACGAGCAACACGGCGGGCGCGTTCCACGGCACGATGATCGCGACGACGCCGGCCGCTTCGCGCAGCATCGTCGATATCGTGCCGGGCTCAGGCTCCAGCACATGCCCGGCGATATGGCGCGCAAGACCCGCGTAATAGCGCACCTCCGAGATGGCGCCCGCGATCTCGCCACGCGACTGCGCGATCGTCTTGCCGTTCTCGCGCGTGAGCAGCGTCGCGAGCGACTCGCGCTCGTGGTCCAGCGCCGCGGCCCACGCCAGCAGCACGTCCTGACGCAAACGCGCGTCCTGCGCCCACGTCGTGCGATCGAACACATGTCGCGCGGCGGCGATGGCTGCGTCGGCTTCGTGCGCGCCGCCGTCGGCATATTGGCCGATGGCTTCCCCCGTCGCGGGGTCGATGCTGTCGAGCGTCGGCCTGCCGGTCCATTCGCCGGCGATCCAGTGTCGTGCGTTCATGCGGAGCTTTCCTTGATTAAGGGGGAGGGTTCGTCACCCGAAAAGTTCGACGCCCGATGCAACTCGTCGCCGATGATCGCGATGAGCGCTTCGGCCGCCGCGCTCAACGGGCGGCGCGGATGGCTCACGCAGAGAATGTGTCGCACGATGCGCGGCGCAAGAATCGGACATGCGCGCAACGTGCCGTGCCGCGCGGCCCGCTCGACGACGATGCGCGGCAGGATCGTCGCGAAGCGCGTATTTTCGACGAGCTTGAGAATGGTCGACAGCACGTCGATCTCGAAGCGCGGCGCAAGCAGGATGTCTTCGTGCTGCGCGGCGCTGTCGAGCACGCCGCGCAGACCGTGGCGCTTGGTCGGCAGCACGAGTTCCAGTTCCGGCAGTTGCGCGAGTTCGATCGCGTGCGGCAGATCCGGTCCATGCGTCGCACTGGTGGCGAGCACCATCTCTTCGTCGAGCAGCGGGCGCGAGTCGAGCGAAAGACGCGCGCGCGGCTTGTTGATGATGGCGGCATCGAGCTGGCCGCCCGCGACCCAGTCGATGAAGGTGGCGCTGTAGCCATCGGCGACGGTGACTTCGACATCCGGGTAACGCGCGTGAAAGCGCGACAGCGAATCCGCGAGCACGCTCTCCGTCACCGATGCGATCAACCCTATGCCGACATGTCCCGTGACCACTTCGTCGCGCTGCACGAGTTGCTGCCGCGCGTGGGCCAGGTCCCGCATGATCGGCAAGAACAGGCGGTACATCAGCCGTCCCGCGGCGGTCGGCGCCATGCCGTGCGCGCCGCGCTCGAAAAGCTGCTGATGCAATTCGTCCTCGAGCTTCGCGATCTGCATGCTGAGCGCGGGCTGCACGATGTTGAGACGCTTGGCCGCGCGCGTGACCGAGCCGTCCTCGAACAGCGCGATGAAGTACTGGATTTGCTTGAGGTCCATGTTCCGTGGGGTATCAGCGATGCTAATAGGCGACCGCACCGTTATCAGACTGCTTCGATGGACCGCGCCGGGCGTTTGTTCAGGCTTGCTGCTCAAGCGCCCATTCGCGCGTGCTCCATTGATACGTGACCGTAACAACCGTGTCATCCGGGCTAGCACCGATATAAGCACGAATGATTCGGCGCATCAATAAACAGTATTAGCCGTTATGGGGCGATCTCGCTACGCTTCATCCAATGCGCTGGCTTTGGCAGGCGCGCCCAGATGGAGACGCTGATGAACACACGCGATGCCGCAACGAACGGCAATCCCGCATTCTCGTGGGCCCCGGATCGCACCGATACCGGCTCCCTTTCGCTGCGCGACTGGCTCGCGCATCTTGCGCGGACCGGCCGCGTCGCGACGATCGACAAGCCCGTTGCGCTCGAACATGAACTCGCTGCCATCGCCAAGCGCCTCGACGGCACGCAGGCGGCGTTCTTCACGCAGCCGGGCGGTCACGCGGTGCCTGTCGTCAGCGGCTTCATGGCGAAGCGTGCATGGATCGCGGAAGCGATGGGCGTCGACGAAACCGAACTGCTCGCCCGCTTCTCGGCTGCTGCTGCTGCGCCGCTTCCATCGAAACGCGTCGAGCGCGAAAACGCGCCGTGCCAGCAAGTCGTGCATACGAACGGCATCGACCTGCACGCGCTGTTGCCGATTCCGACGCATAGCGAACACGACAACGGCCCGTACATCACCGCGGGTCTCGTGATTGCACGCAATCCGCGGACCGGCGTGCAGAACGTTTCGATCAACCGCATTCAGGTGCATGGCCGCGACCGCATGGCGATCCTGCTGCTGCCGCGCCACCTCTATGCCTTTCAGCGCGCGGCGGAAGAAGCCGGCGATGCGCTGGATGTCGCCGTAGCCATCGGCGTCGATCCGCTCACGATGCTCGCTTCGCAAGCGATCACGCCGATCGATCACGACGAGCTGGAGATCGCGGGTGCGCTGCATGGCGCGCCGCTGCCCGTCGTCGCGTGCGTGACGAACGGCGTGCATGTGCCGGCGTTCGCGGAGATCGTGATCGAAGGGCGCATTCTGCCGGACGTGCGCGAGCCGGAAGGACCGTTCGGCGAATTCCCGAAGTACTACAGTGCAAAGGAAGCGCGCGAAGTCATCGAAGTGACGGCGGTGACGCATCGGCTCGATCCGGTCTTTCATACGATCGTGCCCGCCGAGATGGAGCATCTGCTGCTCGGTGCGATTCCGCGCGAAGCGACGTTGCTCGCGCACCTTCAACGCAGCCATCCCAACGTGAAGGACGTGCATCTTTCGGTGGGCGGCGTGTGCCGTTATCACCTGTGGGTGCAGTTCGACAAGAAGCGCGAAGGCGAAGCGAAGAACGTGATCCTATGCGCGTTCGGCGCGCATTACGACATCAAGCAAGTGGTCGTAGTCG
Organism: Caballeronia zhejiangensis; assembly: GCF_000698575.1. Lineage (GTDB taxonomy): Bacteria > Pseudomonadota > Gammaproteobacteria > Burkholderiales > Burkholderiaceae > Caballeronia > Caballeronia zhejiangensis. The sequence goes on from NZ_JFHD01000003.1 coordinate 129,753, forward strand.
ATCCCGATGTGAACGTGCACGATCCCGCCGAAATCGAATGGGCCATCGCGACGCGTTTTCAGGCGGACCGCGATCTCGTCGTGATCGCGGGCGCGCAGGGTTCGCCGCTCGATCCGTCGACGACTGTCGGCCAGCCCGCCGATGCGCCCGCGCATCTGCAAGGCATGAGCACGAAGATGGGCCTCGATGCGACGCGCCCCGTCGTCTATGCCGAGCACGTCTTTACGCGCGTGCGCATTCCCGGACAGGACGCAGTCGATCTGGACGCGCTCGTCGCCGCCGACAACAGCGCACTGGACGCCTACCTGGCGCGCAATCATGGCTGAGCAGAAGAAGCGCCTCGTCGTCGGCATTTCCGGCGCGAGCGGCGCGGTGATCGGCGTGCGCCTGCTCGCTGCGTTGCGGCGGCTCGGCACGCACGAGACGCATCTGATCGTGTCGGCATCGGGCGCGGTGACGGCGGCGCAGGAACTCGGGCTGACGCGCGGCGACATCGACCAGCTCGCCGACGTCGTCCACAACGTGCGCGATATCGGCGCGTCGGTCGCAAGCGGATCGTATGTCAGCGACGGCATGGTGATTGCACCGTGTTCGATGAAGACGCTCGCGGCCGTCGCCAACGGCTTCGCCGACAACCTGCTCACGCGCGCCGCCGACGTGATGCTCAAGGAACGCCGCCGCCTCGTGCTCGTCGCGCGCGAAACGCCGCTCAATCTCGCGCATCTGCGCAACATGACGCTCGCCACCGAAATGGGCGCGATCGTGATGCCGCCGGTGCCCGCGTTCTACGCGCATCCGAAGAGCATCGACGATGTGGTCGATCACACGGTCGGGCGCATTCTCGATCTCTTCGGCATCGAGCATCAGGAGATCGCGCGACGCTGGAGCGGCCTCGCCGATGCATTCGGCCGCCGCGCGCAAGATGAGGAATGATGCGATGAATCAGCGCGATACCGCCTTCGCAGATATCAATGCACGCGTCGCCGACGACGCCGTTGCCACGCCGCAGCGCCACGTCGGCCGCGCCATGCAGCGCCTCGAAGATCCGGCGATTCTCACGGGCCGCGGCCGTTACGGCGATGACATTGCCGTGAAACCAGGCACGCTGCACGCCGCGATCCTGCGCTCGCCGCACGCTCATGCCGACATCGTTTCTATCGACACGGACGCCTCGTTGAAGCTGCACGGCGTGCATGCGGTGCTCACGCGCGACGATCTGCGTGCGTGGTCGCGTCCGTTCGTCGTCGGCGTGAAATCGCCGATGGAACAGTGGGCGCTCGCCATGGACCGCGTGCGCTATGTGGGCGAGCCGGTCGCGGTCGCCATCGCGGATTCGCGTGCCCTCGCGGAAGACGCGCTCGATCTCATCAAGGTCGAATACGCGACGCTCGATCCGGTCACGTCGATCGAGCAGTCGGTGCGGGACGACGCGCCGTTGCTGCACGAGCGCGTCGGCAGCAACGTCGTCAGCGACCGGCATTTCCGCTACGGCGAGCCGGAAGCGGCGTTCGAGAACGCGCCGCATCGCGTGAAGCTCGTCGCGCAGTATCCGCGCAACACCTGCGCGCCGATCGAGTGCGGCGTCGTGATCGCCGAATATCTGTCCGGCGACGAAGGCTACGACGTCACGTCGAACTTCATGGGGCCGTTCTCGCTGCACGCCGTCATGGCGATGGCGCTGAACGTGCCCGCGAACCGTCTGCGTCACAAGGCTCCGCGCGACTCGGGCGGCAGCTTCGGCGTGAAGCAGGCCGTGTTTCCGTATGTCGTGCTGATGTGCCTCGCGTCGCGCAAGGCGGGCGCGCCGGTGAAATGGGTCGAGGACCGGCTGGAGCACCTGAGCGCGGCGACCTCCGCGACGGCGCGCCTCTCGACCATCGAGGCGGCGGTGCAAAGCGATGGCCGCATCGTCGCGCTGTCCTACGACCAGCTCGAAGACGTCGGCGGTTACGTGCGCGCGCCGGAGCCCGCGACGTTCTACCGGATGCACGGCTGTCTGACGGGCGCGTATGCGATCCCGAATCTGCTCGTGCGCAATCGGGTCGTGCTCACGAACAAGACGCCGACCGGCCTCGTGCGCGGCTTCGGCGGACCGCAGGTGTACTTCGCGCTGGAGCGGCTGATTCAGCGCATTGCCATCGAACTGAAGCTCGACGTGCTCGACGTGTATCGCCGCAACTTCGTTCCCGCCGATGCGTTTCCGTATCGCGCGGCGGCCGGCGCGCTGCTCGATTCAGGCAACTATCAGGAAGCGCTGCGCCGCTCGATCGACGAAGGCGGCTACGCCGAACTCGTCGCACGCCGCGATGCCGCGCGCAGGGAAGGGCGGCTCTTCGGCATCGGCTTCGCGGCGATCGTGGAGCCGTCGGTATCGAACATGGGCTACATCACGACCGTCATGCCCGCCGACGCGCGCCGCAAGGCCGGGCCGAAGAACGGCGCGATCGCGAGCGCCACAGTCAGCGTCGATCTGCTGGGCGGCGTCGTCGTGACGATCGCATCGACGCCCGCGGGGCAGGGGCACATGACGGTGTGCGCGCAAGTCGTCGCCGATGTGCTCGGGCTGGACCCGAAGGACATCGTCGTCAACGTCGAATTCGATACGCACAAGGACGCGTGGTCCGTCGCGGCGGGCAACTATTCGAGCCGCTTCGCGGGCGCGGTGGCGGGCACGGTGCATCTGGCCGCCACGCGCGTGCGCGAGAAGCTGTCGCGCGTGCTCGCGAAGCAGTTCGGCTGCTCGCCCGACGAGATCCGCTTCGAAGGCGCGCGCATCTTTCCTGTGCACGCCGAGGATCGCGCGCTGCCGTTCGCGCGCGCCGCGAGCAATGCGCCGCACTGGGCGCCCGCGCTCCTGCCCGAAGGCGAGGAGCCGGGCCTGCGCGAGACTGTGTTCTGGTCGCCGCCGCACATGGACGCGCCCGACGAGGCCGACCGCATCAACACGTCGGCGGCGTATGGCTTCGCGTTCGACATGTGCGGCGTCGAAGTGGACCGTGCGACCGGGCGCGTGCGGATCGACCGTTATGTCACCGTGCACGATGCCGGCACGATCCTCAATCCCGCGCTCGCCGATGGCCAGATTCGCGGCGCCTTCGCGCAGGGCGTCGGCGCGGCGCTGATGGAGGAGTTCCGCTACGGCGCGGACGGCAGCTTCCAGTCCGGCACGCTCGCCGACTATCTGATGCCGACGACCTGCGAAGTGCCCGATCCGGTGATCGTGCATCTGGAGACGCCGTCGCCGTTCACGCCGCTCGGCGCGAAAGGGCTCGGCGAAGGCAACAACATGAGCACGCCGCCGTGCATCGCGAACGCGGTGGCCGATGCGCTCGGCGTCGAAGACATTCGCTTGCCGCTCACGCCGTCCAGGGTCATGGCGATGATCGGCATCGACGATCCGGAGCCGTCGCGCCCCGAATATCGCGAAGCGCCGGCGGCGAAGCCCGCGACGCCGGGCGGCGGACGCGCACTGACGGCGCAGGGAAGCGTCGATCTGCCCGCGACGCCGGAAGCCGTGTTCGCCGTGCTGCTCGATCCGAAGGCGCTCGCTAACGTGATTCCGGGCTGTCATGCGCTCGAAGAAACCGCGCCGAACCAGTATCGCGCGGACGTGACCGTGGGCGTCGGCCTCATCAAGGCACGTTTCGAGGCGCGCATCGGCTTGTCGGAGATCGACGCGCCGCATCGTCTGCGGCTGGCGGGCGCGGGCACGTCGCCGCTCGGCAGCGCGCGCGGCAGCGGTCTCGTCGAACTGAAGCCGCAAGGCAGCGGCACGCGGCTCACGTACGACTACGAAGCGCAGGTGTCGGGCAAGGTCGCCGCGGTCGGCGGCCGCATGCTCGAAGGCGCGACGAAGGTCGTGCTGAATCAATTGTTCGAATCGCTCGGGCGGCAGGCGGCGGGCAAGCCCGTGCAGACGCGCGGATCGTGGCTCGCGAGATTCCTCGCACGTTTCAGGAGGCGCGCATGAAGCCCGTAGCGTTCGATTATCTGCGCGCGCCGACCACGCAGGACGCGCTCGACGCCCTTGCGCAATACGGCGAGGACGCGCGCGTGCTGGCGGGCGGACAGTCGCTGATGGCCGTGCTCAACATGCGGCTCGCGCAGCCGAAGATGCTCGTCGATATATCCCGCACCGCCGAACTCAGTGCCGTGCGCATCGACGAGAAAGCGGGGCGGCTCGTCGTGAGTGCGGCCGCGACGCAAGGCAGCGTCGAATGGCGCGCGACGCTCGCAGAAGAAGTGCCGCTGCTCGCGATGGCCTTTCCGCATATCTCGCATTTTCAGATCCGCAATCGCGGAACGGTGTGCGGATCGATCGCACATGCGGACCCGAGCGCGGAACTGCCGCTCGTGCTCTCGGCGCTCGGCGGCGACGTGATGCTGCGCTCGAAGAAGAAGCGGCGCACGCTCGCCGCGCAGGATTTCTTTCAGGGCATGTTGATGACCGCGCGCCAGCCGGACGAACTCGTCGAAGCGGTGCGCTTTCCGCTGCGAAAAGCTGGCGAGCGCTACGCGTTCAGCGAATTCTCCGCGCGTCACGGCGATTTCGCGATCGTCGCGTGCGCGGCGGTCGTATCGGACGATGCGATTCGCATCGCGGTGGGCGGCGTCGCCGACAGGCCCGTGGTCGAAAGCTGGCCGCGTCTCGCAGGCGACGACCTGCGCGGCGCACTGAACGATTTGAGCTGGAAACTGAACGCGCAGGACGACGCGCATATCAGCGCGAAATATCGCCGGAATCTGGTCCGGCAACTCGGATGGCGTGTGATCGAGGAGGCGAAGTGAGCGACATGTCGGCAAACATCATGCGGCGGGACGAACGGCAGCGCATCGCGCTGACGCTCAACGGCCGCGAACGCAGCGGCCATTGCGAGCCGCGCGAACTGCTGTCGGATTTCATCCGGCACGAACTGGGCGCGACCGGCACGCACGTCGGCTGCGAACACGGCGTCTGCGGCGCATGCACCGTGCACGTCGATGGCGTCGCGGCGCGCGCGTGCCTGATGCTCGCGGTGCAGGCGGACGGACGGCGTATCGATACCGTCGAAGGTCTCGCGCCCGAGCAGACGCTCGGCGACCTGCAGCAGGCGTTCCAGCGGCATCACGCCTTGCAGTGCGGCTTCTGCACGGCGGGCATCCTCATGTCGTGCGCGGATTATCTGCAACGCGTGCCGAATCCGACCGAGGAGCAAGTGCGCGAAATGCTGTCGGGGCATATCTGCCGCTGTACGGGCTACACGCCGATCGTGGCGGCGGTGCTCGACGTGGCGGCGCGCCGCCGGACGCAAGCGGACACGAGCGAGGTCGAACATGCTTGATCTCGGCCGCACCTTTCTGCAAAGCGTCGAGCGCAGTCCGAACGCGCTCGCGCTCGTCGATGGCGAACTGCAACTGACCTATGCACAGTGGCATCGCGTGATCCTGAATGTCGCCGATGGCCTGCGCGCGCTCGGTCTCGAACGCGGCGACCGGCTGCTCGTCGTGCTGCAGAACCGCTGGGAAATGGCGACGCTGCATTGGGCGGGACAATTCGCCGGCATCGTGATCGTGCCGCTCAACTGGCGCGCGAAGCCGGACGAACTCGACTATTGCGTGACCGATGCCGGCGTGAAGGCGATCGTCTACGAGCCCGTTTGCGCCGATGCCGTCATCCAGAGTCCGGCTGCGCAGAACGTGCCGCGCATCGGCCTCGACGATGCGCCCGGCCGCAACCTGGGCTTCGATGCGCTCGTTGCCGACCGCAGCGAAGCGCGCCACGACGCGACGACGCGCGCCACCGCCGACGACATCTCGCTGATCCTCTACACGTCCGGCACCACCGGCAAGGCCAAGGGCGTGCCGCGGCGTCATCGTCACGAACGCGCGGGCGCGCTCGCGCATGTCGCGCAGAACCTGTATCGGCGGGGCGAGAGAACGCTCGGCGTGATGCCGCTCTATCACACGATGGGCGTGCGCTCGCTGCTCGCGATGGCGCTCGTCGACGGCCTGTTCGTCTGCGTGCGCCGCTGGAACGCGAAGCTCGCGCTCGAATCCATCGCCGCGCACGGGCTCACGTGCCTCTACCTCGTGCCGACGCTCTATCACGACCTGCTCGCCGACAAGACGTTCGCGGCCACGGACACGTCGTCGGTCAGGAAGCTCGGTTTCGCGGGCGCGCCGATGAACGACGGCCTGCTCAAGCGCCTGTCCGCCGCCTTCGAGCCGGAACTCTTCGTCAATCACTATGGCTCGTCCGAGGTCTATACGTTCAGCATCGATCAGGACGCGACCAAGAAGCCCGGCAGCGCGGGGCGCGCGGGCATCAACACGCGGCTGCGCGTCGTGAAGCTGGATGCCGTATCGCCCGATCAGATCGCCGCTGCCGGCGAGGAAGGCCAGATCATCGCGGACCTGCTCGGCGACGAGGCTTTCGAAGGCTACTGGAATCGCCCGGACGCGAATGCGAAGTCGCTGCGCGAAGGCTGGTACTTCACCGGCGACACCGGCTACTTCGATGCCGACGGCGACCTGTACGTCACCGGCCGCGTCGACGACATGATCATCAGCGGCGGAGAAAACATCTCGCCCGTGGATATCGAATCGGTGCTGTCGCTGCATCCGGCCGTCGACGAAGTCGCGGTCGCGGGCGTCAAGGACGAGCGATGGGGCCAGCGCGTCGTCGCGTTCATCAAGCGCCGCGAGTTCGTCGATGCAGAAGCGCTCGACGGCTGGTGCCGTCAGTCCGATCTCGTCAACTTCAAGCGGCCGCGCGAATACGTGTTCGTCGACGACATACCGAAGTCTCCGGTCGGCAAGATCCTGCGCCGCAAGCTGCAGGCCGGCGAATACGCGAGCGAGACCCACGCAACCTCTACAGAGACCACCAAGGAGTAACCGAACATGAGCGATTTGAACCATCGCGGCCAGACGCTGCTGCAAGACCTGGACGGCTTTTCAGTCGAGATCGACGCCGCCCGCGAGCGCGCCGACATCATCCTGCATCGCCCGCCGTTCAACGTCATTTCGATGCACGCCCGCGACCAGTTGCGCGCTGCATTCGAGGCGCTCGACGAGGACGACCGCGTGCGCGTGATCGTCGTGCGCGCCAGGGGCGAGCACTTCTCGAGCGGCGGCGACATCAAGGGCTTTCTCGAGGCATCGCCGGAACATGTGTCGAAGCTCGCGTGGAATATCGCGGCGCCCGCGCGCTGCTCGAAGCCGGTCATCGCGGCCAATCGCGGATTCTGCTTCGGCGTGGGCTTCGAGTTGTCTCTCGCGTGCGATTTCCGCATCGTCACCGATACGACGTTCTATGCGCTGCCGGAGCAGAAGCTCGGGCAGATTCCCGGCTCGGGCGGCTCGGCGCGCTTGCAGTCGATGGTCGGCATCGGCCGCACGAAGGACATTGTGATGCGCTCGCGCCGCATTCCCGGCAAGCAGGCGTACGAATGGGGCATCGCGGTGGACTGCGTGGCCGACGCGGAACTCGAATCGGCGACGGATGCGCTCGTCGACGAACTGCGCGCGTTCTCGCCGCTGGCACAGCGCACGGCGAAGAAGCTGCTGAACGACTCGGAAGACGCGCCGCTTTCGATCGCGATCGAACTCGAAGGCCATTGCTATAGCCGCCTGCGCTCGTCAGACGATTTCCGCGAAGGCGTCGAAGCGTTCCACGGCAAGCGCAAGCCGGTGTTTCGCGGGTCCTGATCCCGCGCTTTTCACAATAAAAGGAGACAGGCGATGGAGCGCTTCGATGTCGTGATCGTGGGCGGCGGCTCGGCGGGATGCGTGCTGGCGCATCGGCTGTCGGCGGTGCCGTCGCTGCGCGTCGCGCTGATCGAGGCGGGCGCGGATACGCCGCCCGGCGCCGTGCCCGAGGCCATTCTCGACAGCTATCCGATGCCGGTCTTCTGCGGCGATACCTACATCTGGCCCGACCTGAAAGCGAAGGCCACGAAGGATGCCGCGCCGCGCGTGTACGAGCAGGGCCGCGTGATGGGCGGCGGCTCGAGCATCAACGTGCAGTCGGCCAATCGCGGCCTGCCGCGCGATTACGACGAATGGGCCGCGAACGGCGCCGATGGCTGGGCGTGGCGCGACGTGCTGCCGTACTTTCGCAAGCTCGAACGCGACGTGAACTTTCCCGGCGGCGAGATGCACGGCAGCGACGGCCCGGTGCCGATCCGCCGCATCATGCCCGACGACTGGCCGGCGTTCTGCCACGCGTTCGCAAAGGGTCTGCGCGAGAACGGGGTTGCGCAGTTGCAGGACCAGAATGGCGAGTTCGGCGACGGGTTCTTTCCCGGCGCGTTCTCCAATATCGACGATCGGCGCGTGTCCACGGCCATCGCCTATCTCGACGAGGCCACGCGCAGGCGTCCGAATCTCGCGGTCTACGCGAAGCTGCGCGTGGAACGCATCGTGATGGACGGCGCGACGGCGCGCGGTGTCGTCGCGATTGCGGAGAACGGCGAGCGCGTTCAGTTCGATGCGGACGAAGTCGTGCTGAGCGCGGGCGCGCTGCAGTCGCCGGCGATGCTGATGCGCGCGGGCATCGGCGATGCGCGCGAGCTCGCGGCGCTCGGCATCGCGTGCGAAGTGGACTTGCCGGGCGTCGGACGCAATCTGCAGGATCATCCGTCGCTGACGTTCTGTCATTTTCTCGAGCCGCGCTTTCGCATGCCGCTCGCACGACGCCGCGCCAGCATGATGGCCGCGCGTCTGAGTTCCGGCGTCGCGGACTGCGATGCCTCGGACCTGTATCTGTCGAGCGCGACGCGTGCGGCGTGGCATGCGCTCGGCAACCGGCTCGGACTCTTCTTTCTGTGGTGCAACCGGCCGTATTCGCGTGGCCGCGTGCAGCTCGCATCGCCCGATGCGGCCGCCGCGCCGCGCGTCGATCTCAATCTGCTCGACGACGAACGCGATGTGCAGCGCCTCGCCGCGGGCGTGCGGATGCTGGCGAGCGTGGTCCACGCATCGGGACTCGGGCGCAGTTCGCGCGACTTCTTTCCGGCGGCGTTTTCTGCGCGCGTGAAGGCGCTGAGCCGGGTCGGCGAGGGCAATGCGCGCCTCACGTCCGTTCTCGGCGTGCTGCTCGATGCGCCCGCGCCGGTGCGCCGTTTCCTCATCGAACGCTTCTTCACGCGCGGACTGAAGATGGACGCGCTGCTCGCCGACGACCGCGCGCTCGCCGCGTTCATCCGCGCGAACGTGTTCGGCGTGTGGCACGCGAGCGGCACATGCCGCATGGGCGGCGCGGAGGATCGCGATGCCGTCACGGATACCGAAGGGCGCGTGCACGGCGCGCGCGGCTTGCGCGTCGTGGATGCATCGCTGATGCCGAGGCTGCCATCGGCCAATACGAACATACCGACCATCATGATCGCCGAGAAGATCGCCGACGCGATGGTCGCGCAGCGAAGCGCGAGCATGGCACCGCCGCTCGCCGCCGCGTACTGACACTGCTCGAGCAATTTCGTTTTTCAATCGTAACAAGAGCACGCATCCATAAAAGCGTGCCTGCGGTAATCCAAAGGAGATACACATGTCCGTAGCAGCGCAAGACGGAGCCGCCGTGCTTCCGGCAAATCAGCGGCAGATCATGGGTGCAGTGATGGCGTCGTGCATCGGCTGGGCCCTCGATCTGTTCGACTTGTTCGTGTTGTTGTATGTGGCGCCGGTTGTCGGGCGTCTGTTCTTCCCGTCCGAACACGCGATGCTCTCGCTCGCGGCGGTCTACGCTTCATTCGCGGTGACGCTGCTGATGCGTCCGCTCGGCTCCGCGCTCTTCGGCTCGTATGCGGATCGTCGCGGCCGCAAGGGCGCCATGATCTTCGCGGTCGTCGGCGTCGGGTTGTCCACTGCGGCTTTCGGCGCGCTGCCGACGGTCGCGCAGGCCGGCATCGTCGCGCCGATCCTCTTCCTGCTGCTGCGTCTCGTGCAGGGCGTGTTCGTCGGCGGCGTGGTGGCGTCGACGCATACGATCGGCACCGAATCGGTCGCGCCGAAATATCGCGGCGCGGTGTCGGGGCTGATCGGCGGCGGCGGCGCGGGACTCGGCGCGCTTCTGGCATCGCTCACCTTTCTCGCGATGTCCGCGCTCTTTCCCGGCGATGCCTTCGACGTGTGGGGCTGGCGCTGCATGTTCTTCACCGGGATCGTGAGTTCGGTGCTCGGTCTCTTCGTCTTCAACAGTCTCGAAGAGTCGCCGCTGTGGAAGAAGCTCGCCGCCGAAAAAGCTGCGAAGGCCGCGGCGAATACCGAGCGCGCAAAGGCCGAAGTCGTGCGCTCGCCGATCCGCACGCTGTTCTCGCGCGAGTACCGCGGCGTGTTGTTCGTGAATCTCCTGCTGACCATCGGCGGCGGCAGCGGCTACTACCTCACGTCGGGCTATCTGCCGACGTTCCTCAAGGTCGTGAGCCACGCGCCGAACGGGGCGGCCGCCGCGATCCTGATGATCTGCAGCGTGGCGGTGGTGATCGCATCGGTTTTGGCGGGGCATCTCAGCACGTTCATCGGGCGCAAGGGCGCGTTCATCTGGATCGGCATCATCCGGCTCGTCGCCTTGCCCGGCCTCTTTCTGCTGTTGCCGACGGCAGAAAGCATCACGATGATCGGCGTCTATGCGGTGTTGTTGTCCGCGCTCGGCAGCGCCGGTTACGCGCCCATACTGATCTTCCTGAACGAGCGCTTTCCGACCGCGATTCGCGCGACCGGAACGGGCCTCTCGTGGAACATCGGCTTCGCGATCGGCGGGATGATGCCGACCTTCGTCTCGCTCGTCGCGAAGGATGCGAGCCAGTTGCCGTCGACGCTCGCGATTTTCGTCGGCGCGATCAGCGTGATCTTTCTCGTCGGCGCGTTCGTGGTGCCGGAGACGCTCGGCAAGCTCGAGAACGGCAACGCGGGCAGTCCTTCGTGACCTTCACGGCGCGCGTCATTCCGGCGCGCGCGTCGTCACGCGTCCGATCTCCTCGGCGATGATCGCGATCAATGCCTCGGCGGCCGGCCCGATCGGCCGCTTCGGATGCGTCACCTGAATGATGTGGCGCACGATGGGCGGCGCCGAGATCGTGCGTATGCGCAAGCGGCCTTCGTCCGCTTGCGCCTGCACCACGACGCGCGGCAGGATCGTCGCGACGCTGCTCTGCTCGACGAACTGCACGATGGTACTCAGCAGATCGATCTCGAACTTCGGCTGGATGACGACATCGGCCGCCATCAGGGCGGCATCGAGCGCGCCGCGCAGACCGTTGCGCCGCGTAGGCAACACGAGCTCGATGTCCGGCTGCCCGGTCAGATCGATCGTGCCGGGAAGCTCGGGGCCGTGCAGCGCGCTCGTCACCAGCACCATTTCTTCGACGAGCAACGGCTTGACGTCCAGCATCAGGCGTCCGCGCGGCTTGTTGATGATGGCCGCATCGAGCCGGCCCGATTCGACGGCGTCGATCAGTTGCGCGCTGAAGCCATCGGCGACGGATACTTCGACTTGCGGGAAAAGCGCATCGAAGCGGGCGAGCGATTCGGGCAATACGCTCTGCGCTTCCGACGAGACCATCCCAAGCGACACGCGGCCCGTCACGATGACATCGCGACGGCTCAGGTGCTCCCTTGCGTGGTCGATGTCGCGCAGGATCGGCGTGTAGAGGCGGTACATCAATCGTGCGGCTTCGGTGGGCGCCATGCCGTGCGGCCCGCGCTCGAAGAGCTTCTGCCGGATCTCGGATTCGAGTTTGGCGACCTGCATGCTGAGCGCCGGCTGCGCAATGTTCAGCCGCTTTGCGGCACGCGTGACGGTGCCTTCCTCGAAAAGCGCGATGAAGTACTGAATCTGCTTCAGTTCCATGAGACGGGGTGTGCGGGACGGTCCGTGAACATAGTACCGCGCGCCGTCTTTCAGGGGGCGGCGTCGCGTCGCCAACCGGAGAATCGAGTCGCCGGTTGCCTGCAACGAGACCGCCCCGGCCGCCGTCAGCTCATCGCGATGACGGCGATCTCCACCAGCAACGCAGGCGACGCGAGCTTCGCTTCCACGGTCGCACGCGTCGGCGCGCAGCCTTCGGGAACCCACGCATCCCACACTTCGTTCATGCCCGCGAAATCACGCGCGATATCCGACAGCCACACTTGCGCCGACACGAGACGGGTCTTGTCGATGCCCGCCTTGTCCAGGAAGCCATCGATCTTTTCGAGCACCTTTGCCGTCTGCAGCTTGATATCGGGCGTCTGATCCGCGGACGTCTGCCCGCCGATGAACACGAGTCCCGCCGCCTTCACGACGCGGCTCATGCGCTGATTGGTGTCGATGCGAACGATATCGCTCATTACTTGTTCTCCTTACGAAAGGGTTGGGGAATACGGATCAGTGCGTGACGAGCGGCAACGCATCGGCGGCTGCCGACGTGGCGCGCGCATGGAAACGGTCGATGGCGAATGCATCGAGCGACAGCGACGGCTCGCCGTCGAGCATGAGTTCGGAGACGAGCTTGCCGCAGCCCGGCCCGAGCTGAAAGCCGCTGCCGCAATAGCCGAACGAGTAGTACAAATTCGACGCCGTGCGGCTTGCCGAAATCACCGGCAGTTCGTCTTCGGTAAATGCTTCGACGCCCGCCCACGCGCGATTCACGCCGAGATGACGCAGATGCGGAAAAAGATCCGTGACCGTCTGCGCGCTTTTCACGAGGCGCATGAAATCGACTTCGCCGTGACGGTTCGCCAGTTCCGCGATGCCGATCAGCTTGCCGCCGATCACGACCGTGCCGTTGTCGAATTGCTTGAAGGACAGCGGACGGCCCGTCGCGCCGAGCGTCGCGCGGCAGAAGGGCGCGACCCGGTGCGTGACCATCAGCATCAGGCCTTCGGGATGCACGGGCACCGGCTCGCCCGCCTGCTTCGACAACTCGCCGGACCACGCGCCCGACGCGATGAGCATCTTCTGCGCGCCGAACGTGCCGCGCGGCGTCTGCGCGAACCATCGCTCGCCGCGCTGTTCGATGCGTCTCACCGGCGTGCCTTCCAGAAAGCGCACGCCCAGACGTTGCGCCGCGAGCCTGAAGGCAGTCGTCGTGCGGTACGGCAACGCGTAGCCATCGCGCTCGACCCAGATGCCGCCGGTCACGTGCCTCGCGAGCGCCGGTTCCAGTTCGAGCACGGTTTCGCGATCGATGATCTTCTCGTGCGTGAAGCCATGCGACGCCAAAAGCGCGACGCGTTCGCGGCAGGTTTCGAGCTCGGCTTCCGTTTCCGCGATCTTCAGTTGCCCCGACGGCACGAAGCCGCCATCCTCGCCCAGCAGATCGGTCATGCCGTGCCATATTTCGCGCGACATCAGCGCGAGCGGAATTTCGGGCAGCGGACGCCCGAGCGTGCGCACGCCGCCCGCGTTGACGCCCGACGAATGACGCGCCACGTAATCCGCTTCGAGCACGATGACTTTCACGCCGCGCTTCGCCAGATGCAACGCGCTGCTGGTGCCGTGCAGACCGCCGCCGACGACGATCACATCGGCTTCGCTGATTTCATTCACCGGCGAGTTCTCCGAGCGTGAGCGGTTTGATCGGCGGGCGAATGCGGTAATAGCCGACCTCGGCAGGCGACACGCGCCGCGCATCCGCGATGACTTCCGTCACCGTCAGCCCGCACATGCGGCCTTGGCACGGTCCCATGCCGCAGCGCCCGAACGACTTCGCCTGGTTCGGCCCGACGCAGCCCAGCTCGACGAACTTGCGCAACTCGCCCGCGGTGACTTCCTCGCATCGGCAGACGATGGTTTCGTTCTTCGGAATGCGGTTCACATCGCGCGGACGATACAGCGAATCGAGGAACGGACGGATGCGCAGAGCGCCCGCGAGATCGCGCCTGAGCGCCATCGCTTCGAGATCGCGCTTGCGGGTATCGATCGCGCCGAGTTGCGCCGCCACCGCGACGCCCGCGAGCGCGCCCTGCAAGGCCGCCGCCTGCGCGCCGCCGATCCCCGCGCCGTCACCCGCGACGAAGATGCCGGGCACGTCGAGCTCGCCCCATGCGTCGGTCTTCGGCGTGAAGCAGAGTTGCGCGTTATCCCAGCGATGCGTCGCGCGCAACGCCTGCGTGAACTGCGTATTCGGCACGACGCCCTGATGCAGCAGAATCACGTCCGCTTCGATGCGGTGCGCCGCGCCCTGCGTCGTGAAGCCGAGCGCGCTCGCATGCTCCACGCCGTCGGCGCCGGTGCGCGATTCGACGCGCAGGTCGTCGGCGGCCTCGAACATCGGCACGCCCGCTTCGCGCAGCGTGCGCATCAACTGCAGTCCTTTGCTGAGATACGGCCACGCGCGCAAGGCCGACAGCATGTGACGCTTCGCGCGCCAGCGGTCTTCGTGGCGCGTCGTGTCGACGAGCGCGCGAATCGGCACGCCCGCGCGGATGTACTGCCAGCCGAGCAGATAGAGAAGCGGTCCGCATCCCGCGAGAATCGGCGGCGCGGCAGGCACTTCGCCCGCGCTCTTGAGCAGGATTTGCGCGGCGCCCGCCGTCAGCACGCCGGGCAGCGTCCAGCCGGGAATCGGGAAAGGCCGCTCCATCGCGCCGCTCGCGAGAATCACGCGCTGGGCGTCGAAGCTGCCGATCCTGCCGTCCTTCAGATAGTTGATGCCGCGCTCGCGCGTGACCTGCCACACGGTCGCGCCCGTCAGATGCCGCGCGCCCGATGCCGCGAACGCCTGGGCGATCGCGCCGCCCGCCGCGTAATCGGGACCGAGAATCTCCTTGCGGCGCGCGTCCGCCCGGCCGATGCCGCGATAGATCTGTCCGCCGGCGGCGTCCTGTTCGTCGATCAACACGGTCTTGAGGCCCGCGCGCGCGGCACGCGTCGCGGCGCTCATGCCCGCGGGACCGGCGCCGATCACGACGACATCGACAGCTTCGGCATGCGACGAAACGAGTTCAGCGGCCATGTGCGTTCTCCAGCGATGCGTCAGCGGTATCGGTGCCGATCGAAGGGGGCAGATCGCGCGCGCCTTCCTGCGACCGGATGCGCATGCCGGCTTTCACTTCGACCATGCAGCTCTGGCGGCTCGGCACGCCGTCGATCTCGACGAGGCATTCGAAGCACGCGCCCATCATGCAGTAAGGCGCGCGAGGTGCGCCCGAAACCGGCGTCGCGCGAAACCGCGACACGCCCGCCGCGAGCAAAGCCGCCGCGACGGAGCGTCCGCCTTGCACGGTCAGCGCCCGGTCGTTGAAGAAGATGTCGATGCTCGCGCCGTCCGCGCCCGGCAGCGGCTTGAAAAGCGTAGGTGTCGATGAAGTCATGTCGTGCGTGCTCAATGTGCGGAGATGAGTTCTTTGGCGTGCTCGAAGCGGCGCGCGGAGAAGGTGGGCAGTTCGTCGGGAACCGGTGCGCCGAGAATCCACGGGGCGACGCGCATGGCGTGCGCGGCGGCGAGCGTCACGCCGCTGTGGCAGGTCACGACGAACGCGCCGGGATGCCGCTCCGACTGGTCATAGACGGGAAAGCCGTCGGGGCTGTAGACGCGCAACGCGGCCCACATGCGGACGAGGCGCACATGCTCCAGCAGCGGGAAGGCGCGCACCGCACGCCGGGCGATATCGGCGAGGACGGGCGTGGTCGTGAAATCGTCGAAGCCCACTTCTTCCATCGAATCGCCGAATTGCAGGCTGCCTTCGTCGGTCTGACGCACGTTGAGCGTCGGATAGTGCAGGAACGGTGCGACGCGCTCGCTTACCAGCACTTGTCCGCGATTGGGCGCGACCGGCGCATTCAGCCCGACGAACGGTGCGAGCGTGCGATTGCCGAGACCCGCCGCCAGCACCACGCGTCCCGCGCGATACGTGCCGCGCTTGCCCTGCACGACGAAGCCGTTCGCTTCGGGCACGATGCGCTCGGCGCGCTCGCCGGAAACGAGGCGCACGCCGCGCGTCTGCATCGACGTATGAAGGCCGCGCAGCAGTTTCAGCGGATTCACATGGCCGTCCATCGGCGTATAGCTCGCGCCGATCACCTTCGGCCCGACTTGCGGAATGCGCTCGCGCACTTCGGCGCCGGTGAGGATCTGATACGGGTAATCGCCGAGTTCGGCTTGCAGCGTCGAAAGGCGCTTTTCGCGGTCGGCGAGTTCGGCGTCGTTGAAGCAGAAGTGGAAGCCGCCGGGCTGGCGCAGCGCCACATCGACGCCCGATTCGGCGTGAAGCGACTCCGCGAGCGCAGGCCAGCGCACCGCCGACGAACGCGACCAGCGCGCATACGGCGACAGGCCGTAGCCCTTGCCCTGAATCCACACGAGGCCGAAGTTGCCGCGCGAGGCACGCAAGCCGCCGTCGTCTTCATCGAGCACGGTCACGCGCGCGCCTTCGCGGGCGAGACCATAGGCGACGGCGGATCCGACGAGGCCGCCGCCGAGAACGAGTACGTCGGGACTAGCAGAAGTCATCGGGCTTCTCCGATCAGAATACGGTCGAGTCCGACCATGCGGTCGAGCAGAATCATCAGGAGCACCGTGCCGACGATCAGCACCGCCGAGACGCTCGCGACCAGCGGATCGATCGTCTGCGCGATCTGGTTGTACATGGCGACCGGCAGCGTCGTGGTGCCGGGCGTGGCGACGAAAATCGTCATCGTCAGTTCGTCGAAGCTCTGGATGAAGGACAGCACCCAGCCGCCCGCGACGCCGGTGCGGATCATCGGCAACACGACGCGGCGAAACGCGGTGAAGCGGCTCGCGCCACAGGACAGCGCCGCGCGTTCGGCATCGCGGTCCAGGCCGACCGCCGACGAGAGCGCGAGCCGCAGCGCATACGGCAGTACGATCACCACATGCGCGCACACGAGCGACCAGAACGATCCCGACAGGTTCAGCATCGACAGGAAGCGCAGGAACGCGATGCCGAGCACGACGGCGGGAATCATCATCGGCGAGAGGAAGAAGCTCGTGAGCGCGGCGCGGCCGGGAAAGCGGTAACGCGCGATCGCCAGCGCGGCCGGCACGGCGAGCAGTACGCCGATGGTCGCCGCCGCGAACGCGAGCTTGATCGACAGCCAGAACGCCGACACGATGTCGCCGTTCTCGATGATCGCGTGGAACCAGCGCAACGATGCGCCGTCGAAGGGCATCGAAATGAAGCCCTTGTCGGTGAACGAGACGAGCATCACCATGACGAGCGGCGCGAGAATGAAAGTCAGGAAAAGCGCGTTGAATACGAGCGCGAGCGGGCCGTTCTGCTTCATGTGCGTGTCCTCGCGGTCAGTCGAAAATGTGCTTGAAGCGGCGCTCGGCGAGACGGCTGCATCCCATCACGATGGCCACGTTCGCGATCAGCAGCAACACGGCGATGCTCGCGCCGAGCGGCCAGTTCAGCGTGCCGAGAAACTCGTCGTAGGCGGCGGTCGCGACCACCTTGAGCCGCCGTCCGCCAATGAGCGCGGGCGTGGCGAACGCCGACGCCGACAGCGCGAAGACGATGATCGATCCCGACAGCACGCCCGGCATGATCTGCGGCAGCACCACGCGGCGAAACACCTTGAGCGGCGATCCGCCGAGCGAGCGGCCCGCCCATTCCACTTGCGGGTCGAGCTTCTGCATGTTGGCCCAGACGGACATCACCATGAACGGCACCAGCACGTGCGTCAGCGCGATGATCATGCCGGTCATCGTGAAGACGAGGCGGATGGGTTCCTCGGTGATATGCAGGGCTTGCAGCACGTTATTGAGCACGCCGTTGTTGCCGAGCAGAATCTGCCAGCCGAGCGTGCGCACGACGACCGAGATCAGCAGCGGCCCGAGCACGATCAGCAGACACAGCGATTGCCACGGCTTCTTCATGCGCGCGAGGATGATCGTCTCCGGCACGCCGAGCACGATCGACAGGAGCGTCACGCCCGTTGCGAGGCCCGCCGTGCGCAGAAAGATCGTGCCGTAGTACGGGTCGCTCACGACTTCCCAATAGTTCGACAGCGTGAACGCGCTGGTGATGCCGGCCGTATCGCTGAAAACGCGGAAGGAGAGGACGAGCGTGAGGATCAAGGGCACCAGCAGCAGGCCGGTGAACAGCAGCAGCGCGGGGCCGGACAAGAGCCACGGCGCAGCGCCGGGGCGAGCGTCGTCAAGCGTGGCCATGCAGCGTCTCCTTGCCGTCTTGCGTGAGCACGCGCAGGTCGTCGTCGGTCCAGTCGAGACCCACTTCGTCGCCTTCTTGCGGCGGCGGCGCGCCGTGGTTCGGCTGCGCGATGCGCAACTTGCCGAGCGCCGTCTCCACTTCGAGCAGCCATTGATTGCCGATGAACACACGCGTCGCGATACGTCCTCTGATGCGCGCATCGCCGTTGGCGAGATGCACTTTCTCCGGGCGAATATAGACATTCACCGCGCCATCGACGTGACGGCCTTCGTGCGGCACATGCAGTTCCGTCCCGGCGACGTTCACGACCGCGCAACGCGGATTGCGCTGCAGCACTTCGCCCGCGAACGCATTCGTGCGGCCGAGAAAGGTCGAAGCGAAGGGCGTCGCCGGACGCTCGTACGCATCGTAGGGCGTGGAGAGTTGCGCGATCTTGCCGCCATGCATCACCGCGATGCGGTCGCTCATGGTCATCGCTTCGACCTGATCGTGCGTGACGAGGATCGTCGTGATGCCGAGACGCTTCTGGATCGCGCGCAATTCGATGTGCATTTCCTCGCGCAGCTTCGCGTCCAGATTGGACATCGGCTCGTCGAGCAGCAACAGTTCCGGCTGCATGGCGATGGCGCGCGCAATCGCCACGCGCTGCCGCTGCCCGCCCGACAGTTCCTTCGGATAGCGATGCCCGAGGCCCTTGAGCCGCACCAGAGCGAGCGCCTCCTCGATGCGCTCTTCGCGCTCGCGGCGCTTCACCTTGCGCATCTCCAGCCCGAAGCCGACGTTGCCCGCCACCGTCATGTGAGGAAACAGCGCGTAGCTTTGAAACACCACGCCGATGCCGCGCTTCTCCGGGCGCTCGTTGGTGATGTCGCGGCCATCGAGCAGGATGCGGCCGCTCGTCGGCGTGACGAAGCCCGCGACCATCTGCAGTGTCGTGGTCTTGCCGCAGCCGGACGGACCGAGCAGCGAGAGAAATTCGCCGCGTTCGACGGACAGATCGACATGTTCGATCGCCGTGAAATCGCTGTAGCGTTTGGAGATGCCCTGAAGCGTCAGGAATGCCATGCGCGTGACTCCTTCGACAGATGCGGATGCGCGGCTTTAGCGCTCGACCGAACGGTTCCAGCGTTCCGTCCATTCCGTGCGATGCTGGTTGATCGTCGCCCAGTCGACGGCGGTGAGCTTCGACACCTGCTCGGGACCGTAAGGCACGCGCGCGGCGACTTCCGGCGCGAGCTTCACGGTCTTGTTGACCGGCCCGAGACCGATGTTCTGCGCTTGCAGCAGTTGCACTTCGGGCGTCAGCAAGTATTGAACGAATTCCTGCGACAGCTTGGGCTGCGCGTTTTCCGCGAGCACGCACGCCGCCACTTGCAGCGCGACCGCGCCTTCCTTCGGATAGACGAACTTGAGCGGAAACCCGGTGTTCTGCAACGCGACCGCGCGACCGCTGCCGTAGGGCGCGAGAATCACGTCGCCGGATTGCATCTGGCCATCCATTTCGCCGGGCGTCGGGGCCCACGAGAGCACATTGGGCGCGACTTGCTTGGTCATCGCCGTGAAGCCGGGGTCGATGTTCTTCTCGCCGCCGCCCGAGAGACGCGCGAGCATCACGAGGGTATGCAGGCCGTAAGTGTTGGTGATCGGCGGAACGCCGAGCTTGCCCTTGATGCGCGCATCGGTGAGCACTTTCCACGAGTCCGGCGGCGGCAGGCCGGCCTTCTTGAACGCTTCTTCGTTATAGCCGATGCCCGTCGCCACCATGCCGACGCCGATCGCCGTCGGGCCGAGTTTCGCGAGCGGATACACGTCGTTCATGATGGGCGCGTCGTCGAGCTTCGCGCACAGGTTCATCTGCATGGCCTGATACATCGGGCCGTCGTCCATCACCGCGACATTGATCTGCTGATGGCCCTTTTGCGCCTGCAACTTCGCGAGCGTGTCGCTCGAATTGCCCGCCACATAGACGACCTTCACGTTGTGCGCCTTCTCGAACGCCGGAATGATTTTCTGCCGATACAACTGTTCGTTCGAACCGCCGACATTGGCGACGTACAGCGTCGTGTCGGCCTGCGCGAGCATCGGCGCGGCAACGGCCGCCGAGAACGCGAGAGCGGCGATGACGCGACGTGCGGGAAGAGCGGACGGACGGCGATGCAACGCTTTTTTCATGACGAGGATCTCCATTGCGGGGGCGTGGGCGGGTGGGATTTGGAAGACATCTGGCCCATCGACGGATCGAGTGTCGCGCTGTCAATTCATATCGTCCAATACAAATAAAATACCTACCTATACATGGTTGATATACATTTCATCGTGTCATGGTGACTACTTAAGGGAAAGCGCGCATGAACCTGAAGCACATCGAGGCGTTTCGCGCGGTCATGGTTTCCGGGTCGATGACGGCCGCGGCCAAGGCACTCTTCACATCGCAGCCGAACGTCAGCCGGCTCATTTCGCAACTCGAACGCGACACCGGTTTGCAGCTTTTCCAGCGCAGCGGCGTGCGTCTGATTCCGACCAGCGAAGGCACCGCGTTCTTTCGTGAAGTGGAGCGCGCGTTCGTCGGCTTGCAGGGTCTTGCGAATGCGGCGGCGCAGATCCGCAATCTCGGCAGCGGGCGGTTGCGCATCGCGGCGATGCCATCGGCCGGCATGACGCTCGTGCCCCATGCGATCAAGCGATTTCATGCGCTGTTTCCCGACGTGACGGTCTCGCTGCATGTCAATACGTCGGGGACGGTGAATCACTGGACGGCATCGCGCTTTTGCGATCTCGGGGTCGCGGTGTATGTGAGCGAAGCGTCCGATTGCGAGGTCGAGCAGTTATCGAACGTGGCCGCCGTGTGTGTGATGCCGGCGAATCATCGGCTCGCGGCGAAGCGCAACATTCGGCCGAAGGATCTCGAAGGCGAATCGTTCATCTCGCTCTGTCACGGCGATGGCACGCGCGCCGTGATGGATGAAGTCTTTCAGCGCGCGGGCGTGCAGCGCGTGCTGGCCATCGAGGCGCAATACACGGCCATGTGCTGCGAGATGGTTCGGCACGGCATGGGCGTGACGCTCGCGCATCCGATCGTGGCGCGAGACTTCGTCGGACCGGACATCGTCATCCGGCCGTTTCAGCCGGTCACGCGCTTTCCGACGTATCTGCTGTTTCCGCCGCATCGGCCGCGTGAGCGGCTTGCATCCGCGTTCGTGGAGGTCCTGCGCGAGCTGCACGACGAACTGCTCGATGGGATCGTCTAGCCGTCGAACGGTGCTCATCGGCTCGGCGTATTCACCGCAATCCTTTTACGAAGTACGCGGTCGCCTTTCGCAAGAATCTCAATACGGGGTCTTGCACTGTCCGGCCACGCCGTGACGGCGTTTGGCTCCGCGGCACGCGGCATGCTGGCAATCAGCATTCCAGAAAGGAGATTCCATGAACACCACACCGACTGCGACGGCCCTGGACGTGGGCGCGCCGCATGCGCAGCGCGTCGCCTGTACGCTCTCGATCAACGGCGGGACGCAGACCTTCGACATCGAGCCGTGGACGACGCTGCTCGATCTTCTGCGCGAGCGGTGCCAGCTCACCGGCACGAAAAAGGGCTGCGACCACGGGCAGTGTGGCGCTTGCACCGCGCTCGTCGATGGCCAGCGCATCAATACGTGTCTCGCGCTCGCCGTTTCATACGACGGCGCGGAAATCACGACAATCGAAGGGCTCGCGAGCGGCGACACGCTGCATCCGATGCAGCAGGCGTTCATCGACTGTGACGCGTTCCAGTGCGGCTACTGTACGCCGGGCCAGATCTGCTCGGCGGTCGGCATGCTCGCGGAAGGACATGCACACGACGCCGCGGAAGTGCGCGAGGCGATGAGCGGAAACATCTGTCGATGCGGCGCGTATCTGAACATCGTGCAGGCGATTCTGCAAGTATCGAGCGCGAACGGCGTCGATGAGACCGCCGTCGAGAACGGGGAGACGCACTCATGAACCGGTTCTCCTACACGCGCGCGAACGATGTCTCCGCGGCGCTCGAAGCGCACCGCGCACCGTCGGCGCCGTTTCTCGCGGGCGGCACCAATCTCGTCGATCTCATCAAGGAAGGCGTCGCGCGTCCCGAGCGGCTCGTCGATATCCGCCGCCTGCCGATAGCGGCGATTCAGCCGAGCGCGGACGGTGGCATCGAAATCGGCGCGCTCGCCACGAACAGCGCCGTGGCCTACGACGAACGCATCCAGTCGCGCTACCCGCTGCTGTCGAAGGCGATTCTGTCCGGCGCTTCGGCGCAGATTCGCAATGTCGCGACGGTCGGCGGCAATCTCCTGCAGCGCACGCGTTGTCACTATTTCTACGACACCGCCACGCCATGCAACAAGCGCCGGCCCGGCAGCGGCTGCGGCGCGATGAATGGCGTCAACCGCATTCATGCCATTCTCGGCGCGAGCGAGCATTGCATCGCCGTTCATCCGTCCGATATGTGCGTGGCGCTCGCCGCGCTCGACGCCTCCGTGCGCGTGACAGGCGGCGAAGGCGAGCGCGTCGTGCCGTTCGACGCGTTTCACCGGCTTCCCGGCGATGCGCCGCATATCGATACGAACCTGCGCGACGACGAGATCATCGTCGCTGTCACGTTGCCCGCCGAGGGCTTCGCCGATCGCTACGCCTACGTCAAGGTACGCGACCGCGCGTCGTTCGCGTTCGCGCTGGTGTCGGTCGCGCTCGCGCTCAAGCTCGACGGCACGCGCATCGAAGCGGTCCGCTGCGCGCTCGGCGGCGTGGCGCACAAGCCGTGGCGCGATCGCGATGCCGAAGCCGCGTTGCGGGGCAAGACGCTCGACGCTACGACGGTGCGCGATTTCGCGAGCGCGATGATGCGCGACGCGCGCGGCCTGCCCGGCAACGCATTCAAGATCGAACTGACCGCGCGCGCCATCGAGCGCGCTTTCGAGCAGGCATCGGGGATCAGCCTCGCCGCCAGAGAGGACGACGCATCATGAACTTTCCAAACGAACTGGAACGCATCGCCGAACGGGGCGCGCATGTCAGCGGCAAGCCCGTCAGCCGGGTCGACGGCAGGAAGAAGGTGACGGGCGAGGCCCGCTACGCAGCCGAATTTTTTTCCGATGCAATGACCTACGGCTTCGTGCTCCCGAGCCGCATCGCGAGCGGGCGCATCGTGTCGATCGAGTCGCGGCGCGCGCTGGAATTGCCGGGCGTGCTGATGGTGCTCACGCACGAGAACCGGCCCGAACTGCCGCTGCGCGACGCGGCGTGGCAGGACCAGTCCGCGCCGGGCGGCATGCCGTTTCGGCCGCTCTGGGACGACCGCATCTGGTACAGCGGCCAGCCGGTCGCGCTCGTCGTCGCGGAAAGCCATGAACTGGCGCGTCATGCCGCTTCGCTGATCGAAGTCACCTACGAGCGAAGCAGCCACTGCACGGATCTGCGCGAGGTGGAAGCCGAGAGCTATCCGCCATCGACCGAAAAGGGCGGCTTCGAGCCTCCGCCGCCGCCTCGCGGCGATGCCGACGGCGCGCTTGCCGCAGCCGCCGTGAAAATCGACAGCCGCTATTCGACGCCGGCCGAGTATCACAACCCGATCGAATTGCACGGCTGCACGGTGATTCCCGAAGCCTCCGGCAAGTTCGTCGTGTACGAGAAGACGCAGGGCGTGCTCAACACGAAGCAGTATCTGACGAAGCTCTTCGGCTTCGACGACGACGCGCTCGAAGTCGTCTCGCCGTTCGTCGGCGGCGCGTTCGGCTCGGCGCTGCGTCCGCAATATCATCTGCCGCTTGCCGTCATGGCCGCGCGCGATCTGAAGCGGCCCGTGCGTCTCGTGCTGACGCGGCAGCAGATGTTCACCTTCGCGCATCGGCCGATGAGCCTGCAACGCGTCGCGCTCGCCGCGAATCGCGACGGCAAACTGCAGGCGGTCATCCACGAGGCGGTGTCGGAAACCTCGCAATACGAGGACTATTGCGATGTCATGGTGAACTGGGCCGGACAGCTCTACGCGTGCGACAACGTGCGGATGGACTACAAGGTGAGCAAGCTCGACGTGCCGACGCCCGCCGACATGCGCGCGCCGGGCGCAGCGCAGGGGCTCTTTCCGCTCGAAATGGCGATGGACGAGCTCGCCGAGGCGCTCGACATGGACCCGCTGAAGTTGCGCCTCATCAACTACGCGGAGCGCGACGGGAACAAGAACCTGCCGTTCTCCAGCAAGGCGCTGCGTCAGTGCTTCGAAGAAGGCGCCGCGCGCTTCGGCTGGGACAGGCGCCCGCTCGCGCCGCGTTCGATGCGCGAGGGTAACGAGCTCGTCGGCTGGGGCATGGCGACGGGCATCTGGGACGCGATGCAGAACGAGGCTTCCGCGCTCGCGCAAATCGGGGCGGACGGACGTGTCGTCGTGGCGAGCGCCACGGCGGACATCGGCACCGGCACCTACACGGTGATGACGCAACTCGCCGCCGATGCGCTCGGCGTGCCGCTCGAGCACGTCGATTTTCGTTTGGGCGACAGCCGTCTGCCGAAGGCGCCGCTCGAAGGCGGATCGTGGACAGTGTCATCGGTCGGCAGCGCGGTGCACGCGGCCTGTACGCGTTTGCGCGGGAAGCTGACGGCGCTCGCGGCCGAACACGGCGGCGATGCGTTCGCTCGCGCGCAGCCCGACACGATGCAACTCGACGGCGAATACGTCGTTTGCGGCGAGGGCAAGGCGCAACGCGTGTCGCTGCGGGAACTGATGACGCGCGCCGGCCTCGACACGCTCGACGCGCAGGTAACGGTCACGCCGCACGACAGGCAGCAGTCGTATTCCATTGCCACGCACTCGGCGGTATTCGTCGAAGCGCGCGTCGATGCCGCGCTCGGCACGGTGCGCGTGACGCGCGTGGTCAGCGCGGTGGCGGCAGGACGCATCGTCAATCCGAAGACGGCGGCGAGTCAGATATCGGGCGGCGTGGTTTGGGGCATCAGCATGGCGTTGCACGAGCACGGGCAGTTCGACCACGAGCTCGGCCGGCAGATGAACCACAACCTGTCCGAATACCACGTACCGGTGAACGCGGACATCCACGACATAGATGTGTTCTTCGTCGACGAGCATGACGACATCGTGAATCCGCTCGGCGCGAAGGGCGTGGGGGAGATCGGCGTGGTCGGCGTCGCGGCGGCGGTCGCCAACGCGATCTGGCATGCGACGGGCAAACGCGTACGGGATTTGCCGATCACGCTGGAGACAGTCTTCGCATGATTGGCAGGCCGGCGATCCTCGCATGGCAGAAACCGCCGCGAAGCCGCTTTCTGCAGACAATTGTGCGACGGCGCACGTCAGGCCGGTGCGCCGAGCGTTAAGTTAGCGCTTCCAAAACTGATGCGTCCCAGCGCCGCGGTGGTCCGCGATGTCTCGGGGCAACGGACATGGCCCTCGTCAAGATCACCGCCCGCGAACTGCAAATTGGTACGCCGCTTCCGTTCGCCGTGTATTCCGCAGCCGGCAAGCTCCTTTTGGCGCGAGGATATCGGGTTCAGTCGGAGAGCCAGCGCGACCGGATTCTGGCGGCCGGGGGCTTGCGCAGCGAGGATGCGGTGACGAGTGCATCGAGCGAAAGCGCACCCCGGCCAGCCGGAATACTCATCTCGACTGCCAAACATGAAGAGGAATCGGGCGAGGCCATCCTCGACGAGCCCATAGCGAACACTGGAATGCTGCCGAAGACGCTGGACAGCATCCAGGTGACGGTCGACGGAAGCGGAACGCTTCGTTGTCAGACCGACTTCGTTGGTTCCATTACCGGCCGCGCGCTGCTCGTGACCGCTACGGACGGACACGAGTTGTTCGAAACCGGCGCCGAGGTCGCTTGCAGTGCGCTCAGAGGGCGTCACATCCATCAGTTTCGCAGCACCGTGATCGGACGAAGCGAGACGCCGGTACGCGTCATCTATCTCGCATGGCCCGAGTCCGTGAAGACTCAGGTCGTGCGCAACCATGTGCGCGTTTCGACGGAGATGCCGGGACGGCTCATTAGAAACGACTGTATCGCCGCCGGGTTCGACATTTCGGTCACGAACGTGAGTCTGGGCGGAGTCGCCTTCCGTGCCTCCGACGCCCTCGTCAACGTCGCCGAACACTTCCGGTTAGGACTGCGCCTGCGCGCCGGAGGTAAGTCTCACGCGGTCGTGTTCAACTGCATCGCGCGCAATGTCAGGCGCGTCGACGGCGGCGTCCTGATAGGCGCCGAGTTCAGCAGCCAACAGGCGGATACCATGGCGCTTCTGAGGCATCACATGTTCGAAGCCGCAACGGGCAGTGCGGCGCAGTTGCGCTGAACACGACGCGAATCGCGGAGCGCCGCCGACATCGACGTATCGCGCCGCCTGGGTCATCGATGAATGATGCGCGTCGCCCGAAACGGCCGACGAGCCTTGCCGCTCGTTCGCATCGGCATGAAACCAATGCAGGGCTTTTCGGTCGACCCTATGTCGATCGATAACGCGCGTCACTGCGCACGTACCTGGAAAGGCGAACCATTCACATCATGGACAAAAGAGCACTCATCATCGGAGCCACCGGCATCGTCGGCGGCAATCTGGCCGACCATCTGCTCGCATCCGGCGACTGGCACATCACCGGACTCTCGCGCGGACGTTCCGCCTTGCGTGACGGTGTCGAATCGATTACGGCGGATCTCACATCGGCCGAATCGGTGCAGCGCGCGTTGAGCGGGAAGCAATTCACGCATGTGTTTTTCACGGCATGGTCGCGACAGGCGACGGAGCAGGAAAATATCCGCGTCAACGGCGCGATGGTTCGTCATGTACTCGAGGCGCTCGGACCTTCCGGCACGCTGAAGCACGCTGCGCTCGTCACAGGGCTCAAGCACTATCTGGGGCCGTTCGAAGCCTATGCGAAGGGCAGCGTGCCGCTGACGCCGTTTCGCGAGGAGCAGGGGCGGCAGGACGTCGATAACTTCTACTACGAGCAGGAGGATCGACTGTTCGACGCCGCCAGGCAGTTCGGTTTCGGCTGGAGCGTTCATCGTCCGCATACGGTCATCGGCTTCGCGGTCGGTAATGCGATGAACATGGGCGTGACACTCGCGGTGTACGCGACGCTCTGCAAGGCGAGCGGCGCGCCGTTCATATTTCCCGGGTCCGCAGCCCAATGGAACGGCCTTACCGACATGACGGATGCCCGCCTGCTGGCGCGTCATCTGGAATGGGCGGCGACGTCACCGAACGCCCGCGACGAAGCATTTAACGTGGTCAACGGCGACGTGTTCCGTTGGAAGTGGATGTGGTCGCTCGTCGCGAATTACTTCGGAATGGAGCCGGTGGAATTCGACGGCACGATGCGTCCGCTCGAAGATCGCATGCAGGATGCGGGCGAGGCGTGGCGTGAAATCGCCGCGCGCCACCATCTTGCCGAAGCCGATATCGGCAAGCTCGCGTCCTGGTGGCACACGGACGCCGATCTGGGGCGGCCCATGGAGGTGCTCACCGATATGAGCAAGAGCCGTAAGGCAGGCTTTCTCGACTATCAAAGCACGCCCGACTCTTTCATTGCGCTATTCGATCGTTTGAAGACGCTTCGCATCATTCCCAGCTGAAGCGTCCGATATGCCGGACGTCTCGTCGTCCGGTACAAAACCGCACCGAGCGTCCTGGTACTTTCCCTTACCGAATAGCTCAGTCCACATCTGAATTGCCATAGGCAATATCGCTATTGCATTCATTGCATTGCCAGAGTGTGCGCGGAATCGTATCTTCGTCTCCATTCGAGGAGACATGTATGAAGATCGCATTTCTGGGCGCGGGCGCGCTGGGCTGCGCCATCGGCGCCGCGTTGACCGAAGGGGGTCACGAGACGTGGCTCGTCGACAAGTTCGCGGCGCACGTAGAGGCCATGTCCCGCGACGGCCTGCAAGTCGACGACGAACGCGGCACGCGCCGCGTCAAGGTGCGCGCGACGATGAACCCCGCCGACGTCGGGCCGGTGGACGTCGTGATCGTACTGGTCAAATCCTTCCACACCGATTCGGCGATGCGCGGCGCGCTCGACCTCATCGGCCCCGAGACCCTCGTGCTGTCCCTTCAGAACGGCCTCGGTCACGAAGACGTGCTGAGCGATATCGTCGGACGCGAGCGCGTGCTTGCGGGCAAGACCTACGTCGGTGGCGTGTTGCGCGCACCGGGACACATCCAGTCCGGCGTAACCGGAAAGATCACCATCATCGGCGAACTCGACGGCCGCGTGACGCCTCGCGCCCAAGCCGTGGCGGAAGCGTTCGACAGCGCGGGGCTCACGACCACGGTCAGCGACAACATCCTCGGCACGATGTGGGACAAGCTGCTGATCAACGTCGCGACCGGTGCCATCACAGGCATCACGCGTTTGACGTATGGGCAGCTTTACAGCGAACCGGTGCTGAAGGCGACCTCGCTTGCCGCCATCGAGGAAGCGATGGCCGCGGCGAAGGCGGCCGGTATCGAACTTTCCATCACGCGTGCGGAAGACGCCTGGAACATGGCCGCCGAAGGACTGCCGGCCGCGTTCAAGACCTCCATGCTGCAAAGCCTGGAGAAGTCGTCCGTCACCGAAATCGACTTCATCAACGGCGCGGTCGTGCGATGGGGCGAACGGCTCGGCGTGCCGACGCCGGTGAATTCGACGCTCGTGGCGTGCATAAAAGGCATCGAGCGTGGCATGACCGACCGCCAGAATGAGGAGCGCGCGGCATGAGCGCAACCAAAGCCTATCTCGAACACGTCGCGATCTGGGTGAAGGATATCCACTGGCACATTCGCTTCTTCGAAGAAGTGCTCGGCATGACCATGCGCGAAGTGGACGGCCCGCGCGACGAGCCGCGTCAGTACTGGACACTCGGCGGACTCCAGTTCATCAGCGATCCGACTTACGACGGTCCCGAAGGCCGGCTCGCGCATCTGGGCGTGATGTGCGAGGACCTCGAAGCCGCGCTCGCCGCCGCGCAGCCGTTCGGCGTCACGGAGATGACGCAGGGCCGCAACTGGCTGCGTCTGCCCGACGGGCTCGCCGTCGAACTCATTCAGGCAAGACCCGCCACATGCGTCGCGCAGGCGCTGTCGATCAATCCACGCGCGGACGCGTGAGCATGAGCACCATCAACATCACCGAGAAATACTGGGACGATGCGCAGGAAGGCGACGCGTGCGTCAGCCCGACCTACACCGTCACGAAGGAACGCATTCTCGCTTACGCCGATCTCACGGGCGACCATACGCCGGTGCATGTCGACGAGGACTATGCCAACGCGAGCCACTTCGGGTCGATCGTCGCGCATGGCCTGTTCGGGCTGTCGATCGCCGATGGCCTCAAGACACAGAGCGACTATCGCTTCCTGCCGGGCATGTCGCTCGGCTGGACGTGGGACTTCGTGCTGCCGATCAAGGTCAACGACGTGCTGCATGTGAAGTTTCGCGTGACGTCCATGCGCGCGAGCAAGAGCCGTCCGGGCTGGGGCATCGTCGTGTTGCCGTCCGAACTGATCAACCAGAACGGCGAAGTCGTTCAACGCGGCGAGCATCGTCTGATGGTCCCGCGCCGTCCGGGAGCCTACTGATGCAAGCCCGTCCCCTCGAAGGCTTTCGCGTCGTCGACTACAGCCACTTTCTCGCCGGTCCCTATGTCGGACGCTGTCTCGCCGCGCTCGGCGCCGAAGTCATCAAAGTCGAGCGTCCCGGCAGCGGCGATGCAGGCCGCCAGCACGCGACGATCCTCGACGACCAGCAAAGCGCCTACTTCCTCCAGTTGAACATGGGCAAGCGCGGCGTGAGCGTCGACATGAAAGATCCGCGGGGCAAGGCGTTCATGCAGCGCCTGTGCGATTCGGCGGATGTGTTCATCGAGAACTATCGCCCCGGTGCGCTGGATAAGCTCGGCCTCGGCTATGCCGCGCTCTCCGAGCGCAATCCGGGTCTCGTCTATTGCTCGATCTCGGCGTATGGTCACACGGGTCCGGACGCGCATCGCGCAGGCTTTGGGCTGATCGCGGAAGCGAAGAGCGGCATCATGCAGATGATCGGCAACCCGGGGGAACCACCGCCGCTCATGCGGATTTCGCTCGGCGACATGTACACCGGCATTCATGCGGTGGCCGCGATCAACGCTGCCTTGCTCGGCCGCGTGAAGAGCGGACGCGGCCAGCATATCGACATGGCGCTGTACGATACGCTGTTCTCGATGCACGAATATGCCGTCCAGTGCTACACGATGCAGGGCGTGGTCCCCGAGCAGACCGGCCATGACATGCCGACATCGACTTTATACGGCGTGTTCCGCGCAAACGATGGCGACCTGGTCATCGCCGCGCAGGTCGACGAGTCGTGGAAGCGCTTCGCCGCGGCCGTCGAGCAAAATGGCGGCCCCGCGGGCTTCGCGACCGATGCGCGGCTGCACAGCCTGAACGGGCGCAATGCGAACCGCGAGGCCATTCTCGCGGTCGTGAAGCCGTGGGTCGCTGCACGCAACGTCGCCGATGTGCTCGCGCTGCTGGACAGCGTCGATGTGCCTTGCGCGAAGGTGCAACGCATCGACGAGGTCGTGGCCGATCCGCAGATCGTCGCGCGCGGCATGGTGATCGAACAGGAGCATCCGCGTCTGGGCACGCTGCGTCTGCCGAACCTGCCGTTTCGCTTCTCGGACTGCGATACGTCGATTCGCGAGGTCGGCCCCGATCTCGGGCAACACAACGAGGAAGTCGCGCGGTCGCTGGGCTTCAGCGCGGCCGAGATCGATGCGATGCAGACCGACGGCGTGCTGTTCTCGAAGCCGGGGGCATGATGAGCGATCGATACGCGGTCATCGGCAATCCGATCGGGCACACGAAGTCGCCGTTGATCCACGGCTTCTTCGCGCAAGAGACCGGCCAGGACATGAGCTATGGGGCCATCGAAGGGCCTGTGGAACCTGCCAGCGGCTTCTCCGATAGCGTCAAGCGCTTCATTGCAGCGGGCGGCCGCGGCATGAACGTGACCGCGCCGTTCAAACTCGCTGCATTCGCCATGTCCGATGAGCGCAGCGAACGAGCGCAGCTCTCGGGCGCGGTCAACGCGATGAAGTTCGAGGGCGGCCGAATCATCGCCGAAAACTTCGATGGCGTCGGACTCGTGCGCGACATCGAAGTCAACCTGCATCAGCCGATGGTCGGCAAGCGCGTGCTGATCCTCGGCGCGGGCGGCGCTGCGCGCGGCGCGCTGCTGCCGTTCGTCGCGGCACGGCCTGCCGAGCTCGTCGTCGCCAACCGGCATGTGGACAAGGCGCGTGCGCTTGTCGAACAGGTCGCCCGATCGAACACTGCTGGCGGATCGCTCACCGCGTGCGGGTATGCGGACCTGGCGGCACTGGGGCGCTTCGACCTCGTCATCAACGCGACATCCGCGAGCCTGACCGGGCAACTGCCGCCGGTGCCAGCGAGTGTCTTCAGCGCCGGCGGAAGCGCCTATGAACTCGCTTACGGGAAGGGGCTCACGCCTTTCTTGCGGCTGGCGCGCGATGCAGGGGTGGAAAGTATCGCTGACGGCGTGGGCATGCTGGTCGAGCAGGCTGCGGAGGCGTTCGCGTGGTGGCGGGGCGTGCGTCCAGAAACGCGCGCGCTCATCGAGCGGCTGACCGTTCCGCTCGATTGATCCGGCGAAAAGAGGCGCAGCGGTCGAGAAGACATCGGTGGAATGAACATTAACGGTCTGCAATTTGACTCGGACGAAAGAATGAAAACGTTTCTTATGCTGCATGGTGTCAACCACAACATGTTCGGCAAGCGAGATCCCGTTCAGTACGGCACGGCCACGCTCGCCGACATCGATGAGAAATTGCAGGCGCTCGCGAATCAACTCGGCGTAACGGTCGAAAGCTATCAGAGCAACAGCGAGGGCGACATGTGCGAACGCATCCATCAGGCGTTTGCCGACAAGGTCGATGGCGTGCTCATCAATGCGGGCGCATGGACGCATTACAGTTACGGCATCCGCGATGCACTCGCCATTCTGACCGTGCCCGTCGTGGAGATTCATATGTCGAACATCCATGCACGCGAGGCTTTCCGTCATCATTCGGTGTTCGCGGAAATCGTCAAGGGGCAGATATGCGGGTTCGGTATCGAAAGCTATTCCCTTGGTCTGCGCGCGGCGGTGTCCGCGGCAGCGTGACAAACAAAGTCAGGTCCGGTGTGCGTCATCTCTGATGCAATGGTCACAAGAGCGACATTGCGTTCTACAATGGATGCATGACCACGCCCGATCTGCCCGACCTCAAGCTGCTTCAGCTCTTCGATCTGCTCTATGACGTTCGCAGCGTCACGCGTGCAGCGGAGCAGCTTGGACAGGCCCAACCGACCGTTAGCATCTGGCTCGCGCGCTTGCGCGAACATCTGCAGGATCCCCTTTTCATTCGCACGCCAGGCGGCATGACGCCCACGCCTCAGGCGGATGCGCTGATCGGTCCGTGCAGGGAAATCCTCGAGTCGCTTCGCAGATTCTCGTCGTGGGAGATTTCTTTCGATCCGGTCACGGCGAAGCGACGGTTTCGCATCTGCATGACCGACGCGAGTCATATCACCTTGCTTCCGCGGATGCTGGCCTATGTGCGCGCCAAGGCACCGGGCATCCGTCTGGAGGCGGCGCGGATCGACGGCAACACCGAGCGCGCGCTCGAATCTGGCGAGGCCGATCTGGCGATCGGTCATGTTCCGTGGCTCGGCGGCGGAATGTATCAGCAACAGCTCTATATGCAGGATTGGGTGTGTCTCGCCAACCCGGACCATCCGCGCGTCCGCGCGAAGCTGACACTGAAGCAATACCGCAGCGAAGGGCACGTCATCATCGCCGCAGGCACGGGTGCGCAGTTACTCGAACAGGCATTATTGCGCGATGGAATCGAACGTGATGTCGTGCTGGAGCTTCCGGGAATGCTTGGGCTTGGATCGATTGTCAAATCAACCGACCTGATCGCGACGCTGCCGCGAAACATTGGAGAAACCTTGGCAAAAGTGAATGGCCTTGCGGTTCACTCTTGCCCGTTCCCGGTAGAGAAGTTCGCGGTACGGCAGCATTGGCATGCGAAGTATCACGACGAAGCGGGAAACCGCTGGCTTCGCTCTGTCGTCGCTGAGCTGTTCCTCGCGAAAAACTAGACGGGCGAATAGCAATCGTCGTTCCGCCGGGCGCAGGAACAACGGTTGCAGCAAATTCCTCTCCGGGGCGGCGTGCCCTGCCACGACCTAGGAGACGAATATGGCTCACTTGTGCGACGTATGCGGCGCACGGCCCGCGACCGTGCGCCTCGCAGTGCTGCGCAACGGCCGCCGTCACGTCATCGACGTGTGCGATTTTCACTATGCGCAGCTCACGCGGCACCAGCGCGCGCTCTCGCCGCTCGAATCGCTGTTCATGGGCGGCGCGCCCGGCGAGGCGTCCGCGCCCGAAAGTGCCGCACAGCAAGAACCGCGCGATGCCGGTGTGCGGCGCAACGAAAACGAAGGCGCGAACATCGACCGATACTTCAGCGACGGCGCGAAAGAGATGCTGATGCGCGCCGCCGAGCGCGCAGTGCAATCCGGCTGCTCGCAGGTCGACACGGAACATCTGCTCTACGAGCTTGCAAACAACGCCGTCATCGAGTCGATTCTCAAGAGCATCGGCATCGATGCGGCCGAAGTCCGCGGCTTCATCGACGCCAACGCGCAACGCCGCGAGCGCGCGAGCCCGCCGCCGGACGGCATGATCGCCGTGTCGCCTCGTCTGAAGAGCGCGCTCGACCGCGCTTTTCTCGCATCGCGTCAGCTGCGGCATAGCTACGTCGCGCCGGAGCATTTGCTGATCGGCCTTGCCGATGTACCCGACAGCTTCGCGGGCCAATTGCTCGGCAAGCTCGGTGTCGATCAGCAGGCGCTCAGGCAGCAGACCGCGCAGACGGTCGGCGCGGGCGGACCGCCGCGCGGCGACGGGCCGCCGTCACGCACGCCGCATCTCGACAAGTTCAGCCGCGATCTCACCGCGCTCGCACGTGAAGGGCATCTCGACCCCGTGATCGGACGCGCGCGCGAAATCGAAACCATGGTCGAAGTGCTCGCGCGCCGGCGCAAGAACAATCCGGTGCTGATCGGCGAGCCGGGTGTGGGCAAGACCGCGGTCGTCGAAGGGCTCGCGCAGCGCATGGTCAACGGCGATGTGCCCGAGTCGCTCCGCGACAAGCGCCTCGTCGAGCTGAACATCAACTCGCTGGTTGCGGGCGCGAAGTATCGCGGCGAGTTCGAGGAGCGCGTGAAGCAGGTCGTCGATGAAATCACCGCGAATCGCGAGAAGCTGCTGCTGTTCGTGGATGAAGTGCATACCATCGTCGGCGCGGGGCAGGGCGGCGGCGAAGGCGGACTGGATATCGCCAACGTGTTCAAGCCGGCGATGGCGCGCGGCGAGCTGAACATGATCGGGGCGACCACGCTTGCCGAGTATCAGAAGCACATCGAAAAGGACGCGGCGCTCGAGCGGCGCTTTCAGCCGGTGCTGGTCGCGGAGCCGACCGTCGCGCAGACCATCAATATCCTGCGTGGACTGCGCGACCGGCTCGAAGCGCACCACAAGGTCACGATCCAGGACGATGCGATCGTCGGCGCGGCGGAACTGTCGGATCGCTATATCACGGGGCGCTTTCTGCCTGACAAGGCGATCGATCTCGTCGATCAGGCCGCGGCGCGCGTGAATCTGTCGGCCACATCGCGCCCCGCCGATATCCTCGAACTGGAGTCGGAGCTCGCGCAATTGCGACGCGAACAGGACTATGCGGCATCGCGCAAGCAGTTCGACCGCGCGCATGCTTTGGACAGCGAGATCGCGCAGAAGGAAAAGCAACTCGGCGATGCCACGGATAGCTGGAAGCAGCGCGTCGGCACGAACACGTCGACGGTGACGGTCGCGCACGTCGCCGAGATCGTCGCGACGATCACCGGCATTCCCGTGACTCAACTGACCGAGGAGGAGCGTGCCCGTCTGCTGCAGATGGAAGAGCGCCTGCACAAGCGGGTGATCGGGCAGCAAGAAGCGGTCGTTGCGGTGTCGGACGCGGTGCGGCGCGCACGTACCGGCTTGCAGGGCCGCAACCGGCCGATCGCCGTGTTCCTGTTCCTCGGGCCGACGGGTGTGGGCAAGACGGAGCTTGCGAAAGCGCTGGCGGAAGTCGTCTTCGGCGATGAAGACGCCATGCTGCGCGTCGACATGAGCGAGTACATGGAGCGTCACGCGGTGTCGCGGCTCATCGGCTCGCCGCCGGGTTATGTCGGCTATGACGAAGGCGGGCAATTGACGGAGCGCGTGCGGCGTCGGCCTTATAGCGTGATCCTGCTCGACGAGATCGAAAAGGCGCATCCCGATGTGTACAACGTGCTTCTGCAAGTCTTCGACGACGGGCGCCTGACCGACGGCAAAGGCCGCGTGGTCGATTTCAGCAACACGCTGATCATCGCGACGAGCAATCTCGGCTCTGACGTGATCGCCGGTCAGAAGCGCGCGACGCTCGGATTCACGACCAACGCGAGCGATGCGGACGCATCGGTTCAGAATGGCGTGATGAGCGTGCTGCGCCAGCATTTCAGGCCCGAGTTCCTGAACCGGATCGACGACATCATTCTGTTTTCCTCGCTCGGCCGCGATGAGGTGCGCCAGATCGTTCGGCTGATGCTCGATCAGGTGCAGCGCCTCGCGCACAGCCAGGACGTCGTGCTGGAGTTCGACGAATCCGTCGTCGATCATCTCGCGGACGTCGGCTACCGTCCCGAGTTCGGTGCGCGCGAACTGCGTCGGCAGATCAGGCAGTCGATCGAAAACCAGTTGGCGAAGGAAATGCTCAAGGGCGACGTTACCGAGGGCGCACAAGTGAAGTGCCACTACGACGCGGAGAACAAGCGGCTCGCGTTCGATGTGAAGCGCGCGGGACTGGCGAATCAGGCGGGCGAGGGCACGCCGCCCACACCTTGACCGCGAGCATCACTACGCCAAACCTCGCGTCTTTCAAGCCGACGGGCGACGGTCGCGTCATGATGCGGCAGGGTTATCCCCGATCCATTCGGAGAGAAAACATGTAATCATATATATGAATTCGATGGAGACGATCATGCAGGCCGATGGCCGCTTACCCCGTTATCAGCGCCTGCGGGATGAAATGGTTGCCCTGATCGCGGCTCGTGAATGGCGCCCGGGCGAAGCGATCCCGACCGAGCAGGCGCTTTCTCAAAGCTACGGCCTTGCTGTCGGCACAGTGCGAAAGGCCGTCGATCTGCTCGTCGCGGAAGGCATGCTCGAGCGCTTTCAGGGAAGAGGGACCTTTGTACGGCGCGCGAACTTCGACGGCTCCCTGTTTCGCTTCTTCCGCTTTCAAACACGGCAAGGCGAACGGCGCATTCCGGAGAGTCGCATACTGCGCCGGGACGTGGTCGATGCGCCATCGGCGGTAGCCGCGAGACTGCAGATATCGAGCACGGCGCGCGTGATCCAGATGTCGCGCGTGCGGCTGATCGACGGCGTTCCGATGCTCGCTGAAGAGATCTGGTTGCCCTACGCACGTTTTGCGGCGTTTGCGAAGATGGACGTGGGCGAGATCGGCGACCTCCTTTACCCGGTCTACGAGACGCAGTGCAATCAGATCGTGGCATCCGCCACGGAAACCCTTACCGTCGAAGCCATCGGCTCGCGACACGCGAAGCTTTTGAACATCGAGCCGGGGACGCCTGCCGTGGTCATCGAGCGTCTCGCCTTCGGCTACGATCGGCAGCCGCTCGAGTGGCGCCGTTCGCGCGGACCCGCCAGCGAATTCATGTATCAGGCGGAGATCCGCTAGCCAAAGAACCGCGATTGGGAGACGGCATGCGCAACCGGTTCAGGGCCGTTCGCCTGAAGCCGACGCGACCATGCTTCCCTTTCCGAGCACGATCGATTCACGAGCACGCTCGGCAAACCATTCCAAACCTAAGATTCATTCCATGACCAGTCTAGATATCGATTTGTTGCTGACCGCGCTGATCAGCGTGGTGCTGCTTGTCGCGCTCATCGTGTCGCGCATCAAGATGCATCCGCTTCTCGCTTTGCTCGTCGTTTCAATCGGCGTAGGGTTCGCAACCGGCATGGAGCCGGGAAGCATCGTCAAGCATCTGACCAACGGCGCGGGCAAGACGTTGGGCGCGGTGGGCGTCGTCATCGCGCTGGGTGCGATGCTCGGCAAAATCCTCGCGGATGCGGGCATTACCGAGCAGATTGCCGAGGCCATTCTGAGGCGCGCCTCCGACCGTATGATTCCCTGGGCGATGACCCTCGTGGCTTTCGTGGTGGGCATTCCGATGTTCTTCGAAGTAGGGCTGGTCGTCATGCTTCCCTTGATTTTCAGCGTGGCGCGCAAGCTGGAAAGCCATGCCCGGTTCAAGGGCTCGGCCTATGTGTACGTCGGCGTGCCCGTGATTTCGGCTCTTGCCGCAATGCACGGCATGGTGCCGCCCCATCCGGGTCCTTTGACGGCGATCGCCACGCTCAAGACTTCGGTGGGGCCGACCATGCTGTACGGCTTTCTGGCGGCCATTCCCGCGATGATTCTGGGCGGCCCGCTCTATGGCGCGTTCATCTCGCCGCGCATGAGCACCAGGCCCGATCAGGCCTTGCTGGACCAGTTCACCGTCGTCGAACAGTCCGACAATGGCCACCGCGCCGGGGTCGGTCTCGGCGTGCTGGCGGCCCTGTTGCCCGCCATCCTGATGCTGGTTCATGCGGTGGCGGAGATGGTGTTGCCGAAGAACGCACCGATGCTGCACGTTGCCAGCTTCCTCGGCAATCCGCTGATAGCCATGCTGCTGGGCGTACTGTTCGCAGTTGCGGCGCTGGTCCTCGCCCGGGGCGGCGATGCCGAAAAGCTGCGTCACGCGCTCGGCAACAGCCTCAAGCCGATTGCTTCCATCATCATGATCATCGCCGGCGGCGGCGCGTTTCAGGAAATGCTGACCAGTGCGAAGGTGGGTGAGGCGATCGTGCATCTGACGCAGCACTTCGCTTTTCCCCCGCTGATCCTCGGATGGCTGATCGCGATGTTGCTGTCCGTGTCTACCGGATCGGCGACGGTGGGAATCGTCGGCGCGGCGGGTCTGCTGGCTCCGCTGGCCGGCGCCGATCCGAGCCTTAACCTGCCTTTGCTGGCCTTGTCCATCGGCTGCGGTTCGCTGTTCTTCAACTATGCGAACCACGCCGGCTTCTGGATGGTGAAGGAATCGTTCGGCATGACGATGGGCGAAGCCACCAAAACGATCTCGGTGGTTCAATCCATCGTGGCTGTGGTTGGCCTGGTGATGGCGCTGATCTTCAACGCGGCAGTCCACGTTGGCTGAACTGCAGGGAACACGCCGGCAATCAGTCATCGGAGCGCTGACGACTCCAGACGAAGCGCGTGATCACCGCGCGTGCGCAGCTTCGTGACGGCCACGGCTACAACCGTGCCCAAAGCCCAGCCTAGGGTGGCCAAGCTGCCTAGGCCTCGCAGAATGGCAAGGGCGAAGGTCCAGGGATTGTCGCTGCCGATGTTCGGACCGCCGAAGCGAGCGCGTTGAAACTTTCGTTGCGGCACAGGCTCGTTGTCGTCGATGGTTTCGCAAGTCAGTGCGTCGCTTCGCTTACGGTGGGCATTCCAATGGTTCCGTCTTCCGTCCATCGCGCACCTCGGCGATTCCCAACGCGGCACGGGGCGCTTGGCGGCGTGCAGCATCGACGT
The DNA here is from genome assembly GCF_000698575.1 of Caballeronia zhejiangensis. GTDB lineage: Bacteria > Pseudomonadota > Gammaproteobacteria > Burkholderiales > Burkholderiaceae > Caballeronia > Caballeronia zhejiangensis. The sequence continues at coordinate 168,619 of NZ_JFHD01000003.1, forward strand.
ATAGGCATCGACATAATTCTGCGCCATCCTGCTGGCGCTGAAGCGGCGCTCGAATTGCGCGCGGACGCGGGGGCGCGACAGCTCGTCGATCCGATGCAGTGCGCCGACCGCGTCTTGCACGTCTTCGCAGATGAAACCGGTCACGCCATGATCGATCACCTCGGGCACCGCTCCGCGCTTGAACGCAATCACCGGCGTCCCGCACGCCATCGATTCGATCATCACAAGGCCGAACGGCTCGTTCCAGTCGATCGGAAACAGTAGCGCCTTCGCACCCGACAGAAAATCCGGCTTCCGCGTTTCGCTGATTTCACCGATGAATTCGACGTGCGCCTGCGAAAGCAGCGGCTCGACAGTCGACGCGAAATACTTCTCATCAGCCTTGTCGACCTTCGCTGCAATCTTCAGCGGCAAGCCGCTTCGCGCCGCGATCTCGATGGCGAGATCGGCACGCTTTTGCGGGCTGATGCGGCCGAGGAACGCCAGATATTCCGGCTTCTTGTGCGGCTGCGGCGTGAGCAGGCCGTCAGGCAAGCCGTGATACACCGTCTTCAGCCAGTTTGCGCGCGGCAAGGGGCTACGCTGGTCGTCCGAGATCGAGATGATGTTCGCGTGCGTGAACGTCGCGAAGATCGCGCGCAGCTCGGGCAGATCGAGACGGCCGTGCAGCGTCGTGACGAACGGCGTATCGCTTTGAGAGAACAGCGGGAACGGCAGGTACTCGAGATGGAAGTGCAAGACGTCGAACTCATGCGCGCGGCGGCGAACGGTTTCGAGCAGCAGCATGTGCGGGGCAAGCGAATCGCGGATGCCCGGATCGAGCCGCAGGGCGCGCGGCCAGGCTGGTTCGAGCCTCGCGCGGGTCTGCGAATCGCCGCTTGCGAACAAGGTCACATCGTGGCCGAGGTCGACGAGTGCATCTGTCAGATACGACACCACGCGCTCAGTGCCGCCGTATAACTTCGGGGGAACCGCTTCGTGCAACGGTGCGATTTGTGCGATTCGCATAGGTTGGTTCTCCAGTGCGGCCCGCCTGCGGTTTCGTGCAATGCGAGTGCTCAGACATGCTCGCGACGCTCGCACCCATCCCTGCGGGACGTCCCCTCTCATGCAGACCGGCACCTTGCAGACAGCTTCTGCTATTGCGGGTTGAATCCGGACAATCTATCGCCATCCTAAACAGTGAGTGCCAACGACGAGCATTATTCGTGACGGTGCGTGATGAAATCGGCAGCTATCGGCGTGCCCGATTCATGTCGACAGAGTCGGCTCGCGGATGAGCATCGAGATTCGGTGCGATTGGTACGGCTATCTAATCGATGCGTGGCGCGCGACGTGTAATCGCGTAATCGCGGAGAACTTGCACTTGGCTGCAGATGTTGCAACAGCGGCTAGGTTCACGAGCCGGAAGGGTCGCCATTCGGTCAGTTGACGCGCACGCATAGTCTGCATCGGTGATGCCTCGTCATGAGCACCTGTCCAGGACGACGAAGCGCACCGATCTGGTGACGGGCCGCGGATCAGACACAGAGACGAGCCGTTTCGCGAAACGCTCACATCGCGTAGCACACGGAGATGCTTCCCCTGGCGTGGACACCAATGCAGAGCCACCGGCCACCCGTTGCCCGTGGTCGCGATGATTCAACGCGAAAAGAAGATCGGTGCAAGAGAGCAGGCATTTAACGGAACGTCGAATGCTGTCCGATACCACCGCTCACTCACGATGAACGTTAGCGATGAGTCAGGCATCCGTTTCATCGCGGCCGGCGAATTAGCCGACACGCCGCACGGAGGAACACGTTCGAAAGAGACTTGTCAGGAGATGCCCCTCGACACCCGGCGGTTCGAAAGAACTCAGCGCTGTGCGCCATAGGTATCGAATCGCCCCAACCGGAGACGATTGATATGCCAGCCCTTTGCGAGATTTGTCATGCCCGTCCGGCGGTTGCGCAGGTAACCGTCGTGCAGAACGGCCGCCGCAAATCGATGTCGATTTGCGAGTACGACTATCGCCAGTTGATGCGGCATCAAACCATGCTGAATCCTTTCGATTCCTTACTGGGCGGCGGAAGTCTGTCGCGTCTGATGGGTGACACGGACGGCACTGGCGAGGAAAACGAGGACGATATCGTCGCTTCGGTGCCGCGCGAGTCCGTCGACGTGACCGATGCCTTCAGCGAGCAGACGATGGAACTTCTGCAACGCGCCGCCGAAAAGGCGCACGAATTGCAGAAGACGGAACTCGACACCGAGCAGGTGCTTTACGTGCTGGCCGACATGGACGTCGTGCAGGCGCTCTTCAAGGAGTTGAAGCTTTCTGCCGACGACATCCGCCGCTATATCGACGAGCACGCGCAAAAGGGCAAAGCCGCGCCCGATACGCCGGTCGAAAAGATGACGATTTCGCCGCGCCTGAAGAAGGCTTTTCAGTACGCGTTCCAGGCCTCGCGAGAACTCGGCCATTCCTATGTCGGTCCCGAGCATGTGCTGATAGGGCTTGCGTCCGTGACCGACAGCATCGCCGGGGGGCTCCTCAGAAAGTACGGCGTCACGCCCGAGGCGCTTCGCCAGAAAGTGGTGAAGGTCGTGGGCAAGGGTGCGGAAGACGGCCGCGTCGATACGCCGACCGGCACGCCGACGCTCGACAAGTTCGGCCGCGATCTCACCGCGATGGCGCGCGCAGGCAAGCTCGACCCGGTGCTCGGACGCGCACAGGAAATCGAAAGTACCATCGAGGTGCTCGCGAGGCGCAAGAAGAATAATCCTGTGTTGATCGGCGAGCCGGGTGTGGGCAAGACTGCGATCGTCGAAGGGCTGGCACAGCGCATCGTGAACGACGACGTGCCCGAAGACTTGCGCAACAAGCGGCTCATCGAGATCAACATCAATTCGATGGTCGCGGGCGCGAAGTATCGCGGCGAATTCGAAGAGCGCGCAAAGCAGGTGATCGACGAGATCACTTCGAAGCAGGATGAACTCATCGTGTTCATCGACGAGTTGCACACGATAGTCGGCGCGGGTCAGGGCGGCGGCGAGGGCGGACTCGACATCGCGAACGTGCTGAAGCCGGCGCTCGCGCGCGGCGAGCTGAGTTTGATCGGCGCGACGACACTCAACGAATACCAGAAGCACATCGAGAAGGATGCGGCGCTCGAGCGGCGCTTTCAGCCGGTGCTCGTGCCGGAGCCGACGGTCGAGCAAACCATCGTCATTTTGCGCGGCTTGCGCGACAAACTCGAAGCGCACCATCAGGTCACTTTCGCCGATGAAGCGTTCGTCGCGGCAGCGGAGTTGTCGGACCGCTACATCACGTCACGTTATTTGCCCGACAAGGCTATCGATCTCATCGATCAGGCTGCGGCGCGCGTGCGAATCGGCTCGAAGTCGCGCCCGCCCGAAATGCAGGAGCTGGAAGCGGAAATCGCCCAGTCGAAGCGCGAGCAGGCCTATGCCTCGTCGCGCAAGCGTTTCGATGAAGCGAAGAACTTCGAGGAACGCATCAACGAGAAGCAGACGAAGCTCGACGACCTGACCGAGGCATGGCAGCGCAAGACCGGATCGGAGACGCTCGAAGTGACGGTTGCAGCGGTCGCGGAAGTGGTCTCGCGTCTCACCGGCATTCCCGTCACCGAACTCACGCAGGAAGAACGCGAAAGACTGCTCGAGATGGAGAGCAAGCTGCGCGAACGCGTGATCGGTCAGGACGAAGCCGTGGTCGCGGTGAGCGATGCGGTGCGGCTGTCACGCGCGGGCATGGGGCAAGCGCACCGGCCCATCGCGACGTTCCTGTTCCTCGGACCGACGGGCGTCGGCAAGACCGAGCTTGCGAAGGCGCTAGCGGAGACCGTGTTCGGTGACGAGCAGGCGGTGATCCGCATCGACATGTCCGAGTACATGGAGCGCCACGCAGTCGCGCGGCTGATCGGCGCGCCGCCGGGATACGTCGGCTATGACGAAGGGGGACAGCTGACCGAACGCGTGCGCCGCCGTCCCTACTGCGTGATCTTGCTCGACGAAATCGAGAAGGCGCATCCCGATGTGAACAATGTGCTGCTGCAAGTATTCGACGATGGCCGCCTCACCGATGGCAAGGGCCGCGTCGTCGACTTCAGCAACACCGTCATCATCTCGACCAGCAATCTTGGCGCGTCCATCATCATGGACAACCTCGAGAGAACCGAGAAGGACCGCGACACCGAGGCAGCCATGCGCGAGAAGCTCATGGCCGTGCTGAAAGGCCACTTTCGCCCCGAGTTCCTGAATCGCATCGACGAAATCATCGTGTTCCACGGGCTTTCGCGCGAGAACATCCGCTCGATCGTGCAGATACAGCTGGACCGCGTCGCGCGCACGGCGGCGGCTCAGGACATCACGCTCAGGGTGCAGGACCCGGTCATCGATCATCTTGCCGATGTGGGTTATCGGCCCGAATTCGGCGCACGCGAACTGAAACGCCAGATCCGCCAGCAACTGGAGACCCGGCTCGCGAAGGAGATTCTCGGCGGCAAACTCGCTCCGGGCGACACGGTAGACGTGAGCTACGACAAGGACAAGGACGCGATCACGTTCGCCAAGGTCGAGGGCGAAGCGAAGCCGAAACAAAACAAGTCCGGTCCAGCGAGCAAGAAGAAGAACGGGGCAAAGTCGGCGGAACGCAGCAAGGAGTCGGCCAAGAGCGAACATTGAACGCGGCCGTTGCCAATGCCGTCCGAAGCGCGCACGGTCGGGTTCGACCGGGCGCCCCGCGGCACGTACGGATAGACGATTCGCTAGCTGTCGCAATTCCAAGTACGACATTTCAATTGAGCCTCGGCATCAATTCCTGCGCTAATTTGCATTATGTCAATCACGATTAACTAATCGCTACACGCATCCTCCGACAACGATGGCAAACTGCGCAAGTTCCGCGCGTTGCCGCATTCAAAGCGGTACGCCGCTTGCGCTCAAAGCACGACCTGCCTTTTCGGCCCGAGTCCCCAAGCCGACCCACGTCCCGATGAACACACGCCTGCTCAGTCTCACCCGCATTCCGTTCTTCCTGCCGCTCTCCAGCGCGACCCTGATGCTCGGCGTCGCGATGTCGTTCACCGCGCCGTATCTGTCGCTGTTCAGCGTCGAACAGGCGGATATGAGCCCCTTGAAGCTCGGCGTCTTCATGACGGTCATCGCCGCGAGCGGCGTCGTGGCCAGCGCGTTTGCCGGAAAATGGTCCGACAGGCACGGCCATCATCGGGAATTGCTGCTCGCGGCGCTCATTGCTTCATCGCTCGGTTTTCTGTTGATGTGCGTCGTGCGCAATTACACCGCGCTGGTCGTGATCGGCATGCTGTTTCTCGGCGCAGGCGGCTCCGCGATGTCGCTCGTGTTCTCGTTCGCGCGCGCCGCGTTGCCCGTCGACGACGAAGCCGAGCGGTCCCTCGCGCTCGCCACCTTGCGAACCGTTCTTTCGATGGCGTGGGTCTTCGGGCCCTCCGTCGGCGCGCTGGTGCTAGCCGGCGCCGGCTTCTACGGCCTGTTTCTGTTCGCGGCGGCCTGTTTCGTCGCGTGCGGCGCGATCGTCTGGCGCATGCACGGCTCGCCCAGGGGCGACCCGCACAGCGCACCGGCGCACTACGCCGGCGACCCGACATCGCTGCTCGAAGTCACCGCGCCCGACACCGAGGAGCTCGTCCCGCCGCACCCCGGCGCGTCGCACTCTCGCGCCGAGATCTGGCGCGCGACCGTCGCCATGACGCTCATCGGGCTCGCCGCGAGCGCTACGATGATCGTCCTACCGCTCTACGTCGTGCACGGCATGCACGGCACGCGCATCGACGTATCGATCATGCTGGGCCTCGGCGCATTCCTCGAAATTCCGATGATGCTCGCGCTCGGCGCGCGTGCTTCGCGTCTCGACAAGCAGCGATGGCTCGCGTCGTGCGCCGTCGTGCATCTGATTTATTTCATTGCGGTGGCGGCGTCGCCCAACGTCCACTTCCTCATTCCGATGCAAGCCTTCAACGCCTTCGTCGTCTCGGTGACGTCGTGCCTCGGCATGACGTACATGCAGGATCTGATGCCGCAAAGCCCCGGATCGGCGACGGCGCTTTTCTTCAACGCGTCGCGCGTCGGATCGATCCTGTCGGGCGTTCTGTCCGGCGCGCTCGTGGCCGCGCTCGGCTATCGCGGCACGTTTCTCGTGTGCGGATGCATCGCGTTGAGCGCGGCGGTGCTGTTCGCCAATCCGCCGTTCGCGCTCATCGCGCGGCGCATTCTCGACTGGTGGAAGGCGCGGCGGCAGACATCGGCCTGACCTCTTCGCTGTCGGGGAATGGCAATATAGGCGCACCTTTCGTCGATTCCCACGCGACCATGTCTCAGCGCCTCCCGCCGCTCAACGCCCTGCGTCTCTTCGAAGCCGCCGCGCGCCATCGCAGTTTCAAGCTCGCGGCCGCCGAACTCAACGTGACGCCGGGTGCCGTGAGCCACGGCATCGGCGCGCTTGAAGCGATGCTCGGCGTCGAGCTTTTCGTGCGCGAGCCGCGCGGGCTGTCGCTCTCCGCCGCCGGCGAACACTATCTGCCGTACATCGCCGAAGCGTTTTCGCTTATCGTCGTCGGCACGCAGTCGCTGCCCGACAGGCGCAAGCGCCGCGCGATCTCGGTTACGTGCGCGCCGACGCTCGCGGCCCGCTGGCTCGTGCCGCGCCTCGCCGATTTCCGCGCGCGCTGGCCCAACATCGACGTCACCGTGGACACTTCGCGCCGCCAGGCGGGCTTTCCCGTCGACGGCTTCGACTTCGGCCTGCGCCTCTCGCGCGGCCCGGTCGATGGCGCATCGTCGTGGCAACGTCTCTTCGGCGAGCGGCTCGTGCCGGTGTGCAGCCCCGCCTATCGCGCGATGCTGACCGGCGCCGGCGGCGTTCCGGATCTCACCCGCGCCGCACTCATTCACATCGATACGGCCAGTCAGGACTGGCAAGCGTGGATGGACGGCGCGGGCATCGACGGTCTCGATCTGCACGGCGGCCTTCGCTTCGATACCGTTCAGCTCGGCTTCGATGCCGCCGCGGCCGGGCTTGGCGTCGTCATCGGCAGGCGTCCGCTCGTCGATCGCGAGCTGGCGGCGGGCACGCTGGTCGAAGCGTCAGCGACGAGCGTCGAGACGCAAACCGCCTACTGGCTCTGCGAGACGCCGCAAGCGAGCGCGCGCGCGGATTTCGTCGCGTTTCGCAACTGGCTGATCGAACAAGCGGCCCGTTTCGTCGATAACGGTTGAACTGCGCTCATCCGACGGCGAAATCTTTTCGTTTGTCAGCACGGACGTTCGCCTGCGACGATGGCCGCAAGGAGGAACGAGCCATGTCGTCTTTATCGACCACACGATCGGCCACGCACCGCGCGACGACGTGGGTGCTCATCGGCGCGGCCGCGCTGATCCTGAGCGCCGCGATGGGCGTGCGCCAGACGTTCGGGCTTTTCATCGGGCCGTTTTCGTTCGATCGCGGCATGCCCGTCACGCTGATCGCCTTCGCGATCGCGCTGCACAACCTCGTGTGGGGCTTCGCGCAGCCGTTCGCGGGCGCGGCCGCCGATCGATACGGCGCAGCGCCGGTCGTCGCGACGGGCGCGGCCACGTTCGCCGCCGGGCTCGCGCTCGCCGCCGCCGCGACTTCCGGCTGGATGCTCGTGCTCGGTCTCGGCTTGCTCGTGGGCATCGGCATCAGTTGCACGAGTTTCGGCGTCGTGCTCGCGACGGTCGGACGCGTGGCGTCGCCGCAAACACGCAGCGTCGCGATGGGCCTGGCCAGCGCGGGCGGCTCGCTCGGCCAGGTGCTGATGGTGCCGTTCGCGCAGGAAGTGCGCGTGCATGCGGGCGTGCCGGCGTCGCTCTATGCCCTCACCTTCGTGCTGCTGCTCGCCGCGCCGCTCGGCATCGCGCTCGATCGCGCGAGCCGCCGGAGCAAGGCATCTTCGGCATCGCACGAAACGCACGCGCAAGCCGCCGCGATGCCGTTGCGCGAAACGCTCGCGTATGCGTCGCGGCATCGCGGTTATCGGCTGCTGACGCTCGGCTTTTTCACTTGCGGCTTTCAGCTTGCGTTCATCGCGACACATCTGCCCGGCTATCTGATGCTGTGCCACATGCCGGTCGGACTCGGCGCGACCGCGCTCGCGCTGATCGGCCTCTTCAACATGATCGGCAGTTGGGGATGCGGCTGGCTCGGCGGACGCTGGCGGCAGCATCACGTCCTCGCGTGGCTCTATCTGATTCGCGGCGGCGCGATCGCCCTCTTCGTCCTGTTGCCGACGACGAGCGTATCCGTCGTCGTCTTCGCCGCCGTGATGGGCCTGACGTGGCTGGGCACGGTGCCGCTCACCAACGGACTCATCGCGAAGGTGTTCGGCACGCGGCATCTGGGCACGCTATTCGGCGTCGTGTTTCTCAGTCATCAGCTCGGATCGTTTCTCGGCGCGTGGCTCGGCGGCTACGTGTTCGACACGACCGGCTCGTACTCGCTGATCTGGGCCGCGACGGCAATCGCCGGACTCGTCGCGGCGCTGCTGCATTTTCCGATCGATGACCGGCCGGTCGCGGAAGCATCGCTCGCGGCGAGTTGATTTCGCGTCCGAAAAAAAACGCGCCACAATCGGCGCGTTTTTTTTCGATCGATTCACACGCTCAGCCGTGCCGCGCGACGGCGGCCTGCGCGTGGGCTTCGCGCGTCGAGCCTTTCGCCGGACGTCCCGCCCAATAGCCCGCGAGCATCGACCCCGACAGGTTGTGCCACACCGAGAAAAGTGCGCCGGGCAACGCCGCGATCGGCGTGAAATACAGCTTGCCGAGCGTCGCCGCGAGCCCCGAGTTCTGCATGCCGACTTCGATTGCCAGCGTGCGGCAGACGGCTTCGTCGAAGCCGAGCAGACGCCCGCCCCAATAGCCGCCCAATAGACCGATGCCGTTGTGCAGCACCACGCCCACCGCGACGACCATGCCCACCGACGCGATGCTCTTCTGCGTGCCGCCGACCACCGCGGCGATGATGAGCAGGATCGCCACCATCGACACGAGCGGCAGCATCCACTCGATCTTGCGCACGAGCTTGCCGAACAGATGGTTCACGACGAGGCCGATGACGATAGGCAGCGCGACGATCTGCACGATGCTCATCAGCATGCCGTGCACGTCGACGGCGATGGAGGCATCGACATAAAGGCGCGTGAGCAGCGGCGTCGCGAACACGCCGACGAGCGTCGAGAGCGCGCTGATCGTGACGGACAGCGCCACGTCGCCACGCGCGAGATAGATCATCACGTTCGACGCCGTGCCGCTCGCGACGCTGCCGACGAGCACCATGCCCGCCATCAGATCGGGCGGCATGTGCAGCGCTTTCGCGATGACCCACGCGGCGAGCGGCATCACGAGGTAATGCAGCACGATGCCCGCGATGACCGGCGCGGGCCGCGTGAACACGCGCCTGAAATCGTCGATGGAAAGCGTGACGCCCATCGACAGCATGATGATCGTGAGAAGCGTCGTGACGTGCGGCGCGATGCCCGTCACGGATGAAGGCGCACTATAGGCGGCGATGGAAACCAGCACGGCCCAGAGCGGGAAAAGGCGGGTGATGCGGGCAAGCATGAAAACGATCCTCGAATGTCGTTGCGTGTCGTGTGTGGTTCAGCGAAAGCGGCGGTGCGCGGGTTGACCGGACAGGCGCAGACGGACGAAAGCTTGCCCTCGTGGGGCGGACGCTGCCCGCGATGCCGGCGCGCGCGGGTCACGCGCGGTCTCTCTAGCCGATCGTCGGGCAGGCGCCGCATTTTACCCGTCGCGCGACGGGTTTTCGGAATTCGCTTAATTCCCGCGACGCGCGCATACGCTCGCCAACTCATTCGCGGCTCATTCTCCGGCGTCATCATGCGCATCAAACAACCACTTGCAAGGAGATGATCATGACGCCAATCGCCATCGTTCAAGGCACGCCGACGTGGGTCTGGGTGCTGCTCGCATTTCTTTTGTATCGCGGCATCAAGGCGATGCAGGCCAGCACCACCCCGCTGTCGAAGCTCGCAATCGTTCCGATTATTTTCGCGGGCATGGGCATCGCGCATCTCGTCGCGTCGCCGCTCGCCGGATGGATGGCCGTCGCCGTGTGGATCGCCACGCTGGGCGCGGGCATCGTCGGCGGCGTGTTCCTTGCGAGCCAGAGCCGCTTCATCGTCGATCCGATCGCGCGAACCGTGATGCTGCCCGGCTCCATGTTGCCGATGCTGCTGATCCTCGCGACGTTCATCGCGAAGTTCTGGCTCGGCTTCGAAATGGCGACCGTCGCCTATCTGCCCGCGCTCACGACCTATGCGGCAATCGACGCTGCCGTGTCGGGCATCGTCGCGGGCATCTTCGCGGGACGCTTCTTCACGTACTGGAAAACGATGCACGCGCTGCGCGCTTCGTGGGCTTGATCCTGATTGCTGCGGTCGCGCGTCGGGCCATCGGAACGCGCGATCGGGCAAATGGCGTCACACTTGTTACTCTCCGTTTTCCGCTATCGGAGTCAGACTGAATCACGGCAAACAACGAGCAAGAGTCCAACTCAGGAGGTTGCAAGGCCATGACTACATCCGACGAAACAGGGATGCGCACGCCGCCCGTCGTGTCGCAGGAGCAATGGGAAGCAGCGCGTCAGCAGTTGCTGGTGAAGGAGAAAGCCCAGACGCGCGCGCGCGACGCGCTCGCCGCTGAACGCCGCCGCATGCCCTGGACCGCCGTGAAGACGGACTACATGTTCGAAGGCCCCGCGGGCAAGATCGGCTTTCTCGATCTTTTCGATGGCCGGCGTCAGTTGATCGTCTATCGCGCGTTCTATGAGCCGGGCGTCTTCGGATGGCCGGAGCACGCGTGCCGCGGCTGCTCGCTGGTCGCGGATCAGGTCGCGCATCTTGCACATCTGAATGCGCGCGACACGACGCTCGTCTTCGTATCGCGCGCGCCGCAGCAGGACATCGTGCGGCTGAAGGAACGCATGGGCTGGACCATTCCCTGGTTCACGCTGACGGATCGCTTCGATGCCGACTTCGGCGTCGACGAGTGGCACGGCACGAACGTGTTCTTCCGCGAAGGAGACCGTGCATTTCGCACGTACTTTCTCAACAATCGCGGCGACGAGCAGATGGGCAATACCTGGAACTATCTCGACATCACGCCGCTCGGCCGACAGGAACTCTGGGAAGACTCGCCTGAAGGCTATCCGCAGACACCGACCTATAAGTGGTGGAACTGGCACGACAGTTATGTCGACGATGCGCCGCCCGATAAAAAATGGGTCGAAATCTCCGATGCCGGCGAAGCGGCATTCCGTGCTGAAAGCGCAAGGAACAAGGTCTAAAAACGAGCAATGTTGAATGCGGAACCGGTCATCATTTCTTGCCGGTTCCGTTCCGCATTTTTGTGGAACGATTTAGCTAAAGTTTTCAGCAAACGTTTCCGTAAACACAATCATCAACAGCGACGCCTCCGTCGCGCACGGCTCTCCCGCACCAGCCGGCACTATTCGCCGCTTTCGCCTGGACGCCCTCTCGTCCATCTCCTCCACGGATAATCTGCAATGAAGAAGTCGTTGGCCGCATGCGCGGCCGCTATCGGCACGCTCGCCGCGCTTGCCGCTCCGCTCTCGCACGCCCGCGAAATCTACGGTCAGATCGGCACCGAAGGCGTGGGCATCGGCTACTCGGAACCGCTCGGCACGCGCGACAACGTGCGCGCCGAATTCAACGGCCTGAAGTTCTCGCATAACTTCGACGCTGGCGGTCTCCACTACGACGGCACCGCGAGCATCTATCACGGCGGCTTCTATTTCGACTTTTTTCCGGCGCCGGGAACGGTCGGTTTTCGCATCACGGCTGGCGCGCTCATCGGCGGCGATCATGTCGATGGCACCGCGACCAGCATGAACGGCACCTACACCATCGACGGCATCGCTTATCCGACTTTCGGGGAAAGCATTCACGCCAAGGCTAAGTTCCCGGCCGTGCGTCCGTATATCGGCATCGGCTTCGGGCATACGCCTGTTGCCGAGAAAGGCTTCTCCGCGTTCTTCGATGCAGGCGTCGCGTATGGCCGCCCGCGCGTCACGCTCGACGTTCCGGCGGATATCGTCGCGGCGGCGGGACAAGAAAACATCGACGCCGAACAGCAGGATCTGCAGAACAAGGCGGACAAGTTGCGCTTCTATCCGATCGTAAAGGTCGGCGTCACTTATCGCTTCTGATCGCGCTTCTGATAGCGCTTCTGATCGCGTTACTGGATTGCGCCCGCGAACGCCAGCCATTCGCCGACGATCGCTTCGGGCGCATCTTCCTGCATCAGATGCCCTGATCCGCGCACGCGCGTAAAGCGCGCGCCCGGAATCAGCGATGCGAGTTCGACACCGCGCTCGACCGGTATCCACTCGTCCTCTTCGCCCCAAAGAATCGATACGGGGCATTTCAATTCGCCATAGCGCGATTGCACTTCATCGGTGTAGCGCTGATCCATCTGCGCGATCTGCCGATAGAACGCGGCCTGCCCGACTTTGCCGGTCCACGGCCGCGTATAGACGCGCAGCGTCTCTTGCTGCAACCGCCGATGCGCCGCACCCTGCAGATATGCATCGAGCATCGCCTGATGCATGTACGGCGGCACACCCGCAAACGCGGCTTCATGCTGTCGCACATGACGCACGAAGGGCGATCCCCACGGCGCGACGGCGACCGGATCGACGAGCATCAGCGAACGATACGCGCAGCCGTCGATCAACGCGGCTCGCAGCGATGTCGCGCCGCCGAAATCGTGTGCGAGCACATCGGGCAAGGCACCGTTCCACTCACCGCACCAGTGCGCGAGAAGCGCCGCGAGCACGCGATTCTGCACGCCGAGCGATACGTCCTGCCCCTCGCGCATCTCCGACGCACCGTAGCCCAGCAGATCGAAGTAATGCACACGCCGCAAACGCGCCGCTACCGGTGCGATGCGTCGCCACACCTGCGATGAAAACGGCGTGCCGTGCACCATCACGAGCGGCGCGCCCTCGCCGATCATGCCGTAGCGCACGGCTTGTCCTTCGTATTCGAAAACGTGATCGAGTGGCAGCGTATCGTTCGATTCGTTCATGGCTCAACGCAGATTCGTGCGCGCGAGTTCGACGATCTCATCGCCGCGCCCGCTCAGGATCGCTCGCAACATATAGAGGCTGAAGCCCTTCGCTTGCGACAGTTCGATGGTCGGCGGCATCGCGAGTTCATGCTTCGACGTGACGACATCGACGACCGCCGGTCCTTTGTGCGCGAACGCTTCGCGCAGCGCGTTTTCGAGTTGCTCCGATTCCTCGACGCGCACCGACCAGATGCCCGCGCCCTTCGCGATCTGCGAGAAATCGGTCTTGCTGAGATCGACGTTGGTGTCGAGATAGCCGCCAGCCTTCAGTTCCATCGACACGAAACCGAGCAGGCTGTTGTTGAACACGACGACCTTGATCGGGAGATCGAGTTGCACGGCCGAGAGCAGATCGCCGAGCAGCATCGACAAACCGCCGTCGCCCGATAGCGAAACGACTTGCCGTTGCGGCCGCGCGGCCTGAGCGCCGAGCGCCTGCGGCATTGCGTTTGCCATCGAGCCGTGATTGAACGAGCCGTGCAACTGGCGCTTGCCGTTCATTGTCAGATAACGCGCGGCCCACAGTGTCGGCGTGCCGACGTCGACGGTGAAGATCGCGTCGTCGGCTGCGATTTCATCGACGAGCTTCGTCAGATATTGCGGATGAATCGGACGTCCCGGCGCGGATGGCGTCGCGAGATCGTCGAGGTCCTTGCGGGCGGTCGCATAGTGCTTCAATGCGTTCTCGAGAAAACGCCGCTCGTCCTTGCGTTGGAGCTTCGGCAAGAGCGCCGCGAGCGTTTCCTTGATCGTGCCGACGAGCCCCATTTCCAGCGGCGCGCGGCGTCCGAGTTGCGAGCCGCGCCAGTCGATCTGCACGATCTTCGCTTGCGGCGGATAGAACGGGCGATACGGAAAATCGCATCCGAGCAGGAGCAGCGTGTCGCACGACATCATCGCGTGATAGCCCGAACTGAAACCGATGAGCCCTGTCATGCCGACATCGAACGGGTTGTCGTACTCGATGAACTGCTTGCCGCGCAACGCATGCACTATCGGTGCTCCGAGCGTATCGGCGAGCGCGACCACTTCGTCGTGCGAGCCGGCGACGCCGCTGCCGCACATGATCGTCACCGCTTCGCAGCCGTTCAGAAGGCTCGCGAGCTTGTCGAGATCGGCGTCTGCCGGCACGATCGCGCCCGGCGCGCTCGCGGTCCAGCGCGGCTCGACGGCCGGGCCTTCGCTCAATGCGACGTCGCCCGGCAACACGATCACCGCGACGCCGCGCTGATCGATCGCCGCACGCATCGCGCGTTCGAGCACGCGCGGAAACTGCGACGCATTCGACACCAGCTCCACGAAGTGACTGCATTCCCTGAACAATTCCTGCGGATGCGTTTCCTGAAAGTAGCCGAGGCCGATTTCCGTCGATGGAATGTGCGCCGCGATGGCGAGCACCGGTTGATGATTGCGATGACAGTCGTAAAGACCATTGATGAGATGCAGATTGCCTGGGCCGCAACTGCCCGCGCATACCGCGAGTTTGCCTGTCGCGGCGGCATCGGCTCCGGCCGCGAAAGCGGCTGCTTCCTCGTGACGCGTATGCATCCAGCGGATCGAGCCGACACGATCGAGGCTGAACGCCAAACCGTTCAGGCTGTCGCCCGTCACGCCCCAGATTCGCTCTACGCCCGCCGCCGCCAGTGTCTTCGCCAGATAGTCCGCTATCGTGCCCTTGGCCATGATGTGTCCCGTGATGAAGAGAGGATGTCCAGTGATCGACGGAGCCGCGCACGGAATGACGTGGCGCGCATCCGTGTTGGCTCAATGCATGCAGGATTCAAAACGCAAAAGGAGTGTACGCCGGAGCGCGGCGGTTTGTCCTGAACCGTGTCGAGACCGCGTGGTGCGGGCGTTCAGGATAGGCGATCGCGGTATTTTGAATGCATCATTCCGGAAGGAATCCGGTATGCGTAATGCAAACGACAACGGCGGCGGATCGATGACCCGCCGCCGTTGCGCATGACTGAAGCGAGACCCTGCGCTCAGGCGCCCTTGCGCATGTTCTCCGGCAGATCCCGTCCGTGATACTTCTTGTAGATCGTGTTGAGGTTGCCGCTCTTCATGTTCGCGCCGACCCAGTTGTTCACCCATTCCTTCAGGCGCGGCTGGTCCTTGTTCATCGCGATGCCGAGATCGAACGTCTTCTGCTCGAACTTCATCTCGATGTTGCGTTGCGGAGCGCGATCCTGCATCTCCTTCAGGTTCGAAGGCGTGCTCGAGAAGATGTCGACCTGTCCCGTGACCATCGACGTGATGAGCGTCGCATCGTCTTCATAGCGTTGAATCTGTGCGCCCTTCGCCTGCTGTGTCGTCAGCGTGTCGTTCACCGTTGCACGCGTGAGGCCGATGGTCTTGCCGTCGAGATCCGCATAGCTCTTCACGTTCGCCGTCTTCACGCCGCCAACGATGATCGAGATGACCGCATACGGGTTCGAGAAATCGACGACTTTGGCGCGCTCCGGCGTGACCGACAGCGAGGAAATCACGAGGTCCGCGCGCTTCGCCTGCAGCGTCGGAATGCGCGCGGCGTTGGTGATCTGCACGAGTTCTAGCTTCACGCCGAGATCCTTCGCAAGCGCGGCGGCAGTATCGACGTCCGATCCCGCGGGCTTCAGGTTCTGGTCGGCATAGCTGAAGAGCGGCGTGCCGATGGCGATCGCGACGCGCACGACGCCTGCCTTCTTGATGTCGTCGAGTTCATCGGCCATCACGCTGTGAACCGCGCCTGCCATCATCAACGTTGCGAGCGTTGCGCGTGCAATGATTGATTTCGCTTTCAAGTTACGTCTCCGTCGTTATTAATGTTGCTGAATTGATGCTGCGATTATCAAAGTCCGTTATCGAGGAATGCGCGCAATTCGGGTGTGCGCGGCGCATCGAGCATGCTGCCGTCGCCCACTTCCCAAACCTTTCCCTGATGCATGTAGATGATGCGATCCGCCACGCGCTTCGCGAAGGCCATCTCGTGCGTGACGAGCAGCATCGTCATGCCGTCGGCAGCGAGGTCTTCCATCACGCGCAGCACTTCGCCCGTCAATTGCGGATCGAGCGCCGAGGTCACTTCGTCGAACAGCATCACCTTTGGCGACATCGCGAGCGAGCGCGCGATCGCCACGCGCTGCTGCTGTCCGCCCGACAATTGCTCGGGATACGCATCGGCCTTCTGTCCGAGACCGACTTGCTCCAGCACGTTCATCGCAATGCGCCGCGCTTCGTCGCGCGACATCTTCTTGACGTGACGCAGCGCGAGCATGATGTTCTCTTCGACCGTCAGATGCGGAAAGAGGTTATAGCTTTGAAACACGATGCCCACTTCGCGGCGCAACAGATGCAGATCGACCTTCGGATCATCGACGCGAATGCCGCACACTTCGATTTGCCCTTGGTCGATCGTCTCCAGCCTGTCGATGCAACGCAACGCCGTGCTCTTGCCCGAACCGCTCGCGCCGATCACGGCGATCATCTCGCCCTTGTTGACTTCGAAGGAAACGCCCTTGAGAACATGATTGGAGCCGAAGCTCTTGTGAATATCGCCGACCTTAACGATTGCTGACATTGAGCTTGTTCTCCATCGATTGGCTCCAGCGCGAAAGCGGATAGCACAGGACGAAATAGAAAGCGCCGACCAGACCGAAGATGAGGAACGGCTGGAAGATCGAGTTATTGATGATCTGCCCCGCGCGCGTCAACTCGATGAAGCCGATCACCGAAGCAAGCGACGTCATCTTGATGAGCTGCACGAGAAACCCGACGGTCGGCGGCAGCGCGAGACGCATCGCCTGCGGGATGATGACGAGGCGCAGCGTCTGCCAGCGCGTGAGCGACAGGCATTCCGACGCTTCCCACTGCGGCTTGGGCATCGCTTCGATACAGCCGCGCCAGATATCGCCGAGATATGCGCTCGAATAGATCATCAGCGCGAGCCCGGCCGCGACGAGCGCGGGCACCTGATAGCCGTACACCGACAGGCCGAAGTACACGATGAACAGCAGGATCAGCAGCGGTATGCCCTGAATCGCCTCGATATACACGAGCGCCACGCGCGCAAGCCATGCGCGCGGCGAGATGCGCGCGAGCATCACGGCAAAGCCGCCGATACCGCCGAGCACGAACGCAAGCGCGGAAAGCACGAGCGTCCAGCCGATCGATTGCACTAGATAGACAAGGTGCGATGACGTGAATCCGCCGCTCATGCCGCACCTCCGGGAATGACCGTATCGATGCGCTGCGGATCGGGCGGCGTCTTGCCGGCGCGTTTAGCAGCAAGCCGGATCGCGCGGCGGCGCTTGAAGAGATGCTCTCCCACCGCCCACGCGATGAGCTTGATGACGAGCGACAACGCCAGATACAGCGCCGCGACCACGATGTACGTTTCGAGCGAGCGGAACGTATCGGACTGCACAGTGTTCGCGACCGCCGTGAGCTCTTCGGCCGAAATCTGCGAGGCGATCGCGGAGGCCTGCATCATCAGCAGGAACTGGCTCGTCAGCGCGGGATAGACCTTTTCGATCGACGGCTGCAACATCACATGCCAGCCGATGCGCCACTTCGGAAGCCCGAGGCATTCGGCCGCTTCGATTTGTCCGCGTGGCACCGATTCGAGTCCCGCGCGGATGATCTCGGCCGCATATGCGCCGATGTTGATCGTCATCGCGAGCGCGGCGGCCGCGAACGTCGGCATGCGCAAGCCGATGCTCGCAAGACCGAAGTACAGCAGAAAGATCTGCACGAGGAACGGCGTATTGCGCACCGCCTCGATATAGACGATGCACAGGCGCGTGAGGACCGGCAGTTTCGCGCGCTTCGCGAACGCCACCAGCATGCCGAGAATCAGCCCGAAGAACACAGCCACGCAAGTCATCTTGAGCGTGAGCCATGCGCCCAGCATGAACGTCGGCCAGTACGGCAGCAGCGGTGAAAAATCGAGAGAGAACATGGCGGCAAGAGTTCCTGTCAGGTGTGTGGGCGCTAACACGCTGTGCGCCCGCTCTGGATGTATGACGACATACTACGAGCGCCGTGATACTGCATTTCGCATGCATTAAACCGGATCGAACGGGCCAGTCGTCGTGAAGGCACCGCCCTGCAGCACCGCCACCGGATCGGTGGGCGCCGGCGGCGGCGTCGCTTCAACCTTTTCGCGGAACTGCTCGGACGAGTCACGCGGAACGAAGCCGAGATGCGCGGCGCAGCGGTTGTCCCACCATGTATGCGCGTTCGCCGACATGCCGAAGACGATCGTGTGGCCGACGTCTTTCGTGAAGAGACTGCGGCGCAACAGGTCATGAAAATCGTCGTAGCTCATCCAGCTCGCCATCATGCGGCGGTCCTTCGGCTCCGGAAACACGGAGCCGATACGAATGCTCACCGTCTCGATGCCGTACCGGTCGAAATACATTTGCGCCATGTCCTCGCCGAAGGACTTCGACAAGCCGTAGTAGCCATCGGGGCGCTTGCGCGCAGTGGCGTCGATTCGTTCGTCCTGCCGATAGAAACCCGTGACGTGATTCGAGCTTGCGAACACGATGCGCTTCACGCCCTGACGGCGCGCCGCTTCGTAAAGATTGAAAACGCCCTTGATGTTGGCTTCGAGAATCTCTTCGAACGGACGCTCGACCGATACCCCGCCGAGATGAATGATCGCGTCGCAGTCCATTGCAAGCGCATCGACGGCGTCGCGGTCGGCGAGATCGCAAGGAGCGATCTCTTCGTGAGGCGCGGCGTCGCCCTGCAACACGCCAGGCAAGTCGGAGATCCGCACATGCCGCGCGAACTCGGCGACGCGATGCCGGATCGCGCGGCCGATTCCGCCGGCGGCGCCCGTCAGCAACAGACGATCGAATTGCGCATCTTCGTCGGCGGACGGCGTGCTGGTTTGTTGTTCCATCGTGTTGTGTCTCCTGAAGGCTGTCGTCGCTAGGGATTACCCTGCGCGCGTCTTCTTGTACGTTGTCATATCACTACATGACGCATATCATCATTTGCCGAACGATTTGTCAATGTGTGTAAAACCCACGCCAACGAGACTACCGTGACGCTATCGCCCGATCTTCATGCCGGCACCGACGCATCCTCGATTGCATCGCCGCAAGCGCGACGCAGTCTGACCGCGCAACTCGTCGACGCCTTGCGCGCCCAGATCGATGCACAGGAACTGAAGGGCGGCAGCAGGCTCGCGACGGAAGCGGAAATGGTTCAGCGCTTCGGCGTGAGCCGCACCGTCGTGCGTGAGGCGCTGTCGCGTCTGCAAGCGGCAGGACTCGTGGAAACGCGGCATGGCATCGGTACGTTCGTGTGTGAAGCGGGCATGTCGCCTCTTCTGCACCTCGATCCCGCCGATGTCGCCGGTTCGATGGATGCGCTCGCCATCCTCGAATTGCGCATTAGTCTCGAAACCGAAAGCGCGGGACTTGCCGCAATGCGTTGCGATGCCGCGCGTCTTGCGACGATGCGCTCGACGCTCGGGGACTTTTCAAGGAACGTGGGCGAAGCAAGCGATACCGTATCGCCCGATCTGCGCTTTCACATGGAGATCGCGCATGCAACGGGCAATCGCTATTTCGTCGAGATCATGGAGCATCTGGGCACGCGCATGATTCCGCGCACGCGCATCACGGCGACGCCGATTCCGCGCGATCAATACGCGGATTACCTGATGCGCGTGAATCGCGAGCATGAACAGATCGCGGACGCCATTGAACGCGGCGATGCCGATTCGGCGCGCACCGCGATGCGTCTGCATCTGATCAACAGCCGGGAGAGATTGCGACGCGCGCAGTCGTCGCTTGAATGAATACGCGAGTACCGCGCGTTGGCGCGGTCCTCGCGATGCAACATCAACGCGCCATGTTCGGCTCGCCATCCTCGACGTCATGCGCGCCGGAAATCGTCTCCAGTGCCTGATCGTGATGCAGCAGCAGGACCGCCGCCACGCCGACCATGCCCGCCCCTGCCAGGCACAGCAGGCCCGCGCCGAAGCCGCCCGTGCTGTCCTTGATCCAGCCCATCGCATAGGGACCGAAGAAGCCCGCGAGATTGCCGAGCGAGTTGATCGCCGCGATGCCGCCCGCCGCCGCCGCACCCGAAAGGAACGAGGCCGGCAGCGTCCAGATCACCGGCAGGCAACCGAAGATGCCGAAGCCCGCGATCGACAGCGCGATCATCTTCATCACCGGATCGTCGAGGCCCGCCGATGCCGCGATGCCGCCCGCCGCGACCATCAACGCAATCGCGACATGCCAGCGCCGTTCGAGCTTGCGATCCGAATGACGGCCCCACAGCACCATGCTGATCACGCCCACGGCATAGGGCAATGACGTGACGAAGCCGGTCTGCAAGTTGGAAAGACCGAACGATTTGACGATCTGCGGCAGGAAGAAGCTCAGCCCATAGTTCGTGGCATTCGCGCCGAAGTAGATCAGGGCAATGGCGAGCACGCGCGGATTGAAGATGGCTTCCTTCACGCTGAACGCATGCACGGATTCGCGATGCGCGCGCTCTTGCGCCTGACGATCGACGAGCCAGTCACGCTCTTCTTTTGCAAGCCAGTGTGCGTCGGAAGGCTTGTCGGTCAGATAGAAGTACACGACGAACGCGAGCAGCAACGCGGGAATCGCTTCGATCAGATACAGCCACTGCCAGCCCGCCATGCCGTTGATGCCGTCCATCTGCAAGAGCGCGCCGGAGATCGGTCCGCCGATCACGGTGGACAGTGGAATCGCCGCCATGAAATAGCCGACGACGCGGCCGCGATACTTCGCCGGGAACCACAAGGTCAGCAGAAAGATGATGCCGGGAAAGAAGCCCGCTTCCGCGACGCCGAGCAGGATGCGCAAGCCATAGAACACGTATGCGTTGGAGAGGCCTGTCGCCTGCGCGATATGCGGAATGTAGGCCATCGCGGCTGCGAGGATGCCCCACGTGAACATGATGCGTGCGATCCAGCGGCGCGCGCCGAATCGTTCGAGCAGCAGGTTCGAAGGAACCTCGAAAAAGAAATAGGCGATGAAGAAAATGCCGGCGCCGAAACCGAACATGCTCGCAGTGAAACCGAGCGCCTTGTTCATCTGCAATGCGGCAAAGCCGACGTTGACGCGGTCCAGATATGCGATGAAGTAACACAAGATCAGGAACGGCACGAGGCGAACCATCACGCGCTTCATGGTGCGAGCTTCAAGGTCCATCAATGTCTCCTCCGGATTAGAGAATCTGTTGATCGCGGGTGCTTGAGATACCTGCGGAGACTACTCTTTCAGAAGGACTTGCAGCATTGGTGTTTGTGCTTGGTATCGGTTCCGAAGGGGGACGTGTCCATCATTTCGATGCGCGCCAATAAAATGCGCTCGAATCGTTTGCGTCCCAAATCATGCGAAAAAAATGCGGACGGGGCGAATGATCGCCCCGTTTTCGTGAAGTTTATGCTACCGGTAACAGCGCGGCGTACTCCGGCTCCGGTAATCCTTGCACGCCGGGGTTCAATGCGAACACGTGACCGTCGTCGTCAGTGGCATTCATTGCCGGACGAATAGTCGTGACATAGAGCGTTTTCAGATCGCTGCCGCCGAACGCGCACATCGACGGCTTGCTCGCAGGCAGCACGATCTCGCGATCGAGTTCGCCGCGCGGTGTGAAACGCAGCAGGCGGCCGGCGTCGTTCGCACACGTCCAGTAGCAGCCGTCCGCATCGACCGCGGCGCCATCGGGACGGCCCGCGTAGTGATGCAGATCGGCAAATGCGCGCTGCGCGTGCGGCCTGCCGGTGTCGGGGTCGAAGTCGAATGCCCAGATCATGCGCCGTTGCGGATGCGAGTCCGACAAATACATCGTTCTGCCATCCGGCGACCATGCGAGGCCGTTCTGCGTGATCAGACCATCGACGACCGATTCCGACAAAGCGCCCTGCTCATCGAAGCGATACAGCGCGCCGACGGCACTCGCGAGCGACATGTCCATCACCATCGTTCCGGCCCAGAAGCGCCCTTGCCTGTCGCAGCGGCCATCGTTGAAGCGCATGCCCGTCGCGGGAAACGAAGGCGCTGCGAGCTTCACGGCGTGCGCCTGGTTCTCGTCGGCGAGCGTCACGCCGAACATGCCGCTTTCCATGCCCGCGACGACGCGCCCAGCCTTGTCGAACGCAAAGCATGCGACCTGTTCGTCGAACGCCCATTCCGTACGTCTCGCGCTTTCGATCTCGAGCCTGACGATCCGTCGCGCGGGAATATCGACCCAATACAGCGCGCCCTCTTGCGCGCGCCATAGCGGACATTCGCCGACGGTCGCGCGCCCGGCCGCGTCGATGCGTTCCGCGCGCACGGCGGCGCTCATCGCTTGCGCTCCATCGGCTCGCCCAATACGAACGGGCCGCCCTGGAAGCGCTGCGCCGGATCATCGCGATCGGCGCTCGGTCCGGTCACCGGAAACAGCCCGTCGAACTGGGCCGAGCTGTCTTGCGGATTGAAGCCGAGGAAGCCCGCCTTCGAGTTGTCCCACCACTTCACCGGATTGTCAGAAGCGCCGTACACCACCGCATGACCGACGCGATTCGTGAACAGCGAGCAGCGCACGAGCTCGATGAAATCGCGGTAGCTCAGATACGTGACGAGCATGCGCGGATTCTTCGGCTCCTCGAACGACGAACCGATGCGCAGGTTCACCGTCTCGATGCCGAAGCGATCGAAGTAATAGCGCGACAGCGATTCGCCGAAGCACTTGGTCACGCCATAAAGACTGTCCGGGCGATGGGGCGAATCGGCGTCGAGCACTTCGGTGACTGGATGAAAGCCGATTGCATGGTTCGAGCTCGCGAACACGATGCGCTTCACCCCATGACGGCGCGCCGCTTCATAGATGTTGTACGTACCGCGGATATTCGCTTCGATCAGATCGTCGAACGGCGCGTCGATCGAGATGCCGCCGAGATGCACGATCGCGTCGACGCCCTCGACGAGCTGCATCACCTTGTCGCGATCCGCGAGATCGACGGCGCTGATCTCTTCATGGCTCGCTGCATCGTCGAGCGGCGCGATGTCGGAGAGCCTCACGACGTCGGCCCATTGAGCGAGCGCGCCGCGCAACTGACGACCCAGATTGCCGGCCGCGCCGGTCAGAAGCAGACGCTTGAACGGCTTGGCCGCTGCGTTTGGCTGATTCATCGAGACTCCTGTCAATACGTACTGATGCGTTGAAAGCAATAAGGAAGAAAACGTTTTCGGGACTATATCGATCAGTGCGACGCGCCGTCAATCGTCGTCTGGCATGCAAAACGCCGCATGCAAAACGCAAGTTTCGATGTCATCGTTTCCCGAATTTCTGCGACAATCCGTTAACAGTGCGAAAACGTTACCCTCCGAATGAAAAAAATTTCCCCGACCATTCGCGACGTCGCCGCTGCGGCGGGCGTCTCCGTCGCGACCGTCTCGAAGTACATCAATGGCGCGCAGCGCTTCTCCGCGCCGGTCGAGGCCAAGCTCAAGGAAGCCATCGATTCGCTCGGCTACCGCTCGAACCCGCTTGCGCGCTCGATGATTACCGGCAAGACGCGCACCATCGGTCTCACGATCCTCGACATCAGCAATCCGCACTTCACGCATGTCGTGAAAGGCGCGAACCGCATTGCGCTGCGGCACGACTACACGCTGCTGCTCGTCGATATCGACGAGAATCAGGCGCGCGAGCGGCCGCTCATCGAAGCGCTCGCGCAACGCGTGGACGGCCTGCTCGTCAGCTCGCGCCTGGCAGACGAAAACGCGCAGTGGATGCTCGATCTCGACAAGCCCGTCGTGCTGCTGCGTAACGCCGAGCTGCCGATTCCGAGCGTCGGCATCAACAGCCGCCTCGCTACTTACATGCTCGCGCGTCATCTGCTCGATCTCGGGCATCGCCGCATCGCGTATCTCGGCTTCGAGCACGCGCGCATCAACGATGAACGCATTCGCGGCGCGCGCGAGTGTCTCGCCGAAGCGGGCCTCGAACTCGATATCTACGAAGCCCATGCGCCAACGTCGCTTGCCGGCGAACAGGCTTGCTCGCGCGTGATGCTCGGTCCGAAGCGCCCGCAAGCGGTGATCTGCTACAACGACCTGATCGCGCTCGGCTTCATGAAGGAAGCCGCTTCGCTCGGCATTCGCGTGCCGCAGGACGTCTCGGTGACCGGCATCGACAACGTGCCCTACGGCGCATACGCCGCGCCGGGACTCACGACCGTCGACATTCAGAGCGAGAAGATGGGCGAACTCGCGATGCAGAAGCTCATCGACGCCCTCGCCGGTCATCCCGATCCGGGCAACTCCATGTTCGAGCCGCGGCTCATCGTGCGTGAATCGACTGCTGCCGCTGCATGACGTACGCCGCGCTGCCTGCAAGTTGCGAGTGCGGGCGGCGCGGCGCATGTCTTGACTAATAATCGCTAATACGAATTACGCTGCGAGCTTCGCCGGCGTCATCTTCGGCGTGAGCAAGTGCATGATCCCGAAGGCGATGAGATACGCCGATGCGCCGATCGCGAACAGCACCCAGTAGTGACCCGTGCGTTGCAGCACCTGGCCGATCACTTCCGAGAACAGCACGCCGCCGATCGAACCGGCCATGCCGCCGATGCCGACCACCGCGCCCACCGCACGTCGCGGGAACAAGTCCGATGCCGTCGTGAAGAGGTTCGCCGACCAGCCCTGATGCGCCGCTGCGGCGAGACCGACGATGGCCACCGCGACCCACAGGTTTTCTGCCTGCGAAACGAACGCGATCGGCAACACGGCGCATGCGCAGATCAGCATTGCCGTCTTGCGCGCCGCATTCACGGTCCAGCGCGCGCGCAGCAGCGCGGAAGAAATCCAGCCGCCGCCGATGCTGCCGATGGTCGTAATCGCGTAGATCACGACGAGCGGCAAGCCGATGTGCTGCATGTCCATGCCGCGCGATTCGTTGAGCCACTTCGGCAGCCAGAACAGATAGAACCACCACACCGGGTCCGTCAGGAACTTGCCGACGATGAATGCCCACGTCTCACGCTTCCTGATGAGTTCCTTGAACCCCGGCGCGCGCGCCTTGGCGTTGGCCGCGTCGGCGGCGTTGGTGTCATCGCCTTCGTCGGCGATTTCGTCGTCGTGCGCGCGGCCGTCCGGCTGGCGGTACATCACGAACCACACGACGAGCCACACGAGGCCGATCGCGCCGACCATCACGAACGCAGCGCGCCACCCGAAGGCCACCGCGAGCGCGGGAATAAGTGCCGGTGCGAAGACCGCGCCGATGTTCGCGCCGGAATTAAAAATACCAGTCGCGAGGGCGCGCTCACGGCGCGGGAACCATTCGGCGGTCGTCTTGATGGCCGCGGGGAAGTTGCCGCCCTCGCCGATGCCCAGCAGCGCGCGGACCATGGCGAAGCCCATCACGGAGCCGACGGCCGCGTGCAGCATCGCGGCGATGCTCCAGACGAACATCGCGAGCGCATAAGAGATGCGCGTGCCGAGCCAGTCGACGATACGCCCGAAACACAGCAGGCCGATCGCATAAAAAGCCGAGAACGCGATCACGATGCGGCCGTACTGCACCTGCGTCCAGCCGATGTCGTGCTGCAGCATGGGGGCGAGCAGACCGAGGATCTGCCGGTCCATGTAGTTGATGACCGTGGCGAAAAACAGCAGCGCGCACACGGTCCAGCGATAGCGGCTGGCGGTACGCACGACGCCGGCAACGACAGTGTTCATGTAAGTCTCCGGACGCGGCGGCGCTCGTCGTGCCGCGTTTCTTGTTGCGTGAACGGCGACGAGCGCCGTGGGCGATGGCTTTGCGCCGGTTAAAAGCGCAAGCTCGCCGAGGTTTTGGAAAACGTTTTTTCGAAGAATAGTGGGTTTGCTGCCTACTGGCTATCCTAGTATTTGCCCTAATCTGTGGCAGAACTGTTGCTGACGGGCGAGTTGGAAGCCCTTTCAGCACCCGTATCGACGCGTACGAAAAGTTAATCGTTTTCTAGGAATTGTCCTGGGAAACAGGAGCCGCTCGGCGCGCGCGATGCCATCGCATCGGCTTTCATGCCTGCGGCAAATTAAAGTTTCTTAAGCATCTGCCGATAAGGATCATCACAACTCTTATCGCCCAGTGATTCCCCATGTTTCGTAATGTTCTGGCCCGGACCAACGTCGGGACCAAATTCGCCGTGCTCGCCTGCGCGCTCACGGCAGTCGTCGTCGCGTTCTTCACCATCGCCGTCACGCGCAGCGCGGGCGAGCAAGTCGATACGCATGCGCTCGCGCGCGTCGAAAGCGAGAATCGCTCGATCGCGACGATGATCGGCCTCTTCGACAAGGCCGTGAGCGCGGAAGTCACGCGCTTCATGACGATCTTCGCGCATCGTTTGCCTTCGACGTTCGCGCTCGATGAAACCCGCACCGTGGACATCGACGGTAAAGCCACGCCGACTTTCCTCGCGGGCGATAAGGCGCTGAACAACGACTTCACGATTCCCGACGCGTTCCTCGAGGAAAGCGGCGCCATCGCGACGATCTTCGCCCGCACCGGGGACGATTTCGTGCGCGTGACGACGTCGCTCAAGAAGCAGGACGGCACGCGCGCGATCGGCACGCTGCTCGACCGCAAGGGCCCCGCGTATGCGCCGATCCTTGCAGGCAAGCCCTATATCGGCATCGCGGCGCTTTTCGGCAAGCAGTACATCACCGCGTACAAGCCCGTCACCGATGCATCGGGACGCATCATCGGCGCACTTTTCGTTGGCGTCGACGTGACATCCGAATTCGCAGCGTTGCAGGACACCATCGCGAAGCTCGCGATCGGCGCGAGCGGCTATCACTTCGTCGTCGATGCATCGACTAGCCCGAACCGCGGCAAGCTGCTCGTGCATCCTGGTTCGAAAGGCGAACTGGCCGATGAGCGCGTTGCGCCCTTCAAGCAGATGCTCGACACGCACGAAGGCGAGCTCTCGTTCGACGGCCCCGATATCGCGGGCGCGGATTCGCGCGTGCATGGCGGCAACAAGGAAATCATCTATATGACGGTGCCGCAATGGCAATGGATGATCGGCGGCATTGCATATCGCGACGAAGTGCTCGCCGACGTTCACGCGAGCCGCAATCGCTTCCTGGTTCTCGGGCTCGTCATCGTGGCGCTGCTCGTCGGCGTGCTGCTCTATGCGGTCACGCGACTCGTGGGCCGTCCCATCGACGACGTGACGCGCGCGTCGGAACGCATCGCCGCGGGCGACCTGACCGTGCGTATCGACAGCGCGCGCGAGGACGATATCGGCCGGCTGATGCGTGCGATCGACGGCATCGCGCGCGGACTCGCGGGCATCGTCGCGCAGGTGCGCAGCGCATCGGCGGACATGAACGAAGGGACGGCGCGCATTGCATCGGGCAGCAGCGATATCGCCACGCGCATCGCAACCCAGGCCGCGAGCGTCGAAGAAACCGCTGCGAGCATGGAAGAAATCACGAGCACCGTGCAGCAGAACGCTGCGAATACGGCGCAGGCGGGGACGCTCGTCGCGTCCGCATCCGATGCCGCGCGCGCAGGCGGTCATGCAGTCGGGCGCGTGGTCGCGACGATGGGCGAGATCGACGCATCGGCGCGACGCATCGCCGACATCACCGCGACGATCGAAGGCATCGCGTTCCAGACCAACATTCTCGCGTTGAACGCTGCCGTCGAAGCCGCGCGCGCGGGCGAGCACGGCAAGGGCTTCGCGGTGGTCGCATCCGAAGTGCGCGCGCTCGCACAACGCAGCGCGGGCGCAGTCAAAGAGATCGAAGTGCTGATCGCCGAATCGGCCGCGAAGGTCTCGCACGGCTACAAGATCGCCGAGGAAGCGAGCAGCACGATGGGCGGCATCGTCGAGCAAGTCTCGCGCGTGAATGCCATCGTCGATGAAATCGGCGTTGCGTCACGCGAGCAGGCAAGCGGCATCGAGCAGGTGAACAGCGCGGTCATGCTGATCGGCGAAGCGACGCAACAGAACGCCGCGCTCGTCGGTGAAGCGGAGCATTCCACCGCCGAACTGCGCGATCAGGCCGAGCGGCTTGCGCGCGTCGTCAGCATGTTCCGCGTTTAAGCCTTCGCGCATTCATAGCGGTTCAAGCGGACGTGGCGCGTCGTCGTGCGCGCCACATACCGACGTCGATCGTCGACGGGGCATCAGACCTCGATGAAGATGCGGCCATCCTCGACTTTCGCGGGATACGTCCGCAGCTTTTCGCAAACAGGCGCGCACAGCGGCCGGCCGTCGCGAATGTCGAAGCGTCCGTTGTGCTTCGGACATTCGATGACGTGGTCCATCACGAATCCGTCGCTCAGATGAACGTGCTCGTGCGTGCATAGGCCATCGCTGGCATAGACGGCATCGTTCACACGATAGATCGCGAAGGTGCGGCCATCGTGATCGAAACGCATCACGTCTTCGTCTTCGATATCGTCCATCGCAGCTGCATCGATCCATTGCGTCATCGGAACGGCCTCCTTGGTCATGCCTGCGTCGCGGCGGGCATCGGTCTTTCGACGTGATACGACGGATCGCGCGTTTGCCGCACGAGCGCCGGAATGATCTCTGCATATGCCGCGATCGTGCTCGTGTAAGGCGGCGGCATGTCATGCTTCACCGCTTCGTGCAGGCGCGGCAGCGCGTAATAAGGCACCATCGGGAACATGTGATGTTCGACGTGATAGTTCATGTTCAGATACAGAAAGCGGAACACGGGATTCATCATCACCGTGCGGCAGTTCTTGCGATGATCGAGCACGTTCTCAGGCATGCCCGCATGCTGCGTGAGGCCGAAGAAGAGATAGAGCCACGCGCCGTACAGACTCGGCAAGCCGATATAAAGCAGGGGAAGGATCGAATGAGACACGAAGCATGCGCCAATCACCGCCGCATAGATCGCGAGCGTCACGCGCGCTTCAAGAATGACTTTCGGCCATTCCGATTCCGGCACGTAGGTCTTTTCTTCGTCTCCGATATTGCCGAACGCGGATGAAACGATCTTCGGCACTTCGCCCGCTGCGTGCTTCAGCGCAAAGACGTTCAATGCGAGACTCAGCCAGTCCGTCGGCAGCGGCACGGCAATCTCGCGATCCCTTCCGACGACCAGCGTATCCGTGTGATGACGCGCGTGACTCCAGCGCCAGATCGTCGGCCGGCGAAACACCTGAAACGACGCGAACTGATAGAGCGCCTTGTTCATCCACGACGTCTTGAATGCGGTGCCGTGACCGCTTTCGTGCCAGCGCGAATCGGCGGGGCTGCAATAGAGCGTGCCGTAAAGAAGAAATGCGGGAATCGCCCAGAGCGAATGCGCTTGCCATGCCAACCACGCCAGCACGCCGCTCGCGATGATCGACGCATACCAGAGCAAGGTGTCGCGGATGGCGCGTGCATCGCCACGCTGCATCAGGCTCTTCATGACCGGCCGCGGCACCGCGCACTTGTACCAGTCCGCATTGACCAGGCCCGACGCTTTCGCACGCTCGCCTGCGCCGCCGATGAGCCGGTAATCGCGATAGCCGTCCCGCGCGGCCGCACCTTGCGCCTGCTCGGAATCCATCATGTCACCTCAAGCGATGATTGGATTTGCATCATTCGTCATTGCCGATTCGATGATAAAAGCGGAAGCATCGCCCGCGCAATCTTCACGCGCATTTGCTATCTTTAGGCATCATCGCGCGAATTGAAAACCCATCAATTACATCAAAGATGAGCAAGCTTCCCACGCTTCAATCCGTGGCCGAGGCTGCCGGCGTCAGTCCGGCAACAGTGGATCGCGTCTTCAACGGACGTCTCAGCGTGCGCGAAGGCACTGCATTGCGCGTGATCGAGGCAGCCGAGCGCATCGGCTATCACGGCGCAGGCTTGATGCGCGAACGTCTGCGCGCGCAACGCGGCGAGCGCCATGAACGCTACGCCCTCGGCTTCTGTCTGCAGAAACGTGCGGATCCCTTCTATCAGACGTTCGCGCGCATTCTGACGGATGCCGCCGCGCGCCACGAACCGGAGCATTGCAACGCCGTCATCGAGTACATGGATGAACTCGATCCGGCTTCCATCGCACGCACGCTGCTTACGCTCGGCGAGCAGGTGGATGCGCTCGGCGTGGTCGCAGTGGACCATCCGCATGTGACCGCCGCAATCGAAACGCTTCACGGGCAGGGCAAGCCGACGGTCACGTTGCTATCGGATCTGAGTGCGCCCTTACGCGCGGGTTATATCGGCGTCGATCCGCGCAAGAGCGGACGCACGGCCGCGTGGGCCGTGAGCCGCCTCACGCGTCGCGACGAAGGCACTGTTGGCGTGTTCGTCGGCACGCCGCGTTATCTCGGTCAGGAAAGCTGCGAGATCAGCTTTCGCTCGTACTTGCGCGAACATGCGCCCGGATTGCGCGTGCTCGATACGCAGATCAATCTCGAAGACAAGCAACTCGCTTACGAGGCGACGCTCGCGATGCTCGCCCGTCATGCCGATCTCGCCGGCCTCTATATCCCCGGCGGCGGCGTGGGCGGCGTGATACGCGCGCTGCGCGAAGAGGCCGCGGGACGACGCATCGTCACCGTGTGCAGCGACCTGATGCCCGACCGGTACGGGGCGCTCGTCGAAGGCGTCATCGATCTCGTGATCGACACGCCGCTTCAACGCATCGCCGAGACGGCCATTCAGGCAATGCTGCGCGCGTTGCAAGCGCTGCCGGGCGAAGCAGCGCAGGCCAGCCAGTATCCGCTGCCGGCGCAGCTTTATACGCCGGAGAACGTCTGAGCTTGATAGCGTGCCGCTTCAACCGAATGCGTATTTTTTTCTTCTTCGACCTCATGACGCCAAAGTCATGAGAAAAATATGCAGGGCATTGCTACAGTCGCTTGCACGCAGAAACCGTTTGTCACGACTGAATGCTGAAGATGCTCGGGCATGTGGCCGAGCGCACCGAACTGCGACCATCGACTCAGGACGATAACGTTTGCGAGCCATCCTGCGTCGCCGATATGAGGCGGCGGCGATGAAATCCCAGCTTCACGCGGCCGTTTTTCCACTAGTATGTCCCGGTGGACTGCATTTGCCTGCACGCTGAAAGAGGCGAGTGTCATCGCTTCGTTGCTTTGAAGGACTAGCATGCAGTTGCTCGGGGAACCCGCCCGGCAAAAACGGCTCTATTAACGATTGTTCCATCGACATGCACGTCAGGCCGGGGTGTCCGGGGCCCGCCATATGACGTGACATGCTCCAACAATAATGCGCTGCCAGAGCTTCCCGTCTTGTACGGTGATCGAGCCAGCCTCATCCATCAGACCAGCTGCATGTCCGGTCGTGCCGCAATCAATCACAAGGTGATGCGCGTTTGCGCGCGGCGGCACGGCGGGACATCGACAACGGCTCTTCGCATGGTGCGTGCGGAGAGACAGAGCCCAATCAATCGACGGAGAGCGTCATCCATGCCGTTTGAGAGTGACTCCTTGCGAGACACCAGTCCGCTGCTCAGCATCGTCGTGGCGGCTTATAACATCGAGGGATACATCGAGGAAGCGCTCGAATCCCTGCTGTCCCAACCTCATATCGACGCGATGAAGATCATCGTGGTCGATGACGGTTCTCGCGATGAGACCTATGCGGCAGCGCGCTCGGTCGTGGAGCGCGATCGCGGCGTGCACATCGAATTGATACACCAGGAAAATCGCGGCCTGAGCGCCGCGCGCAATACCGGCCTCGCGGCGGTGCGAACGCCTTATGTCGGCTTCCTGGACGGCGACGATATCTATCTGAAGGGCTTCACCGAAGCGATGATCCCGGTGCTCGCCGAGCGCAAGTGGGATGTGGTGGAGTACAACGTCAAGATCATCGATGACGACGACCGCGAGCTCGATAACATCGAACTCGTCGACCATGCGACGAGCGGCGGTCATCCGATGGATCGCGCGGCGCTGCAGCAGTTTGCCGATCGATTCCATACCTTTGCGTGGGCGCGCGTCTATCGCACCGACCTGTTCGACGCAGCGCCCTTTCCCGAAGGACGAAACTACGAAGACATGGCCCTCGTGCCCTCGACTTATCTGCGCGCAAAAAGCATCTATCGGATTCCCGCGCCGCTGATCGGCTATCGGCGGCGCTTCGGCAGCATCACGCAGACAGCCAAGCTGCGCGACATGCACAATCTGCGCCTCACAGGGCAGGAAGCGCTCGCACGTTGCGACGGCAGTGACATGGACGATTTCTGGCTCACCGTCTTCGACAAGCTCTTTCAGCGTGCGTGCCACGTTTGCGCGCGCGTCGATCGCGCTTCGTTCAAGCAGGCGTCCGAGACGCTCACGGCCATGGCCGTCGATCATCGGAAGATGCGCGAGAAACTCACCGAAGGCGGCAAGCGTCAGGTTGTCGAACTGAAGCCGTTCGATCTGAACGTACGCGCGGACCGCTCGATCCACTTCCTCAAGGGCCTCGTGAAAAAGGTGTTGCGCCGCAGCCTCGATCATCATCAGCGGGCGCGGCGGCCGAGCACGTCCAATCAGTTGAGCGGATGACGCGGCCCCCCTTTCACGCCTCTTCGATGGCGCGCAAGCTCATTCGCTTATAGGCATCGACGAGCAATGCGCCCTCACCGCGCTTGTGCGCGACGGCGAGGCGCATTGTTTCTTCGCCTAGCTGCCAGATCAGGAACGCGAGCGCATTGACGCGCTTGCTGTCCGCACGCGGCATCACGCGCCGGATCGCCGACGCCAGCAATGCGCCGCACGCGCGGCTCTCCGCGATCTCGATGTATTCTTCGACGCGTCGTTGTCGAGCGGCGCCGAACG
Organism: Caballeronia zhejiangensis; assembly: GCF_000698575.1. Classification (GTDB taxonomy): domain Bacteria; phylum Pseudomonadota; class Gammaproteobacteria; order Burkholderiales; family Burkholderiaceae; genus Caballeronia; species Caballeronia zhejiangensis. Next base: position 201,571 of record NZ_JFHD01000003.1, read on the forward strand.
CATCGTGCTGTTGTCGGGACGTGGCGAAGAAGAAGCGCAGGCGGCGGAAGAAGCGCTGCAACGCTCCGGGGCGAGCTGGACCATCCTGCGTTGCAGTTGGTTCATGCAGAACTTCAGCGAGAGCTTTCTGCTGGATCCGATCCGTGAGGGCACGCTCGCGCTGCCCGTCGCCGATATCAAAGAGCCTTTCGTCGATGCGGAAGATATCGCCGATGCAGCCGTCGCCGCACTCACGCAGCCAGGCCACGAAAAGCGGCGTTACGAACTCACCGGACGTCGCGCGATCACTTTCGCCGAAGCGCTCGCATGCATCGCGAAAGCGACGAGACGTGACGTGCGGCTCGTGCCCGTGCCGCCCGATGCATTTCGCGACGCTCTGCTCGCGGCTGGCGTGCCGAAGCCCGAGACCGACCTGATTCTCTATCTCTTAACGACCGTGCTGGATGGCCCCAACGACAAGCCCGCCGATGGCGTGCGCGCCGCGTTGCATCGCGAAGCCTGCTCGTTCGAGGACTACGCCACGCGAGCCGCGGCGAGCGGCGTATGGGATGTGTGACGCACGAAGCCGCCACTGTTTCGCGGTAGACTTGAGGGATGGAAAAATGTCCCTACTGCGAGCGAATCCGTGACGAATGGGACTGTCACGGTCAGGAATGCCGCACCGCCATCGCCCGCGCGCTGCGTCGACAACGCATGGGATTGCCGATGGTGCCGAAGGTCATTCGCAATGAAATTCCGCCGGGCGCGTCGACGGGCGAAGTGATCGCTCAGTTATCGCGTCAGCGCTTGCGCGCACGGCGCGCGAACGAGGAACGCCGCGCACGCAAGGAAGCCGAAGACCTCGATCTATAGCGTAGCGGCGCAGCGCATCAAACGCGTGCGGGCGGATCGGCATTCGATCCGCCGTTCTGCGCAAGCGCACCTTCCTCGCGCCATGCACGCCGCGACTTGCGCATCTTCGTAAGCGCCATGCGCGCGACCTTTAGCCAGCCATAGGGACGCGGATCGGCAACCATGCTGAGCGCGCGCGCATAGTCGAGCGTGAGGCCGGGCGTCCAGGCCATCGTCACCGCGCGCTTGCGTATCTGCGCCGCGACCCACAGTTCCGGCGTCACGATCATCCTGACGAGCGCGCCCCAACCCGCGCGCGAACCGTAAAGGCGCCCTGCCGCCCCTTCGAGCGCGGCGTCGAGTGCGCGCGACACGCTGCTCGAACAGTTGCGGTGCGTGAGGTTATAAGTCGTATCCGCGCGATAGTTGCGCCAGAAACTATCGAGCCGCGCCGGGTCGTAATTGCGGATACGCACGCGCACGGTCGATGGACACCATGCCTTCGATTCGATCGCATAACTCGGCTGGAACACGCCGGGCACATCGTTCTCGCGCGTGGCACGCAGCAGGCGCGCGAAGTCATCGGGCGAGCGGTCGATTTCAACCGCGGGATAGAGACTCACATAGATGCCTTCCGGCGATTCGAGCGCCGCGTGTCCCGTCGAGATCACGCCATTGCGATCCACCGCGGCGATATAACGATCGACGATCGGGTGCCATTGCGTTTCGGCCTTCGACGATCCGACCGGCGTCCACACATGCACGGTGAGCGCCGGTTCGTTATCGGCGGGTGGGCCGTCCCATTCGCTGGCTTGCAAGACGCGCGCTTCGTTATCGGGCGCCTTGTCCGCAACGCTCGCCGCTTCCGCGCTTGCATCGCCCCATACGGCCGGATTGCTCGTCAGCTTGCGCACGCGCATGCCGATCATGATCAGATTCCAGCCCGCGAAGATAAAGAACGCACCGATGCAATACGGCACCGTGCCTTTGTAATGCGTCGGATACGGTTGAATCATGAAGATGCCGAGGACGATCTCGAAGATGGCGAAGCCGAGTGCGACACGATAGCGCCGGTAACGCACGACAAGCGCCGATGTCGCCTGCAACAGGCCGTCGAAGATAAACGCGAGACCAATCAGGATCGAAAGAATGAAGTGACCGTGATGATCGCCTTCGAAGATCAACGCGGCAGTAAGAACGAATGCAATGCCCTTCGCATAGCGCAGTCTGCGCTGTCCGCCGACGCCCGCCCACGCGACGGACAATGTCAGCGCGCCCTCGATCAGCAGCAGCCAGCCGACGAACGCGACCGGAAAGCCGAGCGCGCCGTCGAGGGCATCGATGAAGACGCCGATGCCGACGGCCAGAAGCAACCAGCCCGTGACCGTCAGGCTGCGCCAACGATTGCGCAAATAGTCGACGCCCAGCAGAATCATCATCAGCTTGACCATCGTTCTCTCGATTCAAAGCGTGACGGTAAGTGTTCGTATGTTAATGCACTCGACACAGAAAACCGTTTTCCTACGACCGTTCGTTGCCCTGCACTGCGTCACGCGCGGCAGCATGACGGCTTGCGCGCCGTGAAATACTTGCGCTGCCATCTTCACGCGACGCCAGACGCCATGTTCGAGCAATGCCGATGGATCAACGAGCCCGCGCAATGGCGCGTCGACAACGACACGCTCATCGTCACGACCGACACGAACACCGACTTCTGGCGCAAGACGCATTACGGCTTCGTGCGCGACAACGGCCATATTTTCGCGGCGAGCGTGGAAGGCGACTTTACGGCGGAAGTCGCCGTCGCTGGCGATTTCTCCGCGCTATACGATCAGGCGGGCCTGATGATCCGCGAAAGCCCCGGGCGCTGGATCAAGGCCGGCGCCGAATACAACGACGGCGCGCTCACGTTCAGCACCGTACTCACGAACGACCTCTCGGACTGGTCGCTCGGCTCGCGTGCCGGCGCAAACCGCTTCCGGCTTCGCGTGACGATCGCGCAAGGCGTGCTGAAAGTGCAATGCAGCGCCGATGAACGCAACTGGACGCTCATGCGTCTCGCGCCTTTCTCATCGAGCAGCGCGAACGCACGATGGCTCGTCGGCCCGATGTGTTGCACGCCCGAGCGCGGCGGTCTCACGGTCCATTTCTCAGACTTCACGATCGGGCCGCCCATCGTGAAAGACCTGCACGACATCTCGATGTAAGGCACACCGGCTCGCAAAAACACTCATTTGCAGGGCCAGGCCGCGATTCCTGCAGCAGACCGACATGGGCAAACGCGGCTGGTTCAGGCGCTTCGACGCGAAGGAGTCATCACGCCTCGAAATCGATGCCTCGCGCGCGCAACTGGCGCATGCCACTCGCGAGATGCGCCCGCGCGCTTTCGGCATCGCCCGCGCGCATCTGTTCGTACGTGCGCTGCGCGATCTCGTGCGGCACCGGCTTGAGCGGCCGGTTCGCGCTCATCGCGCGCAATTGCACTTCGGCCGCGCGCTCCAGATAGTAGAGATCGTCCCAAGCCTCCGCGATAGTTGCGCCTGCAACCATCACGCCGTGATTCTTGAGGAACAGGATATCGGCGTCGCCCATCGTGCGCGCGATGCGATCGCCTTCCGCGTTGTCGAGTGCGAGACCGTTGTAGTCCTCGTCGACCGCCGTGCGGCCGTAGAACTTCAGCGACGTCTGCCCGAGCCACAGAAGCGGCGGGCCGTCGAGCAGGCACAGTGCGGTCGCGTTCGGCATATGCGTATGAAAAGCCGCCTTCACGCGCGGCATCAGCTTGTGCACGCGTGCGTGAATGTAGAATGCGGTCGCTTCGGGCTCGCCTTCGCCGTCGATTACATTGCCGTCGAAATCGCAGATCAGCAGACGCGACGCCGTGATCTCGCCGAACGCATAGCCGTAGGGGTTCACGAAGAACAGATCGTCATGCCCTGGAACCATCGCGGAAAAATGATTGCAGACGCCCTCTTCGAACCCGTTCAGCGCCGCCAGCCGGAAGCAGGCTGCAAGCTGCCGGCGCGCTTCGGCGATCCCGGGCGCGTCGAGCCGTGCGGAAGCGGACGCGGCGCGCGGTGCGCCGCTGGAAAGCGTATGTGCCATATGAGCTTGCCTTTGTCGTTTGCGTGACCGTGAAGGCGAGGATAATCGAAAGGACGCGCGCATTATGTCCGACAAAAAAAATCAGCGCGACCGGCGCCTGAGCGCGGAGTATGACGCGTGTATGTCATGTCTCTTAGCAGAAACGCTTATTTGAACTCCGACTTGTGGCATGGTAAAACTCTATGCCGCTCGAAATTCGAAGCGCATCTTCAACGTAATTCGTCTCAATAGGGTTTGGAAAAATGGCAACAGGTACTGTGAAGTGGTTCAACGATGCAAAGGGTTTTGGCTTCATCACGCCGGACGACGGCGGTGAAGACTTGTTTGCACATTTCTCCGAAATCCAGTCCAAGGGTTTCAAGTCTCTCCAGGAGAATCAAAAGGTGAGCTTCGAAGTCAAGCAAGGCCCGAAGGGCAAGCAAGCTTCGACGATCCAGCCGCTGTAAGTTTCAACGCTGGCGCCTCAGGCACGAAACGGCCCGTATGGGCCGTTTTTGCATTGGTGCACGCGGAGATTATTTATCTACCGGATGGTCGGGATTTTCGCGCCAGCGCAAACTGACCTCGGCGCGCATGTCCTTTGAATAAATCAGTAGAATAAATACTGTATTTGCAGCGCCGTTCTCATTGACGGTAATGCGAAATTCTTTCCTCTGATTCACGTGAACTCGGCAAGCAATCGGAAAAAATGCCGTCCGCTGGTTCGGCACAAAACAAAAGCATTGCTCGTCTTCGTTTGGTTCCTGACTTGCGATGCGCGCGCGCAATCGTTCGCGGCGAATCAAAATGCCGCGCGTTTCGTCTCGGAGGTTGTGATGAACGACTTTCGCACCGCGCAGGCGGGCGGCGGTTACGTGTTTTCCTACGATAGCCGCGAAACCGAAGCGTCCTTGTCTGCCAGGCTCGATCGCTGGCTTTCGGGCGCCGATCCCCAGGCCATCGCCATGGACCCAGCTGAAAAGCAGGCGCTCTTCGGCTTCTACTGGGCCGCCAGCATGATGCCGGCGAATTCGCCGTGCTTCCGCGACATCGCCGACCCGGCTTGCGGCGCGGATCTGTCCAAGTGGATGGCGCGCGAACTCGACGACGATCCGCGCTTCATCCGTGCCTACGAGTCCGCGAGAAAGCCGCTCGGCCTGCCGCCAATCGAACGCAACGCGCACTGAGCGGCATACGGGCGCGATGTGTTTCGTCGCGGATTCTCGAGCGAAAACATCCGATTCGCGCGCGCCTGATCGGTGCGGATTTCGGCGTTTCGGGCTCGTCTTCCTCGCGCGATCCGTGCAGCAGGACGACCTTCGCCGCGATGCTTACGAGCAGCGATAGCGCCCCGATAGTCTCAAGCAAGGCGGGAATCATGTCGGTCTCCCTGAACGTCGACGCACTCGATCATCGATGCGAGAGCATCGGCCCGTAGGTCTTTACGAAAAATGCAATCGTGATACCGGCGCTGACGATCAAGGTGCCCGCGCGAACCCACTGCGGCGGCGCGCGCCGGCCGATCTGCGCGCCGCCATACCCGCCGGCGATCGCCGCGAGCAGCATCGCGATCGTCTCCGGCCAGCGCACTGCCTGCGCCGCCGCGAACGTCAGCACGGCCACCGAGTTGGCCGCGCTCACGAGCAACGTGCGCGGCGCGTTAAGGCTCTTCAGGTCGCGCGAATCGAGCAGGCCCCAGACGGCCATCATCATGATGCCGACCGCGCCGCCGAAATACCCGCCATACACGCCGAGCGCGAACTGGATCGACAGCACCGCCGCCGCGCCGATATGCCAGCGCCGCCGCAACATCTCCCCCAACTTGCGGCCGAACGCAAGCGTGAAGCTCGCGCACAGAAGCAGCCACGGCAGCACGAACGAAAACGTCCGCGACGACGTGGACAGCAACAAGACTGCGCCGACGAGCCCGCCGGCGAGCGTCGTCACGAGCATCTTGCGGATCGACACCGAGCCGACCGGACCGAGCCCATCGCGATAGGCCCACGCGCTCACGACACCGCCCGGAAACAGCGCGACGGTGCTCGAAGCGTTCGCCTGAACCGGTGGCAAGCCGGCGGCGATCATCGCGGGGAGGCTCACGAACGAGCCGCCGCCGGCCAGCGCATTCATCGCGCCCGCAAGAAAACCGGCGCCGATAACGACAATGAAGGGTTCCATGCGACAGATGCTAGCGACGCGGCCGTCCCCTTACAATCTGGCATTTCCAATGCGAGGCTTCGGCCAATCCGAAGGAAGCGCGATGCGTTTCGATCTGACCGACATGCGGCTTTTCCTGACCGTGGTCGAGCGCGGCAGCATCACGGCGGGCGCTCAGGCGATGCACCTCGCGCTGGCCTCGGCGAGCGAGCGCATCGCGGGCATGGAGGCCGCGCTTGGCGCGCCGCTGCTCGAGCGCAACCGCCGCGGCGTGCAGGCGACCGCCGCCGGCGATGCCTTCGTGCGCCACGCGCGCGCGATTCTCGGCCAGGTCGAGCAGATGCGCGGCGAGCTGCGCTCGTTCGCAACCGGCCTCAAAGGCCGCATCCGGCTGATGTCCAACACGGCGGCGCTGGCCGCCTTCCTGCCGCCGAGACTCTCGCGTTTTCTCGTCGCCTATCCCGATCTTTCGATCGATCTCGACGAACGCCCGAGTGTGGAGATCGTGCAGGCGCTCGCGGAGAGGCGCGCGGATCTCGGCGTCGTCTCGGACACGACCGATCTTGGACAATTGGAGACGCATCTGCTCGCGAAGGATCGACTCGTGGTCGTGGCGAATCGCGCGCATCGGATTGCGGGAGAAAGCGAGGTGGCGTTCGCGGAAATCGTCGGCGAGGCATTCGTCGGGCTGTCGGATGCCGCGCTCGAATTGCATCTTGCGGAGCGCGCCTCGCGACTTGGCCGCCAGATTGCCTACCGAATCCGCATGCGCAGTATCGACAACGTCGGGATGCTCGTCGAATCGGGCATCGGACTCGCGATTCTGTCCGAGGCATCGGCGCGGATGCTGGAGCGGCCGACGCTTGCGGTCGTGCCGCTATCGGAGCCGTGGGCGACACGCCGTCTGCATCTGTGTGCCCGCGACTTCCGCGCGCTCACGCCGCACGCGCGTTTGCTCGCCGAAACGTTGATGGACGGCGCAACCGCAAGCTAGAACGGACGCCCGACGATAAACGGATCGACCGCGCCGATCGCTTTGAGATCGCGATTCGCGTAGGGCAGCTTGTGCAGCACATAGCGCATCGCGTTGAGGCGCGCGCGCTTCTTGCAATCGGAGCGTACGACGGTCCAGGGCGTGTCCGCGCTATCGGTATGCGCGAACATGGCTTCCTTGGCGTCGGTGTACGCATCCCACTTGTCGAGCGACGCGAGATCGACCGGACTCAGCTTCCATTGCTTCAGCGGATGAATCTCGCGCTCCTTGAAGCGTCGGCGCTGCTCGGCGCGGCTCACGGAGAACCACAGCTTGATGACGTGCGTGCCGCTCTGCGAAAGATGCCGTTCGAACGCGGGCACCTGCTGCATGAAGTCTTCGTATTCGCGCGGCGAGCAGAAGCCCATCACGCGCTCGACGCCCGCGCGGTTGTACCACGAGCGGTCGAAGAGCACGATTTCGCCCGCCGTCGGCAAGTGTTCGACATAGCGCTGGAAATACCATTGACCGCGCTCGCGCTCGGACGGCTTTTCCAGTGCGACGACGCGCGCGCCGCGCGGATTCAGATGCTCCATGAAGCGCTTGATGGTGCCACCCTTGCCCGCCGCGTCGCGCCCTTCGAAGAGGATGACGACGCGCTGACCCGTGTCGCGCACCCACGCCTGCAACTTCAGCAGCTCCACCTGAAGGCGATACTTCTGCTTCTCATACGCGCGCCGCGACATCAGGTTCCGATACGGATAGCCGCCATCTCTCCACGACGGCGACAGTTCGTCGTCGGGATCAGGCGTGCCGTTGGCGGCCCGCAGCATCGCGTCGCCATCGAAAAGATGGGCGCGCAACGCCGATACTTCATCCGGCGACATACCGCCGATCAAGGTTCGGACGGTATCGACCAGCGATTCAGCTTGTGCGCCGTCTCGCGCGTCGAAGCGCTTCAGTATGTCGTCCAGGCTGCTCGTCAGCAGGTCATGCGCCGCTTCGACCGCGCGGCCCGTTTCTTCCTGTTCGATGGACGGCGGCTTCGTTCGCGCCGCGACGCCGCCGTCGCTCGATTCGGCAGTGTTACCTGGCGATATCAACTTCATTCCTTCCTCGATGTTGTTGCTCGGAGTCTCTGTCTCTCACGTCGTTTTGTCTTCAGGCGGCTTCGTGCGCCTTTCGCAAGACCGTGTAGAGCTTGTCCTTCAGCAGCAGCTTTTCTTTTTTCAGCGATTCGATAGCGAAGCCATCCGCAGGCGTGACACCGGTCTCCATGTTGTGGATCTGATGATCGAGTTCGTTGTGGCGCTCGAAGAGCCGCGAGAAGTGGCCGTCTTCGGTCTTCAGGCGCGAGATGAGATCGCGATATTCGGGAAACATGCTTGATCCTCCGGTTGATAAACAATTAGCAATTCGAAGTACATATTACCGACCAGAGAGGGCCTTTTCTTAGACAAATATCAAGCGATGCTGTGTCAGACCGCCGCGGATTGCATTTGCAAGCACCTAGGCAAAACCCTCTTTCGCCCGGGTATCGTCCTTGCACAGAATGATGTCGCCGGCCGGGCATCCGCGCGGCCGGCGTGAGCCAAGGAGGCCGACATGAAGAAAAGCCGCAATTGCGCGCAGGGACGCGCCCTGCACATTGCGTTGATCGCCGGCGCTGCTGGCTTGTGCTTCGCCACGGCGGCCAGCGCGGACAGCCAAGCCGCGAAGAAGATGGGCCAGATGGGCGTCATCAACCAGACACTGCAGCCGAAGCCCCTGAAGCCGGCGACGCCGAACACGCCGAACGCGAATACGACGACGCCGAACTACAACGCGAACTCGAACTACAACCCCAACGCGGGCAATACGGCAAACGGCGCCGTGCCCGGAACGCCCGCCGCCGCGGGCGCGCCCCCGAGAAAGTAGGCGCCATGTGCGCGTCGGGCCGCTCGTTGGATCGGGAGCGGCCCGAGCCCTTCCCAGCGAACCGGCGCGCGCGTTCGCACGGCCGCGCATTGTCGATCTCTTATACTTGGCTCAGGCATTGCCATTCAAAGCGCACATTCCTGAGTCCATGAAAAAGATCAAACCCGGTCTCGTGCTCGAACTCGTCGCTAACCTGCTGCTTCCGTGGCTTGCGTACCGGCTCGCGCTGCCTTACTGGGGCGATGTCGGCGCGCTGTATGCATCGGCCGCGCCGCCGCTCATGTGGAGCGTCGCCGAATTCGCGCGCTCGCGCCGCGTGGATGCGCTTTCCGCGCTCGTGCTGTTCGGCATCGCGCTATCGATCGTCATGCTCGCGATGGGCGGCAGCCCGCGCATCCTGCTCGTGCGCGAATCGCTCGCGGCGGGCGCAACGGGCATCGTTTTTCTGATCTCGCTGTTTTTCGAGCGCCCGCTCGTCTTCTATCTCGCCCGCGCGACCGTCACTCGCGAGCAGGAAGACGGTGCGAAACGTTTCGAGGCGTACTGGAGCGAGAGCGCTTCGCTGCGCATGTCGTTGCGGCTGATGACGCTCGTGTGGGGTGTCGGGCTCTCGCTCGAGACCGTGCTGCGCTTCTGGTTCGCGTGGACGTGGCCGGTCGAGCGTTATCTGGTTGTCTCGCCGGTCGTGAGCTACGTGATCTACGGCGGATTGCTCGCGTGGACGTTTTGGTTCCGCGCGCGGCTCATCGAGCGTCAGGGAGAAAGCGCGTCGTCGCGCGACGGTCTGCTCGGCTAGCTAGGCCAGCGGCGCGCACGTCGCCATCGCGATGTGATCCGCGATCGCCGCGTTCACCGCACAGGCATGCGTGAGCGGCCCCATGTGTCCCGCATCCGGCACGACGATCAGCTTCGCCGCCGGCATCAGATCGGGCAAGGTTTCCGCGATCAGGCGCGTCGGCGCGGGCGCGTGCTCGCCGCGCATGACGAGCGTGGGAATGCGCAGCTTCGCATACGCGCTCGCCGGCGTCGGCTCGTGAATCAGCGCGCGAAAATCGAGCGGCGCTTTCGGCACCCAGCGCGTGAGCATCGCCTGTACGGACGGCCGCAACGCCGACCATGCGCCATGTCCGCCCCAATAATCGACGAAGGAACGCGCCGCGCCGCGCAGATCGCCGGCGACGACGCCCTCCGCCGTGCGCGCCGCGATCGCGAGAATCTCGGCGAATTCAGTCGCACCGCGCGCGCCCATGCTCTTCAGCAGATGAAACGCCGACGGCTCGTAAAGCGTGATGCTCGCGACGCCGTGCGGCCGTTCCAGCGCGGCGCGCAACGCGACGCCGCCGCCATACGAATGTCCGACGAGATGCACCTTGCCGCGCTGACGATCGATGATGTCGATCGTGCGGGCTGCTTCGTCCGCGAGCGTGAAGGCGCGCTCGCCGCTCCACGGTCCGACGCTGTCGCAACCATAGTGCTCCGGCGCCATCAACGTGTAGCGCGCGTGATCCGCGTTGAGTGCGTCGAGCGTTTCGCCGAGCTGGCGCCATTGATTCGCGCCCGCGCCCGAGCAGTGCAGCGCGATGACCGCTGCGGCGGTGTGTTCGTCGTTCGAATCCATCATCGTTCGTTCTCGCTTTCGTGAGTGATCAGGCGTCGCCGTCGCACGCGCGCATACGGCGTTCGAGCTCGCCGATATCCGCGCACGATCCGAGATAGGCGTCGCGGCGGCTATGCTCCGCACGTTCCAGCAGCATCCCGGTCCAGCAGATCAGATGCGGCAGCATGAAGTCCTTTCCGACATTGATTAGGTATCCCAACATGATTCGCTCCACTTGCACCAACGAGACCTTCCATGAAATGCCGGCTGAGCGAACGTGCAAGACGGATGAATCGGAGAGTCGCTGAGGCGGCGGGTGTCGATGCAATGCAGCGACCGTGCCAGTTTCGCCGATGCCTTGCCAGTCAAGGCTCGGGGCGAAATCAGCCGCGCGCAGGCCGACGCGGGTGTCGGGCGCGAGCCAACGCTTCGTCTTCGGAAAGACGGCGGACGTCGAACACGTCGCCGAACCTCGTCGGAAGCGACTCCTTGCGTGAGATACGGAAAAGGCCGCGAAAATATTCCCTTCGCATGGGATCAAGCTTTCGCGCCGCCGCGCCGTTAATACGGCTGATTGCCGCGAAAGGCGCTTCGCCCGGCGCGCCTGCCCGTAGACCGGCCCGCTTCGGATGGCGCGATAAGATACGGCAGCGTTCGATCTTTGCGTCCCGCAATCGCTCATTCGGAGGCAAACGGCTTGCACAGTCGCCACTCGCTCACTTTCAGGATGACGGTGTTCATCGGCGTCGTCTGCGTGCTCCTCATCGGCACCGATCTCTGGCGCAGCGTCGCCGCACGCCGCGCGCAGATCGACGAGATGACGACGGCGACGTCCAACCTCGCGCGCGCGATGGCGCAGCACGCGAACGACGCGTTCAAGGAAGCCGATACGACGCTCATCGGCATGGTGGAGCGCGTCGAGGAGGACGGCACGTCGCCGGCCGACCTCGCGCGCCTGCACCGCTCGCTCGTGTCACGCGTGCAGCAGTTGCCGCAATTGAACGGGCTCTTCATCTTCGACAAGGACGGCGCGTGGATCGTCAATTCGCAGGCGAAGCTCGACTCGCGATTCAATAACTCGGACCGCGAGTACTTCGAATATCACCGCACGCATACCGATCAGGGCTCGCACATCGGGCCGCCGGTCAAGAGCCGTTCGACGGGAAAGTGGATCGTGCCGGTATCGCGCCGCATCGACGCGCCCGATGGAAGCTTCGCGGGCGTCGCGCTCGCGACCATCGACATCGATTTCTTTTCGCGCTTCTACGACAGCCTCGATCTCGGCCAGTCGGGCGCGGCGGTTCTCGTGCTGAACTCGGGCACGATGATCGTGCGCCGCCCTTTCGAGGATCGTTTCGTCGGCAAGAACGTGAGCGACACGGCGCTTTATCGCTCGCATCTGGACGGCCGCTCGGGCGTGTTCACGACTAAATCGTCGCAGGATCACGTCACGCGTCTGAACAGCCTGCGGGAATTGCAGGACTATCCGCTCTTCGTCGCCGCAGCACTTTCGGAAGATGAAATCCTCGGCCCGTGGTGGCGCGACACGCTCTGGCACGCCTCCGTCACGACCGTGCTCGCGCTCGTCATCGCGATGTTCGGCGCACGGCTCGTGCGTCAGGTCACGGCGCGCACCCACATCGAGCAGGCGCTCGCTCGAAGCCTCGCGACGACTCAAACCGTCCTCGACACCGCGATCAGCCCGATCATCACCGTGGACGAGCGCGGCGCGGTCCGCTCCTTCAATTCGGCCGGCGAAAAGGTATTCGGCTATAAGGCGAGCGAAGTCATCGGGCAAAACATCCGGATGCTGGTGCCGCCGCCCCATCTGGATTTGTACAACGAATACATAATGCAATTCAAGGGGGAAAGCGGCGTCGCGACGGCCGACTGCGAACTCGCCGGACAGCGCAAGGACGGCACGTCGTTTCCTGCGCATGTATCGACGGGCGCGATGCGTCTCGATGGCGCTTTGCATTTTGTATCTGTAATTACGGATATCTCCAGGCAGCGGAAGGAACGCAGCGAACTGGCGCACGCGCGCGACCAGTTGCTTCTGGCTGCCGACATTGCCGAACTGGGCATCTGGTCGTGGGATCTGGTGACGGACAAGCTGCACTGGAACGCGCGCATGTTCGAGATTTATCACTATCCGCCGGAGATGCTCGATAACGGGCTGCACTTCGAGCACTGGCGCCTGCGCATACATCCCGAGGATCACGACGCGATCATGGCGAACCTGCGCGCGGCCGCTGCAGGAGAGATCGAGACCTTGCAGCCGTTCCGGATCGTCCTGCCAGACGGGACGACGCGGCGCATCCAGAGCGGGCTGCGCACGCAGCGCAACGCGAATGGCACGCCCGTCGTGATGACCGGCGTGAACTACGACGTCACCGACCAGTACGAACTGGAGTTCCATCTGCGCAATGCGAAGGAGCAGGCGGATGCCGCGAGCGCGGCGAAGTCTTCGTTCCTCGCGAACATGAGCCACGAAATCCGCACTCCGATGAACGCGGTGCTCGGCATGTTGCATCTCGTGCAGCTGACGGCGCTCAATGCGCGCCAGCAGGACTATGTGAGCAAGGCGGAAACCGCGGCCAGATCGTTGCTGAATTTGCTCAACGATATTCTCGATTATTCGAAGATCGAAGCGGGCAAGCTGCAGCTCGACAGCCATCCGTTCGAGCCGGAAAAACTGATGGAAGAGCTCGGCATCGTGCTCTCGGGCAACCAGGGCGCGAAGGATGTCGAAGTGCTGTTCGATCTCGATCCGTCCGTGCCGACTGTGCTCGTCGGCGATAGCTTCCGCCTTCAGCAAGTGCTGATCAATCTCGCGGGCAATGCGCTCAAGTTCACGTCGGCGGGGCAGATCGTCGTGAGCGTGCATCGGCTCGACGATTCGCCCGATGCATCCGGCGATGCGGTGCGCTTGCGTATCACGGTCAGCGATAGCGGCATCGGCATCAGCGAGGCACAGCTCGAACGCATCTTTGAGGGCTTCACGCAGGCGGAGGCATCGACTTCGCGCCGTTACGGCGGCTCGGGCCTTGGGCTCGTCATCAGCAAGCGGCTTGTCGCGATGATGGGCGGGCAGCTCGAAGTCGAAAGCCGTGTGGGCGAAGGCAGCCGCTTCTGGTTCGACATCACGCTTGGCGTCGAAACGGCGAGCGCGTTGACGCATGACGAAAGCGCGAACCTCGAACATGGCGCGCGCATTCTCATCGCCGATGACAACGCGATCGCAGGCGAGATCATGGCGCGCACGGTGCGCTCGCTCGGCTGGCGCGCGGACATCGTGACGAGCGGACGCGAAGCGGTCGAACGCATCGGCGAAGCTGCGCTGAACGATGCGCCCTACGACATCGCCCTCCTCGACTGGCGCATGCCGGAACTCGACGGGCTCAACGCCGCCAGGCAGATTCACGCGATGAAAGGCCGCGCTGCGCCGCCTCTCGTGCTGCTCGTCACGGCATTCGGCCGCGAGGTGTTGAAGGAGTCGCAGGAAGGCGGCGACGCGCCTTTCGCCGGCTTCCTGACGAAGCCCGTGACGCCGAAGCAACTCGCGGCGGCAATCCGTGCCGCGCTGCCTCGCGACACCGAAACGACGCGGCCCGTCACGCCGCTGCCGACAATGAAAGCGCGCCGCCTTGCGGGACTCGCGTTGCTCGTCGTCGAAGACAATGCGCTCAACCGCCAGGTTGCCGAAGGCGTGCTGCTCGCTGAAGGCGCATCCGTCACGCTTGCGCAAAGCGGCCGTGAAGGCGTCGATCGGGTCATCGCAGCAAACGCCTGCTTCGACGCGGTGCTCATGGACGTGCAGATGCCCGATCTCGATGGACTCGAAGCGACACGCCTCATTCGCGCGGACGGCCGCTTCGCCGCGCTGCCCGTCATCGCGATGACGGCCAATGCATCGGGCGCGGATCGCGATGCGTGCATAGCGGCCGGCATGAACGAACATGTAGGCAAGCCAATCGATGTGGAGCGGCTGGTCGCGGTGCTGCGCGCGCACACCGAACGCACGCTGCAAGCGCCGGATGCACATCACGCGAATGCCGATATCGAATCTATCATCGAGCCGCGTGATTCGATCGTCGCGCGTTTCGGCGGCAACGTCGATCTGATCCGCAAGGCGATCGACGGCCTCGACGCGCAGACTGGCAAGCAACTCGCGATGCTCGCCTCGGCGCTCGCGGCGCACGACGTGCGCGGCGCCGCGGCGATGCTGCATGCGATCAAAGGCAGCGCGGCCACGATCGGCGCTGCTGCGCTCGCGCGGCTCGCGAGCACGCTCGAGAAGGACGCGCATCTTCTGGAAGCTGCGCGCGTGGCGTTGCCGCGCATGCAGCAGTTGCTTGCATCGAGCGTGGCGCAACTCGTCGATGAATTCGGTCGGCCCCGATCGCCTGCACGGAACACTTCCAACGTTTCACCGCTGCAAGACTACGACTGGCGCGCACGCCTCACTGCTATCGTCGAATTGCTCGATGCATCGAATCTGCAGGCGATCGCGCTATCCGAGAACTTGTCGCCTTATGCGCCGAGCGCGTATCGCGAGCACTTCGAGCAGTTTCTCGCGTGCGTGCGCGCACTCGAATTCGCGCGCGCATCGGAGATCGCGCGCGATATGCTCGAACAGGTTTGAGCCGAACGAGAACGCTAGACGTTAGCGGCCATTTGCATCGCGAACATACACCGGAAACGGATGGACGTTCGCGCCGCATGCCGAGTCCAGCATCGCGCGCAATTCTTCCCGCGCCTTGCGCGCAGAAGCCAGCGCGCCCTGCACGCGCGCCTGCAACACGGCGGACCTGGCCGGCTTTGCAATGACATCCGCCGCGCCCGCATCGAGCGTGCATTGCTCCGTTTCGACATCGCGCGCATCGGCCAGCACGACGATCGGTACGTGGGCCAGTTCCGACAACAATGCGCGCACCGCCGCGCAAGGGTTATCGCAACAACGCGCATCCAGCACGATCGCATCCGGCTCCTTGCTTTGCGCAAGACCTAGCGCGGCATTGCAATCCTTCGCGAGATCGAGTGCGCCGATGCCTTCGAGCGCATGCCGATGCGCCTCGATCGTGTCGTCCCCGAGGATGCCGAGCACGCGCACGCCCGTAGGTTTCGACGCCGCCGCTTTACCCTGCTCGTGCCGACGCGCCTGCGCCTCCATCACGCGATGCCGCAGACGAAGCTGTGCCCGCACACGTGCCTGCAGGCGCGGCGCGACCAGCGGTTTGATGACGTAATCCGCCGCGCCGATGTTGAAGGCGTCGACTTCGAGCGCGGGCGCGTCGTGACTGGTGACGAATATCACCGGCACGCGCGCGAGCTTCGCATCGCGCTTGAGGATTTCGCAGACATCGAAGCCCGTCATGTTGGGCAGATTGGCGTCGAGAAGGATCAGATCCGGCGTCGACTCGCGCGCCAGCGCGAGTGCCGCTTCGCCAGTGGTGGCAAAGCGCTGGTTGGGGAACTCCGCGAGCATGTCCCCGATGATGCGAATCATCGCCGGGTCGTCGTCGACGAGAAGCAAACGCGGCTGGTACGTTGAGGTGGAGTTCTCTGCTTTATCCATATTCGAACGGTCATTCATCAGACGAGATGCACCTTTATGAACTCTACGCCCGCAATGCGTGCGCCGCAAATTGATATGCGTGGAGGTATTAATTATCTGATATTTCAGTGCTCGCAGATTTCTGTTCCGCAAATACTTTCGTGCATGGACATATTCATAAGTGAATAAGTAACTTGTTCCGAGCGCTCCGTGCGCGCCCGTCCGTGTCATTTAGGGCACGGCCGGATAAAGCACGTTCGTTCCGCAGGTTTTCGCACGGGCGTCCCGCAAAAAATGCTATGACGTTTTTAATCGAATCCGCCGATCAATGTAAACATTCAAAAACGGCTTATCGTTTGCGAGGCTTTTTACATTGCGACCTCAGGGCGCATACTTGCCGCAATATCTATAAAAGCCGGGAAAAAGCCATGTACGGGGAAGCCAGAACGCTCTACTTCGTGGGCCGCGCATTATCGGACGATGTCTCCGAGCGTTTGTGCGCTCGTGGCTGGACCGTCGAGCGCATCGACCCGGCCAAGCCGCCCAAGTCCGCCAAACACGGCAAACGCGCAGCGGCGGGTATCGTCGATCTCACCAGTCGCGGTTTTGCACAGGACGCGGCCGCGCTCACCGCGATGCTCGCAAGTTATCAGATCGGCTGGGTCGCGACGGTCGACGCCGAGCATGTCGATAACCCCGATATCTGCCGCCTCATTCGCGATTTTTGTTTCGATTATGTGACCGTGCCGTCCACCGCCGATCGAATCGTCGATGCAGTGGGACACGCATACGGCATGGTTTCGCTGCACGATGCCGCGAGCAACGATCCGCGCAAGGACGAATGCAAGGAAGGCAGCATGGTCGGTTCCTGCGATGCAATGCAGGCGCTTTATCGCTCGATTCGAAAAGTCGCGATGACCGATGCGCCCGTCTTCATCTCCGGCGAATCGGGCACGGGCAAGGAACTCACCGCTGTTGCGATTCACGAGCGATCCGTGCGGCGCGAGCGGCCTTTCGTCGCGATCAACTGCGGCGCGATTCCCGCGCATCTGTTGCAGTCGGAACTCTTCGGTTATGAGCGCGGCGCATTTACCGGCGCCAATCAACGCAAGATTGGTCGCGTTGAAGCGGCCGACGGCGGCACGCTCTTTCTCGATGAAATCGGCGATCTGCCGCTCGAAAGTCAGGCGAGTCTGCTGCGCTTTCTTCAGGAGCGCAAGATCGAGCGTCTCGGCGGACAAGGTTCGACGGACGTCGATGTACGCATCATTTCGGCGACGCACGTCGACATGCAGACGGCCATGCTCGAAGGACGCTTCCGCGCGGACTTGTACCATCGCCTGTGCGTATTGCAGATCGACGAGCCGCCGCTGCGCGTGCGCGGCAAGGATATCGAACTGCTTGCGAATCACATGCTCGATCGCTTCAGAAAAGACGCGAGCCGGCGGCTTCGCGGCTTCGCGCCGTGCGCGATTGCAGCGCTGCATAACTATGGCTGGCCCGGCAATGTGCGCGAGTTGATCAATCGCGTGCGTCGCGCAATCGTCATGTCGGAAGGAAGGCAGATTCTCGCCAGCGATCTCGAACTGGGCGAATATGCGGAAGCCGCGCCGATGACGCTCGCACAAGCGCGCGAAGCAGCCGAGCGACAGGCTATCGACGTGGCGTTGTTACGTCATCGCGGACGTCTCGGCGAAGCGGCGGACGAACTGGGCATCTCGCGCGTCACGCTGTATCGCATGTTGACTGCCTATGGCTTGCGCGCCAAGGCCGACAGGCCGCTGGAGGCATCAGGCGGCTGACCGGTGCGCGAATCATGATTCGCTTAAAAGGGCAATAAGGAACCTTCATTCGCCTTCGCCGCTCCAATCACGGCGTCATGAAAGCGTGAAGCGGCATTCACACCGCATTCGTACCTCACGCACGTCGCAGTTCCTCTCGTAGCGCTCCCGCGCTACGCAGTCTCGTTTCAATCATTTGCGGCCCGCCTGCGTATCTTCGGCGCGCTCATTCTGCGCTAATGCGCCATGCCATAACATTCATTCGCACGCATGATGCGTCGCGAATTCTTATGGGCGTGCCTAGCGAGTAACGTCTGGTTGTCAGTCATGGCTTTCAATAACAACGCTTCTCTCATTCGTCAATTTTCGAACTATGCAGTGCCCACCGTGCTAGCTGCATGGGTGTACTGCATGCACTCGGTCATCAGCGGCATCTTCATCGGACGCCATGTCGGCCCAGATGCGCTTGCCGCGTTGAATGTGCTCGTTCCGTTGCTCTATCTGCCTTACGCATTCAGCGTGATGATCGGCGTCGGCGGATCGACGCTCGTCTCGAGATTGCTCGGCGAGCAGCGCGAACGCGATGCCGCCGAAGCATTCACACAGGCGCTCTGGCTGCTCGGTCTATGCGGCGTGACATTCGCGATGGCGATCCATTTTTATGCCGATACCTTCGTGCAATGGACGGGCGCGCGCGGCGAGCTTGCGCTGCTCGCGAAAGACTTCCTGCACGCCTATGCGCCTTTCGTTCTGTTTCCGACCGCATGTTATGCGCTCGAACTGTTCTTGCGAATCGAAGGCGCGGCGAAGTTCGGTCTCGTCTGCCTGATCGCGGGCGGCACCGCCGATGTCGCCTTGACATGGTGGATGGTGAGCCACATGCAATGGGGCATGCGTGGCGCGGCGCTCGCATCGGGCATCAGCCAGGCGCTCGCCTGCATGCCGATGCTCGCCTACCACTTCGTCAAGGCCCGGCACGTTCGGCCTGTTGCCCATGCTTTCACGCGGCTCGATCACGCATGGCGCATGGCTTATAACGGGGCATCGGAGTTTCTCGGCGAGATCGCGCCAAGCGTCACGCTCTTCGCGTTCAATCACGCTGTATTGCGCTGGCTCGGCGACACCGGCCTCGTTGCGTTCGCAGTCGTGGAATACATGACGATGATCGCGTCGGTCATGATGGTCGCGCTCGTACAGAGCATGCAGCCTATCGTGAGCTTTCAGCGCGGCGCGGGCAACGCGCATGCCGTGTCGCGCGCGTTTTCGATCGGCGTCATCGTTACGGCAGGCTTCGCACTCGCCGCCGCTTTCGCGATCCTCGCGCTCGCGCAACCGCTCGGGGCGCTCTTCGTGCCCGACAGTCCTGCGGCACAAGCGCTTCTGCGCGACGCATTGCCGTGGTGCGCGCTCGCGTTCCTGCCTGCCGCGATCAACGTAGCGATCAGCGGCTATCTGACGGCCATCGAAGCGCCGCTCGCGTCGATGATCGTCGCCCTGTTGCGAAGCTGGCTGCTGCTCTTGTCGATGCTCTGGCTTCTGACCGAATGGTTCGGGCCGCGCGGCATCTGGATGACCGTCGCCATCACCGAGCTTGCGACGCTGGCTCTGAGCATCGTGCTGTATCGCACGCGCGGAAGGCGGTTCGAATTGCCCGCGCCAGCGACGACGAATCAGGCGCTTTTGTAGGCAACGAGTCCGACCCACTCGCGGCCATCGAGAGGGAAGTATTCCGGATTCACGCCCCGAGGACACGGCGTGAATTCCACGCACTCGATGCGAAAACCCGCGAGCATGAATTCGCGGGCGAGTATCGTCGGGTCCATGAGGTTGACTGTCGCGGGCAATAGCTTTGGCGCGAGTGCATAGCGATCCGAGTCCTCCGTCAATCCTGGCCATGCATTGCCCGATACGATCGCCCGCTCGTAGTCGGAAATCATCTTCGCCATGAAACGATGATACGGCGTGAAGCACAGCACGAATGCCTTGCCGTTGGGTTTGAGCCAATCGAATAGCCGGGCGACGCCCGTGCGGAAATCATCGGGCGCGAGGAAATGGAGTACGTGAGACGCGAGAATCACGTCGAGAGAAGAGGCTTCGAGTTCGTAGTGCGGGAACGCGCCTTCCAGCAAGACGAGATTACTGACGTACGCGGCCGGTGCAGCCTGCCGGATTTGCTCCAGTTGCGCCCGGGAAATGTCGTTCGCGATCACGCGCGTGCGTTTGCTTAACGTAGGCAGGGACGCGGTTCCATAACCTGCGCCGATATCCAGCACTACGCCACCCCGCTTGCGAGCGAATCGAATGAACGCGCGCGTGTACTTTGACAGCGGGAAAGCCGAGCCATGCCGGCTTTCCGTCAGGCGTTCTGCGCTCATGCTTATCCTCGCGATCAGGCGTCGCGCGTCAGATGAAAGCGTCGATCGACCGATGCGAGCAGGCGTCTCGACAAGCGTGTAGCACGCCCTTGAATCAGCCGGTCCGACACACGCGACAATGCATAAGAGACGACGAGCACCGCGATCAGCGTCGCGCCGAACAACGCGAGCGACGTCTCTCCATTCTTCTGTCCGAATGAGCGATCGAAGAAATGAAACGTCACGTAGACGCAGATGAAGTGCCAGAGATAAATACCATAACTTTCGCGGCCGAGCGCGGCGGCGGCGCGTCGAACGAGTGTGATGCGCGGCACGGCATGCTTGTTATCGCGATGCTTGCGGGCATGACGTGAACACACGAAGAGCAGAAAGGCCACGGCGCTGCATGCCGCGAATACGGGCGCGAGCGCATGCGCCTTGTCGAGCCACACGCCGAGCGCTGCGGTCGTGAGCGCAAAAGCCAGCGCCAGTGAAAAATACAGTAAAGACACGCGCGCCGTCACGTCGGACGCGCCGAGAAGATGCGAGCGAAATGCATACCACGCCCACATGCCGACGATGAAGCACGGACCCTGCACGGGCGGCCAGAAATAGCTGAACGTGTTATTGGCGACATTGCAATCGAGCGTGCCGTTGCAATCGGCCATCGACATCACGGCATACGAGAGGCCGAGCAACAACACCGTAGCCAGCAAGAGGCGCGCGCGATTCATCGCGAGAAAAAATAGAAGTGGCGCAATCAGGTAGAACAGCATCTCCACGCCGATCGACCATCCGCCTGGCACGACGTTATTGATCGCTGTCGGCGAAAGCGCATGCAGAAAGACCAGGTTGAGCAGCACGTCCATCGGCCCATGTGCGCCGAGAATCCATGCGCGTTCGATGCCCGAGCGCGTCGCGCCATAGCTGATGAGTCCATAGACCGCGATCGCCGCGTAGTACATCGGCGCTATGCGAAAGAAACGCTTGATATAGAAGCGCAACGTGACATGACGCGCATCCGCGCAGCGCGCGTGATCCACTTCGAGCGTCATGAAGATCGTGATCGCGCTGATCACGAAGAACAACTGCACGCCGTATTGGCCCATGCGCGCAATGAGCGTGACGGTGCCCGGCAGATTGGGAAACTGAAACGACAGGTGTACTGCGACTACCCCGACGATCGCGAGCGCCCGGCCAGCGTCGAGCGCGGCAACACGTCCTTTATCCATCGATACTCTCCTCGCGGTTCATGCCGACCTACAAAAAAGGCCGCGAGGCTCGTGGACAGCCGCGATTTCAATGAAGTTCCGCCGGACAACTCATTCAGATGACACTCTTACAACAAGAAACTTCATACACGTATGGATACATTTCTATGGCGCATTCTGACGGAGAAACCGCAGTATGCGGCTGACGACGGTGCTCGGCTGCTCCTGCTGCACCCAATGTCCTGCGCCTTCGATCAGATGCGTCGCGCGAAAATCGGTGCAGGCCAGCACGCGCATCGCTTCGAAATCGCCCGGCCGCTGGTAATAGCCCCAGTCGCTCGCGCCTGCGATAAAGCATGACGGCACGTCGATAGTGCGCCCCGACCACATCCGCAGTGCAGCAGCAAGACTCGGATCGGTGCCGCACCGATACCAGTTCAGTCCACCCTGAAATCCCGTGCGCGCGTATTCGCTCGCATAGACGTTCAAATCGCGGTTGGACAGCCAGGCACATCCGGCGATTTGATCGGCGTCGGGCGAATGTTCGGCGACGGTTTGCGGCATCGTCGCATCCGCGTTCATTACGTAGTACGTGGGCAGCAAAGCCAGTTGATCGGCAGAAACGGATGCGAGCGGATGCGGATCATTGTCCGGCCAGTCCGCGCTCTTCATGTGGTAATACGCGCGCAAGAACGCGGCGAGTCCTTGCGGCGGGTGCCACATGTCGTCATTCGCCTGCGCGCCCGAGTAATACCATTGATAGTGCTTGCGCGGCGGATCGAGCGACGCGAGCCCGGCGACCGCTTCGGCCATGAGCGATTGCGCCGTCTCGACGCGCGCGAGCCTTGCATCGTCGTTCGCGGTATTGAAGGCGAATGCGGGCGGCCCCGCAAAAGGCGCGCTCATCATCACGACCGATGCGAATACATCGGGACGAATCAATGCACACCACGCGGCAACGGGCGAGCCGAAATCGTGACCGATAACCGATGCGACTCTGCGATAACCCAGCGCCGACACGAGACCCAGTACATCGCGGACCAGATTCGGAAATGTGAACTCTTCGAGATCGGTATCGAATGAAGCAATACCGCCGATAGTGCGCCCATAACCGCGCTGATCCGGCGCGACGACATGAAAGCCCGCATCGGCAAGCGGTTTCATGATCTTGCGCCAGCTATAAGCGAGTTCGGGAAAGCCGTGAAGGAGCACGATGCAAGGCCGACCGGGGATATCGAATCCGGCTTCGAGCACATGCATCGAAAGGCCATTGCCATTGTCGATCATGCGCGCGCGAATGCCGTCCGGTAGCGGCAGATCGTTCGATGTTTCATTCATGCGTGTCTCCTTGCGATGCGATCATGCGCTCATGCTTCGAGCAAGGCCGCGAAGCGATCCGCGAGCGTCGGGCGGGAACGCATCGGCCATATTGCGCTGAGTTCGAATGGTGGCAGGTTATCGCCGTCGCGCACGTCGCAGAAGCGCACGCCGGCGAACTGCAACGCAGTCACGGATTGCGGCAGGAGCGATGCGCCGCATCCGGCCGCGACGCAAGCCAATACCGTCAGAGAACGATTCGCGTCCTGCACGACGTTGGCTTCGCAACCCGCTTTACGAAAAGCACTGAGGATGCCCGCGCGAACTACCGGCAATTGATCGCTCGGAAACCAGACGAGGCCTGCATCGGATAACTCCTTCAAACCGACTTTTCCATCGTCGCCAATAACAAAAGACATCGGCAGTACCGCGAGCAAGCGCTCTCTCACGATCAACTTTTCGCGCATGCGCCCGCCCACGGCAACAGGCGTATGCAGCAAGCCGATATCGATCGTTCCTTTCTCCAACGCGCTTGCCTGCTCCGCATTGCTCATTTCTCTCAGCATGAGTTCGACGTTCGGCACCTCTTCGCGCAGCGCCGCAATCGCGCGAGGCAACAGGCTGAAAAGTGCCGCCGATGCAAAGCCTATCGTCAGGCGGCCGCCGCGCTGCGCACCGATTTCACGCGCACGATGCGATGCCGCGTCAATGCGCGCCACGCTCAATCGAATGTCTTCGACGATTGCGTCGCCCGCCGGAGTCAATTGCGCGCCACGTCGCGTGCGCTCGAAAAGCTTCACGCCAAGATCGCGCTCCATGCGCGAAAGCGCCTGACTCAACGCGGGTTGCGCAATATCGAGTACCTCGGCCGCGCGCGTGACGCTGCCTGCATCGACTACCGCGAGAAAGTATTTGAGGTTGCGCGTCTCCATCTTGCGAGCATATCAAAATGCTATGAAAGATGAACGTATCCATAGTATGCGCGGCCGCGATTCGTTTTTAGAATTCAGTGGCATATTGAACAAGAGCCGGCCAGAGGCCAGCACAGGAGACGCGAGATGAATTGGTACCGTGAAATTTCCACGGCGGAAAGACGCACGCTTTGGGGATGCTTTGCAGGCTGGGCGCTCGACGGCGTCGATACGCAGTTATTCAGTCTCGTCATTCCGACACTCATCGCGACATGGGGCATCGGAAAAGGACAAGCCGGTCTGATCGGCGGCGCGACGCTCGTCGCGGGCGCATTGGGCGGACTCTTCGCGGGCGTGCTTTCCGATCGAATCGGACGCGTCAAGGCCTTGCAAGTCACGGTTCTCTGGTTTTCGCTTTTCACGTTTCTCAGCGCCTTTGCGCAGAATTTCGAACAGTTGCTCGTGCTCAAGTCGCTTCAGGGACTCGGCTTCGGCGGCGAATGGACGGCGGGCGCAGTATTGTTGAGCGAAACGATTCGCGCGAAACATCGCGGCAAAGCTATGGGCATCGTGCAAAGCGCATGGGGCTTTGGCTGGGCCGGTGCGGTTCTGCTCTATGCAATCGTGTTTTCATGGGTATCACCCGACTGGGCCTGGCGCGTGCTGTTCGCCGTCGGCCTCATTCCGGCTGTGCTCGTCATTTATATGCGCCGCAATATCGAAGAGCCGCCGCGTGAATCGAAACCTGCCGAAAAGGAACATGCACAACGTCAGAGCGCTCTCGCCATTCTCGCTGGAATCTTTCATCCTTCTGTGCTGCGCACGACGATCGTCGGCGGATTGATCGGCCTCGGCGCGCACGGCGGCTATCACGCCATTACCACATGGCTGCCCACGTACCTGAAAACCGAGCGGCATTTGTCGGTGCTCGGCACGGGCGGCTATCTGGCTGTCGTGATTACGGCATTCATCATCGGATGCTTTGTCAGTGCATGGCTGCAAGACAAGATCGGTCGCAGGAAGAACGTGATTCTCTTCGCTGTCTGTTGCGCGGTCACGGTCAACGTCTATGTGTTCCTGCCCATCGGCGATATTGCCATGCTCGTATTGAGCTTCCCGCTCGGTCTGTTCTCCGCGGGCATTCCCGCAACGCTCGGCGCGCTCTTCAACGAGCTCTATCCGCAAGGCGTGCGCGGTACGGGCGTCGGCTTCTGCTACAACTTCGGACGCGTCGTGTCGGCGGCGTTTCCGGTGCTCGTCGGCCACATGGGCAATTCGATGCCGATCGGACAGGCAATCGGCATCGACGCGGGCGCGGCCTATGGACTCGTCGTCGTGGCCGCGTTGCTCTTGCCTGAAACGAAAGGCCGTCGCATTGCTGTTGTGCCTGGTCAAGCTGCGTCGAACGAGCGTTCGCCCAAGCATGTCTGAACTTTCCATGACGCGTTCACTTCATTCCACGCTCGGCGATGAGCAATGGCTCGAATCGAAGCCTGCCGCCATCGAAGCGATCGACAGTCACGCGCATGTCTTCGTGCGCGGCCTGCCGCTGGCACCGCATCGTCGACACGCACCCGACTACGACGCAACGCTCGATGCCTATGCGGAACACTTGCGCACCAACGGCGTCTCTCATGCGGTGCTCGTGCAACCGAGTTTTCTCGGCACCGACAATTCGTTTTTTCTCGATGTGCTGCAGCACTATCCGCAACGCTTTCGCGGTGTGGCCGTTATCGATCCTTCGATCAGCGACGCGGAGTTGTATCGCCTCGCGGCACTCGGCGTCGTCGGCATGCGGCTCAATCTGATCGGGCTTGCGTTGCCCGATCTGCGTGAAGCGCGTTGGCGAGCGTTATTCGAGCGCGTCAACGCGCTCGGCTGGCACGTCGAGATTCATCGCGATGCCGTGGACTTGCCGATGCTTATCGCGCCATTGCTCGAACAAGCCTGCACAATCGTGATCGATCATTTCGGCCGTCCCGATCCGGCATTTGGCGCCGACGATCCGGGCTTTCGCTATCTGCTGACGACGGCGCAATGCGGCCGCGTGTGGGTCAAGCTATCGGCGGCTTACCGCAGCGTGGAAGGCGAAACCGGCACGTCGCTCGGTCAGACGCTCACGTCCGCCTTGCTCGATTCATTCGGCGCAGCGCGGCTCGTGTGGGGCAGCGACTGGCCGCACACGCAACATCAAAGCCTGATGGACTACGGCGCATCGCGCGAAGCGCTCGACCGCTGGATTCCCGACGCATCGCTGCGTACCATCGTGTTGCGCGATTCGGCGCGTGCGCTGTTCCGCTTCGAATGACGTTCGTGCGAGCGCCGAAGCGCATCGCGCGTTAGCATTGCAGACGCTGGCGCATGCATCGACGCTGAACACGAACTATCTTTCCGGAACCTTAGCCATGACCACTTCATCCTCGCGCCGCCGCGCGGCCTTTCGCGAACGGGTCAACGCTCGCAGCGCCCTGCTGCTGCCCGGCGCATTCAACGCAATGAGCGCGCAAGTCGCCGCCGATCTCGGCTTCGAGGCGATCTACATCACCGGTGCAGGTGTAACCAACATGTCGCTCGGCCTGCCGGATCTCGGCTTCATGGGACTCGCGGAAATCGCGGAGCATACGTCGCGCATCCGCGATGCAGTGGACCTGCCGCTTATCGTCGACGCGGACACGGGCTTCGGCAATGCGCTCAACGTGCGTCACACGGTACGCACGCTGGAGCGCGCGGGCGCGGACGCCATTCAGCTCGAAGATCAGGTTATGCCGAAGAAATGCGGGCACTTCGCGGGCAAAGCCGTGATATCGACGAATGAAATGGTAGGGAAGATACGCGCAGCGGCGGATGCCCGCGAAGACGATAACTTTCTGATCATCGCGCGCACCGATGCGTGCGCGGTGGAGGGCTTCGATGCAGCGATCGAACGAGCACGCGCATTCGTCGAAGCGGGCGCCGACATTCTCTTCGTCGAAGCGATCGAAACGCCGGAGCAAATCGCGTCACTGCCGAAGCTGCTCGACGCGCCGCAACTGATCAACATCGTGATCGGCGGAAAGACGCCTGTTACCGACCGCGCGGATCTCGAACGCCTCGGCTTCAGCCTCGTGCTCTATGCAAATGCGGCATTGCAAAGCGCCGTGCGCGGCATGCAGACCGCGCTCGGCGCCTTGAAATCGCAGGGACGTCTCGACGAAAATCCCGCTGTCGTTGCGCCTTTCGCCGAGCGTCAGCGGCTTGTGAACAAGCCGCTCTTCGATGCACTCGACCGCAAATACGCTGCGGACTGAATGCATCGCCTGAGGCGGTCATATAGACCGCTTCAGTCATTCACGCATTTAGCGCGAGTACATTGCGTTCCAGTCGGACTGCGACACACGTGCGCTACCCGATTGCGATGCACCGTTGGCCGCGCCGCCATAGGCCGTCGCACCATCGCGTGCGGCGAGCTTCGCTTCGGCCGCTTGAATGGCTTCGGGATAGTGCGCCTGATCGCCGTCGCCGACGTGATAGCCGACGCTCTCCAATGCCGCCAATTCCGCGCGCACTTGAGCGCGCGTGATCTGGCTTTGCGCGAACGAAGCGACGGGAATGACGAGAGCGGTTGCGACGAGTGCTGCGCGGATGATCGACTTCATGATGAAACTCCAGTGTTATAAGGTGCCCGGCTTCGAACACAGTGCCTTTCGAAGCAGTGAAAGCAGTTTATGACGCAGGTGCTCTCGGGTTAACCCCTAGCGCAAGAAAGCACCTTTCACCGAAACGCGCTTAATCGAGAATTTGCTATGCTGTCCGCCGGACTGAATGCAAATGCACAGTGCGTTCGCCTCATGGCGCAAGGCGCCCTTCAAACACTGGAGATAAAGATGGCAAAGGGATATTGGGTCAGTGTGTACACAAAAATCATGAAGCCCGATCAGGTTGCGGAATACTCGAAGATCGCAACGCAGGCTATTGCAGAAGGCGGCGGCCGTCCGCTCGTGCGCGGCGTTGCGTCGATGGTGCAAGGCGAAGGCGTGCTCGAGCGCACCGTCGTCATCGAATACGATTCACTCGAAGCAGCCGTCGCCGCCTATAACAGTGCAACGTATAAGCGCGCACTGGAAGTGCTGGGCGATTCCGTCGTGCGCGACTTCCGCATCGTCGAAGGCGTCGCTTAAATCCAGCTCGTCATTGGCCGATGCTCGCAGCGCTCACGCACCCACGGCATCGGCCAATTCGTTCATATCCTTGGCAACGACATCCCAATCGCTTTCGGCTTTTAAATCCACTGTCTGAGCGGGACCGCGTTCATAGGGCCGTGCGATGAACGCCGTGCGCAACCCACACCTTCTTGCCGCCGCGAGATCGTCGTTATGCGCGGCGACGAGACATACTTCTTCCGGCGTCAGCATCAACACTTCGGCCGTGCGTAAATACGCCTGCGGATCGGGCTTATAGATTTGCGCAATCTCCGCGCCGAGAATCGCATCCCAAGGCAGACCGGCGCGCTTCGCCATATCGACCATTAATCGAATATTGCCGTTCGAAAGCGGCGCGATGATATGGCGCGCCTTGAGCCGTTGCAAACCCGTTATCGAATCCGGCCACGGATCGAGCCGATGCCATGCAAGATTCAACTCTTCGAGCGCTTCGGCAGCCACGGCATTCGGATCGATGCCGAACTCCGGCAGCACGTCGAGCAGATTCTCGCGATGCAGCACATCGAGCCGCACGAATGGCCGCTCCCCGTTGATCACCTTGCGCATCGCAGGCACGTAGCGGCTTCGCCATGCATCGGCGAACGCTTCGGGCGTTGCGTCGATTGCGCCGTGGCGTTGAAGAAATGGCGCAGCCTCGCGTGCAACTCCGCCGCGCCAGTCCACTACCGTGCCGAATACATCGAACACGAAGGCCTTTACGTTTTGCAGCGTCACGTCGTTTCTCCTATCGGTGATTCATTCGTCTGATCGATTTCGCTGCGGCCCATTTGTTCCTCGCACGCAAGACTGATTGTCCATCACGGGTGTACGCAAGGAATCTCGAAAGGCCTAGATTACGAGCCATCGGAGCCGTCGGTCCGATCCGCAACAGGCCCAAACCAACATTCATCGAGGTTCATCATGAGCAACGCAAGCAAAGTCGCTATCGTTACCGGTGCATCGCAAGGCATCGGCGCTGAAATCGTCAAGGCATTCCGTGCGCAAGGTTATCGCGTCGTCGCGACCGCCCGTTCAATTCAGCAACCGGACGATCCGAACGTCGTCGCTGTCGCCGGTGATATCGGCGATCGCGCCACCGCGCAGCGCGTGGTCGAAGCGGCAATCGCAAAGTTCGGCCGCATCGATACGCTCGTCAACAACGCCGGCGTATTCGTCGCGAAGCCTTTCACGCAATATACGCAGGAAGACTATGCCGCGGTTCTGAAGGTGAATGTGAATGGCTTCTTCCACATCACGCAACTGGCTATCGAGCAAATGGAAAAGAACAAGAGCGGCCACATCGTCAGCATCACGACGTCGCTCGTGGATCATGCGGTAAGCGGCGTGCCTTCGGTATTGGCGTCGCTGACCAAGGGCGGTCTGAATTCCGCGACAAAGTCGCTTGCTATCGAGTATGCGAAGTCAGGCATTCGCGCGAATGCAGTGTCGCCCGGCATCATCAAGTCGCCGATGCATGCGCCCGAAACGCACGACGCGCTCGGCGCACTCCATCCGATGGGACACATGGGCGAAATGAGCGACATCGCGAACGCGGTGCTGTATCTTGATGCGGCGCCGTTCGTGACGGGCGAGATCCTGCACGTCGACGGCGGTCAAAGCGCGGGACATTGATCGATTCTTTACCCGTTGAGGATGCGCCTCTCGCAGGCGCTTCGTCGTTTCCCACTCAAGGAGATCGTCATGCCGATCGTAACGATTCAGGTGACACGCGAAGGCAACAAGCCCGGCACGAACGCGGTGACTGCCGAGGAAAAGAAGCAACTCATCGAGGGCGCGAGCCAACTCCTTCTCGAAGTATTGAACAAGCCGCTCGATACCACGTTCGTCGTCATCCAGGAAGTGGAAATGGAGAACTGGGGCGTGGGCGGCATGACAGTACCGGAATATCGGCGGCAAAAGCAGGCGAAGAAGGATTGACGCGAACCGGAACGCGGGCATCGCTACATGACCTTTGACGATGCCCGCCGTTTCATCGGCTCATTGCCCCGGCGAATAGAGATCGAGCAGTTTCAGCGTCACGCCATTCGTCCATCCGAAACCATCCTGTAACGGATATTCCCCACCTCCTCCGCCGCCCGTTCCACTACCTTCCACGATGTACTTCTCAACGAGCTTATGTTGAGTGTTATAGACGTTATTCACGTCGGCAAGAAAGCGCGTGCCGATCTGTTGCGCGAGATCGCTGCGCCCATAGCGCTTCAATCCTTGCACGGCGATCCAGTGCAATGGCGCCCAGCCATTCGGCGCGTCCCATTGCTGCGTCGTGTTGTACATGGTCGTCGTGAGTCCGCCCGGCTTGAGCAAGATCGCTTCGACGGTTTCCGCGGTCTTGTGCGCGCGCTCCGGCCACGCCACGTTGGCGAAGAGCGGATAGAGCATAGCAGCCGATGGGTTGTTGCGCGGCTGACCGAGTTTCCAGTCGTAATCGCCGTAATACCCGTTCTTGTTCCAGAGATATCTGTTGATGCCGATCGCGCGTTTGGCCGCACGCCCCACGAATTCGCCGACACAACGGAAATCACGCGCCTCGCCGCAACCGATTGCGATCGTCGTTTCGAGGTGGAACATCAGGCTATTCAAATCGACGGGAATGATCGATGTCGTGCGGATCGTCGCAAGCGTCATATTGTCGCCGAACCAGCGCGAGCTGAAGTCCCAGCCGCTTTCGGCCGCCGCACGCAAGTCGCGATACACCTCGTTCGCCGGACGGTTCGTGACCAGCTTGGCGGTCGCCACGTCTTCCGAGTAGGACTCGTCGCGCGGCGTATCGCGTTCGTCCCAATACCGATTGAGCACGGTCTTGTCCGGCATCATCACGACGTTGCGTACCGCGCCGCCTGGCTGCAGCGTATCCGCTCCTTGCATCCAGTAATCATGTTCGCGGCGCAATTGCGGCAAATACTTCTGATAAACACGTCCACCTTCCTTGTGCGCGGCAAGTTCGACCATATAGGAGAAGAACGGCGGCTGCGAACGGCTCACATAGTATGTGCGATTGCCATTCGGAATATGGCCGATCGTGTCGATCAGATACGCGAAGTTATCGAGCATATCGTCGACGAGATCTTCGCGGCCTGCCTCCTGCAGACCGAGCATCGTGAAATAGGTATCCCAGTAGTAACCTTCCCGAAAGCGTCCGCCAGGCACCACGTACTGCTTTGGCATCGGAATCAGGGAACTGTTGGCGGGTACGTTCGCGGTCGTCGTCAGACGCGTGAGTTCGGGCCAAAGCCAGTCGATATGTTCGCGCAGGCTCTGATTCGGCGGCGGCGTAATCACCTGATCCGTCGGCGGCGTGAAGTATTGTGCGACGAACGTCGCGAGCGAGAAGCCCGGCACCGACATCTGCTGATGATAAGCCTGCACGATCTGCGCGGGGTCTATCTTGGGTATGGCATCGACGAAAGTCTTCTGATCGGGATAGACGCCCTGCGTCTGCACGGCGACGAAAAGGTCACCGTATAACTCGCTGGGTGGCGGCAGAAGCGTATACGCCGTTTGTGCGTCGGCATAGGCGACATTGGCAGCCGAGCTCATGACGAGCCAGGCGCACAGCATTCCGCGTGCCTTTATGCGGAAGCGCCGCGACGCGTCGTGCGCCGCTGGATCCGATGACAGTACGATCATGTTCACTCCTTCGAAGGGTGATTAAACCGGACTGGTCTCGCTCGGGCCTTTCTTGTTGTTATCGATTTACAGCACGGCGAAGCATCGCACGCTTGTACGAAGCTGGCAACCCTCGAAGAAGGAAGCGAACGGGCTATTGAATGGCCAGCGCCTTGTGCGCTTCCGCCTGGAATCGGGTCGGCGTGACGCCGGTCTGCTTGCGAAAATAGCGGCTGAAATAAGCGATATCGGCAAAGCCCAGTCCATGTGCGATCTGCTTGACCGACATGCTGGAATAAACGAGATCGCGCTGCGCCTCGCGCACAAGATGCTCGTTGATCATTGCGAGCGGCGAACTCGAGATCTCTTCGCGGCATATCCGCCCGAGTTGTGTGACCGTCATGCCGAGCTTCTGCGCATAGAACTCGACAGGTCGATGCTCGCGAAAATGCGCGGCCACCAGTTCCCTGAAGCGCTTGATCTGCTGCGCCCGCCTTTCGGTCGATGCGACACTCGGCGCAGATGCGCTTTCGCATAGGCGCACGACATGCACAAAGAGTGCAATCAATAGCGACATGCCCGCCGCCATGTGACCGCGATTCGTCGCGCGGAATTCCTTCTCGAGCAATTCGACGATCGGCACGAATGCGCTTTCCTTCACGGAGTGGGCACTCATGCGCGAGACGCCTGCGCGTTGCAACACCGGAACGAGTCCCGGCGCCGCGATCGATGCCAGCGCCTCGATCGATCTTTGCGCGACGGTCACGACGAGACCATCCACGTTCGGCGCGAAGTTGAATCCATGAACCGTTTGCGCGGGCAGCATGATGACGCACGGCGGCACGAGATCGATCATGCTGTTCTCGATCAGCACTTGCCCGCCGCCGCCGCGAATGTACAGAAATTGCAAGAGCGCGTCGTGGCGATGCGCGTCGATATGCCAGTCGTTGGGCGCGCTGCGCTCGACGATCCATTCGAAGTTGAACGCGTCATACCACGGCGGACGCGCCGATTCCCCGTACAAGTTGTAGTTAGGGATTTTCCTCATATCCTGCGTCTCCTGATGCACAAATTGTCCTGTCGTCTGCGTCCTTTGTCCAATCTTTCGTGCATGGCCGTGAATATACTTTTTTCACAGGCAAGGCTATCGGCGCCTTTGCATCGAACGAACTCAGGAGACAAGGATGACTAATCAGGTCGCGCGGGATCACACCGCGCAGCATTGGCTCGGCCTCGAATCGAGCGTATGCGTAGTGACGGGTTCGGCCGGCGGAATCGGGCGCGCCATTGCATCGACATTCGCCGATGCGGGCGCAAGGCTCGCGCTACTCGATCGCGATGAAGCGGGCTGCAACGATGCGGCGCAAGCATTGCGCGCGACTGGCGTCGATGCTATCGCCATAACTTGCGATATCGGCGATGCAACGAGCGTGAACCGCGCACGCGATCAGGTTGCACGCAAGTTCGGTCAGGTCGATGTGCTCGTCAATAACGCAGGCCTGTTGCGCGCGGGCGGCATCGAAGATATCGGCCTCGATGCATGGAATGCGATGCTCGCCGTCAATCTCACCGGCTACATGTTATGTGCGCAGGCATTCGGGCGCGACATGCTCGCGCGCGGCGCCGGAAGCATCGTGCA
The DNA here is from genome assembly GCF_000698575.1 of Caballeronia zhejiangensis. Classification (GTDB taxonomy): domain Bacteria; phylum Pseudomonadota; class Gammaproteobacteria; order Burkholderiales; family Burkholderiaceae; genus Caballeronia; species Caballeronia zhejiangensis. The sequence continues at coordinate 234,705 of NZ_JFHD01000003.1, forward strand.
TATCGCATCGGTGGCGGCGCATCATCCGCAGACGTGGAGCGGCGCATATAGCCCGAGCAAGGCGGGCATCGCAATGTTATCCCGTCAGATCGCCGCCGAATGGGGCGTGCGCGGCGTGCGCAGCAATACGGTCTGCCCCGGCATGATCCGCACGCCGCTTTCGATGGCGTTCTATGAGCAAGGCGATGTCGAAGCGCGCCGCAGCGCAATGATCGCAAGCCGGCGCATCGGCGAACCGCGCGATATCGCCGAGGTGGTTGCATTCCTCGCAAGCCAGCGCGCGGCCTATGTGAACGGCGCGGAGCTTGCCGTCGACGGCGGTTTCGAATGCATGTTGATGGATCTCGTTCCACGTCCCGGCTTCGAAGCGCCGCGCAACGCCTGACACACTGCTTCTCATCTCACGGGCGTGCGAAACGCCCGGCTTCAATCAAAGGACTTCATCATGACTACCGTAACGCGGTCGTCCGATCTCGCTTGCGATGTGCTCGTGATCGGCTCGGGCGCCGGCGGCCTTTCCACGGCCATTACAGCGAAGAAGCAAGGGCTCGACGTGATCGTCGTCGAGAAGGAGGAATACTTCGGCGGCACGACCGCGTTCTCGGGCGGCGTCTTGTGGATACCGGGAAATCGCCACGCGAAAGAAGCGGGCGTGCAGGATACGCGCGAAGCCGCAGTTCGATACATGCGCAGCGAAACGGGCGCGATGTATGACGAAGCAGCCGTCGAAGCGTTCCTTGAAAGCGGCCCACGCATGATCGATTTCTTCGAGCGCGAGACCTCGGTCGAATTTCTGCCGACGCTCTACCCCGACTATCATCCCGATGCGCCGGGCGGTGTCGACGTGGGACGTTCCGTCGTTGCAAAACCGTTCGACGCACGCGCGCTTGGCTCGGACATCGTGCGCCTGCGCCCGCCGCTCAAGACGATAACTTTCATCGGCATGATGTTCAATTCGTCGAGCGCGGATCTCAAGCATTTCTTTAACGCGACGAAATCGATCGAATCCGCGTGGTATGTCGCGAAGCGACTCGCGAGCCATATCCGGGAACTCGCACAATACAAGCGCGGCGTGCAGATCACGAGCGGCAACGCACTCGCCGCGCGCCTCGCGAAATCCACGCTCGATCTCGGCATTCCGATTCACACGCGAACGAGCGCGAAAGAACTGATTACGTTGAAGGGCCGCGTGACCGGGGCGATCGTGATTGCGAACGGACATGAAACGCGCATCGTTGCGCGACGCGGTGTCGTGCTGGCGTGTGGCGGCTTCTCTCACGATGTCGCGCGCATCGCAAAGGCCTATCCGCATGTGCGGCGCGGCGGCGAACATGTATCGCCTGTGCCGGCAGGCAATACCGGCGATGGCGCGCGCATGGCCGAGCGCGTGGGCGGACGTGTCGATATTCGCTATCCGCAGCCCGCTGCGTGGATGCCGGTCTCGCGCGTGCCGCTAAAAGGCGGCAAATACGGCGTGTTCCCGCATCTGCTCGATCGCTACAAGCCGGGCTTGATCGGCGTGACACGCAGCGGCGTGCGCTTCACCAACGAATCGAATTCCTACCACGATGTCGGCGCAGCGATGATCGAAGCCTGTCGCGATGAAAGCGAAACAGCCATGTGGCTCATCTGCGATCACGCGACGATTCGCAAATACGGCCTCGGCTTTGTAAAGCCCGCGCCGCTACCGGTCGGTCCTCATCTGAAGAACGGATATCTCGTCAAAGGCCGCACGCTCGCGGAACTGGCACGGCGGACAGGCATCGACGCCACAGCGCTCGAAGCGACGGTCCGCGACTATAACCGCGATGCCACGCAGGGCAAGGACACTGCTTTCGGCCGTGGCACGACATCTTTCAACCGCTATCTCGGCGATGCCGCTCACAAGCCGAATCCTTGCATCGCACCGATTGGCGACGGTCCGTACTACGCGCTCAAGGTCGTTATGGGCGATCTCGGCACCTTCGACGGAATCGCGACGAATCCGCATGGCCAGGTACTCAAGGGCAGCGAGCCGATACCAGGGCTCTATGCCGTCGGCAACGACCGCGCGAGCGTCATGGGCGGCAACTACCCCGGCGCGGGCATCACGCTCGGTCCAATCATGACGTTCGGTTATCTCACCGGATTGCATCTCGCGGGCAGCGTCGACGCGCACGCGAAGTCCAGCGAATTGAGGAGCGCAGCATGAGCAAGCCCTTCATCGATCACCGCATCTATACGATCAAGCCGCGCGGCATGTCGGAATTCATCGACGTATTCGACCGTCTAGCGATGCCTATTCAGACCAGATATCTCGGCGCGCCCGTAGGTTTCTATATGAGCGATATCGGCGCGTTGAATCAGGTCGTGCATCTGTGGGGCTACGAGAGCATCGCGGATTACGACCAGCGGCGCACCGCGCGCGACAACGACCCCGAATGGCCCGCTTATCTGCATGCGTCGGCGCATCTCATCGTCGCCCAGGAAAGCCGCATCATCAGGCGCGTCGAGTTCAAGAGTCTTTCGCCAGCAGTTCGATAAGCGCGCGGCATAGCGGCACGACGAAGGCCGCATTCTTCCGCTTGCACATGAATGAATGGAGACATAACGGCATGGAAAAGAACGTCGGGACCATCGAGGTCCAGAGCTTTATCGACGGCGAGCGCTTCTCGCCCTATCAATGGGTCATTCTGATCCTGTGCTTTCTCGTCGTCGCGGCCGACGGTTTCGATACCGCGGCAATCGGTTTTATCGCGCCGTCGTTGATCGGCGACTGGGGCATCACGCGCGCCGCGTTAGGCCCGGTGATGAGTGCGGCGCTCGTCGGTCTCGGCATCGGCGCGCTCGTGGCCGGGCCGGCCGCCGACCGTATCGGACGCAAGGCGGTGCTTGCCCTTTCCGTGTTCTTCTTTGGCGTATGGAGCCTCGCATCGGCACAAGCAAGCTCAGTCGAAACACTAACCGCGTGGCGCTTCCTCACCGGCCTGGGTCTCGGCGCGGCAATGCCCAACGCGGTCACGCTGATGTCCGAATACGCACCGGCGCGCGTTCGTGCTATCGCCGTCAATGCGATGTTCTGCGGCTTCTCCGTAGGACTATCGCTTGGCGGGCTCTGCGCCGCATGGCTCATACCGCATTTCGGCTGGCAAAGCGTGCTCGTCGCCGGCGGACTCGGTCCTATCGTGCTCACCGTGCTGTTGCTCGTTCTGTTGCCCGAGTCCGCACAGTTCATGGTCGTGAGACAACGCCCTACGCGAAAGATCGCGCGCGTCCTGCGCCGCATCTCGAACGATCCGCGTCTCGCGGAAGGCGCGCGCGTCACGTTCACTTCTGCCGATACGCGCACGGCCGGCGCCGACAAATCTTCGCTCGGCATCATCGTCTCGCGTCCCTATCGCTTTGGCACGTCCATGTTATGGCTCGCCTATTTCATGGGGCTGATGATCTTCTATCTGCTGACGAACTGGCTTCCTACGCTTTTCAAGGATGCAGGCTTCTCCGCCGAGCGCGCTGCGCTCACGACATCGCTCTTTCCGCTCGGCGGCATTCTCGGCAACCTGTGCCTTGGCTGGGTGATGGGCAAGGCCAATCCGCGACGCGTGAACGCGTGCGCTTATGTGCTCGCAGCGGCGATGGTCCTGACAATCGGACGCGGCATCGCGGATCAGTTCTGGCTTGCTGTGCTGATCTTCCTGACCGGAACAGCGGTGACGAGCGCGGTTACATCGATGTCGGCGCTCGCCGCGTCGTTCTATCCGACGCGAAGCCGCGCGACCGGCGTCGCATGGATGCTTGGCATCGGCCGCATGGGCGCGGTCGCGGGCGCAATGACCGGCGGCGTGCTCATGAGCATGGGGCTGCAATTTGGCGCGGTCTTCACGCTGCTCGCGATTCCCGCAATCATCGCCGCGTTCGCGTTGGGCGCGTTGAGCCGGCGCGATAGAGCGAGTGAAACCACTCAACGTTTGATGACTTGATGTGCTTTCGAGGCATCGTCGGTATTTGCAAGCGCAACTATGTTGACGATGCCTTGACGCGCCATCTTCGTATAAGGGCAAAAGCGTTCCGTGCTGCGCACGAGTTCCTCAGCTACGCTGCGTTCGATGCCGGGCATCTGCACGCGTGTGTGGGCGGTCAACACGAAGAGCCCGTCCATCGGATCGCGGCTGAATTCGACCGTGACGTACACGCTTGCAGCCGCGACAACGATGCCGGCGCGCGCCGCAAGCAGGACCATCGCGCCATGAAAACATGCAGCGTAGGCCGCGGCGAACAGTTGCTCGGGGTTCGTGCCGCCGCCGGGACCGCCGAGCGCCTCGGGCATACGCAGGTCAAGAGCGAGATTGCCGTCGTCGGATCGTGCCTCGCCCGTCGCGCGGCCATGTCCCGCATCGCCACCCGTCACCGCGACGGTCGTCGAATACAGGGGTTGCACGTCGCGTCCTTGATACCTGTCGAGCAGGCTGACGGGCGGCGGATCGATATGCTCCATGGCGGTCATCCATTCTTCGCGCGAACGTTGCACGATCGCTCAAGGCGCCGCGACCTCGCGCGCGTCCTGCAACCCTTCTTGCAGGCCCTTTCCTGTCATCGTGTCGACGCCTGATGCCGGCGATGCCGCGATTACTTCGTGCCCGCGCGCACGCAGACGCTCCACGACCTTGCTGCCGATGAGTCCGCTTCCGCCGATGACTACGATGTTCATGATTTCCTCCTCGAAACGATGCGCGAATGCGCGATGCGTGACGCATCGTAGGCGTGCAGGCGTGCATCCGGTAGCGCCTCGCACGGATGCGCAGTGTTGCCTTCGATGCATCAATCGGTTGAGACGAGCTGCTGCACGCCCGCACGTGGGTTCGTGATGAACGTCGTCAGGCAATGCAGATCAAGCGCGCGCGTCTGCTCGGTCATGTAATCGACGAATACACGCACGCGCGCGGGCAAATGCTTGCGGCTGAGATAGCAAAGATAGTGGCCGCCATCGTCGGGCGCGTATTGCGCGAGACACGTGACGAGGCGCCCGGCCTTGAGCGAATCGCCGGCGAGATACGCAGGCAGTTGTGCGATGCCCTGCCCGTCGAGCACTGCTTGCAGCATCAGGTCGATATCGTTGAAGGTTTGCCGGGCCGCAGGCGAGCGCTTTCGCGCAAGGCCGTCGACCTTGAATTCCCATTCAGCGATGCGCCCCGCCGGCGCGCGGAAATTGATGCAGCGATGGTCGTCGAGATCGTCGACATGACGCGGCAGGCCGTGCTCGCGCGCATACGCCGGCGATGCGCAGACGATCATCTGCATCGGAATCAATTGCTTTGCAACGACTTCGCTATCTTCCATGTGACCATCGCGAAACGCGACATCCACCCGATCTGCCGTGAAATCGCACGGACGATCGTTCAGCAGCAGTTCGAGTGCGATGTCCGGATAGCGTGCATTAAAGCCGGCTAGAAGCGGCGCGACGACCTTGCGGCCGAAGCCCGGTGCCGACGCGATGCGCAAGTGACCGCGTGGCGGCCCGTTGCGCAACTCGCGCATGTCCTCCAGCGCCTGCACGATGCGCTCCACGCCTGGCTGACAATTCTTGTAGAAGAGCTCGCCTTCGCGTGTGAGCGACGTGCTCCGCGTCGTGCGCAGGAAGAGACGCGCATCGAGCTGTGCTTCCAGCTTCTGTACGTTGCGGCTGACGGCGGAACGGCCGATGCCCAGGCGGTCGCTCGCTTTCGCGAAGCTGCCTTCGTTGGCGACGGCAAGAAAAGAAACGACGCCCGCATAACTCGCTACGAAGCTATACGCGAGAGAATCGTCGGAATGACACACAAGGTCTGATGGCATGGCGGCACGAAACGTAGTGGCTCTGTCCAACAAGACGTTTGCGCCACACGGTTTGTGACGCGCCATGCCGAATTTTTTATTTAACGGGCGTCAGAACGGGCTTGTCCTTGTCTTTGAGAAGCAGCACGATGAATTTCGCGCGCTTCGTGTTGCTCGCGTTGCGTCCCACAGTGTGAATGTCGTCAGGGCCTTCATAAAAGGTATCGCCGGCTTTGAGCGTCACGGCCTTGCCGCCGCGAACCTGCATGACGATCGTACCTTCCAGGACATATACGTAGGCATGAGCGTCGTGACGATGCACGGGATCGACCGCGCCCGGAGGATACTCCACGCTGATCATCAGCGCCTCCTTGCCGGGATATTCCGGAAGCGGCTTCGTCATGAGTTCCTTGACGATGGCCTCCGGCGCCGCGTGCGCCGTGCTCGCCGCGAGCGCCGCGCATCCGAAGACGAGTGCAAGTCCCACGCGTTTGATGCTGTGCATGATCCGTTCTCCCATGATCGAACGACGGCGCGAACGCACTACGACAGGTTTGCCTTGTCCAGGCCGAAAGCTTTATCCGACGAACCCGGAACCGTCTGAAACGCGACATTCGCACGGTTCCACCCATTGATCTCGATGATGATGTACGTCAGATCCGACAACTCCTTCTCCGAAAACTGCTCACGCACGCGTGCAAAGAGATCGTCGGACACGCCATGCTCGGGAATGCGCGTCAGCACTTCGGTCCACGCGAGCGCGGCACGTTCGCGCGGCGAAAACAGCGGCGATTCACGCCAGATCGCAACGTGATGCGTGCGCAGTTCGCGCTCGCCATGAATCTTCGCTTCCTTCACATGCATATCGACGCAAAACGCACAGCCATTCATTTGCGATGCGCGAAGCGTCACGAGATCGCGGGTCGTCTGCTCGATCGAGCATTCACGCACCGCCTGACTGAACTCATAGAACTTCCGGAAAAGCTCGGGAGATTGTTGAATGTAGTTGACTCGCTGCGTCATGATGACTCCATGTCTGGTTGAAGATGGATGTCATCCTAGGTTTGCGCGGCTTGTCGCGGTAGACACGCGAACGTGCCCACGCTGTTGCCTCGCACGCATCAATCGAATCGCGAGCGTTCATGCATTGCCATGGCGAGCCGCAATGCGTTCGAGCTTATCCGGATTGCGCTGCACCTGTATGCGTACGATGCGTTCATCTTCGATATCGAAAGTCTGCGCGGATTCGAGCTTGCCGTCGATGAAACGCAGCAGCGCCCATTGCTCATTCAGCATGACGAGTTCGAGACGCACGCCGTTTCCATACCGCAGAAAGGCCGCATAAAAAAGCTGCGCGATGCGTTTGCCGCCCAAAAGCGGTTTGGGGAAACTCTGCACGCGCCCGCCGCCATCGCCGATCAGCATGGCGTCCTCCGCGAGCATCGCATGAATAGCTGCGAAATCGCCGAGCTCCATCGCGTGCGCGAATGCATGCAGCAAGCGCCTTTGAATCTCTCGCGACACCGAACGTCGCGGACGCTCTTCGCGTAGTTGTGCCTTGGCTCGGCTCACGAGCTGGCGGCATGCGGCCTCCGTCTTGCCGATGATGTTCGCGACCTCCGCATAGTCGGCGTCGAAGACCTCGCGCAACAGAAACGCCGCGCGCGCTTCGGGCGTGAGGCGTTCGAGCAGCATGAGGAACGCGACGGATACGTCGTCCGCGCGCTCCGTGACCTCCTCCGGCGTTGCCGGCGGCTCGGTGATCTGCGGCTCGGGCAGCCAGATGCCGGTGTAGTGTTCGCGCTGCAACTTCGCGGCGCGCAACCGGTCGATCGAATGGCGCGTCGTCACTGCGACGAGCCACGCCTCGGCATTCTCGATCGCTTCGTGAGCCGCCGCATGCCAGCGCAGCCATACGTCCTGCACGATATCCTCGGCTTCGGCGACCGAACCGAGCATGCGATACGCAATGCCCTGCAGACGAGGGCGCAAGCGGTCGAATTCGCGCGTGGCGTCATCCATGAAGGCGATTCCTCGTTACTGAACGTCTGTGAAGTCATCGGCTTGAAAGGAGATCGTATATTACGCGTGCGCGATATTCCTTTAAAGATATGAATAACACGGCCGTTAATATCGATGGCCGGAATCGAACGCGCCAATCTCATTCATGACTGAAATCGAACGTCCACAAGCGCCCGCGAATCTGACCCGCATCATCGTAGCGACGGTGATCAGCAATGGCTTCGTCGCATACGACTTCACTGTGTACGGCTTCTCCGCGGCGATCATCGGGCGGCTGTTCTTTCCCGCGCATGATCCCGCCTCGTCTCTGCTGCTATCGCTCGCGACATTCGGCGCCGGCTTCGTGATGCGTCCGCTCGGCGCAGTGCTCATCGGACGATACGCGGATCGATGCGGACGCGAAGCCGGCATGCGGCTGTCGATCGCCGTGATGGCGCTGGGTACGTGGCTGATCGCATGCTTGCCGACGCACGCGGCGATCGGCGCGAGCGCGACCGTGCTGATCGTGGTCGCGCGGCTTTTGCAAGGACTCGCGGCGGGCGGCGAGATCGGACCGGCATCGGCGCTGCTGATGGAAGCCGTGCCTTATGAACGGCGCTGCTTCATCGTCAGCTGGCGTGGTGCGAGTCAGGGCGCGGCCGCGTGCGTGGCGGCGCTCGTCGGCGCGTGCACATCGGCGCTTCTGTCGCCGGAGCAACTCTTGCAATGGGGATGGCGCGCGCCCTTCTTCATCGGCGGACTGATCGCGCCGCTCGGATGGTTTCTGCGCCGCATGCCGGGCGACGCATCCACGTCGAAGCCCCGACCCGCGCGCACGCCGCTCGCAACTGTACTGCGCGAGCACGCGCGCCCGCTCGCATGCGGCATCCTGATGATGGCCGCGCCATCGTCGAGCATCTACATCGCCGTGCTGTACATGCCGAGCTATCTGACGCATACGCTGCAGCGGCCGCCTGTCATCAGCTTTCTGATCGCGTCGCTCTCCGGCCTCGTTATTCTGATCGTCACGCCGCTCGTCGCGCTTGCGGCCGATCGGCTGATGAGCCGCAAGACGCTGCAATATGCCTCGCTCTTCGCCGCGCTCGCGACGGCTTATCCCGCGTTTTATGCGCTCACGCGAGGCGCACCGGATGGGCTCGCGCTCGTCATCATCCTGCTCTATGTCGCAGTCGCGCTGAACAACGCGGGCGCCGCTTCGGTGCTCATGCTCGAAGCCTTCCCGAAGCATCGGCGCGCGGCGAGCCTCGCCGTGATCTATACCTTCGGCGTCGTCATCTTCGGGGGATTCTCGCCGTTGACGGTCGCATGGCTCGTCGGCGCGACGGGCAACGTAATGACGCCCGCGTGGTATCTGCTCGCCGCAAACTGCCTGACGCTTCTTGCGCTCAGCCGCTTTCCGGAAGGCCGCGCGAGTGCGCGGCGCGCATCCGCATGACGGGATCGCCACTCGTCGCGCGCAACAGTTCGAGCGCGCGCAGGCGCATCTCGAGCGGACTGACGTCGAACGCGCGGCGAAACGCGCGCGTGAAATCCGATGCGCTCTTGAAGCCGAGACCGAATGCGATATCCGCTATCCGCAGATTGGGAAACAGCGCGAGTTCGTCGGCCGCTTCGCGCAAGCGGCGAAGTCGAATATATGCGGCGAGCCCGCCCTCCTGCTCGAACCACCGATAGACTGTCGCGCGCTTGAGCCCGAGTGCCTCGACGATCGCGGTCGGCGTGAGATCGGCCTCATGCAGGCGCGTTTCGATGTAACGCTTCACCTGGCTCTTCACGGCCGTTTGCAGTGCGGCGCGTGAATCGCTCGCGGCATTCGGCTTGTCGGCGAATGCCGCGAGCAGGAGCCGCGCGCCGGCATCGAGCGCGTCAGCGGCGTCGGGCCGGTCGAGCACCGGCAATTCTCGCGCGGTGGCCTCGAAATGTTCGAACACGAAATGCACGAGCGGCGCGTGATCGGGCAGCACGCGACCGTGCAACGCGTCGCAGTCGCCGATATGCGCGGCGACGATTACACGCGGTACGAACATCGTCAGCACGCGGCACGCCGGACGTTCGACGCGAAAGCGCTGATTCAGATCGAGTGCGATGATGCCGCGCACAGAGCCAGGCGCGCTGCGCTTGACGCTCAGCCCGCTGACGTGACCGGTCTCGCCTTCCACATAGACGTGAAATGCGAAATCGCGACGCGTGTCAGTGGAGACGCGCGCGATAGATCGCTCGAGCACGAGCGCGTCGGTGCGCGCTTCCGTGAACACGAGGCCGCCCGCCGCATGCAAATCGATGCTGCCCGAGAAACCGCGTGCAATCTGATCCTTGTCCGGCACGACATCGACCACATGCCCGACCCGATCGCGCCATGCGAGCAATTGACGCTCACGCGGACAGGCGCGCGTCGAAAAGTGCGTGGAAATCTTCGGCGGATCGGAATCTGCGGGCATGTGCGGCAGTCGATGTTGTCGGGTCGTCCTTCGCGCTGTGGCGCGCACGATACGCGCCAGCAAATGAGACGCATGGTAAAGCGTATTTTGAATGCCGGTGTATCGTGCTGGACGAGGAGCAGCGTGTGCGGCGTCGTGGGCGGCCAGGTCGGCGATTCCTTGCCTTCATCCCGCCGTCACATTGCTGACTCCCCATCCTAGGGTTTACGGCTAGTCAAGATAAAAAATTCAGCCGCACATAAAGAGAGAAAAGACGTTTCGGGGCGTCACACATGGAAAAGTCGAAAATTGTGCAAGTCGGGCGCGCCGCGCAGGCCACGCGAGCGATGCTCAAGCCCGCGCGTCTCGCGGACACCCAGCTCGATCATCTCGAGCACATGATCCGTTCGCTCGCGCTATCGGGAAATTCAAAGGCGGTCGACCAGTTCGATCATGCCTACTGGAAAAGGCGGCTCGCCGCGGTCGGCGACGAAAGCGATCTCGTCTCGACGCAACGCGCCCGCGTGCTGCGGCTCCTCGATCTTCTCGAACAGAACCGGGCAGCAGACTCCGACAAGGCGGCCGCCTAGCGCTCCGCCAGCAGCGCATGCGAAATGCAAAGCAGGACAAGGCATTTCGAATGCAAAACGCAAAATTCCGTTTGCGCCGAACGAATTCCGAGGGCCAGCCTGAGAGAGAGCACTCGACGCGGGGGCCGATTCCGACCACCGCGTCGAAAAGTGCCTCTACGTGTGGCTTCGCGTCCCGGGGTGCGATTCGCACCCGACACATGCGCTAACGCACACCGATCTTCCAGACGGTGACTTCGTGATACTCGTCGCCGGGCTTGAGTTCGGTCGATGGGAACGTGGGGCGGTTCGGCGAGTCCGGGAAATGCTGGGTTTCTAGCGCGAAGCCATCCGTTTGTCGATACGCCACGCCCGACGTGCCGATCGCGCTGCCATCGAGACCGTTGCCCGTGTAGAACTGCAAGCCGGGCTGCGTCGTATAGACATCGAGCACGCGGCCGCTCGACGGATCGTAGGCGCGCGCGGCAAAGCCGGGTTCTCCAGTGCGCTGGCCGTTCTTGTTGAGCTTCCAGTTGTGGTCGTAGCCGCGCGCATAACGCATCTGCTGATTCGACGAACGCAAACGCGCGCCGATCGGCGTCAGCGCTCGCAGATCCAGCGGTGTGTTCTCGACGCTCGCCATCTCGCCGGTCGGAATCGAATCGGCGCGCGTCGGCGTGTAGCTCGATCCCGCGATCATGATGAGCTGCCCTTCGACATTGCCGCTGCCCTCGCCCGCGAGGTTGAAGTAGCTATGGTTCGTGAGGTTCAGGACGGTCGGCTTGTCCGTCTTCGCACGATAGTCGATACGCACTTCGTTATCGTCGGTGAGCGTGTAGGTTACGTCGACAGTAAGCGTGCCGGGAAAGCCGTTCTCGCCATCGGGACTCACATAGCGAAGCTGCACGCCCGCGCCTTGCGCGCCCTGAAACGTCTTCACCACGGTCCAGACTTTCTCGTCGAATCCATGCGGACCGCCATGCAGTGTATTCGGTGGCTCGTTGACGGGCAGCTTGTAGTCGCGGCCATCAAGTTCGAACTTTCCATCGGCGATGCGATTCGCATAACGCCCGATCAGACCGCCGAAATGGATCTTGCCGTTGTACTTCTCATAGTCGTTGAGCGAGCCAAAGCCGAGCACGATATCCGCGCGACGCCCGCGCCGGTCCGGCACATCGAGACGCGTGACGATGCCGCCATACGTGATGCAGTTCATCGACACGCCGCGCGCATTGGACAACGTGAATTGCGTCACCGCCTGGCCTTGTTGGGTCGCGCCATAGGGCGCGGAGGCAATCGAAGCAGCGAAGCCGCGCGGCGATAACAAAATCATGCATGCGATAGCGGCAAAACGAATGAGCGTGTTTTTCGCGAACTGCATAAGAGCAATGAGAGAAGAACGTTCGATCGATACATCGGAGTGTGAGTGGAGCATCGGCTGTACCCGGTACGGCGGGCACGTCGGATGCGACCTCTTCATGTCATCCGACGAACACGACAAGGAGCCGCTCATGAATCAGCAAACCGATCGACCGACGCCGCCCACCCACACGCCAGAAGATCCGAACATGGCCGACCGCCGCTTGTCCGACGAGCAAAAGCGCACGATGAGAAATGAGCCCGAGCCGCCGAAGCGCACCGATCAAAGCAAGGAAGAAAAGCTGCCGAATCCGAAAGACGTAGGTGAGGCCGGCTGATCTTGCGTGCTTGCTATCGTCCAATGAATCAATAAGGCGACGCGCTGATTCATAAGACGAAACATTCTTTGATACGTATAAATTACATATAACCTTTCGGAGCGATGATGGCTGCATCGCCGTATCGCGATGAAGCCCATCGCTTTTGTTGTATGGTATCCCTAAGCTATCAAAGCCTCGGATGGCGTGCGCGGCGACGCTTTTCGCCGGAGTAAGGAAGCAAGGACGCCATGCACGATCCTGCTCATTTCCTGCCGTCGTTTGTGTGGCGCGCGGCACGAGACGGGGTAATCCAGTACGCCAATCCGTGGGCTTGCCGGTATCTCGGCATTCCGTTTCCCGAACTCGTCGGGCAGCATTGGAAAGCTTTTGTTCACCCCGACGACATCCCGCCGGTTCTCGAAGCACTGCGTCAGATGCGCGACGGCACGCTGCTTCGCAACGTCGATGTGCGCCTGTTACGCAACGATGCCGCGTTCCGCTGGCATACGCTCCATCTTCAGGCGCGGCGCGATGAGGAAGGGCAGATCGGCGAGACGGTCGGTGTGGCCATCGACATTCATGAGTGTCGTCACGCATGGGCAATGTATGAAGCCAGCGAGCGGCGCTTGCAGGCCGCTTTCGCGGGCGCACGCATGGGCGCGTGGGAATGGGACATGAAGACGCGCGTCGTACGCATGACCGCACAGCTCGCCGCGCTCTATTCTTTTCCGCCGGGAACCGAAGCGGTTCTTCTTTCGGAAGTGTGGGACCGCGTCGCGCCCGAACATCGCGAGCCGTTTCAGCGCAAGTTGACCGAAGCATTGCGCGATGGCGGACCATTCGAATTCGACTTCGTTCTGGAAAGCGAACAAGGACAACGCCGATGGCTGCGCATGCGCGGGCATCCCGAGTTCGACCGTCATGGCGTGCTCACGCGCGTCTATGGCGTGAGCTTCGATATCAGCACGCAACGCGCCGATGAAGATCGCCTGAGCCTTTCGGAACGACGCTATCGGGCACTCGTCGAAACGACGGGCGCGCTCGTCTGGTCCGCCGATGCAAACGGCGAAATTCGTCCTTCTGGCGGCGAATGGGAACAGTTCACGGGCACATCACCGGACGTGTTGTCCGGGTGGGGCTGGCTCGATTACATCCATCCCGACGATCGCGAGCGCACGCATCAGGCGTGGCTCGATGCATTGCGCGACGGCGTCGCTTGCACGCTCACCTTTCGCATGTACCGTCGCGACGGCGTTTATCGCATGGTGCAGGCGCACGCCGCGCCACTCTACGACGACAAGGGTAGCTTGCAGGAATGGTTCGGCACGACGACCGACGTCACGCCGCGCTTCGAAGCGCAAGCCGCAATCGAGGCGCGCAGCTTGCGCCTCACGGTGGCGATGCAGGCCGCGAACATTCATATCGCGTCGCTGGAACTCGCGACGTGGACGTTGTCGCTCGAAACCGGCGGCGAGCGTCAGACCACCGAAACGCTCAGCTATGAGGCAGCGCTCGCACGCGTGCATCCCGATGACAGCGCCATGCTCGATCGCTATGTGCGCAGCATCGCGGCCGGTGAAGGCGCCGAGGGACATTTCGAGTTTCGGGTGCGCAACATGCACGGAGAACAGTGGATGCAAGGCAGCGCCCTGCTCCAGCGCAGCAAGGACGGCGAGCCGCTGCGCATCATCGGCAGCGTGATAGACATCACCGAACGCAAGCATATGGAGCTGATGTTGCGCGAAGCGGGACGACGCAAGGACGAGTTCCTCGCGATGCTCGCGCATGAACTGCGCAATCCGCTTGCGCCGCTGCGAACGGCCATAGCGCTCCTGCAAAAGGATCAAGATGGCGACACGCATCCGCGCGATCTTATCGATCTCATGCGCCGGCAAGTGGAGCACATGACGCGCATCGTCGACGACTTGCTGGAGGTTTCGCGCATTACGCAGGGACGCATCGCCTTGCAACTCGAACCGATTCTCGTCGGCACGGCGGTATATCACGCAGTCGAAGCCATTGCGGGCATGGTCGAGTCGCGTTCGCAAAACATTCAAGTCGATGTTTCCGATGCGACGACATGGGTCTGCGGCGATCCCACGCGTCTCTCGCAGATCCTTGTCAACGTGCTGAACAATGCGAGCAAGTACACACCGGAGCAAGGCCGTATCAGCGTGAGTGTGCAGGCTGCCGACGATTCGGTGTCTATCGTCATCGCCGATACGGGCACGGGCATTTCCGCCGACCTTCTGCCGAAAGTATTCGAGCTATTCTCGCAAGGCGAGCGCACGCTCGACCGCTCGAACGGCGGCCTCGGCATCGGGCTTTCTCTCGTGAAGAAGCTCGTGGAAATGCATAAAGGCACGATCACCGTGCAAAGCCCGGGACCGGGCCTCGGCACGACGGTAACCGTGCGGCTGCCGCGTTTGCATCATCACGAAAGGCATTCCGCGCTCGCACTTTCGGAGACGAGCATGCGCGAGACGCGCACGGCGCTGCGCATTCTCGTCGTGGACGATAACCGCGATGCCGCCGATTCGCTCGCGATGCTGTGCGAGTCGGAGGAACATGTCGCGCGCGTCGCGTATTCATCGGCGGAAGCGCTGGAAGCCGCGCCGCTCTTGCAGCCCGATGTGGCGCTGCTCGATATCGGCCTGCCAGATATCGACGGCTACGAACTCGCGCGTCGTTTGCGTCGCAAGGGAGACACGACGCCTTTGCTGATCGCGATCACGGGTTATGGCCAGGCCGAAGACCGATTGCGCGCGCAATCGGCAGGCTTCGACTATCACTTCGTGAAGCCCGTGAATGTCGAGAGCCTCTTGAAGCTATTGTCGTCGCTCACAGTCACGCGTTGACGAACTCTCGCTCTACAATGGGCGTTCGATCAAGCCTTCGAGGACGTCATGACGCCAAAGCCCATCAGCCGCTATCCCGTTCCCGATCCGAAAGAATGGCCCGACGATATCCGCGCACGCATTCTCGAAGTGCAGGACAAGGCGGGGTTCGTGCCGAACGTGTTTCTCACGC
The DNA here is from genome assembly GCF_000698575.1 of Caballeronia zhejiangensis. Lineage (GTDB taxonomy): Bacteria > Pseudomonadota > Gammaproteobacteria > Burkholderiales > Burkholderiaceae > Caballeronia > Caballeronia zhejiangensis. Next base: position 250,212 of record NZ_JFHD01000003.1, read on the forward strand.
TTGCGTACCGGCCCGATGAATTCCGCGCGTTCTTCGCTTATCACGATGCGCTGATGCTCAAGGAAGGCGGCCTGAGCAAGGGCGAGCGCGAGATGATCGTCGTCGCGACGAGCGCGGTGAACGATTGCCTTTATTGCGTCGTCGCGCACGGAGCGATTCTGCGCATCTATGAAAAGAACGCGCTCGTGGCGGATCAGGTGGCGGTGAATCATCGCAAGGCGGATATCACGCCGCGTCAGAAGGCGATGCTCGATTTTGCGCTTAAGGTATGCCGCGCATCGGGCACGGTGGATGATGCCGACTTCGCGGCATTGCACGCGCATGATTTCAGCGATGAAGATATCTGGGATATCGCCGCGATCACCGCATTTTTCGGGTTATCGAATCGCATGGCGAATGTCATTTCAATGCGGCCCAACGACGAGTTCTTTTCGATGGGGCGCGTGCCGAAGGAGCCGAAGTAAGCTTCCATGCGCCTTCCTCCGCTCAAATCCATCATCGCGTTCGAGAGCGTCGCGCGCACGAAGAGCGTCAACCGCGCAGCCGACGAACTCGGCCTCACGCCTTCGGCCGTCAGTCATCAACTGGCGAATCTGGAGAGCATCGTCGGGCGGCCGTTGTTCACGCGGTTCGGCCGCGGTCTCGTCCTCACGCCGACCGGCACGCAATATCTTGCCGACGTCACCGGCGCGCTCGCCGAATTGAATCGCGCGACGGAACGCGCATCGAGCGAAACATCCGTCGAGATACTGCGCATTCATTCGAGTCCGAGCTTCGGCCTGATGTGGCTATTGCCGCGTCTCGCCGCGTTTCAGGAAGCCAATGGCGATATTCAAATGAACCTCGCGTGCTCGTATGAAGACGTGTCGTTCACATCGGGTTACTACGATATCGCCGTGCGTCATGGCTATGCTCATTGGACCGATGTCGAAGTGAAGACGCTGCGGCATGAAACCATTGCGCCGCTCGCTTCGCGCGCCTATCTCGAACGCTTTCCAGTCGCTACGCCCGATGATCTGCTCGACCGTCGTCTGATTCTCTCCGAATCGCCGCTCGTTCAATGGCAGCAGTGGTTCGGCAAGTTCGGCGTCGCGGTGAAGCGCAAGGCATTCGACTTTTCATTCGACCGCTCGTACATGTCGCTCGAAGCGGCCGCGCTCGGTCACGGCATCGCGCTCGAAAGCACGATGCTCGCGTCCGGGCATCTGGAACGCGGTTCGCTCGTGCCTGTATTCGGCAAGGAATACGCGGTCGAAGTCGGCGCGCATCATCTCGTTTACCCGAGTCAAAACGCCGGATTGCCACGCGTCGCAAAGTTTCTGGCGTGGATGGATCAGCAAATCGAGCGTCGCGGCGATACCTGAAAATTTCTCAGCAATAGTTGAGCCAAACTGCGTTGATCGTCAGGTCGAAGGCGGAGAAACTGCGCCTACACCAGACAACCAACGGAGACAACGATGTTGCTCGAGAACCAGGTAGTGATCGTCACGGGCGCGGCTTCGGCGCGCGGTATCGGCAAGGCAACGGCGAAGGCGCTTGCGGCGCAAGGCGCGCGCATCGTCGTGCTGGATCTGAAGGAAGCAGACGCGCAAAGCGCCGCGAACGATCTGGGCGATGGCCATCTCGGTCTCGCTTGCGACGTCACCGATAAGAACGCGTGCATCGCGGCCGCCAATGCCACCATCGATAAGTACGGACGCATCGACGCGCTCATCAACAACGCGGGCATCACGCAGCCGATCAAGACGCTGGAGATAGGCGCGGATAACTTCGATGCCGTCATCGACGTGAATCTGCGCGGCACGCTGTATATGTCGCAAGCCGTTATTCCGCAGATGAAAAAGCAGAAGAGCGGCAGCATCGTATGCATGTCGTCAGTGTCGGCGCAACGTGGCGGCGGCATCTTCGGCGGGCCGCATTACAGCGCGGCGAAGGCCGGCGTGCTGGGCCTCGCGAAGGCAATGGCGCGTGAATTCGGCGCCGACGGCATCCGTGTGAATTCGATCACGCCGGGCCTCATTCAAACCGACATCACCGGTGACAAGCTCACGCCCGAAATGCGCGCGGACATCATCAAGAGCATTCCGCTCGCGCGTCTCGGCGATGCAGCGGATATCGCCAACGCGTGCCTGTATCTCGCGAGCGATCTTTCTTCCTATCTCACTGGCGTCACACTCGATGTCAACGGCGGCATGCTGATTCATTGATTGCACGTACGGGCGCACCTGGAAACCAGGGCGCCGAACATGGATGGAGACACACATGAAATCAAAGTTATCCGCGGCGGCGGTAAGCGCTGAGTTCACATCGTCCGACGATGCCGCCAGCTTCGAAGCAAAGACCTATGCCAAGGTCGGACGCCGCCTGATTCCCTTTCTGATGCTGTGCTATCTCGGCGCGTATCTGGATCGCGTGAACGTCGGCTTCGCCAAGCTGCAGATGCTCAACGATCTGCGCTTCTCCGAAACCATCTACGGCATCGGCGCGGGCATCTTCTTTCTCGGCTACTTCCTGTTCGAAGTGCCCAGTAACGTCATCCTTCATAAAGTGGGCGCGCGCAACTGGCTCGCACGCATCATGCTGACGTGGGCCGTGATATCCGCGAGCTTCGTGTTCGTGAAGTCACCGACAGTCTTCTATGTCCTGCGATTTTTGCTGGGCGTCGCAGAAGCGGGTTTCGCGCCGGGCGTCATTCTCTATCTGACGTACTGGTTTCCCGCCGCGCGCCGCGCCAAAGCGCTCTCGCTGTTCTTCATGGCGATTCCGCTCGCGGGCATCGTCGGCGGACCGATCTCGGGCTACATCATGCATGCGTTCCAGGGCGTGCAGGGGCTCGCCGGATGGAAGTGGCTCTTCATGCTCGAAGCGCTGCCTTCGCTCTTTCTGGGTGTCGCGATCCTGTTCTACCTCGACAACGGCATCGCCGGCGCGAAGTGGCTCAGCGACGAAGAGAAAGCATTGCTTCGGCGCAATGTCGAGAAGGACAACGCGCAGACGGTGAAGCACGTATCGATCCGCGCATTCATCGGCGATCGTCGTCTTTGGCTGATGGCCGCGATCTACTTCTGCGTCGTGATGGGTCAATACGGACTCACGTTCTGGCTGCCGACCATCGTGCGCCGCACCGGCGTAGCGGACCCGCTGTGGGTCGGCATTCTCACCGCGATTCCGTATCTCTGCGCCATCGTCGCGCTGCCGCTGATCGGTGCAAGTGCCGACAAGCGTCGCGAACGCCGCCTGCATCTCGCGATTCCGATGCTTGTGTCCGCAGCCGGCTTCGCCACCTTGCCGATGCTCGGCAGCGTGGGCGCATCGATCGTCTGCGTGAGCATCGCGGCAGCAGGCATCCTCGCGTCATCGTCGCAATTCTGGTCCTTGCCTACGGCTGTGCTGGGCGGCATGTCGGCGGCGGCGGGCATTGCCGCGGTCAACTGCTTCGCCAATCTCGCGGGCTTCTTCTCGCCTGCCATCGTCGGATGGCTCAACGACTTCACCGGCAAATCGACCGCGGGCCTGATCTTCATTTCCATAGCCATCGTGATCGGCGCGGCGCTCGTGTTCTTCGTGCCCGCGAAAACGGTCAATCGCTAATTTTATTAATCAAGGAGACAACGCATGAATGCTCCCGTTATCGAAGAGGTGACGCTCGCCGAGCGCGCCTATCGTATCCGCCGCAACGCCCTTCTGATGGGCGAAGTGCAAGGTCAAGGTTATATCGGCCAGGCGCTCGATATCGCCGATGTGCTGGCCGTCGCCTACTTCGGCGCGATGAACTACCGCCCCGACGATCCCGAATGGGAAGGCCGCGACCGCTTCCTGCTGTCGAACGGTCACTATGCAATTGCGCTGTATGCCGCGCTCTTCGAAGCAGGCATCCTGCCGCAAGAGGAATTCGAAACGTATGGCAGCGACGATAGCCGTCTGCCGATGTCCGGCATGGCAAGCTACACGCCCGGCATGGAAATGTCCGGCGGGTCGCTCGGGCAAGGTCTCACGATCGCTGTGGGCCGCTGCCTCGGTCTGAAGCGCAAGGGCTCGAAGTCTTTCGTGTACACGCTCTTCTCCGATGGCGAGCTCGATGAAGGCTCGATCTGGGAAGGTCTGATGTCGGCGGCGCACTGGAAGCTCGACAATCTCATCGCAATGGTCGATGTGAACAATCAGCAGGCGGATGGCCCGTCGACGCAGATCATGTCGTTCGAGCCGCTCGTCGACAAGCTCGAAGCATTCGGCTGGTACGTGCAGCGCGTGAACGGCAACGACATCGATGCGGTGAAGAACGCTTTCGACAACGCGCGCAATCTTGAGGACGCGAAGCCGCGCATCATCGTATGCGATACGCAGATGGGCCGTGGCGTGCCCTTTCTCGAACAACGCGAGAAAAACCACTTCATCCGCGTCGATGCCCATGAATGGCAACTGGCGCTGCAAGCACTCGAAGCAGGGAGACAAGCATGAGCACTCGTTTGAAGACATCCGCGATGATCGCGTCGATCGCAAGCGAAGGACAGGTCACGCGTTCGGCCCCCTTCGGCCATGCGCTCGTGGAAGAAGCGCGCACGAAGACGAATATCATCGGCATGACGGCCGATCTCGGCAAGTACACGGACCTGCATATCTTCGCGAAGGCATTCCCCGAGCGTTACTACCAGATGGGCATGGCCGAGCAATTGCTGATGGGCGCGGCTGCGGGCTTCGCACACGAAGGCGCGCAGCCGTTCGTCACGACGTACGCGGTATTCGCGACGCGCCGTGCGTATGACTTCATCCATCAAACGATCGCGGAAGACAATCTCGATGTAAAGATCGTCGCCGCGCTGCCGGGACTCACGACGGGTTACGGCCCGAGCCATCAAGCCGCGGAGGACCTCGCACTGATGCGCGCGATGCCGAACATGACCGTGATCGATCCGTGCGATGCGCTCGATATCGAACAGATGGTGCCCGCGATCGCCGCGCACAAAGGTCCGGTGTATGCGCGTCTCTTGCGCGGCAACGTGCCCGCCGTGCTCGACGAATACGACTATCGCTTTGAACTCGGCAAGGCGAAGCTGCTGCGCGATGGCCGGGACGTGCTCATCATTTCGTCGGGCATTCTGACGATGCGCGCGCTCGAAACCGCGAAGGCATTGCAAGCCGATAACGTCGATGTCGCCGTGCTGCATGTGCCGACGATCAAGCCGCTCGACACGGAGACGATCGTCCGCGAAGCGAAGCGCTCGGGACGTCTCGTCGTGGTGGCGGAAAACCATACGGTGATCGGCGGGCTCGGCGAAGCGGTGGCAACCGCACTGCTGACGGCGGGGGTCGCGCCGGCTTATCGTCAGATCGCATTGCCCGATGCGTTCCTCGATGCAGGCGCGTTGCCTACGCTGCACGATCGCTACGGCATTTCGACGAACGTGATGTCGAGCACGATCAAAGGCTGGCTCGCGTAACAGACTGCACGCCGCGCGATCGATGAATCGCGCGGCGCTTCATCACTTCTTCTTGCGTCCGCCCTTCTTCGCACCCGACGCTTCTTTCGCGACGGTCACAGTCGGCCCGTTCAACTCTTCCATCCACGAAAGCGCATCGACGTAGGCAAGAAATTGCTGGAGATAACCCGGCGATACTTCGCGCATCAGCGACAACGAACGATGCACGAGACTGCTCGAATTGAGCGGTCCTGCGTTTCGGGGCACCTGTGCGAGCGAATCGCGCAACTGCTTTTCCGCACTGACTTTCGACCATACCGCGCGAAAGTAATCGAGCAACTCCGCATGAGATGTTCCATGCATCGAAGATGCTTTGGCGATGTCAGCGATCAGCGTTGCCAGCGGACCGCGCACATCGGCATCGCTTATCGGTGCATCCGAAGATGCAGCACGTTCCATATCGCTTCGATACGCATCGAGCAATTGCGCGACACGTTCATCGAGCAGGCGACGCGCCTCGCCTTCATACGCGGCCGCGCGCTTGTCCAGCGCATCGATCAGAAGGAAGCGCACGGGATTCGCGCGATCGTCGCCATTCGCGCGCCATGCTTCGAGTATCGCGCGTGCAGAGGCCACGTTACTCATGCGCCTTCACCGCGCCATCCGACGAACGCGGCACAGCTGAAATCTCCACGCGTCGATTCTTCGCGCGCCCGCTTTCATCGGCATTGGAACTCACCGGCTGTTCCGAGCCGAACGCCGCCGCGAACACCGACGACGAAGGCACGCCCGCATCGATCAACGCGCGCATGACCGTCAGTGCGCGTTTCGCTGAAAGCTCCCAGTTGTCCGCGAATCGGCGGTTGCCTTCGTGGACTTGCTGATCGTCGGCGAAACCGCTCACCATGAGAATCTCTTCATGCGCACGCAGATACGTCGAAAGCGGCGCTGCGAGACTCTTCAGCACATCGCGGCCCTGCGGCTGCAATTGATCGGAATTGAGCGCGAAAAGCACGCTGCCGCTGATGCCGATGCGACCGTTCACGAGCGTCACGCGTCCCGATGCGAGCGGTCCCGCGAGCGCCTGTTCCAGCGTCTTGCGGCGCTGCGTCTCTTCCTGACGATGCTTCACCTCTTCGTCGAGCTTGTTCTCCAGCTGCAACTGCACGCCGATCACGCCGACGAGTATCAGCACGAACGCGCCCAGCAGCACCGACATCAGATCGGCGAACGCGGCCCAGATCGGCGCGGCGTGTTCCGCGCCGCCGTCGATTTCCTCGTTCATGCCGCGCGCGCTCCGGCCACGCGTTGCCCGGCGATATGCTGCAAGTCCTCGACGATCTGCTTCTGCGACATCATGCTCAGATCGATCACTTCCTTCGCCTGCGCAACGTAATACGCGAGCTGTTCATCGCTGCGCGCAAGCGATTTGTCGAGCGCGCTTTCGATGCGTTCTAGATGCGCGACGAGCTTGTCGTTCGATTCGCCGAAAGACTGCACGGCCGCGCCGAACGCATCCGAGAGGCTCGCCATTTCGACGGCGCTCGTCGTCACTTGCGCGGCCATCGAAACGAGTTTGCCGGCCTCGGCTTCGACCGTGCCGGTGAACTGCGCGCCGACGCGTTCGAGCAGCGTCGCCGATGTGTCGACGAGCGCATCGATCGCGGCGCGTTGCTCGTTCGATGCGAGGTTCACCGCGCCGAGCAATGTCTCGACGGTGGCGAGCAAGCGGCTGCGTTCATCGAGCATCGCGGTATCGCGGACCATCGAATCGGACAGCTTCTGACGCATTTCGGCGACGACTTCGGCGGCTGCCTTCGGTGCTTCCGATGCAGCCTGCACGAGCCGCTCGATCTCCGCGATGGTCGCGCTCGCGTGTGTCTGCGATTGCGCGGACATGTCGCGCGCGGTTTGCGCGAGGGCATCGCAGATGTCCTTCTGACGATTCGCCGCGACGTCGCTCGTTTGCTGCCATTGCTCGCGCAACGAGCCGGTCATCGAGTCGAGCGCGCTGCTCCATGTGGCGAGGCGCTCTTCCCCGCTTTGCGCGAGTTCGGCGCGTAAATCCGCATGCGAACGATCGACCGATTGCACGAGCGCCGCTGCATGTTGCTCGAAGCTGGCCGCCGCGGTCGTCAACGCGTTCTGGTTCTGCGCGGCTGCCTGCTCGCTCGCGCGCGCGTGCTGTGCGAGCGCATCGGTCCACGCTTGCGACATGTTGCCCGTCGCGGTTTCGAGGCGCGCGGACACATCGTCGATCAAGCCGGACGAACGCGTATCGAAAGTCTGTGCGAAGCGTTCCAGCGATGCATCCATGCGTGCGACGAGCGCATCGCGCGATTGCTCGTGCTTCGCAACCGACGACGCCAGCGCGCCCGACACGCGATCCATTTGCGCGGACACGCCGTCGACGAGATGCGTCGAACGTTGCTCGAATGCTTGCGCGAAGCGATCGAGCGACGCGCTCATCTCGCCGACGAGCGTTGCGTTCGACTGCGCGTGCTTCGCGAGCGATGCGTTCCAGATGTCCGCGACCTTCGCCGACGATGCCTCGAAGCCGCTCGACAAGCCTTCCAGTTGACGCGCCACCGCCTGCTCGACATTGCCGTGCAACGCGGTGACTTCGCGCGCGATGCCATCCATCGTCGCCTGCATGACGGGCTGCAACGCGGCGCTCGCGGCGCGCGCGCTATCGGCAACGCTTTGCTTCAACGACAGTTCGACCGATGTTGCGAGCCGCCGATACGACGTCTCCGCTTTCGCATGAAACGCATCCTGACTCGCGATCTGACGCTCGCTCGCGGCGAGGCTTTGCTGTTCGATTGCGATCGTCATCGACTGAAGACGATCGACGAGCTTCGGCATCAGTTCGGTCTGAAGCTGCAGCAGCTTGAACGTTTCGTCGCGTTGATGCGCCCGCGTGAAGACGCGAAGTGTCGTCGCGATCTTCACGTCGAGTTGCTGCGTGACATGAAGACGCTCGCGACGGCACAGCGCCGACAGCAGGCCGAGCATCGCGGATGTCGCGACACCCGCGATCGACGTGCCGAACGCGAAGCCCAGCCCCGTCACGGGCGCGGAAAGCGATGCGCGGATCGCCGTCAGATCGGATGCGCTTTGCAGCGCCGTGCCGGTGCCGCGCAAGGTCGCGACCATGCCGAGCAGCGTACCGAGCATGCCGAGCAACACGAGCAGACCGACGAGATACGGCGCGAGCACCGGACCGGGCAACGGCGCGCGCTCGCCTTCGACACGCAGACGCACCGCATTGCGCAGGCTCGGATCGAGGCTGTCGAGCCACACGGCGAGGCTGCGCGGCGCGGTCGAGAGTTGTGCGACGGCCTGTTCGAGCGAGCCGGTGATCTGTTGATAGCGGCGCAATTCCGCCGCGCCCGCGAGATAGCATGCGGCGATCACGAGCGTGACGGCGAACGCGATCGCATTCGACGTGACGTATGCAATGCCGATGCCGAGCACCGCGGCGAGGCCAATCGAAAATACAGCGATGTTCAAAAGATTTCGGGGCATAGCGAGCCAGTTAGCGGGGCCGAAGAGCCGCGAGCAAGCCTTCGATCGGTTGAAAACGAACATCCAGTTCGGCGAGCAGCACGCTCTGCAGATCCTTGCGAAACACGTCGAGCCATGCATTCGGCGCCGATGTCTCGACAGCGGCTTGAGCGCGCTTCAGACGCTCGAAATGCTTGCCGAGCAGCGCGGGCACGTTGGCGAGCAGACTGCGTTCGCGCGCGCTCAACGCCTGTTCCATCACGGCATCGACGACGGCGAGACGCGCCATGTCCGGCGATTTCGTCGCGAGTGTCGATCGCAGACGCGTGCGCAGCGCACCGATGTCGGATTCCATCGCTTGCTGCAAGGACACATAGCGCTGACGAAAGTCCGCGTAGTCGATGGGCGCATCGTCGGACGACGGCTTCACCGGCGTACGATTCCTGCGGCGCGCGGCCGCTTCCTCGCGTGCGAATGCGCCTGCGAGCGAGTTGCGCACGCGCGCACACTCTTCTTCCACCTCGCGCGCAACGGATCGCGCGCCCGACGCGGCGGGCGGATCGGATGCGAGCGCAGTGGACAGCGCAATCGCATCGGTCCAGCCGAGCCATTGGCTCAGGCGGTCCGCGAGCGATTGAGCGGGTTCGTGAACGTCGAGATCGGCAAAATGTGCCAGCAGGCGAACGAGCGCCGGGCCGCTGAATGCCGTGCGCTTCATGCCTTGCACAGGATCACCGGGGGCAAAAGGACACTATTTTACCTGCGCGGGCGAAATCGATGCCCCGTTTCGTGCGGAGCCGCGACAACGTCGAGGCAAATGCTGGCTCATGGCGCCTTCGCGGGCATGAACGCGAAAGGCTGCGTCGCGACGAAGCTGCCCGCGGTCTCGCCGGAGAAGACCTGTCCCGAATCGATCGTCAGCTTCATCACCGGCGCGCCTGGATTCAGGTTGAGCTTCTTGAGCGACACCCAGAACGTATCGGGCCGCGTCGCTGAATCGAAGTAATAGATCAGGTTCTGCTGATCCGAGACCGTGCGCCATATCGTCGACGACAGATTCGGCTGCTCCGGCGTGCTGATGCCGAGCGGCACGCTCACCGAACGCATGAGACTCATCACGCTCGCGACGGCCTGGAACGCGTACGACTGCTGCGGCACGCCCGCCATGTAATTCGCATCGGCCTGCTTCGGAATCGCATCGAGCAGAAACGACGCGCGCACGAAGCGGTCCGCCGCGCGATTCGTGCCCGGCAAGAAGCCCATGCCGCCGACGCTTCTCCAGTAAGTATCGATAGCAAGCTGTTCATCGTAGATCGGCGAGTTGGTCATCACCTTGTACTTCTTGCCTTGATGAATGATGAGCTTGCCGTTGATGTACTCGAAGATCGCAGAGTCGCCGCGCGCATCGGAAAGAGAAAGATGGATCGTCAGCGGCTTGCCGTTGGGCAGGGGCGGCGCGATGATCTGGAACGGTTCGCGCGACATCACATACACGGCTTGCCCGACGGTCGCGAAGTTATCGAGCGCATATTGCGCCCACAGACTGATCGACATCGGATCGCGCTTCGGGTCGGGCTTGCCGTAATCGGTCTCCGCGAGATAGAGCGCATTGGCGACGAGCCCGCGCTCGTTCATGCCGTCCACCGTGCCAATTTCATAACCCGACACCACCACGCTGCCGTACTTCGATTTCCATTTGATCGAGCGCGGCCCCGCGTTGCCATCGCGTTCGATGCCCGCGGGCATCACCCAGAGATTGGAACGCATGTCCTCGGACCAGTCCATCGAACGGCCGGTGATGACGAGGCCTTTGTCGCCGACATAGAGCGTGCGCGTGCAGGCAAGCGCGAGCGACGTGGAGAGCAATGCCAGCGCGAAGAGGAAAGCGAACGTTCGAATCAGACGGGTCATGGCCGTGTTCCCTTTTCGTTGGTTCGTGAAGCCGCCTTCAGAAATATTGGATTCGCCCTGCTTTGTAAAGCGCACCGGTGGCAACATGGGCGTCGTCTTTATGATTACCCGATGGTGACAATTACCTGAAGACATTCGATCGGCGCATGGGCTAAGGATTTATTTCCGATTCGTCCGTCTGCGAAGAGGAGATGTGAGGCGCCCGGCTATCATGGATGTCCCCCCATTTGTTCATTGCATGCGTTATGCAGAATGCCATCATCCCGCCGATCAGACGCCTGACGCCCGCCGACGCACAAGCGTTCCGCGATATTCGTCTCGAAGGCCTGCAGCGTTATCCAACGTCGTTCGGCGCTTCGTATGACGACGAGCGCATGCAGACGCCCGACTGGTTCGGCGCGCGCATCGCGGATCACGCGGTGTTCGGTGCCGACGGCCGCGATGGCATGTTAGCCGGGGTAGCCGGGCTGCTCGTGCCGACGGGCGCAAAGCTCCGGCACAAAGGCGTTCTCTGGGGCATGTACGTGCGCGAGAGTGCGCGCGGCACGGGACTTGCCGCTGCGCTCGTCGATGCCGTGCTTGCGTACGCGCGGGGCATCGTCGACGAAATCAAGCTCGAAGTCGCGCCGGAGAATCTCGCTGCAATGAGGCTGTATCGCGCGGCGGGATTCGTCGAATACGCGCGCGAGCCGCGTGCGCTGAAGATCGACGGCACGTATCACGATTCGGTCCTCATGACGCTCGACTTCGCGCGCGGTGCATAGCGCGTCGATCAGGAAATCACGAAGAAGGGAATCCCAGCGCAGTTGCCTTGGCGCGCAAGTCGGCGAAGCGCCCGCCGGGCGTCGGCGTCTGCGATGCGCCCTCCGCTGCTTTCGCCGTCCGCGACTTGTCGATGGTCTCGAGACCCGATCCTGTCGACGCCGTGTTCGAGCATTCGAGTCCGAACGGCCCTTGCGCCACCGTAATCGCGGGCGCATCGGTGCGTGGCGCATCGCTCAGATCGAGCGCGTAAGCCATGTTGAACGTGGTCGGATCGCTCGCGCGCACGCCCAGCGGATCGAGCCCGAAGCGCCAGGCAAGCAGTTGATGGATCGAACTCGGATCGAACGGATAGCGCGCCACGTTGTTCGCGCGCACGCGCGGTCCGAGCAATACGCATGGCACACGAAAACCCAAGCGGCCGTCGTTGCCGAGCTTCTGTTCCGCCTCCGACAGCGACTTGACCGGCGGCGCGACATGCTCGAAGAATCCGCCCCACTCGTCGTAGACGACGATCATGAGCGTCTTGCTCCAGTTCGGGCTCGTGCGCAGCGCTTCGTAGATTTGCGCGAGCAGGACCTGGCCGTTGCGGACATCGGCATGAGGATGATCGTCGTTGGACGTGCCGTTCGCCTCGCCGGCAAAGCTCGGATCGACCATGCAGAACGACGGCAGATTGCCGCCCGCCGCATCGGACAGGAAATCGGAAAAGAGCTTCGAGCGGCCGACGTAACGCGTGCCGTAAAGCGCCGTGAACGGCACGTCATGAAAGTAATACTTCGACGACACGTTCTTCGCATCGAGCCGGTCCCAGATCGTCGATAGCGACGACGTATCGAGCGTATCGCTCAAGCGATCCGTTTCGCCGCTATGCAGATAGACGCGGTTCGGAAACGTGTCGGCGAGAATGCCGCTCATGTAGTAATCGCAGACGGTGTATTGCGTCGCCGCCTGTCGATAGAACTCGAGATCGCTGCCGGTGAAGTAACCGATCGGCAGCAGATCGCCGCGCGTCTTGTTCGTATCCGGCGTGAGCAGGAAGCCGTTCATCGCGCCGTTCGCGAGATGCGTGCGGCCTGCGTCGTAGGCGTGATCGGGATCGGCAAACTGGCAGCCTTGATAACCAAACGCAGCGTTGGCGGACAGCGCGAATGTCGATTGCACCGTGCCGAACGCATCGGTGAACTGCTTGCCCGCCTGCACGCCCTCCGCGCCCGGCACCCAGCCGAGCATGTGATCGAAGGAGCGGTTTTCCATCGTCACGAGCACGATGTGATCGATGCCCGAAGTCTCCGGCGCGGGCAACGCCGGACGCGGCAGATTCGCGCGATCGGACGGAATCGTGCCGATAGGACTCGTCGGCGTGACGGTGCCCGAGTCATCGTCGCTGCCGCCGCCACCGCAGGCCGACAGCATCGCCGTGCTGGCGAACGCGGCAAGCAGACGCCGGCGTACCGCGTCGGGTTCGTTGGAAGGCTTGTGTGCCATGACGGCGCTCCATGTGAGTGTTGTTATCGAACGCCGTTCTCGGAAACGCGGTTGCGCCTTGAACATCGAACGCGAACGGCTTGTGGGTGCCGGGTTGTAGCACGCCGCGTTCCCGGCACCCTTCACTCACATGGCGACGCTGCTATGCGCGCCCCACTACCGAACTGCTCGCGCCGTCCTTGACGGGTGCATCGAGCGAATACGCATCCACGCCATCGACACAGCCGAGGTTCACGCGCCATTCAGCAGGATTCGAACGCGTTTGATGGAACGTGTAAATTCCACAGCGCTTGCAAAAGTAATGCTTCGCGACCTGCGTGTTGAATTGATAAAGCGTGAGTTCGTCCTCGCCCGACAGGATGCGCAACTTCTCTTTGACAAAGGGCGGCGACATGACCGCGCCGCGCCTTCGGCAGAAACTGCAATTGCAGCGCGCGGCGGGTTCCGGCGAAGTTTCGACTTCGAAGGTGATCGCGCCGCAGTGACACGCGCCTTTCAGGGTCGTCGGGTTCATCGTGGATACGGCTCCTTTGCGGTTTTCGGTCAGGCCGCGTCCTCCACGTACTGCGCGAGTCCGCGTCCGAACGACCAGTCTTCGCGGCGATTCGGCGCGAGCGCGATCATCACGTCGTCGGGCCGCAGTCCGGGCGATGCCGCGAGCTTCGCCACCAGTGTCTTGTAGAACGCTTTCTTCGTCGCCGTGTCGCGCCAGTCGCTCGCGGTGATGTGGATGAACACGACGTCGTCGCTGCGTTCGACACCGAGATAACCGGGATCGTAAATGAAGTGGTCGCGCTCGTGTTCGTCGATCAATTGAAAGCGGTCGTCGGCGGGGACCTTGAACGCTTCGACGAGCGCTTCGTGCACGCCGTTCGAGATCGCGCGGATATGCTCGCGCGGCTTGCCTTTCATGAGCGATATTCTGACGAGCGGCATGATGAAACTCCTTCGAGATCGAGTTCGGGTGATCTCGACTCTACGCCGCACAATGCATGATGAATATTGAATACTTTTGGATCGACCGTTCGACTAAACGGGATCATCGCGCGCGCAGCGCGTCCACGATATTCATCCGCGACGCCCGCATCGCCGGCAGGAATCCGCCGACGAGTCCCATCGCGAGCGAGAACCCGAGTGTCTTTGCGATCACCGAAGGCGTCAGGATGAAGCGGAACGACAAGTCCGCGAAGGTCTGAAAATTGGTCGTGGAAAACGAAGCGAATTGCATCAGCGCGGCGCACGAAAGTCCGGCCACGCCGCCGACCAGCCCGAGCAACAACGCTTCGAGCAGGAACGCCCCGAGCACGTCGAAGCGCTTGAAGCCGAGCGCGCGCAACGTTCCGATCTCCGCGACACGATTGGCCACCGACGCGTACATCGTGATCATCGCCCCGATCATCGCCGCGATCGAAAAGATGATCGACAGCGTGAAGCCGAGGATATTGATGAACGTCGACAGCGCCTTCGACTGATCGCCGTAGAACACCTGTTCGCGCTTCGCTTCGTCGGCGAGGCGCGGGTCCATGTCGATATCGCCGCGAAAGCGCTCGAATGCATCGCTGCGGGCGAGCCGCACGACCATCGACGAATAACTCGTGCGCCGGAACGATTGCATCAACTGATCGACGTCGCCCCATATTTCCGAATCGAAGCCGCTGCCGCCCGCATCGAAATGGCCGACGACGGTCCAGTCGCGCTGCGCGAAACGCAGGGAGTCGCCGATGCGCGTGCCGCCGAACCCCTTCGCGATGCTGCTGCCCACGATGATCTCCGACGAGCCGCGCCTGAACATGCGCCCCGCCGTGAGCTTCACTTGCGGACGCAATTGCACGCCCATCGGCGAGACGCCGCGAATCACGACGTTGGCGGGCGTGTTGGTGCCGAGCTTGGTGAGCGAGATCAGCACGACGGTTTCCTTCGATGCGAGCGGCTCGCCGTCGCCGTTCATCGCGACCGACGGATGCATCTCCATCACGTTCGCCTGATTGCGGTCGATCGCGCTTTGTATCTCCGTCTCCGCGCCCTTTCGGATCACGACGACGTTGTCCGCTTCGCCCGTCGATACGAGCGTTTTCTTCAGTCCCGCGTCGAGCATCAGCACGGTCGCGAACACGAACACCACGAGCGCGAGACCGCCTGCCGTCAGCATCGTCGTGAGACGGCGCGCCCAGAGATTGCGTGCGACGTAGGAAACGGGAATGGCCATCGCGCGTCCTCAGCCGATCGCCCGCAGGCCTTCGACGATGCGCACGCGGCTCGCCTGCACCGCCGGCACGATCGCCGCTGCCATCGCGACGGCGAACGCGCATGCCGCCTGCAGAAGCATCGTCTCGTGCGACACCATGAAGACCGGGAACACGCCGCCTGTGGCGTGCTTGAAGACTTCGGCCATCGGCGGCGTCGCCAGGATGCCGATGCCACCGCCGATCGCGCAGATTGCCATCGATTCGCCGAACACGAGCACCGATAGAAATGCGGAGCCGAAGCCGAGCGCCTTCAATGTCGCGTATTCGGTGATGCGCTCGCGCGCGCTCATTGCCATCGCGTTCGCCATCACCGCCATGATGATAAGGATCACTACATATGACACGACGCGTATCGCCGCGATGATCTGATTCGACATTGCGACGAAGCCGAGCTGAAACGCCTGCTCCGTTTCCGTCAGCGTTTCGGCGAGCGAGTTCTTGAAGACATTGTCGATCTTGCGCGACACGACAGCCGCTTCGTCCGGATCCTTGATGCCGACCACGTACACGCCGACCTGATCGACATTGCGCTTGGTCGTCTTGCGGATCGTCTCGTTCAGATAGTCGTAGTGAAAAATCAGTTGCCGCGTAATGGTCGATTCGTCGCGCCCTTCCATGATGCCGCGCACGACGAAGTCCCATGTTCCCGGATAGATCGTGCCCTTGAGCGGAATGACGTCGCCGACCTTGAAGCCGTATTGATCCGCGAGCTGCCGGCCGATGAGCGCGCCTTTGCGATCGCGTCGATAATCGGCGCGTTGCTGCTCGGGCACGATGAACTCGGGATAGAGATCGAGATAGTTGTCGGACACGGCGAACTGCGCGAAGAAGTTCTTCGGATCGCGATACACGCCGCCGAACCAGTTCGAGCGCGCAACGAGCGTCACGCCCTCGACGCCGCGTATGCGGTTCTCATAGGCGAGCGGCAACGGAAACACGAGCGAGATTGCATTGCGCGTGACGAGCCGCGCGTTCGATGCAGCCGCGGCGCCTGCATACCACGCATCGACGACGGTATGCAAAAGACCATATGCGAGCACCGCGATGGTCAGCCCGAGCACCGTCAGCGTGGTGCGCAGCTTGTGCCGCATCGCGTTGCGCAGGATCAGCTTGAACACGAACATGATGGCTTAGCCCACGGTTCCATCGATCAGCTCGCCTTTCTCCAGATGCACGAGCGCCTTCGCCGCGCCGGCCGCGTGCGCGTCATGCGTCACCATGATGATGGTCTTGCCGAGCTTGTCGTTGAGACGTTGCAGCATCGCGAGGACATCGGCGGCGGAGCTGCGGTCGAGATCGCCGGTCGGTTCGTCGGCGACGATCAGCTTCGGGTCCGTGATCAGCGCACGCGCGATCGCGACGCGCTGCTGCTGCCCGCCCGACAGCTCCGACGGATAGTGACTCATGCGATCGGCCATGTTGACCATGTCGAGCACCATCGCGACGCGTTCCTTGCGCTCGTGGCGCGTGAGGCGCGTGAGCATCAGCGGCAACTCGACGTTCTCGAACGCGGACAGCACCGGCATCAGGTTATAGAACTGGAAGATGAAGCCGACGTTCGCCGCGCGCCAGTCGGCAAGCGCGGCTTCGGGCAGGCGCGTGATATCGAGTCCGCCGACGAGCAACTCGCCGCTATCGGGCCGGTCGATGCCCGCGATCAGGTTGAGCAGCGTGCTCTTGCCCGAACCCGACGGCCCCATCAACGCGACGAAATTGCCTTCCGCGATGGACAACGTGATGTCGGTGAGCACCGGCACGGTCTGCACACCGCGCCGATACGACTTCGCGACGTGGCTGATCTGAACGAGAGGCGTCGTGCTCACGTTATTTCTTCGCCAGCGTGACTTTGGCGCCGTTCTTGATCTTGTCGCCGGGCGCGAGCACGAGCACGTCGCCGGGCTTCACGCCCTGCACAGCTAGCAGATCGCCGATGCGCTCGCCCGTCGTCACCGGCACTTCGCGCGCGGCGTCGTGATCGACCACGTAGACCACTTTCCTGCCATCGCGCGTGACGACCGCCGATGGCTGCACGGCGACAACCGCCTTCTTCTCCTCGGGCGGCACCGGCTTCGACAGGAACGCGACTTTCGCGGACATATCGGGCAGCACGCGCGAATCGCGTTCGACGAAACGCACTTTCACGAGCACGGTGGCTTTGGATCGATCGACCGTCGGCACGATGCGCGACACGCGGCCCGCGAAGCGCGCGTCGGG
Organism: Caballeronia zhejiangensis; assembly: GCF_000698575.1. Lineage (GTDB taxonomy): Bacteria > Pseudomonadota > Gammaproteobacteria > Burkholderiales > Burkholderiaceae > Caballeronia > Caballeronia zhejiangensis. Next base: position 267,757 of record NZ_JFHD01000003.1, read on the forward strand.
CAGCGCATCGAGTTGAATCTCGCACGGCTGATCGACAGCGATGCGCGCGATGTTCGACTCGGCGACATCGGCTTCGACTTCGAGCGTCTTCATGTCAGCGATGGTGACAACCGCGCCCTTGCTGTCCGACGCCGATGAGAACGGCGTGATGTTGTCGCCGACATTCGCGTGCTTCTCGATCACGACGCCGTCGAAGGGCGCGCGAATCACGGTTTGATCGACGGCTACTTGCGCTGCCTGCGCGTTGGCTTGCGCGGAGACGATCGCGGCTTCGTCGCTGTTGATCGACGCCTTGGCCTTGTCGAAGCGGGCGAGCGCGGCATCGTACTGTGTCGCCGGAATCGCGCCTTGCGGTGCGAGGATCTTGTAGCGCTTGAGATCGACTTCCGCGTTCTTCAGTTCGGCGCGCTGCAGCTCGAGATTCGCCCGCGCGACCTTGACCTGCGCCTGGGCCTGCGCGAGCGACGCAGCCACGTCATTGCTCTCCAGCCGCGCGATGATCTGCCCTTCCTTCACCGGCGTGCCTTCGAGCACGCCGAGCCATTCGACGCGCCCTTGTCCTTTCGATGCGACTGCGGCCTTGCGTTGCGGCACGACATAGCCCGTGGCGTTCAGAAGCGTATAGCTCTGCGACGGATACACCGACGTGACCGTGGCGGTTTCGACGGCCTGCGGGCCGGTGAGACGAAACGCCACGCCGATGAGCGCGAGCAGAATCGCAACGATGATGGCGTAACGAAGCCAGTTGCGCCGGCGCCGCGGCATCGCGGCAGACGGACCCCGGTCGATCTTGAGTTTTTCTAAGTTGTGTTCAGCCAATTTTGGACGTGCGCCGCGGAATGGGCCCGCGGATCGGCATGCGGTGAAAGGATGGTCAGTATAGCGCTGTCCTTTCAATCAGCTTCCCAAGGCCACCCGCTCCGGCTCGTCGGGCTCGAACCAATCGGGATTGCGTTCCGCGATCGGATGCAACGACACCAGAATCTCGCGCAGATGCGCGCGCATCGCTTCCTCGGCGCCATCGGGATCATGCGCCTTCAACGCGCTCACGATGCGCGCATGCTGCTTGATGAGCAGATCGAGCGGCGATACATCCGGCAAGCTCAGATAACGCACGCGATCCATCTGCGCCTTGATGTCCTGGATCGTGTCCCATGCAGCGACGCAGTCGATCGATTGCGCGATCTGCATGTGGAACTGTTCATCGAGTGCGAGAAAGGCAGTGGTGTCGTTCACTTTCGATGCGCTCTTCTGCTCGCGAAGATTCGCGGCGAGATCGTCGAGTTGCGAATCGGTGATGGCGACCGCGGCCTTGCGCGCGACCGCCGTTTCGATCGCCTCGCGAATGAAACGCCCTTCGCGCACCTGACGCGGCGAGATTTTTTTCACGAAGGTGCCGCGCTGAGGCAACACTTGCAGCACGCCCGCCTCGACGAGCTTGATGAAGGTCTCGCGCACCGGCTGCCGCGAAACCTGGAACATCTCCGCGACTTCCTTTTCGGAAAGCGGCGTGCCGGGCACGAGTTGTCCCGCGAAGATCGCCTGACGCAGCGCCCGAAAAATCTGCTTGCCGATGGGCTCATGCGAGTCGTGCGATATCGCCGAAGTCAGATCGGGCAATTCGAACTTCTGCGATGCGAGCGGCCTGCGTACGCGCGCACGCCGCACTGCAGCCGAGCCATTCGACACGATACCGTCTTGCATGATTGAACCTGAACGCTAATGAGGAGAAAGCGAGCCACGTTCGCGCGCCTCGCTTCCCGATACTATCACGCAGCACTCGCCGCGCTTTCACGCTTCGCGCGCGCTTTCGGCTCGCGAATCCATACGAGCGAACACAGCGCGCCGAGCACCGCGATCGCGCCGGCCAGAACGAAGGCGCTGCCATACGCGCCGTGCGTCGCCTCGACGATGAAGCCCGTCACCGCCGGTCCGATCACGCCCGCGAGATTCGCGAGCAGATGCACGAAACCGCCCACGCCGCCGACGTTTTCGCGCCGCACCGTGTCCTGAATCACGGCCCAGTACACGGACCCGGTTACATAGAGGAAGAAGATCGTCACGGACATCAACGCCACCGCGCCCTGCGTGCTCTCCACGCGCCCCGCGAACGCGACGCACAGCGCCGCCATGCCGAGGCACACGGTCAGCACGATGCGGCGCGACATGAGCGGCTTGCCTGTGATACGCAAAATCGCATCGGTGATGAAGCCGCCCGCCGCGAGCCCGATGCTGCCGAGCAGCCACGGAATCACCGTCGCAAAGCTCATGTCGCGCAGGGACATGTGATGCGCTTCGGTCAGATACGTCGGGAACCACGAGAGAAAGAAGAACAGCACGTAGTTGTATGCAAAAAACGCGAATGCCGTGGCGAGGATGATCGGCTGACGCAGATAAAAGCCGAGGTTCGCCTGCTTGCCGTGCGTGCCGTGCTCCATCGACGCGGCGTCCTGCTGGCCCGCGACGATAAGATCGAGTTCGGCCTGCGTGACGCGCTTGTTCTGTTGCGGATGCTCGGTCGTCGAAAGCGCCCAAAGCACGAGCCACGCGAAGCCGATCATCATGATGATGACGAACGCCCAGCGCCAGCCGAACTGGATCGCCATGTAACCGACGACCGGGCCGGCGAGCGCGCCGCCCAGCGGCGTCCCCGAACTGATGACCCCGATCGCGCTCGCCACTTCACGACGCGGAAACCAGTTGTTCACCATCTTGCTGTTCGACGAGCTGAACGGTCCCTCTCCCATGCCGAAGAGCACGCGAAGCACGATCAGCGACACGAGACTGCTCGCCAGCGCAGTCGCACCGCAAAACAGCGACCAGATGCCCATTGCGCCGCCGAAGACTTTCTTCGCGCCGATCCTGTCCGACAGCACGCCGCCGACAAAATTGAATAATGCATACCCGATGAAAAAGCTGCTGAACACGATGCCCATCTGCGCATGCGTGAAATGCAGGTCTTTCTGGATGAGCGGAGCGGCGATGGAAAGCGCCGCGCGGTCGAGATAGTTGACGACGCCCGCGAGGAACAGCAGGCCGACGACGAACCACCGCTGACTTTTGATCATGTCGAGTCTCCGATGCACCGCTTCTCGTGGCCTTCCGGTCCGGCGGCTTCATGAATGATGAATTTTGAATGCCGATGCCAAGTAGCGCCCGTCAGTCGAACTGGAGATGCACCTTCATCGATTGAGAGCGATCCAGCGCGACTTCGAATGCACGATTCGCTTCGGCGAGCGGAAATGCGTGCGTCATCAGCAGACGAAGGTCGATGCGCTGCGAGGCGATTTCATCCGCGGCGATCGCGTATTCATCGGTGAAGCGGAACGAGCCCTGATAACGCAGCTCTTTCGCCATCACGAGGTTCGCCGCGACCGGCGACTGACCGGCCGGCAGATTTCCGAGCTGGATCACCGTGCCGCCCGCACGCACCGAGCGCAACGCGGTGTCGAGACCGGCGGGGCTGCCCGATGCCTCGATCACGACGTCGAAGGTGCCGCGTTCGCGCGACCAGGCATCGATGCGCGCCTGATCGTTCGCGAGCACGGTCTCGTCGGCGCCGAGCGACGCCGCCATCGCGAGCGCCTTGTCAGCAAGATCGAGCGCGACGATGCGATGCGCGCCCGCGCGCCGCGCGGCGGCCAGCACGATGCAGCCGATCGGCCCGCAACCCACGAGCAGCATCTTCGCGCCGACGAGCGGGCCGGCGAGCTTCAACGCGTGCAACGCGACAGCAAGCGGCTCGGCCATCGACGCCTGCGCGAAATCGAGTGTATCCGGCACCGGAACGCATTGCCGCGCGGCTGCCGTGATGTATTGCCGGAACATACCCTGCATATGCGGGAACGTCGACGCGCTGCCCATGAAGCGCATCTTCAGGCAATGGTTCGGCATGCCTTTCACGCAAAAGCGGCACGTTCCGCAATTCAGGCCCGGATTCACCGCGACCCGCTGGCCGACTGCAAGGCCCGTCACGCCCTCGCCCAGCGCGGCAATCTCGCCCGCGACTTCGTGACCGAGCACGAACGGCTCGCGCACGGCGAAGTCGCCGCTTTTGCCCTTGAAGTAATACGAAAGATCCGACCCGCAGATGCCGCCCGCGCGCACGCGAATCTGCACCTGTCCGGGTTCTGGTTCGGGCGTGTCGATCTCGTCGATGACGAGCTTCTTCGGTTCGTGTAGAACGGCTGCGAGCATGATCTATGTCCTGGAATCTGCAGTTTGCACTTTGTATAAAGCGTTTCGCATGCAATCAACGGCGGGCGGCGAGCGCCGGTTCTGCGTTCGATCCGGCGATCGCGGCATCGTGTTGCGGCGCGCCCCAGTCGTGCAGATCACGGCCGACGCGCGCCGGCGCGGTCTCGGGCAGAAGCAGAAGCGAGATCGTCGAGACGATGCCGAGCGCGGCAACGTACACGATGAGACCGATCGAGCTTCCGCCCGTCGCCTGAATCAGCTTCACCGCGACGAGACCTAGCGCGCCGCTGCCGATCAGCGAACCGATCTGCCAGATGAGCGCAATGCCGCTGCATCGCACGCGTGCCGGAAAGAGCTCGGGAAAGAGCGATGCTTGCGGCGCATAACAAAGGCTGTGGCCGACGGTGATCGCGAGAATCATCACGGTCTGGATCGCGAGGCGGCTGCCGCTATCGATAGCGTGAAAGAGCGGCATGACGAGCAGCACATGCAGCACTGCGCCCGCGATGAATGTCGCGCGCCGACCGATGCGATCCGACAGTGCGCCCGCGAGCGGGATCGCAATCAGTTCGAGCACGACCGCGACGATGATCGTCTGCAGAAGCAGCGAGTCGGCGATGCCGTGCGCGCGGCCGTAGGCGAGCACGATCATCGTGTACATGGCGAACGTGCAAGCCTCGATCAGCTTCGCGCCGACACCCTTCACGATCGTCGCGCCGTGCTGCTTCACCACTTCCACGACGGGCCGCGATTCGACCGCCTTGGTCTCGCGGATCGCCGCGAACACCGGCGATTCCTCGGTGCGCAGTCGAATATAAAGCCCGACGACGACAAGCACGATGCTGCCGAGAAATGGCAGACGCCAGCCCCAGTCCATCAGTTGTTCGTGCGTGAGCATCGCGGTCAGAACGGCGAAGATGCCCGATGGGATCAGAAAGCCCGCGGGCGCGCCGAGCTGGACGAGGCTCGCGAAGAAGCCGCGTTCGCGCGGCGGCGCATATTCGGCGGTGAGCAAGACCGCGCCGGCCTGCTCGCCGCCGACGCCGAAGCCTTGCAGCACGCGGATCAGCACAAGCGCCGCCGGCGCCCAGATGCCGATCTGCGAGTAATCCGGCAACAAGCCGATGGCGAACGTGCCCAGACCCACGATCAGAATGGTGACAATCAGCGCTTTCTTGCGGCCGATCTTGTCGCCGAAATGCCCGAACACGATACCGCCCACAGGCCGCGCGACGAACCCGACCGCATACGTGGCGAACGCGGCCAGCGTGCCGATCAGCGGATCGTGGCTCGGAAAGAATTTTGCGCCGAACACGAGCACCGCTGCCGTGCCGTACACGAAGAAGTCGTAATACTCCGCCGCCGTGCCGATGGTCGATGCCGCTGCCACCCGGCGCAGCATCGCGCTGGTTTCCCTGTGTGCCATGTCTGTCTCCGGTATCTTGTGTTTTGAATGCCTTAAACCAAACGCGATTACCAGTTCCAGAGCGTGCCGTCTTCGAGGCGCGCCACCGGCAAGTACGCCGGATCGTACGGATACCTTGCGGCGAGCTTTTCGTCGATGTCTACACCGTGCCCCGGCGCTTCGCCCGGGTGCATCATCCCGCGATCGAACGACCATGCATGCGGGAACACATCGAGCGCTTCCTTCGGAAAGCCCATGTACTCCTGCACGCCGAAGTTGGGCACCCACAAGTCGAAGTGCAGCGCTGCGCCCATGCAGACCGGCGACAGATCCGAAGGACCGTGGCAGCCCGTGCGGACCTGATACAGCGATGCGAAATCGGCGATGCGCTTCAGATGCGTGATGCCGCCCGCATGCGTGAGCGTCGCGCGGATGTAGTCGATCAGTTGCTCTTCGATCAGCTGCTTGCAGTCCCAGATGCTGTTGAACACCTCGCCCACCGCAATCGGGGTCACGGTGTGCTCGCGGATCAGACGGAAGCCGGCCTGATTCTCGGCGGGCGTCGGATCCTCCATCCAGAACAGGCGATACGGCTCGACCGATTTGCCGAACCGCGCCGCTTCGATCGGCGTAAGCCGGTGATGCACATCGTGCAGCAGATGCGTGTCGAAACCGAACTTGTCGCGCACGGCTTCAAAGAGTTTCGGCACGAAATCCAGGTACTTTTCGGAGGACCAGCTCTGCTCCTCGACCGCACCCTTCGTCGCCGGCTCATACATGCCGTCGCCCTTCGCGACGCCATAAACCGAACGCATGTTCGGCACGCCGCACTGGATGCGAATCGCCCTGTAGCCCTCTTCGATATGCTCCGCGTAGCGGTCGAGCGCTTCGGGGATGTCGCGGCCGGTTGCGTGTCCGTAGACCATCACGCCGTCGCGCGACGCACCGCCGAGCAGCTTGTAGAGCGGCATGTTCGCGGCCTTGCCGAGGATGTCCCAGAGCGCCATGTCGACGGCGGCGATTGCGGTCATCGTGACGGGGCCGCGTCGCCAGTACGCGCCCTTGTAGAGAAACTGCCAGGTGTCTTCGATGCGGCCCGCTTCGCGCCCGATCAACAGCGGACATACGTGATCCTTCAGATACGACGCGACAGCGAGTTCGCGGCCATTGAGCGTCGCATCGCCGATACCGTAGATGCCCTCGTCCGTTTCCACCTTCAGCGTGACGAAGTTGCGGCCGGGGCAAGTCACGATCACGTCGGCGCGGATGATCTTCATAGGTATTTCCTTGAATGGGCATTCGATGTGCCGGATACTACCATACCAGTATGTTACGACGTCAATAACGGGTTTTCCCCATTCCTAATTCAAAATGCCATCGAAAATGCCTGAGAGATCAATGCTCTCCCGTACATCGCTCAATGCACTCGAAGGCCATTGCCTGTCGCGCGAGTGGCACGAGCCAGCTATCGGCATCGTGCATCTGGGCATCGGCAACTTTCATCGCGCGCATGAAGCGCTCTATACCGAAGAGGCGATGCTCGCCGAGCCGGGCGATTGGGGCATTTGCGGCGTCACGCTGCAGGGCGACGTCACCAAGCGCGATGCGTTGATGGCACAGGACGGCCTCTACAGCGTCGTGGAACGCGGGCCGGACGGCGTGCGCGTGACGGTCGTGCGTGCATTGCGCGAAGTGCTGGCGATGCCCTTCGATCGCGCACGTCTCGTCGAGCTTTTCGCCGACGAACGGGTCCGCATCGTCTCGCTGACGGTTACGGAAAAAGGCTACTGTCGCGATCCGCGAACCGGCGATGCCGACTTTGCGCACGCGGGCGTCGCGCACGATCTCGCGCATCCGGACGAGCCGTCCACCGTGCCGGGCATACTCTGCGCCGCGTTGCGAGCGCGACGCGACGCGGACGCCACGCCCTTCACCGTGCTTTCCTGCGACAACCTCTCGCACAACGGCGATGCATTGCGTCAGGCGGTGTGTTCGTTCGCACGCAGGCTGGACCCGGCGCTCGCGACGTGGATCGAGACGCGCGTCGCGTTTCCGTCGACGATGGTCGATCGCATCGTCCCCGCCACGACCGACGCGGATCGCGAAGCCGCCCAAGCGGCGCTGGGCGTGGGCGATGAAGTGCCCGTGCCGTGCGAGCCGTTCAGGCAATGGGTCATCGAAGATCGCTTCCCCGCCGGGCGTCCTGCGTGGGAAACGGCAGGCGCGCAACTTGTCGACGACGTCGCGCCCTTCGAGATCGCGAAACTGCGCATGCTCAACGCGACACACTCGACGCTCGCGTATCTGTCCATGCTCGCCGGTTTCGACACGATCAGCGACGCCGTCGGCCACCCGCCGCTGAAGTCACTGATCCACGCGATGATGACGCGCGAGATAGCGCCGACGCTCGCGGTACCGGCATCGTTCGATCTCGCCGCATACCGCGACGCGCTCCTCGACCGCTACGCGAATCCCGCGCTGAAACACCGTTGCAGCCAGATTGCGATGGACGGTAGCCAGAAGATGCCGCCGCGAATTTTGTCGACCATTCAGGTAAGGCTCGACGCGGGTCAGCCGTTCGAACGGCTCGCGCTTGCGGTGGCGGCATGGTTTACGTTTCTGCGCGGGCGAGCGGACGACGGCACCCGTTACGCGATCAGCGATCCGCTGGCCGAACGTCTCACGAAAGCGGCGGAGGATGCGACCACGCCGGCAGGCCTCGTCGATGCGCTCGTCGGCGCAAGCGATGTTTTCCCCGCATCGCTGGCACGCAATCCGGTTCTCCGGGAAGCGCTTCTGCGCGCCGCGACAAGGCTCGCGAACGGCGCGCTCACGGCGATCGACGAATATGTGCGGTTGGATTGAATTCATTATCACGCATGCAAAATGCCGAACAGTCCGCTTCGTTTTAAGATAGCCACTTCCATCATGAGCGGCCCTGACGCGCCAGGAGTGGCAGGTGTATTTATTGAAACGTGGACGTAGCTCTGCTCTGTGCATCGCATGCGCGCTGTCGTGGGTATCCGTATCCGCTCTGGCGGCCGCGCCGCAGCCTGGCCGTGCAGCGAGCGCTGCCGACATCGCGAGCGGCGCCAAGGCGCGAGGCATCATGTCGGCCGACGCGCTTGCACCGAACTTTACCGGCGACGATCCGGAACACGTCCGCGATGCGCTGGCAGGTCATTCCGCACCGGGACAGCCTGCATCGATAACCGGCCGCGTACGGGCGTTTCTTTCGCGGCCTTTCACCAAGGCGCAGCATGCCGCGAGCCAACCCGGCGCGCAGACAGATCGCACCTTCACGTTCGTCATTCCGGTTTCATACGGCGTGCGCTATCTGTCGAAGAAGAAGGTGCTGACGGTGAACGTCTCCCTGGCGGCGTCTCACGATCCGGATGCCATCCTGCTGAAGGAAACGGTAAAGGGGCAAAGCGGCCGCAAGCTCGTTGTTGCGCCTGAAGCCAAGGAAAAGGGTTTCGTTCAGACCTTCGACAGCATTGAACTGAAGCAGGAAGGCAGCGCGAGAACCACGGTCAGAGGCAGCATCGTGCTTCCGAACTTCGACCGCGCGCATGGCAGCGATGACTTCGCGATCGTGCTCATCTGCACGCTCGCGCCACCCTACTTGACGGACGACATCGAGCATAACGCGCCCACCGATGAAGAACCCACGGATATCACGCGCAGAACATCGATATTGATGGGCCATGTCGATGCAGCGTGGCTCATCGATCGCAAGGAAGGCACGATCATTACGAAGCGGCTGCGCCTCGTGAAGTGAAAGGCGCGCCGCTCTTCTGTTCGATCAATATTCGACGTTCGAATCCAGCGGATAGACGGGCCGCTTCAGGTTCTCGAATGCGAAGAGTCCATAGTCCGAACTCGTGACACCGCGGCTATCGCATTCGACGAGGCCACCCGATATCGGCACGAAGACGGGGCGGCAATACATGCGCGACTTGAGAATCAGAAAGCGCGCGCCGCGTGGATCGATGCCGACACTCTCGAACACGCCCAGGTCCCACGGCTCGTGCGTGCGTTCCGTTACAAGGATGCGCGCCGCGGCGGTCTCGATCACGGCCGCGCGGCCCATGAACGCACGCTGTCCCGTATACGTCGGTCCGCTGATGATGTATTCGCCATCGGTCAACGCCCGCACTATGCCGGTAACCTCGAGCGGCGGCTTTGCTCGCGACGCCACGCTCGCTAGCTTGTTGCCGACGCCGATCGTGACCGTTGCGCCCTCGCCGGCTGCGAAGAGTTGCGCGACAGCTTCGGGATCGCATAAAGGTCCGACGACGATGCCATCGAGTCCTTGCTTCAACGCTTCTTCGAATGCGTCGGTCGTGTCGCACGTTCCGCCCGACATGCAGTTGTCGCCGTGGTCGAGCAGCAGCACGGGCTTGTCCGTTTCGCGTGCGAGCGCAGCGCCCTCGCTGATCGATTGCGTGAGCGGCACGCTGCGATAAACGAACGCGTCACGCTCGTTCCAGATTTGCCGCGCGATGCGGTCCGCCACGCTCTGCGCCTTCGCGCGCTCGCCATCCGCCACCACGACCACGCTGATGCAAGGGGCGGCGATATCCGCCAGCGAGAAACCGGATAGCACCGACACGGCCAGCACGCCATCTTCAGCTTCGGCTGCGCGCGCGGCATCGACTGCACGTTTCATTGCACCGTCCGCTGTCGAACTCCTCAGCGTATGCGTTAGCAGCGGCGGCTGCGCCCAAGCGATCACGGGCTTCGCCTTGTCATGAATCAGATCGAGCAGCAGTCGCGCCGCATGCTCACCGCTCTCGTACATATCGACGTGAGGATAGGTCTTGAAGCTCGTGATCACGTCCGCGTTGTCGATCATCTTCTGCGTGACGTTCGCATGCAGATCGAGGGATACGGCAATAGGCGCATGTGGCAGCGCGCGTCGCACGCGTTCCAGCAAATCGCCTTCGCCATCGGGCGAATTCTCCGCGACCATCGCGCCGTGGAGGTCGAGCATCACGGCATCGCAGCCTTCTGTTGCATCGACGATCGACTGGCAGATCGCGTCATAAGCGGCGGCGGCGACGCGACCGCTCGGATTTGCCGAAGCGGATATCGGCGTCACGATGTCCGCATGTTCGCGCTTCGCAGCATCGATGAATGCGGACATCGCCGTACGCATGCCGGCATTCTCGTTATACGCTTCGGCGCCATGACACGGACCGTCGCGCCCGAATGCTTCGAGCGGCGTCGCAACGGGCGAGAACGTGTTGGTCTCGTGGTTCATGCGGGCGATGAGTATCTTCATGCTGCGTCTCCTTCGGACGCGTTGGCTGCGCGCAGCATCGCTTGCAGAAGCACATTGCAGCCTGCTTCGAGATGATCGGCGCGCGCATCCTCGATCTCGTTGTGGCTGATGCCGTCCTTGCACGGCACGAAGATCATCGCTGCCGGCGCCACGCGTGCGAGATAGACGGCGTCATGACCCGCGCCGCTCACGACATCCATCGACGTGAAGCCGAGCGCATCGGCGCTCTCGCGCACCGACGCAACCAGCGATGCGTCGAACGGTTGCGGCGCGAAGTAGACAACTTCGTCTACCTTGACCGGCAGATCCGCTTGCTCGCATGCGTCGCGCATTGCACGGTCCATTGCGAGAAGCGTCGCGTCGTCTGGCGCGCGCAGATCAACGGTCAGCTTGACGCGCCCCGGAATGACATTGCGCGAGTTCGGATGCACGTCGACCCAGCCGACCGTTCCGCGTCCATGCGGCGCATGATCGATTGCGATGCGATTGACGGCGCGAATGAGATCTGCCGCGACGAGCAAGGCGTCGCGGCGCAGTTCCATCGGCGTCGGACCCGCGTGCGCTTCCATGCCTTCGATCGTCACGTCGTACCAGCGTTGACCGAGCGCGCCTTGCACGACGCCGATCACCTTGTCCTTCGCCTCCAGCACCGGACCCTGCTCGATGTGCGCTTCGAAATACGCACCCACGTCATGCGCCTCGACGCGATCTCCCGCATAACCTATCGATGCCAGCGCGTCCCGCACGGACACGCCGTCGCGATCCTTCTGCGCGAGTGCATGATCCAGCGTGAACGCGCCCGCGAATACACCGGAACCCATCATCACCGGCACGAAGCGCGAGCCTTCCTCGTTAGTCCAGACGGCAACTTCGAGCGGCGCAACCGTACGCACGTTATTGTCATTCAGCGTGCGCAACACTTCGAGGCCCGCCAGCACGCCATAGTTGCCATCGAACTTGCCGCCCGTCGGTTGCGTATCGATATGGCTGCCCGTCATCACAGGCGGAAGATCGTCACGCGTGCCCGCACGGCGCGCGAAGATGTTGCCGATCGCATCCACGCGCACGGTGCAGCCGATTTCCTTTGCCCACGCGATAAAAAGATCGCGGCCTTGCTTGTCGAGTTGCGTCAATGCGAGACGGCACACGCCGCCCTTCTCCGTCGCGCCGATGCGCGCGAGTTCCATCAGACTATTCCAGAGACGCGCACCGTCGATGCGCAGAGCGGCCTGCGCCGGCATATCATGAGCTTGCATTCGAGGTTCCTGAGCTGAGTGATGCAGATATGAGGTTCAGACGACGCCCACGCCGAGATAGCGATCCTTGATCGAATCATCGGCGATGAACGCATCGTTCGTTCCTTCGTACACGATGCGCCCTTGCTCAATGATGTAATGGCGGTCGGCGAGTTGCGTGCAGACTTCCAGATTCTGTTCGACGAGCAGGATCGTCACGCCCGCTTGGCGAATCAGCTTCAGTTGCGCGACGATTTCCTCGACGATCACAGGCGCGAGTCCTTCCACCGGTTCATCGAGCATCAGCAAGCGCGGATGATTCATCAATGCGCGGCCGATCGCGAGCATCTGCTGCTCGCCGCCCGAGAGTTGGCCACCGCCGTTCGTCCGGCGCTCCTTGAGACGCGGAAAGATGCGATAGATATCCGCGAGTTGCCATGGAGAATCTTTGCGCGCGCCGAGCCGCAGATTCTCTTCGACGGACAAGAGCTTGAAGATACCGCGATGTTCCGGCACGAAGCACACGCCGCGCGCAGCGATCTTGTGCGGCGGCATCTTCGCGAGCTCGACGCCCTTGAACTTCACGCTGCCGCGCTGCGGCGCCACGACGCCGGCGATGCTTTTCAGCGTGGTCGATTTTCCCGCGCCGTTACGGCCGAGCAGCGTGACGGTTTCGCCTTCGCCCATCGTGAGCGAGACGCCTTGAAGAATATGGCTCTTGCCGTAATAGCCGTGAATGTTATCGACATCGAGCATCATGCGCGTCCTCCGGTGATCATGTTGCCGAGATAGGCGCTGCGCACACGTTCGTCCCCGCGGATATCGGCGGGCTTGCCTTCGACAAGCACGCGGCCTTGCTGCATCACCGTGATGATGTCGGAGATGTCCATCACGATATCCATGTTGTGCTCGATCAGCACGACCGTGTAGTCATCGCGCAGACTGCGGATCAGATGCTTCATGTCGTCGAGATCGTCGATGCCCATACCCGAGGTCGGCTCGTCGAGAAAGATCGCCTTGGGCCGGGCGGCGAGCGCCATGCCCACTTCGAGACGCCGCTGCTGGCCATGCGATAACGCGCTCGCCTGCGTCGACGCCAGGCGTTGCAGCGCGAGACGTTCGAGAATGCCATCGACCGTATCGCGATGTTCCAGCGCGCCGCGCGGCGGCGTCCATGCGTTGAGTGCGCGCTTCGAGTCCACGCCCTGCGCGGCGAGCCGCAGATTCTCACGCACCGACAGATTCGTGAAGAGGCTCGTCACCTGAAACGATCGTGCGATGCCACGCTTCACGCGACGATGATCGGGTTCCTGTGTCACGTCGTGACCATCGAACACGATATTGCCCGCGGTGATCGGCACGGTCCCGGTCAACACATGAAACAGTGTGGTCTTGCCCGCACCGTTCGGTCCGATCACGGAATGCACCGTGTTCCTTGCGATGCGCAGATTGACATCGGTTAGCGCGGCGAACTTGCCATAGCGCTTCACGACGCCCTTTGCTTCCAGTATCGACGCGCTCATGCCGGCTCTCCTCGATCGCGCTTCATCGCGCGCCAGATGCGTTCACCCAGACCCCACAAACCGCGCTGCATGAAGAGACTTACCGCGATCAGCACGAGCCCGAGCAACAGCAGCCAGCGCGGCCATAGCGTTGAAAGCCAGTCGGCGAATAGCACATAGAACGCTGCGCCCAGTACGGAAGAAAAGAGATTGCCCGTACCGCCGATAACGGTCATCACGAGAATCATCTCGCTCGTGTGGTAGTCGATGTTCGATAACGGCGCGATGCCCGTCATCATCGCGTGCAATGCCCCGGCCAGGCCAGTGACCGCACCCGATACGACGAACGCGGCCAGCTTGAAACGCTTTACGTCATAACCTACGGCAGCGGCGCGCGCCTCGTTATCCCGGATTGCGAGCAGCGTGCGGCCGAAGACCGAATGCGACACGCGCAACATGAACCAGAATGCGATCAAGAACAATACGGCGACGAACGCGTAGTACTGCCACGGCGACACGAGCGAAACGAGTGGCTGCCCGAAGAATGACAACGCGGGCCGCGGAATATCGAGCAAGCCGTTGTCGCCGCCGGTGAGATCGGGTGTCGTATAGGCAAGGAAGTAGAACATCTGCCCGAATGCGAGCGTGAGCATCACGAAGTACGCGCCGCGCTGACGAATGGAGAACCATCCGACGAGAGCCGCGGCGAGCGCACCCGCGATGATGGCGCCGAGCAATGCCGCAGGAATCTGCAGCCCCGACTTCGTGAGGATCAGACCCGCGGCATAGCTTCCTAGACCGAAGAATATGCCTTGTCCGAACGACAGCAGGCCCGTATGCCCGAGCAGCAGATTACAGCCGAGCGCGGCGAGCGCATAGACGAGCACTTCGGTTGCGAGCGATCCGGAGCGGATCGTCAGCGGAAGAACGCAGACGACGATGGCCGCGAGCAACAGAAAGCGATAGCGATGAAGCGACTGCCTGAGGGATCGCGGTGGCGCGCTCATGTCCAGTGTCTTCGAATCCAGTTTGGAATTCACGCGGTCCTCCCGAGTAATCCGTTCGGACGCAGCAGCAGCACCGCGGCCATCGCCACATAGATCATGAGGCGCGCGCCTTCCGGCCACAGCGTACTCATCACGCTCTGCACGATGCCGACGAGCAGTCCGCCGACGAGCGCACCCAGAAAATTGCCCATGCCGCCCACGACCACGACGACGAATGCGACGCCGAGTGCTTCGATCCCCATGAACGGATCGACGCCGCGTATCGGCGCGGCAAGCACGCCCGCGAGTGCCGCTGTTCCCGCACCGAGCGCGAATACAAGACTGAAGATGCGCGTCACGTTGATGCCGAGCAGCGATACCATCTCGCTCGATTCGCTGCCCGCTCGCACAGCGCTGCCCAGCCGCGTGCCTTCGAGCACCCACCATAGAATGCCCGCCAGCACCGCCGTGAACGCGATGACGAAGAGGCGATACTTCGGGTAGATGAAGCTGCCCCACATCACAACGCCGTTGAGAACGTCCGGCACCGGGACGTTATCGCCGAGCGGTCCCCACGCGATGATCGCGCACTCCTGAATCACGAGCGCAAGGCCGACTGTCGCGAGAATATGGAACTCGTGTTGCTGTGCATAGACGTGGCGCAGCACGACTTTCTCGACGATCCATGCGATCACGGCGACGACGATGGGCACGACGACGAGCGCACTCCAGAAGTTCATCGACCACTGCATCGCCTGATAACAGAAGTACGCGCCCAGCAGATAGAAAGCGCCGTGCGCGAAGTTCACGAAGCGCAGCAACCCGAACACGATCGACAACCCGACCGCGAGCAGAAAATACAGCATGCCCACGCCGATGCCGTTCACGACCTGCAACAGATAAACGTTCATGGCCTTGCATCAGAAGAGTGGCAACGCGAATGCAGAACTCGCCCGCATTCGCATGAAAACAACGCGCGTCACAAGATCAGGCGATCACGCAAGCTTGCATTGCGTCTTGTCGAGCGGCAGGAACGACTGGCCCGAACTCACGATGTCGGCGTAATCGTCTTTATCCTTCATCTTGCTCTTGGGCTTGCCTTTGAGAAGATAGTAGTTCTTCAACACCTGATGATCGCCCGCGCGAATTTCCTCCGGCCCGGTCAGGCCCGCGTACTTCATGCCTTGCAGCGCAGCGACGACTTTTTTCGGGTCGGCGGTGCCCGCTTTTACGATGCCGTCGAGCAAAATCTTCGTGCAGATGTACGAACCCGCGAGGCTATAGTTAGGGTTCGACTTATAAGCCGCATTCACGCGCTTGACGAGGTCCTGATTGAGCGGCGTATCGACCGCATGCCAGTATTGCGCGCCGAAATAGACGCCCTCGCAGATTTCCGGTCCGAGTGCTTCGAATTGCTCCAGCCCCGACGCCCATGCCATCAGGATCGTGCAGTTGTTCTTCATGCCAAAGCTCACGGCCTGACGCAACGTGTCCGATGATTGCGAGCCGAAGTTGAGGATAAGAAGAACATCGGGCTTCGCCGCGACAGCATTCGTCAAATAACCGCTGAACTCTTTTTCATTGAGCGAGTGATAGCTGTTGCCCACATGCTCGATACCCTTCTCTTTGAAGATGTTCTTCGCCGCCGATAAAAGCCCGTCTCCGAACACGTATTGCGGCGTGATCGTGTACCAGCGCTTTGCATTGGGCATCGACTGAATGAGCGGCCGCACCGTTTGCTCGATCGCGCCGAAAGTGGGCACTGACCAGCGAAACGTCGCGCTGTTGCAATCCTTGCCGGTGAGTTCGTCGGCGCCCGCAGTCGTGATGAAGATGCCGCCGGCCTTCTCCGCTTCCTTGCCCATCGCGAGTGCTTCCGACGAAAGAATGCCGCCCGCGAAATAACGTGCGTTCTTCTGCTGCGCGATTTCCTGCACGCGGCGCACGGCCGTTGCGGGTTTTCCCTCGGTGTCGAGCGTCGCATAGGCGAGCGGTTGACCCAGCACCTTGCCGTATTGTTCGATAGCCAGCTTCATGCCGAGATCGGCGTACTTGCCATTGGCCGCGAACGGACCGGACATCGGCACAGGGCATGCGAACTGGATCGGCGAGCCCTGCGCAAAGGCGCTTCTTGCGACGAGCGCTTCGAACGATCCTGGAATGGCCGACAGCGCGGCCAGCTTCAACATGTTTCGGCGATTCAAAATTGACGCTCCTTGAGAAGATGACCCGCGCAGCCGCCCCGCTTTTTTTTCGTGGTAGGTTCAAACCTCGGCTCGCTTCATTCTATTTATCATGATAAATAGAATGAACCCGATGCTAGGAACAATAAATTCGGGTGTCAATAAGGCAATATTCCAGTCTGCGAATTCGCGACACGCACGCGTATAAAGCAGACAAAGACAGGGAGCATCGACATGGTGATGGAGCGTGCAAAACGCACCGGGGCGGCAATCGAAATCGCGCAGCAGCCGATCAAACAGCCCAAGCGCGCGGATCTCGTCGCCGAAGAAATCAAGCGGCTGATCACGGAAAAGAACCTGAAGCCCGGCGACAAGCTGCCGCGTGAAGTGGAATTGCAGCAGCTCTTTTCCGTCAGCAAGAGCACGACGCGCGAGGCGCTCAAATCGCTGGAAGTGCAAGGGCTGATCAAAGTGACGACGGGACCTTCGGGTGGCGGCACGATCGTCGAGGTACCGCTCGATCGCACCTTGCAACTCTTGCAGAACTATCTGTTCTTCAAGGACGTGACCATCGACGATATCTATACGGTGCGTCAGTTGCTCGAACCGGAGCTCGCTGCGGGCGCAGTGCCGCATCTCACCGACGATGACTTCAACGCGCTGGAAGCGAACATCGCTTGTTGCGACGAGCCGGCCTCGGCGCACGCGAATCGCGACATCGTCCGGCAACGACAGGAAGACGTGAACTTCCACGATATTCTGGCCGCTGCGAATCCCAATCCGTTTTTGCGCTTCACCTGCGAGTTGATCAACGAAATGATCCGGCAACTCATCGAGTTCAGGAACGACACGCCGCAAGCCGAACATGAACGCTTCGGCCGCGCGAACGTGAAGATTCACAAGGCGATCACCGAAGCGGCGCGCGCGCGGGACGCGGACAAGGTTCGAGAACTGATGGTGATTCACATGACCGAGGCGCCGCGCTATGTGAAGCGCATGAAGGGCAAGCTGCGCGGGCGGCTCATTCTCGACTCGGAGATTCGCAAGCGCATGGGCGGGCGCGGCGGGTGATTCGAGCATGGCCGTGAAGAAAGGATTGAGCCTGAGCGACTACAATCGGGGTGCAAATACGCGCGGCGCTGTTCACCACATAGCGCATAAGATGCAAACCAATCCATAAGATACGGAGTTTTTCGACGCATAGCGCAGTCGCGCCGCACATCATGTCGTGCCCGGATGTGCGGAAATCGCGCCGCGCGGAGAACCTGAATGCCCGCCAGATTAAAAGCCGTTCGTAAGACCGGACGCATGGTCAGTCGCCGGTTGATGCGACGCAACAGCACCGCCGCAATCCGCTTCGCCGAAGTGTTTTCGCACTTTCCGGCGCTCGCTGGTCTTATCGGCACCGCCATCGCCATTTGTATGGCCGTGTTGTCGTTTGCCGCGCTGTGGCAGGGACGCGCGCAAGCGCTGCAAAACGCGCATCAGGCTGCGGCCAACCTCGTCGCCACCTTGAGCGCCGATATCGCGCGCAATATCGAATCGAGCGACCTGTCGCTGCGCACCATCGTCAATGGCGTTAGAAACCCTGCCGTAATGGGGCTTCCGCCTGATCTGCGCAAGCTTGTTCTATTCGATGGCGCCACCGGCATGAACTCCGTCGGCGGCGCATTCGTGATGAATCGCGAGGGACGCATCGTCATGGAACGCGATCCTTCCGATCATGCGGACTTGCTCTTCAACGATCGCGACTACTTCAAGGTCCACGCCGAGCACCCCGACGCCGGTCTCTACATTTCCGGACCCTATGCGTCGCGATTGCGCAAGGGCGCGGCTTCGCTCGCATTGAGCCGGCGCATCGATGCATCGGATGGCTCGTTTGCGGGCGTCGCCGTGATCGCCTTGAACGTCTCCTACTTCAAGGACCTGCTGTCGCGCGTGAAGCTCGGCACTTCGGGCGCGGTGTTCATCGTGCAGCAGGATGGCGTGATGATCGCGCGCAAGCCTGCGCTGCCAGGCGATAGCGACGGCTACGTCGCGAAGTCACCGACCTTCGCCGCGATGCGCGACGCGGCTTCAGGCTCATACATCTCACGGTCTCCGCTCGATGGCGTCAGGCGGCTCTATACATTCCAGCACGTACCCGGCACCCGATTGATCGCGGCGGTCGCGCCCGCCGAGGATGACGTCCTCGCGGCGTGGCGCGAACGCAGCCTCGTCATCGGCGGATTGACGATGGCGTTCGGAGGCGGCTTCATCGTCATCTCATGGCTGCTCGCAATTTCACTGCGCTCGCGAGCAATTGCGCAAGAGAAGCTGCAACGGCTCGCGGGTACCGATGCGCTCACCGGACTATGCAACCGCCGCGCGCTGGACCGGCAGCTCGACGAAGAATGGCGGCGAGCGCGCCGCGTCGATCAGCCCCTGTCCGCGCTATTCATCGACGTGGACCACTTCAAGCTCTATAACGACACCTACGGTCACGCGATGGGCGACGACGCGCTCATCGCCGTGGCCGACTGCATACAAAATGCCGCGAAGCGCCCCGGCGACATCGTCGCGCGCTATGGCGGCGAAGAATTCGTCGTGGTTTTGCCGGGCGCCGCGGCGAGCGGCGCGCTCACATTTGCCGAGCGTCTGCGCGAGAACGTGGAACAACTCGCCATTCCTCACAGCGCGGCGCCAAGGAGCGTGCTGACGATCAGCATCGGCATTGCCACGGCCTCGCCACGCCATAACGACGACGCGCTCAAGTTGCTGAACAATGCCGACGCCGCGCTCTATCTCGCCAAACGCAGCGGGCGCAATCGCGCCATCCACGAAGACAGCGTCGCCGGCAGCGGCGCCTGACGCGATGCACGTGAAGTCGGACGTATCATGCGTCGTGAATGCAATCCGGCGTTTTGCATGCCGCATTCAAACTGCACATCCGAAGGAGTTATTCCGATGACCGCTTCGACCGCCGTACTCGCGATTCTCTTTTCACTGTTGCTGGGCGCGATGATTCCGGGCCCGAGCTTCGTAATCGTGGCGCGCAATGCCATCGGCATATCACGCGCCGATGGCCTCGCGACCGCGCTCGGCATGGGCGTGGGCGGCATCTTCTTCGGCGGCGTCGCCCTCGCGGGACTGTACACGCTGCTCGTTGCCGTCGAGTGGCTCTATCTCGCGCTGAAGGTCGCCGGTGGCCTGTATCTGATTTATGTGGCGTCGAAGATTTGGCGGGGCGCCGCGCAGCCGATGGAGATGCCGGCAACGGACGGCGCGTCCCGGCTCACCGGGCGCGCTCGAAAGTCCTTTTGGCTTGGCCTCTCGACGCAACTGAGCAATCCCAAGACAGCCATCTGGTACGGCAGCATTTTCGCGGCGCTCTTGCCGCAGCATCCTCCGCTGTGGTGCTACTTCGTATTGCCGCCTATGGTCTTCGTGATCGAGACGGGCTGGTACACCATCGTCGCGCTTGGCTTCTCAAGCAAGCGTCCGCGCGAGATGTATCTGCGGGCGAGGAAGCGGATCGACCGTTTCGCAGCGAGCGTCATCGCGATGCTCGGCCTGCGCCTCGTGCTGACGGCGGGTCGAACCGGCCTTTGATTTCGCATGCAAAACGCGTAACTCAAAAAGCCTTCGGAAACTCTGAATGCAAAAGGCAAAAGGCAAAAGGCAAAAGGCCGGCCGCGCCGCGAGGCTCGTCCGGCCTTCCTGCACGCAGCATCGATGCGCGCGAATCACAGCGGATGCAACTTGCCGTCAAGATCCATCGTCCACTTCGAGCCGTCCTTGAACGTCAGCACGCCGCTCTGAGCGTCGATATGGATGGGTCTGCCGGCTGGCTCCTTTTTGTCTCCGCCGATGATGCGCTTCATCTCGGAAGCGGAAAGCTCCTGACTATGTTGCAGATCGTCGAGCTTCAGGTTCGTCATGGTGTTTCTCCTTACGGTGCATGAGCAAGCGTTCGTTTGAGTCGAATCGAGCGTGTGTCGGCGCTCGCCTGGTCTTTTGCATTGGATATGCCAACGCGCGGGCGCAACGCTCGAATGCCCGCAGCGCCTTGCGCGGCGCGCTCGCAGGGTGCAGACACACGTGCTCCGTCAGCGCGTCGAGTCATACGCAGCCCAACACAACGTCCGCGGAGCTGTCGGCGTCACGATGACATCCCGCATCCTTTCGATTAGCCAACAACAGCCGTCGACGGCGCTCATTGGCGCAGGACTTGCTTTTCTCCCCGCTCAAATATCCGGCGACATGACCGGCACTTGCACAACGGAGGAGACGATGCAAGACAACATCCACGAGATCGCGGCTACCCACGATGAACGACAGAGCGCCTGGCTGATTCCCGCGATACGCAAGGCGCACGAACGCTCCGAGACATTCGGTCTGAACGCCTCGACACGACCCGACTACGACGTGCTTACCGAAGGCGAGTTGCTCCTCAAGCTCGAGCAGAACCGCGTGCTATGCGCGCACGCGACGCCGGTGATGGAAACGCTGCGTGAACAGATCGTCAACACGCAAAGCATGATCGTACTGACCGACGCACAAGGGCTCATCCTCCACTCCACAGGCGATGACGACTTCCTCGCACGCGCAGAAAAGGTCGCGCTCAGGGCGGGGGCGAACTGGGCCGAGGAACGGCAAGGGACCAACGCCATCGGCACGGCCATCGCAGAACGCTCGCCGACGGTCGTGCACGGCGATCAACACTATCTTGCGGCCAATCGTTTTCTGACCTGCTCCAGCGTGCCGATTCTCGATCCGTACGGCGATCTGATCGGCGTGCTCGACGTCACCGGCGATCATCGCAGCTACCATCGACACACGATGGCCCTCGCGCGCATGTCCGTCCAGATGATCGAAAACCACCTGTTTTCCAGCACTTTTCAGGGGATGTTGCAGATCGCATTTCACTGCCGCCCCGAGTTTCTCGGCACGCTGATGGAAGGGATCATGGCCTTCACCTGCGATGGACGTTTTCTCTCCGCCAATCGCAGCGCGCAGTTTCAGTTCGGCTTGCCGCTCTCGGCGCTGCGCGCACATACGCTGTCGTCGCTCTTCGGACTGACCAGCGCGCAACTGATCGATCGTTCGCAAGCGAGCCGCGCGCCGCACATGTCGCTCGATCTCAACAATGGCGCAGTGGTATGCGCCCGCGTGCGCCTCAACCGCGCGCCTTTCGTCGAAACTCCGTCCACGTCCGTGCCGATGAGATCCGCGCCGCGCGCATCGGCTGCGATCGATTCATCGTCGAAGCTCGCATCGCTCGACACGGGCGACCCGAAAGTGGCCGCGGTCATCGGCAAGGTACGCAAGGTCATCGGCAAGGACATACCGATACTCATCACCGGCGAAACCGGCACCGGCAAGGAACTGCTCGCACAAGCCATTCACAGCGATTCGCCGCGTCGCGCGGGGCCGTTCGTCGCGGTGAACTGCGCATCGATCCCGGAGAACCTGATCGAATCGGAACTCTTCGGTTATGAGGAAGGCGCGTTCACGGGCGCACGGCGCAAGGGCGCGGCGGGCAAGCTGCTACAGGCCAATGGCGGCACGCTCTTTCTCGATGAAATCGGCGACATGCCCTACCCGCTGCAAGTGCGCCTCTTGCGCGTGCTGCAAGAGCGCGTCGTCGATCCGCTCGGCTCCAGCAAGTCGATTCCTGTCGATGTCGCCATCATCTGCGCGACGCACCGTAACCTGCGCGAGATGATCGAGCAGAATCGCTTCCGTGAGGACTTGTACTACCGTCTGAACGGGCTCGTCGTCAAACTACCGCCATTGCGCGAACGCACCGATCTCGCAGCCGTGATCACGAAGATGCTCCACGCCGTAAGCGCCGATGATGGGAGCGGCATGCGCCTGTCCATCGACGATGACGTAATGGCGCTCTTCGAGCGCTATGCGTGGCCCGGCAACTTCAGGCAACTGTGCAACTTGCTACGCACTGCTGCAGCGATGGTCGACGACGACGGCTGCATTCGCCGGCAACATCTACCGGAAGACTTCTTCGATGAACCTCGCGCCAACGTGCATCGCGTGTCCGAAGCATGCGCTGCATCGGCGCTCGCTTCGGGACGCCTGCAGGAAGTCACGGCATCCGTGATCGCGGCGGCGCTCGCGCAACATCGTGGCAATGTCTCCGCCGCCGCGCGCGCCTTGGGCATATCGCGCAACACCATCTATCGAAAGATGCCCGCTTGTTCACAGGTGGAGCAATGAGTTGTTCAGTGCAGTGTTTCACTTCGGTACACCCTTGTTGCGATGCGGAACAACATCGTCACATCCATTGCGCGTCATCGAAATCGAATTGAAAGGCAAAGAGCGTGCACATGCACTGTCGATGATCGAAGGCATGGACCTTGCATTTCGAGGACCGGTCGCGAAACGGCTCGCGATCCAACTCGAACATCATCAAGGAGATGAACATGCAATGGACGACACCCGCCTTCACCGACCTGCGCTTCGGCTTCGAGATCACGATGTACATCGCTACACGTTGATCCTTCGATGACGGCAAGCCTGGGGCGAATCTGCCCCGGGCCTGCACCCTTCCCTTTCCGTCCCACATGAACTCTACGACCGCGCATGCGGACGCATGCACGCGCCCGCGCCTGCGTGCGTCATTCAAGCTGCATTGGCATGCGGACATGCAAACGTGCGAGATCGTTCATCGGCACGGCAGCGTCGAACTGAACCGCAGCGCGGGCGAGATACTCGCACGCTGCGATGGCACGCGCGCGCTCGACGAGATCATCGGCGAACTGGAGACGCGCTTCGGCATCGCAGGTCTCGCCGCGGATGTCTATCGCTTCGTCGATGCAGCACGTCGACTAGGTTGGCTCGCCTGAGCTCGCGTTGTCACATCGGGCAACACGTCAAACGTCCCACTGCTCCACGATGCAACACCTCTTCAATAACGCCTCAATGCGCCCGCATTGAGCGCTTTGGACGCGACAACCGCGTACAGCAAGGCGATTGCGCGTATCGGTCGTCGATGGCACATGACTTGCCTTGATGACGTCGCAACTGCTTCGCATCGCTATCGAGTTTCAATAAGACGTTGCATCGACAATATCCAGGAGACAACGATGAACATTCGCTTCAGTCCGGCCCTGCGCGTCGCGGCCCTTGCAGCAGGTGCCGTCGCTGCGTTCAGCGTGGCGCAGCATCTTGCCATCGCGGCGGAAGGCACACCGGCGCAGTACCCGGACGTCAGCTATGAACGCCTCGCGAACGCGCAAGACGACCCCGGCTGGCTCACGTATTACCGCACGTATAACGGTCATGGGCATTCGCCGCTCAAGCAGATCGATACGAGCAACGTGAAGAACCTGAAGCAGGTGTGGAGCTACAAGTTTCCAAAGGACTTGCAGCAAGGCTTCGAGGCCACGCCCATCGTCAACGGTCGCTTTCTCTTCGTGACGACGCCCAAGGACAACGTCTATGCATTCGATGCCGCAACGGGCAAACAACTCTGGAAATACGAGCCGAATCTCGATGCGAAATCGTTCAAGACCGCATGTTGCGATGTGGTCAATCGCGGAGTCGCGTTATACGGCAAGAACGTTTATGTCGCGATGTTGAACGGCGAAGTGGCCGCGCTCGATGCGCAAACGGGCTCGCTCGTGTGGAAGAAGGCGATGTTCGATCCGGGCGTCGGATATGCGTTCTCGCTCGCACCGCTCGCACTCGATGGCGCGCTCGTCGTCGGCAGCTCGGGCGGCGAGTATGGCGCGCGCGGCTTCATCGCAGCACTCGATCCCAACGACGGCAAGATGCTGTGGAAACGCTATACGGTGCCCGGCGCGAAGGAGCCCGGCGGCAACACATGGCCCGATGGCATGCAGGAGCATGGCGGCGCCCCCGCGTGGCTCACCGGCACCTATGATGCGGCGAGCAAGACGCTTTATTGGGGCGTCGGAAATCCGGGACCGTGGCTCGCCGATCTTCGTCCTGGCGACAACCTCTATTCCGACTCGTTGCTCGCGCTCGATCCGAAGACGGGCGACCTCAAGTGGCACTATCAATACACGACGAATGACACGTGGGACTATGACGGCGTCAATACGCCGGTACTCGCGAACATCAAGTATCAGGGCAAGGACTACGACGCGATCATTCACGCAGACCGCAATGGCTTTTTCCATGCGATCGATCGCAGCAACGGCAAGCTAATCTATGCGCGGCCCTTCGTCACCGCGACATCGGTCACAGGCTATACGGACGATGGCAAGCCGATTCAGGATCCCGCCAAGTATCCGAAGACCGGCACGACCATCGAAACGTGTCCGAGCTTCCTCGGAGGCAAGAACTGGTGGTCCGTTTCATACGATCCGCAGAAACATATAGCCTTCGTGCCGGCGCTGCATGCGTGCATGTCCCTGTCCGGCAAATCGGTGAACTACATGGAAGGCCTGCCCTATCTCGGCGAAGGCTTCGAGATCAAGCCGGAACCGAACAGCAAGGGCTACGGCGAACTGCAGGCGATCGATGTCGACACCGGCAAGAAGATCTGGAGCCACTGGACCAAGCTGCCTTGGAACGGCGGCGTCGCGACGACGGCGGGCGGCCTCGCATTCAGCGGCTCGCTCGACGGCCATCTCTACGCGTTCGATGAAAAGACCGGCAAGGTCTTGTGGCAAAGCCCCAAACTCGCGAGCGGCATCATCGCCCAGCCTTCGGTGTACGAGATCGACGGCAAGGAATACGTTGCCATTCTCGCGGGATACGGTGGCGCCAATCCGATCTGGGGCGGACCGATGGCGAAGGCCGCGGACAAGGTGCCGCGCGGCGGCACGCTCTATGTGTTCGCGCTCAATCGCGCCTGACCCATGCTGATCGAACCGCGAGCGCGCATCGCCGCGCGCTTGCGGTGCTCACCGACATCACCGGACGCTTCGACATGAATCATTCGCTCAACTCCATTCGCGCAGCAGGCATGCTGGCCGCATGCATCGCGCTCGCACCATCGGCTTCCGACGCGGCCGTGAAGATCTGCACGTTTCCCGGCAGTCCTTCGGCCGCGCTGGACCGCAGCGTCGCGCAAGCGGTCTTCGCCCGCGCCAACATCGCAGCAACGTTCGTATCGCACGGTATCGGCGAAGGCGACGACGACGGCGTGTCGCTTCACGAACTCGACAAGACGCTCGCGCGCGATTGCGATGTGATCGCTGGCTTTCCCCGTTCCACCGTCGCCGATGCATCGGGTGGCAAGATGCAATTCTCGCGCGGCTATCTGCGTGCGGGCTACGTCAGCATCGAAGCGCCTGACGTGCTTCTGAACGATGCCGCAAAGCGCACGGTCGCCGCGACCTATGCAAGCCCCGCACAACTGATCGCCGTGCAGCAGCGCGACGTGACGCTCGATCTGGAGAACACGTCGGCATCGACCGTCGATGCAGTCGCGAACGGACGCGCTTATCGTGCGATCGTGTGGTATCCCGCTGTCGTGGCTTATCGCATTGCGCATCCGCAACAGAGCTTCACCGTCGCAGCCGCGAATTCGCCCTACGCGGACTGGCATCTGGCATTCGCATTCGGCGACAGGAGCGCTGCGTTGCGTCCGCGCATCGACGATGCGCTCAAATCGATGATCGACGATGGCCGCCTTCAGGCGCTCACGAAACAGTGGGCGTTGCCCGTGCAAACTGCATCGTCTTCTGCAGCACCGTCGAAGCACTCCGGCATCATGCTCGCCGACATGAATGGCGCGCGCGCCGGCCGCTTCATCAAGGTCGCGAATGAGGGAACCGTCGAGCCGCCGACGTTCGAACAAGCGCAAACGACGCACGGCAAGGCGCTTTATTCGAGCTCGTGCGCGAAGTGCCATGGGGCACAGTTGCAAGGCATCACAGCGCCCGCGTTGCAAGGTCCGTCGTTCGCACCGCCGTCGAATTCGCATCTCACCGTGGGCGGCATCTTCACCTACATGGCCACCAACATGCCCGCGGACCGTCCAGGCAAGATGAAGGACCAGGACTATGCCGACATCATGGCCTTCCTGCTGATGTCGAACGGCTACAAGCCCGGCGGTGCAAAGATGACAGCCGACAGTGCCCGCGCGTCGAAACTCCCGCTCAACGCCGGGCCGGCCCGATAAGGTCGCCATGCCAGCACCGGCCACTCAGGCTCATATAGCGACGCTGGTGGAAGCCGTGCCGATGCTTACGTCGCGACACGAAGGCGGCACATGTGCCCCGGAAACATCGGGCATATGTGCCGCCTTGTCTTTCCCTTCCTGAACAGCTTCATTTTTTCGCACCGTGCACATTGGCATAATGCAGCACGGGCGCGCATGCTTCGCGTCTCCTTCGCTTGTCCCGTTTCGTC
The DNA here is from genome assembly GCF_000698575.1 of Caballeronia zhejiangensis. Taxonomy (GTDB): domain Bacteria; phylum Pseudomonadota; class Gammaproteobacteria; order Burkholderiales; family Burkholderiaceae; genus Caballeronia; species Caballeronia zhejiangensis. Next base: position 294,878 of record NZ_JFHD01000003.1, read on the forward strand.
AACGACCGAGACCGCATGACTTCGATCACTCGTACTCGAGTTCAGGTGCGCGCCTTCTTCGGCGCACCCGAAGCAAGACGCCTTCTTCGCACACTGATGAGTTGCGCGATCAGCTATGCCGCCGCACGACTGGCCGCACTGCCCGAAGGTTACTGGGCACTTATCACGACGCTCGTCATCGTGACGCAACCGAGCCTCTCGCAGGCGGTCGATATTGCTCGCGATCAGATCATCGGCGCATTCATCGGCGCCATCGCGGGCGTGCTCGGCATTGTCGCGATGAACCGCGGCGCGCCGCCGCTCGCGGTGTTTTCGGTCGCGCTCGTGCCGCTTGCCGCGTTGAGCGCGAAGCGGCCTGCGTTCAGGCTTGCGTGCGTGACGCTCGTGATCGTCGTGCTGATTCCGGCGGGACCGGGATCGCCTTTCGAGCGGCCGATGCATCGCGTGCTGGAGATTCTGATCGGCGCCGCTTCGTCCTTCGTCGTGTCGGCGCTCTGGCCCAATCGTGCGCTTACGGCCGCGCATCGCAGCGTCGCCGATACGTTGAAGAGCCTCGGCCAGTTGATCGCGCTCCATCTTTCGGGCGAGCGGGATGATGCTCGCGCGACGCGCCTCGAAACGCAAAGCACCGAGGCGCAAAAAGCCTTCGACGATGCGTTGAAGGAAGCCGAACGCGAACACATCATCGTGCTCGTGCAGAACCGCCGCTCGGATGCCATCGACAAGGCCGCACCGTTTCTGCGGCGTCTCCATAGCGATGCGCTCTTTCTCGCGAAAGCTGTATCGCGCCTCGATCGCGATACTTGCGCGGCTCGGCTCGGCGCGGCCGGTCGCGAATTGCAGGCTTTGTTCGAGACGCTCGCGAGCGTGCTTGCAGCGAATCGTCAGGACGATGAGAAGCTCGCGCGCGCACGTTCCGCCGTGAACGAACTCAGGGCCATGCTCGAGCAACAGGAAGCGACGCACGGCGCGCAGGAAGTGGCGCAGTTCGTGATCGGCCTGATCGTTGCCGACGTCGATGCGCTGATCGCCACGATCTATCCGCCGAAGGAGTCACGGGCTTAGCGCGAAAGACCGCGCGCGTCGATCGGCCATATGTCGGTCACGCGTTCGCCTCGATAGCAGACGTATTCATCGTAGAGATTCACGGTCGGATCGCAATGACCCGGCAGCAACAGCACACGCTTGCCGACGAGATCAGCGAAATCGCCTTCAGCATCGTGCTGGGCTTGCAGCATGCCGTGCTCATCGTTCGCGGAGATATAACTGAACGTGGCCTTGGCGCCCGCACCGAGCCAGTTCACGCTGCGCGGCAAGCCCGAATCGACCGCGAGCCCTTTCAGGCCGACATCGCATACGGCCATGCCGGGGCGCGTGGCGCTCATGACCGTCGACAGCACGAAGAGACTGTGACGCCAGCGCATTTCGCCGCCCCAACCGATGCCGCCATAGTCGCCGTCCATGAACAGATACGAGCCCGGCTGCAATTCGGTGAAGACGCCACTCGCAGCATCGAACTCGACAGTGCCTGTGCCGCCGCCCGTCACGATGCCGCAACGCACGCCGCGAACATCGAGCGCGCGGACGTAGCGCGCGGCGATATCGGCGGCGCGGCTTGCTTCGGCCTTGCGTGCAATCCAATCCGCGACGTGCTGGATGCCGCCGTGATACGCCTGCAGTCCTGCGAAGCGCAGCGCGCTCTGCGCTGCGATGCCGTCGACGAGCGCGAGCAGCGCATCTTCGCTCGTCACGCCGCAGCGATGCTGACCTGCATCGACTTCCGGCAGCACGTCGATCGTGACGCCCGCGCGTGCCGCTGCGTCGCCGAGGGCCTGAACTTGCGGCAACGCATCCACGCATACCGAAAGATGCACATGCGATGCGAGTTCGACGGCCATCGCGAGTTTGTCCGCGCCGACGAACTCATTGCTGACATGAATGCTCGCGATGCCCGCCGCCGCGAACGGATACGCCTCCGACAGCTTCTGACAGCACACGCCGACCGCACCCGCGCCGACCTGACGCTTCGCGATCTCGCTGCACTTGTGCGCCTTCGCATGCGGACGCAACGCGACGCCATGACGCGCGGCGAACGCCGACATCGCCGCGAGATTGGCGTCGAAGGCATCGAGATCGATCATCAGGGAAGGCGTGGCGACCGAAGCGAGCGAATCGCCCGCGCGAGCGGCGGGAGGAGGTGCGAGCGTCATGGCAGAGGGTGTCGACGAAGTTGGATCAGACATCGATCATAGCGCTGCATACTGCATGATGAATGCATAAAACCATTTGCTCGCCCGTCGCTTTCACGCGGGAACCTCCGTTTCCAGAATCGCGCCTTCGTCCTTGAGCGCCTGAATGCGCGCCTCGTCGAAACCGTATTCGTCGAGCACTTCGCCGGTGTGCTGACCGAGCAGCGGCGCGGGACGCGAAGCCTTCGTGCAGCCTTCGGAGAAGTGAATCGGCAACCCGATGCCGCGCATCGGGCCGGCAAGCGGATGCTCCGTTTCGACGATCATCCCGCGCGCCATGGCCTGCTCGTGCGACGACGCTTCCGGCACGCCCAACACCGCGCCGCTCGGCAATCCGATGGCATCGAAGGAAACGAGCCACTCGTCGGTCGTGCGTTCGATGAGACGCGCCGTCAGGATATCGACGAGCGCCTCGCGATGCTTCAGACGTCCCGCGTTGGTCTGGAAGCGCTCGTCCTCAGCGAGTCCTGGAATATTCAACACGCCGACGAGACGCTCGTAGTTGCTCTGATTCGCCGCGCCGATGTTCACCCAGCCGTCCCGCGTGCGAAACGCCTGATACGGCGCGCTCGTGGGGTTGGCCGAGCCGGCTTTAGGCAGGACGGTGCCATCGGCGAAGTAGTTGGCGAAGGCCCAGTACATCTGCTGCAGGCCGGCTTCGAAGAGCGATGTATCGACCATCTGCCCGAGACCGGTCGCCTGCTTGCGCGCATAAGCCGCACTGATGCCGAGCGCCGCGAGGATGCCCGCGTTGATGTCGGTGACGGGCGAGCCCGCCTTGATCGGCGCCTGCCCCGGCTCGCCCGTCATGCTCATCAAACCGCTCAGCCCTTGCGCGATGAGATCGAAGCCGCCCTTGTCGGCCATCGGCCCGCTGCGGCCATAGCCCGATATCGCGCAGTAGATGAGTCCCGGATTCACGGCCTTCAGCGTTTCGTAGCCCATGCCGAGCTTTTCCATCGTGCCACGCCGATAGTTCTCCGTCACGACGTCCGCGCTCGCGAGCATCTTCCTCAGCACTTCCTTGCCGCCCTCGGTCTTGAGATTGAGGGCGATGCCGCGCTTGTTGCGGTTCACGATCATGAACGACGCGGATTCGCCGCTCGCAAGAATGGGTGCGAAACGACGGCAATCGTCGCCGCCGGGGATCTTCTCCACTTTGATGACATCGGCACCCATGTCCGCGAGCATCATCCCGCAGATGGGCCCCGACATGATGTGCGCGAGTTCGATCACGCGCATCCCCGTAAGCGGTCCCGCGCCGGGCGCTACTGTCGATTTCGTGTCTGCCATGTCAACGTCCCTTGAATTGCGGTTTGATCTTGTCGAGGAAGGCCTGATAGCCGATGCGAAAATCCTCAGTGCCGAAGCATGCGAAGCCTTCATCGCGCTCTTCGTCGGTAAGCGGCTGAGGCTCCATCGCGCGGCGCACGAACTGCTTGTGCCAGCGCGCGACGAGCGGTGCGCCGTCCGCGATGCGCCGCGCGGTTTCATACGCGTGCGCCGTCACTTCCCCATCCGCGACGACACGCGTGACGAGTCCTTTTGCAAGCGCTTCCTTTGCATCGAAGATGCGTCCTTCGAGAAGAATCTCGAGCGCGACGGCAGGCCCCGCAAGACGCACGAGCCCTTCCATTTCCGCATGCGCCATCACGAGGCCGAGATTCTTGATGGGGACGCCGAAGCGGCTCGATTCGCCGCAAATGCGCAGATCGGACATCGCCGCGATTTCGAGACCGCCGCCGACGCAGATGCCATGAATCATCGCGACGATAGGATGCCGGCACTCGCGTAATGCATGCAAAGTGCGATGCATGATCGCGCCGTACGTACGCGCCTGTTCGACGTTCGAGCGATCCGTGCGGAACTCCGCGATGTCGTTGCCCGGCGAGAACGCTTTCTCGCCCGCGCCGCGCAGCACGATGCAGCGCAGCGTGTCGTCGCCGGAAAGCGTCTCGATGGTCTCTCCGAGCGAGCGCCACAAGTGCTTGGTCATTGCGTTGAGCTTCTCGGGCCGGTCGATCACGACTGTCGCGATATCGCCGTCACGCTCGATCAGGATGGATGGTTCCGCCACGTCGCCTCCAAGAATTGAATGCTGCATGCTGAATGCTTTATTCGATGCGGTTCAATGCATGCAAAATGCACCGAACCGCCGCGTGCGCCGAGTCAGACGAACTTGCGGGTGTCTGCCGCGTCGCTCTTTTCCTCCTCGACTTCCAGAGCACGGTCCGGGCGCATCATGAACGAAAGGACGATGCCGGCCGCCATCAGGATCATCGACACGGTGAACGGCAGGTTCCAGTTGCCTGTGCGGTCGATCAGCCAGCCGCCCACGACCGGGCTGATGATCGCCGCAAGCGCCGAACCGGAATTCATGATGCCGGCCGCGGTGCCCGAATGCTTGGGCGCGATATCCATGGGCACGGACCACATCGGGCCGATCGTCATTTCGTTGAAGAAGAAGCCGGCCGAGAGGCACACCGCCGCGAGCGTGATGGAGATATTGGAGATCAGCATGATCGGCGCGAGCGAGAGCAGCGTCAGCAGCATGCACACGCCGACCATCACGTTGCGCGCAAGCCGCACGTTGCCGCTCTTTCTCAGGATGCGGTCGGTGAGCGAGCCGCCGAGCCAGTCGCCGAGTACGCCAGCGAAGAACACGCCCGAGGCGAACAGCGCCGATTTGCCGAGCTGCATGTGATAGCTGTGCAGAAAGTATTGCGGAATCCAGCCGAGAAAGAGCCACAGAACCCAGCCATAGCAGAAATACACGGCCGTGACGGGCGCCATGCGGCCGAGCAGCGTGCGCCACGGCACAGGCGTGCGTTGCTTCACACCCGAATACGTCGCGAGCGTCGCGCATTCTGTTTCCGTGATGCGCGGATGATCGCGTGGGTTATCGCGGAAATAGAAGACCCATGCGAGCGCCCAAAGGAAACTGATGACGCCGGTGATGATGAACGCGCCGCGCCAGCTCGTCGCGACCATCAGCCAGACGATGAGCGGCGGCGCCACTGCATTGCCGATGCGTGATGCTGCATGCGTAATGCCTTGTGCAAAACCACGCTGATCGGCGGGCATCCAGTTCGACATTGCGCGCGTCGCGGTCGGAAAGGTCGCGCCCTCACCGAGGCCGAGCAGCACGCGAGCCACGATCAGCGACACGAAGCCGCCCGCGAGACCGGAGAGGACGGTGGCGCCCGCCCAGATGATCGCGCATAGCGTGAGCGTTCGCCGCGGTCCGAACCGGTCGCCGACCCATCCGCCGATGATCTGAAACACGAGATACGGATACGCAAAGGCGGAAAACACGAAACCGACTTGCGTGTGCGAGAGGCCAAGCTCCGCGCCAAACTGGGCCGCCGCCGTGCTGACATTGACCCGGTCGATATAGGTGATGAAATACATCGCGCATAGCAATAGTAGAACGCGCGTCGTGGCTCGACGGAACATCATCGTCTCCTTGTTGGCCGCGTGCGTGCGCGAGCCACCTTCGAATGTCGAAAGGCGCCCGATGTCACGGCATGCGGAACTTCACGTGAATACGTCGGATGAGGACTGCAGCTCGGTATGAGCCTGCCTATTGCGTTCTGCGGCGCAGTTTGCGAATGCGTGGTTTGCGCGGTGATGTCATGGTTCGTCTCCTGATCGCGGCTCGTCGATGTCCGCTTTTTTTGCTTCGGTGAATGAAACGCTTGTCCTGCTCTTTTCAATCCATCGCATCGAGCGCCATGGCGAGAACTCGCGCGACATGAAGCGCCTCACGTTGTGCACCATCCGCGATCTGGTGACGGCAACTCGTGCCGTCCGCCACGATCAGCGCATCGTGTGCGGCGCGAACAGCCGGCAGCAGCGACAACTCCGCCATCGCCTGCGATGCGTCGTAATGTTCCGCTTCATATCCGAAGCTGCCCGCCATGCCGCAGCATGATGATTCGATCGTTCTCACATCGAGCCCCGGAATCCAGCCGAGCACTTTCTCGATGGGACGCACGGCATCGAATGCCTTCTGGTGACAATGTCCGTGCAACAGAGCCTTGGATCGACCGAGCGGTTTGAGCTTCAGTTGCAATCGCCCTTCCGCTTCTTCGCGCACGAGAAATTCCTCGAACAGAAACGACGCTTGCGACAGCTTGCGCGCGGCATCGCCATAGCCGTACCCGAGAAACTCGTCACGCAGCGAGAGCAGACATGAAGGCTCCAGGCCGACGATCATCACGCCGCGCTCGACATAAGGCATGAGTGCGTCGAGCGTGCGGCGTGCTTCGACCTTCGCTTCATCGACGAGACCGGCGGAAAGAAACGTGCGCCCGCAACAGAGCGGCCGCTCGGCCGCCTTCACGTTCAGATGAACCGCATAGCCTGCCGCTTCGAGCACGCGCTTGGCTGCGCGCGCGTTCTCGGGTTCGATGTAGTTGTTGAACGTGTCGACGAAGAGCAGGACTTCCTTAGTTACAGACGCAACCGGTTTGTCCGTGGCATTCGCGAGAAACGGTTTTTCGAAACGTGGAAACGCACGTTGCCGCGCGAGACCGAGTTTCGACTTCAGCCAGCGCGCCACGCCCGGCATGTTCGATTCGAAAACATGCGACAGCGCAGGCATGCGGCTCGCATACGGCGCATAGCGCGGCAGGAACGCAATCAGGCGCTCACGCAATCGAACGCCATGACGCTGCGTCCATGCGGCGCGTGCCTCGATCTTGATGCGCGCCATGTCGACACCGGTCGGGCAATCGCGCTTGCAACCCTTGCACGAGACGCATAGATCGAGCACGTCCTTCACATCCTGACTCGCGAGGCCGTCATCGCCCAATTGTCCCGACAATGCGAGCCGCAACGTGTTCGCACGGCCGCGCGTGAGATGCTGCTCGTCCTTCGTGATGCGATAGCTCGGGCACATCGTGCCTGCATCGAATTTGCGGCAATGGCCGTTGTTGTTGCACATCTCGACCGCTTTCGCGAGCCCGCCGGACAGATCGCCGCCCGATCCCGGCACGCCGTGCTCGCCCGTCAATGGATCGCGGGTGACGTTCCATGCCGACCAGTCGAGACGAGGGGTCAATCCACGCTCGCGATAAGAAGGCGGAAAGCGGAAGTTGCGCGCATCATCCATCTTCGGCGGCGCCACGATGCGATCAGGGCTCAGCCGGTTCTCCGGATCGAAGAGCCGCTTGATCTCGCGAAATGCCTCGTTGATGCGCGGGCCGTATTGCCACGCCACCCATTCGCCGCGGCACAGACCATCGCCGTGCTCACCCGAGAACGCGCCCTTGTATTCGCGCACCATCGCCGCGGCTTCTTCGGCGATCGCGCGCATCTTGATGGCCCCGTCGCGGCGCATGTCGAGAATCGGCCTTACATGCAGCGTGCCGACGCTCGCATGCGCGTACCACGTTCCTTCGGTTCCGTGCTTCCTGAATACATCGGTCAATCGACTGGTGTATTCGGCGAGATGTCCGAGCGGCACCGCGCAGTCTTCGATGAAGGACACCGGCTTGCCATCGCCCTTCATGCTCATCATGATGTTGAGACCGGCCTTGCGCACTTCCCACAGGGCCTTCTGCGGCCCCGCATCGGGCATTTGCACGACCGATCCCGGCAAGCCGAGATCGCTCATCAACGCGACGAGCTGCGCAAGCTTTGCTACTTGCGTATCGCGATCCGCGCCCGCGAACTCGACGAGCAGAATCGCTTCCGGCTCGCCGACCAAAGCCTTCGCGATGACGGGACGAAACGCCGGATTCGACATCGCGAGGTTGATCATCGTGCGATCGACCAACTCGACCGCCACCGGCCCCAGCTTCACGATGTGCTGCGTCATGTCCATCGCATCGTAGAAGCTCGGGAAGTTCACGACGCCGAGCGTTTTGTGCGCGGGCAACGGCGCGAGCGTCAATGTCAGTTGACGGCTGAACGCGAGCGTGCCTTCGGAGCCGACCAGAAGGTTTGCAAGATTCGGCTCGCCGTCGTTGGTGAATGCAAGCGGGCTCTGACAATCGAAGACATCGAGGTTGTAACCCGCGACGCGTCGCAGCACCTTCGGGATGCGTTCGCGCATCTCCTGTTGCTCGCGCATGGCGATGCCCCGCACACCATCGACGAGATCGCGCGTGCGTGCATCGGTCGTCATCGACGACAGCTTGCCGAAGCGCGCTTCGTGACCGTCGGCGAGGATCGCGTCGATCGCGTCGACGTTATGCACCATGATCCCGTATTCCATCGATCGCGAGCCGCACGAGTTGTTGCCCGCCATGCCGCCGATCGTGCATTGCGCGCTCGTCGACACGTCCACCGGAAACCAGAGGCCATGCGGCCTGAGCCACGCATTCAGGTGATCGAGCACGACGCCCGGTTCGACCGTGACCGTGCGCGCGTCCTTGTCGAAGTGAATGATGTTGTTGAGCCACTTCGTCGTGTCAATGACGAGCGCTTCGCCCACTGTCTGCCCGCATTGGCTCGTGCCTGCGCCGCGCGCCAGCACGCTCGCGCGGCTGTCGCGGGCAATCTGCAGCGCAACGCGCAAGTCGTCCTGATCCTTCGGCACGACGACGCCGAGCGGCACGATCTGATAGATCGACGCATCGGTCGCATAGCGTCCGCGCGATGCGCGATCGAACAACACATCGCCTTTCAGCTCGCGCTGCAATCGCGCCTGCAGCGGTGTCGCCGTTGACGCGACCCGCGCACGCGCGGAAGCGGGCATCAGATGAATCGGCTTGACGAGCCGGTCTGTGGGGGAATTGAGCATCGTCGCTGTCGGTGAGTGCCGGAGTGCCTTGCGGTTCCTGGCCTTATGAATGCGTTATGCGAAATGCAATTCGACGGCGGGCAAGCCTTCGATCGCGCCGATGGCCGTGCCGGGCACATCCGGAAACGCGATGCCGGTGTAAGAACCCGCCGTGAGCACGGTCCCGCGTTCGACCGCGAGCCCGCGCGCCACGCTGTGATTGACCGTCCACGCGAGCAGGCGCCGCGGGTCGCCCGCAGGATTCGCCGGAACGCCGTCGAAAAGCGACGCGCCGTCGAACGTGAACGCCATCGCGGGCGATACGAACGGGAACGCCGCGTCGTAAGGCACGCCCTCGCCCACGATCAACGCGCCGTGATTCTGCAAATCGGCGAGTTGCCACGGCTTTTCGACATCGGGCCACGCGGCGAAACGGCTCGCGACCACTTCGATGACCGCATGCACGGACTCGATCGCAGCGACCACGTCTTCATCGCTATACGGTCCGCTGTTCGGTTCGAAGCGCCGGCCGATCCTGAATGCCACTTCGAGTTCGAGACCGGCCTTGCCGAACGCGAGCATCGAGAGACGCGCACCGGTTTTATGCATGCCATCGGCGGGAAGCGGTGCACCCTGGATCGGCCCGTCGTGCGTCTTCGCGCCGACCTTCCATCCGCCGATGTCTGCGTTCAGCGCGCGCAGCGTCGCGTCCTGCGCCGCGTAGGCATCGTCGGCGTCGGACGGACGTGCGCCCAAGGGCAGCGCGTCGAGCTTCGCCCGATGCGCGCGCGCGTCGACGAGAAGCCGCGCGAGCGCATCGGCGTCGAACGCGGCGCTCATGCGGCCGCCTTCAACGCGGGCTTCGCGACGTGGCTCGTCAGATAGTCCATCGCCGCCGCCACGCCGCTGTCCTTCAACGCGATACCCGAGAGCTTCAGTCCCATCTCGCAACCGGTGAGCGCGGCCATCAGCGTGAGGTCGTTGCAATCGCCGAGGTGACCGATGCGGAACATGCGGCCCTTCGCCTTGCCGAGCCCCGTACCGAGCGACAGATCGAAATGCTCGTAGATGAGCTTGCGCACCGCATCGGCATCGACGCCTTCGGGTGTCATCACGCCCGTCAGCACCGGCGAATACACGGCGGGATCGGCGCATTGAATCTCCAGTCCCCACGCGTTCACCGCCGCGCGGCACGCGGCCGCGAGCCGTTGATGGCGCGCGAACACGTTGTCGAGCCCTTCGCCAAGGATCATGTCGAGCGCTTCCGAGAGGCCGTAGAGCAGGTTCGTGTTCGGCGTGTAAGGCCAGTAGCCTTGCTTGTTCATCTCGATGATGTCGGTCCAATCCCAGAATGCGCGCGGCAACGTGGCGCGCTTCGACGCCTCGCGCGCCTTCTCCGATACCGCATTGAAGCTGATCCCCGGCGGCAGCATCAAACCTTTCTGCGAACCGGAAACGGTCACGTCGACGCCCCATTCATCGTGACGATAGTCAGCCGATGCCAAACCCGAGATCGTGTCCACCATCAACAGCGCGGGATGCTTCGCGGCGTCGATCGCGCGTCGCACGGCGGCGATATCCGACGTCACGCCCGTCGACGTTTCGTTATGGACGACACAGACGGCCTTGATAGCGTGATTCGTGTCGTCACGCAGACGCTTCTCGATCATGTCGGCCTGTACGCCGCGCCGCCAGCCTTCGATGCCGGGCAGACCGAGAAACTCCGGCTTCAGCCCGAGGCTCTCGGCCATCTTCTTCCATAGCGTTGCGAAGTGGCCCGTCTCATACATCAGCACCGTGTCGCCGGAACTGAGCGTGTTGCAAAGCGCCGCTTCCCATGCGCCCGTGCCCGATGCCGGATAGATCACCACCGGTTGGCTCGTCTTGAAGATCTTCTTGATGCCATCGAGCACCTTGAGACCCAGCGCGCCGAACTCCGGCCCGCGGTGATCGATCGTCGGATAGCTCATCGCGCGCAGGATGCGATCGGGCACAGGGCTCGGCCCCGGGATCTGCAGGAAGTGACGGCCAGCAGGATGGAAATCGAGCTTCAACATGGGTCCGCGTCCTTGTAAATGTAATTTTGCATGCAAAATACAATAACGCAGCGACAACCGCAGGTAAAGGAATACATAGACCGAACGGCCTAGGGATAACCCGCTGGCGGTTTTTTCCGCTGGCACTGCGTTAAAATTGCCGCAAATAGATTGCGAGGTATTGAATGCAAAATCCCGATTTACCAGACGTGCACGTTTCGTCCTCGCTTCCGAAGTTAGAGCGCCTGCGTCTGCACGACACCGTCGTCGATCACTTGCGCGGCTTCATCGTCGAAGGCTTGCTTGCTCCCGGCGTCAAGCTCAACGAGCGCAAGCTGTGTGAGACGCTCGGCATTTCGCGCACGCCGCTGCGCGAGGCGTTGAAGGTGCTCGCGGCCGAAGGGCTGATCGAGATTTCGCCGAACCGGGGGGCGTCGGTATCGCAGATGAGCGAGTTCGAAATTCGCGAGATGTTCGAATTGATGAGCGGGCTGGAGGCGTTCTCAGGCGAACTCGCGTGCGAGCGCATCACGCCGCTGGAGATCGCCGAGATCAAGGCGCTGCATTACGCGATGCTCGCGTGCCGCGCGCAGAACGATCTCTCCGGCTACTACAGCCGCAACCAGGCCATCCACGACAAGATCAACGAAGCGGCGCGCAATACGGCCTTGCGTCAGACTTACGTATCGATCAACCGGCGTCTCATGGCATTGCGCTTTCGTTCGAATTTCCAGACACCGAAGTGGGACAGCGCGATTCGCGATCACGAAGAAATGATCGAAGCGCTCGAAACGCGCGATGGCCGACGCATGGGCGAGATCCTGCGCAAGCATTTGCTCTCCAAGCGCGATGCGGTGCTCGCGGAGCGCACGTTGACGACGGTGAAGCCGGCGCCATCGAGAAAGCGCTCAACGGCCAAGCCGACGCCGGACGGGCGGTAGCGAATAGAACGGTCGCGTGATTTCGCGGAAGGTAAGGTATGGCGCGAAGGGCGTCAGAGCCTACCATCGGGGAAAACGATGACCAAGATTCGAGGGGCATGCATCGCACTCGGCGCGGCGTTCGTCATCACGGGCGTTACTTTCTATCACTCGACGGACTTCGACACTGCCCAAGCGGGAATGGACCGCGAGACCGTCGACTGTCTAACACGCGGACTCACGCGTGACGAGAAAGTCCGCATCGCCCGACTCACCACGGCGCACGACCGCGAAGGGCTTGATGCGATCTACGGCGATGTGCTCGCGCGCTGCGTCGTGCGCTCCGATCAGTGGGAGCGTCGCCCGCAACTGCTCACGAGCGCGCGCCAGATTCTTTCCCACGATCCCGAATTCAGACAGATGCTCAACGCGAGCACGATGGAACTGGCGACGCGCCGCTGATCGGCGCATCGATCACGCCGTCAGTCCGCTACCCGAGCCGATTTGGACTTCGGCGCGCGTGTTCGCGGCATGGGCGCTCAGCACGGCGATCTCACGCTGCGTGAAGTGCGTGACCGGCGCGATGGCCGCGAGCGCAGCGGTGATGACGATGGCGACGATGCTGATCGAGATGGCGTTCATGTTCGGCTCCTTCGGTTGGCTGAGATGGACTAGCTGCTGTCGATGTGAGGCATTGTCGTCGCCGAGGGTTAGCGAAGAATGAGCTTGGCGCCGCGACGGGCATCCGGTTCGCCGGAGTAACATTCGCATTCATTCGACCATCGCGCATTCGGCATTCAAAATGCATTCGACCATCAGCACATCGACCGCCACGCTCGAGCTGCCCTTCAAGCGGCCTTTCGACTGGACGCGGATGCTGAAATTTATCGGCGGTCGCGCGTCGGCGGGCGTCGAGTCGGTCGAGGACGGCGTGTATCGGCGCGCGATCGAATGGCAAGGCGCCGAGGGCACCGTCGAAGTCCGGCCGCATGAACGCAGGCATCGGCTCGTCGTGAATGTCGAGGGTGCGGTGGCGCAGCACGCCGGCGACCTCGCCGCGCCGCTCGCGCGCATGTTCGATCTGCACGCCGATCCGCACGAAATCGCTCGCTGTCTCGCCGGCGATCCGGTGCTCGCGCCGCTCGTCGAAGCCGCGCCCGGCCTGCGCGTGCCGGGTGCGTGGTCCGGCTTCGAACTTGTGGTGCGGACCATCGTCGGGCAGCAGGTGAGCGTCAAAGGCGCGTCGACGATCATGAACCGCATCGTGCAGCGCGCGGGCAAAAAGATCGAAGGCCATCCGCATGAGGGCACCGCGTGGCGCTTTCCGACGCCCGCCGAACTCGCCGCAGCGGATCTGGAGAAGATCGGCATGCCGACCAAGCGCATCGAGACCGTGCAGCGTTTCGCGCACGCGGTCGCAACCGGCGCGCTTCCTCTCGATGAACCCGGCGCCGATCCCGAACGCGTGAAACGCGACATGCTCGCCATGCCAGGCATCGGGCCGTGGACCGTCGGCTATGTCGCGATGCGTGCGCTGCGCGATCCCGACGCCTGGCCCGAAGCCGATCTCGTCCTGATGCAGGCGATCGCGCGCCGCGACCCATCGCTTGTGAAGCCCGCCCAGCAGCGCGCGCGTACCGAACGCTGGCGGCCCTGGAGAGCGTATGCGGCGATGCATCTGTGGAACGGCGTGGCAATGGAAACAGGACTTGCACACGGCGGCTGAACTCTCGGGCATGCAATCGACCGCTGTTGCATCCTGCATTCGGCATCACGCATGCAAAGTGCAAACACGGCGCCGATCATTTCGCACTATTGTCTAAAAAATGAACTAATCTGCTTCGAGCGGCCGGGCCGCTGCCGAAGCCGCAAAGCCGTGTACGTGAAAAGCGCTGACGAACCGTCATCGGGAGACGCTCATGGACGCATCATCGCAAACGACGCCCGCGCCCGAACTGCCGACAGCGCCGCGCGTGCAGAAGATCGTCGTCGCGATACACGGCATCGGCAATCAGTTGCACAGTGACACGGTGCGCTCGGTCGCGAGCCAGTTCGGCGCGCGTTATGACCCGCCGCTTCCCGTGATGCCACTCGGCTACTTCGATATCGCGGGCGTCGGCGAAGTCGACGTGCGCCAGCTCGATCTGCCGCCGGGCGGTCCCTATACCGCGGAGCAACGCGACTTCTATTCGGCGCTCGGTTTCGCGGAAGTGTATTGGGCCGACATTCCGCGCGAAGTCGTGAAGCAGGACGACACGCTCGAAGAGAGCAAGGCGTGGGGACTGTCGATCGTGAGTCGCGCGCAAGCGACCTACATGCTCAACGTCGATGAACGCAAGCTCGAACCCGCGGACTTTTCGCTCGCGTCGGGCGTCGTCGAAGAGATCGTCGAAACGGTGGCCGTCATGCAAAGCCTGCTCGCGGTGACGGAGAAAGCCGGCATTTTCAAGTTCGATCTCGCGCCGATGCTGCGCGATTATGTCGGCGACGTGCAGCTCGTCGCGGATTTCAGGCAGCATCGAGAGACCATCGTCTTTCGCTTTCATCGTGTGATGGAGCGGCTTGTCGCGCTCGCCACCGCGCGTTGTCAGTGTGCGCCCGAGGTGTATATCGTCGCGCATAGCGAAGGGACCGTGATCAGTTTTCTCGGCATCCTGCAGGCGCTATCGAGACCGACCGTCATCGACCCGAAGGACGGCAAGCAGATCATCGGTACTGACTGGGTGCAGAGTCTGCGTGGCTTCATGACCATCGGCTCGCCGATCGACAAGCACATCCTTTTATGGCCGAAGCTATGGGAAGGCATGGCGCTAAGGAGCGAACGCAAGGGCGATGCCGTCACGCAGATCGAGCGTCCAGGCGGCCCGATCACGCTGCCTTCACGCATCAGGTGGCGCAACTATTATGACTTCGGCGATCCCGTCGGCTTCGCACTCGATACGGCGCGCGCCTATCTCGGTCGTCATGGTTGTCTCGCATTCGAATTCGAGCCGGTGCATGACATTGGCTTTTCGCGCTACTGGCTGCCGGGGAAAGCGCACACCGATTACTGGACCGACGGCGATGTCTTCGGCCACTTCATCGAGAACGTCGTGCTCGACCGAAGCACCGCGAAAACCCCTCAAAACAGGCATTTTCGCGGCATCGTGAGCACGGCAATTCCTTATCTTCTGAGCTTCGCGCTGCATCTGCTCGCGGTGTTCTTCATCTATAAAGCTGTCACCGCAACTTCCGATTCGGGCGCGGGCGGCACGAGCACCGCGCCCGAATTCATCTATCTCACGCGCTCGGTGTTCGCGCTCGCCTGCCTTTTGATGGGAACGACGGTTGCCGCACGCCTTCCGCGTCTCGTCAAGGCGCGAGGCACAAATCGCACGGCCGCATGGCTGCGTTGGCGCATCGTCGCGCTACTGTCGTTCGTCGCAGGTGCGCTGATCTTCTGGTTCGTGCTGTTGAGCGGCGTGGCGGCTTTTCTCGCGAGCCCGTTCGCCGATATCCTGCATCGCGATAGCGCCGATCCTGTCGTCGGCAAGGCGGTCTTCGTACTTGCGGGCCTCGTCTGCGCAATAAGCGGCTGGCTCGCGCCGCGCAAACCGCACTGGGGACGGCGTATTCTCGTCGCGCTCGGCACGCTGATGATGGTGCTGATCGTGGGCGTCAGACTATGGGGCGATCTCGCGGGCAAACCCTTGTGGCCCGTCGTGCTTGGTGGCGCTTTCTTTCTCTATGCGTGGTGGCTCGCGATCCTGATCTTCGATCTCGCATTCGTGTGGCATCGCTATGTGCGCAATTCCGTCGCGCTCGATACGTTGCGCGCGTGGCGCGAAGATCGATGCGACGCGCAGCCCAAGCCCATTATGTCGATGCGATCCAAGCCCTCGAAGCAGTGATGCGATCACCCATGCAGTAGGAGCTTCTGCACGCGCCAATTGAGCAACTCCGCGACGAACAAAGTGCCTTCTGAAGGACACGCCATTTCATGAATCCATCCGAACTGCTTCAATTGCTTGCCGGATCGTCCGAGTACGCCGAGCAATCTTCCGTCGAGCGATAACTTGTAAATCCGGCCGGGAAACGCATCGGCGGAATACAGCACTTGATTCGGCCCCGGCGAAATGCAAATGGCCCAAGGTGAACCCGGCGCAAATGTTCCCGCTGCTATCGCCGCTTCGTCGGGCATGTTGCCGATAGCCGGACGCGCATCGGGCGGCACGGGTACATCGATCGTGAATTGCCGCTGAAAATTGCCTTCGTCGTCGAATACCTGAATGCGCCGGTTGCTTCGATCGGCGACATAGACAAGCCCGTTTCTATCGACAGCAATGCTATGCGGCGTATGGAATTGCCCCGGCTCCTTCCCGCGCTCGCCCCACGACTTGAGCCAGTTGCCGTCCTTGTCGACCTTCGCGACGCGCGAGTTGATGTATCCGTCGCTGATATAGGTATTTCCCGATGCGTCCCACGCGACGTCGGTGACTTGCCGGAAACGCCCCGGCTCCGAAGGCAGCGGCGGATTCGGATGCTTGAGCGGCGCAGTCTCTTCGTCCGACGCTTCCTGCTTGCGACCGAACACCATCGCGACGCGGCCTTCAGGCGTGAACTTGATGATCATGTCCGAGCCCTTGTCCGTTACCCAGACATTGTCTTGCCGATCCACTTTCACAGTATGGGCGAACGACCAGGCATAAAGGTTATGGCCGATTTCGCGCACGAAGCGTCCATTGCGATCGAATTCGAGCAGTTGCGCGGCGGCGGCGCCATAAGCGGGACCCGTGCTATTGCCGCGGGATAACACGAAGATATGCCCGGCCGAATTCAACGCCACGCCGGAGCATTCGCCGAAGTACATATCGCGAGGCAGGCGTACAGGGTCGGGGACGGAATCGTAGGCGATGGACGGTACGTCGTTATCGGCGTATGCGAGATGCGGAAAGAGCGCGAGCGCGGCGGCGCTTTGACCCGCGAGCGCAAGAAAGCGGCGGCGGCTTGCGGCGTTCGGCGCCATGTCGCAACATGGGCAATAGATCGAATGTCGAAGACTCACTGTTACTCTCCTCTTGTTCGATTCGCGATGCGAGAGGAAGTGTAGTGCATGAACTGCATTATTCACACGCGAAGTTATCAATAGCTTTCAACATGAAAAGGGCGTTATGACTGAATCCTTGCAATATCAAGTTCGAATCCGTCTCGCGCCCGAGTATGCGATGCTGGCGCGTCGAGATCCGGCAAACGAAAAGCTCGCGGCGATCAATGCGCTGCTGATCGAACACGACGCTCAATTGAAATGCCAGTACGACGCCTTCGTGGATTACGTCGCGCAGGCCGAAAGGGATGGCATCGAGCACTATCCGCTTTATCGGTGGACACGCGAAACCATCGAAAACCCGGCTAAAAAAGCGAAATATCTCGAAGCGTTCACGCTCTACGTGAATGGCGACGAAGTCTATGACAAGGCACTCGCCGATGCGCTCGAAGCCGATCTTCGATCGCTCGCGAGCGCTGCGATCACCGATATCCGCAAGTTCGACACGAACCCCGCGCATAATCCGCAACCACCGTCGTATGACAATTCATAAGGTTGACGCCGTGCATCGCCCGCGCTAAGGTTTGGTAATTCAACCAAACGTGGATCGCGCCCTGTGCAGGATCGTCGACAGACCATACTCGAAGCCGCCCTTGCCACTCTGCGCGAAGAAGGTTATTCGGGCTTCACGCAACCGCGCGTCGCTGCACGCGCGGGTCTGCGCCAGAGTCATCTGACTTATTATTTCCCCACGCGCCTCGCGTTGATCGAAGCTGTCGCGCGTACGGCCATCGATGGCCAGCTCGCCGCCGTCGATGCCTTCGCGGGCGAAGGATCGCCCAAGATCACAGCTGCATCGATCGCCAACGTCGCGATGCGCCACGAAAACACGCGCGTATTGATGGCGCTCGCGCAAGCCGCCGACGAAGAGCCAACCATTCGCAGCCTCTTTCGCGAGCTCGCGGAAGGCGTCGCGGTACGCATCACGCGCATGCTCGAAGCAATGGGTCTCGCCGTCACGAAAGAACATGTGTCGATGGTGCATGCGCTTGTCGTCGGGCTTGCGGTCATCGATCTCGCGATGGGCCGCGCGGATGGCAAGCGCCGCGCGAGCGCCGCTATCGAAACGTTGTTCTCGCTTCTGCCATCCGACAAATCGGGCGCGTCGTGATTCAACCCTGACGCGCATCGAGCCATTCGACGATATTGCGCACCGTATCGCCATAAAACGTGCGATACAACTCTTCCGCCACATAGCCGATATGCGGCGTCGCGAGCACGTTCGGCAGTGAACGCAGCACGTCGTTCGCAGCGAGCGGCTCTTCATCGTAGACGTCGATTGCCGCGCCCGCGAGCTTGCCCGACTTCAACGCATCGACGAGCGCGGCGCTATCGACGATCGGTCCGCGCGACGTGTTGACGATGCGGCTCGTCGGCTTCATCTGCGCAAATTCCCGTGCACCGACGAGATGTTGCGTGCGCTCGCTGAGGCGAACATGAATCGAGAGCACGTCGGAGGTCTTGAAGAGCGTGTCTTTGTCCACTAGTTGCACGCCCTTTTCTTCCGCGCGCTCACGTGTGAGGTTCTGGCTCCACGCGACCACGTTCATGCGAAACGCGCGGCCGATCACGCCGACGGCCGACCCCACGCGACCGAGACCCAGCAAGCCGAGTGTCTTGCCCGCGAGTTCGGTGCCGAGCGCAATCTGCCAGCCGCCCTCCTTGAGCGAGCGATTCTCGGCGGGAATGTTGCGCATCATCGAGAGAATGAGCGCCCACGTGAATTCGATCGTCGGTGTGGACGTATAGCCCGTATGCCGCACTTCGACGCCGCGTTCGGATGCGGCATCGAGATCGATCGATGCATTCGCCGCGCCCGTCGATGCAATCAGCTTAAGGTTAGGCAGGCTCTCGATGATGTCGCGCGAGAACGGCGTGCGTTCGCGCATCGCGCAGACAACATCGAAGGGGCGCAGACGTTCGAGCAACGCGCCGCGCTCCGCGATGTGATCGTTGAACACGGTAATTTCAGCGCGAGCCTCGAGCGGCGACCAGTCGGCCATCGAGAGCGCGATGTTCTGATAATCGTCGAGAACGGCGACTTTGATCGGAGTAGATGTGGCCATGATGATTTCGATTGTTATGACGATTAAGCCGGACGGCAGCAGCAAGTGTGACGCAATGCGCGAAATCGTGTTGCGCGCGCACTTCGCAAAGTTATTGGAAATGCTGCAAAAGCCCGTGCCATAAGGCATAGCACGATGCCATCAGCCATGACATGGCGTGAAATAAGTTACCGCGGGACTTCGCAAGACCGTTTCTCTATAGTCACTTCCGTCGCCACTCGAAACGCAACGTGGCCTAAGGAACCGAGAAGGACATCCCGTGAAAAACAGATCGACTTTCGCTTCAAACGCCCACGTTGCGTTCGCCTCCGACGCGCCCTCAAGCAAGCGCCGCGTGCGCAAGTTGCTCGTCGTCGCGGCGGCCGCCGCGCTTACGCTGTGCAGCAGCTCCGCCTTCGCGGGCTGGGCTCGTGGCGGCACGGCCTACACCGGTCGCGGCGAATATCAGGGCGCGCACGTCGGCTCGTGCGGCGGCGGCAGTTGCTCGCATGCGGGCGGCGTCGAGAATCCATGGGGCCGCGTCGGCACCAACTCCGGAACCGTTACGCGTACCGCGCCGGGCCAGTTCTCCAACTCCGGCACCGCATACGGCCCGAACGGCCGCTCGGTGCAACATGCGGGCGACACGAGCTGCGCGGGCGGCAGTTGCTCGCACACCGGCAGCGCGACCGGCCCGAACGGCAAGAGCGCCACCGGCAGCGATACCGTGACGCGTACTGCGCCCGGCCAATACTCGTCATCGGGATCGGTGACGGGACCGAACGGCAACACGTCGACGCACTCAGCATCGACGAATTGCGCGGGCTACACCTGCAATCGCTCGGGCACGGTCAACACGGCCAACGGCGGCACCGTCACGCATTCAGGCAGCGCGACGAGCGTCGCGCCGGGCGTGGTCACGACGTCGGGCACCGCGACGGTCTCGAACGGGTCGCATAGCACGACGGTAGTCGGCGGCGGCACGGTGACGTCGAGCACGACGGTGGTCGCGACGGCGCCGGTCGTCACCGGAACGACCGTCGTCGCTGCGCCCGTGATCGTGCCGCCGCCCCCGCCGCCTGCGACGACCGTGGTGTTCGCACCGCCCCCCGCTTCGTCGACGGTCGTCGTCACACCGCCTCCGCCGCCGCCCGCCAAGACGGTGGTCGTCGCTCCGCCGCCGGCCAAGACCGTGTACGTCGCGCCCGCGCCGGCTCCGGTCAGGACGGTGTATGTCGCGCCGCCCCCGCCGCCCGCGAAGACCGTCTACGTGGTCCCGCATCGCGCGGTCCTGATTCCGGGCCACTGGGTCGGCAGGTACTGGATTCCCGCACACTGGGCTTGATCGAGGATCGATTGAAAGCGAAGGCCGGCCGCATGCGAGCCGGCCTTGTCGTTTTGACCGCGCCGCGCGTTACACTGCGAAGCAACGCCGCTTCCGACATAGGCACGACATGCTCGATGTCTTTCCAGTCACGCAAGCAGTCACGAACGCACGCTCATGACGAGGCATCGCATGAAACGCCCGCATCTGCCTCGCGATCATGCGAAAGGCGTCCTGCATGACATTACATGGACGGTCGGTCCTGTCTTGCTGGTCATTGCGATCGTCGTCGCGCTCGTCTACTGGCTCGTCGATCCGGCGCCGCCCAAAGCCATCACGATGAGCGCGGGTCAACCCGACAGCTCGTTCTACGTCATCTCGCAGGAATACGCGAAACTGCTCGCGCGTAACGGCATCACGCTGAAGGTGCTGCCTTCGGATGGCTCCGTGCAAAATCTCGAACGCTTGCTCGATCCGAAGCAGCACGTCGACCTCGCGCTCGTGCAAGGCGGGATCGCGACGAAGGAACAGGCATCGCAACTGATGTCGCTCGGCAGCGTGTCGTATGTGCCGCTTGTCGTGTTCTATCGAGGCAAGGGTCTCACCCTCCTCTCGCAACTGGAAGGCAAGCGCATCGCGATAGGCCGCGAAGGCAGCGGCACGCGCACGCTGTCGCTCAAGCTGCTGGAAGCGAACGGCATCTATCCTGGCGGCGACACGCAGCTTCTTCCGAGCGACGGCCTGCAAGCCGCGACGCAACTCGTCAGCAACGAGGCCGACGCAGTGTTTCTCTCCGGCGATTCCGCAACGCGCGGCCTGATGTTGCGCCTCTTGCGCGTGCCCGGCATCTCGGTGATGGACTTCAAGGAATCGGGCGCCTATACGCGTCTTTTTCCCTATCTCGACGATATCGAATTGCCGCCCGGTGTGCTCGATCTCGGCCGCCGCATCCCGCCAGAGACCGTGCATCTGATCAGCCCCACGGTCGAACTCGTCGCGCGGCCAAGCCTGCATCCGGCGCTATCGGACTTGCTCATCGAAGCCGCGCAGGAAGTGCACGGCTCTGCCGGTCTGCTGCAACGCGCGGGGCAATTTCCGAGTCCCGTCGCGCATGAGTATCCGATCAGCGAAGACGCGAGCCGCTATTACCGCTCGGGCAAGAGCTTCCTCTATCGCACGCTGCCGTTCTGGCTCGCGAATATCGCGGACCGCGCCCTTGTGCTGTTGCTCCCGGTCGCCGTGCTCATCTTTCCTGCGCTGCGGCTCGTGCCCGCGCTGTATCGCTGGCGCGTGCGCTCGCGCATCTATCGCTACTACGGTGCGCTGATCGCGGTGGAACGCGGCGCGATGCGCGTCACCAGCGAAGACGAACGGCGGGCGCTCGTCATCGAACTCGATTACATCGAGGAATCGCTCGATACGCTCAAGCTGCCGCTCGCCTACGCCGATGCACTCTATGTGCTGCGCGAGCATGTCAGCTTCGTGCGCGCGCGTTTGAACGAAAATTCGCGGAAGGAAAAGAACATGGCATAGTACGGACTCCGTAATTGAGGTCACGCAATGAAACTTCGCACTTGGATCGCCTTTGCTTTGACACTGTTGATGAGCGCATGCGCGAGCCTTCCGCCGCAGACGGCACGCGTGCAAACGCATGCACTGGCCGACACCGCGAACACGCGCCTCGGCACGACCTTCGCAGCGAGCGAAGCGGCGCATCCTGGCGACAATGCGTTTCATTTGCTAGCGAACGGCATGGACGCGCTCATCGCGCGCGTGATTCTGAGTGAAGCCGCGGAGCGCACGCTCGACCTCCAGTACTACATCTGGCACGACGATCTGACTGGCCGCGAAATGGCCGCATCGATCATGCGCGCCGCCGATCGCGGCGTGCGCGTGCGCCTCCTGCTCGACGACCTCGGCACCAATGCGGACGATCAGTTCCTGCTCGCGCTCGCTTCGCATCCGAACGTGCAGGTGCGGCTTTTCAATCCCGTATCGAATCGCACGTTCAAGAAGCTAGGCTCCGCGATCGAGTTCTTTCGCGTGAATCGGCGGATGCACAACAAGGCGCTCATCGCCGATAACCAGGCCGCGATTCTCGGCGGACGCAATATCGGCGACGAATACTTCGGCGCGTCGAGCACGGTCGCGTTCGGCGATCTCGATGTGCTCGTGCATGGCCCCGTCGTGCGCGACGTATCGAGCGCATTCGACCTGTACTGGAACTCGGATGCAGCCTATCCGATCGATAACCTGATGCGACGTCACGCCGACCCCGGCGCGCTCGCCGGTTATCGCCAGAAGCTCGACACGTATTTGTTGTCGGAACAGAGTTCGCCCTATGTCGCGCAAGTTCGCGAGCGTTACACCAAAGTTATCGAGGCGCACGACACGGCTTTTTCGTGGGGCAAGGCCACGCTTCTGTATGACGATCCCGCAAAGATCACGCGCGCGCCCGGCGACAGCGAAGGCCATCTGATGTCGCAATTCAAGGCGTTGGATTTCGAACCCGCGCGGGAAATGCTGATCGTGTCGCCATACTTCGTCCCGCGCAAGGAAGGCGTGCGATGGCTGCAATCGATGACATCGCGTGGCGTGCGTGTCACCGTGCTCACGAATTCTCTCGCCGCCACCGATGTCGCCGCGGTGCATGCGGGCTATCAGCGCTATCGAAAGGATATGCTCGAAGCCGGCGTGAGGCTATATGAGCTGAAGCCCGTTGCATCGAGCGACGCCGACAAGACCGCGAAGAAAACGACATTCGGATCGTCGAAGGCGTCGCTCCATGCGAAGACATATGTGTTTGATCGCAAGCGCATCTTCATCGGCTCGATGAATCTCGATCCGCGTTCCGTTGAGTTGAACACGGAAATCGGCGTCTATTGCGAAAGCGCGGATGCGGCCGAGTATGTGACTGACGGCATCGGCACGAACATCGATCGCATTGCGTGGCGCGTCGAATTGCACGATGACGGCAACGGCAGCAAACGCATGGTGTGGATCGACACCGACGCAAACGGCAACACGACCGAACTCGATAGCGAGCCGGACGTGTCTGCGCTCAAACGCGCAGGGATCTGGATGCTCGGGATCTTGCCGATCGAATCGCAGTTATGAGTCGCGTCATTTGAAACCGGACACGGCATGCGGCACATACGGTGCTTCGAGTTGCGCGATCTCGTCCGCCGTGAGATTCAGCGATAAGGCCGCGACCGCATCGCTCACATGTCCCGGTTTCGATGCACCGATGATCGGCGCGCTCACTGGCGCCTTCTGCGCAACCCACGCGAGCGCCACTTGCGCACGCGGCACGCCGCGTGCCTTCGCGACTGCAGCCACGGCTTCGACGACCGCGCGATCGGCATCGTCGGTGCGATACAGCGTGCTGCCGAAGGTATCCGATTCCTGACGCGCGCTCGTCGCGTCCCATTCGCGCGTGAGACGGCCGCGCGCAAGCGGACTCCAGGGCAACACGCCGATGCCCTGATCCCTGCAAAGCGGCATCATCTCGCGTTCTTCCTCGCGATACAGCAGATTCAAATGATTCTGCATCGTTCTGAACTCGGTCCATCCGTTCGCGCGAGAGGTATAGAGCGCTTTGCTGAACTGCCACGCATACATCGACGATGCGCCGATATAACGCGCCTTGCCCGCCTTCACGACATCATGTAGTGCTTCGAGCGTTTCCTCAATCGGCGTCGTGTAATCCCATCGATGAATCTGATAGAGATCGACGTAATCGGTCCCGAGCCGCTTCAGGCTGTTATCGATTTCGTTGAAGATCGCCTTGCGCGAGAGCCCCGCGCCATTCGGACCGGGACGCATGCGATTGAATACCTTCGTCGCGATGACGATGTCGTCGCGCTTCGTGAAATCGCGCAGCGCACGTCCGACGATTTCCTCCGACGTGCCGTCCGAGTAAGTATTGGCCGTGTCGAAGAAATTGATGCCCGCGTCCAATGCTTCCTTGATGAGCGGACGGCTCTTTTCCTCATCGAGCGTCCAGGGATGCGTGCCACGATCGGGCGCGCCGTAGGTCATGCAACCAAGACAGAGCCGCGACACCTCGAGACCGGTCGAGCCCAGTTTCACGTATTCCATCGTGCGAATCTCCTTGCAAAGCGAAAGGCATGCGCTAAAGCCTGCGCATGGCGACGAAAGCCCTAAACATTAACGCAGTATGGGATCGCGTGCTTTCTTTGCATGGACATGCACCTTATAACGCCAGCACATTCACCGCCACATCCACATGGTGCGCGCCTCCGCCGAGAATCATCCCGCGCAGCAACGACACATCGCTGTAATCGCGCCCCGTCGCGAGCGTCACATGGTCGAGGTCCGCGAGCACATCATTGGTCGGATCGAGGTCGATCCATCCGCTTTGCGGACAATGCACCGACACCCACGCATGCGAAGCATCGGCGCCGATCAACCTCGGGTGCCCCGGCGGCGGATCGTTGCGCAGATAGCCGCTCACATAACGAGCAGGCAATCCAAGCGCACGCAGGCAGCCGATCATCACTTGCGAGAAGTCCTGACACACGCCATGACGCAATTCGAACGCACGCGATGCGGGCGTATCGAACGCAGTCGCAGACGGTTTGTAGTCGAAGTCCGCATGAATGCGATGCATCAGATCGATGGCGCCCGCGACGAGCGGCGTGCCCTTATCGAAGCTCGCTTGCGCATACGCGCGCAATGCATGATCGAGCGAGATATTGGGCGACGCATAACAGAATTCGCTTTCCGGATAGAACGAACCACTCGCGCTGTAGCGCAAGCGATCCGCGACATCTTCCCAAGGCGGCGTCGCTTCGGCATCGAGCGCATCCCAGCGCGGCGTAAGCCGGACCGTGGTTTCGCTCGTCATCGAAAGCCGTTCGTGCGGCGCATCGAGCGAGAAGTACAACACGTCATTGCCGAATGCATCGACGCGGCTATGCACATAAGACGGTACCGGATCGATGCGCTCGGTATGCGAGATAACCTGCTGCCAGGGACAATGCAGCGGACGGATCGTCGCCAGGTGCTGCGCGATTTCGACGGGCGTCGAGTATCGATAGGTGGTCCGATGCGTGACCGCGAGCACGGTATCGTTCAGGCCAAGGCTCATGACGACACCTGTGCGGCAAGCGTATTCGCGTGACTGAAGTAGCGCGCGCTGACTTCGTTCGATGCCGCGCTGACCGACGCAATGAGCCGGTCGCATACCGCGATCAGCGCATCGTGACGGCCATCGGCCCGCGTTTCGCAGAGCGCGGTGAGATCGGGCAACGCATCGGCGTGAACGAGAAGATCAGCGAAACGTGTCGCTTGTGCGCGGCGTGCGCCACCGGCTGCGGCAGCGATCTCATCGAGCTTCGTACGCAAGCGCGAGTACACCCCATAGAGTCCGCGCGGATTGGTTTGATCGACGACGATGAGATCGATCAACGCCGGCACTTCGAGTCTTCCCGGATAAAGCGAGCGATACGTGAGCGTGCTGTCGAAGAGTTGCAAGAGAAGATCGAAGCCCGCGGGCGACGCGAGCGTGCCCCGCTCGGCGACGACATGCAGGATCGTAGCCATCGTCGATACGCGTTCGATATGTCTTCCGATGAAGAGCAGCCGCCATGCTTCATCACGCGTCATGCGATCGCCTTGCGCGCCGCTGATTGCGGACAATTGCGTCGCAAGATGTTCGAGCGCGCCTGCAAGCATCACGCGATCGTAATCGCGGCCGATGCGAACCGTGCCTTCATCTGCCTTATCGCTCGGCGAGAGACGCGCGAGCGCATCACGAAAGTCGTTGCGCGATGCGAGGATCGTGCGCCAGTGGTCCGTCGAAAGCCGGTCGCGAATTTCGCCACATGCGCGCGCCTGATCCGCGAGATTGTCGCCGATGCTCGTCGCTTTGCTCGATTCCGGCAAGCCCGCGACGAGCACACGTTCGAACGCTTGCGGCGTGCTGCGCGCGAGCGTTTCGCCCGATGGGATGAGTCCGCATTGCGATGCGAGTTCAGTGAGCGTCGGAAAGAGTTCTTCAGCATCGTTGCCATCGAGCATGCCGAGCAGAAGGCGGCACAAGCGCACGTTGTTTTCCGCGCGCTCGCCATAACGACCCGCCCAGAAAAGATTCTCCGCGGCTCGGCTCGACACGATGCGATGCTTGCGCAGCTCGCCCGGCTTCATCGGCGTCGGTTGCAACGACACGGCGCTACCGGGCTGGCTCGACATCACCCATGTATCGACGCTGCTGCCGCCGAACTGCATGGACACGGTCGCGCGCTTGTCGGCCGCGAGCCGCGTGAAGCCGCCTGGCATCACGCTCCAGCTTCCGTCGATGTTGGCGATCGCATAGGCGCGCAGCACGCATGGACGCGAGCCGAGCGCGCCATCATGAAAGCGCGGCGCCGTGGAGAACGGCAGATTCTCCTGCACCGTGAAGACATCCGGCGCGCGTTCGATGCGTTCGCGCCATGCCGAAAGCGCCTGCACGCCCGCATCGATGCCCGGTGCGTGATCGGCCTGCGCGCCAGGCCATGTCGGCGCGATGAGCGCGTGATCGAGGCGCTCGAATACTTCGGACCGCGCGGCTTCTTCGCCGCACCACCATGTCGGCACCGTCGGCAATTCCAGAGTTTCATCCAGCAAGGCTTGCGCAATGCCCGGCAAAAACGCGTTGAGCGCGGGGGATTCCGTGAAGCCCGCGCCCGGCACGTTCGACACCATCACATTGCCCGCACGCATGACCTGCAGCAAGCCGGGCACGCCGATGGTGGAGTCCGCGCGCAATTCGACGGGATCGCAGAATGCATCGTCAAGACGCCGTATCACTGCGTGCACGCGCGACAGGCCGGCAAGCGTCTTCAGATAGAGCTTGTCGTGCCGCACCGTGAGGTCCTTGCCTTCGACGAGCGTCACGCCCAGATATCGCGCGAGAAACACATGCTCGAAGTAAGTCTCGCTGAATGGGCCGGGACTCAGCAACGCGATATGCGGCGCATCGTTCGATGCATCGCTGCGGCCGTCGTCGTCATCGTGCATCGTCGCGCGAGCCGCTTGCGCGATCGTCGCGATGAGTTGCGAATAGGTCGCCGCGAGACGGCTCACATGCATCGCGCGAAAGGGATCGGCGAAGAGGCTCGAGACGATCAATCTGTTTTCGAGCGCATAACCCAAACCGGAAGGCACTTCGGTGCGATGCGCGATGACCGTCCACGAGCCGGATGGCGCGCGCGCGAGATCGACAGCGACGATCTGCAGAAAGCGGCCGCACGGCGGCATGAAACCCTTCACCGCGCGCAAGTAGCCGGGATGCCCGAAGACGAGCGCGCCCGGCAGCAGGCCGCGATGCAGCAATGTCTGCGGACCATAGACATCCGCGACGATCGCTTCCATCAAGCGCGCGCGTTGCGCAACGCCGCGCTCGATCAGCGCCCACTCTTCTTCATCGATGATGAGCGGCAGGAGATCGAGCGACCACGCACGCGGCTTGCCGTTATCGGCATACACGTTGTACGTGATGTCGTTGTCGCGCACCTGCTGCGCGACGGCGGCGACGCCATCGTCGAGCCGCTCGACGCCCTGCTCGCCGAGCAATTCGAAAAACTGACGCCAGGGCTCACGCAACTGGCCTGCCGCGTCGCGCAATTCGTCCCAATGCCCTTCGCGCGCGGGCAGCGTGCGCAGCAGCGCGAGCGCATCGATGCGGGCCGAGGCGATGTCGAAAGGCAAGGTCGATTGATAGGCCAATGTCGTCTCTGTTCTTTATTCGAATGATGATTGCACTTCAACGATAGCGCAGGTCGAGCGTGAACGGGAATTCGAGGCTGCGTTCGCGGGCTTCGACATGCATCGCACCGGGCGTGTGTCCTGTCGCGAAGAAGCGTGCGCGCCTGCGGCTTTCGGCTTCATAGG
The DNA here is from genome assembly GCF_000698575.1 of Caballeronia zhejiangensis. GTDB lineage: Bacteria > Pseudomonadota > Gammaproteobacteria > Burkholderiales > Burkholderiaceae > Caballeronia > Caballeronia zhejiangensis. The sequence goes on from NZ_JFHD01000003.1 coordinate 323,164, forward strand.
CGTTGACCGGGAAGGTTTGATAGTTGCGTCCGCCCGGATGCGCGACGTGGTACTGACATCCCCCGATCGCGCGTCCGGTCCATGTATCGACGATATCGAAGGTAAGCGGCGCATGTACGTCGATGGTCGGATGCAGGGATGCGGCTTGCGACCACGCGCGAAAGCGCACGCCGGCCACGTATTCGCTTACGCGCCCTGTAGGTTGCAGCGGCAGCGTCTCGCCATTGACAGTTACGACATGCCGATTGCCATTCAGTCCGAGCACGCGCACTTCGAGACGTTCGACGGATGAATCGACGAAACGCACCGTGCCGCCGATCGCGCCCTCTTCGCCCATGACGTGCCACGGTTCGAGTGCATTGCGGATCGTGAGCGCGATGCCGTTCGTATCGTATGCGCCGACGAGTGGGAAGCGGAACTCGAAATGCGGCGCGAACCAGCTTCGCTCGAATGCGAAGCCCGCTTCGCGCAACTCGCTGAGCACGTCGTCGAAATCCATTTGCACGAAAGTGCCGAGCATGAACCGGTCATGCAGTTCGGTGCCCCAGCGCGTGAGTCGCGCGGTATAGGGGGCGTTCCAAAATCGTGCAACGAGCGCGCGCAACAACAGTTGTTGCACGAGACTCATGCGCGCGTGCGGCGGCATTTCGAAGCCGCGCAGTTCGAGCAGGCCGAGCCGGCCAGTGGGTCCGTCGGGCGAATACAGCTTGTCGATGCAAAACTCCGCGCGGTGCGTGTTGCCCGTTACGTCGATCAGGATGTTGCGCAAAATGCGGTCGATAAGCCACGGCGGCACAGTGGCATTGCCGCGTCCGCCGAGCATGTCGAGTTGTCTTTGCAGTTCGGCGAACGCGATCTCGAGTTCATAGACCTGATCGTTGCGTGCTTCGTCGACGCGCGGCGCCTGACTCGTCGGACCGATAAAAAGCCCTGAAAACAGCATCGACAGCGATGGATGGTTATGCCAGTACGCGATCAGGCTCGCAAGCAGATCGGGGCGACGAAGGAATGGACTGTCGGCGGGTGTCGCACCGCCAAGCACGAAGTGATTGCCGCCGCCGGTGCCGGTGTGCCGGCCATCGAGCATGAATTTCTCGGGGCTTAAATACGACTCGTGCGCCGCGTTGTACAAGAACTCCGTGTGTTCGACAAGATCGTTCCAGTTCGCAGCCGGATGAATGTTCACCTCGATCACGCCCGGATCCGGCGTCACCTGGAGCATCTTGAGACGCGCATCGCGCGGCGGCGGATAGCCTTCGACAATGACCGGAATCTTCAGATCGGAAGCCGTGGCTTCGATGGCCGCAAGCAGATCGAGATAGTCGTCGAGTTCGGTGAGCGGCGGCATGAAGACATGCATCAGCTTGTTGCCGTTGCCGAGCTTTTCGAGGGCGTCGGCTTCCGCTTTCGGACCGGCCGCGCGCGCGGGGTCACGCGCTTCCACGCACACAGCGGTCCGCGCGATCCAGCCAGCCGACTCGCCGCGTTGCGGGACGCGCTCCCGCGACGGACCCGTTGCCATTGCATGCCGCGTTCCGACCGCATCGGCATTTTGCATGCGCGATTCATTATCCAAATCCGCATATTGCATGCGTAATTCAGTCGCGGTGCGCAATGGCGTCGACGGCGCGAACGGATCGTGCGCGTGCTGCCACGGATAATCGCCTTCCGAAACCCACGGCAGCGAGTCGAGCGGCAAACGGTAGCCCATCGGCGAATCGCCCGGAATCAGGTACATGCGCTCGTCGCGGAAGAACCACGGACCGCTGGTCCAGCGGCCCGGCTGCATCGTGGGGGCGTCTTCGCGCGAAATCGGCAGCGCGTAGCCCGTAATCGACGGAAGTCCTGCATCGAACACACGCCGCAGCCGGGCGCGCTCGAGTTCGTCGTCCAGACGCGAGTCGAAAGGATCGACGTTCACCGGCAAGCGGCGTTCGCGCCACAGGTAGTACCACGTATCCTCGTAGGCGGGTTGAATGTATTTTGAATCCAAAGACAACTTGCCAGCGAGATGACGAATGAAGCGCGCGGCGTCATCCGATGTGTAAGACGCGGGCTGCCGCTCGTCCGCAAAAAGCGACGGATCGTGCCAGCACGGTTCGCCATCCGCGCGCCAGAAAAGCGACAGCGCCCAGCGCGGCAATTGCTCGCCCGGATACCACTTGCCCTGTCCGATGTGCAGGAAGCCGCTTGCGCCGTACTGCGCGCGCAGCTTGTCCATCAGCGAAACGGCGTAGGCGCGCTTCGTCGGGCCCAGCGCATCGGTGTTCCATTCCGGTTCATCGCGATCGCGAACCGAAACATAAGTCGGCTCGCCACCCATGGTGAGACGCACATCGGATGCATTCAATCGCGCATCCACCTGCTCGCCCATACGCAGCACCGCGTTCCAGTCTTCCTCGCTATAAGGCTTCGTCACGCGCGGCGTTTCGAGCACGCGCTCGATCGACATCGCATGAACGAATTCGACTTCGCATTTGTCAATCGCGCCAGAGACCGGTGCCGCACTGTCCGGCTCCGGCGTGCACGCGACCGGAATATGTCCTTCGCCGGCGAGCAGGCCGGAAGTAGGATCGAAGCCTATCCAGCCCGCTCCAGGCAGGAACACTTCGCACCACGCGTGCAGGTCGGTGAAGTCCACTTCGGTGCCGCTCGGGCCATCGAGCGATTTGGTATCCGGTGCGAGCTGCAACAGATAGCCCGACACGAAGCGCGCCGCCAGCCCGAGATGACGCAGCGTTTCCACGAGTAGCCAGCCCGAATCCCGGCACGAACCCGCCGCGCTTTCAAGCGTTTCCTCGGGCGTCTGCACGCCCGGCTCCATGCGGATCAGATAGCGAATCTCGTGGGATAGCCTTTGATTCAATTCGACGAGAAAATCGATCGTCGCGCGCGGGGAGCGATCGATACTTTCGACAAATGCGGCAAAGCGCGGAGTCGGCTCACGCTTGACCATGTAAGGCGCGAGATCATGCAGCAATTCTGGCGCATAGCTGAATGGAAACTTTTCGGCGGCCGGTTCGAGAAAAAAGTCGAACGGGTTATAGACGGCCATTTCCGCAACGAGATCGACCGTTACCTTGAATTCGCGCGTTTTCTCGGGGAAAACCAGTCGCGCCTGATAGTTCGCGAACGCGTCCTGCTGCCAGTTGATGAAATGATCCTCTGGCTCGACACGCATCGAATACGACACGATCGGCGTCCGGCAATGGGGCGCAGGCCGCAAGCGCACGACTTGCGGCGAAAGACCGACGAGCCGGTCATAGCGATAGTGCGTGACATGGTTCAACGCGACACGAATGGACACACCGGACTCCTTTGCTCAATTGACGCCGCGCACACAAGCCGCGCTGCAACGCGTTTTTCTGCTTGTCATGGAAAAAACGTTCTGACTACGGCACGATGTTTGCGACTGCTTCGCCGATAGCGCGCACACTGAACCTCGCGCAATAACACTTCCGCCGACCACACGATGAAGACCTTTCACTGCAATCGCTGCAACCAGCTCGTGTTCTTCGAGAACACGCATTGCGAAAACTGCGGCGCGCGGCTCGGCTATGTGCCCGAGATCAGTCAGATCAGCGCCTTCGAAGAAAACGGGGACGGTCGCTGGCGCAGCCTGCATCCGCTCGCCAAAGATCTCCTCTATCGGCCGTGCCATAACTACGTGGTCGAAAATGTCTGCAACTGGGTCGTTCCTGCGCCCGACGTCGATCCGGCCGACCCGCTGTGCTGCTCGTGCCAATTGACGAGCACCATTCCCAACCTCTCGAATCCGGAAAACCGCGTCTACTGGTATCGCATCGAAGCCGCGAAGCGCCGCCTGCTGTACACGTTTTCCGAGTTGGGCCTGCCCGTGAGGTCGCGTCAGGAAGATCCCGAGCGCGGCCTCGAATTCCAGTTTCTCGAAGCCGATGCGCAAGGCCATGGCGTAATGACGGGCCATAACAACGGCATCATCACGCTCAACATCGCTGAAGCTGACGATGCTCATCGCGAGAAAACGCGCTCTGCGCTTCACGAGCCGTATCGCACCTTGCTCGGTCATTTCCGTCATGAATCCGGGCATTACTTCTTTGATCGCCTGATCGCGGACACCGCCCGCATCGCACCGTTTCGCACTGCATTCGGCGACGAACAAGCCGACTACGCCGCCGCACTCGACCGCCATTACCAGGAAGGTCCGCCCGCTCAATGGGAAGACAACTTCATCAGTGCCTACGCCACGATGCATCCGTGGGAAGACTGGGCGGAGACCTGGGCGCATTATCTGCATATCGTCGACACGCTCGATACCGCCGTATCGTGCGGCCTCGTGCTCGTGCCCGATAGTCCGCACGAGCCGACGCTTACCGATCAGACGCCCGTCGACGAAACCACGTTTGATAACCTCATGAAACGCTGGTTTCCACTCACTTATGTCCTGAATAGCCTGAATCGCAGCCTCGGCATGCCCGACGGCTATCCGTTCACGCTCGCGCCGCCTGTCATCGACAAGCTCCGCTTCGTGCATCGTGTCGTCGCGGCGGCGGCCAAGCGCTGAACGCACGCGCTCAGCCTTTGCTTTGCGACTGCGACTGCGTTTGCGATTGCATCGGCGGTTCCGGCTCGATCGGCAACAGAAAGTCGCGGCTCACACGGCCTGCGAGATCGTTCACGCGCGCGAGGAAATCCACGAGATAAGCGTGCAATCCGCCTTTCAGGATGTCGACGATGCGCCCGTTCTTCAGTTCCGAACTCAATTGCGCGGCGAGCCTCGCCGCTTCCGTATCCCGCCCTTTCGTCACGTGGCCGATCAACTGCTCCACTTCTGCGATGCTCGCTGCAAGGGAACGCGGCCAGTCGCCATAAAGAATCAGCAGCCCCGCCACGCGTTCGGGCGTAATGACATCGCGATAAACGCGGCGATACACCTCAAAACCCGATACCGAACCGAGCACTGCCACCCAATGGTGATAATCGAACGGCTGTGCGGAAGTATCCGCGCGCTGTTCCATCATTTCAAACTTGACGTCGAGAATGCGCGCTGTATTGTCCGCCCGTTCGATGAAAGTGCCGAGACGCATGAAATAGAACGCATCGTCCTTTACGAGCGTGCCGAGCTGCACGCCGCGCGAAAGATGCGAGCGGAACTTCACCCATTCGAAGAACGTATAGGGTTCGCGCTCGAGAATGCCGTCGGCAAGCATGCGCTGACAGTCGAGCCACGTCGTGTTGAGCGATTCCCATAACTCGCTGTTGGTCGAACTGCGCACGGCCCGCGCATTTTCGCGTGCAGCACGCAAACAACTGACGATGGACGAAGGATTCGACAGATCGCGGGCCATGAAGTCGATCACGTCGCGGCTTTTCATGCCGTGATGCGCGGCTGAATAAATTCCGCTCAATTCCGATATCGACAACATCGCGCGCCATCCCAGTTCCGCATACTCATCGGACTGCGGCAAAAGCGAGAGCTGATAGTTCGCATCGAGCATCCGGGCGGTGTTTTCGGCGCGTTCGGTATAGCGCGCCATCCAGAAGAGATGATCCGCGGTACGGCTCAGCATGGGTGATCCCGGTTGTTTGTCGTTGTCTTTGGTGACGCAGCGCTTTATTTATGACTGACCTCAGCGCTCGAGTACCCACGTATCTTTTGTGCCACCGCCTTGCGATGAATTCACGACGAGCGAACCTTCCCGCAATGCAACCCGCGTCAGGCCTCCCGGCACCATTCGCACTTCAGTGCCCGATAGCACGAACGGACGCAGATCGATGTGACGCGGCGCGATTCCTGTCTCCACATATGTCGGACAGGTGGAAAGTGCGAGCGTCGGCTGCGCGATGTACTTCTCCGGATGCGCTTCGAGCACAGCACGAAACTCGGCAATCTGCGCCGCGGTCGAAGCCGGGCCGACCAGCATGCCGTAACCGCCCGCGCCATGCGTCTCCTTTACGACGAGTTCGGGAAGATGGTCGAGCACATACTTCAGATCATCCGGCTTGCGGCACATCCACGTCGGCACATTGTTGAGAATCGGCTCTTCGCCGAGATAAAAGCGCACCATGTCCGGCACATACGGATAGATCGATTTATCGTCCGCGATGCCCGTCCCCACCGCGTTGCATAACGAGACGTTACCCGCGCGGTATGCACCGATCAAACCCGGCACGCCGAGCGCGGAATCCGGCCGGAACACGAGCGGGTCGAGAAAATCATCGTCGATGCGGCGATAGATCACGTCGACGCGCTGCGGCCCTTGTGTCGTACGCATATACAGATAATCGTTCTCGACAAAGAGATCCTGCCCTTCGACGAGTTCGACGCCCATCTGCTGCGCCAGAAACGCGTGCTCGAAATAAGCCGAGTTATACATCCCCGGTGTCATCACGACGATGGTCGGATTTTCGACTGCCGCGGGCGCGGCCGCGCGCAAGGTATCGAGCAGCAAGTCCGGATAGTGCGCCACCGGCGCCACGCGATTGCGCGCGAATAGATCGGGAAATAGCCGCATCATCATCTTGCGGTTTTCGAGCATGTACGAAACGCCCGATGGCACGCGCAAGTTATCTTCGAGCACATAAAACTCACCCTGCCCGGCTCGCACGATATCGATGCCCGCGATGTGCGCGTAAATATCGCGCGCAACATCGACGCCACGCATCTCGGGACGATATTGAGCGTTGCCGAGTATCTGCGCCTCGGGAATGATGCCCGCGCGAATGATGTCCTGCTGATGATAGATATCGTGGATGAAGCGGTTGAGCGCGTTCACGCGCTGCCGCAGGCCGCGCTCCAACGCGCGCCATTCATCGGCGGGGAAGATGCGCGGAATGACATCGAATGGAATCGTGCGCTCCGGAATGATGCCGGGCAGATCGCTCGTTCCGTAGACCGCGAAGGTTATGCCGACACGCCTGAAGTTGAGATCCGCTTCGGCGCGTTTGAGATCGATCTGCTGCTCGCTTTGAGCGGAAAGCCAGGCCATGAAATCGCGGTAATGCGTGCGTGGATCACCCACGCCGCGAAATGCCACCGCCGGCAACCCGCGCGCCTCCAGATCGCTGCGCTCGAACATCTCGTTGAAGAATGCTTGCGTCATAGCCGGTCTTCCAAATGAAGTGCATGCCGGGGCGTCGATTCCCCTTCGCTCGTATTTCTGGTTGCACTCGCAAACGCTTGAAGAGCCCGAAAGACGCGACGCACCCGACCGCATGGTACGTCGATAGGCGACCTCGAAGCGCGATGCTCACTTATCCGTCACACCATTGCTGTGTGAAGCATCGATTGCGCGGGCAGCCCAGTGCCGATGCAGAAAAAGCAACTTCGATGCCAATGATTAAAGCGGTTCGCCTCCTTATATAAAGCACGCTACGAATACGCCGTCGCGATCTTTTGCACCAAAACAGCGCATCGCTGCCGGACAATGCACGTGCGCTGGATGAACTTCATGCTGCATCGAGGTGCGTGAATGACAGAAGCTTCCTGCGGCGCCGGTATGATAGGCGTCTTACTGCACGTCAATCACGCTTATGAACACGCCCTCTGAAGCCACACCCCGTCCCGCACTGCGCGAACTCACGCCGCTTGAAGCCCGCGTGCTCGGCGTGCTCGTCGAGAAACAGCATACCGTGCCTGACACCTATCCTCTTTCGTTGAATTCCCTAACCGCGGGATGCAATCAGAAGACCGCACGCGCCCCGGTGATGAGCGTAAGCGAGGACGAAGTGCTGACGACGATCGATGGCCTTAAACGCCTGAGTCTCGTCATCGAAGGCAGCAGCAGCCGTGTGCCGCGCTTCGAACATAACGTGAACCGCGTGCTCGGCGTGCCGAGTCAGTCAGTTGCGCTACTTGCCACGCTATTCCTGCGGGGCCCGCAAACCGCGGCGGAGTTGCGCGCGAACAGTGCGCGGCTGCATTCGTTCGCGGATATATCATCGGTCGAGAGCTTTCTGGATGAACTCGCCGCGAATGATCCGCCGCGTGTTGTGAAGCTGCCGCGCACACCGGGCGAGCGCGAAAGCCGCTGGATGCATCTGCTTTGCGGCGAAGTAAGCTTGAGCGATATGCCTTCGCGCGAAACTCAAGGCGGCGAATCTTATTCCCTTTCCGAATTCGAAGCGTTGAAGTCCGAGCAAAAGCGCCTTGCTCATGAAGTCACGCAATTGCGCGCAATGGTTCAGCAAATGGCAGGCGAACTGGGCATCACGCTCGATCAATCGTCGCCCGATGCCTGAACGATGGAAGCGCCGCTGATTCCGGCATCGCTCGTGTTCCGTGACGGAACCCCGTATTCGCCGCGTCACGACGACATATATCACAGCGCGGCGGGCGCGCTGGCTCAGGCGCGCCATGTCTTTCTCGATGGCAATGACTTGCCCGCGCGCTGGCGCGGCAAGCATGGCTTCACGGTGCTCGAGACCGGCTTCGGCATGGGCATCAATTTCCTTGCGACGTGGGCCGCGTGGCTCGACGATGCACATCGGCCGCCGACGCTCGAATACGTATCGATAGAAAAGCATCCATTCCGCGCAGACGATCTACGCGCGGCGCACGCGGCGATCATCGACGATGCCGCTATCGCGCCGCTGGCCGACGCGCTCATTCGCGCATGGCCTCTGCTCGAAGGCGGCGTGCATCGGCGAACGTTCGTTGCCGGCGCGGTCAGGTTGACGCTTGGCTATGGCGACGCCGCCGACTTCTTGCCACGCCTGGCCGATCATGGCGTTGCAGCGGACGCCATCTATCTCGACGGCTTTGCGCCAGCCAAGAATCCGGACATGTGGACGCCCGCCGTATTCGCTTCGCTGGCGCGCATGGCAAAAGACGACGCAACCTTCGCCACGTTCACCAGCGCGGGCATTGTCAAACGCGCACTCATCGAAAGCGGATTCGAATATCGCAAGCTTGCAGGCTTCGGCGGCAAGCGCGCGATGCTCGCCGGCATGCGAGCGAGTTCTCCGCGCGTCATAACTTCGTAAGCATGTATCGCGCGTTTTTGAAGGCATGAAATGACCAAAGCTATCGGCGATTCGTCGAATTCGGCGGACGCGGAAAGCCTTGCGTAAGCATCGATTGGCACAAGCCCTTTCCATCTCTTAGGCGTCCGGCAATAAAAGCGAATTAGTTGGATAATGCGCAGCCGTTCGCGGCGCGGCGCTCACTCCCATCGGCAGAACATTCGCGGAGGCCGCGCGCCGGCAAGTTCTTATCAGCGCCGATTCACGAGGAGAATAGCTTTGGAATCCGATAACGATGCGCCCCGTGGCCCATGGCTTTGGGTTGCGCTTTTTATACCCTACGTCGCACTGCTTTGGCTGCCGTTCTATAACGACACACGGCCTTCCTTCGCGGGCTTTCCGTTTTTCTATTGGTATCAGTTCTTGTGGGTGCCGCTCACTTCGCTCCTGCTTTACATCGTGCACAGGGGCCTGAAATGAACGATCTCACGCCAGTCGATCCGGTCGCGATGACCATCTTCATCGCATTCTTCGTGCTCGTGACCGTCGTCGGCTTCTTCGCCGCGCGCTGGAAGCGAGGCGATCTCACACAGCTTCACGAATGGGGCCTCGGCGGCCGCCAGTTCGGCGTATTGATTTCATGGTTTCTCGTCGGCGGCGATTTCTATACGGCCTATACCGTGATTGCCGTGCCGGCACTTGTGTATTCGGTCGGCGCGTATGGCTTCTTTGCACTGCCCTATACGATCATCGTCTATCCGTTCGTGTTTGCGGTGATGCCCAAACTGTGGAAGATCGCCCATGCGAAAAACCACATCACGGGCGCCGATTACGTGCAGGGCGAATACGGCGGCAAATGGTTTCCTGCTGCGGTGGCGATCACGGGCATCGTCGCAACGATGCCCTATATCGCGCTTCAGCTCGTCGGCATGCAAGTTGTCATCAAGGGCCTCGGCGTGACGGGCGAACTGCCGCTCATCATCGCATTCGTGATTCTTGCGCTTTATACCTATACGAGCGGGCTGCGCGCCCCCGCGATGATCGCCTTCGTGAAGGACATCATGATCTATATCGTCGTGATCGCGGCGGTATGGCTGATTCCTTTGAAGCTGGGCGGTTACGCGCATGTATTCGATTCGGCCGATCAATACTTCAAGGCGAAAGGTGGCCCGACGGGCATCATTCTCAAGCCGGGACAATTCACGGCTTATGCATCGCTCGCGCTCGGCTCCGCGCTCGCCGCATTCATGTATCCGCATACGATGACGGCCGTGCTCTCGTCTTCATCCGCGATGACGGTGCGCAAGAACGCCATCTTCCTGCCAGCCTATACGCTGCTTCTGGGCTTGATCGCGCTGCTGGGCTATATGGCGATCGCGGCGGGCGTGCATGTGAAGTCGGCATCGGATGTCGTGCCGGCGTTGTTCGGCACGCTGTTTCCCTCGTGGTTCGTGGGCTTCGCGGCTGCGGCTATCGCGATCAGCGCACTCGTGCCGGCGGCGATCATGTCGATCGGCGCAGCGAATCTGTTCACCCGTAACTTGTGGCGTCCACTCGTATCGCCTGACATGTCATCCACGGCTGAAGCATCGACGGCGAAGCTCGTATCGCTCGTCGTCAAATTCGGCGCGTTGCTATTCATCGTGTTCCTGCCGACACAGTATGCGATCGACCTGCAGTTGCTCGGCGGCGTATGGATTCTGCAGATATTCCCGGCCATCGTGTTCACGCTCTATACGCGCCGATTGACCACGCCCGGCCTATTTCTGGGTTGGCTGTTCGGTATCGTGCTGGGCACCGGCCTCGCGATCTCGCAAGGCCTCAAGCCGGTTTATGTCGTCCATCTCGGTGATGCTTCGTGGCCGGTCTATATCGGCCTGATTGCACTCGTCGTGAATGTCATCGTCACGTATGTCGTATCGATCGTCACTCGGCGCAGCCTAGTGCCCGCTGCTTAAAGACTCGCGCTTCAACGATGCCTGGTGCTTTATCGCGCCGGGCATCGTTTATCAAGGCAGTGATACCATCAGCGTCGGACCCTTTCCTCGACGCAACGCGTGTCATGAACGCTAGCGAAAACACTCCAATGTCGTCTCCGATCGCGAACTCGGTTTTCGCGCAAGACAAGCTCTCTATCGGCATCACGCTGCCGATCACGCGCGATAACGATAGCGTCGTCGACTACAGCGAACAGCTATCGCTGGCGCGGCTGGCCGACCGGCTCGGCTTTCGTGCGCTCTGGGTCCGCGACGTGCCGCTCAATAGTATCGAGTATCCCGATCCGGTCGGACATCTCGACCCTTGGGTGCTGCTCGGCGCGCTGGCATCGAACACGGAACGCATTGCGCTCATCAGCGGCGCAATCGTGTTGACGCTCAGACATCCCCTTCATGTCGCCAAAGGCGCAATCTCCGTCGACGCCCTGTCTCGGCAACGCTTCATACTGGGCGTCGGTTCAGGCGATCGTCCACCGGAATACGCCGCGTTCGGCCGCGATCCGGATACACGGCGCGATCTGTACAGGCAACATTGGGAAACGCTCGCCGCTGCCGTCACCGTGCCCTCTCGCGTGATCCCCGATCATGCACCTCGAGGCGCGCCCGACTTCTATCTTTTGCCTCGCCATAACACTTCCATTCCAATGCTCGCCGTCGGTTCGGGCGGTCAGAGCGTCGACTGGATTGCGCGTCATTCGCTTGGCTGGATGACTTATCATCGCGAGCCGCAAGCTCAGCGCGGGCGATATAGCATGTGGCGTGCTGCGGTCGATCGCGCGACGTCCGGCGCTTTTCGTGCATTCGGCGTCGCAATGCGGCTCGATCTCAGCGAAGATGCGAACGAACCCGCTGTCGACATATCGCTCGGCTATCGCACGGGACGTCGCGCGCTCGTTGCGCTCTTGCGCGAGATGCGCGAGAACGGAACGCATCATGTGACGCTCAACATCACATCGGAACGACGAGCCGCGCGCGATATCATCGAAGAAGTCGCCGCACATGTTCTTCCCGAGTTTCATTGCTGAATCCGTCTGCCATTCACGACATAGCCATGACCGCACTCGACGCAAAGTCCGTCTCAACGCCCGATAAGGATATTGTTTCGCTCGAAGCTATCGCGCTGACTCGAGCAATTCATGCGCGCGACGTCTCGTGCGTCGAAGTGATGAACGCCTATCTCGCGCAAATCGATCGCTTCAATCCTGTCGTGAATGCGATCGTTGCGATGCAGGATCGCGATGCACTACGCTCTCTCGCCGCCGAGCGCGATGCACAGCTATCCCGCGGAGAGAGCCTTGGACCTCTGCATGGCTTTCCACAAGCGCCCAAAGATATCCTTCCCGTCGCGGGAATGGTCACGACGAAAGGCTCTCCTCTCTATGCAGGCGAACTTTCGAAGATGGACGCCGTCATCTTCGAGCGCATGCGCAACGCGGGCGCGATATTCATTGGCCGCACTAATTCGCCGGAATTCGGCTTGGGCGGACATACCTATAACCCGGTGTATGGGACCACGCGCAACGCCTTCGACCAATCGCGTTCGGGGGGCGGAAGCAGCGGCGGCGCGGCGGTTTCCGTCGCGTTGCACATGCTGCCCTTCGCGGACGGCACCGACATGATGGGCTCACTGCGCACGCCCGCTGCATTCAATAACGTCTTCGGCTTTCGCACGACGCCAGGATGCGTGCCGTATGCGCCAAGCGACGACGTCTTCTTCCAGCAATTCAGCGTCGCCGGGCCGATCGCGCGAACCATTCCCGATCTGGGACTATTGTTGTCGGTACAGGCCGGCTTCGACGTCCGCGCGCCTCTTTCACGCAGAAACGACAAGCCCGCCGACTTCGCGAACGCGCTCGAGCGCGATGTGCGCGGCACGCGTATTGGCTGGCTCGGCGACCTGAACGGACATCTGCCGATGGAAGCGGGTTTGATGGAGACGTATTTATCGGCGCTGCGTCACTTCGAAACGGCGGGCTGCATCGTGGAGGCTGCCGATATCGACTTTGATCTCGACTGTCTATGGAAAGCCTGGATCGATTTGCGCAGCCTTACCTTCTCCGGCACCAATGCGCCGCTTTATCGCGACGCCGCCAAGAGAAAGTTGCTCAAACCGGAAGCGGTATGGGAGATTGAACGAGGTCTGAAGTTATCGGGAGAAGATGCGTCCCGTGCAATTCGCGATCGGACGGCCTGGTATCAGGCAATCAATGCGCTATTCGATCGTTTTGACCATCTCGTGTTTCCTTCGGCGCAGGTCTTTCCGTTTGATGCGGACTTGGACTGGCCGCATGTTATCGACGGCCGCGAGATGGATACCTATCATCGCTGGATGGAGACCGTCGTTCCGGCGACGATGGCATCGCTGCCCGCGCTAAGCGCGCCAGCCGGATTGGGTGCCGGCGGCTTGCCGGCCGGATTGCAAATCATTGGACCGACGCAAGGCGAACTTGGCGTATTGCAGATCGGGCTTGCTTATGATCGGGCAAGCGGTTTTTCCCGCGTGCGCAGTCCCTTGCTCGCCTAAGCCTTCCCTTACCTTTAGGCAGCGGCGTTCCGTGCACTCTTTCTTTTGCGCGCGCCGTTCTTGCTGGCAGCACCATTGATCAGATACACGCTGCGGTCAGGCGCATCCTTGATCCAAGCGGGCGGACGAGCATGTCCGCTCCAGGTGGCGCCCGATTCCGGGTCGCGATATTTCGGCGGCAACTTGGACTTGGTCGCTCCTTTTCTGGAAATGGCCGATTGACCAGAACCCGCAGGACGGCCGCGTGTTTTTCGCGTGCCTGAACCGGCCTTGGCGAGATCGGCAATGGTCAAGCCGAACTCGTCCATCATTGCCCGAATTTTGGCGATGACCTCGATCGACTTTCTTTCCCGCAATACATCCGCGCGACGCTGCAATTTCTGAATCTGGCTTTCCAACTGTGCCAATGTGGCCATAACTCCTCCCATAGATTTCTGCAAGCGGCGAATGGAATGAGCAATGTAATGCGTCCGCGCGACGCACGATTGCCATCCTTTGCAGATCTTATATGGATAACGCCCAAGCCAAGCGCTCTTGCAAGAAAAACGCAGATGTCGTTAGCGCGCTCGCAGATACACCTGAACTTGAACGAGCTTGGTCATCGTCCGCTCATCAGACGATACGCGATAACGCATCCCTTTGGATCATCAAGGCAGGTCGCGCATGGCCACAGACGCGTGCTTCGCGCACGCGTCTCGCGGACGAAAGCCGATCACTCGGAAACGAGGCTCGCTTCCTGTTCAGCCGGAGTGAGCGCAAGCGCCAGAATCATTGCGCCGCTATTGAGCGGGACCGAACTGCCGACACGCCTCGGCCTATAAACAGGCTGTCCGCGCCTGATCGCCTGACCGCTCAAGGCACACGTTCCGCGCTTGCGGGCAGTGCAAAGGGCCCAGACCTGCTCCGAGTAATTGAACGACGTGGGATCGTGCCAGGATAGCGAGAGCGTCGATTCGCTCAAGCGCTCCAGCACGCGAATATTGACGCAATGCCCGTCGGTGGATCCGATGCATGCGGTCTTGCCTTGGACATTCCGTACGAGCGGTCGTGTCATCAGTGAGAGCTTCTCGTTCGCTTCCGAAGGGCGGTTCGGAAGGCTGTCGAGCATTGCCAGGGTACGGCTCCAGGGATCCATCAACGATGGATGCTTCATGTTCCGCTCCTGCTGGCGACAACGCCCGCCGCAACAGAAGCCGCGTAGACGTTGCCGGTGAAGTTCCGGGAATGCGCCGCACGACCCGCTTGCTGATGCGGTGTGCCGCGCCGCTTCGGATGATCGTTCCTAGAGTAGTACACCTGAGCATGCTTTTCTTTTCATTTTTCATGGACATTCATGGACAACCCCGCCGTTGTTGCCGGTATGGGATCTCGCGCGGCGTCGAATCCCGCAGGTTGCACCTCAGACTACTCCGCAAATCTTTAACGTCGGTGAACGCCGAATACGAACGTTCGATTCATTCATATGAAGTTTGTCCCCGCGTTGGAACCGCCTTGAAGCGAAAAACGCCTGCTTCTGGCCGTTTGCGCACGTTTCGCGCTCATTCGAGGATTCGCGAGTTCACCAAATTCTGACACAATAAAATTCAGCGAAACGTATCTCTCCTGTCGAACCATGACGAGCAAGCTCCTGATCCATGCCACTATTTCGGCGGACCGCGCCTCCGTCAGCTTCGTCGCGTTCTCTCGCGAGCAGGCCATTCAATGCAACATCACGCGCAAGGCGTTGGAACAGTGCTTTTGGGCACCGACAGGAGCAAGCGACGAGCGCTTGCTAAAAGCCCTGAGCGATGGTTATGAGCGCATCAGTGCACGTGTGCATCGCAAATTCCTCGCGCATCCATCCAGTTCGATTCACCTGGATGTCATCGATTTTTCTTCCTGACCCATACACTCACTGCGTCGCCTTGCGCATCTTCGTCACGTCCGATGCCTGCACAGCCGGCGTGCCGTTGTTCCACGCGCCCCGGATGAAAGTAAGTACGTCCGCGATCTGCTGATCGTTCAGCACGGGTGCATAGCGCGGCATCGGGTAAGGCGCGGGCACGCCGCCGATAACCAGATCGCCGGTGCCGTTCAGCGTCACGTTGATCAGCGACGATGCATCCTTTTCCAGAACGTTTGGATTGCCCGCGAGCGGCGCAAGCATGGGTGCGAAGCCACGGCCGTCCGCACCATGACAATGCAAGCAATAGGCGGTATAGACCCGCGCTCCCGAATCCGATGCGGCCGGACGCGACAAGGACACTTTCGTCGCTTTGGGATCATATGAATAGCGCGGTCCGCCATTGCCCCCCGACGCGGGCAACGACTTCAAATAGCGCGCCATCGCGGCAAGATCGTCGTCACTCAACATCTGCGTGCTGTTGTTGACGACGCTCGTCATCGAGCCGAATGCAGACGCGTGCGCGTTCGCGCCCGTCTTGAGAAAGCTGGCAATGTCCTGCTCCGACCAGCGCCCGAGGCCAGTATTGTGCTCGCCCGTCAGGTTGGAAGCGAACCAGTTATCGAGCAAGCCGCCCGTCAAATAGGCGCTATTGCTTTCGTCGAGTCCTTTTTCCTGAAATGCGATGCCCCGCGGCGTGTGGCATGAGCCGCAATGTCCGAGTCCCTGAATGAGATAAGCGCCACGATTCCACGCGACATCCTTTCCGGATTTGTTCTGATAAACGCCCTTTTCCAGAAAGACCGCGTTCCATAGCTTAAGCGGCCAGCGCATATTGAGCGGCCATTTCATGTCCGGCTCACGATTGGCCTGCTTGACGGGTGTGACGCCATGCATGAAATACGCGTAAAGCGCATGCATGTCCTCGTCGTTTATCTTTGCATAAGAAGGGTAAGGCATTGCCGGATAAAGGTTATGCCCATCCTTCGCAACGCCCTCGCGCAAGGCGCGCGCGAAGTCCTCTTCCGTGTAGCGGCCGATTCCCGTGTCCGGATCGGGCGTGATATTGGTCGTATAGATCGCGCCCAACGGCGTCATCATCGGCAAACCGCCTGCGAGCGGCTTGCCTTTTTGAGTCGAGTGACAAGCGACGCAATCGCCTGCTCGCGCGAGATAGGCGCCACGCGTGACGAGTGCATCGTCGGCTGCATGAGCCGAGGACGCCAATGCAAACAGCATCGCAAAGAGAGGCTTGAATGCGTTCTTCATGACGGGCTCCTCAGGCGCTACGCAATTGATCGCCTACGGGCAAGCGCCTCAATCGCTTGCCCGTTGCGGCATGGATCGCATTCGTGATAGCCGGCGCAAGCGCCGCTGTGCCTGGTTCGCCGATGCCGCCAGGAGCTTCCGTGCTTTTGACGATATGCACCTCCACCGGCGGCGTTTCGTGAATGCGCAGCATTCGATAGTCGGTGAAATTGCTTTGTTCGACGCGTCCGTCCTTGATCGTGATTTCGCTATAGAGCGCGGCTGTAATGCCGAATATGATGCCGCCCTGCACTTGCGCTTCAACCGTATTGGGATTGACGACCATGCCGCAATCGACGGCGCACACGATGCGATTCACCTTCACCTCGCCGTCTTTGTCGACAGCGACATCCGCGACGATGGCGAAGAAACTGCCGAATGCGTGCATCACCGAAACGCCGCGCCCTTGTCCCTGCGGCACGGATTGCTGTCCCCAGCCCGCCGCCTGCGTCGCGACATCGAGCACGTTGCGTGCGCGCGGCGACTTGCCAAGCAGATCTCGCCGATACTTGACGGGGTCGACTTTCGCCTGCACGGCCAATTCGTCGATAAAGCTTTCCACGACGAACGTGCCACGCGTCGGTCCCACGCCGCGCCAGAATGCGGTGGGCACGTCATGCGGTTCGAGCCGCACATAGTCGACGAGCTGATTGGGCAAGTCGTACGGAAGATCGGATGCCACTTCGACGGCATCGGGATCGACCCCATCCTTTACTGCCGGCGGCGCAAAACGCGCAAGCACAGACGACCCGACGATGCGATGCGTCCATGCAACCGGCTTGCCGTTGGCATCGAGTCCCGCAGATAACTTGTCGTAATAGCACGGCCGATACATGTCGTGCTGAATGTCTTCCTCGCGCGACCACGTTACTTTGACTGGAACGCCGAGCGCCTTGCCGATCTTGAGCGCCTGCGTGGCCATGTCGAATTCGAGCCGCCTGCCGAAGCCGCCGCCGAGCAAATGGTTATGCACATGAATCTTTTCCGCAGGCAAGCCAGTCGCTTTCATTCCGGCATCGCGGATACGCGTGGGCACTTGTGTGCCAAGCCAAATATCGCAACCATCCGGGCGCACGTGCACCGTGCAGTTGATCGGCTCCATCGTCGCATGCGCGAGAAACGGCTGAACGTACACCGCATCGACGCGCGTCTTCGCATTGGAAAACGCATTGTCGACATTCCCTTCCTTACGCGCCACCGCGCCCGTGCGCTGCGATGCATTGGCCATGTCGTCGACGATCTGCTTCGTCGATACGTTGGCGCTCGCGCCTTCGTTCCATTGAATCTGCAAGGCAGCCGCGCCGCGTTTGGCGGCCCACGTATGATCGCCGATCACCGCGACGCCATTGTCGAACTTTACGATCTGACGCACGCCGGGAATCTTCTTCGCATTGCTGTCGTCGACGGATGCGAGCGTTCCGCCGAACACGGGGCAATTCACGATCGCTGCATACACCATGTCGGGTAAGCGCACATCGAGACCGAACATTGCAGTGCCATCGACCTTCTCTGGCGAATCGAGCCTTTTCGCCGGCGTGCCGACGATCTTGAAGTTATTCGGATCCTTTAATTTGATGTCTTGCGGAACGGGCAATTTCGCGGCCGCTTCGGCGAGCTCGCCATAACTCGCGCTACGTTCTCCCGATGCATGCATAACCTTGCCGCCTTGCGCCTGGCAAGACGATGGATCGCATTTCCATTCCTGCGCCGCCGCCGCGACGAGCATCATGCGTGCGGCCGCGCCCGCTTTGCGTAACGGCTCCCACGCATAGCGCACGGACGTCGAACCGCCTGTCAATTGACCGCCCAACAGCGGGTCCGTGAAAAGTTTTTCGTTCGGCGGCGCATGATCGATCGTGACGCTATCGAGCGGCACTTCGAGCTCCTCGGCTATCAACATGGGCAACGCGGTATAGACGCCTTGTCCCATTTCGACCTTCGGCATGATGAGCACGACCTTGCCGCTCTTGTCGATCTGCACGAACGCATTCGGTGCGAATACGCCTTCTTGCGCGGACTCGACGCCATCGCCTCCGATAACCGACTTGCCTTTGCCCTGATCCTGGCTCGCGGCCGGCAAGCTGAAGCCGATCAGCAATCCGCCGCTTGCAGCGACGCCGGCGGTCACGCCGAACTTCAGAAACGTGCGGCGCGACAATCCCGCGCGAGCCGCATGACGCCCCGCCTCGATCAATCCTTGCGACATGTCACGCCTCCTTTGCGGCCTGCTTGATGGCGGCGCGAATGCGGTGATAAGTGCCGCAGCGGCAGATGTTGCCCGCCATCGCGGCATCGATATCGGAGTCGTTGGGATCGGAGACTGTCGCGAGCAATGCCGCGGCGGACATGACTTGTCCAGACTGACAGTACCCGCATTGCACGACATCGAGCGAACGCCAGGCCGCTTGCACTTTCTTGCCGGCGGGTGTTTCGCCGATGCCTTCGATCGTCGTCACCTTGCGATCGCCAACGGCGGCAATCGGTAAAACGCATGAACGAACCGCGACGCCATCGAGGTGAACGGTACACGCACCGCATTGCGCAATGCCGCAGCCGAATTTGGTTCCTGTGAGTCCTACGATGTCGCGCAATACCCAGAGAAGCGGCATGTCGGGTGGCGCATCGACCGAATGATTCTGGCCGTTAATGGAAAGCGTGGTCATGAGCGCTCCGGCTTTTTGAGTGGTTTCAGCGGATATCGCAAATAGCCGACTGTGTGGGGCGCCAGTCGGTTTTAGGCATCGGGATTGTAGCGCCGCTTTAAAAATCGAGCTTGGATCGTGTAGCGCCTGCGGATAGCTTCGCTAATACGCATCGATTTGGTGCGCGGCCTTGAAGTAGTTCTTTGATTGCCTAAAACTCCGACTGCTGTCTCATTCGATTCTTTTGCTGGCCTGGGCTCGGATTCGAAGTGGATAAGTGCAAAGGACAGTTAGTTGCATCGCTAATCGATTGATACCGATTGATACCTTCGCCTAGCGTCGGCATCGTTTCGTTCAATAAAGCTCGCAAGCGCGCGACTCGCCTGAGATCGCGGTGATAACCAACCATACGTCTCTTCCGGCTGGCGCTACACCAACATCGAGGCGCTTGAGGCGCGCATCGGCATCGCCTGACGGACACGGCAATACCGCATAGCCGGCACCCGATGCGCACATCGTTGCCTGCGCATCGCGATTGTTGCTGCCGAAAACGATCTTCGCTTTAGGCGAAACACGCTCCTCGCTGCCGCGCCGAACGTACCGCTTCGCGCAGTCGCGAGAAAGATTCGCACGTCGCTCCATTCGAGATTCAATCAAGCCCCATCTAAACAATGACGACGATGAGACGCGATTCAATTCTCACTCAGCGCGCATCGTAGGGCTATTAGCAACGCGACATGTCGTTCGTCTTTACTCTTGAATCAACGAGACGAACGAAAAAGGTGACGTCATGGCGTCCCAGACGGAACTCAAGCGCTTTACCTCCAATCTCGCGGACGAACTCGACAGCGCCGCGCTCTACGACACGCTCGCACGAGCGGAAAAGCAGGACGACAAGCGGCGCGTCTATGCCGAGCTGGCCGAAGCGGAGCGCCGTCATGCGGACATATGGGCCGCGAAATTGCGCGCGAATGGCGTGTCCGTTCGAACGCATCGCATCAGCGCAAAAACGCGGATCATGCGTACGCTCGCACGCGCGTTCGGACCGGACTTCGTGTTGCGCTCGGTCGCCGCAAACGAAATGGCCGATCGCGATAAATATGCCGGCCAACCCGATGCCGCGCAGATGTCGGCGGAAGAGCGGCATCACGCGGATATCGTGCAGGAAGTCGCGAGTCGCAGCAAAGGGCTGAGTAAAGGCGGTGCGATCGCAGCGGCCGAGTCGTGGCATCGCGGCGTCGCATCGGGCAACGATTTACGTGCCGCAGTGCTCGGCGCGAACGATGGCCTCGTGTCGAACTTTTGCCTCATCATGGGCGTCGCGGGTGCAGGCAGCGATAGCAAAACGGTCCTGCTCACGGCGTTCGCGGGACTCATCGCGGGCGCGGCATCGATGGCGCTCGGCGAATGGCTCTCTGTCACGAATGCGCGCGAACTCGCGCGCACGCAAATCGCGCGGGAGAAGGACGAGCTCGATCATATGCCCGACGCGGAGCGGCATGAGCTCGCGCTCATCTATCAGGCAAAGGGCATCGATGCAGCCGAAGCGAAACGCGTCGCCGCGCAAATCATGCGCGACAAGGACAAGGCGCTCGACACGCTGACGCGCGAAGAACTCGGCCTCGATCCGCGCGAGTTGGGCGGCAATCCCTGGACGGCCGCGCTCGCATCGTTCACGTTGTTCGCCGTGGGCGCGATCATTCCGGCCATCGCCTTTCTTTGGGCAAGCGGTACGGAAGGCATCGTGCAATGCATCGTTTTGAGCGGACTCGGGCTTGCGGGCATCGGCGTGTTCACGTCGCTGTTCAATGGACGGGGCGCGCTGTTTTCCGCCGTGCGACAAGCGTTGATCGGAATGATCGCGGCCGCTTGCACATATGGAATCGGCAAGTTGCTGGGCGTGTCGCTTTCGTGAACGATGCGCCATGCAATGCAACGCATGGCGCATGGGTTTCACATCATCAGATCCTGAACGACTCGAACGTCTCCGGCGCGAACGCATGCATCGGAATCGCGACGCGCACGCCGGCAGTCGTTACGGCTTGAGCAGCACCTTGATCGAATCGAGCGAATTCGCGATCCTGATGGCTTCGTCCCACTCGTCGAGCGTGAAGCCATGCGTGACGATGCCCTTCGACGTGACGAGTCCGCGCGCGAGCAGATCGATCGCGATCGGATAGCAATACGGTCCGAGATGCGCGCCGCGCACGTCGAGCTCCTTGCGATCCCCGATGATCGACCAGTCGACGGTTGTATCCGCGCCGAACACGGAGAACTCGACGAAGCGGCCGAGCTTGCGAATCAGCTCCAGTCCTTGCGTAACGCCCGCAGGAACGCCGGTCGTTTCGATATATACGTCGCAGCCATAGCGATCGGTGATCGCGCGAATCGTTTCGAGCGCATCGTCGGTCTTCGGGTTGATCGTGATGTCCGCGCCGTACTCGCGCGCCAACGCGAGCCGCTCTTCGACGAGATCGATCACGACGAGCTTCTTCGGCGTCTTCAGATGCGCGACTTGCGTCATCATCAGACCGAGTGGCCCCGCGCCCGCGATCACAACGACATCGCTCAACTGGATATCGCCGCGATTTACCGTATGGATCGCGCACGCAAGCGGCTCGATGATCGCCGCATCTTCCAGTGAAATGCCGTCCGGAATCTTATGCACGATCGCCGTCGGCGGAAAGCGCATGTATTCGGCCATGCCGCCATCGGCGACTTCGCGCTGGAAGCCGAAGATGTTATGCACTTCGCACATCCAGTACTCGCCCGACTTGCAATAGCGGCATTTCGCACAAGGCACGATTTGCTCGGCAATCACGCGATCGCCCTTCTTCACGCCAAAATGTTCTTCCGCGCCCTCGCCCAGTTCTTCGACATAACCGAAGAACTCGTGTCCCGGAATGACCGGCGCCTTGACCCACGGATTCGGGCCGCCCCAGAACATCTTCGCGCCCGACCAGCATTTGCAATCGCTCGCGCAAATGCCGCATGCCGCAATGCGGATCACGAGTTCGTTTCTCGCCGCGCTCGGGCGTTGCACGCGTTCGACGCGATAGTCTTTCGGCGCGCGGCATACGATCGCGGTCATCTGTGAATCGGCCATTACAAGTCTCCGGTGTCGTTGATTGAATCGCGAAGCTAATCTCAGCGCGCCTGAAATCCGCCATCGACCAACAGGCTCACGCCGCTGACCATGCTCGAATCGTCGGAAAGCAGATAGGCAATCGTGCGCGCGACTTCCACCGGCTCCACGAAGCGGTTCATCGGAATGCGCGCAAGCATCGGTTCGGATTTTGCGGGATCGCTCCACGCTCTTTCACCCATCGGGGTCATCGTGACGGTCGGGAGCACCGCGTTCACGCGTATGCCGTGCGGGCCGAGCTCGTTGGCCATGACGCGCGTCATCGCGTCGAGTCCGCCTTTCGATGCGCAATACGACGCGTGCAGCGCGAAGCCCACATTCGCCGACAGGCTCGATACGTTCACGATCGAACCGCCCGCGCCACGCGCGATCATGTTCTTCGCGCACTCTTGCGCGACGATCATCGCTGCGCGCACGTTGACGTTCATCGTCAGATCGAAGGCTTCGACGGTCGTATCGAGAAACGGCTCCAACACCGCGATGCCCGCGTTGTTCACGAGCAGATCGACGGGCTGAACGGCGCGCGCCGCTTCGCGTGCGGCGTCGGCATCGGCGAGATCGGCGGCAATGATCTCGCAACCCGTCTCCTTCTTCAGCAGATCGAGATCGGCTGCGCTGCGGCTCAATGCAATGACACGCGCGCCACGCTCGATCAGCAGATGAACCGTTGCATGACCGATGCCCTTGCCCGCCCCCGTGACGAGCACGGTCTTGCCCGCGAATTCGCGATTTCTGTCGATGGTCGTCATGGTGTCGTCTTCAGGGCTCGTCGCACAGGCGTCTTGCGGTGTCCTCGTCGGTCACGAGCACGGATGGATAACGCCCGCGCAATGCCGCGCGCGTGACATGAAATTTCTTCTTGCCGCCGCTCACGAGAATCACGCGTTTGATCTTGCGCAGGTCGTCCAGCGTGATCGCAACGGTGCGTCGATTCAACGGATGATCGATCAGCTCCCCGTCTTCATCCATGAAGTGGCCGAGCATGTCGCCGACCGCGCCCGCCTTCTGCAACGTGCGCAATTGCTCCGGATTGTCGATGCCGTATGTCACGACGAGCGATTCCGTCAGATCGCCGCACGTCAGCAAGGCGAGATCGGCACTGCGCGCGAGTTCATAGGTCTCGCGCACGGTTTCTTCCTGCAGGATCACGTCGCGCGCTTTCTGGCTGCTCACGTAGATCGGCGCGGCGAACAGATAACTGTCGGCGCGGCAGATGTTCGCGAAGTCCGACACGATATCGAACGTATTGATACTCGGGCAATGCGACAGCCCGCCCTGCAGCGACACCGCCGACACCGCGCCGTACGTGCGCTGCGGCAGCGCGCGCAACACGGCGCGGATCGTGCGGCCCCAGCCGAGGCCGATAGTTTGCCCTGCAACTATCTGCCTCGCGAAGTACGACGCCGCGCCGATGCCGAGCGCCGCATTGTTCGCCTCGTTGTTCGCGCCGCTCGGCACGACCACCGCGCATTCGAGGCCGAAGCGTTTCGCGAGCGCTTCTTCCAGCGCGACGCATGGCACGATCTTGCTATTGATCGTGATCTGCACGAGGCCGGACTCGCGGCTCGCCGCAAGCAGCCGGTTCACGCGCACGCGATTGCTTCCGATCCGCTGCGCGATTTCCTGCTGCGTCAGATTGCCGACGTAGTAATGCCACGCGACGCGCGCCTGCAGTTCTTCTTCCGAATCGATGGAATCGTCCGCTTCCGCGATGGCGATGGGCGGTGCGCTCTTGCTCATGTTGTCCTGTTGTTCAATGAAAGGCCGCGCGATTTTATTTCACCGCGCCCATCGTGAGCCCTTGCACCAATCGCCCGGACACGGCCAGCGCGAACACGACCATGGGCAGCACGATCAGCGTGCCCGTCGCCATGATCTCGCCCCAGGGCAATTCATAACCGCTCATGTAGCTCGTTGCCGCAACCGGCGAGGTAATCGCGTCGCTGCGCGTGAGCACGAGCGCATAGAGCAGATCGTTCCACGAGAAGATGAACGCGAAGATCGCCGATACGACGATGCCCGGCATCGCGAGCGGCAGATTGATGCGCCAGAACACGCGCCACGGCGATGCGCCATCGAGACGCGCGGCTTCGTCGAGCTCGACGGGAATGTTGCGGAACTGGTCCGTGCAGATCCATACGACGATGGGCAGCGAGAACGTCAGATACAGCAGGATCAGCACGATATGCGTATCGACGAGATCGAGCTTCGTCGCGATCAGAAAGAACGGCACCGCGAGCACGACGGGGCTCACCATGCGGTTCGAGATGAACCAGAACCAGAGGTCTTCCTTGCCGCGAAATTCGTAGCGCGCGAGCGCATAAGCGGCTGGCGTGCCAAGCAGGATAGCGAGGACGGTCGTGCTGCTCGCGATGATGAGCGAGTTCAGCAAACTGCTCGCGACGTCATGTTCGAACAGTGCTGCCGAGTAGTGATGAAACGTCGGCGAGAACAGCCATTTCGGCGGATACGCGAGCGCATCGGCCTGACTCTTGAGGCTCGTCGTGACCATCCAGTAGAACGGAAACACCGACGACATGAACACTACGACGAGGCCCAGAAAGTGCCATACAGTAGCGCGTTTTCTTGCCGCGCGTGCGCGCTTTGCGCGTTGCGTGCCTTGCATGCCTATCGAACTCACGCGGCCTCCCGATACACGAAGCGAATATAGAGACGCGACAGCACGATCGTCAGAATGAGCAGGATGATCGCCTGTGCGGAAGCCATGCCCTGATCGAAGAGACGAAAGCCGACGCGCTGGATATAGACGCTGATGAATTCCGTCGCGGCGCCGGGCCCGCCGCGCGTCATCGTGAAGACGGCGTCGAACATCTTCAGCATATCGGCGGAACGAAGAATCAGAATCGCAGTGAGACCCGGAAGAAGATACGGACGCTGCAGGTGCCACAAAATCATGCTCCACTTCGGCGTTTCGAGGCGCGCTGCTTCTTCGGCTTCCTTCGGCACCATCGAAAGCCCGGCAAGCAGGATCAGCGCGCAGAAGGGCGTCCATTGCCAGATATCCATGATCATCACGGAGACGAACGCGAGCGTCGGGTCCGCAAGCCAGTCCTGCGGCGGAATGCCGATGAGACCTGTCAGATAGTTCGCCACGCCGAACTGCCGATTGAATATCAGGCGGCCGATGAGCCCGACCACCGCATACGTCGTCGCCATCGGAATGACGAGACTCACGCGCGCCGCCGCGCGCATCCACGGCAGCTCCGTGCGATGCAACAGCAGCGCTGCAAAGAGCCCGAGCGCGACTTCGATCGGCAAGGTCACGCACAGGAACAATGCCGTGCGTCCGAGCGCTTCCCAGAAGGTCGGATCGGTCAGCGTCGCGATGTAGTTATCGACGCCGACGAACGGCGTGCCCGAGGCCAGGTCCGCGAGCTTGTATTGATGAAACGAGTTATAGAGCGCAAGCAGTAGCGGATAGATGCCGATGATCGCGAGCGCCGCGATCGCGGGTATCAGGAACCAGAAGGCGGGCGAACGCGGCAGGACGCCGAAGTAGCGCGCGGGCTTGCGCGGTCCGCGCGCATGCATTACAGGTGATGCCATTCGATCGCCTCCGGTCCCGTGAACAGAATTACTTCAGCAAAGGCTTCTTGCCGTCGTAATAGCCCGCTTTCTTCAGGATGTCCTCGGTCTTCTGACCGATGGTCTGCGCGCCCTCCTTCACCGTCACCTGGCCGAGCATCATCTTGCTGCCCCATTCGCCGATAACTTCTGAAATCGCCGGCCACTCCGGGAAGCGCGGACGATAATCCGGCACGCCGCCCTGCCACGATTCGACCATCGGCTTCACGAACGGATACTTGTCCTGCACGGCCTTGTCCTCATAGATCGCCATGCGCGCCGGCACGCCGCCCGCTTCGAGATAAGGCTTCGCCATGGCTTCGGACGTGATCCATTGAATGAAGAGCCACGACGCGGCCTGCTTCTTCGCATTCGACTTCGCGTTCACTGCAAGCGAGAAGCCGCCGAGCGCGGGCTTAAGTCCGGCCGGTCCCTTCGGTTCGGTCGTGATCGCGAGACAGTTGCCGATCTTCGACTTGCTCGGATCGGTGAGCGTCGGATAGAACGCGGACCATTCGGTAATCATCGCGACCTGTCCTTGCGCAAGCGCGTTGACCGCTTCGGCGTGATCGAAGTCGACGATGCCCGGCGGCATGTACTTCATCAGCTTCTGCCGATATTCGAGGCCCGCCTGCGATTGCGGCGACATCAGATTCGACTTGAAGTTCGCATCGAGAAGCGACCCGCCGTTCGGCCACAGCACGCGCATGAAGCTATCGGCCGACTGCGTTTCGCCTCGCCGCGATTGCAGCGCGAACGCGAACTTGTCGCCCTTCGTGAGCTTCGGCGCGTAGGTGTTGAGCAAGTCGTCCCAGGTCTTCGGCGGCTCGTCGAAGCCCGCGTCCTTCAACATGCACTTGTTGTAGAACATCAGGCCCGAGTAGTTATCGAACGGCAGGCCGTAGGTGACCTTGTCCCACGAGCCGAACGAATCGAGCAGGATCGGAAAGAAGCCCTTCAGGTTGAGATTCGGATCCGCGAGCTTCGGATCGTCGGTGAACTTCTTGATCGGCACGAGCCACTTGTTGCTCGCGAATTCGCCGATCCACACGACGTCCACGAGCACGATGTCCTGGTCGCCGCCGCCGACGAAGTTGAGCACTTCCTTTTCGCGCGTATTCTCATAGGGAATCACTTCCCAGCGCACCTTGATGCCCGTTTCCTTTTCGAACTGCGGAATGAGTTGCTGCGCGGCCTTGTAGCCGGGACGATCGAGAAAGATGGCCTTGATCGTGGTGCCCGAATACGGCTGCGCCGCTTCCTTCAGAGTCCAGGCCTGCGCGTTCGATGTTGCGAACGCCGCGCTCGCCGTGAGGAGCGCGACTGCCGCGGCGTGTTTGATCGGACCGGCTTGCATGGCCGGAATGAAGCGCTTCTTCATGCCTGTCTCCTTGGTATTTTTCGAGCGGATACGGCTTCTCTGGTGCGTTCCTTCGTGATCCCTGGTGCGCGTCGTTTCACTTGTAATTTCGGTTTTACAATTGTATATTTTGGCGCGAACAGCTTGTCAAGAACAAATTCGACGACGCATCGGATGCTGCGCTGCCGCAGCAGCAAACGGGAGACAACGCATGAGCGCAGTTCATTTGCAGCAGATCGGCAAGGCATTCGCTGGCGTCGACGTGCTGAAGGGCGTCGACATAGAAGTGACCGATCGCGAGTTCATGGTTTTCGTCGGTCCTTCGGGATGCGGAAAGTCGACCTTGCTTCGCACCATCGCCGGACTCGAACGCTGCGACTCAGGGCAAGTACTGATTGGCGGCGAGGACGTCACCGAACTCGAGCCTTCGCAACGCGGCGTCGCGATGGTGTTTCAGTCGTATGCGCTTTATCCGCACATGTCGGTGTACGAGAACATCGCGTTCGGTTTGCGCATGCTCAAGTTGCCCGAAGCGCAGATCAAGGAACGCGTGCATCGCGCGGCCGAGATCTTGCAGATCGGCCAGTTGCTCGAACGGCGTCCGCGCGCGCTGTCGGGCGGGCAGCGTCAGCGCGTGGCGATCGGCCGGTCCATCGTACGCGAGCCGAAAGTCTTTCTCTTCGACGAGCCGCTCTCCAATCTCGACGCCGCATTGCGCGTGCAGATGCGCCTCGAACTCATCAAGCTGCACAAGCAGCTCAATGCGACGATGATCTACGTCACGCACGATCAGACCGAAGCGATGACGATGGCCGATCGCATCGTCGTGCTGAATCATGGACGCGTCGAACAGATCGGCTCGCCGCTGGAGCTGTATCGCACGCCGCACAATCGCTTCGTCGCGGGTTTCATCGGCTCGCCGAAAATGAACTTCATGGATGTGCGCGTGATGCGCGTGGATGCTATGGGCGTCACCATCGAATTGCCGGGCGGCGAGTCGTTGACGCTGCCGTTCGCGGCTTCGTCCGTGCACGCGGGCGAGACGCTTACGCTTGGCATCCGGCCCGAGCATTTCGTCGAATCGGGCGGCGGCGATATCGACAGCGGCCTTGCAGGCGAAGTCATGGTGATCGAGCATCTCGGCGGCGAGACGCTGCTGCATGTCCGTTTGCCGAACGAACTCGTGATTCAGGTGAAAGGCTCGGGCGAATCGACGGCCGTCGAAGGACAGCGCCTGAACGCGGGCTTCAGCATTCGCCATGTGCATCTGTTCCGCGAGGATGGCAGCGCGCTGGAACGCATGCGCCCTGTCGCCGAAACCGCGACCGCCTGACGGTCGACGTCGCGGAAAGACTGTCGTAAGCGAAGACAGCGGCATACCCATGCTCATCGACCGGCGGTCGCCTGTGCGGAAGCGCCGCGTGTCCCATTTTTGGTGCGCGCCGCCGTTCGCAGCGATCATTTTCCCGGCGCCGGCACTAGTCGGGATTACAAATGTTCCGGAATCGCTATATACAAAACTGCAAAACGCCATGCCGATGCAGCGCAATATGTGCTTGCGTTATGTGCGCCAGCCCACACAGACCATCACGCGTTACGGTTGCGTACGTGACTAGGGATGGCTGAACGATGCGTCCACACGCAAGCGCAAACGCTCCCCTTAAGAGGCAAACGTTGTCTCCAAGGGGCTCACCGAATTTACTTGGATTGGACGACGCGCGATCATAGTTTCTGGCACGACTCGTGCAACCGCTTCCACGACCAACTGGGAGGGATGGCTAGAGCATGAAAAGAACGACACACGGCTCGCCTGTCGCGAAAGCCGCGCCGGAGTCAGATCATGCATTCAGGCATCGCATACTCGAAGGCCTAAAGGCCGGAGAATTCTGCATCGCCTATCAGGGAATCTACCGAGTCCACGGCGGCGAACTCGCGCAAATGGAAGCGCTCATTCGCTGGCGTCATCCGGAATACGGCGTATTGCTGCCAGGCGCATTCAGCGAGGCGTTCAAGGACGCCGACATCATGCGCGAACTGACATGGTTCGTGCTGGACGCGGTCGCGTCCGAAATTGGCGAGTGGCGCGAAAGTGGCGGCGCACACTATTCGGTCGCCGTGAACGTCCCGCCATCGGTCGCGGCGTTGCCGGGCTTCGCCGAGCGGATGGAATCGATTTGCCGCGCGCACGACATCACGCCCGATTGCATCGAACTCGAACTGCTGGAAAGCGAGGATCTCGCGCGCATGCCGGCGATGCGCAAGGTCGTGCGGCGTCTCAAGAACAAGGGCGTGAGCGTCGCGATGGACGATTTCGGCACCGGCTATTCATGTCTCGCCGCGCTCGGACCGATCGACTTCGGCACCGTCAAGATCGCGAAGGAACTGCTCGCCGAAGCGCCGCGCTGCCCGAACGCGTGTCTGGTCTTTTCGTCGGTGCTCACGCTTCTTACGCGGCTGAAGGTGGCGATCGTCGTCGAAGGTGTGGAAACGGCCGCGCAGGCGCAATGGATTGCGCAGTGGCCGCACGTGCTCGCGCAGGGTTTCTTTCTCGCGCGACCCGCGTTCGGCATCGGTAATGTGCCGGGCGCGCTCATCGGCCGGCCGGGGACGCGGCGCAAAGAACAGCAGACCATTCGGCTCGCGGATGCAGCATGAGGAACTGAAGCGTTTCTGGCAGCCCTCGTAAAAGCCAGGACTTCGCCGACGCGTGCATGCGTCGGCGTTTTTTTGCCTTAAATCCGCGTGCGCGTCAAATCGGTCTTCGGCGCGCTCAGCTTCAGCCCGGCAATCGCCGCACGCGTGCCAGCATCGACCGGCAGTCCCCATCGCTCGAAGAAATCCGTCAGATCGAGATTGGCCGCCATGCACGCACGCAGCACGAAGCGTTGCACTTCGTTCTGGTCGCCGCCTTCATCCTCCGTCAGCGGATGCCGCCGATACAGCTTGTGCAGCCGCGCATAGAAGCCGTTGCCGAGTGCGCGGCGCAACTGCTCGTACATGACGAGCCTGATCCAGAGCGCTTCCGATGGCATCGGAAACGACGCATCGTCGAGAAAATTGCGTGACGGCTGCGCGAAATACTGCGCCGCGAGATCGATGCGATTCTTCTTGCCGCGCGCATCGACGACTTGCAGCAGCGGCGAAGGCATCGGCGTGCCGAGGCGTTCCAGCGCATGCAGCGAATAGACGTTCACCGTCGTCTCCGTCACGCCCGGCCATGTCCAGTCCCATTGCTGATACATGTGTCCCATCTCGTGCCATACGCCCCATTCGTCGGCTTTCGCGGGCTTGAGCAAGGTCTCGGCCGCGCTATTGAGCGGCAGGCCGATCATGTAGTACGTCGCGTAGAGATACGTGTTCTGCAACTCGGCGTGGGTCGAAATCGCGTCCTGCACGAAATGCACGCGCAACGGCGACGGCGCATCGAGTGCTTCCGTGCCATCGAGTCCGGACAGTTCGTCGTGATAGCCCATGATGCGCTCGACATAATCGAGCAATGCGGCCGGATCCGCTGCGCCCGACTTGTCGTACATGGCGCGCGCGACGGTGAACATCGTGCGCTTGCCGACCATCTCGACGAGCGGCGCATCCGCATGACGCTGCAGCATCGCGCGCCATTCGGCGGGCGTCGTCGCACCTTCGACATAGAACGGCACCGGCTTGCCGCCTTCGCGCACGATGACATCGATCGACGTACGTGGCCGCTCGTTGTATCCGCTGTCGATGTATTCGAAGTAGAGCAAGCCATCGCGCGATGCGACGAACGCGTTGCGTCCTTCGGTCGCGAGGATCGTTTGCGGATCGCCCGCGGCTTGCCGCCGATAGAAGCCGTTCTTGTTGCCGACCATGACGATGAGGCCATCGGGACCATCGTCGGCGAGACCGTTCACATCGATCACGACGGTTTCGCCCTTCGACACATACAGCCCCGACGGATGATAGTCAGTCCAGCGAAAACCGCCGAGCCGTTCGGCCTCGATCGCATCGGGTGCATACGCGCTCAAGTGATAGCGCCTGCCGATGTTGTCGTAAGTCGAGCGCGCCGAAGCATCGAGCGTGCGATACGCATGATCGCCGCCATCGCTTCCGGTCTTGTACAGACGCCACTGTCCGGCCTGCGCACTGACTTCGACGGACGCACCGTCGCGCAACGCATGATGCCCGACGACGAGTCCCGTCTTCGTGCCGGTGGCCGCGATGGTCACGACGTTCGCATCGGCTTCGATGCTCCAGTTCTGCCGCGCATCGCCCGATGGCGCTTCGAGCTCGACACGCGCGCCGAGCGTCACGTAACGTCCATATAGCTTCGAGTAAAGACGAAAGCCGCTGCCTTCCTTGTCGATGGTCCAGATCTGGCTCGCGGCGCGTTCGGGCGTCCACTCGGACTGCACGAGCGCGATCGTGCCATCGCGTTGCACTTGCGCGGTCAGCGCCTTGAAAGTTGCATTCGAAACGATATAGAAGTCGCCTTCCTCGACTTTCGCGCCTGCGCCGTAAGGCACCTGCATCGCCCCGGTCTTCGATGCGAAACGCGATACCCGCACCGCGTCGTGCGGATAAAACGTCACGGGCGCGTAGTAGCGCGATGCCGCGTGTGCGTCGCACAGGGCGAAGATCAACAGCCATGACCGCCATCGCATGCGTGGCCTCCCCGATACATCGGCCGTATTCCGGCTCTTCGTCGCATATCTGGAACTTGCGCCTGATGCCGAGATACTGCCGTATCCCGCCGTCGGCGTCGAGCCCGGACATCACGCGATTGCCGCATCATGCGTCGCGCGCTTTGCGATCAACGCGATCTCGTCGTATCGACTGCCTTAATGACGCGGATGGCGTTTTCCGCGTCGTCCCGGAACAAGCGTCCGATTACGGCGTCGATGCGGGCGCCGGCTTGCCCGCCTTCTGCGCATTGATCTTCGACTGCGCGTTTTGCAGATTCTGCGGATAGTTGGTCTGCTCGCCAGCGGGGTTGTAGCCGTCCTGCTCGAGTTGCTTCAGCTCGGCGTTCTTCTTCGCGCGCGCTTCCTTTCGCTGGGCTTTCTTGATCTGCTTCGGCGTGGATGCGGCCGTGTCTTGCGCCTGCGCGATGGGCATCGAGACGAAAGCGGCGACGGACAGCGCGAGGACGGCCAACGGTGCGGTGCGTTTGTTCATGATCGATCTTCTCCGGATGGATGGCGGCGCTGGACAACGACGCTTGCGGACAACGTTAAAGCAATCGGCGATCCAAGCGCGGATGAATCACCGATCGACGATACGGCTCAGATTGCCGCGCACGCGTTGCAGAAGCGCGATCAATTGCTCGCTTTCCTGCCGGCTGAAGCCCGCGAGCGCTTCTGCTGCGATCTCGTCGCCGACGCGCCGCGCGCGGTCGAGCGCCTTCTCCGCCTTCGCGGTCATGCGAACCTGACGCTCGCGACGATCGTCGGGATTCGGGCGGCGCTCGATCCAGCCGCCCTCTTCCATGCGATCGAGCAGACGGCCGGCGGAAATCGGCGCGACTTCCAGCAGCTCGGCGAGCCGCGCCTGATTGACCTCGCCGTAATGCGAGAGATACGCGAGCACGCGGCATTGCGCGCGCGTCAGATTGAGCGATGACTTCGCCAGCACGTCGAAGCGGTTGCCGCACAGGCGGTCCACGTCCGCGACCAGAAAGCCGAAGCGTTTGTCGAGTTGGGTTTCCATCGCGCGATTATATGTAACGCCTTTCGATGCGCGCATCTCGTGTACACCCGGTAATTGACCGCATTGCGCGAGATCGCGGCCGCTCTATAATAAGCCTGCTTATCATCATCGTACTTACAAAAGCCGCCGCCTTGCGGCCACGTCCATGTCCCTCGAAGTCCCCACGGAACGCGCCGCAGCGCCATTGAACCGCGGCATGCTGACTGTCTCGATCATGCTCGCCACGCTGATCCAGACGCTCGACAGCACCATCGCGAACGTCGCGCTGCCGCATATGCAGGGCACGCTGTCGGCGTCCCAGGACGAAATCACCTGGGTGCTGACCTCGTATATCGTCGCCGCCGCGATCGCTACGCCGCTCACTGGCTGGCTCTCGGACCAGTTGAGCGTGAAGAAGCTGCTGTGTATTTCGATTGCGGGTTTCACCGTCGCGTCGGCGTTTTGCGGGCTGTCGGAGACGCTCACGCAGATCGTCGCGTCGCGGCTGTTGCAGGGCGTGTTCGGGGCGTCGCTCGTGCCGCTGTCGCAATCGATCCTGCTCGACATCAATCCACGCGAGAAACAGGGCCAGGCGATGGCCGTCTGGGGCATGGGGGTGATGGTCGGTCCGATTCTCGGTCCGACGCTCGGTGGCTGGCTCACGGACAGCTACAACTGGCGCTGGGTCTTTTTCATCAACGTGCCGATCGGTGCGTTCGCGCTCTTCGGCGTAGTGACGTTTCTGCCCGCGCAGATCGCGCGCCGCGCGGTGAAGTTCGACGCGTTCGGCTTCGCGACGCTCGGCCTTGCGATCGGCGCGTTCCAAGCGATGCTCGATCGCGGCGAACAACTCGACTGGTTCGGATCGATGGAAATCCGCATCGAGGCGATTCTCGCGGCGCTGAGTTTCGTGTTCTTCATCGCGCATACGGCGACGGCCGGGTCGCGCTCGTTCTTCAAATATCAGTTGCTGAAGGACCGCAACTTCGCGACCGGAACGTGCTTCATCTTCGTGATCGGCGCGGTGATGTACGCGACGCGCGCGCTGTTGCCGCCGATGTTGCAGAACCTGATGAACTATCCGGTCGCGACGACAGGCCTCGTCACGGCGCCGAGCGGCGCGGGCACGATGATCGCGATGCTCGTCGCCGGACGCCTGCTGAAGCACATCGATGCGCGTGTCCTGCTGCTGTCGGGATTTCTGATTTCGGCGTTCGCGCTCTGGCAGATGATGCATTACACGATCGTGCTGTCGGCATCGGATATCGTTTGGCCGGGCGTGATTCAGGGCTTCGGGCTGGGACTCGTGTTCGTGCCGCTGTCGGCGCTGACGTTTTCGACGCTCACGCCCGAGTTGCGCGCGGATGGCACCGCGACTTACAGCCTGATGCGCAATATCGGCAGCAGTATCGGTATTTCGATCGTGCAGACGCTGATGACGCGCAACACGCAGGTCGCCCACGCGGACCTCGCCGCGCAAGTGACGCCGTTCAATCCGGCGATGCAGCCGATGCTGTCCGGCGGCTCGATGACGGACATGGCGATGCTCAATCAAACGATCACGCAGCAGGCTTCGATGATTGCTTATCTCAACGACTTCAAGCTGATGTTTGTCGCGACGTTGTTGGTGGTGCCGTTGCTGCTGCTGATCCGGCCGGCGAAGAAGGCCGCGGCGGAGGAGTCGGTGGCGCATGCGGCGATGGATTGAGGTTCGTGTTTGCGTCTTTTGTGTGGCTTTCCCTCGGGCTCGTTTCGTGAAATCCTGATTTCACAGGATTCCACGACCAAAAATCAAACACCGACAGCAGCCTTCTCCAGCATCCCCCCAAACGCATCCGCCGACAAAGGCATCGCCAGCAAGAACCCCTGCATCTCATCGCACATCATGTCCTGCAAGCGATCGAGCTGCGACCCGGTCTCGACGCCTTCCGCCACGACATCCATATCGAGCGAATGCGCGAGCGCAATAATCGCCGATACGATCGCGCGCCCCTCCTGCCCGTTCTCATCCAGCCCGTTCGTGAAGAACCGATCGATCTTCAACTGCTTCGCGCGAAACCGCTGCAAATACGCGAGGCTCGAATATCCGGTGCCGAAATCGTCGATTGCGATCTCGAAACCATTCTCCTGAAACGCGCGAATCATCTCGATGGTGCGCGGCGCGTCCTGCATCGCCACCGACTCGGTGATCTCGAACATGATCTGCTCGCTCTCGACGCCTTCCTCGCGCACGATCGTCATGATGTTCGCGACAAGATCCGCCTCGTGCATCTGCCGCGGCGACAGGTTGATCGCCACCTTCACCGGCGGACGCCCTTCCGCGCGCCAACGCGACATGTGCCGGCACGTTTCGCGCACGACCCAGTATCCGATCTGCACGATCTGTCCGGAACGCTCCGCGATCGGGATGAACTCGAGCGGCGTCAACGTGCCGATCTCCGGATGATCCAGCCGGATCAACGCTTCCGCGCCCGCCAGTTCGCCGCTTTTGCCTCGGAACTTCGGCTGAAACAGAAGATAGAAATGGCCGCCATTCAGCGCCTCGTGCAACGCCTGCTGAATCTGCAGCGTCCGCACCGCCGCCTCGTTCATGCTCGCCTCGAAGAAGCGATAGGTGCTGCGCCCGCCGCGCTTCGCTTCGTACATCGCGACGTCCGCGTGCTTGAGCAGCGATTCGACGCTGTCGCCATCCTGCGAAAAGAGCGCAATGCCGATGCTCGGCATCACCTGCAACGGATGACTCCCGACGACGAGTCCCTTTTTCATCGTATCGAGGATGCGTTCGGCCATCTTCTCGGCATCCGTCGGCGCGTGCAGGTGTTCGAGCATCACGACGAACTCGTCGCCGCCCAGACGCGCCACCGTGTCGCCGCCGCGCACGCATTCCTGCAGACGTCGCGCGAATGCCTTCAGCACTTCGTCGCCGACCGTATGGCCCAACGAGTCGTTGATCGTCTTGAAGCCATCCAGGTCCATGAAGAGAATCGCGAAACGGCTGTCGCTGTGACGCGCGTTTCGGATCGCGCGATCGATGCGCTCGTTCATCGTGCGGCGGTTCGGCAGGTCCGTCAGCGTATCGAAGGTCGCCATGCGTACGATCTGCCCGTTCAGCCGCGACACCGAACCTGCAAGCAGCGCCGTGCGCGCATCGAAGCGCGACAGCACGAGCGTGATAATCAGAATGGTCAGCGTGAATAGCACGACAGTCGTCGCGAGCCAGCGCGAGTCGATGTCGTTGGCCGCGCCGCAGATCGAGCCCGGCAGAAACTCCGCCGCCGCGTTGCCCGTGTAGTGCATGCCGGTGATCGCGAGGCCCATCACCAGCGCCGACCCGAGTCGCTTGGCGAGCACGTTCGTCTGGTTCGCATCCGAGAGCGTATGGGCGATCCACAACGCCGCCCCCGATGCGACCACCGCAATCACGATCGACGCCGCGAACAGCAGCGGATCGTACGTGATCGCGGGCTGCATCCGCATCGCGGCATCGCCCGTGTAGTGCATCGCCGCGATGCCCGCGCCCATCAAGAGACTGCTCGCGACGAGGCGCTTCATCGTCAGACGCCTGCTCGTAATGACGAGCAGCGCGAAGAACGACACGAGCACCGCGATGCCGAGCGACCCGGCGGTGATCTTCAGGTCATAGCCGAGCGGGATAGGCAATTCGAACGCGAGTACGCCGATGAAATGCATCGACCAGATGCCGATGCCCATCGACGCCGCACCGCCCGCGAGCCAGACGTGCCGCGTGCGCGACTGCGCAAGCGATGCGATGCGGCCCGAGATATCGAGCGCAGTAAAGGAAGCGAGCGTGGCGACTACGAGCGATGCCGCGACCAGCCAAAAGTTATAGGTGCCGTGCATGATTGCCGTAGACCGAGAGACCCGTTTGCGTGAGCGTCTTATCGGCTTTCGTCAGGCGATCTTTAGGCCAAGATGAGAAATATTCGCAACACGGAATGCGCGAAAGTCAAAGCTGCGGATCGAGCAGCGCGGCCACGCGCTCCAGCAGCTTCTCGGTGAGCGAACGGCGGCGCCAGTCTTCGAACGTGATGCGTTTCGCGCGGGCGACGTCGTCATCGAAAATCGCCGTTTGCTGGCGCGCGAAGTCGCGGTCGTAGATGTTCAGATTGGCTTCGTCGTTCAGCTTGAAGGAGCGGCTGTCGAAATTCGTCGAGCCGACCGACACCAGGTACTCATCGACGACGATCAGCTTGCAGTGGAACATCGTCGGCTGATATTCGAACATTTCGACGCCCGCCGCGAGCAGGTCGCCCCAGCACGCGCGCGATGCCTCGCGCACCGTATGCGTGTCGATGCGCTTGCCCGGCGTGATGATGCGAACCCGCACGCCGCGCCGCGCCGCCTCGACGATCGCGTTGATCGTCAGCTTGTCCGGCACGAAGTACGCGCTCGACAAGTGGATGGAACGCGTCGCCGCGGTGATCGCCATGAGGTACATCAGCTGCATGTCGTCGCTGCCGCCGGACGGCGAGCTGCTGAACATGTGCGCGAAGCCGTCGCCCGCATCGTCGATGTCAGGAAAATAGCGCGGGCCGTGCAGCACGTTGCCCGTCGTCTTGATCCAGTTGTCCATGAACACGGCCTGCATCTGCCCGACGGCCGGGCCTTCGACGCGAAAATGCGTGTCGCGCCAGTGCTTCTCGTCCTGCGCGTGTCCGGTCCATTCCTCGGCAATGCCGACGCCGCCCGTGAAGCCGATGCGCCCGTCGATTACGAGCAGCTTGCGGTGCGTGCGGTCGTTCATGCGGCCGAGCCCGGTCCAGTGCGGCTTGTGATACTGGATCACTTCCGCGCCCGCGTCGCGCAGCATGCGCAGATAGCGCTTGTCCATCTTCGACGTGCCGACCCAGTCGAGCAGCACATGCACCGATACGCCCGCCCGAGCCTTGTCGGAGAGCGCCTGCGCGATTTGCTCGCCGATCGCGCCCGACCAGTAGATGAAGGTTTCGAAGGTGATCGTCTCTCGCGCCGCGCGAATGCCTTCGAGCATCGACGGGAAAATCTCGTCGCCGTTCACGAGCACCTCGAAGCGGTTGCCGCCGACCACGGGCGGACCGAGCAGCAAGCCCATCGAACGGAGAAACTGCGGGTCGTCGCTCGCGTACAGCCGTTCGATCCTGTGCTCGATCTTCTTTTCGCCGCTCGTCAGATTCGCGATCACCAACACGACGACGAGCGTCACGACAACGGTCAGGACAATCAGGGCAATCGTCGGCATGCGCGGCCTCGCGAAGCGAACATTCGTCCGGATTCTAGTGCAAGCACGTTCCGGACCGCGCAACGGCCGCCGCTTCCCTTAGCTCTTCGCCGGCATCCAGCCCTGCTCCTGGCCGAGCTTGGCGATCTGCTTGGCGATGGTGTCGCCGAGGCGCTTTTCATCGGACGACACATCCGCGTGCTTCGTCTCCGACACCGCGTGCAGCCCGCCCGACACCGCGAGCGATGTCGCGACGTGCCCCGCCGCCGCGCCGACGCCCGCCATTTCCGCGACGCCCGGCGCGTGGCCGCTGTCGGCTTTCGCGTCGAATTGTTCGAGCAGTTGCGGCACGCCGTTCGCGGGCTTGAGGACGACCTGCACCGTCGCGCCGACCTTGCTTTCGCCCGCGCCGAGGCCGATCACCATGCGGCGGCGGCGATTGCCCGCATCGATCGTATTGATGCTTCCTTCGACGACGAGCACGCTCCGATCTTGCGGCGGCGGCACGTCGGCGCGGATCGCGGGGAGACCCATCGATTGCAGTTTGGCGACGATTTCGTTCGCGACTTCCTCGCGCGCCGCGATGGCGTCTTGCGTCTGCTTCCGCGCTTGCGAATCGCCGGACATCGCCGAGCCGAGCTTCGAAATCAGGCCGTGATTGTCGAGCTTGACGTCGTTCGCATCGCTGGCGAATGCGTAGACGTAGATCGCGTCGGGGCGCACGGCGGGCGCAGCCGCGACGGTCTGCACGTACTGCCCGTACTGATTCGATGCCTGCGCCGGATTGCTCGCGCATCCCGCAAGCAGCGCCGTGCCGACGACGAAACCGGCGAGCGCCGCGCCGCGCACTTTCTTGAACAAGTTGATCGAGCTGGACATGTTGCACCTCCTGTGTGGATTCGTGGATGCGTGACACGGCTCGGTTCTCGCTGCTGCATCTGCTTCGTTTCACGCTGGACGCAACTATGGACGATGACCGCGGCGGAAGCCATCGAGCATTTATGTCGCGGGGTTTCACGGGCGGCGAACGCTTGCCGGACGCGGCTTCAGCAACGTACTGCGCTTATGGCTAACATCCCGGAACGCGTCGTGGCGAAATCGCCGGCGCATTCCGCCAACCCAATCGAAGGAGCAGACATGGATCTCAAGATCGGCAACAAGCTCGCGCTGGTATCCGGATCGACGAAGGGCATCGGACATGCCATTGCCGTGGCGCTCGCGCGTGAAGGCGCGCGCGTGATCATCAACGGCCGTTCGCAGGCGTCTGTCGATGCGGCGCTGGCTAAACTGCGCGAACTCGTGCCCAACGCACAGGGCGAAGGCTTCGCCGGCGACGTCTCCGACGCAGCGCAAGTCGACGCGCTCGTGAAGCGCTTTCCGCACGTCGATATTCTCGTGAACAACATGGGCATCTTCGATCCGAAGCCGTTCGAAGAGATTCCCGACGACGAATGGCTGCGCTTTTTCAACACCAACGTGATGTCGGGCGTGCGCCTGTCGCGCGCGTATCTGCCGAAGATGAAGGAGAAGAACTGGGGCCGCGTCGTGTTCATCAGCAGCGAGAGCGGCATTCAGATTCCCGTCGAGATGATTCATTACGGCGTGACCAAATCGGCGCAGATTTCGCTCGCGCGCGGCCTCGCGGAAACCTGCGCGGGCACCGGCGTGACCGTCAATTCGGTGCTGCCGGGGCCGACGAGCTCCGAAGGCGTCACCGAGTTCGTCGAGAAACTGTCGGGCGGCAAGAGCTTCGGCGAATTCGAGAAGCAGTTCTTCGAAGAAGCGCGGCCCACGTCGATTCTCAAGCGCTTCATCACGCCCGAGGAAATCGGCAGCATGGTGGCGTACGTGTGCTCGGAGCTTTCATCGGCGACGAACGGCGCGGCGTTGCGCGCGGATGGCGGCGTCGTGCGCGCGGCGTTCTGAGCGCGCTAGGCCTTCAACGACGACGCCAGCTCCAGCGCCGCAACGATAGCCGCGACGGTTTTTTCGCGCGCGGCTTCGTCGTTCTGGCGCAGCGCGTAGGACGGGTGATACGTCGCGACGACCAGCTTGTCCCGATACGGCACGACGCGCCCGACATGCGCCGAAAGCGTCGCGCGCCGTCCGAAAAGCGCGGCCAACGCGGTCGCGCCGAGCGTGACGATCACCTTCGCGCCGACGTCATGCAGTTCCTGTTCGAGCCAGTACGAACAGGCTTCGACCTCCTGCTGCGCGGGCGTCTTGTGCAGACGGCGCTTGCCGCGCGGCTCCCATTTGAAGTGCTTCACCGCGTTGGTCAGATAGACGTGCTCGCGCACGACGCCGGCACGCTGCATCGCGTCCTGAAGCAGTTGCCCGGCCGGTCCGACGAACGGCTCGCCCTTCAGATCCTCCTGATCGCCGGGCTGTTCGCCGAGCAGCATGATGCGCGCATCGGACGGACCGGCGCCATGCACCGCCTGCGTCGCGTTGCGCCACAGATCGCAGCGGCGGCAAGTATCGAGCGATGTGGGCGCGTCCCGCTCCGGCTGCGCTGCGAGCGCATCGACCTGAACCGCCTTGCCGCCGAGCGCGCCGACGTTTTGCGCCTGCGCGACGCGTCGCGCGCCGCCGCGCGCATCGCTGACGAGCTTCGGGATCAGTGCGCCTTCCGGCAGCCCTTTCCAGAAACGCACCGGCATATGCTGTTCGAGCGCGGATTCGTTCAGTCGCGCCGGATTGAAGATGCTGCGGTAGTAGGTCATCCAGAGCGCTTCGGCGGCATCCGGCAAGACCGCCGCATGATCCGACGCCAGCGCGCGGCCGCGCTCCAGTTGCAGGCGCTCGCCGTCGAACATCGCGGCGCCGTCGGGCGTTGCGATGAGCCACGTCGAGCGTCCCATGCGCGCGGCGAAATGCTCCGCGCCCCACGCGAGCACGTCGTGATCCGGCTCGTACCACGCGACGAATTCCGGCGCGCCGAGCGACGCGTCGCGCTGCCGGAAGCGCACATACGCGATCATGTCGTGCTGCGCGCGGCGCACCGCCTTCGCCATCTTGTAGAGGCGCGCGCCGTCTTCATCGGCGGGCGATGCCACCGAGCGGTCGCCCTGCGCCCAGCGCCACAGCACGCGATATAAAAAGCTCCAGCGGCGCGCGTCGCGAAAATGCGCGGCGTCTTTCAGCAGCGATGCGAGTTCGCGCGACACGCGGATAGGCGGCGCATCCGCTGCCTTCGCCGCTTTCGCCGATCGCGCCGACTCGTTGAACAACGCCGGCTCCGCCTGAGCCGTACGCCAGTCGATCGATTCGGGCGGGAGCTTTTGCGCGAGCGCATCGAGCGCGGCGACGCGCCAGGCGTCGAATTCGTCGTCGATGGCGATGACGTGCATCAGATCAGCGAAAGCTGCACCGGGCCGGTCGCGAGCGCGCGCCGCAGACTGTCCGAAGGCGCTTCGTCGAGCGGCGGCCGGTAATCCGCCGTGACGACGAACGGCTTCACCTTGTCCATGCCGCAGCGCAGCCGCACGAGATCGTGATAGCGCACGCGCCGCTCGCGCCGCAACTCCACGATGCGCTTCGCGTTGCGCATGCCGATGCCCGGCACGCGCGCGATCATGCGCGCGGGCGCGGCGTTCAGATCGACGGGAAAGCGCTCGCGATGCGCAAGCGCCCACGCGAGTTTCGGATCGACATCGAGCGGAAGATTGCCGGCATCGCCGAGCAGTTCGGCGGCGGCGAAACCGTAGCCGCGCATCAGAAAATCCGCCTGATACAGCCGATGCTCGCGCAAGAGCGGCGGCGCTTTCGACGGCACGCCCGAGGGGCTGTCAGGAATCGGGCTGAACGCCGAGTAATACACGCGCTTTAGCTGATAAGAGCCGTACAGCGTTTCGGCGGTGCCGAGGATCGTGCGGTCGTCGGTTTCATCGGCGCCGACGATCATCTGCGTGCTCTGCCCCGCCGGCGCGAACTTCGGCGCGCGCGGCTCCGCTTCCGATTCCTCGCGCGCGACGCGGATGTTGCCCATCGCCAGCTTGATCGTGCGGCCGCTCTTTTCCGGCGCGAGCCGCTCGAGGCTGATTTCCGTCGGCAATTCGATGTTCACGCTCAGACGGTCGGCATAGCGTCCCGCTTGCGCGATGAGTTCGGGATCGGCATCGGGAATCGTCTTCAGATGGATGTAGCCGCGAAATCCGTGCTTCTCACGCAGCAATTTCGCGACGAGGACGAGCTGCTCCATCGTGTAGTTCGACGAACGAATCACTCCGGAACTGAGAAACAACCCGTCGATGTAATTGCGACGGTAGAAATCCAGCGTGAGCGTAACAACTTCTTCCGGCGTGAAGCGCGCACGCGGCACGTTACTGGACCGGCGATTGATGCAGTACCGGCAGTCGTACAGACAAAAGTTCGTCAGCAAAATCTTGAGCAGCGAGACGCAGCGCCCGTCGGGCGTGAAGCTGTGGCAGATGCCGGAGCCGGTGCTCGCGCCGAGGCCATCGATGCCGCGCGACTCGCGTTTGGGCGCGCCGCCGCTCGCACACGACGCGTCGTATTTGGCGGCGTCGGCGAGAATTTCGAGCTTTT
Source organism: Caballeronia zhejiangensis (assembly GCF_000698575.1). Classification (GTDB taxonomy): domain Bacteria; phylum Pseudomonadota; class Gammaproteobacteria; order Burkholderiales; family Burkholderiaceae; genus Caballeronia; species Caballeronia zhejiangensis. The sequence goes on from NZ_JFHD01000003.1 coordinate 365,983, forward strand.
CGGAGAGATCCATCTTGATTATGATACTGTATGTTTATACAGTATCTCACGAGAGGCGCGGAGTCAAAGGTAATCACGGCATCGCACGCTTCGCGCCTGCCCTCGCAATCTCTTTCGGAGCCTTTCATGCGATTCGACTACAAGACGTTTCACATCGACTGCACCGCCCATCACGACGAAGACGGCAGCTACTACGCGCACGCACGCATCACGCGTCCGGCGGACGAGCGCACCGCGCATGCGGAAGTATTCGAATCCGGCGAGCTGGATGCGTTCGCGAGCGAGTCGGATGCCGTCCATTGCGCGCGGGCGTGGGCCATCGAGTGGTGTGACGAGGCGACTGCATGACAATTCGATTTCTTCCCGCGGCACGGTGATTGCGCAATGTAATCTGCGACGCCGCAGCTTTGCGCAAGGCGGCGCGCATCGAGATCATTGATCAACGGGAGGAAACCATGAAGAACGCAAAGAGAAGTTTGATTGTGTCGGCCATGATTCTGGGCTTGTCGGGCGCGGCATTCGCGCAAGGCGCGGGCGGCGGTGCCGGCGGCGGCGGCGCGGGTGGCGCAGGCGCGGGTGGCGGCACGGCGGGCGGCAACGGGGCCGGTCAGGGCGGCACCGGAATGGGCACGCCGAACAGCAACGGTGTAACCGGCTCGACGTCGGGCGCATCGGGCTCGAACACGATGGATTCGTCCAAGGGCAGCAGCAAGATGCACAAGAAGGGCAGCTCGGGATCGAACATGTCGAGCGGCACCTCCGGCAAGTCGGAATAAACGTATTGAGTTTCCGCATTTCGGCGCGCCCGGACTTTCGCAAGTCCGGGCGCGTTTTTCGTGCTTCTTCTTTAAACCCGCACGCCTATCCCCACCAAGGTATCCCTGCCAGATAGGGATTTCTCGCGCCTTCCCATCGCCGTAAGGTAATCCCCGAGCGCCATTCGTCGCGCCCGGTGCGTCGTCATTTGTCGCGTCGGACGAAGCGAGCCCGCGCTCGATCCATTCATCCGTCCATCGGCAAAGCGGCAAGGAGTCCGAGACTCGCGTTCCCGGCTGCTTGTGCATTCGTTTCAAGGAGCTGGAACATGAAGGCAAAGATCAACCCGAAATTTCTCGCGATGATGGCAGCATGCGCGGTCGTGTCAGGAATCGGTGTCGCGCACGCGCAAGGCATGCCCGCCGATGCGCAGCAACTCGTCCAGACGATGCGCCCGATGTACATGTCGCAGGCCATGCCCGATGAATCTCAGACGCAAACCGCCGCGACGCCGCAACAAGCCTCCGGCGGCGACTCCGCGTATGGCGGCATGAAGCCCGCCTCCGCGAGCGGACATCGCGATAGCGACTGCAGCCCGGCGAACTGCAACGTTTTCTTCGGTCAGTAGGCGCGACGCCTTATTCCGTGTGAGTCGTCCAGGCGAATGTCGCGCTGACCGACTCGCCCGGTTCCAGCACCGCGCCGCCCTTCGCGGCGCGGTCGACATCGAGATTGACCCAGTCCGCCACGTTGCTCACCGGCTCAACGCAGAGCAAATCGGGATGCGACTTCGGTGCATACACCACCAGGGCATCGAACGGCGCTTGCGCGCTGAGCGCGACCGCGCGGCGTTCGTCGGGCCACGCGATCGTCGCCGTGCGCGACCAACCGGCGAAGTTGTTGTCGAGATCGAAGGCATCGGCGGACATGCCTTCTTGCGACGCCATCGCATCGACGCACGGATGCGCGCCCGCATGCGTCGGCAGCAGATCGGGCGTGCTGTGCCACATCGACGCGACGCGTGCGTGAACGCGCGTATTGCGCGTGCGCGGATAGTACGGGTGATGTCCCATGCCGAACGGCATCGGCCGATCGGACAGGTTGCGCGCGGAGAGCGTCACGCTTAGCGTGTGGTCATCGAGCGCGATGTCCTGCGTCGCCTCGTATGCGAACGGCCAGTGACGCGCGGCATCGCGCGAGGGTTCGTGCAAAAAATGCAGACGCGCGCGGGCGTCCGACACATCGCCGACACGCCACGGCAAGCGCCACGCGTTGCCGTGCAGCGCGTGCGCAAAGGCGTTGCCGTCGCCGGAAAGATCGATGAGCGCACCGTCGAACACGAAGCGCGCTTCGCGGATGCGATTGCAGTACGGCAGGAGCGGAAAGCTCGCCATGCCGAGCGGATCGCGTGCGGCCAGCGCGGCGGGCGTCGCGGGACGCAACCAGTCGATCGTACGTCCGTCGCGCGTTTCGTCGAAGGCCGCGATCGATCCGCCCACGTGCGGCGCAAGCAGCACGCGCCGCGCGCCATGACGCAGTTCGACGAGCGGATCGGACGGCGCGGCGCTCAATATGCAAACTGCCGATAGCTTTCGTCGAAGGTGCGCGCCGTCGTTTCCACCTGAGGATTGAAGCGCAGCAGCCGCCGCGCGCGCGGAGGCAACGCGGCGAAGACGTCGCGCGGCACGTCGATATGCACCTCGGGCCGGAAATACCACGCGCGGCTGTAGCCGATCACGACCATCGGACGCGGCTCGCCGATGAGATTCGGCGTACCGCGATGCAGGCCGCGCACATCGCGAATCATCACGTCGCCGACTTTCATCGGCACGCGCTCGGCGGGGAAGCGCCCTGCTTCGAGACCGGCCAGCGCCTCATCGCGCGACATGCGATGCGTGCCACGCGTCGTTTCGAGCGGACCGTTGCGGTCATCGACATCGACGAGCGGGAAATTCACCGCGAGCTGGAACGAAGGCGTTTCCGGCGCATCGTCGAAGAGCGGCGGCGTATCGCGATGCCAGTCCTGGAACTCTGAACCGAGCACCGGCGTGTCGGTGGCGAGCTGGCACATCACCGGATCGCGCCCGGCCACGCGTTCGACGATCCCGACGATGTCTTCATCGCAGAAGACCGACGGGTCCGCGAACTCGCCTTCGAACGGCAGCGTGACGTAATAGCGGCCCGGTCCGCGATTGCCGCTCGCCGACGCCTCGCGCGCTGCATCGACGTGCGGTTGCAGAAGCGGCGCGAACGCATCGCGCCATGCGTCGATCGTCGCGCGCGGGAAATGATCGCGCAGCAGGACGAAGCCGTCTCGTTCGAACGCTTCGGCGAGCGCGTCTCGCGCGCTCTCGTCGTACTTGCCCATGCACTTTCTCCTCGTTGCGAGTGCGAAAACAGAATCGCATGCGTGTAATCCGCTCGTCAATATTATTAGTAATAACCAGTGAAAACCCTGAGCAGAAATGACCAATAAAAACGTGCTTTCCGCGTCGTTCATCACTAATATTAGTGGCAAGTTTCTCCGGCCCGCGAGACAGGTTTCGCGCAGAGTTCAGCCGCCCGGCGCGGCACGCACAATGAAAAAATCCACGCAACGCCGCCCGACGATGACCGACATCGCGAAGCTCACCGGAGTCTCGCAATCGACGGTCTCGCTCGTGCTGAACAACGCAAGCGGCGCGAAGTTCTCCGACACCACGCGCGACAAGGTGCTGCGCGCCGCGCAAGATCTCGGCTATCGCATGACGCAGCGCGAACCGGTCGCCGCGCTCGATAGCCAGCGCGAGCGCAATCTGATCGTCTATCTCGCCGACGAAATTTCGACGAGCCCGCATCCGGTCGTGAGCATCGACGGCGCGCGGGACGCGGCCTTCGCCAACGGGCGCATGCTCGCCGTCTATTCGACGCACGGCAATGCGGAGATCGAGGCGCGCGTGCTCGACGCGACGCTCGGCAATCCGAACGTGCTCGGCGTGATCTACGCGACGGTCTATACCCGCCGCGTCACGCTGCCGGCCGTGCTCGCCAAGGTGCCGACCGTGCTGCTCAACTGCTACACGAGCGATGCGAGCGTGTCCTCTGTGGTGCCGGCGGAAGTCGCGGGCGGGCACACCGCGACGGATCATCTGCTGGCCGCGGGGCACAAGCGCATTGGCTATATCAACGGCGAGCCGTGGCAGGACGCGGCGCGCGATCGTCTGAAGGGCTATCGGACCGCGCTCGCCACAGCCGATCTGCCGTTCGCGCCGGAACTGGTGCGCGAAGGGGACTGGAGTCCCGACACCGGTTTCGAACAGACGCTCTCGCTAATGCGCGAGCCGAATCCGCCGACCGCGATCTTTTGCGCGAACGACCTGATGGCGCTCGGCGCGATCGAGGCGTTGAAGCAGCTCGGACTGCGCGTGCCCGACGATGTATCCGTGCTCGGCTACGACGATCAGGAAATCGCGCGGCATACGCATCCGCCGCTTTCGACCGTCGTGCTGCCGAACTATGAGCTAGGGCGCTGGGCAGTCGAGACGCTGCTGCAGGAAGAAGAGAACCGGGCCGCGGGCGCACCCGTTCGGCGTCGCACCGTGAAGCTGGACGGACCGCTGATCGAGCGCGGCTCCGTCGCGGAAAACACCGAGGCCAAACAGTTGGCCATTAATAATATTAGCGATTGATCGTTAATGAAATGCGCTGAAGCAATCGCCGCATTCGCACGGAACGCGGTACGCAGTTTGACTCTCGCAGCAGGCAGACCGGGCAACACCAAGCATCGGCGTCATCAGAAAAAGCCTAACCATTCAATGGAGGAAGACATGCTGTCATTAGATAAGAAATCGCGCCTGGGCCTGCGCCCGCTCGCTGCCGCACTGACCGCCCTGACCGCACTCACGCTCGCGGCCGGCTTCACCGCCGCCCACGCCGCCGACGACGGCCTGCCGAAGATCCCGAACAAGAAGCCGTTGAAGGTCGGCTTTGCGCAGACCGAGAGCAATAATCCGTGGCGTCTCGCGGAGACGAAGAGCTTCAAGGACATCGCGGCGAAATGCGGCTGGCAGATGGTCATGACCGACGCCAACAGTTCCGCGGCGAAGCAGGTCTCGGACATCCAGAGCATGATCGCGCAGCACGTCGATCTGCTCGTCTTCCCGCCGCGCGAGGAAAAGCCGCTCGTGCCGGTCGTGATGCAGGCGAAGAAAGCGGGCATTCCCGTGATTCTGGTCGACCGCAACATCGATCAGTCGATGGCGAAGGCGGGCAAGGACTACATCACGTTCATCGGCTCGGACTTCATCGATCAGGGTCAGCGCGCCGCCGACTGGCTCGTGAAGGCGACCAACGGCAAGGCGACCATCATCGAGCTGGAAGGCTCGACGGGCGCGTCCGCCGCGAACGATCGCAAGAAAGGCTTCGACGATGTCATCGCGAAGAATCCCGGCATGAAGATCGTTGCGTCGCAAAGCGGCGACTTCGCGCGCGACAAGGGCCGTCAGGTGATGGAGACGCTCTTGCAGGCGCATCCCGACGTGACCGCGGTCTACGCGCACAACGACGAAATGGCGCTCGGCGCGATCGCGGCGATCAAGGCGGCGGGCAAGCAGCCGGGCAAGGATATCGTTCTCGTGACGATCGACGGCACCAAGGGCGGCCTCGAAGCGATCAAGGCGGGCGAGCTCGGCGCGAGCGTGCAATCCAGCCCGTTCTTCGGACCGCTCGCATGCGACGTCGCGCAGAAGTACGCGAAGGGCGAAACGGTGCCGCCGTGGGTGAAGGTCTCGGATCGCTTCTACGACAAGAGCAACGTCGACGCAAGCATGCAGTACGGGTACTGAGCGAAGTGTGTGTGTGACTTGCGGGCGTCTGATCGGAGGCGCTCGCTTTTTCATTTCGACGGATATCACGCATGGCTCAGACTCCCCTTCTCGACATGCAGGACATCGATATCGCGTTCGGCGGCGTCGCTGCGTTGAAGCGCGCGCGCCTGACCGTCGCAGCAGGCGAAGTGCACGCGCTCATCGGCCAGAACGGCGCGGGCAAGTCCACGCTCATCAAGATTCTCACGGGCGCGTATCGCAAGAGCGCGGGCACGATTCGCTTCGATGGCCGCGAAGTCGATTTCCGCACGCCGAAGGAAGCGCGCGAAGCGGGCATCAGCACGATCTATCAGGAGATCAATCTCGTGCCTTTCCGCTCCGTCGCGGAAAACATCTTTCTCGGGCGCGAGCCGCGCCGTTTCGGTCTCATCGACTGGAAGATAGTGCAACGGCGTGCGAGCGAATTGCTCGAATCGTTCGGATTGCGTATCGATGTGAGAAAGCCCGTGCGCGACTATTCCACCGCGATTCAGCAGATGGTCGCGCTCGCGCGCGCGGTGTCGTCGGATGCGAAGATGGTCATCATGGATGAATCGACGTCCTCGCTCGACGAGCGCGAAGTCGAGCTGCTCTTCACCGTCGTGCGCCGCTTGCGCGACGACGGGCGCGCGGTCATCTTCGTCTCGCATCGGCTCGATGAACTCTATGCGCTGTGCGATCGCGTCACGGTGATGCGCGACGGCCAGACCGTCGCTGAAAACACGATGCAGCAGATGGACAAGCTGAAGCTCGTCACGACGATGCTCGGCCGCACGCTCGCCGCCGTCGTGCATGAAGACAGCGCGGTGAAGGAAGCGAATCTCGCGAAGCGCGGTCCGGTCGCGCTCGCGGCGCAAGGGCTCGCGGCGGGCGCGAAGGTCACGGACGTATCGCTCGATGTTCACGCGGGCGAAGCGGTCGGCCTCGCGGGCCTGCTCGGCTCGGGCCGCACGGAAACGATGCGCCTGCTCTTCGGCGCGGATCGCCCGGCGAAAGGAACGCTCGATATAAACGGCGAGCCAGCATCGTTCAAATCGCCGAAAGATGCGATCGCGCGCGGCGTCGCGTATCTGACGGAAGATCGCAAGGCCGAAGGCATCGTGCCGGAGCTTTCCGTGCGCGACAACCTCACGCTCGTCTGCCTGCCTGCGCTGACGAAACGCGGCGTCGTCGATGTCGCGAAGCAGCGCGAGATCGTCGATGGCTTCATCGAATCGCTCGGCATCAAGCTACGCTCGCCCGATCAGCCGATACGCGAACTTTCCGGCGGCAATCAGCAGAAGGTGCTGCTCGCGCGCTGGCTCGCGACGCACCCTCGCCTCTTGCTGCTCGACGAGCCCACGCGCGGCATCGACGTGGGCGCGAAAGCCGACGTCGCGAAGATCGTGCGCGAATTGCGCGATGCCGGCATGGCGGTGCTGCTGTCCGCATCGGAACTGGAAGAACTCACGGCAGTGGCGGATCGCGCAGTCGTGATCCGCGACGGCGAAACGGTCGCGCAACTAGACGGCGCGCAGATGAACGAGGCGTCGATCATGGATGCGATCGCGTATGGCGCGGGCGCCGAGTCGACGCTCGCCGAGGCGGTAGAGGAAGCGAAACATGATCGATGATACGCAACGGGCCGCGCCGATCGTGCAGGCATCGGCAAAGAAGAAGCGTGGCGTGGCGATTCAGCGCGAAGTCGCCGTGCTGCTCGCGATGATCGTCTTCAATCTGATCTTCACGCAGCACTTCGTTTCGCTGCAGACGTTCAACGTGAATCTCACGCAAGTGGTGACGATCGTGATCGTCGGCATCGGCATGACGCTCGTCGTCGCGACGGGCGGCATCGACCTGTCCGTGGGCGCGTCGATGGCGATAGCCGGTGCGCTCGCGCCGATGCTCTTCATGAACATCGACGGGCCGCTCGGCATCGTGCTTGCGTTCACGCTGCCGATCGTCGCCGCCGCGTTATGCGGCGTCTTCAACGGCTTTCTCGTGACGCGACTGAACGTGCAGCCGATCGTCGCGACGCTCGTGCTCTTCATCGCGGGCCGCGGCATCGCGCAAGTCGTCACCGATGGGAGCCTTCAGGCGTTCACGAATCCCGCGTTTCAATGGATCGCGCTCGGCAAGATCGCGGGCGTGCCGTTCCAGATTCTCCTGATGCTCGTGCTCGTCGCACTCTTTACGTGGATCGTGCGCAAGACGCTGTTCGGCAAGTTCCTGCTCGTGACGGGCGGCAATGAGGACGCCGCGTATCTCTCGGGCATTCCGACCGCGCGCGTGAAGATGATCGCGTACACCGTATGCGCGGCGCTCGCCGGGCTAGCCGGGCTGATTTCGATCTCGGTGAATTCGTCGTCGGATGCGAATGTCGTCGGTCTCGGCGTGGAGCTCGATGCGATCGCGGCGGTCGCGGTCGGCGGCACCGCGTTGACGGGCGGCAAGGCGTATATCACGGGCACGCTGATCGGCGCGCTCATCATCCAGTTGCTGCGTTATACGCTGCTCGCGCACGGCATTCCGGATGCCGCCGCGCTGGTGCTGAAGGCCGCGATCATCATCGTCGCGGTGTACGTGCAACGCAAGCGAGGTTGAACGTCGACATGAAAAAGAACTTGCCGATTCTCATCGCGCTCGCGGCGCTGCTCGTGCTCGGCGTCATGCGTTACGAACATTTCGCGGACGCGTACAACATCACGTCGTTCTGGCGATACAACTCGATGTTCCTGCTGATCTCGATCGGCATGGCGTTCGTCATCATCACGGGCGGCATCGATCTGTCCGTCGGCGCGGTGGCCGCGCTCGCGAGCGTGGTGTCGGCGCTGGCGAGCCCGCATGGCGGGCTCGCCGCGGTGCTTTCCGGCTCGCTCGCAGGCCTCGCGGTGGGCGTGCTCAACGGGCTCGTCATCACGCATATGCGGATCCTGCCGTTCATCGTCACGCTCGCGACGAGTCTCGGCGCGCATGGGCTTGCGTTGCTGCTCGGGCATAACGACGCGGTCGGCATTTCATCGGATTCGAACTTCGCCGCATTCGGTCAGGGCGATCTGTTCGGCTTGCCGATACCGGGCATCGTGTCGGCGCTGACCGCGTTTGCCGGATGGATCGCGCTGCGCAGTTCGCGCTTCGGGCGGCATGCGCTCGCCATCGGCGGAAGTGAGGAAGCGTCGCGGCTGATGGGCCTGAACGTGGACCGCACGCTCGTCATGGTGTATGCGCTGAGCGGCTTGCTTGCGGGCATCGCCGGTGCGATTCTGGCCGCGCAGTTCGGCGCGGGACAGCCGAATGAAGGCGTCGGATGGGAGTTGTTCGCGATTTCCGCGGTCGTCCTCGGTGGCACGCGACTGACCGGCGGCGATGGGTCCATCGCGATGACCGTCGCGGGCGTCGCGTTGCTCGGGCTCGTGTTCAATCTGCTCAACTTCGAGAACGGGCTCGGGTTCATTTCGCTTTCCGCCTACTGGCAGTCGGTGATTCGCGGTGCGTTTCTACTGCTCGTGATCTTGCTGCAGGCGCGGGTTTTGAGTGGGAACAATAAGGTGAAAGTGGCGCACTGAGGTTTGCTTTCTCTACGGTGGATTTCGCCGGATCCCGTTTTGCTTTCGGCTTATTAGCGTTGCCCCTGTGCTAATAGTCCAACGCGAAAACGGGATCCGGCGAAAAAAACATCAAGCATGCCGATGCTCGGGCAACACGTCATGCGCCATATCGTCCCGCTGCGTCCCGGCACCAGCACCAGTCCCGGCCCCAGGAATCCCCCGCCCGCGCAGCGAACACCCGACCGTCTCGGTAACGAACACCAACGCAACCGCGCCAACCGCACAAGCCCCCATCATGTAATACGCCGGCACCAGCGTGCTGCCTGTGCGTCCGATCAGCCAATCGGTGACCATCGGCGCGGTGCCGCCGAAGATCGACGTCGACACGTTATAGGCGATCGCCATCCCCGCATACCGCGCCTGCGTCGGGAACATCGCCGGAAACATCGCGGAGATGCTCGCGAGTTGCGGCACATACAGCAGCCCCAGCACCGCAAGCCCGATCAGCGCGCCGGCAATGCCATGGGTCATCAGCGAGAACATCGGCACGGCCGCGACGAAGATGCCGACGAGCGAAAGCCACCACACCTTCTTGCGTCCGATACGATCCGACAGCGCGCCCGCGAACGGCAGCAGCACCATCATCGACAGCATGCCGATGAGCGGCAGCAGCAGCGAGAGGTTGTCGCTCATGCCGAGCTCCTTCTTCATGAACGTCGGCATATAGGCGAGCAGCACGTAGTTCACGACGTTGAGCGCCACGACGAGCCCGCCGAGCTGCAAGAGCGGCTTCCAGTAGCTCGCGAACAGTTCGCCCAACGACACACCCGTCTGATGCTCTCGCTCCGCCGCTTCGGCGCATTCGCGAAACACCGGCGTGTCCTCCATCTTCGAGCGCAGATACAGTCCGATGAGACCGAGCGGCGCCGCGACGAGAAACGGCAGGCGCCATCCCCACGCGTGCATCGCGTCGTTGCCGAGCAGCACCGAGCAGCCGAGCATCAGGAACGCGCCGAGCGAAAAGCCCGCGAGCGTGCCGAATTCGAGAAAGCTGCCGCAAAAGCCGCGCTTGTGATCGGGCGCGTATTCGGCCATGAACGTGGCCGCGCCGCCATACTCGCCGCCCGTCGAGAAGCCCTGGATCATGCGCAACGCGACGAGCGCCACGGGCGCCCATATGCCGATGCTTCCATATGAAGGCAGCAAGCCGACGAGCAGCGTCGCCATCGACATGATGATAATGGTCAGCGCGAGCACATGCTTGCGGCCGAGACGATCGCCGAGCGGTCCCCAGAAGAGGCCGCCGAGCGGACGCACGAGAAACGAAATCGCGAACGTGGCGAGGGCGAAGAGCGTGGCTTGCGCGGTGCTGCCGGGAAAGAGCGCGGCCGAAATGTAGGTCAGGCCGTAGCTGTAGATGCCGTAGTCGAACCACTCGGTCGCATTGCCTATTGCCGAGGCGGCCATGGCGCGTCGAATCGGCGCGCGCGAGGGCGTCTCATCGGGCGCCGCGTGTTGACCCTGCCTCGTGGATGGTTGCACGTCACTCATAGTCGTCTTCCGGATGCGTCATGGACCCGGTGCTGCGCTCGAGTTCGCGCGCCATGCACCGCCTTGAGATCAAGATACAGACGCATGCCGCTTGCCTGGCATGTCCTAGGACGATGACGGCGCTGGGGTTTTCCCGAGCGCGCGGGCCATTCTTGCCGATCGTCTGTGGACTCGCCGGGGCTTCTTACCGCGCGGCTCGCAGCCTCGACGCGCTCACGGGGATGAGACGTTCCGCCTGCGTCGAAAGCGCATGTCATAGGACAATGCGCGAGCGCGGATCATGGCTCCGGATTGGCGAGATCCGCCGCGACGATGCGGTGGCCGAGCGCTTCGGCCGCCCGCCGCGCGTCCTCGCTCGATTCGAACGGGCCGATGGTCTCGCAGCCATCGAACGGATAGAGCACGCGCTTGTCGCGCTTTCTCACGACCTTCAGCGTGCCGATGTGCAGGCCCGTCGCATTCACCACATACGACGCGTAGATATCGAAGTCTTCGTGCGCGCCTGCGCCTGATGTCGAGGGGGCTTTAGGCATCGGTCTGGACATGGTTTCGCTTGATGTGATGCTGGCGCCTGACGGTCACGCGCACGTTATCGATTTGAGCGACACGTCCAGCAAATCCCGTGCCGCACTGTCCCGAACGCCTTGCAGGACGGGGCTGACGCGCGTGCGGCCATTGCAAGAAAATGGGTTTTCCGTGCGAGAATCCGGTATCGTTCGCACCCGCGTCCGGAAGCGCACATGAACGATTCGAACCCTACGACGGGCAGCGTCCCTGACAAACCTGCATCGCCTTATCGAGAGGCCGGGCGAGGAGATCAAGCGTCGATGAAAGCCGAAAACCTGATCGCGGATACGAGGATGAACGGGCTCGACCCGAGCTTCCTCCTGGGCGGCGGCGAAATGGGCGCGCTCATCCGCGGTTTCGACTGGACGCAGACCGCGCTCGGCTCGCCCGAAAACTGGCCGCAAAGTCTCAAGACGGCCATCCGCATCATGCTGACGTCGCGCCAGCCGATCTGGGTCGGCTGGGGGTCGGACCTGCTTTTCTTCTACAACGACGCGTACAAGTCGATCATCGGCGGCAAGCATCCGCATGCGCTCGGCCAGCCGACCTCGGTCGTGTGGCGCGAAATCTGGAACGATATCGGCCCGCTGCTCGACACGGCGCTCGCGGGCATCGAAGGGACATTCGTCGAACAGAAGCTCCTCATCATGGAGCGCAACGGCTTTCCCGAGGAAACGTATTACACGTTCTCCTATAGCCCGATTCCCGATGACCGCGGCGGCGCGGGCGGCATCATCTGCGCGAACAGCGACGACACGCAGCGCGTCCTCGGCGAACGTCAACTTAACGTGCTGCGCGAGCTGGCCGCATCGGCGGCGGATGCGCGCTCGTGGCGCGAGGCATGCGAACTGTCGATGAACGCGCTCGCAGGCGCATCGCGCGACATGCCCTTCGCGCTGCTCTACATCGCCGAGCCGGGCGGCGACATGGCGACGCTCGCCGGCGCGTGCGGCATCGCGCCGGGCCACGCGGCCGCGCCCGCAACGCTGCATGCGTCGCACGCGGAGCTGTGGCCGTTTCAAAGCGTGCTGCGCGACGGCCAGGCGCGCGTGGTGACGAACCTCGAACGCCTCGTCGATGCGCCGCTGCCGACCGGCGCGTGGAACGTCGCGCCTTCGAGCGCGGTGCTCGCGCCCATCGCGCCTTCGGGCGAGACGGGCCGCGCGGGCGTGCTGATCGCGGCGTTGAACCCCTACCGGCTTTTCGACGACGCCTATCGCGCGTTCATGAATCTGGTCGCGGGCCAGATCGGCGCGGCGATCGGCTATGCGCACGCGTACGAGGAAGAGCGCCGCCGCGCCGAAGCGCTCTCCGAAATCGACCGCGCGAAAACCACGTTCTTCTCCAACATCAGCCACGAGTTCAGGACACCGCTCACGCTGATGCTCGGTCCGCTCGAAGAACTGCTGGCCAGTCCCGGACGCGTAGGCCGCGAGGATTTGCGGCTCGTCGAGATCATGCATCGCAATGGCCTGCGGCTCCTGAAGCTCGTCAACGCGCTGCTGGATTTCTCGCGCATCGAGGCCGGGCGCATCGAGATGCATCGTCAGCCGACCGATATCGCCGTATTCACCGCCGAGCTCGCGTCGCTGTTTCGCTCGGCGATCGAAACGGCCGGCCTGCGCCTCGAGATCGATATCGCGCAGGCGCCGGTGATCGCGGACATCGACCGCGACATGTGGGAAAAGATCGTGATGAACCTGCTGTCGAACGCGTTCAAGTTCACGTTCGATGGCGCCATCCGCATCTCGCTGCACGCGAACGCCGATCGCAGCATCGAAATGAGCGTGCGCGATACCGGCATCGGCATTCCCGAAGACGAGCTCACGCGCGTGTTCGAGCGCTTCCATCGCGTGACGGGCGCGGCGGGCCGTTCGGTGGAAGGCAGCGGCATCGGCCTTGCGATGGTGCACGAGCTCGTCAAGCTGCACGGCGGCATGATCCGCGTGCAAAGCACGCTCGGCGAAGGCGCGTGCTTCACCGTCACGCTGCCCTCGTCGCGCGAATCGGCGTTCGATGCGCAAGCCGCGCCCCATGCCGAAGCGAGCATCCGCGCGCGCTCGTATGTCGATGCCGCCATGCGCTGGATGCCGGACGGAGAGCCGCCGGTCGTCGAAAGCGAGGAAGACGCGCCGCTCGGCGCGGACGCGGCCGACGACCCGGCGCTCGCCAATGCGTTGCCGGGCCGCGTGCTGATCGTCGACGACAACGCCGATCTGCGCGACTACATGCGCCGCATGCTGATCGCGGCGGGCCACGACGTGAACGTCGCCGCCGACGGCGAAGCCGCGCTCGCGATCGCGCGCGACGTGCGACCGGAAGTCATCGTCTCCGACGTGATGATGCCGCGCCTCGACGGCTTCGCGCTCGTGCGCGCGCTGCGCGAAGACGAAGCGCTGCGCGAAACGCCTGTCGTGCTGCTCTCGGCGCGCGCGGGCGAGGAAGCGCGCGTCGACGGCCTCGAAGCGGGCGCGGACGACTATCTGACCAAGCCCTTTTCCGCACGCGAACTGCTCGCGCGCGTGGCGAGCAATCTGCGGCTCGCGCGGCTGCGTCGCGCGACCGAACAGAAGCTGCGCGACGAATCGCGCACGCTGGAGATTCTCAATCGCGTCGGCACGGCGGTCGCGGGCGAACTCGATCTGAGCCGCGCGGTGCAGGTCGTCGTCGATGCCGCGACGGAGCTGACCGGCGCCGCCTTCGGCTCGTTCTTCTACAACGTGCTCGACGACAAGGGCGGCAGCTACACGCTCTACACCCTGTCGGGCGTGCCGAAGGATACGTTCGCCAAATTTCCGATGCCGCGCAACACGGCCGTATTCGGTCCGACGTTCGCGGGCGAAGGCATCGTGCGCTCGGACGACATCACGAAAGATCCGCGCTATGGACACAACGCGCCGCATCACGGCATGCCGAAGGGCCATCTCGCGGTGTGCAGCTATCTCGCCGCGCCGGTCCTCTCGCGCACGGGCGAAGTGCTCGGCGGGCTGTTCTTCGGGCATCCCGAGCCGGGCGTCTTCACGGAGCGCTCGGAGCGCATTCTGACGGGCATCGCGTCGCAAGCGGCGATCGCCATCGACAATGCACGGCTCTTTCAGGCCGCGCAGGACGAGATCGCCCAGCGCACGAAGGCGCAGGACGCGCTGCGCGATCTGAACGAAACGCTGGAACGCCGCGTCGCGGATGCCGTCGCGGATCGCGATCGTTTGTGGGAGTTGAGCGAAGATCTGTTCTTCGTCGCGAGCTTCGAGGGCGCGCTGCTGCGCGTGAGTCCTTCATGGACGACGGTGCTCGGCTTCGACTCGCAGCGCCTGCATTCGCACACGGTGATGGACCTCCTTCATCCCGACGACGCGCCCGCCGCCGCCGAGGAACTCGGCAAGCTGCGCGCGAACGGCTTGCCGGTGCGCTACGAATGCCGGATGAACCGTTCGGACGGCGGCTGGCGCTGGATCGCGTGGACCGTATCGCTCGATCCGGCCACGCGGCGCATTCATGGCGTGGGCCGCGACGTCACATCCGACCGCGAAACCGCCGACGCGCTGCGCCACGCCGAAGAAGCGCTGCGCATGGCGCAAAAGATGGAAGCCATCGGCAAGCTGACGGGCGGCGTCGCGCACGACTTCAACAATCTGCTGCAGGTGATCGGCGGCAATCTGCAATTGCTCGCGAAAGACGTCGCCGGACAGGACAAGCCCGAGCAGCGCGTGCGAAGCGCGCTCGCGGGCGTCGCGCGCGGCGCGAATCTCGCGTCGCAATTGCTCGCGTTCGGCCGACGCCAGCCGCTCGCGCCGAAGGTCGTGAATCTGGGCCGCTTCGTGCGCGGCCTCGACGACATGTTCCGCCGTGCGCTCGGCGATGGCATCGAGATCGAAACCATCGTGTCGGGCGGATTGTGGAATACGCTCGTCGATCCATTCCAGGTCGAGAACGCGCTGCTCAATCTCGCGATCAACGCACGCGACGCGATGAACGGTCACGGCAAGCTCACGATCGAAGCCGGCAATGCATCGCTCGACGAAACCTACGCGATGCGCAACGCCGACGTCGCGCCCGGCCAGTACGTGATGGTCGCCGTGACCGACACCGGTTCGGGCATGTCGCCCGAAGTGCAGGAACGCGCGTTCGAGCCGTTCTTCACGACCAAGCGCGAAGGACAAGGCACGGGCCTCGGCCTTTCGATGGTGTACGGCTTCGTCAAGCAGTCCGGCGGCCACGTGAAGGTGTACAGCGAGCAAGGGCACGGTACGACGGTGCGTATCTATCTGCCGCGCGCGCGCGAGGAAGAGGATATCGAAACGACCATCGATGCCGGTCCGGCCAAGGGCGGCAGCGAGACCATTCTCGTCGTCGAGGACGATGAGGAAGTGCGCGCGACCGTCGTCGAGATGCTCGCGGATCTGGGCTATCGCGTATTGCGGGCAAAGGACGCGCAGAGCGCGCTGGCGATCGTCGAAAGCGGCGTGCCCGTCGATCTGCTCTTCACCGATGTCGTGATGCCCGGCCCGCTGCGCAGCAACGAAATGGCGCGCAAGGCGCGTGAACGCGTGCCGGGTATCGCGGTGCTGTTCACGTCGGGCTATACGGACAACGCGATCGTGCATGCGGGGCGGCTCGACGAAGGCATCGATCTGCTGAGCAAGCCTTATACGCATGAGGCTTTGGCGCGCAAGGTGCGGCAGGTTCTGGGACAACGCATGAGGGCATCGGCGGGCGCGCCTGCCAGCGCCGATGTCAGCGTGCCGAGCGTCGCGCAAAACGATGCGCTCTCGCGAATGCGCGTGCTGTTCGTCGAAGATAACGAACTCGTGCGCGATAGCACCGCCGAATTGCTGCGCACCTTCGGGCTGGATCTGACGGAAGCGGGCAGCGTCGATGAAGCGCTGGCGCTCATGCGCGAGCATCGCTTCGAATTGCTGCTGACGGATGTGGATCTTGCCGGGCAGTCCGGCGTGGAACTGGCTATCGCGGCGTGCCGCAAAACGCCGGGACTGGGCGTCGTGTTCGTGACGGGCTACGACCTCGCGCTCAGCGAGGACGAGCGTCGCGCATTGCCGAAGTCGATTCAGTTGAAGAAGCCATTCGATCCGCTGGCGTTGCTCAATGCGCTGAATGCGGCGGTGGCGCGGTAGGGGCTTGTCACATCACGCGATCATCGAACTTCGATGCATCGCCCGTCGTCGCCGTGAACGCGGCGAACGGAAACGCTTCCCTTGCCGCGCCCACGTTTTTTGTCATCACCCCGCGCGGCGTTTTCTCACTGCTTGAGCGAGCAGTTCGAGCACAGGTTCGCTTTGCGTCCAGCCAAGGCATGCATCGGTGATCGATACGCCGTGCTTGAGCGGCACGCCCGGCTTCTGATCCTGACGGCCCTCTTCCAGATGACTCTCGATCATCACGCCGGTAATGCGCCGTTCGCCCGCCTCCAGTTGCCGCGCGATGTCCTGCGCGACATCGACCTGACGCAGATGCGACTTGTTCGAGTTGGCGTGCGAGCAATCGATCATCACCTGTTCGCGCTGGCCGAGCTTGGAGAGCGCGCCGCACGCCGCCGCGACGCTTTCGGCGTCGTAGTTCGGCCCCTTCTTGCCGCCGCGCAGAATGACGTGGCAGTCGTCGTTTCCGCGCGTCTCGAAGATCGCCGCCATGCCCATCTTTGTCATGCCCATGAACGCGTGGCTCGCGCGCGCCGCGACGATTGCGTCGGCGGCAACCTGCACGCCGCCATCGGTGCCGTTCTTGAAGCCGATTGGACAAGAAAGCCCCGACGCAAGCTGACGATGACTCTGGCTCTCCGTCGTGCGCGCGCCGATCGCGCCCCACGCGATGAGATCGGCGATGTATTGCGGGCTGAGCAGATCGAGGAACTCGGTCGCGGTGGGCAGACCGAGGCCGCTGATGTCGAGAAGCAGTTCGCGCGCGCGGCGCAGTCCTTCGTTGATGCGGAAGCTGCCATCGAGACGCGGATCGTTGATATAGCCCTTCCAGCCTACCGTCGTGCGCGGCTTTTCGAAGTACACGCGCATCACGATGAAGAGATCGTTACGCAGTTCGTACGCCACTTTCTTCAGACGCTCTGCGTATTCCATCGCCTGATCGTGATCGTGGATGGAACACGGACCGATGACGACGACGAGCCTGTCATCGCGGCCATGCAGAATATTCGCAATGGCCGCGCGGCTTTCCTCGACGAGGGTCTGCACGCCGGGCGTGACCGGCAGTTCATCGAGCAGCAACGCGGGCGAGATCAGCGGACGCACCGCGCCGATGCGCGTATCGTCGATGCGGGTCGTGTCTTGCGTGGAGTCGGCCACGCCTGCCTCCTGATCGCGGGAGGGATTGTCGATGCGGGTCAAGATAGGCTCCGTGATGCGTAATTGATGCAAAATTCAGGGACTTCATGCGGCGATTCCGCGATATAACCGGCTCGCGGCGCAAACATCCATTATCGCACCTGGAACAGCCTGTTTGCCCGATCGTGCGTATGATGAAGCGATACGACACGCCCGAACTCGATCAAAGGGAGCAGACCATGCGCATCGAAACATCATTTCTATTCGACCTCGACGGCACGCTCGTCGACAGCGTCTATCAACATGTGCTCGCGTGGAAAGAAGCGCTCGACGCCGAGGGCATCGAGTTGTCGGTGTGGCGCATTCACCGCAAGATCGGCATGAGCGGCGGACTCTTCACCAATCAGTTACTGCGCGAGACGCACGGCGAGATCAGCGCGGATCGCGTCGAGCGGCTGCGTCAGTTGCATGCGGAGGCGTACAAGCGGCTGCGCGCGCAGGTGTGTCCGCTGCCCGGCGCGCGCGAATTGCTGCAAGCGTTGACGAACGCCGGCACGCGCTGGGCCATCGCGACGAGCGGGCGCATGGAAACCGCGCAGGTCAATCTCGAAGCATTGGGCGTCGATCCGTCGAAGCAAGTGGTCGTTACGCGCGACATGGTGAAGTACGCAAAGCCCGATCCGGATCTGTTCCTCGCCGCCGCCGAGCGTCTGAACGTGCCGATCGAGCATACGGTCGTCGTCGGCGACAGCATCTGGGACATGCTGGCCGCGCGCCGTTGCCGCTCGCTCGGCGTCGGCTTGCTATCGGGCGGTTATGGCAGCGATGAACTCGAGCGCTCCGGCGCGTTGCGCGTGTATGAAGATCCAGCGGACTTACTGTTGCATCTCGATGAAGTCGCGGCGCGGCCATGAGATGATCTCGCGCATGACGACCTCTTCTTCCATCGACGTTCGCCCCTGGGGCGACGCGAATCTCTACACGTTGCGCAATGCATCGGGCATGTCTGTCGATATCAGCGACCTCGGCGCGACGCTCGTTTCATGGCTCGCGCCCGATCGCGATGGACATCTCGCCAATGTCCTGCTCGGTCACGACATGCCCGACGATTACCGCAACGGCAGCGCGTTCATGGGCGCGATCATCGGGCGCTGGGCGAATCGCATCCGCGATGCGCGCTTCGTGCTCGATGGCATCGCGCATCAGGCGGAGCGCAACGAAGGCGCGAATCTTCTGCATGGCGGCTCGGCGGGTTTTCATCGGCAGATGTGGCGTGTGCAGGCGGCGAACGGCGCGCTCGTCATGACGCTGCAATCGCCTGCGGGCGCTTCTGGCTTTCCCGGCAATGTGGATGTGACCGTGCGCTATGCGCTCGATGACGACGGCACGTTATCGATCGACTACGAAGCTCGCACCGATGCGCCGACGCCCATCAACCTGACCAATCACGCGTACTTCAATTTGAACGACGGCGCGAGCATTCGCGACCATGAGATATCGATTGCATCGGATACGTACTTCGCAATCGATGCGACCTCGATTCCAATCGCGCGCGAAAGCGTCGGGGACAGCGCGTTCGATTTGCGCGGGCCTGCATCGATCGGTACGCGTCTCGATGCGGTTCATCCGCAACTCGCGATCGCGGGCGGCTTCGATCATTGCTACGTGTTGAGCGACCAAGCGAACGAACCGCGCACGGTCGCTGTGCTGTTCGATCCATCGAGCGGACGCGAACTGAGCGTGTCGACCGATGCGCGCGGCTTGCAGTTCTACTCGGGGAATTATCTGGAAGATGTGCCCGCGCGCGGCGGTTCGCGTTATCGCAAGCAGGCGGGACTGTGCCTGGAAGCGGGCGGCTTTCCCAACGAGATCAACATGCAAGACAGCGAGCGCGCTGTCTTGCGGCCCGGCGACGTGTATCGTCAGCGCACGCGCTATACATTGCGCGTGCGCTGAAGCGTCATCAGAAGATATTGCGCAAGCCGATCGACACGCCGGTCTGATTCGAGCGGCCCGGCAGTTCGACATCCGCCGCGCCCGTCACCTTGTTGAAGTCCACGGTGCCGTAGACTTCCGTGCGCTTCGACAGCGCGTACTCCGCCAGCGCGACACCTGTATAGCGATTGCCGCTGCCCGTCGCGCCGCCGCCGATGGCCGCGTTCTTCATGTGGTCGTAGTAGAACGCGCCCGTGAGCAACAGCGCCGGCGTGACCTGATAGGTGACGCCCGCGAACGGGCCATCGTCGCGACGGCCCGAGCCTTTCAGAATATCCGTGCCCGATACGAGGCCACGCTGTTGCAGGATGCTGTCGACGAAGCCGGTGTCATCGGTCGAATGCAGATAGCCGACATAGAGCTTCGCCGCGCCGATCGCATAGACCGCGTTCGCGTTCCAGATCTTCTGCTTGTTCGCGGCGTTGTCGCTGTTCTGCTGATAGCCGCCGCCGATGGACAGCGGGCCCATCGCATACGACGCCGTGAAGCCGTACATGTTGCCCGCGCCCATATGACCCGGAACCTGGCCCGAGAAGCCGCCCGCGCCCGTCGACGTATAGTTCGTGCCGAACGAGTACATCGCGCCGATCGTGAGGCCCGCGAACGTGCCGTTGTACTTGACGGCGTTATCCGCATAGAGACCCGCGCCCAACGCAACCGGCAACCATGCGTTCTCGAAGTAATTGCCGACCGTGAGCGGATCGTAGACGTCACCGAGCATGTCGAAGAGCGGCGTCTTCTGACGGCCGAGCGTCAGCGTGCCATATGGATTCGACAGGCCGACGAAAGCCGCGCGATTGAATGCGCGAGCGCTGTCGGAGTATTGGCCGTTTTCCAGTTCCACGCCGCTTTCCAGCTGGAAGATCGCTTTCAGGCCGCCACCGAGATCTTCGACGCCTTTGAAGCCGATGCGGCTATTGGTAATGGCGCCGTTCGTCATGAACAGCTTGCCGTCGTTGTTGGCGTTGGCGTTCGTGAGGTAACGCACGCTGACATCGGCGACGCCGTACAGCGTGACCGAGCTTTGCGCGAATGCGGATTGACACGCGAGCGCGACGACCGACGCGCCGATGCCCGCGATGGCACGCGATGTGAATGTCTTCATGATGTATTGGGAGCGCGTATTCGTTAGCCGTTTTTCATGGCTTCGACGCGTCGCCTTTCAGATAACTGTCTTGGCTAAAGCAGCTTGGCGCGACGCATCGAAAGCTCGCGGTTTTTTAACACATCAAATGACGCGATGCCCATTCGGTGCAATACGTGTGGCGTTTTAGGCAACAAGGCGCGCGTGTTTAGTTGCGCGCGCTACGCTTCAAACTTTCGCCTGCGCAATTTGCGCTGCCTCCGACGGCACCGCTTCGAGAAAGCCTCGTCCCATCTCCTTCTCGAAGCGCGACGGACTGCCCTCCCACACGATGCGCGCATGTTCGAGCACATACACGCGGTCCGCATGGGGCAACGCGAACGTCACGTTCTGCTCGCCCAGCAGCACGGTGATCGGCGTGGTCTTCTGCAGCCGTTCCATCGCCTTCGACAGTTGCTCGAGAATCACCGGCGCGAGGCCGAGCGTCGGCTCATCGAGGATGAGGAGCTTCGGCTGCATCATCAGCGCGCGCGCGATCGCGAGCATCTGCTGCTCGCCGCCCGATAACGTGCGCGCGGTCTGCGCCTGACGCGATTCGAGTATCGGAAAGAGTTCGAAGAGCCACTTGAGCTGATCGGCGCGCATCTTGTCGGAAAGATGATAGCCGCCGAGATCGAGATTCTCGCGCACGGTCATGTCGCCGAACAGCTCGCGCGTCTCCGGGCACTGCACGATGCCGCCACGCGCGATCGCCGCGCCGCTCATGCCTTTCAAATCGCGCGAGCCGTAGCGAATGGTTCCGTGATACGCCACGAGTCCGGAAATCGCATTGAAGAGCGTCGTCTTGCCCGCGCCGTTCAATCCGACGACCGATACGAATTCGCCTTCGCGCACATGCATGTCCACGCTATCGAGCGCGCGCGCCTTGCCGTACAACACGCCGACGCTCTCGACCTGAAGAATCGACGGCTTGTTGCTCACGACTTCCGCGCCACGCTCGCGTGCCTCGATCTTGCCGCCGAGATAGACGCGCCGCACGGTCTCGTTCTGCATCACTTCTTCGGCGGTGCCTTCCGCGACGTACTCGCCGAGATACATCGCAAGCACGCGATCCGCGAGCGCCGCGAGACTCTTCACGTTGTGATCGACGAGCAGCACCGCGCGCCCTTCCGCGCGAAAGCCGCGAATCAGTTCGGAGAACGCTTCCGATTCGGCAGCGGTGAGACCCGCGAAAGGCTCGTCGACGAGCACGACACGCGGATCGCGTGCGATCGCCTTCGCCATCTCCATGCGACGCA
Organism: Caballeronia zhejiangensis; assembly: GCF_000698575.1. GTDB lineage: Bacteria > Pseudomonadota > Gammaproteobacteria > Burkholderiales > Burkholderiaceae > Caballeronia > Caballeronia zhejiangensis. The sequence continues at coordinate 387,898 of NZ_JFHD01000003.1, forward strand.
GATCGGCGAAGGGCAGCGTCGCCGGATGACGATGCATCACCTTGCCGAGTCCGACGCGCTCCGCGATCTCGCGTGCGCGGCGATTCACATGCGGATCGGCGGCGAGCTTCACGAGCGAATCGGGCAATAGCGCGAGCTTGATGTGTTCGAGCACTGTCTGCCGATGCAGCGGCCGCGAATGCTGGAACACGATGCCCACGCCCGCGCGCGCGATTCGATGCGGCAGCCATCCGGCCATCTCGACGCCATCGACCTTGATCGATCCCGCGTTGGGCCGCTCGATGCCCATGATGAGCTTCATCACCGTCGACTTGCCGGAACCGTTCGGACCGATGAGGCCGAGTATCTCGCCGGGCTCGATATCGAAGCCGATGTCCTTCACCGCGACGAGACCGCCGAAGCGCTTCGTGAGGCCGCGCACCGAAAGCAAAGGTGTATCGCTCATTCGCGCTCCCTCACACGCAGGATGTTGCCGAGCAATCCATCGGGAAAGAACAGGATGACCGCGAGCGCGACAGCCGCGACCACGAACGTATTGATCTGCCCGAGCGGACGCAGGAATTCGCCCGCGACGATGAGAAAGATCGAGCCGAGCACCGCGCCGAGTATCGTGCGCCGGCCGCCGAGCACAGCCGCGATGATGATCTGCACGCCGATGCCGATATCGACCACCGTGCTCACCGACGCCGTGCCCTGATAGAACACGAGCATCGCGCCCGCGACGCCTGAGAACACCGCGCTGATGCAGAACGCCGCGAGCTTGTGCTTCACGACGTTGAAGCCGAGCGCCTGCGCGCCGACGGTATCCTGCCCGCTCGCCTGCAGAATGAGACCGATGGCCGAGCGCGACAAGCCGAACAGAATGATCGCGCAGACGATGAGGAACGCGAGCGCGATCCAGTAGTTGTGGCTCGCATCGACGGACATCACGTCGGGCACCATCATGCCGATCTCGCCGCCGGTGACGCCCGCGAAGATCACGATCGCGTTCTGCAGCAGCAACACCGCGACGAGCGTGACGAGACCGAAGTACGGTCCGCGCAATCGCAATGCGGGCACGGCGAGCAGCAGGCCGCCGACGAGCGCGACGAGGCCGCCGGCCATCACGCATACCGGTATCGGCGCGGCGGCGTGCGCGTTCAGTATCGCGGCGGAATACGCTCCGAGCCCGATCAGGAACGTCGGTCCGAAATTCACTTCGCCCGCGAAGCCGAAGAGCAAGTCCCACGACATCGCGAAGACGCCGAAGTAATACGCGACCGTCAGCACGCCGAGGATATACCCGGTGAGCCACCACGGCAGCGTCGCGCCGACGATCGCGAGCAGGACCGCAGCCCAGATCAAGCGCGAACGAACGATGTCTTTCATGATTAGCGCCGTCCGAGAAAGCCTTGCGGCCGCACATATACGACGAGCACGAGCAGCAGCAGCGCGGGCAATGGCCGCAGCGTCGGCGAGATGAGGTACGCCGTGACGGTCTCCAGATAACCCACGACATACGCGGCCATCAACGAGCCCGACACGCTGCCCAGGCCGCCGAGCACGACGATGGAAAACGCGCTCGCCGTGAGCTGTCCGGTGTTGTTCGTGCTCACGCCAAGGAACGATGCGAGCAGCACGCCCGCGATGCCCGCGAGCACACCGTAGATGGTCCACGCAAGCAGATAGATATTCGACAGCTCGAAGCCGAGCAGCGTGAGACCGCGCGGATTCATCGACGCCGCGAGCAGCGCCTTGCCCGCCTTCGTGCGATTCACGAAGAGCCACAGCAATCCGATCACGACCCAGCACACGACCGCGATCATGATCTCGTTATAGGGCACGCGCACGCCCGCGACGCTCGCGACGCCGGGAATCAGCGGACGCATCGTGATGGGGTTATCGGAGAAGAGATACGCCATGCCCTGCTGGATCATGATGCCCCAGAGCAGCGTGCCCGTGAGCACGAAGATCTCTTTCTCTTCACGCGGGATCGCAGTCGAGCGTTGAATGGGCCGCACCACCATGAAATAGGTGACGTATGCGGCAATCATCCCGCAGACCACGCCGAGCGGCGTGCCGAGATAGGTGCCCAATCCGGCTTCGCCCGCGAGCGCCCAGCCGAGCAGCGCGGATACCAGCATCACGCCGCCATGCGCGAGATTGAGCACGCCGGATACGCCGAATATCAGCGTGAAGCCGATCGCGCCGAGCGCGTAGAGCGAGCTGATCGCGAAGCCATCGATGAGTATTTGCAGTGGCAACATAGCGGCCCTTTATGTCTTCCATGTCGATGCCAACGTGGAACCGGTCCCCGCAACATGCGCCGCAAGGCGCGCGCTATCGGCAGCGCACGCGCGTCGCGACGACGCAAACGCGCTTAGTTCGCGGCTGCCTGCACCTTCACGAAGGCCGGAAACTTGACCTTTGCGTTCGCCACCGACTTCGGCCATATCGCCACTTGCTTGCCGTTCTGCCATTGCAGGTTGATGCCGGTGATATAGCCTTCGCCGTACTTCAACGCGTGCGTGAACTGATCGTTCTTGCCGTAGAACTGCCAGCGTCCGATGGTGCCGACATAGTCGGTCTTTTCGAGCGCATCGACCATCTTGTCGGGATCGGTCGAGCCTTGATTGCGATGAATCGCATCCGCGATGATGTACACGAGGTCATAGCTCGTGAAGCCGTCATACGCGGGCGATACGCCGGCAAAGTGCTTCTGATACGACTCGACGAAGGGCACGGTCTTCGGCGTCAACGCGACGCCCGGCGCCGCCGCCGATGCGGTGATCACACCTTCGGTCGCGCCGTTGGTGTCCTTCCAGAAGCTCGTGGTCGTAGCTTGCGAGCTTTGGCCCGACATCGGAATCGGCACTTGCTGATCGTGCCACTGGACGGTCGGCTGCACGCCGACATGGCTGATGCCCGTCGTGATCGTGTCCGGATGCTTCGCTTCGATCTGGTTGAAGATCGGCGTGAAGTCCGACGTGTCCGGATTGAAGCGGATGTGATCCAGCACCTTGAGGCCCGCTTTCGGCAGGCACTCGAGGTAGCGCTCGTCGAGCGGCTTGGTCCACGCGGCGTCCTCGCTCATCACGACGGTCGTCTTCATCTTGAACTCGCCGACAAGCACGTCATGCGAGAAATCGCAGATCGATTGCGCGATGAACGCAGACGTCATCCAGCCGTGGAAGGTGTACTTGTAGTGATCGTAGTCGTCATGCACGCGCTTCGAGATTTCGTTGCTCGCCGCGCCCGGCGTGATGAAAGGCATCTTCAGGCGCGCGGACCATGGCTCCATCGCGAGCGCGACTTCGCTGATGTAGCTGCCGATGATCGCGACCACCTTGTCCTGACTCGCGGCGCGCTGAAAGGCACGCACGCCGTCCGATGCCGACGAGTGATCGTCATACGCGATGATCTGGATTTGCCGGCCATCGACACCGCCCTTCGCGTTGATCTCCTCCGCTGCGAGTTGCGCGGCCTTGCTGATCGAAGCGCCCGCCACCGCGGACTCTTCGCTGATGACGCCGATCCTGATCGGCTCCCCTGCCGCGTGCGCCGTGACCGTGAGACTCAAGGCCGCCATCGCCGTACCCGTTGCAATGACGGTACTCATTCCCCGCCACGTCTTGCGCTTTGACATCATCAGTCTCCTCTGTGTATTCGATCATGGAGCGACGCCAGCCAGACACATGACACATGCAGCAATTAAGGATTTGCCGACAAACAGTAGCACTCGCCTTTCGAGCACTGAATCAGTAATAACGATAAAGACGATCATGCGAAAAGATCATCAATGCAGCGTCATTCTTTCAAACAGCTTGCGCGATGAACTCACGCAGCCATCGATGCGCAGGATCGCGATGCACGCGTTCATGCCAGTACATCGACATCTCGTAGCCGGGCACGTCGACGGGCGGCGCGACGATGCGCAACTCCGGCCAGCGCTTCGCGAGCCTCGCCGGTTGCATCGAAACCAGATCGGTCGTCGCGAGCACGGAGCGCACGAAGAGGAAGTGCGGCACCGACAGCGCGACGTGCCGCTTCATGCCGAACGTTGCGAGCGTGTCATCCGTCGGGCCGAAGAATCCGCCGCCATCGGGCGACACGATCACATGCTCCAGTGCGCAGAACTGCGCGAGCGTCGGACGCCGCTTCAATCGCGGATGATCCTTGCGTCCCACGAGCACATAGCTTTCCGTGAAGAGCGCTTGCTGATGAAAATTGGCCATCTCGGGCGATGTGATGTGAAACGCGAGATCGATCTCGCCGTTCTCCGCCTGCTTCGCAAGACGCGGCGGCAACATCTCCAGCACGGCGATCCGCGTGTGCGGCGCGGCGGCGCGCAAGCCGCTCAACGCAGGCAGCAGCACGGTCGATTCGCTGTAGTCAGTGGCGGCGATGCGCCATGTGTTGTCGGCGATGGCGGGATCGAACGCGGCTTCCGGCGACACCGCGCGTTCGAGCGATGCCAGCGCTTCGCGCAACGGCTCGCGCAGACTTTCCGCTCGCGCTGTCGGGCGCATGCCACGCGGGCCGGGCAACAGCAGAGGATCGCCGAAGATGTCGCGCAGCTTCGACAGATGCACGCTCACGGAAGGTTGCGAAAAATGAAGGCGCTCGGCTGCACGCGTGACGTTCTGTTCGGCAAGCAAAACGTCGAGCGTGAGAAGCAAGTTCAGATCGAGCCTTCTCAAGGTATTAGTCATGGCAATTCCTGCAATTTCAGATATTCATTTCCAATATACCCGAGAGGCTCTTAAGCTGGTCTCCATTCCAGAAACGAAGTGGAGAAAGCCTCATGAATGTGCTGATCGTGTATGCCCATCCGGAACGCCGCTCGCTGAACGGCGCCATCAATGATTTCACCGTAGAGCGTTTGCGCGCGAACGGCCATAGCGTGCAAGTCTCCGACCTGTATGCAATGAACTGGAAGGCGCCGCTCGATGCGAACGACGTGCGCGACCGCAAGGCCGATACGCCGTTTCACGCGAGCCTCGATTCGAAGCACGCGTTCGAAAACGGCCTGCAAAGCCGCGACATCGAGCTGGAGCAGGACAAGCTGCGCTGGGCCGACGCGCTGATCCTGCAATTTCCGATGTGGTGGTTCTCGATGCCCGCGATCATGAAGGGCTGGGTCGAGCGCGTCTATGCGTACGGCTTCGGCTACGGCGTCGGCGAGCATTCGGACACGCATTGGGGCGACCGCTACGGCGAAGGTCTGATGGCGGGCAAGCGCGCGATGATCGTCGTCACGACGGGCGGTTGGGAATCGCATTACAGTCCGCGCGGCATCAATGGACCCATCGACGATATTCTCTTTCACATCCAGCACGGGATGCTTTTTTATCCAGGCTTCGATGTGCTGCCGCCGTTCGTTCTCTATGAAACGCATCGCATGGATGAAGCGCGCCTGCAAGCCACATACGATGCCCTCGGCCGGCGTCTCGACCGTCTCTGGGACGATGCGCCCATTGCATTCCGCAAGCAGAATCACGGCGACTACGCGATTCCTCAGCTCACGCTGCGCGACGAACTCGCAGCCGGAAAGACCGGTTTCGCGGCGCACATCGACTGAGGCAAAACGCGAAACACAGCTAAGATGGATCCTTCGACAAGTACGGAGGAAGACATCGAATGCTGACGATCTGGGGCCGGGCCAACTCGGTCAATGTGCAGAAAGTGCTGTGGTGCTGCGATGAACTGGGGCTCGCGTACGAGCGCATCGACGCGGGCCTGCAATTCGGGCGCAACAACGAGCCCGACTATCTCGCGATGAACCCGATGGGCCGCGTGCCCACGCTCGTCGACGGCGACTTCGTGCTGTGGGAGTCGAACTCGGTCATTCGCTATCTCGCGATGCAATACGGCGGTGCCAGCACGCTCTATCCCGCCGAGCCGAAAGTGCGCGCGAGCGCGGACCGCTGGCTCGACTGGACGCTTTCGACCCTGCAGCCCGCCGAACGTCCGGTTTTCTGGGGCTATATCCGCACGAGCGCCGCGGATCGCGATGCGCAGCAACTCGCCGCCGCCGCGAGCGAGGTGGAAAAGCTCTGGCGCGTTATCGATGCGCATCTGAAGGGCCGCGACTATCTCGAAGGCAACACGTTCACGCTCGCCGATCTCGTCGTCGCCGCGTATGCGCGCCGCTGGTTCGGCATCGCGGAGCTGGTTCGCCCCGCGCTTCCCGAACTCGAACGCTGGTATGTGGGCATCACGCAGCGTCCGGGCTTCGCGCGTCACGTCTCGCCTGCATTGACCTGAACGGGACGGACTGCCATGACCATCGAACTGCATACCTGGAACACGCCCAACGGACGCAAGATCAGCGTCGCGCTGGAGGAAATGCAACTGCCGTACACCGTGAAAACGGTGAACATCACGAAGGGCGAGCAGCATACGCCTGAGTTTCTGCGCATCAGCCCGAACAATCGCATTCCGGCGATCGTCGATCCGGACGGACCCGACGGCCAGCCGATCAGCGTGTTCGAGTCCGGCGCGATCCTGCTCTATCTCGGCGAGAAGACGGGCAAGTTTCTGCCCGCGAATTTGCGCGATCGCGTGCCCGTGCTCGAATGGCTGATGTGGCAGATGGGCGGCTTCGGCCCGATGCCGGGACAGGTGCATCACTTCCGCATGGTCGAAGCGGAAAGCGACCGGCGTTATGGTTTGAAGCGCTATTCCGACGAAACGCGCCGCCTGTACGGCGTGCTCGACAAGCGCCTCGCGCAAGTGGAATGCGTCGCGGGCGATATGTCCGTCGCGGATTTCGCGATTCTCGGCTGGGCGTGGCGGCATGAACGTCATCAGGTTTCGCTCGATGATTACCCTAACGTCAAGCGCTGGTACGAGGCGCTTTTCGCGCGCCCGGGCGTGAAGCGGGGCTTCGAAGTCAAGCTCGACGATCTCGGCTGATCAGGGCAAACCATGAGTCGGAGCGTCAGGCTAACGTAAGTTGCGCGCGTGATAACGATCTTCTAAGAAACGTGAGCGACACTGACGCCATCCGATGGATTCGCGCCCGAGGAGATAATCATGACCGCCAGCATGTACGACGATGGCCTTCCCAAAACTGCCGCCAACTACGCGGCGCTGACGCCACTCATGTTCATCGAGCGCGCGGCGTCCGTATATCCGACGCTTCCCGCTATCGTGCACGGCGATGTCCGGCGCAACTGGGCCGACACCTACGCGCGCACGCGGCGGCTCGCATCGGCGCTGGCGGCACGCGGCATCGGCCTCGGCGATACCGTCGCCGCGATGCTGCCGAACACGCCCGAAATGGTCGAAGCGCACTTCGGCGTGCCGATGACGGGCGCCGTGCTCAACACGCTCAACACGCGGCTCGACGCCGCCACGCTCGCGTTCATGCTCACGCACGGCGAAGCGAAGGCGGTGCTCGTCGATCGCGAGTTCTCGGACGTGACGCGCCGCGCGCTGAAAGACGTGCCGCAGGACGTGCTGGTCATCGATGTCGACGATCCGCAGTACGCGGGCGCGGGCGAGCGCATCGGCGAAATCGAATACGAAGCGCTGCTCGCGAGCGGCGATCCCGCATACGAATGGTCGCCGCCATCCGACGAGTGGAACGCAATCTGTCTGAATTACACGTCGGGCACGACAGGCAATCCGAAGGGCGTCGTGTATCACCATCGCGGCGCGTATACGAATGCGGTGAGCAATATCCTCGAATGGGACATGCCGAAGCATGCCGTGTACTTGTGGACGCTGCCCATGTTCCATTGCAACGGCTGGTGCTTTCCGTGGACCGTCGCCGCGCGCGCGGGCGTGAACGTGTGCCTGCGCCGCGTCGATGCGAAGACCATCTTCGATCTGATTCGCAGCGAGCGCGTCACGCATTATTGCGGCGCGCCGATCGTGCAGAACCTGCTCGTCAACGCGCCCGACGACATGAAGACCGGCTTCGATCAGAAAGTCCATGCGATGGTCGCGGGCGCCGCGCCGCCCGCCGCGATGATCGAAGGCATGGAGCGCATGGGCTTCGAACTGACGCATGTGTACGGGCTCACGGAAGTTTATGGCCCGGCCACGGTCTGCCCGCAGCAGGCCGAATGGAGCGCGCTCGATATCGGCGAGCGCGCGCGATTGAATGCGCGGCAAGGCGTGCGCTATCACTTGCAGGATGCGGTCACGGTGCGCGATCCGATATCGATGGAACTCGTGCCTTCCGATGGCGAGACCATCGGCGAGATCATGTTCCGCGGCAACATCGCGATGAAGGGTTATCTGAAGAACGCGGCCGCGACCGAAGAAGCGTTTCGCGGCGGCTGGTTCCATACCGGCGATCTCGCCGTCGCGTATCCGGACGGCTATGTACGCATCAAGGATCGCAGCAAGGACATCATCATCTCGGGCGGCGAGAACATATCGAGCATCGAAGTGGAGGACGTGCTGTACCGGCATCCGGCGGTGCTTGCCGTCGCGGTCGTCGCGAAGCCCGATACGCGCTGGGGCGAGACGCCCTGCGCTTTCGTCGAATTGAAAAGCGGCGCGCACGCGAGCGCGGATGAGTTGATCGCGCATTGCAAGAAGCATCTCGCCGGCTTCAAGGTGCCGCGCGCGATCGAGTTCTGCGAACTGCCGAAGACATCGACGGGAAAGATCCAGAAGTTCGAGTTGCGCAAGCGCGCGGGGTCCGTCACCGCGATCGACGTCTGATGGAGACCACGACAATGAGCGAACTCGTTCTGATCGAACGCGATGCGTATGACATCAAGGGTGCCGTCAGGCTCACGCTGAATCGGCCCGATGCGTTCAATGCCTTATCTGAATCGATGCTCGAAGCGCTCGAACGCGCATTGAAGGACATCGCCGAATCAGATGCGCGCGTGGTCGTGCTCGCAGGAGAAGGCCGCGCGTTTTGCGCCGGGCACGATCTCAAAGAGATGCGTGCGGAGCCCGCGCTCGATTACTATCGCGAGCTTTTCGCGCACTGCTCGCGCATCATGCTGACGATCCAGCGCATGCCGCAGCCCGTTATCGCGCGCGTGCAAGGCATCGCGACGGCGGCGGGTTGTCAGCTCGTCGCGATGTGCGATCTCGCGGTCGCATCGAGCGAAGCGCGTTTCGCGGTATCGGGCGTGAATCTCGGGCTCTTTTGCGCGACGCCGAGCGTGGCGCTGTCTCGCAACGTATCGCGCAAGGCCGCGTTCGAAATGCTCGTCACCGGCGAGTTCATCGATGCGGCCACCGCGCGCGAACGCGGCCTCGTGAATCGCGTCGCATCGCCTGGCGAACTCGACGATACCGTGCGCACGCTCGCCGCGACCATCGCCGCCAAGCCGCGCGAAGCGGTCGCGGCGGGCAAGGGCTTGTTCTATCGGCAACTCGAAACCGGCATCGAAGCGGCATACGCGCTCGCATCGGAAACGATGGCCTGCAACATGATGCACGACGCCACGCTCGAAGGCACGCAAGCCTTCATCGAAAAGCGCGCGCCGCGCTGGAAATGACGCTCAGCTCACGTGCTCGACCGGATGCCTGTCGAGCCACGCGTTCTCTTCGTCGCTGTACAGACGCGAGCGCGTAAGAAAGCGCAAACCGCTCGGGCGTTCCAGCGAAAACATGCCGCCATTGCCCGGCACGGCATCGATGATGAGCTGCGTATGCTGCCAGTACTCGTACTGCGATTCGGTCATGTAGAACGGCACGCCGCCGATCGCGCCGAGCTTCACGTCCGAGCCGCCGACCATGAATTCGCTGACTGGAAAGCACATCGGCGCGCTGCCGTCGCAGCATCCGCCGGATTGATGAAACAGCACCTCGCCATGCTCGGCCTTGAGCCTTTCGATCAAGTCGATGGCGGCGGGCGTCGCGGTCACGCGCTGCACTTCCTGTTCGCTCATGATGTCCCCGTCGGTTTGATCGGCCGCCGCGGGAAGCAGCGGCGGCCTCACACGCTTTAGAAGAAGCCGAGCGGCTTGTCGCTATAGCTGACGAGCATGTTCTTCGTCTGCTGATAGTGGTCGAGCATCATCTTGTGATTCTCACGGCCGATGCCCGATTGCTTGTAACCGCCGAACGCCGCGTGCGCCGGATACGCGTGATAACAGTTGGTCCACACGCGTCCCGCCTGAATCGCGCGGCCGAAGCGATACGCCCGCGTGCCGTCGCGCGTCCACACGCCCGCGCCGAGACCGTACAGCGTGTCGTTCGCGATCTCGAGCGCTTCTTCCTCGGTCTTGAACGTCGTCACCGAAAGCACCGGCCCGAAGATTTCCTCCTGGAAGATACGCATCTTGTTGTGGCCTTTGAAGACCGTCGGCTTGACGTAATAGCCGTTCTTCAGTTCGCCGTCGAAGGTGTTGCGCTCGCCGCCGGAGAGGCACTGCGCGCCTTCCTGCTTGCCGAGATCGATGTACGACAGGATCTTCTCCAGTTGCTCCTGCGAAGCCTGCGCGCCGATCATCGTCTTCGTATCGAGCGGATGGCCCTGCGCGATCGCCGCGACGCGCTTGAGCGCACGTTCCATGAAGCGCTCGTAAATCGATTCCTGCACGAGCGCGCGCGACGGGCACGTACACACTTCGCCCTGATTCAGCGCGAACATCGTGAAGCCTTCGAGCGCCTTGTCGAAGAAGCTGTCGTCGGCGTTGAGCACGTCTTCGAAGAAGATGTTCGGGCTCTTGCCGCCCAGTTCCAGCGTCACCGGAATGAGGTTCTGGCTCGCGTACTGCATGATGAGTCGGCCCGTCGTGGTCTCGCCGGTGAAAGCGATCTTCGCGATGCGCTTGTTCGATGCGAGCGGCTTGCCCGCTTCCAGACCGAAGCCGTTGACGACATTGAGCACGCCCGGCGGCAAGATGTCTTCGATGATTTCGAGCAGCACGAGAATCGACGCGGGCGTCTGCTCGGCCGGCTTCAGCACGACGCAGTTGCCGGCCGCGAGCGCGGGCGCGAGCTTCCACACGGCCATCAGGATCGGGAAATTCCACGGAATGATTTGCCCGACGACGCCAAGCGGCTCGTGGAAGTGATACGCGACCGTATCGTGATCGATCTCCGAAATGCCGCCTTCCTGCGAACGCGCGGCGCTCGCGAAATAGCGGAAGTGATCGATCGCGAGCGGAATGTCCGCGGCCATCGTCTCGCGCAGCGGCTTGCCGTTATCGATCGATTCGGCCAGCGCGAGACGCGACAGGTTCTGCTCCATGCGATCGGCGAGCTTCAGCAGCAGATTCGCGCGATCGGTGACGGAGGTTCTGCCCCACGACGTCTTCGCTGCGTGCGCGGCGTCGAGCGCGGCTTCGATGTCGGCTTCGCGCGAACGCGGAATCGACGTGAACGGCTCGCCGGTGATCGGCGAGATGTTGTCGAAATACTCACCGCCCGCCGGCGGCACCCACTTGCCACCGATGAAGTTGCCGTACTGCTTCTTGTACGGATATTCGGTGCTCAGGAACTGCATCTCCGCGTGATTCATTTCTATGTGCTCCTCGCATGTCGACGTGAACGGGCCGGCACTGCCGATGTCCGGCGCCGGTCGCTTCTGTTTGCGAGTTCCATGCCATCGCGCGCGGCACGATGCGACGCCCGCGCGAGCCGCATCGTCATGCGGTTTCGCGGCACATCGTCAGGGTTTGTACGAGGGCGATGGGACCTGTTCACATTCAGAACACCTGCCCCGCTCTGTAGCGATGCGGTACAGCGGCATCGACGGACGTCATCGCCTCCGCAATGCGCGCGGAGCGTGGCGCAAACCACAGACACGCTGCGGGCAAACGCTTATGGCACGAGTGTTCATATTGCAAAGGGCATCGCAGTTGTCTATGGTCATGCCCAACCGTGGCAAAGCGTCGCATCTATATGTGGTTCCATCGCATGTGAGCGGCGCGAAATGGCCTTGCGAGCGCGCGATGCGGACCGTATCGCCGAGCGCATGACCACGGCGGGCTGCTGTCCGGCGACCCCGGACGGCACGTCAAAGTAAACGATGTGCGCGCACGTGCATGCATGACGCGCCACGGAGACCACAATGAACAGCACAATCAATCAAGGGGCCGCCCACGGCCCGACAAATTTCTTTTCCAAGGAGGCGACCATCGCCCGGCCCGGATTTTCGCGCTGGATGGTGCCGCCCGCCGCGCTGGCTGTTCATCTGTGCATCGGGCAGGCATATGCGTTCTCGGTGTTCAATGCGCCGCTCACGAAGGTTATCGGTATCACGAAGTCCGCGCCGGATGACTGGTCGCTGACCACGCTCGGCTGGATTTTCTCGCTCGCGATCGTGTTTCTGGGCTTGTCGGCGGCATTCGCGGGCAAGTGGCTGGAAAAAGTCGGCCCGCGCCGCACGATGTTCACCGCGGCCTGCTGCTTCGGCGGCGGCTTTCTCGTCTCGGCGCTCGGCGTCTATCTGCATCAGATCTGGCTGCTGTATCTCGGCTATGGCGTGATCGGCGGCATCGGGCTCGGGCTCGGCTATGTGTCGCCGGTTTCGACGCTGATACGCTGGTTTCCGGACCGTCGCGGCATGGCAACCGGCATGGCGATCATGGGCTTCGGCGGCGGCGCGATGATCGCGGCGCCCGGCTCCGTCGCGCTGATGAACCACTTCAAGAGCGCGACGAGCTCGGGCGTTGCCGAGACGTTCCTCGTGCTCGGCGTGCTCTATTTCATCTCGATGACGATCGGCGCGCTCGCGATCCGCATCCCGCCGGCGGACTGGAAGCCGGCTGGCTGGACGCCGCCCGCGACGTCCAACAAGATGATCACGAAGAACCACGTGCATATCGATCAGGCGCTGAAGACGCCGCAGTTCTATCTGTTGTGGCTCGTGCTGTTCCTGAACGTGACGGCCGGCATCGGCGTGCTCGGCCAGGCGTCGGTGATGATTCAGGAAAGCTTCAAGGCGTCGATCACGGCGGGCGCGGCGGCGGGCTTCGTCGGGCTGCTGTCGCTCTTCAACATGGGCGGGCGATTCGCGTGGGCGTCGGCGTCGGACTGGATCGGCCGCAAGAATACGTACTTCGTGTTCTTCACGCTCGGCGCGGTGCTGTATTTCCTTGTGCCGCAATTCGCGGGCTCCGGCAATATCGCGCTTTTCGTGTTGGCGTACGGCATCATCCTTTCGATGTACGGCGGCGGCTTCGCGACGATTCCCGCGTATCTCGCCGACATGTTCGGCACGGCATTCGTCGGCGGCATTCACGGCCGGCTTCTCACCGCGTGGGCGGCGGCGGGCGTCGCGGGTCCGGTGCTCGTCAACTACGTGCGCGCGTTCCAGGTTTCGCACGGCGTCGTGGGCGCAGAGGCGTACACGATGACGCTGCATATCATGGCGGCGCTGCTGGTGATCGGCTTCGTCTGCAATCTGCTCGTCTCGCGCGTGCATGAGAAGCATCACATGAACACGTCGGCGCAGACCGCAATCTAGGAATCAACGAGGAGATCCGCGATGAATGACCGCATCGAAACTCAGCAAGTGCATCCGTCGAACAAGGGGTTGCTCCTGGTGTTCTGGGCCTACGTGCTGATTCCGCTCGCATGGGGCGTGACCAATACGCTCTCGCAGGCCGTCAAGCTGTTCCAGTAATTCTGTAGGTGAAGTCCACGCGCGCCGGATGGCCGATGTTTGAATCGGCTCACGGCGCGCGTTTTGTTTCTTGACGTCAATGCTATTCGGCTTCGCCGAGATGAGCGGGCAAATCCATCTGATGGGGAACGCGCACGATCTGGATCGTGTCCGCGGCCTCCTTGAAGAAAAGCACGTGCATTCCGACGAGCGCCTTGCGATAACCGGGCCGAACGTGTTCTGCGGACAGGCTGCGTTGTCTGCCCTTACCGAGTCCGATGACTGTGTCCTGAATCATGCGCAGATAGCGCTCCGCCTGAGCCGGCCCCCACTTCTCGAACGTGTAGTCTCAGATGCCGTCCAGATCCTGGACGGCGGCAGGCGTGAATACGCACTGCCTCACCGAGCGGACTTGCGCTTGCGAGCGACGAAGGCATCGAAATCCAGCGGCTTGGCGGGGCCGGAGCGCTCGCCGGCTTCGAGCGCCGAGCGCAACGCATCGAGCTTTGCTTCCTGTCGCCAGCGACGGGGACGTCGTGCACCGACGCTTCCGGAATGCTCAGTGCCCGCGATCCTCCGCCTTGTTCAAGCTGCGGCGCGCGAGGACGCTCATGAAAAGCGTGCCGCACACAAGCGCTGCCATATAAACGCCGGCCATCATCCAGTCGAGTTCACTCACGGTTGTTCTCCTTCGAATTGATCCGCGGCCGGGGCGCCGCAGGGGTGATCCACACGATTGCAACTACGTTCTGGCTGATTTACGGCACGCGCCCGCAAAGGTTTAGCGCGATGCAATGAACGACGTTGGCGGCGCGATGACCGAGGAAACCGACCGCTCGTTCGATTCGCCAACGTGGGCGTATCGTTCGACTAGCGCCCGAGAGCGCGCGACGACATCCCACATACGAACAACCGGTCCACGACAATGAACACGTCCCGCCGCAACTTCATGGTTGTCAGCATCGGCGCGGGCACGGCGCTATGGCTCTCGCGAGCACGCGCCGATGCGCCGCACTTAAGCGAATCCGATCCGGCGGCGGTCGCCGTCGGCTATAAGGAGAACGCCGCGAAAGTGGACAAAGCGAAGTACCCGAACTTCGCGGCCGATCAAACCTGCGCGAACTGCTCGCTGTATCAGGGCAAAGCGAGCGATGCCTGGGGCGGTTGCACGCTCTTCGGCGACAAGCTGGTAGCCGGAAAAGGATGGTGCTCGTCGTGGACGAACATGTGACGCGGCTTCAGCGCACCGAATAGCCGACGAAACGCCAGACCTTGTCCGAGTCGAGAATGAAGGTCACCATTTCTCGCGACGACTGACTCGCCTGGCCGAACTGAGTGTCGAAGAGAATGTTGATGTACGCGCCCGCGGGCATGTTGCCCGTGCCGTCATAACGGTAGTGCTTGACGCCCATCGGCATGCGCAGTCCCGGCGCGCCGAGCGGCGAACGGTCGCGCGCGACCTTCTTCATGAAGTCGTCGCGGGAAATGATCTGCTTTGCGATGGGCGAGGCTTGGTCCCACACGTCGCCCGCCCGGTTTTGATCGATCAACGCGATGATCTGCGACGCAACCTGCGCGATGTCCTGATCCTGTTTGTCGAGCGCGGCCTGCTGCTCCTTCGTGAGCGAACGAGTCGCCGAAGATTGAGTTTCCTGAGCGTGGCACGTAATGCTGCTCGATATCAGCAGGAACGCAGCCAGCGAAAAACGGATGCTTGCTTTCATGATTCGGACGACGTGAGGTTCTTTGGCGCCGATTGTATCGCCGCCCACGCTGCCTACGGTAAGAAATACTTATTTTCAGAATTTGGCGGTTCCGGCGTCCGTTGCCGGGCAAGCACACGCCTTGCTGCCGGAATAGCGAACGTCAATATCCGACGCTACCGTCGAGGTTCACCATGCGACTCGTCGACTGGAACATCCAATGGGGACGCGGCGTGGATGGCCGCGTCGATCTCGCGCGCATCGTCGCCGAGGCGAAAGCCCTGCACGACTTCGACGTCCTCTGTCTGCAGGAAGTGACGCGCGGCTTTCACGAAAGCGAGCAGGCCGGCGGACTCAAAGGCGGCCCCGGCGCCGACCAGTTCGCCGAGCTCGAAGCGCTGATTCCCGGCGCGACGGTCATCGACGGAATCGGCTCCGATCTTCCGCCAGTCGGTGCGGGCATCGCGCGCCGTCAGTTCGGCAACGCGATCGTGAGCCGTCTGCCGGTGCGCCAGGTGTTGCGCCATTCGCTGCCGTGGCCTGCCGATCCCGCGAAGCCGTCGATGCTTCGCGTCGCGCTCGAAGCCGTCATCGAGACCGACGTCGGACCGTTGCGCATCGTCAGCACGCATCTCGAGTTCTATTCGGAGAAGCAACGTCTCGCGCAAGTCGCGCGTCTGCGCGAGCTTCACGCCGAAGCGTGCGCGCACGAGCGTCAGCCCGCGAAGGCCGAGAGTCAGGCGAGCCCGTTCGCCGATACCGCGCGGCCCGCGTCCGCGATCGTCTGCGGCGACTTCAACAGCGCGTTCGATGGATCGGCGTATCGCGCGATGCTCGAACCGATTGCCGATGCGCCCGCGTTCGTCGATGCATGGACTTGCGCGCATCCGAACGAGCCGCGCGCGGCCACCGTCGGCCTGTACGATCGCGACCAGTGGCCCGATGGCCCGTTCGCATGCGACTTCATCTTCGTGAGCGAAGACCTGAAGGCGCGCATCGCCGGATGCGAAGCGGATCAGTCGAGCCGTTCATCGGATCATCAGCCGATGTGGCTCGAACTGCATTAAGCGCCCTCTTCGCGCGACAACCCGTATAGCGCCTGCAACACGGCAGCGCGCGCCTGACCCGCGATCATGCCGCGCCAGATATCGTCGTCGATGTAGAAGGCCGCGCGAATCTGGCGGCGAATGCCGGCTTTCAATGCGTCGGGCGCATCGGGATGATGACGCACCCAGACGTCCGCGCGCAGCATGTCGAGCATGTCGGTGAGCGGCACCGTTCCGTACTCGATCGCGATCGATGCGATCGCCGCATGGGCGCACGTCTGCCGCAACGTATCGAGCAACGGACCGGCTACATCGGCCGCGATCGACGTACCATCCGACGGACTCGTCACGTCCGCGCCCCACCAGCGCCGCGCACGCGCGACATCGCCGACGCATATCTTCGCGCCGAAGCCGCTCGGCCCGAGTCCCGTATGAAAATCGATCCAGCCGATCGCCGTGCACGTCTCGCCGTATTCCGCGAGCAGATTGCGCATGGTGCGCGTGCTCCACGCCGTTTCCGCGCCGCCATAGAACATGCCTTGCGCATGCGTGTACTGACCGGTTGTGACCGCTTGCTGATAAGCCCACTGTCCATGCCTGCCGATATACGCGCGAATCGCCGCGATATTCGCTTCGTCGGGCGGCCAGCTCGTCGGAATCAGCAAGTCGTGCAGTTCCGCGTAGCCGGGATTCTGCGGCAACGGCGCATCGAAATTCACGCTGTTGCGATTCAGATCGACATTGCCCTCCGTCGTGCGGCTCAGATAGGAAAAGCCATACGGATTGATCGCATGAACGAGCAGCATTGCGACGTCGAGCTTGTCCATCAACGCCGGCAATACTTCGTCGCGCATCAACGCGATCTGCGCGCCCGAGCCGCAAAAGCCTTCGACGCCGTGCGTGCCGGACGTGAGCACGAGCAGGCGCTTTGCATCTTTGGGACCGATGCGAACGACATCGGTTGCGAGCGTCTCGCCTTCCAGACCATCGAAGCCTTCGAGCACGCGCGTATCGACAGCGAGTTTTCGCGCGGCGGCGGTATCGAGAAATCTCTGGCGCGCTTCGCGATACGTCGATGAAAACATGTCGCCTCCTCAGACGCGTGCGAGAAACTTCTCGACGAGCCGCACCCAATACGTCGAGCCTAGCGTGAGTACATCGTCGTTGAAATCGTAGCTGCTGTTATGCAGCATGCAGGGTCCGATTCCGTGACCGTGATCGCGATGCGCGCCCAGTCCATTGCCGATATACGCATAGCAACCGGGACGCTCCATCAGCATGTACGAGAAGTCCTCCGCGCCCATCGTCGGATCGACGTTCGTGTTCACTTTGTCCGCGCCGGCGACATCGCGCATCACGCCGAGTGCGAAGTCCGTTTCCGCTTGCGTGTTCACCGTCGGCGGATAGTTGCGTACGAAACTGACTTCGGCCTTGCAGCGATACGCGGCCGCCGTCGCCGCGACGATCTCCTTCATGCGCGTCTCGATGAGATCGAGCACGTCGACGGAAAACGTGCGAACGGTCCCCGCGAGCGTCGCGGTCGTCGGGATCGCGTTGACCGCGTGGCCTGCCTGCATGCGCGTGATCGAGAGCACGGCGGCGTCGATCGGCCGCTTGTTGCGCGTCACGATGCTCTGCAGGCCCGTGCCGATCTGCAGCGCGGTGAACACGGGATCGACGCCATCGTGCGGAATCGCCGCATGCGCGCCCACGCCTTCGATACGAATCTCGAACTCGTTGCTCGATGCCTGCGTCGCGCCGACGCGCGCACCGAATCCGCCCGCCGGCATGCCCGGCCAGTTGTGCAGCGCGAACACGGCATCGACCGGAAAGCGCTCGAACAAGCCATCTTCGATCATCGCTTTCGCGCCGCCGCCGCCTTCTTCGGCAGGCTGAAAGATGAAGACGACGGTGCCGTCGAAGTCGCGATGCTTCGCGAGATATTGCGCCGCGCCGAGCAGCATCGCGGTGTGTCCGTCGTGACCGCACGCATGCATCTTGTTCTCGTGGCGCGATGCGTGCGCGAACGTGTTCAGCTCGGGAATGGGCAACGCGTCCATGTCGGCGCGCAGGCCGATCGCACGTTTGCTCGCGCCTTTCCTCAACACGCCGACGACGCCCGTCTTGCCGAGTCCGCACGTCACTTCGATATCCCAGCTTTCGAGCTTCCGAGCGACGAGTTCCGCCGTGCGCGCTTCTTCATAGCAGAGTTCGGGATGCGCGTGGATATCGCGGCGAATGGCCTGAATCTCGTCGCGCGACTGCGCGATCTCGGGAATGATCGACATGCTTTCCTCTTGCGTTGTTGAGTGACCGAAGCATTGTCGATGGCCGCAATTCACAGGGAAAGCTGATATTCCTTGTCCGTGACTTAAGGAAAGCTTTAGCTTTCACTCGGCTCGATCGCGCCGTGCGAACGCATCCGTATGCGTTCCTGCACGATGCTCATCACCGCGTGACGATCGTGGATCTTGCGCTCCAGCATGCCGACGACACGGCGCGGCGTGTTCTTCGCAAGCGATATCACGCGCAATGCGGGATCGCTCGCCCACGAGCCGTATTCGAGCAACGGCACGACCGAGACGCCCGCATCCTGCCGCACGAGCTCGACGATCACTTCGAGGGAATTGAGTTCGAGGAACTCGTTCACCGCGAGGCGATTGTGCTTCAACGCGCGATCGATCAGCGCGCCGGTGCGCTGCGCGCGATCGAAGCGCAGAAACGGACGGCTCGCCAGCATCTCGGCGGCATTCGCGGCCACGGCGCCCGGCGAACCGATCGCGACGAGCGGTTCCGAATAGAGCGGCGTCCAGTTGAGGCTCGCCGGCGTCTTGCCCGCCATCTCGACGATCACCGCCGCATCGATCTCGCCCGCCTCGACTTGCGGCGCGAGCGCGAGCGCCTTGCCGGTGAAGAGCCGCACATCGAGCCGTGGATACTGACCTTTCAATTCGGTGACGACGGATGCGAGCGCGCCCATCGCCGAATCGACCGCGCCGATGGAAACCGATCCGGCGATTTCATCATCGAGACCGGTGAGACGCATGCTGTCGTACAGCGCGACGATGCGCTCCGCTTGCGGCAACACCTGCTTGCCGATGCTCGTCAGCCGGTTCGTGCGCCCGACGCGATCGAACAGCGGCCGCTTCAGATCGTCTTCGAGCGACTGCATCTGCATGCTGACGGCGGCCTGCGTGAGCGCGACTTTTTCCGCGGCGGCGGCGAAAGAACCGTAACGCGCGACAGCGATAAACGTGCGCAAAAAGCGGATATTGCTCATCGTGCGTGAGGGTTATCCCGGATCGTTCGATCAGGTTTGCTTGTGTGTCAGTTCAGAAATTCTATATTTTCTTATTTCAACTCGGCGTAATGTTTGCGTGTTGCAGCGGCTCGCTCCGTTCGAAGCGAGTCATCCGAGAAGCGGATGTCGTCAACGAGAAAACCTCATGGAGTACATTCGATGAGCACCGTACTACCTGCAGCGCACGCGGCCGAACAAAACGCCGCATCGAATCTTTCGGGCCGACGAGCGATCGTCGTATCGACCATCGGCAACGCGCTCGAATGGTTCGACTTCATGGTTTACGGCTTCTTCGCCGTCATCATCGCCAAGCTGTACTTTCCCGCAACGAATCCCACTATTTCACTGCTCGCGACTTGGGCGACTTTCGGCGTCGGCTTTCTGACGCGTCCGCTCGGCGGCATCGTCTTGGGCGCGGTCGCGGATCGCGTCGGACGCAAATCAGCGCTCACGCTCACGATTTCGCTGATGGCGGTCGGCATCGCGATCATCGCGTTCGCGCCGACTTATGCGGCAATCGGCATCGCCGCGCCCTTGCTGATGCTGCTCGGCCGCCTGATTCAGGGCTTCTCCGCAGGCGGCGAAGTCGGCTGCGCGACGGCGTTTCTCGTCGAATACGCGCCCGCCAACAAGCGCGGTTATTTCGGCAGCTTCCAGATGGTCGCGCAGGCCGCCGCGAGTCTCGCCGGCTCGTTTTTCGGCGCCGTGCTCACGCGCACGCTGAGTCCCGAACATCTGAATAGCTGGGGCTGGCGCATTCCGTTCGTGATCGGTCTTCTGATCGTGCCCGTCGGCCTGTATCTGCGCTCGAAGCTCGATGAATCGCCGGTCTTCGTCGAGAAGGCGCAAAAGAACGAACTGAGCACACGCCCGATCCGCGATACCGCCACGAAACACTGGATGTCCGTGCTCGCTGGCTTCGGCCTGACGGTGTTCGGCACCATCGGCACGTACATCTTCCTGCTGTATCTGCCGACGCACGCCACGCGCGTGCTGCACATGGCGCTCACCGACGGCCTCATCAGCTCGACGATCGGCGCGCTCGTCTATCTCGTCTGCTGTCCGATACTCGGCCGGCTCTCGGACCGTATCGGCCGCAAGAAGCTGATGGCGACCGCGCTCACGCTGTCGCTCGTCACCGCATATCCGATCTTCGCCGTGCTCACCGCGCATCCGAGCCTGCCGATGCTGATCGTGTGTCAGGCGCTTTTGATGACTTATCTCGGCATCTTTCAGGGCTGCTATCCCGCGTTCATCTCCGAGTTGCTTCCTTCGAGCGTGCGTTCGACCGGCATCTCGGTGAGCTACAACGTCGCGGTGATGATCTTCGGCGGCTTCGCGCCCGCGATCGTGCAATGGCTCACGATGACCACGGGCGATCCGCTGTCGATCTGCTACTACGTGATCTTCGGCAGCGCGGTCGCGCTCGTGACGATCTTCCCGCTGCGCGACCGATACAGCGAGGCGCTGCGGTAAGTTCGCTGCATCCCGTTCCCAAAGGAAGGAGAATGGACGGCCCGCATGGAAGTCGCGCACGCTTAAGTCTGATTTAAGGAAGCGCGCTTAATCTGAAGTCTGACCGACCCACCCTCCTTCCGGCCGCGCAAGCGGCCATTTTTTTTGGAGCGACGCGATGCAGATGATTCTCCGCATGATCGTGATCCTCGTCGTGCTCGTTCTCTTCACGACGGTCGGCGTGTCCATCCTTTCCGTTTTCGCGCGCGGCCTGATTTCGCACTGAAGGCTTTCATCGGCTGCGGGCATGCTTCGTGCCCCTTCAGAATCTCGCGGCCCGCGCGGGCTTTCGACCGAGAAAGTTTCGCGGCGGATGCCTATACTGGCTGAGTGTCGTCTTTCGCCGCATTGCCGGCGCACGAAAGTCCTGCGCCGCCGCGCAGACCCTTTTCGCCGCCGTTCCTCCGCGCCACCGGCGCGCGACACGCTTCGCCGCATCTTCGCCTCTCTCATGTTCCGCCGCTTCATCGCCGCATTCGTGCAGCAGCTTGCTGCGCAATTCCAGGAGATTGCCCGATGCCACAACGTCCCATCCCCCAATCGAAAACCACGCACGCCGATACACCGAACAAGACGCTTCAAGCCGCACCCGCAGGCGACTCGACCGTCAGCTTCACCATGACCGTCAACGGCCGCAGCGAAACGCTTTCCCTCGACCCCCGCACCACGCTTTTAGATGCATTGCGCGAGCATCTTCATTTGACCGGCACGAAGAAAGGCTGCGATCACGGCCAATGCGGCGCATGCACCGTTCATGTGAACGGACGCCGCGTGAACTCGTGTCTGTGCTTCGCCGCCGCGTGCGAGGGCGACACCGTCACGACCATCGAAGGCATCGGCGAAATCGAGGCACTGCATCCGTTGCAGGCCGCGTTCGTCGAATGCGACGGCTATCAGTGCGGCTACTGCACGGCCGGCCAGTTGATGTCGGCGGTCGCGCTGCTCGATGAACCGATCGGCCCGAGCGACGACGACGTGCGCGAAGCGATGAGCGGCAACCTGTGCCGCTGCGGCGCGTATCAGAACATCGTCAGCGCGATCCAGTCGGTGCGCGCGAACAAGCCGTCGTCGAAATAAGGAGAGCGACATGGATATGTTCCAGCTCTCTCGCGCGCGCGACATGCGCGACGCGATCAATGCGGGCGCGCTCGCGCATACCGCGCAGCAAGGCGCCGAAGTGCGCTTTCTCGCGGGCGGCACGACGCTGCTCGATCTCATGAAGCTCAACGTCGAGCGGCCGATGCGCGTCGTCGATATCAGCCGTTTGCCGCTCGACAAGATCGAGGAAACGAAGGACGGCGGCGTGCGTATCGGCGCGACTTCGCGCAACTCCGATCTCGCGCATCATCCGCTGATCCGCGATCGTTATGCGGTGCTGTCGCAAGCGGTGCTCGCGGGCGCGTCGGTGCAGTTGCGCAACATGGCGACGACGGGCGGCAACATCCTGCAGCGCACGCGTTGCGTGTACTTCCGCGATACGACCTCGCCGTGCAACAAGCGCGAGCCCGGCAGCGGCTGCTCCGCGATTCAGGGCTTCAATCGCATGATGGCGATCATGGGCACGAGCGAATCGTGCATCGCGAGCAATCCGTCGGACATGTGCGTCGCGTTGCAGGCGCTCGAAGCGACGATCCACGTCGAAGGCACGGGCGGCAAGCGCGCGATCCCCATCGACGAGTTCTTCCTGTTGCCGGGCACGACGCCCGATCGCGAGAACGTGCTCGATGCCGGCGATCTCGTCACGCATGTCACGTTGCCGCCGCCGGTCGACGGCGCGCGCTCGGCTTATCTGAAGCTGCGCGATCGCGCATCGTACGAGTTCGCGCTGGCGTCGGCGGGTGTCGTGATCGGCGTGAAGGACGGGCGCATCGAGCATGCGCGCGTCGCGCTCGGCGGCGTCGGCACGAAGCCGTGGCGCTCGCGTGAAGCGGAGAAGGAGCTGATGAACGCGACGCCCGATGAAGCCACGTTCAAACGCGCTGCCGATGCTGCGCTCGCCGATGCGAAGCCGCAAAGCGAGAACGGCTTCAAGGTCGAGTTGTCCAAGCGCTGCATCGTTCATACGCTCAAGCTCGTTACCACGCAAACTTCCTGAGGATCGCGACATGTCCACGGCGCCCGATATCAAACCGTCCGCATTCATCGGACGGCCTCAGTCGCGCATCGACGGACCGCTGAAGGTTTGCGGCCGCGCGACCTATACGACCGACGTCGATCTGCCCGGCATGCTCCATGCCGTGCCGGTCGGCAGCACCATCGCGAGCGGCAGGATCACGTCGCTCGAATTCGCCGCCGCGCAAGCGATGCCCGGCGTGAAGCTGATTCTTCATCGCGGCAATATCGGCCGCTTCTATCGCATCGCCGGCAACTCGATCGATACCGGCTACGTCGATGAAAACCGTCCGCCTTTCGAAGACGACATCATTCGCTATTACGGGCAGTATGTCGCGCTCGTCGTTGCGGAGACGTTCGAAGCGGCGAGCGCCGCGGCTGCCGCGGTCAAGGTCAGTTACGACAAGACGCCGCACGATGTGAGCGCAAAGCTCGATGCCGGCGACAAGCTCGACACGCACAGCGAACGCGGCGATCCCGACAAGGCGTTCGACGATGCGCCCGTGAAGATCGATGAAACGTACGTGACGCCCGTCGAAACGCATAATCCGATCGAGCTGCACGCGACCATCGCGCACTGGAACGGCGAGAGCTACACCTTCTACGAAACGAGCCAGGCGGTCGCGAATCATCAGGGCACGCTGATGCAGATGATGGGCCTGCCGAAAGAGAAAGTGCGCGTGATTTCGCGCTATCTCGGCTCGGGCTTCGGCGGCAAGCTGTGGATGTGGCCGCATTCGCTGCTCGCCGCGGCCGCGACGCGCCAACTGGAGCGCCCGGTCAAGCTCGTGCTCTCGCGCAAGATGATGTTCCAGAACGTCGGGCACAGGCCGACCACGCAGCAGCGCGTGCGGCTCGCGGCGACGCAGGACGGCAAGCTCGTGTCGCTACGGCATGACTTCGTGAATCACGCGGCCATCGCCGACGATTACACGGAAGATTGCGGCGAAGCGACGCCTTCGATGTACAGCACGCCCAATCTGCGCGTGACGGGCGGCACGGTGAAACGCAATGTCGGCTCGCCGACGTCGATGCGCGGACCCGGCGCGGTGCCCGGCCTCTTCGCGCTCGAATCGGCGATGGACGAGCTGGCCATTGCGTTGAAGATGGATCCGGTCGAACTGCGCCTGCGCAACGAGCCCGAAGTGGATGAAAGCAGCGGCTTGCCGTTTTCGTCGCGGCATTTCGTCGAATGCCTGAAGACCGGTGCGGAGAAATTCGGCTGGTCGAAGCGCACGCCGGACGTAGGCTCGATGAAGCGCGACGGCCTCACGCTCGGCTGGGGCGTGGGCGCGTGCAGTTGGCCGGGGCTGCGCTTCTCGGCGGACGCGACGGTCGATCTTCGTGCGGACGGCACCGCGCGCGTCGCGTGCGGCACGCAGGATATCGGCACGGGCACGTACACGATCCTCGCGCAGATCGTCGCGGAACATACGGGCATCCCGCTCGACAAGATCGAAGTCGGCCTCGGCGATACGGCGCTGCCGCTCGGTCCTGTTTCGGGCGGATCGGCGGCGACGGCATCGGTGATTCCGGCGGTATCGGATGCGGTGCGCGAGGCGATCAAGACGCTGCTGGCGCGCGCCGCGAAGATCGAGGGATCGCCATTCGCGGGCGCGAAGGCCGACGAGCTTGCGATGAGCAACGGACATGTGCATCGCAAGAACGAAGCGCCGGAAAGCGGCGTGCCGTTCGCGCGCATTCTCGACGCGGCGAAACTGCATGCGGCATCGGGCAGCGGCAGCGCGAAAGGCGGCTTCGACGATCCGCTCAAGAAGGACTGGTCGATCCATTCGTATGGCGCGCATTTCGCCGAGGTGACATGGGAGCCGGCGACCGCGCGCCTGCGCGTGAGCCGCGTCGTGACCGTGATCGATGCGGGCAAGATCCTGAATCCGCGCGCGGGGCGTAATCAGATCGAAGGCGCGGTCGTGATGGGCGTCGGCATGGCGCTTTTCGAGCACACGGTATACGACGAGCGAAGCGGCGCGCCGGTGAACAGCAGCCTCGCGGATTACGTCGTCGCGACCAATGCCGACACGCCGAAGATGGACGTCACGTTTCTCGATTATCCCGATACGGTCTTCAACGAACTGGGCGCGCGCGGCATCGCGGAGATCGGGCTGGCGGGCATCGCGGCGGCGATTACGGGTGCCGTGTATCACGCGACGGGCGTGCGTGTGCGAAAGCTGCCGGTGATGATCGAGGATTTGTTGAAGGCGTAGCGTCGGTCTCGTCGCGCTGTTCGAGCGGCCCGGTTTTTCGCGCGGTTTGTTTGCGCGAGGCCGGGCCGATGCACTGAGAACGCTATCCGTCGACGGCTACCCCGCCCTCACGGGACGCTAAACGGGCGGCCCGTCCAGGCACGCGCATTGCACCTCCCCCACGCTTCGCCCCTCCCCCAAGACGCGCTACCATAGGCACCAGCCCATTCCCCAAACCCCTGTGTAGCAGCCATCTCAGCCGGAGTGCCCATGAACGACATGATCAAACAACACGGCCTGCAGGTCGACGCGAATCTCGCGAAGTTCGTCGACGAAGAAGCCATCCCCGGCACGGGCGTCGATAGCGCGTCCTTCTGGAAGGGATTCGATGCCATCGTTCACGATCTCGCGCCGAAGAACCGCGCACTGCTCGCCGAACGCGACCGCCTCCAGACCGAGCTCGACAACTGGCATCGCAGCAACCCCGGCCCCGTGCGCGATCTACGCGCCTATCGCAAGTTTCTCGAAGAGATCGGCTATATCGTGCCCGCGCCCGCGCATGTGAAGGCCAGCACCGCCAATGTCGATCGCGAAATCGCCGAGCAGGCCGGCCCGCAACTCGTCGTGCCGCTCTCGAATCTGCGCTATGCGCTCAACGCGGCCAACGCGCGTTGGGGCAGCCTCTACGATGCGCTCTACGGCACCGATGCCATCGACGAAAACGACGGCGCCGAGCGCACGGCGCAGTTCAATCCGAAGCGCGGCGCGAAAGTGATCGCCTATGCGCGCGCGTTCCTCGACGACAACGCCCCGCTCGATCACGGCTCGCACGCCGACGCGACCAAATACAGCGTCGAGCAAGGCAAGCTCGTCGTCACGCTGAAGGACGGCGGCAAGACCGGCCTTGCGAACGCCGAGCAGTTCGCGGGCTTTCAGGGCGACGCGAAAGAGCCGTCCGCGATTCTGCTCAAGCACAACGACCTGCACTTCGAGATTCAGATCGACGCGGACAACTTCATCGGCAAGACCGATGCGGCGCACGTGAAGGACGTGCTGATGGAAGCGGCCGTGAGCACGATCATCGATTGCGAAGATTCGGTCGCGGCCGTCGATGCCGCCGACAAGACGCAGCTCTATCGCAACTGGCTCGGCCTGATGCAAGGCAATCTCGCCGAGCAGGTCACGAAGAACGGCAAGACCTTCACGCGCGCGATGAACCCGGACCGCGAGTACGCCGCGCCGAACGGCGGAACCGTCAAGCTGCACGGACGTTCGCTGCTGTTCGTGCGCAACGTCGGCCATCTGATGACGAATCCCGCGGTGCTCGACCGAGATGGCAACGAGATTCCCGAAGGCATCCTCGATGCGGTGATGACCGTGCTCGGCTCGATGCACGATCTCAAGAACAAGATGAACTCGCGCACGGGGTCGATCTATATCGTGAAGCCGAAGATGCACGGCCCCGCCGAAGTGGCGTTCGCGGACGAGCTCTTCACGCGCGTCGAAGACCTGCTCGGCCTGCCGCGTCACACGATCAAGATGGGCATCATGGACGAAGAGCGACGCACGAGCGTGAACCTCAAGGCGTGTATCGCGGCGGCGGGCGCGCGCGTCGCATTCATCAATACGGGCTTCCTCGACCGCACCGGCGACGAAATGCATTCGTCGATGGAAGCCGGCCCGATGATGCGCAAGGGCGACATGAAGTCCTCTAAGTGGATTGCCGCGTACGAACGCAGCAATGTGCTCGTCGGCCTGAACACCGGCTTGCGCGGTCGCGCGCAGATCGGCAAGGGCATGTGGGCGATGCCCGATCTGATGCACGCGATGCTCGAACAGAAGATCGCGCATCCGAAGGCAGGCGCCAACACCGCATGGGTGCCCTCGCCCACCGCGGCCACGCTACACGCGCTGCACTATCACATGGTCGACGTGCAACAGGTTCAGCAGGAACTCGAAAGCGTCGACTACGAAAGTCAGAAGAACGAGTTGCTCGATGGCTTGCTGACGATTCCCGTCGTCGACAAGCCGTCATGGTCGGAAGACGACATCAGGAACGAAATCGAAAACAACGCGCAGGGCATTCTGGGTTATGTGGTGCGCTGGGTCGATCAGGGCGTCGGTTGCTCGAAGGTGCCGGACATTCACGATGTCGGCCTGATGGAAGACCGCGCGACGCTGCGCATTTCGAGCCAGCATATCGCGAACTGGCTGCGTCACGGCATCGTCACGGAAGAGCAGGTTCGCGCGACGCTCGAACGCATGGCCGCCGTCGTCGACAAGCAGAATGAAGCCGATCCGTACTATCGCCCGATGTCGCCCGCGTTCGACAGTTCGTTCGCATTCAAGGCCGCGTGCGCGCTCGTCTTCGAAGGACGCACGCAACCGAGCGGCTATACGGAACCGCTGCTGCACAAGTTCCGTCTCGCCGCGAAGGAATCGATGTAACGGTCAAAGCGCGCGCACGAATCGGCGTGCGCGCGCTGTCTTTCACTGCTCCGACCAGAGTTTGCCCGCGGTCGCCCAGTTCTCGCGTTTCACGTCCGTCAGAATGATGTCCACCGAGCCCGGCTCGCAGCCGAGCGTTTCGCACGTCGTGCGCGTGATCGCTTCGACGAACTTGCGCTTCTCTTCCACCGTGCGGCCTTCGAACAGTTGAATGTTGAATGTCGGCATTGCGTTGATCTCCTTTTGAAAGCGGTATTAGTCGCGATACGACGCGTCGATGCGATCGAGCTTGCGCAATAGCGCCGGCCATTCGAGCGCGCCTTCGACGGCGTCATCGTCATGCAGTTGCGCCGCGGTGCGCGTGACGACTTCCGGCGTCGGCACGATCATCTTGCCCACGCCCGCAAGCGCGCGAAGCTGAATATCGCATGCCTTGACGAGCATATCCATCAGCACATAAGCCTCGGCGATCGTGCGCCCGAGCGTGACCGGTCCATGATTGCGCAGCAACATCGCACGATGCGCGCCGAGACTGTTTACGAGCCGCTCGCCTTCCGCGGGCGAGAACGCGAGCCCTTCGTAATCGTGATACGCGAGATGCCCATGAAAGCGCATCGCGTGTTGCGATGCGGGCAGCAGGCCGTGCGGTTGCGTCGATACCGCGATCGCCTCGCGCACGTGAAGATGCATCACGCACACGGCGTCCTCCCGCGCGGCATGGACGGCGCCGTGCAGCGCGAAGCCCGTCGCGTTCACCGGATGCGCGCTCTCGCCGATCACGTTGCCGTCGATATCGATCTTCACGAGATTGCTCGCCGTGACTTCATCGAACGAAAGCCCGAACGGATTGATGAGAAAGCGCCCCGGCTCGCCCGGCACGCTCGCGGAAATGTGCGTGTAGACGATATCGTCCCAGCCGTTGAGCGCGACCAGCCGATACGCTGCCGCGAGATCGACGCGCGTGGCCTGTTCGGCTGCCGATCGCGGCCCGCTTTCCGCGATTCTGCGCTCAGGCGTGTGGGTGAACGACATGCGAGTCTCCTTGTTTGGATGATCCGGACAGACGCCGCTCGAGCAGAATCACCGCCCAGGACGCAAGCACGAACGGCGCGGTCAACGCAGCGATGCCGATGCAATCGATCACGCGCTCGATCAGCACCGCCGCGACGATCGCGACGAGCGCATAACGCGTGCCGAGCTTCGCGGCCGCGAGTGCCGCAAGCGCCGCATTGAAGCCGCACGCGCCCGAGAGCACGACGGCATCGCTTGCACCGCCGAGTGCGTGCAACATGGCGCCGAGCGCACTGCCCGCGAGCGCCCAGCCCGCCTGCGCGGGCCGCGACGCGAACAATCCCGCCGCGATCAGCGCGCCGGCGAGCGCGCCGGTCGCGAAGGTGATCGGCGCGAGACCCGCGAACGCGGCCTGAAGCATTGGAATGAAACCGGCGGCGACTTGGGGAATCGCGCCCGTGTCGCCGCGCTCGGTCAAAAGCGGCAGCCAGCACCACGTCACGATGATGGCGGGGCTGGAGAAGATCGGCAACCGGTAGCGCGAGAGCACGCGCGAAAGCACGTTGGCGAGGAAAGTGGCGAACATCGCCGCGACGATCGCGACGGCCGCGGCGCGCGATGCATCGTCGAGAAACGTGAATGCGGCGAGCGCCGCGAGCGCGCCGTTGAAACCGTAGAGATCGTCGCGGAACGCGGGTGCGTCGTCGTTTTCGACGATCACGCTGATGACATTGCCCGTCAGCGTGCCGATCAGAAGGCCGCACGCGAGGCGCGGACTCGCGCTCAGCACCGCGAGGAACAGCAGCGCGCCGGTCGCGGCGTTGCGCTGAAGGACGATCTGTCCTATCGCGCGAGCGAAGCTGCGGAGTTGATCGCCGAAGGCGGCGTTCGATTGGAGAGCGGTGGACATGCTGGACGGCGACGGCATGGAAAGCCGCCAGCATAAAGCAGCCGGCGCGCGCCGTGCGGCGGCGGGCCGAATAACCTGTATGTGGCTTGACGCAGAAGGCGCGACGAGTGTCGCGCCGGGTAAAACCGAAACTTAGTTGAACGCCATCGGGACGAGCGGCGTCGAATCGCCTACACCCGGGTTCGCCAAAGACAGATCGGCGCTGATCTTCACGATCTCCGTGACGTTTTCGCGGAAATTCGGATGTTTTTCCCAGGTGATGTAGCTGGCGTCCATGACAGCGGAAAGCGTAAGCAAGGCGAAAGCGATTTTTTCGAGCACTTCGTAGCGGCGGCGCATGATTTGTTCCTCAAACTTTGCGACA
Source organism: Caballeronia zhejiangensis (assembly GCF_000698575.1). Taxonomy (GTDB): domain Bacteria; phylum Pseudomonadota; class Gammaproteobacteria; order Burkholderiales; family Burkholderiaceae; genus Caballeronia; species Caballeronia zhejiangensis. The sequence goes on from NZ_JFHD01000003.1 coordinate 418,025, forward strand.
TTGTAACAGACTTAAGGGTTTTCCCCTATCTCACTGTTGCAATGCCGCAAATCACACGCCGTTACTGTCGTTGCGCTCCGGCCCTTTTCACATCGACGTTTCGAGCATCGCCTCATAATCCGCGCTCGACGCCTCGCGCGGATTCGTCTTATGACTGTGATCCTTGAGCGCGCCCGCGATGATGCGCGGAAACATCTCGCGCGTCACGCCGAGTTCAGCGAGGCCGCGTGGCAGGCCGAGCGTCGCGGTCATCGAGCGCAGCGCACCGCCGACTTCATCGCCGGACTTCAGGCCCATTGCCTGCGCGATGCGGTCGAGCTTGCCTTCTTCGCGCATCGTCGGCGCGCTGCTGTTGAACGCGATCACCGCCGGCAAAAAGATTGCGTTGAGCGTGCCGTGATGCAGTTTCGGATTGATGCCGCCGAGCGAGTGGCTCAGGCTATGCACGCAACCGAGGCCCTTCTGGAACGCGAGCGCGCCCTGCATCGATGCGCTCATCATGTTCCAGCGCGCGGTGCGATCGGAGCCGTCCCGCGTCGCGCGCTCGATGTGCCGCCACGCGCGCCACAATCCGTCGAGCGCGATGCCATCGGCGGGTGCGTTGAACGCGGGCGCCATGAACGTTTCGAGGCAATGCGCGATGGCATCCATGCCGGTCGCGGCGGTAAGCATCGGCGGCAGGCCGAGCGTCAGTTCCGGATCGCAGATCGCGACCTTCGGCACGACGTGCGGCGAGATCACGCCGACCTTGCGGCCATCGTCGAGAATCAGGATCGCGCCGCGGCCCACTTCGCTGCCGGTGCCCGCGGTCGTCGGAATGGCGATGACGGGCGCGGTCTTCGCCGTGATGCGCGCGAGGCCGCCTTCGATGACCGCGAAGCCTTGTAGCGGACCGTCGTGCGTCGCGCACACGGCCACGCCCTTCGCGAGATCGATCGATGAACCGCCGCCCGCCGCGATCACGCCGTCGCATTGATTCTCCTTGTACATCGCGACGGCTTCGCGCACGGCGGCTTCGTTCGGATTGGGCGGCGTCGAATCGAACACGGGTACGGCCGACGATGAACCGAGCGCGCCGAGCACCTTGTCGAGCAGGCCGGCCGCGCGGATGCCGGCATCGGTCACGATCAGCGGACGATGAATGCCGATGCGTTCGCACTCGCCCGCAAGCAGGCGCACCGCGCCGAAATCGAATTGAATCTGCGTGATGTAGTTGATGAGGGGCATGGGTGTCTGAGGGAAAGTTAGGGTCGGAGGCAGCGCGGTGACGTCAGTATAAGAGCGCGCTGTTACCGGTACAACTTTCCCTCGACGCCGGTCAAAAGCGAAAATCGTCGAAGAACTTTTCGCGTTCCATCACGGTGAGCGCGGCGCGCTTGTGCGGAAAGTCGAATTCCTTCAGCGTATAAAAGCCCATGCGATGCATGTAAGCGATATGTCGCACATGATCGACGCGCGGTTCGCCAACGAGGCGTTCCGTGCGCGGATCGTCGATGAACATGTAGTGCAGTACGCCGCTCCACCATGCCTTGAGCTTGCCTGCGCTCTGGAATTGCGCATCGCCGATCAGCAGATGCAGCCCGCGATCGAAGTCGCCTGCATCATAGAACGGGCCCAGGCGATCTTCTTTCGCCCAATAGAACTCGAAGTAGCCGAAGGGCTTGTCGTCGAAATAGCCGATCATCGGATGCATGTGCGGATCTTCGCGGCGTTCCGCGAGATAAGCGGCGTGTTCGGCGCGCGTGCCGCGCTGATCCCAGAAGTATGCGACGCGATCGAGATTCATCCATTCGCTGAAGACTTCGGAATCGGCGTCGGGGTCAGCTGTGCGCAGGCTGAAGGTCATGTCGATCTGCGGGAAGTGACGTTCGTAGATCGTGCCTTCGGCGTTCGTTGGTCTTTGCGGATGTGTGACGCCGTTGGTTTGCGTATAGCGCAGCAGCGTGTCGCTCGATGCGGGCGCCTTGAGCCATGGGCGCGCGATTTGCCAGAACGTTTTGCGTGATGTCGTCAGGAGAAGGTGATCTTCGTGCTGCTGTGCGATGTCGATCAGGTTCTCATTTCGCGCTTGCGAGATGAAGGTTCTTGTGCGGTGGGCTTCGTTGGAAGCGTGTGGAAGTGCGATCGTTGCCGTGCGGCGCTCAGGGTCGTTGCAGTAGATTTCGCATAGGGCCGTCAGTAACGCGTCGGTGTGACACGCTGTCAGCGTGCGGTCAGGCGATTGTTCGACAGTCGCCGCTACTTCGGGATCGAAACGTATGTTCATCGGTGAGTCTCCGGATTTGCTTCAAGTATTCGGCTTTCGCTTCTGGTTTCGCTTCTGGCTTCGCTTCTGCTTTCGTGGAATCCTGTAATCGCGTCGGTCTATTAGCACTGCCCCTGTGCGGGGCGGCAGTCACTTTCTTTGCTGCTGCAAAGAAAGTAACCAAAGAAAGCAGCTTCCGATACGCCCGCGGTCACACGCAATTTGGGTAGTCCTCTCGTCCATCGTGGGCTGCCTAACGAGTGCCCTCATAGGCCCAACCGGGCTTGGATCGCGCACGGTCCGTCTCATCGCACCACACACCAAACTGGTTCAGCACCAAATAGCTCCAGCCCGCTTCGCGGCCGACCGGTCAATCGGGACCGCGTGTGCTTCCCTACTAACGCCTCGATCTCGCCGCCTTCGCCGCCCGTTGGTTTCCCTTGCATACCCGGCGGCAGCGCGTAGCGCTGTGCCGAAGCTCTTTCGTGCTGAACCAGTGTCCTCAGCGTTTTCGGGCGGCGGACCGTGCGCGAGCCAAGCCCGATTGGTCCTTTGAGGGCACTCTTTAGGTGAGTGCCATCGAGGACGAGAGAACTACCCAAATTGCGTGTGACCGCGGGCTTGAAAAGCTGCTTTCTTTGCTTACTTTCTTTGCAGCAGCAAAGAAAGTGAGTGCCGCCCCGCACAGGGGCAACGCTAATAGACCGACACGAATACGGGATCCGGCGACTACAGCAAAGAAAGTAGGTGCCGCCCCGCAAAGGGGCAACGCTAACAAACCGACACGTAATCGGGATCCGGCGCCAACACCCCGGCCATGGCAAGCAGCCCGCCGTCCAAAGCAGGAAACAGACTCCGCTGAAAATTATTCCAGCGCAGTTCGAGAATGGAATCTAAAGGATCGATGCTAGTGCCAAGCACATCAAAGATGACTTCACCAGAATCGATCCCGTTATCGACGTAATGAAACGAAGCGCCTGTCCGGTCGATCACCGGCGCCGGTTCAACGCGCATCGCGTTCCAATCGACTACGCGCTCGCCACGCGCCCCATGCAAGGCATCGAGCGTCGCATAAGCCCCCCGCCGTTCAAACGGCGAACCAAGCCGCGTAATCCCAGGATGAATATTCGCAATACGCCGGCAAAATTCCGCACCGGGCCGAACGAGTTCATCGAGAATCACGAGCAGCCCGTCGAGCACGACGAAGTCCGCATCGAGCGCACGCAGCTTCTCCAGCAAACGCTTCTCGAACGCGCTCTTCTGCGCCGCCCGCTCGCTCACCGCATCCAAAGCCAACCGCCGATAAGAAGAAGGAATCGCATGAAGAAGACTCGTCACCGGCACGCCCCGCACCGCGAGCTCCGGCGGATGAATCCACTGCCCTCCCGGCGCATAACGAAAACCATATCCAGCCAGTTTTTCGCGATCCCGCGGCGAGCCTTCGTCATCGTCGTAGATCACGCCTTCGAGCGAATAGAGATCGCCCAACGGCGATCCATTGAGTTGCTCGACGAGATACTCCAGCGGCGACTTCATATACCGCGTGCCGCCCTTGTATTCGATATGCTGTCCCGCGCGATCCGCCGCCGCGTTGCGCAAGGACATGATGTAGACCAGTTTTAGCTTCGTCATTGATTGCCGCTCGTTTCAAACATCGCCAGTAATAGTTTTCAAAGCGCCACGGCCATGCGGCTGCCGCTCGTCTCCGCCGCTTGCTTCACGGCGTGTTCCTGTCCGGCATCGGCAAGCGATGCCGCGATCTCATCCGAGCGCACGGCCAACACCGAAAGCAAGGTATCGGAAAGACCGTGGCTGTCTTCGCAGCAGCCTTGCAAATAGATGCGCGGCCTGAAGTTCGAAGGCGTGACAAGCCGATAATCGCGGCCCACATTGCGCTGCGCGAGCGCGTCGCCCAGATGCGGCGCAAGGCCGTCGAGCAGCGCGAGATGCGTGTCGCGCCGATAACCCGTCGCGAGCACGAGCGCATCGAAGCGCTCGGCGCGCGCGTGACCTGTCAGCACGTCGCGCATCGTCAACTCGATCTCGCCATTCGCGCGACGCGCCGCATTTTCGATGAGCGTATTCGCCAGCAAACGATGTCGCGCTTCATCGGAAACCTTCTGCAAATAGAGCATTTCGTAGATCTGCTCGATCAACGGACGATCGACGACCGCGTAATTCGTATCGCGGAAACGCTCGATCAGCGAGCGCCGCCCATCTTCCGATTGCGCAAAGACGATATCGGTGAACTCCGGACTGAAGATCTCGTTGACGAAGGGCGTATCGTCGGCCGGTTTGAGCGCGCTCGCGCGAATCACGAGCGTCGCATCGACATGCGGAAAACGCCGCGTGAGATCGGCGAAAACTTCGGCCGCGCTCTGCCCCGCACCGATGATCGCGATGCGCTTCTTGCCGTTGCGACCATCGCCCGCGACGCGCTCGATCGAACTCAGATACGCCGACGAATGAATCACGTTATGCGGTCCGAGCGATGCGAACGGCTCAGGCACACGCGCCGCGCCGCCGACGCCGACCGACAAAGCCTTCGTCACGCGACGCCATTCGCGCCCATCCGCTTCCTGCGATACGACGCGCAGCGCGCTCACATCGCCATTCGCTTCGAGCACGGGTTCGATCGCCGTCACGCTCTGCCCGTAATGCACGCGATCATCAAAGGCTTGCGCGACCCAGCTCAGATAGTCGTGAAACTCGACGCGCGTCGGATAGAAGTTCTTCAGGTTCACGAATTCGTTCAGACGCCCGCGCTCGAACAGATAGTTGATGAACGTAAAGCGGCTCGTCGGATCGCGCTGCGTGACGAGATCCTTCAGGAAGGAAATCTGCATACGGCAATCGTCGAGCAGCATGTCGCGATGCCAGCCGAATTCCGCTTGCCGTTCGATATAGCAATGCGTCATGTTCGACGCGCCGCGCTCTTCGGCAAGACGCACGGCAAGCGACAGGTTCGACGGCCCAAAGCCCACGCCGATCAGATCGAATACGGTTTCTTTTTTCATTTCCCTGTGTCTCTCAGATGTCATTGATCGATGCAAGCGAGACGCGGCGTGCGAGCGTCGCGCCGAGGCCTGCGAAATGCGGCGTGGCGAAAACGTCATGAATAACGATGTCGAAGCCCGCTTTGCGCGCCGCATCGACGAAACGCACGACCGCGAACGACGTCGCGCCCGCCGCGAAGAGATCGTCGTGCAGCGCGGGCGTCTGGCCGTCGAAGAGTTCGCTCCATAGGCTCGCGAGCGCTCGCGCTTCATCGGTCTCTTCATCCGATGCCATCGATGCCGCGAGTCCTTCAGTCCCTTCGAACGCGGCGTCGCATGAGTCGAATACCTCATGCGGCGCGTGCGCAAACAGCTCTACAGTCGCGAGAAAACGAGTAACGAGCGTTTCGACGAACGCCCCAGCCACGCGCTCGTTCGCATAAGAGAACGCGCAACTCACGCGGCCATCCGGATACTCCGTCACGTCCAGTTCGAGGTCGAACACGACGCGATGACGCACATCGTCGAAACCTTCGATCGCGAGGCCGGCCCAGTCGCGCGTCGCCATCGCGGCGGGGCGCAGATAGTTGAACATCACCTGGAATAGCGGATTGCCCGCGCCGGAACGCTGCGCGTTCAACGCGGACACGACATCGGCAAACGGCACGTCGGCGTGTGCGTAGGCGGCGAGCGCCGCATCGCGCACGGTCGCGAGTAAAGTCGCGGGCGTATCGTCATGCGTCATGCGGGTGCGCACGACGACTGCGTTGATGAAGAGTCCGAGTGCATCGCGCGCGCTGTCGCCCGTCGATTCGCGTGTCGATGCGAGCACGCCGACCGGCTGATCGCGCACGCCGGTCACGCGATGCAACGCCGCGTTGAGTGCGGCGTGCAGCAGCATCGGCAGCGTGGCATGGCATTCCACGGCGAGCGCGCGGGCGCGTTCGATGAGCGCATCATCGAGATCGAATCCGATGCGGCTCGCGAGCCATTGCGGATTCTCGATACGGCCCGCTGACGGCGCGGGCAATGCAATCGCCGTCAGATCCTTCAGCGCATCGCGCCAGTACGCGAGCCGCGCGCCCGTCGCCGATGAAGGCAACACCAGCGCATTCGATGCGCGCTTTGCAACCGATGCGCCCTTGCGCAAAGCGACATACGTTGCGCGGATATCGTCGAGCCAGAGATCGATCGAAGTGCCATCGGAGACGATGTGATGCACGACGAGCGAGAGCACATGATCGTCATCGGCGAGACGCACGAGACGCGCGCGCCAGAGTTGCTTCGCACTGGCGAGATCGAACGGCGTGAGCGCGTCTTCATCGGTGATGCGCTTCGCTTCGTCGATGCTGCCGGCAACATCGATCACAGGCAACTCGAAGCGCCACATCGGCACGATGCGCTGACCCGGCAACGCGCCATCGCGTTCGACCAGTCGTGTGCGCAACGCCGGATGACGCGCGGCAGCTTGCGCAAGCGCTTCGCGCAACGCATCGGAATCGAGCGATCCGTGCAGCCGCAACGCGACCGGAATGTTGTATGCGGCGCTTTTCGGCTGCGCGCGCCATAAGAACCAGAGGCCGAGTTGCGCCGCGGAAAGCGGCCACACGCCGTGTTCGTCGGCCTCGAATACGCTTTGGCCTGCATCGGATGCGCCCTCGCACAGCCCCGCCTGCAACACGCGTTTTGCGTACTGCGACAACACCGGCGTTTCGAACAATGCGCGCACGGGCACATCGCGCCCGAGCATTTCGGCGATGCGCGTCACCACACGCACGGCCGCGAGCGAATGCCCGCCCAGTTCGAAGAAGTGATCGCCGCGGCCCACGCGTTCGACATCGAGCACGTCGCGCCAGATCTTGGCGAGCGCGGCTTCCGTGCCCGCAGCGGGCGCTTCGTGGATGCGCTCCTTCTTCGGCGGTTCGGGAAGCACCGCACGATCGACCTTGCTGTTTGCGTTGCGCGGCAACGCATCGAGCACGACAATATGCGCCGGCACCATGTAATCGGGCAGCGTGCGGCGCAGATGCGCATCGAGTTCGGCGGCATCGGCGGCGCGGCCCAGCGCGGCGCGTTCGCGTGCATCGGCTTTCAATTCGACATAGGCAACGAGCGCGGCGTGCGCGCCCTTGCCACGCACGACCGCGCACGCTTCGCGCACATCGTCGTGTGCGGCGAGTTGCGCTTCGATCTCGCCGAGTTCGATACGCAAGCCGCGCAGCTTCACCTGATGATCGACGCGGCCGATGAAATCGAACACGCCATCGGCGCGACGCCGCACGAGATCGCCGGTGCGATACAGACGCGCGCCCGGCTCGCCATACGGATCGGGCACGAAGCGCTCGGCAGTCAATGCAGGACGATCGAGATAGCCGCGCGCGACGCCCACGCCGTCGCCGCCGAGATACAGTTCGCCGATCACGCCGACGGGCAGCCGATTCAAGCGCTCATCGAGCACATGCGCGGTGCGCGCGCCGACAAGCGTGCCGATCGGAAGATAGGCGCAATCCGCGAGCTTCGCGGGATCGTCGCCGGGATTGAACATCCACAGCATCGGCGTGATGACGGTCTCCGTCGGACCATATCCGTTGACGATGCGCGCATTCGGAAACGCGCGGCGCATCAACGCGAAGGCTTCACGCGATGTCGCTTCGCCGCCCACCGTGATCGACTTCAACGTCGGTGGCGCGCCGTGCACGAGCGCCCATTCCGCAAGCTGCGTCGCGCAACCGGGCGGCACGTAGGTCATCGTCACGCCCTCTTTGCGCATGAGCTTGCAGATCAGCGCGGGTGGCCATAGCGTATCGGTGGTGATCGCGACCCCCGCGCCGCTGATGTACTGCGAGAACCAGCCTTCGTGCGCGCCGTCGAAATTAACCGACTGGAACAGCATGAACGTGTCGCGCTCGGTCGCGCCATAACGTTGCGCGATGGCGACGCAATGGCGCGCGAACGATCCGTGATCGACGATCACGCCCTTGGGCTTGCCCGTCGAACCCGATGTGTAGATCGCATACGCCGCTTGCTCCGCGACGACATCGGGCAGTGCGATGCGCGATGTTGCATCGTCGGCGTAGAGGGTTTCATCGTCGAGAAGCAGGACGCGTGCGCTCGCTGGAAGGGGCAACGCATCGATGCTCGCGCGCTCGGTGATGATGTGCTCGATGCGCGCATCGTCGAGAATCTGCGCGAGACGTTCACGCGGATGACTTGGATCGAGCGGCACGAATGCGCCGCCCGACTTGAGCGCCGCGATCAGGCCGACGAGCAGATCGACCGAACGGCTCAACGCGACGCCCACGCGCATTTCAGCGCGCACGCCCGCATCGATGAGACGCTGCGCGATGCGCGTCGCGCGTGCATCCACTTCGCTGCGCGTGAAGGCGCGCTCCATATCCGCGACGCCGCGCGCATCCGGTCGCGCACGCGCATGGCGTGCGATACGTTCATGCACCGAGACGAATTCGGGCGCATGTTCAGGCGCATGGCGATTCCATGCGTCGAGCTGCATGCGTTCGTCTTGCGGCAACCATTGCAGATCGCCGACGAGCGTTGGCGGTGCGTCGAGTGCATTGCTCAACAACTCGACGAAGCGGCGCGCGAGGCGTTCAATGGCATCGGCTTCGAAGAGATCGAGCGCGTAGACGAAAGCGGCCGCAAGCGATCCGTCCGCGCGTTCCTCGAAGTTCGCGGTCAGATCGAACTTCGCGAACGGCGCGCCCGAAGGCAATTCGGTCACGCGCACATCGGCGAACGAAGGCAACATGCGGCGCGCGCCATATGCCGCCATGACCTGAAACAACGGATGATGACTCGCACTGCGCACGACGCCGAGCGCTTCCACGACCTGCTCGAACGGCACATCCTGATGCGACTGCGCATCGACGAGCGCGGCTTGCGTTGTATCGACGAGCATCGAGAACGACTGCGTTGCATCGACGCGCGAAGCGAGCGTCAGCGTGTTGACGAAGAAGCCGACCAGTCCTGCCGTTTCAGCACGCTCGCGGTTCGCCGCGGGCACGCCGATTTGTATATGCGCCTCGCCCGATGCGCGCGCGAAGAGCGCGCTCAACGCGGCGAGCAAAACGGCGAAAGGCGTCGCGCGATATTCGCTTGCGATGACGCGCAATCGCGCCGCAAGCGCTGCATCGAGCGTGAAAAGATGGCGCGCACCGCGCGCGCTGCGCTCGCCGGGACGCGCTGCCGCGCCGGGCAGCATCAATATGTCGCGCGATGGATCGAGCCGTGCGCGCCAGAAGTCCAGTTGACGTTCGCGCTCGCCCGCATCGAGCCAGCGACGCTGCCAAAGCGCGAAATCCGCGTATTGAATCGGCAACGGCCCGACTGACACCGCTTCGCCGCACGCATACGCGCGATAGAACGAAGCAAGCTCGGCAAGCGCGATATCGGCGGACCACCCGTCCGACACGATGTGATGCGTCGTCAGAGAAAGCCAGTGCGTGTTCGCATCGAGTCTGATCAGATGCGCGCGCACGAGCGGGGCGTGAGCGAGATCGAAGGGACGCGATTCATCCGTGAGCGCGAGCGCCGTGGCGCGTGCCTCACGCTCGGCGACCGGAAGATGCTCGAGATTCACCGAATTCCACGGACAGCGCATGGGCGCGTGCACGGTTTGCAGCACGCCGTCCGCGCCCTCGCTGAACGTCGTACGCAGCGCTTCGTGACGCGCGATCAACGCATCGCATGAAAGGCGCAGCGCATTCGCATCGAGTGCGCCATCGAGCTGAAGGCGCTCGGTGATGTGATACGCCGCGGGCTCGTCGATCATGCGCGCATGCAGCCACAGACGCGTCTGCGCGAACGATGCCGGCACGCTCGCTTCGCACGCATCGCCTCGCGTGCGCGGCGGAATCGGCAGCGTACGAAAGTCGATGCCTGCATCGGCGAGTCGCGCGACGAACACCTTGCGCTGCGCATCGGGCAACTGCGCGAAGCGCGTCGCGAGCGAAAGCAGATCGGGTTTGGCCTGCGTCATGCGTGTCCTCTTTGACTTGCGGTTTTCATTGCGTCTCCAGTTCATCGAGCAAGGCATCGATGACGCTCGCGGCGTCATGCGCGCCGCCCTTTTCATCGCGTGAAGCCAGCGCGGCGTCGATCGCGGCGGCGCAGCGCGCAAGCGTGCGTTCATCGAACAGCGTGCGCAGCGGCAACGTGAGCGACCAGTGCAGATTGGCCTGAGCGTTCGCTTGCGTCGCGAGCAGCGAGTGGCCGCCGAGCGTGAAGAAATCGTCGTCGCGGCCGATGGCCTCCACTCGCAGCACGCGCTGCCAGATTGCGGCGAGTTCGCGTTCCGTCTGCGTTCGCGCCGCCGTCACGATGCGTTGCGTTCGCGCCGGGGCCGGCAGCGCGTTGCGGTCGCATTTGCCATTCGGCGTGACCGGCAACGCGTCGAGTGCCATCACACGCGCGGGCACCATGTACGCAGGTAGTTGCGAACGCAACGAATTCAGCACGGCGCTTTCATCGAAGGTCTCGGATGCCGCGCATGAGACGTAGCCGATCAACTGCTCGTCGCGCACGATCACGACCGCATCGCGCACATCCGGCTCGGCGCGCAGCAGCGCTTCGATCTCGCCCGGCTCGATTCGTTGTCCGCGCAGCTTCACTTGCGTGTCGATGCGGCCGAGATAGTCGAGCGCGCCATCGTCGCGGCGGCGCGCAAGATCGCCCGTGCGATACAGTCGCGCGCCCGCGACGAACGGGTCGGGCACGAAGCGCTCCGCTGTCAGCGACGGCCGTCCGAGATAGCCGCGCGCGAGTCCCGCACCGCCGACATAGAGTTCGCCGATGCCGCCCGCGGCCACCGGATGAAGCGCTGCATCGAGCACATGCAGTTGCAGGTTCGCGATCGGATGACCGATAGGTACGGAAGCGGATTCGATATCGCCCGCGCTGCACGTCCAGTGCGATACGTCGATGGCGGCTTCGGTCGGACCATAGAGGTTGTAGAGCCGCGCGTTCGGCAAGAGCCTCGCGACGCGCGCGACGAGCTCGGGCGCAAGCGCTTCACCGCTCGCGACGATTCGCTCGATGCTCGCGCAGCGCTTCGCATCGCCGAACTCGTCGATATGCGCGACGAACGCCGCGAGCATCGACGGCACGAAATGCAGCGTGCTCACGCGATGCGCCTCAATGGCTGCGACGAGCCGCGCCGGATCGCGATGATCGCCGGGCGCGGCGATAGCGAGCTTCGCGCCCGTCGCGAGCGGCCATACGAACTCCCATACGGAAACGTCGAAACCGAACGGCGTCTTGTGAAGCACGACGTCGTCGCGCGTCAGGCGATAGGCGTCCTGCATCCACGCAATACGGTTCGCCAGCGCGCCATGCGTGTTGCCCGCGCCTTTGGGCTTGCCGGTCGAGCCGGACGTGTAGATGAGATACGCGAGATGCGCGTCGGTGACGTCGATGGACGCAGTGAGCGTCGCGTCGCCTTGCATGAGCGCATCGACATCGAACACGCGCGCCGTCGAAGCAACCGACTCCACGCGCGCACGCAAGTGCGTTTGCGTCAACACGACAGCGGGTTTCGCATCGTCGAGCAGATAGGCGATGCGATCCGCCGGGTAATCCGGATCGATCGGCAGATACGCCGCGCCCGCCTTCAACACGCCGAACAGTGCAACGACCATGTCGAACGAACGCTCGACGCACAGCGCGACCACCGTGTCGTGCGCGACGCCCGCTGCAAGCAACGCAGCGGCAACGCGATTCGCGCGCTCGTTCAACTGCGCATACGTGATGCGATTCACAATGCCGTCGACCGCGATCATCTCAAGCGCGATGGCATCGGGCGCGGCGTTCGCCATGCGTTCGAATTGCCGATGCAGTGGCAGGCTTTCGATATCGCTCCATGCGCGCGCTGTCGCATTGAAACGCGCGACGTCATCCGCGAGCGCGATCGTGCCGAGCGGCACATCGGGGTTCGTCGCAAATGCGTCGAGACATGTGGATAGCGCGCGATGCAGTGCCGCCACACGCGATTCATCCAGACGCGCCGCGTCGTATCCATAGTCGATGACGATAGCTTCGCCCGCCTCCACGACGAGCGTCAACGCGAAGTCGGTCGCTTCGATGTTGCGCAACGCGCGCATTTTTAGCGCGCGTTCGTCGCGGCCGGCCCATGCTTCATCGACGGGATAGTTCTCGAATACGACGAGCGTGTCGAACAACGCACCGCCGCCTTGACCTGCCCAGCGTTGAATATCCGCGAGCGGCGTGTGAGCGTGTTCGTGGGCTGCGGCGTTATCCGCTTGCAATTCGCGCAGCCATGCGGACGCGGCGCGTTGCGGCAGCGGCTCGGCGATCACCGGCAACGTGTTGATGAAGAGTCCCAGTACGCCGTCGATATCGGCGAGGGAGTCCGGGCGGCCTGCGACCGTCGCGCCGTACGCCACGCTCGCCTTATGCGTCATGCGCTGCAACACGAGCGCCCACGCGCCTTGCACGAGCGTGTTGAGCGTCACGCGCAGACGGCGCGCGGCGTCGGTGAGACGCGCGGTCATCGCAGGGTCGAGCGACGCGCGCCACGAGCGATGATCGTCGAGTGTCGGCGCCTTGCTCGCTTCGCGCTGCGCGATGCGCGTCGGTTCGCCGAGGCGTGCGAGACGGTCGGTCCAGAACGCTTGGTCGGCTTGCGCATCGCGTGTCGCGAGCCATTCGATGAAGTCGCGATAACGCGCCTTCGCGTGCGCGACGAACGGCTGCGCGCGCGGCGGCTCGATGTAGTCGCGCAGGACATCCGCAAACATGCGGGCCGTGCTCCAGCCATCGAGCAGCAGATGATGACGCGTCCACACGATGCGCCATTCATCGTCGGTGACGCGAATCAGCGTGACGCGCATCAGGGGCGGCGCGGCAAGATCGAAGCCGCGCGCGCGATCGTCGGCGAGCCACGTTTCGAAGGCGGCCGATGCATCGCTACGTTCGCGCCAGTCGATCACATCGAAAGGCAAGCGCGCCTGGCGATGCACGATCTGCATCGGTGCGGCTTCATCGGCGGTAAAGCCTGTGCGCAGGATGTCGTGACGCGGCACGGAAGCCTCGAAGGCCGCGCGCAGGCGGTCTACATCGGGAGCGATCAACGTTGCGGCAAACTGATTCACATACGTCGACTGCCCAGGCGCGAACAGCGAGTGGAACAGGATGCCCTGCTGCATCGGCGAGAGGGGATAGATATCGGCGATGCTGCGCAGATCCACAGGCAGGCGTTCGAGCGCCGCTTGCGTCAAACCGCCGTCGCGGGCGAGCGGGAAATCGCCCGGCGTCGCGCCTGCGCCTTTCATCGCGATGCGCCCGGCGCATGCAGCGACGATATCGGCGAGCGTGCCCTCGAATCGCTGCGCAAGCGCCTCGATCGTCGCGCGTTCGAATTGCGTCGCGCCGTAGACCCAATGCAGCCTGAGCGTGCGCTCCGCTCCATCGGCGACATAAGCGTGAATCGCGAGCGCGTTGCCGAGCGGACCGGAAGGATCGCGCTCGCAACCCGCGCCGCCGAAGCGCGGCGTGAACGCTGCGTCGCGCGAATCGAGCGAATCGAACTGACCGAGGTAGTTGAAGGTCACGCGCGGCCGCGGCAATGCTTCGAGCGAAGCGCGCGTCGCATCGTCGCCAAAATGGCGCAGCACGCCGAAGCCGAGACCTTTGTTCGGCACTGCGCGCAGCGTGTCTTTCGCGGCTGCGAGCGTTTCGATCGGCGATGCCTGCACCGGAATCGAAACCGGATAGTGACTCGTCAGCCATCCGAGCGTGCGGCTTGCGTCGATATCGTCGAAGAGCGGTTCGCGGCCATGTCCTTCCAGCTCCATGCGGCACGTCGCGCCGGTCGCATGAGCAAGCGCCGCGATCAGCAGTTCGATCGTCTGCGTGCGATAGGCGAGGTTGGCATCGGCGAGCACGGCACGCGTGAGATCGACTTCGAGCGTCTGTTCGATGACCGCGGCGTCTGCGTTCGTTGCCTTCGCTTGCGGATGATCGAGACGCAGGTCATCGCCCGCAGCGAGTGTGGTGATCCAGTATTTCGCCTCGTCTGCGAAGGGAGAGTGTGTGTCACGCGCGGCTGCCGCAAGGCGCGCGGCCCATTGCGACGCCGTCGCGCCGGTACGCGCAAGACTCGCGGTGCCGCGCGACTGCGCCGCTTGATATGCGCTCGACAGATCGTCGAGCAGGATGCGCCACGACACGCCATCGACGATCAGATGATGAATTGCCAGATAGAGCTTCGTGCGTCCGTCCGCAAGCGATGCAACGAGCGCGCATGCGAGCGGCCCGTGCGAAATGTCGAGCGTGCGCTGAATCGCATCGAACTGCGCAAGCGCATCCGTTTCATCGTTCGCGGCGACGGCTGCGAGCGGCAGCGTATCGAATGCCTTCGATGCCTGCACGATGCGCCATGCGTTAGTCGTGCCATCGCGCTCGAAGCGTTGCCTGAAGATAGCGTGATGCGTAAGCAGCGCATCCAACGCGCGCGCAAAGGCGTCGAGATCGAACGATGCATTCGCGTCGAATTCCACCGATTGATTCCAATGCCCGCGCTGCGGAATGTCGAGTGCGAAGAAGCGCAATTGCGCGGGCGTCAACGCTGCGCTTCCATCCGCCTGTTTCGTCGCGACGACAGGCGCTTTCGCTTCGTTCGTGTCGACAGGCTTCGCGACTAGCGCGAGTTGCGCGACTGTCGCGTTATCGAAAACCTGTTTCGGCGTGACGCGAAGGCCTCGCTTGCGCAGACGCGCGATTACTTGCAGCACGAGAATCGAATCGCCGCCAAGCTCGAAGAAGTTGTCATCGCGCCCGACGTGCTTCGCCTTCAACACGTCCTGCCATACCGAGGCGATGGCTTCCTCGGTGTCGCCGCGCGGCGTATCGCTCGTTACGACGGATTCGACCGGCTTCGATGCGATGCTGCGCAATGCTGCACGATCGATCTTGCCGTTGGCGGTCATCGGCAACGCGCGGAGCATGACGATCGTCGCGGGCACCATGTAGTCGGGCAGGCGCGCGCCGAGCGCATCGCGCAACGTCGAATCGTCTTGCGCGGAACCGGTCACGAACGAGACAAGCTGAAGACGCCCATCGCGATCGACGGGCAATGTTTCGGCCTGAGCCACGCCTTCGATCGCGCGCAATGCCGCGCTCACTTCGCCCGGCTCGACACGATAGCCGCGAATTTTCACCTGATCGTCGAGACGGCCGAGGAAGGCGATACGTCCATCCGCGAGCAGACGAACGCGATCGCCGGTCCGATAAAGGCGTTCGCCGCGCACGAACGGATGCGGCATGAAGCGCTCCGCTGTCGCCGCGGCGCGTCCGAGATAACCGCGCGCAACGCCCGGCCCGCCGATATGCAACTCGCCGATGCCGCCCGGCGGCACGCACGCGCCGGATGTATCGAGAACATAAGCCTCGGCATTGGGCATTGGGCGTCCGAGCGGCACGCTCTGCGCATTGCGTTCATCGTCGGCGAATGCAGACGCTTCGCACGCAATGGCGCCGACAGTCGCTTCCGTCGGACCATAGTGATTGATGACGCGGCACGAAGGCTTCAACGCCTTCACGCGATCGACCAGCGCCCACGGCAACGACTCGCCGCCCGTCACGAGCGCATGCGACGGCAACACATCGGCAGGATGCTGCGCTTCGAGCAGCGCGTGCAGATGACTCGGCACGATCTTCAGCACGCCCACTTCGCGCACGCGCATTTCTGCGGCAAAGCGATCCGGATCGAACGCGCATCGAGCAGGCAACAGATGCAGCGTGCGTCCCGAACACAATGCGCCGAAGAGCGTCGTATGACCGAGATCGGCGGCGACCGTCGAGACCATCGCCATCGATGCGCCAGGCGCGAACGCGAGTTCATCGAGCATGCCTTGCACGTAGTCGGCGAGCGCGCGATGCGGCACCGCTACGCCCTTCGGCGTGCCCGTCGAGCCCGACGTGAAGATGACATAAGCGGTCTGCGCAGGCGCAAGCTGCACGCGCTGCACGGCGGCATTCGCGAGCGATGCATCGTGCGCGAGCGTATCGACATCGAGCAGTTGAGCATTGCCGAGCGCGCGCGGCGCGTTGTCGTCGTTCATCGCGACGAGCGCGAAACGCGCGCCGCATGCGTCGATCGCGGCATCGATGCGCGCGTGCGGCATCGACGGATCGAGCGGCACCGCATAAGCACCCGACTTCATCGCGCCGATCAACGCAACGACGAAGCGCACCGAACGTTCGATGCACACCGCGACCGCCTGCTCCGCCTTCGCGCCTTTATGACGCAACGCGAGCGCGATGCGGTTCGATGCGTCGTCGAGTTCGGCGTAACTGATCTGCGTATGCGCGTCCGCAAGCGCGATGCGATGAGGCGTCGCGCTCGCGTGATGCGCGATCAACGCGAGGATATCGTCGGCTTCGAAGTTCAGTGCGCGGCCTCGTTGCACGTCGCGCTGGGGCATGCAATCGAGCGATGCGATCGGGCGCGACGGATCGCGCACCGCATCCGCGACGAGCGTCGCGAAGCTCGCAAGCCATGCGCGCGCGGTGGCTTCATCGATGCAATCGCACGCGTAAGCCGCGACGAGTTCGATGCCGCGAACATCGTCGGTGAGGTCGAGCGCGAAATCGAAACGCGCCGCGAGATCGGGGCCGGGCGTTGCAATCGCCGATGCGTTCGGCAACGCCGATGTCAACGCTGCATCGAACTGCTGCGCGAGCTTCACGCGCAGCCACTCGTCGCCACGCGCGACGGGCGGCTTCACTGCATCGAGCACGCGATCGAACGGCACGTCCTGATGCGCGAACGCATCGAGCGCATGAATGCGCGTCGCTTCCATCAGATCGGAAAACGTTTGAGCCGCATCGACGCGCGCACGCAACGCCAGCGTGTTCAGGCACAGGCCGATGAGCGCCGCCGTCTCGGGACGCTGCCGATGCGCGACCGGCGTCGCAACAACGAAATCGTTTGCGCCCGTAAGCCGATGAAGCCACGCGTCGAACGCGCTCAGCAACACGACGAACGGCGACGCGTGCTTCGTGCGTGCAAGCTGACGCAATGCGTTCGACGTATCGGCGGACAAGCGCAACGTTACGCGTTGCCCGCGATGATCGCGTTCGGCTGGACGCGCGCGATCCAAAGGAAGCGCGAGCGGTTCAGGCGCGGCATCGAGCGCCTTGCGCCAGAAGCGAAGCTGACGCGCGCCCTCTTCACCCGCGACGAGTTCGCGCTGCCACTGCGCGTAATCCGCGTATTGAATCGGCAACGCGGCAAGCGAAGGCGTTTGGCCTTGCGCGTACGCGCTATAAACATGCGCGAGTTCATCGAAGACGATGCGCGAGCTATAGCCATCCGTGATCGCGTGGTGCGCCGCCAGCATCAGCCGGTGCGATTCATCGCCGGACGATGCGAGCGTCGCGCGCAACAGCGGACCATTCGACAAGTCGAACGCTTCGCTCGCGTGACGTTCTTCATCAGCATTCGAACTGTGATTCACACGCTGAATCGTCACCGGCAAGGACTTGTGAATGCGCTGCATGACGACGCCGTCTTCGTTCTCGACGAGCGTCGTGCGCCATGCCTCGTGGCGTTCGATCAAATGATCCAGCGCGCGTTGCAATGCGTTTGCATCCAGCCTGCCGCTGATGTCCCAACGACCCGCGACGTGATACGCCGCGCCCGCGTCGCGCGTTTGCGCGAGCACCCAGAAGCGCTGCTGCGCGAACGATGCCGCGCGATCGACATAAGGCGCATCCGACGAAACCACGCTTCTCACGATGACCGGATCGCTCGCCTCCTTCTCGCTCGCATCGATCGATGCGGCCAGTGCTTGCAGCGGCGGATCGTCGAAGATCGTATCGAGCCGCAGATTCACGCGCCAGTCGATGCGGATCGCCGCCTGCAACTGCATCGCCGCGAGCGAATCGCCGCCGCGTTCGAAGAAGCGATCAGCACGTCCGATGGGCGCGGCATGGTCGAGAATGCGCTGCCACGTTTGCGCGAGACGGCGTTCGGTATCGGTCGCCGGCTCGATGTAATCCGCGTCGCGCGACATCGACGTTGCGCGATCCGCCTGCTTCTTCAACGCATCGCGATCGAGCTTGCCGTTCAACGTATAGGGCAGGCGCGCGAGCCTCACATACCGATGCGGCTGCCAGGCTGCGGGCAAATGTTCCGCGAGATATGCCTTCAACGCGGCATCGCTTACAGCTTCATGTGCGGGCGCGAAACAGGCGGTTAGTTGCACGCGTCCGTTCGTCGAATCGGCGAGCACGGCTGCGTCGCGAATGGATGGATGCGCGCGCAAACACGCGGCGATTTCCGCAGGCTCGACGCGCACGCCGCGAATCTGCACTTGGTCATCGATGCGGCCGAGATAGTCGTAGGCGCCATCGGCACGTTCGCGCGCGAGGTCGCCCGTGCGATAGATGCGCGCGCCCGGCTCGCCGGAAGCATCGGGCACGAAACGCTCCGCCGTGAGCGCAGCGCGACCGTGATAGCCGCGCGCGATGCACGCGCCGCCGAGCAGCAACTCGCCATCGTCGATGCGCGCGACACGCGGACCGATCACGCGTCCGATGGGCAGCGACGCATACGCATCGGCATCGTCGAGATCGGGCGTGACGTGCGGCTCGACGGGCCAGAGCATCGGCGAGATGACGGCTTCCGTCGGACCATATCCGTTGATGAGGCGCTGCGCCGCGAATACACGACGCACGCGCGCGAACGCTTCACGCGACAGCGCCTCGCCGCCGAACGCGAGCACGCGCAACGAGGCCGGCACGCCTTTGCGCTCGGCAACGGAAGCGAATTCGCGCAGATAAGCAGGCGGAAACGCGGCCACATTCACGCGTTCACGTTCGATCAACGTATGCGCTGCTTCGGGCGCGAACGGCGGCGGCGCCGTGATGACGACGCGCGCGCCCACGGCCAGCGGCGCGAGCCAGCATTCGTGCGCCGCATCGAAGTTCACCGATGCGAAGTGCAGCAAGCTGTCGCCCTCGCCGATGCCGAGCGCCGCCACAAGTGCATCGCAATGCGCGGCGAGCGGGCCATGTTCGACGACGACGGCCTTCGGCGTGCCCGTCGATCCCGACGTGTAAATCATGTACGCGGCTGCGCGCGGATGCACGGGCGCAGCGTCGTTGAGCGCGGGTGCATCGGCGATGTCTTGCTCTGCGTCGAAGCATCGCGTGAAGCGCGCGCGCATCGCATCGTCGGCGTGTCGATCGACGATGCCGTGCGCGAGGCGCGCATCGTTCGCG
Source organism: Caballeronia zhejiangensis (assembly GCF_000698575.1). GTDB lineage: Bacteria > Pseudomonadota > Gammaproteobacteria > Burkholderiales > Burkholderiaceae > Caballeronia > Caballeronia zhejiangensis. The sequence continues at coordinate 437,528 of NZ_JFHD01000003.1, forward strand.
ATCCAGTCGAGACGCGCGGCAGGATGATGCGGATCGAGCGGCACGAATACGCCGCCCGCCTTCAACACGGCAAGCAGCGCGACGAACAATTCACAAGAACGCTCGACGCATACGCCGACGCGCACTTCAGCGCCGACGCCCGCAGCGCGCAGACGCGCCGCGAGCCGCGACGCGCGGGCATCCAGTTCGCCGCGTGTGAGACGTGCGTCGTCATGTGCATTGAATGCGAGGGCGGGCGCATCCGGTTGAAGGCGCGCGAGTGCCTTGATACGAAGATGCAGCGCGGTCGGAAAACTCGTCATCGGCATGAATTCCTTCGGGTTCCGGCCGCATCGGGAAAAGCTGCGGCACGAACGTGGGCCGCTGAAAATGCGGCTTCATTCGGGATGACGATTCGCGCGAAAAAATTTTTACCGCTTTTCATGCGCTAAAGATTCGTCGTGCTGAAACGTCTCTATGTAGAGGTGCGTTCAGCGCCGCTTTCCGACTTCAGTTCAGTGATGCCCTGCCAATGACTGCTATCCACGAGCCTTTAGATTCTTCCGCCACGCAGAAGCCCGCTGCGCGCCTCATCCTCGCGCTGCTCAAGCGCTCGCGCGGCGCATTCGCGGTGGCGCTCGTCGCCTGCGTGATGAACGGCATCGCGAGCGTGATGCTCGTCGCGACGCTCAATCGCGCGCTATCGACGCCTTCATCCGCCGATGGCGCGCTCGCCTGGCGCTTTGCGTTGTGCGCGGTCATCGCGCTCTTCACGCGCGTCGTATCGGGCGTGCTGTTCGCGCGGCTCTCGCAGGACACGATGGCGCAACTGCGCGAGCATGTCGCGCGGCGCGTGGCGGCGGCGGAGTTGCGCGATGTCGAGCGCATCGGCGCGGCGCCCGTTCAGTCCGTATTGACCGACGACGCCACCAATGTCTCCATGCTCTTCTTCGCGTTGCCGAACATCGTGATGCACGGATCGATCGTGTTCGGCTGCCTCGGCTATCTCGCGTGGCTGTCGTGGCCGGTTTGCCTGCTCGCGCTCGCGGCGATCATCACGGGATCGCTCGGCTATCACCTCGGCGACAAGCGCGCGATCGCTTCGCTCGAAGCGGCCGGGCAATCGCAGGACAAGCTGTTCGGCTATCTCGGCGCGCTCTTTGCGGGCGCGAAGGAATTGAAGCTGCATCGCGCGCGCTCGCAGCAGTTCGTCGATGGACAACTCGGCGCGGCAATCGGCGAAGTGCGCGATCATCGGCGGCGCGCGTTCAGCGCCTATGCGATCGGCGTGGGCTGGATCGTCTTTCTGTTCTACGGCTTTCTCGGTGCTGCGGCGTTCTGGCCATCGCTCGGCGTGCGCGCGGATGCGGGCGCGACAGCAGGCTACGTTGTCGTGTTTCTGTTCATGCTGGTGCCGCTCGATGGTCTGCTCAACAACATTCCCACGCTGAACGCGGCGCGCGTTTCGCTGGCGCGCATCGAGAAGGTGATGGCGGAGTTCGGCAGTCTGCGCGTGTCTTCTGTTTCTGTTTCCTCCGCCGATGATGCGGGCTTTCACACGCTCACCATGCGCGGCGTCGCGCACTCGTATTTCCATGAACGCGACGAGCGCATGTTCCGCATCGGTCCCGTCGATCTGACGTTCAGGCCGGGTGAACTCGTGTTCATCGTCGGCGGAAACGGCAGCGGCAAGACCACGCTTGCGAAAGTGCTTACAGGGCTTTATGAGCCTGAATCGGGCGTGATCGAAGTCGATGGCGTCGCGGTCGATGCAACGAATCGCGCTGCATATCGCGAGCGTTTCACTGCCGTGTTCAACGACTTCCATCTGTTCGATGCGCTGCTCGGCATCGTCGATCCGAACGATGCGTCGCGCGCGGCCGCGGATGCCCGCGCGAATGCGCTCGTCGCGAAGCTGTCGCTGGATCACAAGGTGAAGGTCGTCGATGGCGCGTTCTCGACGCGCTCGCTTTCCACAGGTCAGCGCAAACGGCTTGCGCTGGTGGTCGCGTATCTCGAAGACCGTCCGCTCTATCTCTTCGATGAATGGGCCGCCGATCAGGACCCGGCATTCAAAGCGGTGTTCTACGAGCAGTTGTTGCCGGAGTTGCGTGCGCGTGGCAAGACTGTCATCGTCGTGACGCATGACGACCGCTATTTCTCCATCGCGGATCGCGTGCTGAAGCTGGAGAACGGAATGGTCGTGAACGAGACGCGCGGCGGCGGCGTGAGAGCGGCAACGCTCGGCGTTCAGGCGAATGGCACATCGGGTTGAACGATGAACGGGGCGCAAGGCCCCGTTTTTTCAATGCTTCGGCAACGCAAGCAGCTTTTCGGTAATCATGTCGCCGAGCTTCAACGCCGACATCGGCCCGCCGAATCCCCAGATATTCGGTTCGACGAGCGTCACGCGCTGTGCCTTCTTCGCGGGCACGAAGCGCCATATCGGCGAATCGAGTGTGGCATCGACGGACGTCGCCGCATTCGATGTCGTCACGAACAGCACGGCCACATCCGGCCGCTTCAGGAAGTCCGCCGACGTCACATACACCGTGCCTTCGCGCGTGGGCTTTTCAGGCCACAGATGAACGCCGAGCGCACGCGCGACGCCCGCCGCCGTGCTGTTACCCGTATAAGCCCAGTATCGGTCGGGCAGGCCGAGGTCTTGCAACAGCGCGAAGCGCGTGCCCGTCAAACCCGCTTCCTTCAGACGCGCGGCATCGCGAGCCAGTCCCGCATCGAGCTTGGCATCGGCGATGCGCGCCTGCTCTTCGCGTCCTGTCATGCACGCGATCGTGTGAAAGATGCTGCGCGTCCATTCGAGCTGCGTGCGCGCGCCGTCGGCTTTGCCGTTCTGCACATCCGGGCTGAATTGAAACAGCACCGTCGGCGCGATGCGATCCAGCGCCGCGAAAATCGGCGCATGTCGATAACCCACGCCGATGATCAGATCCGGCCGCGTCGATGCGATCGCTTCCAGACTCGGTTCCTGACGCGTGCCGACCGCCGGCACGCCTTCGAAGCGCGCGCTGTCGTAGCCGATCCAGCCGTCGTAATACTCGGGATCGACGACACCGACGGGCGTCATGTCGAGCGCGGCCACGTCTTCGGCGAACATGAATTCGAGCACGACGATGCGCAACGGGCGCGCAGGCATCGTCTTGCTGAATTGCGACACGGTCGGATTGCCGGCGAGCGGCGCGCAGGCGAGCGCGCGCTGACCGGAGAACGCGATGCACAGACACGCTCCAAGCGCTATCGAGAGATGGCGTCTTGCAAAGCGAGTTCTTCGTCGCGCATCGTCAAAAGCAGCGGGCAGCTTGCGCACAGTTGCGTCTCTCCGGGAATCTCATAGCGCACGCAGCATACGCGGCGCGCGCGAAACGGGTTGGGCAGAAGCGTCGATCGCGGCGTCGCATCGCGGATCGGCGTGCGCAGCGGATTCGCATCGCCGGCGCGAAAGAGCCAGGCCGCGTCGATATCGGCATCGCTGAAAATCGACCGGCAATTCGCGAGCGAATAGTCCAGCACGTTGCCCGCGTTGCTCCACAGCACGCGCGGTGCGATCTTCGTCATGCCCGCGATCATGCCGATCACGCTGTCCAGATGCGCGACGAGACTCGCATAGCGGCGCGCGGGATCGGCATCGGGTGCGCGCAATGCATCGGCATCGAAATGAAGCGCGGCGGGCATGCCCTCTTTCAGCACGAGATGCGTGCGTTCGGGCGACATATCGAGCGGACGCCCGAGCAGCCTCGCCGCCGCCACGCCCGCGGGCGCCGCGAGGCCGAAGTAGTACTTGCTCCATTGCGACAGCAGCGCGCGCGCATGAAGCGCGGCATCGCCGCCATAGAGCGCGATCATCGCGGCGAGCAATGCATCGCGATGATCGGCGAGCGATGTCAGCGCGATGCGTTGTGCATCGTCGTCCGGCTTGCCGAGCCACACGTTCTGCAGATACGGCGCAAGCTCGGGCGGCGCGAATTCAGCGAAGGAACGCGCTTGCTCTGTCATCGCGCGCGACCCTTCTCGCGACGCGTTTCGATGACGAGCAGCGCCAGCATGTAAGGCGCGCCGATCAGCGCGGTCAGCACGCCCGCCGGAATCTCGCGCGGCGCGAGCAGGGTGCGCGCGGCGAGATCGGCGGCGGCGAGCACGAGCGCGCCCAGCAATGCCGCGAGCCAGAGCCGCGTGCCGTGCGTGCGCGCGCCGAGCATCGTCGCGAGATGCGGCGCCATCAGGCCGATGAAGCCGACCGGCCCGACCGCCGCCACCGCCGCGCACGCGGCGAGCGTCGCGACCGTGAGCACGAGCGGACGCAGGAGCGCGATCGGCAG
>NZ_JFHD01000004.1 GCF_000698575.1 Caballeronia zhejiangensis
CTGGGCCTCGCGCGCACGGCGCGCTTCTGGGGCACGCTCGCGCACGGCCGTGACGCCGCGAACGCAGGCAAGCCGAAGGACGCCGAACGCTACGCGCGCGAGGCGCTCGCCATCGAGCCGGATAGCGCCGATGCCAAGCTGCTTCTCGCCGATGCGCTGCTCGCACAAGGCGACTGGCGCGCCGCCGAACCGATGCTGCGCGCGCAGCTTGCGGGCCGCGAGCCGAGCCTGTCGGCGCTGAAGAGCACGCGTGCGCTGCTCGAGTCGACCGGACGCGCCGATGAAGTCGAGCCGCTCATCGCCGCGTTGCAAAGCCGTTTCACCGCCGCCGACGATCGCCAAAGCCTGATCGCGATGCGCGCCGATATGGTCGCGAACGAGGCGCAGCAACTCGCCGCGCGCGGCCAGAACGGGCCGGCGGCGCAGAAATACGAGGCGTCGTTGCGCATCGAGCCGGATCAGCCGTGGACGCGCTTCGCGCTTGCGCGGCTGTATCGGGATATCGGTTTGCCGCAGCTCGGCCGCGCCGTGATGGACGACGGCCTCGCGCGCTCGCCGAACGCCGCGCCGATGGCTTACGCCGCCGCGCTGTATCGCAATTCGATGGACGATCTGGCGGGCGCGCGCGCCGCGCTCGATGCCGTGCCGCAAGCCGATCGCACTGACGCCATGCGCGCGCTCGCCCGCAATCTCGACGCGCAACAGTCGCTCGCCGATGCCCGCGCCGCCTTCGCGCGCAACGACGCCGACGCCGCCGCCGCCGCGCTCGATCGCGCGCAAGCGCTGGCCGCGGACGATCCCAACCTGCTCGCGTCGATCGGTGCGCTGTATATCGATCGAGGCGACGCGGAGCGCGGCCTCGCGCTGCTGCGCGACTGGATGGCCACGCATCCCGAAGAAACCGATGCTGACGTGCGCCTGCGCTACGGCGATCTGCTCGGCGGCGCGCGTCGCGAAGATGCGCTGTCGCAGACGCTCGCGCAAGTGCGCGCGGAGCCGAAGCTCACGCCGCGTCAGCAAGAGCGTCTGGAGGATCAGGCGTTGCGCAGCGTGCTGCGTCAGACCGACGATGCCATCGACGCCGCCGATTACGCGCGTGCGCGCCGTCTGCTCGATACCGTGAGCGACGCAGGCAAGCGCGACAAGCGCTACGCGTTCGAGCTCGCCGATCTCGCGCGCGCGCAGGGCGATTACGACAGCGCACGCGCCGCGCTCGCGCCGATGCTCGCGGCATCGCCCGACGATCCCGAAACGCAGCTCATGCTCGCGCGCGTGCTCGACGACAGCGGCGGCATCGGCGCGCGCAAGGAAGCGCTCGCGATCGTCCGCCGCGTCGCGGATGCCGCGCCGCCCGACGACATCGACACGCGCCTCTCTGCCGCGCGCCGTTTCGCCGCGCTGCGCCGTCCGCTCGATGCGCAGGCGCTGACGCAGCCGCTACGCGTCGCCTATCCCGAACGCGCGGACGTCACCGTGCAGGCGGGACGCGTCGCGGAGGACCTCGGCGAGTACGAGCAGGCGGCGTCGCTGTATCGGCTGTCGATGGAGCAGGAACGCGCGTCGGGCATCGCGCCGGCGTTCAGCGTGCCGGCCGGCTCGGCACGCGCGACCCCCGCAACGTCCGCCACGCCCGCGCGATCCGCACTCGACGATCTCGATCAGCGCCGCAATCCCGAAGTCGAAACGGCGTGGATACCGGCGTACAAGTCCGGCGATGCGGGCGTGTCGCAGTATCACGCGCAGCAGGTGCCGCTCTACGTGCAGATTCCGTATCGCTACGACGGGCATTTCTTCGTGCACGCGGACGCCGTGCATCTCGACGCGGGCACGCTCGACGTGAGCGGACTCACCGATCAGGCCGGCGCTTCGGCGCCGAGCCTGCCGTACACCATTCAGACCTTCGGCACGAACGCGGGCTTCTACGACGGCACGGCGGCGTCGGCGAACGCGCTGCGCCAATATCTGACGAACTCGCCCGTCACGACCGGCGATCTGCATCAGCACGCGAACGGTCTCGGCGGCGGCTTCGGCTATCTGTCCGATGCGTGGCGCGTCGATCTCGGCTCGACGCCGATCGGCTTTCCGGTGCATTACCTCGTCGGCGGCGCGCGCTACAGGTTCGATGCCGGTCCGGCGAGCCTGTCGATAGCGGCGTCGCGGCGTGCGGTCACGAGCAGCGAGCTGTCCTACGCCGGTCTCACCGATCCGCTCACGCACGTCGTCTGGGGCGGCGTGCGGCGCGACGGCATCGACCTGCATGTGAGCGTCGATGTCGGCAGGACGAACGTATTCGCCGATATCGGCGTGGCCGAGCTGAGCGGGCGCAACGTCGCGAGCAATCAGGAATTCACGCTGCGCACGGGCTTCACCGTGCCGGTGTATCGGCGCGCGACGATGCGCGTGCAGACCGGCCTCGTCGGCAATGCCTGGCATTACACCGACAACCTGCGCTACTACACGTTCGGGCAGGGCGGCTATTACAGCCCGCAGCGCTATCTGTCGCTCGGCGTGCCGATCGAATGGATGGGCAAGCGTAACGGCTTCACCTGGGACATCGCGGCGACGGCGGGCGTCTCGAATTCGTACGAGAAGAACTCGCCGTATTTCCCGAACGGCCTGCCGGCGGTAGCGGGACTCTCGCCGGTCGATACGAGCAGCCTGATTTATCCCGGCGGCTCGACGCGTGGCGTGAGCTTTTCGTACGGACTCGGGGCGACGGTCGAATATCGGCTGAATCCGCAACTGGCGCTGGGCGCGCGCGTGTCCATCGACCATTCGCACGACTATGCGCCGAGCGCCGGGATGATCTACGCGCGCTTCGCGTTCTCGCCGCGCAAGGACGATTACCGCATCAGCCCGCAGCCGGTGCGGCTGTATTCGAGTTATTGAGGAACGGATTGCCGTGAACGACGAATCGAACCGATCCAGTGGCGCAACGAGCCTCATCGCCGCGTTTGCGCGCTTCGTGCGCGCGCGCGTCGCGGGCCGCGATGCCGCGCCGGGCCGCATCGGCGTCGATGCGCTTCCCGACGATCTCGCCGTGCTCGCGCCGGGCGCGCTCTACGCGGTGCACGTCGCGCCGCGTTCGCCCGAATGCGATGCGCTCATCTGGGCCACGGCGCGGGCCGCGAACACGCGCCATGTGAGCGTCGTGCTCGCGCGCGAGCGTGCGGAAGCGGCGGCGCGTGCGCGCGAACTGGGCTTTTCGGGCGCGGCGGCGCAAGGCTGGCCGCGCCGACTGAACGTGCTCGCGATGCCGAACGAAGCCGCATCCGCCGATGCCGATTCTGAACCGCCCGCTCTCGCGCTCGCGCGCCTTTACGGCGGCCTGCGCGCGCTCAAGCGCTTCGGCTTTCGCGCGAACGCGCTGTATATCGTCGAAGGCGCGGAGCGCTGGTTCTCGTGGCGCGATCCGGCGGCGCTCGCGCGCGAAGGACGGCTGTTGTCGAGCTGGTGCGAGACGCGCGGCATCACGATGATCCTGCTGCTCGGCGACGCCGCCAGCGATGACGATTTGGACATCGACGAAACTCAGGCTTCGGCAAGCCGCAGCGAACTGAACGGCGCGTGCGCGGGCGTTGCGCGCGTGCGGCGCTCGCACGGCGAACTGCTGTGGCAAGTCGATTTCTGGCGCGCGGGCCGCGCGCTCGCCACCGGCGACGTGCACGCGTTGCGCTTCAACGAAGCCGGCCGCCTGAGCATCGCCGCGCCCGAGCGCGCGGGCGATGCGCGCCGCGATGCGCGTCTCGCGCCGGACGAAGCGCGCGTCGTCGTGAGCCGCGCGGTCGTCGGCGACGAGGCTTGGGTGCCGCGCGACTGGGAAGTGCTCGCGGACCGCGATGCCGTCGTCGCCGCCTGCGATGGCGCGCGCGGCGCGACCGTCGTGCTCGCGCATCGCAACGGCGCGCAGTTCGAAGCGCTGTGCGCCGCCGTGCACACGCTGCGCCGCCGCTGCGGACGCGCGCTCAAAATCGCCGTGGTCGAACGCGGCGAAGTGCTGCGTCATCAATATGAATTGCTGATGCTGAGCCTCGGCGCGAATCTTGTCGTCGGGCGCGACGTGCCGTTCTCGCGGCTCGAATCGCTGTTGCAGTCGCTGCAAGGCCAGCTCTACACGCGTCCGCTTTTGTCGGATTACCGCACGGCGCTCGCCGCGTCGCTCGCCGATGCCGCGCTCGGCTATCAGAACGTGGCGGCGTTCTGCGCGCAGACGCAAGGCGCGCTCGCACGCGGCGCGGTGCTGCGTCTGCCGCATGTGCTCGTGAAGCTGACGCTGCCGCCTGCGCTCGCTCACGTCGATGCGCTCGCGTGGTGCCGTCCGCGCCGCGCGGGCGATGTCTTCACGGCGGACGCGTCGCATCTGTACGTGTTCCTGTTCGGCTGCCGTCTCGCCGATGCCGACGCCGCGCTCGCGCGCATCTTCACCGTGCCGGTGGAGCGCGTGGCGAAGGACGTCACGTATCTGTCGGACGACGGCATCGGCGCGCAATTGCAGGCGCTCGAAGCGGAGAACCGGCGCGCGCCGTCGGCGGATTACAGCGATCTGTTCGCCGCGACCGCGCCCGTCATCGCGATGGAAGACAAGGCGGATGCGGCTACGGAAAGCGAATCCGTGCGCCGCTCGCGCGCGGAACTCGACGCGCTCGACGCCGTGCTGAACCAAGAAGCGCGCAGGAACGCGACCGACGAAGGTCCGTTGCATCCGCCCGCGCGCCGCGCCGTGCGTGCGCATATGCCGCTCGCCGAACCGGGAAACTGAAACGATGGACACCTTGCTCATTTCGATGCTGATCGGCGTGCTGGCCGGCGTGCCCGCGTGGATCGTCTGGCAGCGCGCGGGCGCGCGGCGCGGTCTCGTAGCCGCGCGTGGTTACGATCCGCGCGACGCGGTGCCGTGCCGCATCGAGCCGGTCGTGCTCAACGCGCGTCTCGTCCCCGATGTCGATGCCGCGCCGAAGGACGCCTCCCGCCCATGAAAACCATCGCGCTCATTTCGACGGCGGGCGGCGCGGGCCGCACGACGCTCGCCGCATCGCTCGCGACGCTGCTCGCCCGGCGCGGCCGTGCCGTGGTCGCGCTCGACTTCGATCCGCAGAACATGCTCGGCGCGTATCTCGGGCTGGACGCGTTCGCGGCGGAAGGCATCGGCGGCGCGCTCGCCGATCCGTCGCGCAAGTGGCACGAATCGACCTGGCGCAACGAGGACGGCGTGCTGTTCGTGCCGCACGGCGGTCTCACGCCCGCGCGATCCGCCGCGTGCGAAGCGCGTCTTTGCGAGCATCCGCGATGGCTCGAACGCACGATCGGCGAGATCGGCTTGCCGGAGACCGGCGTCGTGCTGATCGATACGCCGCGCTATCCGTGCTCGCATGCGGATCACGCCGCGCGCGCCGCCGATCTCGTGCTCGCCGTGTGCCCGCCTGAGCCGGCTGCGTGCGCGACGCTCGTCGCGCGTTTGCCCGCGCTGCGGGAATCGTGCGCGGATGTGCGTCTCGTCGTGAATCGCCTGAATCCCGCCCGCGCGATGCAGCGCGACGCGCTCGCGATGCTGCGCGGCGCGACCGGGAACATGCCGCTCGCGCAACGCATTCATCTGGAAGCGTCGATGCCCGAGGCATTTTCGCGCGGCGCGTGGATTTTCGACGAAGCGCCGCATCTGCAGGCGTCGCACGATCTGCACGGTCTCGCGCAGCACGTCGATGCGTGGCTGCCCGCGCTCACCGCGAGCGAGACGGCATGAAGCGCGAACCAGGCTCCCGCTCGAACCGCGCGATCGGCTGGATCGCGCGCGGGCTCGGCGTGCCCGACACGCGCTCGGCGTTCGACTGGTGCGTGCGTCTCTTCTTCAAGCCGCCGCGCGCGGGCAAGCGCGACATCGCGCGGGACATGCTGCGCGCGTTCGTGCTCGCGTGGGCGCGCGAGTGGGGCGTCATCGACGTGCGCAATCCTTGGGCGTGGCTGCTGCGCGCGTTCGTGCGCCCGCCGCGCGAAAACGCGAAGCCGCTCGCCGCGTATGCGCGGGCCGCGCTCGGCCTGATCGAACGCGCGCTCACGCCGCTCGCTCTCGCGCTGATGTGGATGAAGCGCCGCATCGATGCCGCCATCGACGGACTGCCGTGGGCGCGCTTCGGCGCGCGGCTCGAGGGCGGCGCGAATGTCATCGGCAAGAAGCGCTGGATGCTGCCCGCGCTCGTCGTGATCGGCGGATTGCTGTGGGCGGTCGTCGGCACGTCGCCGCTCGCGTCGGGAAGCCAGTTCGTGTTCTTCGCCGTGCTGATGATCGCGGCGCTCGTCATCCGCCGCATTCCGGGGCGCATGCCGGTGCTGATTCTCGCGTCGCTCGCGCTGCTCGTCACCGCGCGCTACGTCTGGTGGCGCACGACCGAGACGCTCGACTTCCGCACGCCCGGCGAGGCGATCGTCGGCTACGCGCTCTTCGGCGCGGAAGCCTATACGTGGATGATCCTGCTGTTCGGCTTCGTGCAGACCGCGTGGCCGCTCGAACGCGCCGTGTCGAAGCTGCCCGACGATCCCGCCGACTGGCCGAGCGTCGATGTCTTCATTCCGACCTACAACGAGCCGCTGTCGGTCGTGAAGCCGACGCTTTTCGCCGCTCAAGGCATCGACTGGCCGCGCGACAAGCTCAATATCTGGCTGCTCGACGACGGCCATCGTCCGGAGTTCGAGGCGCTCGCGCGGGCGGCGGGCATCGGCTACATCACGCGCGACGACAATCAGCACGCGAAGGCGGGCAACATCAATCGCGCGCTCGCGAAGACGCACGGCGAATACATCGCCATTTTCGATTGCGATCACGTCCCCACGCGCTCCTTCCTGCAAGCGACGATGGGCACCTTCTTCGCCGATCCGAAATGCGCGCTCGTGCAGACGCCGCATCACTTCTTCTCGCCCGATCCGTTCGAGCGCAATCTCGACACGTTCCGCCGCGTGCCGAACGAAGGCAATCTGTTTTACGGGCTCGTGCAGGCGGGCAACGATCTCTGGAACGCGACGTTCTTCTGCGGCTCGTGCGCGGTCATCAAGCGCGCGCCGCTGGAAGAGGTCGGCGGCATCGCGGTCGAAACCGTGACCGAAGACGCGCACACGGCGCTCAAGCTGCATCGGCGCGGCTATACGACGGCGTATCTGCCGACGGTGCAGGCCGCCGGTCTCGCCACCGAAAGCCTCGCGAGCCACATCAAGCAGCGCACGCGCTGGGCGCGCGGCATGGCGCAGATTTTTCGCATCGACAATCCGTTTTTCGGGCGCGGGCTGAACTTCTTTCAGCGCCTGTGCTACGGCAACGCGATGCTGCACTTCTTCTACGGCATTCCGCGCCTCGTGTTCCTCACCATGCCGATGTGGTACCTCTTCTTCCAGATGTACTTCATCAACGCGGCGGCGACGACCATCGCGGGTTTCGTGCTGCCGTACATCGTCATCGCGAACATCGCGAACTCGCGGATGCAGGGCAAGTTCCGGCATTCGTTCTGGGCCGAAGTCTATGAGTCGGTGCTCGCGTGGTATATCGCGCTGCCGACGACCATCGCGTTCTTCAGCCCGAAGCATGGCAAGTTCAACGTGACGGACAAGGGCGGGCGCATCGACGAGACGTATATCGACTGGGCGATGAGCAAGCCGTATCTCGTGCTGCTCGGCCTGAACGCGTTCGCGATGTCCGTCGGCATCGTGAAGCTGATCGCCGGCGCGGGCGACGAAGACGCGACCATCCTGATGAACGTGTTCTGGACGCTCTACAACCTCGTGATGCTCGGCGCGGCGGTGAGCGTCGCGCGCGAGGCGAAGCAGGTGCGCGTCACGCATCGCATCGCGATGAACATGCCCGCGACGCTCGTGCTCAACGACGGCAGCAGCATCGCGTGCAGCACGAGCGATTACTCGACAGGCGGGCTCGGGCTCGTCGTCGGCGAAGGATTGCTCTCGCTCGAAACCGGCGACACGCTCGGCGTCGTCGTGAGCCGCGGCGAGCGGCAGTTTCACTTTCCGGTGCGCGTGACGCGCCTTTCCGGCACGCATCTGGGCGTGCGCTTCGATTCGCTCACGCTCGAAGACGAGCGCCGTCTCGTGCAATGCACGTTCGGCCGCGCGGATGCGTGGATCGAATGGGACGAGCGCACCGAAGACGACGCGCCGCTCAAGGGCCTGAAGGAAGTGCTGCTGATGGGCTTCGAAGGCTATGCGCGGCTGTTCGGCGGAGCGCGCCGCGCGCTGCTCGACAAGCTCGCGCTCGATGGCCGCCGCTACTGACAAGAAGAACGAAGATGACCTTCTGGAACCTGTATTTCATCATCAAGATCGCGCTCTTTTCGACGGGGCATCTGAAGCCGATATGGCTCGCGAACATCGCGTTCGCGGTGGCGCTCGCCGCGAGCTCGCCGCTGCGCTCGCGCATCTGGCGGGCGGTGCGGTTCGTCGCCGGGCTCGGCATCGGTTTGCCGCTGATGTATCGCGAGGCGAACGTGCCGCCGTTCGGCCGCATCGTCGAGGAATTCGGCAATCTCACGACCTTCAGCTTCGGCTACTGGCTCGAGTTGCTGCCGCGCTTTCTTCCGCCGATGCTGCTCGCCGTCGCGCTCGGTCTGCTCGTCGCGTATCTCGTCGTCAATCGCTGGCTGCGCGTCGCGACCTTCGTGATGATCGCGCTCGTCGCGCTGCCGGTGTGGCAGGGCGCGAATGCGGTGCTCGCGCGCATCGAGGCGAAGCCGCAGGGCAATGCCGTTGCCGCAACTAACCGTCAATCCGCGGACCCCCTGGATTACAACGCGACGCTCGCGGCATTCAGGGCGAAGGAGTCGCAGCGACAGGTGAGCTTCGGTCATCTGTCGAGCGATCCGAAAGAGCAGTTCGACGTGATCGTGCTGCACATCTGCTCGCTGTCGTGGGACGACCTCGATGTATCGAAGGAGCGCAATCATCCGTTCCTGTCGCACTTCGACTATCTGTTCACGAACTTCAGCACGGCGGCGAGCTACAGCGGCCCGGCGGCGATTCGCGTGCTGCGCGCGTCGTGCGGACAGGAAGCGCACGCCGATCTGTACAAGGATGCGCCCGCGCAGTGTCATCTGATGGCCGATCTTGCGCAGGCCGGCTACACGCCGCAGGTCACGTTCAATCACGACGGCCACTTCGACAACTTCACGCAGCTCGTGAAGGAGAACATCGGCGTGCCGAACGTGCCTTTCGTGCCGAACACGGCCGCGCCCGTCGCGATGCACGCGTTCGACGGCTCGCCGATCATGGACGATTACGGCACGCTCGCGAACTGGTACGCAGAGCGCGCGCGGGAGCCGGGACCGGTCGCGCTGTACTACAACACGATCAGCCTGCACGACGGCAACCGCCTGCCGAACAACAAGATGACGAGCCTCGAGTCGTATCCGCTGCGCGTGGCGAAGCTGATGAGCGATTTCGACAAGTTCGCCGATCTGATCCAGCAATCGGGGCGGCGCGCGGTGATCGTGTTCGTGCCCGAGCACGGCGCGGCGCTGCGCGGCGACGCCAATCAGGTCGCGGGCCTGCGCGAGATTCCGACGCCGAGCGTGATCCACGGGCCGGTGGGCGTGCGGCTCGTCGGCTTCACGGGCAATCACGGCGCGACGACCGTCATCGATCAGCCGACCGGGCATCTCGCCATCGCGCAATTGCTGTCGAACCTCGTGTCGAACAGTCCGTTCAAGGCGGGCGTCACGCTGTCGCAATACGCGGCCAATCTGCCGCAGACGCCGATGATCGGCGAGAACGAAGGCACCGTCACGATGAAGACCGCGACGGGCTATGTCGTGAAGACGCCGGACGGCGTATGGGTGGATCAGAAATGAACACGCTGAACAAGGAAGCGCGCGACCGGCATGATGTCGTCGCGCTTGCGGAGCGCGTCGCCGGTCTCGACGCCGCGCGCTATTTCGATGCCGAAGCCGACGAGGAATTGCGCGCGGCGGTGACGCGCTGGCCGGTGCTCGCGCGGCTGATGGCGCTCGCGCCCGTCAGCGCCGACGACGATCAGCGCGCGATGAGCGGTTGCGCGACGGCGCCGTCATCGGCGTGATCGCGCGGGCGTCGATGGGCCGGAATCGCTCGTGTCGTACAGACGTTCCGGAATGAACAACGTGCCGATGCCGCTCGGAATGAACACCGCGCCGACGAGCAGAAAGCTCACGCCGAACGAGAACTGCGTCGCGATATAGCCGAGCGCGACAGGCGACGGCCCTCGCAGCACGAATGAAGCGCGTTCTGACTATTTCGCCGCCGTCTCCTGCACTTGCGCATCCTTGCGCCAGCCGCCGCCCAGCGCCGTGTAGAGCGTCACCATGTTGGTCTGTTGCGCGGCGCGGTCGGTCACGAGCTGGGTCTGCGCGCTGAACAGCGTGCGCTGCGCCGTGAGCAAAGTGAGGAAGCTGTCCAGGCCGCCGCGATAGCGCGCATTGGCGATGTCGTAGTACTGCTGCGCGGCATCGACATACTGAAGGTCCGCGGCGGTCTGATCGACATACGTGGCGCGCGCCGCGAGCGCGTTCGACACCTCCTTGAAGGCGGTCTGGATCGTGCCTTCGTACGCCGCGACGTAGATGTTCTTCGAGATCGTCGCGGAGTCGAGCGAGGCGCGCAGACTGCCGAACTGGAAGATCGGCACGCTGATCGACGGCTCGAACGCCCACGCGCCCGAACCCGCCTTGAAGAGCGACGACAGCCCGTTGCTCGCGACGCCGCCCGTCGCGGTCAGCGAGACGGTCGGGAAGAACGCCGCGCGCGCCGCACCGATATACGCGTTCGCGGACTTCAGCGCATGTTCCGCCTCGATGATGTCGGGCCGCTCCGTCAAGAGCGTCGAAGGCAGGCCCTCGGGCACCGCGGCGAACAGCGGTTCGTCGGGCAAGGCGCGATCGTCGGGGAAGCCGTCGGGCAACGGGCAGCCGATCACCGCGATCAGGTTGTTGCGATCCTGCTCCACCGCGCGTCGATACGCGGCGAGATTCGCCATTGCGCTCGTCAGCGATGTGCGCGCGGACTGCACGTCTTCCATCGAGCCGCTGCCGAGATTGGCCGCGCGCAGCGTCGTCTCGTAGGTGTCGCGATACGAAGCCACCGTGCGTTCCGTCACGTCGAGCAGGGCGCGATCCGCGAGCCATGTCAGATAGTCGCCCGCCGTGGTCGAGATGAGGCTGATCTGCGTGCTGCGGCGCGCCGCGTCCGTCGACAGATACTGCTCCAGCGCCTGATCCTTCAGGCTGCGGATGCGGCCGAAGAAGTCGATTTCCCACGCGCTCGTGCCGAGTTCGAGGCTGGTGGATTTCGTCGTCACGCCCGACTGGTGCGACGCGCTATGCGTGCCCGTCGCCGTGATCGACGGCCCCAGTTCGGCGCGCACGATCCGATACTCCGCCTCGTATTGCGCGACCTTCAGCGCGGCTTGCCGCAAGTCGCGGTTGTTCGTCAGCGCAAGCTCGATCAACTGACGCAGATACGGATCCCGCACGAACGAGCGCCAGTCGGACAGCAGGTCGGCAGCCGATGCCTGTTGTTGCGCGCTCGTCGATTCGTACTGCGGATAGGACGCGGGCATCGGTGCGGCGGACCGCTCGTAGTGAGGCTCGAGCGTGCACGCGCCGAGCGCGAAAACCGTCAGCGTCGCCGCGACGATGCGGCAGACAGCGAAGCGCTTATTCATGAGCGGCTCCTTCCTTCTTCCTGTTTCCGAAGCCCCGAATCAGCACGAAAAATACTGGCACGAAGACGATGGCGAGCAGCGTCGCGGCAATCACGCCGCCAAGCACGCCGTTGCCGAGACTCTCGCGGCTCGATGCGCCCGCGCCGCTCGCGAACGCCATCGGCAGCACGCCGAAGCCGAAGGCGAGCGAGGTCATCACGATGGGCCGCAAGCGCAGATGCGCCGCTTCGATCGCCGCCTGACGCACGCTGTGACCGCGCTCGTGCAGGGACTTCGCGTACTCGACGATCAGGATCGCGTTCTTGGTCGCGAGTCCGATGGTCGTCAGCAAGCCGACCTTGAAATAGATGTCGTCGGTGAAGCCGCGCAGATGCGCCGCGACCAGTGCCCCGACGATGCCGAGCGGCACGACGAGGATCACCGAAAACGGCACGGACCAGCTTTCGTACAGACCCGCGAGACAGAGGAACACGACGATCAGCGAAAGCGCATAGAGATACGTCGCCTGCGAGCCCGCGAGCTTCTCCTGATACGACTGGCCGGTCCACTCCATCGCAATGCCTTGCGGCAACTGCGCGACGAGCGCTTCGATCGCGTTCATCGTGTCGCCGCTGCTGACGCCTTGCGGGCTTTGCGCGGTCATCTCCATCGAAAGGCTGCGGTTGTAGCGTTCGACTTGCGGAGAACCGGTCGTCCAGTGGCCCGAGGCGAACGACGAGAACGGCACCATCTTGCCGTCGTAGCTGGTCGTGCTCGTCGTCGTATTGCTCGATGTCACGAACCATTTGCCGATATCGGCGGGCATCATGCGGTATTGCGGCAGCGCCTGAACATAGACCTTCTGGATGCGCCCCGTGTCCACGTAATTGTTCACGTAGGTCGAGCCAAACGCGGTCTGCAGCGTGTCGTTGATATTGGATGCGCTGACGCCGAGCGCCGACGCCTTCAGGTAATCGATATCCACGGCGTACTGCGGCACGTCGGCCATGCCGGCGGGACGCATACCGGTGATCTTCGGATCCTTCGCGGCAAGAGCCAAGAGCTTGTTTCTCGCGGCGACAAGCTGATCGTGACCCAGACCGGCCATGTCCTTCAGTTCGAAATCGACACCGCTGTAACTGCCGAGACCTTGCACGGCGGGCGGATTCATCACGAAGACCTGTCCGGCGCGCAAGCTGCGAAAGTGCGCGTTCGCGGCGCCGACGATCTCCGCCGCGGACTGGCCTTTGCCCTTGCGATCCTTCCAGTCCTTGAGCTTGACCATGGCCATCGCCATGTTCTGTCCGCTGCCCGACACGCTGAAGCCATCGAGCATGACGACGTTCTCCACTTCGGGAAGCGCCGTGAAATACGACTCGACCTGCTTCTCCACGACGTTCGCCTGCACGCTCGAGCTGCCCGCGGGCAGATTGACGATGGTCATCAGCGTGCCCTGATCCTCATCCGGCAGGAACGACGATGGAAGCTGCCAGTACAGCAGCGCGGCCACGCCGCAGATCGCCGCATACGCGGCCATCCAGCGCAGCGGGCGCGCAACGAGGCGCGTCACTACACGCTCGTAACGGCGCGTGCCGCCTTCGAATGTGCGCTCGAACCACGCGAAGAAGCCGCGCCGCTGATGTTGCGGATCGACCGGGCGCAGCAGCGTCGCGCACAGCGCGGGCGTGAGCGTCAGCGCGAGCAGCACGGAGAGCACCATCGCCGACGTGATCGTGAGCGAGAACTGACGATAGATCTCGCCCGTCGAGCCCGACATGAACGCCATCGGAATGAACACGGCCGTCAGCACGGCGGTGACGCCGATCAATGCGCCGCCGATCTCGCCCATCGCCTTGATGGTCGCATCGAGCGGCGACAGGCCTTCGCTCAGCAACCGCTCGACGTTCTCGACCACGACGATCGCGTCATCGACCAGAAGACCGATGGCCAGCACCAGCGCGAACAGCGACAGCACGTTGATGGTGAAGCCGACCGCGGCGATCAGCGCGAACGTGCCGAGCAGCGCGACCGGCACGACGATGGTCGGAATGAGCGTCGCGCGCAGGTTGCCGAGGAACAGGTACATCACGAGGAACACGAGCACGACGGCTTCGAAGAGTGTCGTGATGACCTCGGAGATGGACGCGGATACGAAAGGCGTCGTGTCGTGCGGAACGCTCAGTTGCACGCCGCCCGGCATCTGCTTCTGCAACACCGCGAGTTGCGCGCGCACGGCCTTCGCGACCGACAGCGCGTTCGCGCCGCTTGCGAGCATGATGCCCATCGCGGCGGCGGGCTTGCCGTTCAGACGCGACGTCATGTCGTAGGAGTCGCCGCCGACTTCGACCGTGCCGACATCCTTCAGATACACGCGCGAGCCGTCCTGATTGACGCGCAGGAGAATGTTGGCGAACTCGTCCGAAGTCTTGAGAAAGCCGCGCGTCACGATGGTCGCGTTGATGGCTTGCGTCTTCGTCTGCGGTGCGCCGCCGATCTGCCCGACGGAAAGCTGCGCGTTCTGACTGTCGATGGCGGTCGTGACATCGCTCGGCATCAGGCCGACGCTGCGCAGCTTGACGGGATCGAGCCACACGCGCATCGAGTGCTGCGCGCTGAAGAGCGTCACTTGCCCGACGCCGCTGATCTGCGTGAGCGGATCCTGCACCCGCGTCGCGAGCAGATTGCCGAGATCGACGGTGTTCATGCGGCCGTCCGTGGACGTGACCGATACGACCATCAGGATGTTGCCCGCGGTCTTGCTGACCTGAATGCCCTGTTGCTGAACGGCGCTCGGCAGCGATGCGTTCGCTTCCTGCACCTTGTTCTGCACCTGCATCGCGGCGACGTCCGCGTTGGTGCCCGACTTGAACGTCAGCGTGATGGTCGCCGTGCCCGCCGAACTGCTCGTCGACGACATGTACATCAGATTGTCGATGCCCGTCATGTCCTGCTCGATCACCTGCGTGACCGTGGTGGCGAGCGTATCGGCGGATGCGCCCGGATAGGTCGCGGTGATGCGGATCGACGGCGGCGCGACGTTCGGATATTGCTCGACGGACAGCGTGCGGATCGAGAGCGCGCCGATCAGCATCACGACGATGGCGATGACCCATGCGAGCACGGGCCGGTGAATGAAGAAACGGGAGAGCATCGTGCGTCAGTCTCCCTTGGCGAGCTGCGCTTGCGCATCGCGTTCGACGGGCGAGACCTTCATGCCCGCGCTCACCACCTGCAGATTGTCGGTGGCGATGCGCTCGCCCGCGCGCAGGCCGCGCGTCACGATCCAGTCGTTGCCGTGCGCCGTATCGGCGGTGACGGTGCGGCTTTCGACGACGTTCTGCGCGTTCACGACGAGCACGGTCGAGGTGCCGCCCGCGCCGCGATTCACGAGCGTTTGCGGCACGAGAATCGCGTCCTGCTCGCCTTCGTCGAGTTGCGCCTGCACGAACATGCCCGGCAGAAGCTGATGCTCCGGGTTCGGAATCGATGCCCGCAGCGTGATCGAGCCGGTGGTCTGATCGACGGTGACATCGGAGAAGAGCAGCGTGCCGGTATGCGCGTAGGTCGCGCCGTCTTCGGTCTGCACCGTGACCTTGCTCGTGCCGGGCTTCAGCGCGCCGGACGCGATGGCCTTCGAGAGCCGCAGCGCTTCGGTGCTGGAACGCGTGACGTCGAGGTAGAGCGTGTCCATCGACTGGATGGTCGTGAGCGCCGTCGATTGTCCCGACGTGACGAGCGCGCCGACCGTCACCGCCGACTTGCCGATCTTGCCGCTGATCGGCGCGACGATGCGCGTGCGCGCCAGATTCACGCGCGCGGTTTCGAGCGAGCCGCGATCCGTGACGATATCGGCGCGTGCCTCGTCGGCGGCGGCGGCGTAGTTCTCCACGTCCTGCGCGCTCACGCTCTTGATCTTGAAGAGTTCCTGATAGCGCTTCGCCGTGACGTCGGCGGCCTTCGACGTGGCGATCGCCTTTTGCAGCGTGCCGAGCGCGGTGTCGTACGCGGCCTGGTAGCTCGCGGCATCGAGTTGATAAAGCGGCTGGCCGGCCTTGACCGTCGAGCCTTCGACGAAAAGCCGCTTGGTCACGATGCCATCGACTTGCGGGCGCACGTCGGCGACTTCGACCGACGAGAGGCGTCCGGACAGATCGTCCACGATGTCGATGCGCTGCGCCTTCAGCGTCATCACGCTGACTTCGGGCGCATTCGCCGCGGGTGGCGCGCCGGCGGCGGCGGATTTCTCGCCGCACGCGGACAGCGCGAAGGCGGCGGCCGCGACGAGCGCGAGCATTCGCGCGAGCGGGGCATGGGCAAACGGCGGGGCAAAAGCGTATTCGTTGTCTGGCATGTCGGAAGTGGAAGGGCTGGCGTCGCGCGGGAGTTCATCGCTTGATCGGGGAATGCGGTTCCCGCCGCCGTGCATCGGACGAGCCGAAGGGCGGTTCACAACGTGACGAGAGGATGTCGCGACGCGGATTGCAGGCGTCGATCAGGAGAGACAGCGCGAAGTATTGCCGAGGGCCCAACGATAATCGCAGCGCGCGCCGAAATCAACTAAGTCTTTGATTCATATCGACATTCACATAATGTGTCTGAATTGACACGATTCGGCGAAGCGCTCGCGACGGAGAATCTAGCGCATTCGCGTGGCATTGGGAATCGGCGCAAACGCCGTCAGGCGACGCTCGGCGCGAGCGCCGATTGCATCAGCGATATTTCGGCCAGTTCCGGTCGCATCGGGCATCCCAGCCAGAAGCCCTGTACTTCGTCGCAGCCGTTGTCGATCAGATAATCGAGCTGATCCGCCGTTTCCACGCCTTCCGCGACGACGCGTATGTCCAGCGCCTGGCCCATGGCGATGACCGCCTTCACGATGACTTCGTCGGCGCGCGAGCAACCGATGCCGCGCACGAACGACATATCGAGCTTGACCCGATCGACCATGAAGCTGCGCACGTAGCCCAGGCTCGAAAAGCCCGTGCCGAAATCGTCGATGGCGATCGACACGTCGAGCCTGCGCAGCGCTTGCAGCGAAGGCAGCGCGCCGGGCGCCATGAGCGTGCTTTCGGTGATCTCCAGTTCGATATTGCGCGGATCGACACGCGAGCGTTCGAGCACGCGCGCGACCATCGCCGGGACGTCGCTGCGTTCGAACTGCACGGGCGAGACATTCACCGCCACCACGACGAACGGCGACAGCCTCGCCCATTCGCCGGCCTGCCGGCACGCCTGCTCCAGCACCCATTCGCCGATCTGCACGATGAGCCCCGTGCTCTCCGCGAGCGGGATGAACTGCGCGGGATTCACGAGGCCGAACTCCTTGCTCTGCCATCGGAGCAGCGCTTCGAAGCCTTCGACCCGCCGCGTGCGCAGGCAGATCTTCGGCTGATACAGCACGAACAGTTCGTTCTTCGCGATGGCGAGTCCCAGCGCCTTGACCATGGCGCTGCGCGCCGTCTCCGCCGCCGCGATCTCCGGATCGAAAACCTGTATCGAACCGGCGTGAAGCGACTTCGAGCGATACATCGCCGCATCGGCGGCGCGCAGCAGCGTCTCGGCGTCGCTGCCGTGATCGGGAAAGAACGCGACGCCCATGCTCGCGACGGAGACGACGGTGGCATCGGCGGCTTTCATCGGCTGCGCGAGAAGCGTCGCGATCTGCCGGGCATGGGCGAGGCATTCGTCCTGGCTCCGGCCCGGCAGCAGCACGACGAACTCGTCGCCTGCGTAACGCGCGACGAAACCGGGCGGCGTGACGCTCGATTCGAGCCGTCGCGAGACTTCGCGAAGCACATCGTCGCCGGCCGCATGACCGAGGCTGTCGTTGACGTCCTTGAAGTTGTCCAGATCGAGGAAGATGAATCCGAGCCGGTCGCCGTTGCGCCGCGCGATCCGCACGGCGTGGTCGAACAGTTCGCCGAGCGCGAGCCGGTTCGGCAGACCGGTCAGCGGATCTTCGAGCGCCTGGCGCTTCAACTGCTCCTGATGGCGCACGCGCTCCGTCACGTCGCTCAACACCGTGATGCTGTGCGTGACGCGTCCGTGGTCGTCGAGAATCGGACCGACGTAGGTATCGCTCCAGAACGTCGAGCCGTTGCTGCGCGACATCTTCAGCAGTCGCGATGCTTCGACATTGCCGCGCATCGCGTGCGTCAGCGATCCGGTCTCGGGCATCGCGCGATCCCAGCCGAGCGCCGCCTGCGTTTGTGCGCCGAGCACATCCGCCACGCGGCGGCCCGTCAGGCGCTCGAACGCGGTGTTCGCATACGTGATGCGGTGCGAGCCGCAAGAGAGATGCGAAATGACGATGGCGTCGCGCGTCGCTTCGAGCGCGCGGCTGCGAAGGTGCAGTTGTTCCTTCGCGTTCTCGTGCGCGGTGACGTCGTGAGCGGTGATGAAACACGCCTCGTGACCGCCGAACGAAAGCAGATGAAACGACACGTCCACGAAGATGACATCGCCATCGAGCCTGCGATGACGTCGGATGCCGCCCGCGCCCGAACCGGCTCCCGACTGCACGTAGCCCGCGAGATCGAGCCGGAAGTTCGCGACTTCTTCGGCGGGGCGCAGATCGAAGATCGTCAGCGCGTTGAGCTGTTCCAGCGTCGCCCGGTACTGACGTTGCGCTGCCGCGTTCGCGGTGAGAATCGCGCCGTTCCCGACATCGAAGATCAGCATCGCGACCGGATGCTGGTCGAAGTACTGGCTGAAGCGTTTCTGTGCTTCATCGGCGACGATGCGCGCCGCGTTCTTCGCGAGCGCCGAGCGATGCCGGCTCGACGCCGCGAACGCGAGCAGCAGCATGCCGGCGGCGAGACCCACGATGAGCGCGATGCGCTGCTTCAGAATCTGCGATTGCGCTTTCTCCTGCATGCTGGCGATCAGCTCCCGCTCGTCGCTGCGCAGCAGGGCGAGAATGTCCATGATCGATTTCAGCGACGCGTTGGCGAGGAGCAACCGTCCGGAGTCGACTGCGGTGCCATGCGACGCAAGCGCGACGTTCGCCGCGGCATCCTGCAGCGCTTTGGGCCATTCGCCGCTCAGGCGTCTGAGTTCCGCGAGCTTTTCGGCGGCTGCGGGCGAATCGGCGAGCAGCGCATCGAGATGGTTATAGGCGCGCGCCACCATCACCGCGCGGGCGATGGGCCACGCGCGCGATTCGAACGTGGCCGAGCCGACGCCCTTGAGGAAGTCGGTGTTGGCGGCGAGATGCAGATCGACGAGCAGTTCGAGCTCCGAGCCGACGTCGAGCGCCCGGCGCAATTCCCGCTCGCCGATGTCGCGATCGACGGTGATGGAAACGGCGGCGAGTGCGGCGAGGCACAGCCCGGACGCCGACAGCGTCGCCAGAACCAGCGTGGTCGCGAAACGCCGGCGAGACCACGAGATCAAGGTTCTGAGGCGAAGGTGAAACATGATCAATCCTGTACACGGTTTGCATGTTTTACGACCTTCGTCGAAAGCTCATTAGCGGGTTAAGCCCTTATTGGAATGATTCTTCTGACGGTTGAGGCAATAAATACCTCTCGCCGGAACGCGTAGCGCCCGCGCTCATCGATGCATGACGTATTGCCAAAGCGCCTGGCATTCGGTATCGGCGATGCGGTAGTGGGGCATCGACTTGCGCAGCAGCACGCCCGCCGGATCGATGCCGTCCTTCACGGCGCGGCAGAAGGACGTCGCGTCATAGTGACTGAGCGGCCCGCCACGGCGGCTTGCGACGCCGAGCAGGGCGTCGTGCGTCAGCGGCGGCGCGAACGCGGGTTTCGTCGATGTGCCGACGTGGCAATTGACGCATCGCGTCGCAAAGGAAGGCAACGGGCGCTCGTCGTCGCGCAGATGCGCGGTCATCGGATGTTGTCCGTTGAAGATCGCGCAGCCCATGTCGGCGGGGTCGCATGCGGTCTGCGCGCGCGCAAGCGGCGCAATTGCCACGACCGCGACGAATGCGACGACCGCGACGAATGCGACGCGCATCGCCGCGGCCCGCGCCTCGAGGAAGCGGCGTCGGGCCATTCAACGCACGCGCAGCACGCGCGAAACGCTCGGCACGCCGTTGGCGTTCAGCGCGAACAGCATGTAATAGCCGGGGACGACGACGCCCGGATCGGACGGAATGTTCAACTGGAATTCGCCCGCCGTACCGACGCTGAACGTGAGCGGCACGCGTCGTTGCTCGTTGTTCAGCGAATGCGTAACCGAAGACGAGCGCATCAGCACGAATGCGCGCGTGCTCCGGCTGGCCGTCACCACGATCGTCGTGCCGAGCTGCGCATCGCTCGGAACGGAGCTGAGAGTCGGACGCGACGCGGCGGAACCGTCCGAGTTGAGCAGGTACGGCGGCGTCAGGATCTCGATGTCGGTGTGATTGGTCGAGCATGATCCGCACAGACCCCCGCCGCCGCTCAGCACGCGTCCGTCGTTCAGCAGCAGCGCGACGCTGTGATAGGTGCGCGGCACGGCCTGCTGCGCGAGCGGGGAAAACGTGTTGGTCGCGGGGTCCCAGAGTTCCGGGGTGAGGACCGCGTTGTTGTCCGAGAAAGGCTCGGCGAAGGTCTGTCCGCCGATCACGACGACCTGTCCGTTCGGCAGCACGACGCTGTTGTTGAACGCGCGCCGGTAGCTCATCGGCGGGATGGTCCGCGTCGTCGCGTTGCCGCTGCTGATGTCGATGAGCGTCGCGTTGGCCGTGGCCGGCGACTGATCGTAGCTCGGCGCGCCACCGACCGCGAGAATCTTGCCGACGTCGTACATGACCGCGTTGCCGTTCATCGCGTCGCCGTCGCTGCCACGGTTGCCGGCCGGGCTCACGTTGCCGTTGCCCGCCGTATCGAACCAGTGCATCGCCTTGCTCGGTCCCGCATGGAACACGCGTCCGTTGCCGACCGCGAACATCCACGCGTGATTGTCGGAGCGGAACACGCCTCTCGCGTCGTTCGTGACGATGTAATCGTCGAGAATCGCGCTATTGATCCGCCAGCCCGAACCCGAGGTCCACGTTTCGCCGGACTTTCCTCCGAGCCCTCCGCTCCACGATCCGCCCATGACGAACACGTTGCCGTTGCTCAGCGTCACGCTGCCCTGATAGCCGCGCGGGATGTTCATCTGATTGCCCGCGGTCCATGTGTTGGTCGTCGGCGAATAGATGCTGGTCTGCCGCACGCTCAATCCGCCGGTCACGAAGATGCGGCCATCGGGGAGATTGGAAATGCCGGGGCAGAACATGTCGTGCGCGGTATTGGTCACGATCACTTGCGAACTCGTGCCGTTCGATGGATTGAAGATCGCCGTGTAGGTTCTCGCCGGCGGATTCGCGCTGTCGGTGAAGTCGAGCGGCGCGTCGGCCGACCAGACGAGCACGTTTCCATTGGGCAGATTGGCGGCTTGCAGCGGGACGAGCGGCAACTGATACGGCGTCGTCCACTTCGACGGCAATGCGGCTTGCTGTACCGGCAGGCCGGCCACTTGCCACGTTTGCGTCGCGCTTCCGTTGCACACTTGCTGCGATAGTTGATTGCCTTGCGACGTCGTGCTCGATGCGGTCACGCACAAGCCGCTATGTCCCGCGACGATCGCGTAGCCCGCGCCTTGCGGCGTCAACGAGAACGCCTGATTCGCGCCGCCATTGCAGGTCCACTGGATGACGGGGCCGCCCGGACTCTGGCTTTGGCCCGAGACGTCCATGCACAGGCCGCTGTTCTGATTGATGAGGTTGTAGCGCGTGCCGGTCGCTGACGGAAACCACTGCTGATTCGCGCCGCCCCAGCAGGACCACGTAATCACGGGCGCGCCCGGCGCCCTCGATTCGCCGCTCACGTCGGCGCACAGGCTGGTGCCGCTCAGCGTGATGGGCGCCGAGCTTTGCGCGCGCGCGGCGTGCGGCATGCCCGCCAATGCCAGCGGCAACGCGACGAGCAGCAAGAAGCGCATGCATCGGACGAACAGGCTTGACGCGTGGCTCGTCGAACGGATTCCAGGCATGGTTGCACCCCGTACATGAAGCGGGTTACGTACGTGCGAGCGCGCCGAGCACATCGCAGATGTCTTCGACGCGAGGAAGATCGGCGCTTCGCCAGCGCAACATCGCGTTGGCATCGAAGCAATAGACCTGGGTGGAATGGTCAGCGATGTCGCCGAGAGGCGCGTTGCTGCCCGAGAGCGCCACGCGCATCCGGTCGACATCGGCGAGTGCCGGCGTCGCTGCATTCCAGGCGGAACCCGCCTGAAAGCGCGCGAGCCACGCGCGCAATGCCGACGGCGAATCCGAAAGCGGATCGATCCCGACCGACAGCAATTGCACCGGACGACGCGCGCGGATTTGCGGTATCCGTTCCTGAACCGCGTTGAACAACGCGCCTTGCAAGGGACATATCGTGCCGCAGCCGGTATAGACGGTTTGCACTGCAGTCACGCGCTGATGCAGCAAGTCGCTGAGCAGACGCTTCTTGCCGGTCTGATCGACGAGCCATGTATCGTCGAGACGGACTGGCGGCGTGACGAGTCCGAGATCGCCATGCTGCGCGAAGGAGGGCGACGACACTGCACCCAGAGCGAGCGCGGCCATGTGGCGAAGCAGCGAGCGGCGAGCCGATGAGCGCGGGGGCGCCTGCATGCCGGATGTCATTCGGTCGGGCATCGTTTCGCGGATTTCCGAAATCGTCGTCATCGGCACGTTCCTGGTCCCGGCGAGGGCTCTCAAGGTGAGACTTGCATGTCGGACATCCGGACAGACGGCCTTGCGATTTGCATGACCATTGGCCCAAAGATTAGCAGCCCAAATCGGCAAAAAAAGTTCGAGACGCGAAATAAGTAGGTAGATATGTGCACTCCCCCACATTCGTTTTTACAGCCCCGGCAACATGTCATCAACGACGCGCACGATTTCGAAAAGTGCAATGTAAAGCCTGCGCGATTGATTCACTCCGCGATTTGCGATAGCTTTCAGTCGGTAAAGAGCCTTCCCCGTTACGCCCGAACGTTCGGTGACAAGACTGCTCTGGTTCTCCGTCACCATTCCGCGAAGGCGCGCGAGTCGCGAGCAAAGCTGACGCGCTCTTTTGTAAGCCAGGTTCGTCGCTCGCCCTCCGTTTCCCGATGTTCAATAGCGGCCGAATTGCGTCCCTCGGGGCGCTCGACGGCTTCCTCGCTTCGCTGATGCGCTGGTTTGCGGGTACACGCTGCTATGGGGCATCACGATTGCTCTGTTGCAGCACCGATGTCGCCCGACACCGCGTTGTCCGTTCCGGCCCCTTCCGGAGAAGGAGAATGCAAATGAATGCGCGTTTTTCCGCTTATGCCGCCGCACTCGGCGCCGTGCTGATCGCGGCAATCATCGCCGCGTGCAGTGGCGGCGACTCCGGCGGCGATGCGACATCGGCCGCGGCGAGCCGGGCCGCGTCGAGCGTGGCGAAGGCAACGTCGCCCAGCAACGCGATGGACGTCGTCACCTGGCACAACGACATCGCCCGCACCGGACAGCAACTCGCCGAAACGACCCTCACGCTCGCGAACGTCAACCAGAACACGTTCGGCAAGGTGGCTTTCTATTCCGTCGATGGCGCCGTCGACGCGCAGCCGCTCTTTCTCGCGAACGTTCCGATCGGGGGCGCCACGCACAACGTCGTGTACGTCGCGACCGAGAACGGAAGCGTCTACGCGTTCGATGCCGACAGCGGCGCGACGCTTTGGAGAGTCTCGACGCTCGGCAGCGGCGAGAATCCGAGCGACGATCACAAGTGCCACCAGATCACGCCGACGATCGGTGTGACGGCGACGCCCGTCATCGATCGCGGGCGCGGACCGAACGGCGCGATGTATGTCGTCGGCATGTCGAAGGACGCGTCGGGCGGCTATCACCAGCGCATCCACGCGCTCGATATCACGACGGGCGCCGAGCTCTTCAACGGTCCGACCGAAATCCGCGCGACCTATCCGGGCAACGGCGCGGGCAGCCAGAACGGCACGCTGACGTTCGATCCGGGTCAGTACGCCGAGCGCGCGGCGTTGCTGCAGTTGAACGGCGTCATCTATACCGCGTGGACATCGCATTGCGATTTCATGCCGTACACCGGCTGGGTGATCGGCTACGACGCCAACACGCTGCAGCAGGCGAGCGTGCTGAACGTCACGCCGAACGGCCAGATGGGCTCGATCTGGATGAGCGGCGCGGGCCCTGCGTCGGACGGCGAATCGATCTATTTCCTCGATGCCAACGGCACCTTCGATCCGACGCAGAACGAGCACGAGATGCCGATCAACGGCAACTTCGGCAACGGCTTCCTGCGGCTGAACCTCGGGCCGTTGAGAGTGCAGGACTACTTCCAGCCGTCGAACACGGTGCAGCAATCGAACGAGGACGAAGACCTCGGTTCCGGCGGCGCGATGGTCTTGCCCGATTTCACCGATGCGAACGGCAAGGTCTGGCGTCTCGCGGTCGGCGCGGGCAAGAACTCGACGATCTATGTCGTCAACCGCTGGTCGATGGGCAAGTTCGATTCGAACGCGGATCACATCTATCAGGAGCTCGTCGGCCAGATACGCGGACCGATGTTCGGCGCGCCCGCGTACTTCAACGGCAGGGTCTATTTCGGCTCGGTCGGCGACAACATCAAGGCGTTCACGGTAACGAACGCCGCGCTGTCGCGCACGCCGTCGAGTCAGACGCTGAACTCGTTCGGCTTCCCGGGCGCGACGCCGAGCATTTCGGCGAACGGCACGTCGAACGCGATTCTGTGGGCGGCGGAGAACGGGTCGATCGGCGTGCTGCGCGCCTACGACGCGACCAATCTCAATCATCAGCTCTACAGCAGCGTCGATGCGGGCGCGCGCGACCAGTTCGGTGCGGGCAACAAGTTCATCACGCCGATGATCGCGAACGGCAAGGTGTATGTGGGCGCGAAGAATGGCGTCGCCGTGTTCGGATTGCGGTCGCAATAGCGCTGTCTGCCTATGACCGAACACGTCACGCACAGGATCGAGGCGAAGGAGAAAGCCACCGGGTTGCTCTTCGCAGTGGCGTACGCGGTACTTTCGTTGACGGCGATCGCGCTGGCCGGCCCATACGGATGGGACGACGGCGCCATCACCGTCGCGTATGCACAGACGCTCGGGCGGCACGGATTGTTTGCGTTGACCCCGGTGTCGCCGTTGGGCGAAGGTACGTCGACGCTGCTCATGACGGCGATGCTCGCGATCGGGCATTGGCTGTTCCATCCGGGCTTTCTCGAAGCGATCAGGGCGGCGCAACTGCTTTCGTTCATCGCGCTCAGCGCTACGCTGGTGCTGATGTGGCGCGCGCTTCAACCGTCATTGCCGAGCCCGACGCATCGGCTCATCGTCGTGTCCTTGCTCGGGCTGCTTCCGATGTGTCAGGCCGAGATCGTCAACGGCATGGAGATGACGGTCTTCGCGTTGCTGCTGCTCGCGTTCGTGCTCTACTGGCGCGCGCAATCGACGCTCGCGTATGCACTCGTGCCGCTTCTGATGCTGACTCGCTTCGAAGCGGTGTTCTATCTGGGTTTCGCGCTGGGCTGGATGGTCGTGTTTTGCCCGCAGGAACGCTCGCGCGCGTTTCGAATGTGCGTGTGCCTGATGCTTTGTTTTCTGCTGATGACGCTCTGGCGATATTGGGTCTTCGGCGTATTGTTGCCGAACACCATTCTGGCCAAGCTTCACGCGCCATACAGCAAGAAGGGCTGGGACGGCTTACTGGAGAAGCTGCGCGGCCTCAAGGATTTTCTCTTCGTGAACGCCGCGCTGCTGGCTGGCATCGTCCTGAGCTGGAAGGGCGGTCAGGCGCGCCGTCTCGATCCGATGCCGCTGCTTCTGATAGCGGCCTTTGGCGTGTTCGCACTAATATCGGGAAGAAACTGGGGCTATACCGGCCGGATGTTCGTGGCGGTGCTGCCGATCCTCGTGCTATCGCTCGCGGAACGTTTCGCGAACATGCGTCGGCCGCGCGTGTTGCGCTGGCTCTTGCTGTGCCTTGCCGGGACCTTCGTGTTCAACGCCAAGGTGCTGCGCGAAAACGTCGACACGATGATCGTCGGCGCGGCGATGCGCGGCGCGCTGCCGGCTTCGATGGATGCAATGGGAAGCGCGGTTCGCAAGAGGGTGTGGAATCAATCGCCCGGCGACTGGCGAGGCGTAACGCCACAGAACTTCGCGATGACCGGCGCGTCGGTCGATCGCTTGCGCGAGCATCTCGGGCAGCCGACGCTCAAGTTCCTGACGCCGGACGTCGGCGGCACGGCATTGTGCTGCGAACGCCTGAACATCCTGGATCTGGGGCTGCTGACGAATCCATCGCTGACGCGTCAGGGGTATGCGAAGCTGGGCGACTACATAAGCACGGAACGTCCCGAAGTCATCGAAACGCATGGCGTATGGAGCGGGGACAGCGACATCTACTCGCTTGCCGCGTTCAAGGCGGATTACAGGCCCGCCATATACGACGGGTCGCTGTTCTGGCTGCGTGACGACGTTCTTCAACGTCTGATCGCGCGCGGCATGTCCGCCGATCTCGTCTCGCCTCGCGCGCTGCCGGATACGCGCTATCTGGGCGACGAGTGGGACGTTGAAAATCTGATGCGCTTTCCCGCCGTGACGGTGCTCGGTCGATGAACGATTCACACGCGCCGATGCGACCTGCGGTAAGGAAACGAAAGGCATCGCATTGAATCAATGAGCGCGCCATCGCTCTCATTGGTTTTATGGAGATGCCTATGAACAGACTTGCGATTGCTTCCCTTCTTTGTGTCATCACCTTTGGACAGACGGCCGCGTTCGCTCAACCGGCCGGACCGGATGCAGGCCCGGATCATCGACAACAGGAAGGGCCCGGCAAGCCGCGAAACGCCGGACCCGAAGCACGCGGACACGACGATGCGCGCCGTCCGGTGCCGCATCAGGACTGGCATTCGGGCGACCGTCTGCCGGATTCGTATCGTGGATCGCGTTACGTCGTGAAGGACTGGCGCGCGCATGACCTGCACGCTCCGCCCTCGGGTTATCAGTGGGTGCAGGTGAACGGCGACTTCGTGTTGGCGGCGATCGCCACGGGCGTCATTTCGAGCATCATCGTGTCGTCGCATTGACCGACAAGGCGGCTCGAATCAGCCGTGCAAGGCCAGTCCCTTTACCGCCTTGTCGACGGCCTTTTTGGCGCCGTGCAGCGCGAGGCCGACGAGATCGAGATTCGCCGCGTCCTCGGCACGAAATGCCTCGCGATTCGCGGCATCGTGCCCGGTGGAAAACATCGCGTGAACATACGGCACGATTCTGAGTTCGCGCGTGATCGCCTGTCGATGCGCGGCTTGCAGGCCGGACAGATCGGCGGCGAACACGAGCATCGGCTGGCCCAGCATGCGGCCGTAGCGATGTCCGGCGGCGTCCTCGTAAGGCTCGCCGAGCGCTTCGGGCACCGCGGCCGCGACGCCGGTCGCGAGAAAGGCGACGACATTGAGCTTTTGCCAGACGGGCAGATCATCGCGCACGATGAGCGCCACTTTGGTGTCGAACATGAAGGTTCCTCCTTGGAACATTCATGTTGCGCGATTCGCGGCGTTCAGTCTGGAACGTTTGTGCACATCCGCCGATACGCGGCCGGTGTCATCCGGTACGCGCGATGAAACCAGCGGCCGAGGTGGCTCTGATCCGAGAATCCGACGATCGCGGCAACCTGCGCGGGCCGATGACCGGCCGCCAGCAAGCGACGCGCGGCGCGCAGGCGCAAGCGCACCAGATACGCGTGCGGCGACGTGCCGAACGCCCGCTTGAAGAGGCGCGTCAGGCGGAACCGGTCGATGCCCGCAACGGTCGCGAGCTCATCGAGTCCGATGTTGCCGTCCATCTGTTCATGCAGGAGATCGCGCGCGCGAAGGGCGGCGAGCGGCGCGGTGACGCCGCCGATCGACGGCGCGTCGCGCAACTGGCCGCTGAGTTGCGTCAGCAGGCGATCGAACGCCTGATCGCGCGCGAGCCTGCCTTCGTCGTGATAGATGGCGTGGAACGCCGTGCGGATGACGTCGACGAGCCGGCGATCGTCGACGAGCGTTCGACTGAAAGCCGCCTCGACGCTGCGCAGGCCCGGAAGATTCAGTTCGTGCGCCGCGCGTTCGACCCATGCTTGCGGCAGGTACAGCATCGCGTAGGTGAAGCCGCCGGCTTCCGGCGCATGACCGTCGTGCAGCGCGCCGGGTTCGATCAATATCGCGCGGCCCGGCACGCTCGTATGCAAAGACCGATGACACTGAAAGCGCTGCACGCCTTGTTCCGTGTAGCCGATCAGCATGTCGTCGTGATCGTGCGGATCGTAGGCGTGACCGCTGAAATGCGCGCGCAGCCCTTCGATACCCGTCTCCGGATCGCGCCGCGCGGCGAGCCAGTGATCGGCGTGCTCGTTGAATACGGTTGCGGTTGTCATCGCTCGCTCCGGCCTGCTTAACCAAGGAATGTTATCCGAAAGGGCACGCATCCTGCTGCGCGCGTAGTGCGTTCTTCCATCCAATTTTCGCTACACGATGTCCACAGAAACAATCGACGTTGCCGTTTCACCGAT
The DNA here is from genome assembly GCF_000698575.1 of Caballeronia zhejiangensis. GTDB lineage: Bacteria > Pseudomonadota > Gammaproteobacteria > Burkholderiales > Burkholderiaceae > Caballeronia > Caballeronia zhejiangensis. Next base: position 28,227 of record NZ_JFHD01000004.1, read on the forward strand.
CCCGTTAAACCAGCGCCGGCGCGTGTTCGCGGGCCTCATTCTCGCGATGATCCTCGCGGCGCTCGACCAGAGCATCGTGGCGACCGCGCTGCCGGTCATCGCGGGCGAACTCGGCGGCCTGAACCATCTTACGTGGGTCGTCACCGCGTTCATGCTGACGTCGACGGTCAGCGCGCCGCTCTACGGCAAGCTCTCCGACATGTACGGACGCAAGCCGTTCTTCGCGCTCAGCATCGGCATTTTTCTCGTGGCTTCGGCGCTGTGCGGCGCGGCGCGATCGATGAACGCGCTCATTCTGTTTCGCGCGCTGCAAGGATTCGGCGCCGGCGGGCTGATGACGATGTCGCAGACGCTCGTCGGCAGCATCGTGCCGATGCGCGAGCGCGGGCGCTATCAGGGCCTCTTCACCGGCGCGTTCGCGGTGAGCAGCGTCGCGGGGCCGTTGCTGGGCGGCTTCATCACGAGTCACGCGTCATGGCGATGGGTGTTCTACATCAATCCGCCGATCGGCGCGCTGTCGCTCGCGCTCGTGATGATGTCGCTGCCGAAGGTCGAGCGCGGCGGCGAGCACGCCGTCGATTACGCGGGCGCGGTGCTGGTCTGCATCGGGACATCGGCGCTGTTGCTGGTGTTCAATTCGGCGTCCGCGTCGTTCATGTCGGGCATGCGCTTGCCGTTGTCGTGCGTGCTTGCGCTCGCGTGCTTCGTCGCCCTGTTCTTCGTCGAGCGGCGCGCGCGGGAACCGATCATCGATCTGAAGCTCTTCGGCAACGTGCCTTACGCGACCTGCGTGGCGGCTTCCGGCATCATGGCCTTCGCGATGATGGGCTCGCTCGTCTTCATGCCGCTCTATTTCCAGCTCGTATTGGGCGAGACGCCCGAGCAGTCCGGCGCGATGATGCTGCCGCAAGTCGCGATGATGCTCGTCACGTCCGTGACCGGCGGACGCTTTTCCGTCGGCAGCATGCGGCGTATCGCGACGCTCCTGTCGATCGGCGTCTTTCTCGAATGTCTCGGTCTCGCCTCGCTCGCCTTGCTTGCGCATATCGGCGCGAGCGTGCCGCTCTTTCTCTGCGCGATGGCGGTGCTCGGCGCGGGCATGGGCATCGGCATGCCGAACGCGACGGTCATCGTGCAGAACTCGGTGCCCGAGCGCGTGCTCGGCGCCGCCACCGCGACGATGGGATTCGTGCGCTCGCTGGGAGCGTCGCTGGGCGTGGCGTTGTCCGGCGGCATCATGACCTTCGTGCTCAAGCGCGAGATGAGCGGGCTGCCTGCGTCCCTCGATACGCAGGCGCTGCTGGATCACGGTATCGCCGCGATCGCGCAGATGAGCGCGGCGCAGCAGGCGCAGATCGTCGCGGTCTATCGCGGCGCGATCGGTGCGAGCCTGATCGCGGGCGGCATCGTCATGTTCATCGGCTTCCTGCTGGTGCTGAATCTCACGCGGCGCGCCCTGCCGCAACGCTAGCCGCGCGCGTTACAGAATGCTGTTCAGCGCCTTCGCGAATCGGGCCTCCGTGCCTTCGATGTCGTGAAGCTTGTCCAGCCCGAACAAGCCGATGCGGAAGGTCTTGAAATCTGCCGGCTCGTCGCATTGAAGCGGAACGCCCGCCGCGATCTGCACGCCGGCATCGGCGAATTTCTTGCCGGTGCGGATGCCGTCATCGTCCGTGTAGCAGACCACGACGCCCGGCGCTTCGAAACCTTCGGCCGCCACGCTCTTGAAGCCCTTGTCGGCCAAGAGCGAGCGGATGCGCTTGCCCAGCTCGAATTGCTCCGCTTGCACTTTGTCGAAGCCGTACGCCTCGGTTTCCTTCATGACATCGCGCAGTGTCGTGAGACTGTCCGTGGGCATCGTGGCGTGATACGCGAAGCCGTTGTTCTCGTAGGCTTCCATGATTTGCAGCCATTTGCGAAGGTCGCAGGCGAAGCTCGTGCTCGTCGTCGCGTCGATTCTTTCGCGGGCGAGCGGGCTCAACATGACGAGTCCACAACACGGCGACGCGCTCCATCCCTTTTGCGGCGCGCTGATGAGCACATCGACGCCGCTCGCTTCCATGTCGACCCAGACGGTGCCCGAGGCGATGCAGTCCAGCACGAACATGCCGCCCACGGCGTGAGCCGCATCGGCCACGGCGCGCAGATACGAATCGGGCAGGATGATTCCGGCTGCGGTTTCGACGTGCGGCGCGAAGACGAGATCGGGCTTGTTCTGCTTGATCGCGGCGACGACTTCTTCGATCGGCGGCGGCGCAAATGCGGCCTGCCTGCCTTGCGCGACCGGGCGCGCCTTCAGCACGGTCGATTCGGACGGAATGCCGCCCATGTCGAAAATCTGCGACCAGCGGTAGCTGAACCAGCCATTGCGGATGACGAGGCACTTCTTGTTCGTCGCGAACTGCCGGGCGACCGCTTCCATGCCGAACGTCCCGCTGCCGGGAACGACCGCGACGGCCTTGGCGTTGTAGACCTTCTTCAGGGTGTTGGAGATGTCGCGCATGACGCCCTGAAAGCGCTGCGACATATGGTTGATCGATCGGTCGGTGAAGACGACCGAGTATTCGAGAAGTCCATCTCGATCGACGTCAGGGAGTAACGCGGGCACGCTGGCCTCCTGTAGCGGACGATTCGACGAATCGGAATTAGATTCTAACGTCGCCATCGACGAGGCGTCGGCTGCGGTCGCGCGACGTCGGCAATCGGACTTTGTTACAAGTCTTACCGCCGACGTGCGGCAGTTTTACCGAAGGTTTTCGTAAGCCGCGGTTATACTCGGCCCGTCTCAAAAACAATCATCCGAACTATGTCAAAGCGAATCATTCGACTCGTTGCAATCGCAGCGCTCACGGCTGCTGCGTCGGTTTCGGCGATGGCCGGCGACATGAACAATGCGCTCGGCGGCGCGCTCGGCGGCGTAGCCGGCGCGGCGCTGGGCGGCGCGGTGGGCGGCAGCACGGGCGCGGTGCTCGGCGGGGCGGTAGGTGGCGGCGCCGGCGGCGCGGTCACGTCGAACCGTCGCGAGCGCACGGGCGCGATCATCGGCGGCGCGCTCGGCGGCGGTGCGGGCACGGCGGCAGGCAACGCCATGGGCGGCCGCGGCGGCGGTCTGATCGGCGCGGCGCTCGGCGGCGGCGCGGGCGCGGCATTGGGCGGCAATGTTTCGCGCTCGAATTCGTACGCGGACGACTACAGCCGCGGCTATAACGGCCATCGCGGCAAGCATCACAAGCATCATCGCCACGACTGACGTTCACGCGTCGGCATGCTGTCTGCGCGCGCCTTTCATCGCATCGAGCACGGTCCTTGAATGCGATGGATGCGCGCAATGATCACGCACGTCGCAGAGGCGCCGCTTTCGGCGTCCGCGCGCTCGCGCGCCGCTTCGCCGGCCCGAGCGCGCATCCAAACGCAAAGCGACGCGTCCTCACCCTGCGCGGGTGCGTCGACTAAGGCTTCAGGACCACCTTGATGCACCCGTCCTGCTTATCGCGGAAGGTTTCGTACATCTGCGGCCCGTCCGCCAGATTCATCCGGTGCGTGATGACGAAGGACGGATCGATCTGTCCTTCTTCGATGCGCTTGAGCAAGTCGTCGCTCCATCGATTGACGTGCGTTTGCCCCATGCGCCAGGTGAGACCTTTGTTCATCGCCGCGCCGAACGGAATCTTGTCGATCAGTCCGCCATACACGCCCGGCACCGAGAGCACGCCCGCCGGACGGCACACGTAGATCATCTCGCGCAGCACATGCGGCCGGTCGGATTCGAGCATGACGGCCTGCTTGATTCGATCGTAGATGCCGTCGAACGAGCGCGTCGCGTGCGACTCCATGCCGACGGCATCGATACACTTCTCGGGGCCTTTGCCTTGTGTCAGATCGCGCAAGCGGTCGAGCACGCTTTCGTCCTTGAAGTTGATCGGGATCGCGCCCGCCGCCTGCGCCATCGCAAGCCGCTCGGGAACGTGATCGATGACGATGACCTGTCGCGCCCCCAGCAATATCGCGCTGCGGATCGCCATCTGCCCGACGGGGCCCGCGCCCCAGATCGCGACGGTGTCGGTCGGTTCGATTTCGCAATTGACCGCGGCCTGCCATCCGGTCGGGAAGATGTCGCCGAGAAAGAGCACCTGTTCGTCGGAAAGGCCATCGGGGATCTTGATATGGGTCTTGTCCGCGAACGGCACGCGTACGTATTCGGCCTGTCCGCCCGCATAGCCGCCTGTCAGATGCGTGTATCCGAAGAGGCCGGCCGTCGTATGACCGAAGAGTTTGTCGGCGGCGTCCTTGTTCCGGTTCGAGCGTTCGCAAACGGAGAAATTGCCCCGCTTGCATTGATCGCATTCGCCGCAGATGATCGTGAACGGCACCACGACACGATCGCCCACTTTGAGGGCGGTGTTATCACGGCCGACTTCGACCACTTCGCCCATGAATTCATGACCCATCACATCGCCCGATTCCATGCCGGGCATGAAGCCATCGAACAGATGGAGGTCCGAGCCGCAGATCGCGCAAGTCGATACCTTGATGATCGCATCGCGGCCGTGCTCGATCACGGGGTCCGGAACGGTGTCGTAACGGATGTCTTTCTTGCCATGCCAGATGAGTGCCTTCAAGGTCGCCTCCTGCGGATTGATCCGATTGTCGGATAGGTGCGTCGTCGCTGCCATTCGACTTGCGCAACGCGTATTCCCGCCGAGGCATGGCACATGCACATGCACGCTTGAACGATTCCTCCGACATCAAGGGTAAAGCGCGATGACAAACGGTATGGCCGACCTCTTCCGGCGTCTGACGGCAGGCGTCCATGTGATCGGCGTGGCGGACGGCGCGACGAAGAACGCGTTTACGGCGAGCTCCGTCATGCAGGTCTCGTTCGACCCGCTGCTCGTTGCGATCGCAATCAATCCGGCGCATGCGTCCTATCGGATACTGCAACGCGGACGCGCGTTCTCCATCAACGTGCTGCGTTCGGATCAGCAGACGTTGGCCGCGCACTTCGGGACACAATCGGGCCGCACGATCGACAAGCTGTCGTCGACGCCTTGGAAAACCGGCCGAAGCGGCGCGCCGATACTGCCCGATGCGCTGGCGTATTTCGACTGTCAGGCTATCGGCGATATCGAAGCCGGGGATCATCGCCTCGTGACAGGCAGCGTGATAGACGGTGCGGTGCTTTCTCCCGAAGCGCAGCCGTTGATCTATGCCGCGACGGAAGATCTGGACCGGAGCGCGCAGCTCTACGCCAAGTCGTTCAACGAATCGAAGTAGAAGTTACGCTTGCGGCGGCCGGTGACGAAGCGCGTCGCATGCTGTGTCGAGATTCGTTCATGGATCGATCAGGGAAAAGCGGGTTCTCATTTCAGATCGGCCGGCACCTTGCCGCCGTTCTCCGCTAGCTTCGTCATGACCTGCTTGTGCAGCCAGATGTTCATCGTGGCGGAGTCGTCGGTGTTGCCGGTGTAGTGCAGTTCTTGCGCCAGCGCCTTGCGCGATTCGAGACTGCTATCGAGATCGAGCAGCTTCAGCAGATCGACGATGGACGATCGCCAGCTCAGCGCCGCGCCGTTTTGCTGCTGCTTTTGCGTGAGGATCGCAATGACGTCCACTTCGGGCAATGGCGTGACCGCTGGCCGTGCAGGCTCGACGCCGGGCGTTGCGGGCGTGCCGGCGGCGCCGCTCGCCGAACCCAGAGGCGTGCTGGTCGGATTGCCCGAAGAGGTCGTGCTCGATGGCGGCGCCGCATTGGGTGCCGCAGGCGGCACGGTCCCGCCGGAAGCGGTCGCCGCCGGATGGTCGTGCGGAAAGATCTTGTTCAATATGTTCGAGAAGATGCTCATGTTTTCCTCTGTGCGTCAGTGATGTCGATGTTCCGCGCATCGCGCATCGAGCGTGCCGCGCGTCTCGTCATGCGACGGGCCCGTGCACGAAGTAACGAAGCAACGGCGCGAAGGTCATCGCGTCGGTCGGCTTCGCGCAAAACGCGTCGAATCCCGCTTGCTTCGCGCGTTGCAGATCGGCCTCGCTTGCTGCCGCCGAATGGGCGATAAGAATGGTCCCGGACGTGTTCGCGTCCGCGCGAAGGCGGGCGGCGACTTCGAGCCCGGACATGTCGGGCATCCAGATATCCAGCAGGACGACTTCCGGTTTGCATCGCGTGGTCGCGTCGATTGCGCCGAGGCCGCCGTAGACGGCATCGGCATCGAATCCGCACACGGCCAGAACCATGCTGATGGCGTCGGCCGTATCCACATAGTCGTCGACGACGAGCACGCGCGGCGTGCCGGGCGCGGTTTTCGTTCTACGTGTCCAGATCGCGCATTTCGGTACCAGGTATTCGCTCACGGCACTCATGATTCGTTGGCGCATCGATAACGCTCGAGCGGCGCTGCCCCGAACCGGAGCAGCGCCGCCGGTCTTACACTTCGTTCGCCTTTCCAGCGCCCAGGTCGGCGCCGGTGGTCGGATCGGCGGACGGATCCGAAGCCGTGCGCGATGCCATCGCCTGCAGCACTTCGACATCGCGTTCGGTCACGGTCACGGTGGCCGCTCCGTCGCCGCCATCGACGGCCGGTTGCGGATCTTCGACGAACTTCCAGTCGCCGCCTTCGTTCCACGGCCCGCGCGCGTCATTGCCCTTCGACATGTTGAAGTACACGCTCGTGAACTCCGGCTCGCCCGGCAGCTTGCCTTGCGGGAAGTTCGGCTGAATCGAATGAAGCGCCTTTTCAAACGACTTCTGATGCGCAATTTCGCGCGTCATCAAAAAGCCCAGCGCTTCCTTGATGCCCGGATCGTCCGTCACGTTGATGAGACGCTCATAGACGATCTTCGCGCGTGCCTCAGCGGCGATATTCGAGCGCAGGTCGGCCGTCGGTTCGCCGATGGTGTCGATATAGGCAGCGGTCCAGGGCACGCCCGCGGAGTTGGTGAGGGCAGGGCCGCCGCCATAGAGCAGCGCGGTGGTGTGCGAATCGTTGCCGCCGCCCGTGAGCGAGCGATACAACTCGGCTTCCGATTCCACTGCTTCCGCGAGCTGGCCCTTTGCGCCCTTGTTCAGCATCGCGACGATCGAGCCGATCACTTCGAGATGGCTCAGTTCTTCGGTGGCGATATCGAACAACAGGTCCTTGCGGCCCGGATCGTCTTCGCCGACAGCTTGCGTGAAGTACCGGCACGCGGCAGCCAGTTCGCCCTGCGGCCCGCCGAACTGCTCGAGCATCAGATTGGCGAGACCCGGATTGGGCGCGCTCACGCGGACGGTGTATTGCAGACGCTTGTTATGCACGAACATTGCATGGCTCCTTTTAGGGCGCACGAAACCCTTCACGGTCCCGGCGCGAATCATCAAGGTTGGACGGTTATGCTCGCAGCGACCAAGAGGACGTCGAAGGCGTCGGTTACGGTCATGCTGCTGCAAGCCTCAGCGCGATGCATCGCGCTGGCGTATCGCGGGGGAAAGCCGCGTCGTGGAATGGAAGGCCGGCTGTCCGGATCGAAGTCCGCGGCATCGGCCTGAATGGGAATCAGCAACGCGTATGCCACGCGATCCAACTGACTTCGAAGGAGCGGGCATCGACGATGCTTGATGCCGAGCGGATGAATCAACGGAGACAACCATGAACGTCAAGTCGCTTATGGGACGAACCTTCGCGTGGCCCGCACGCACGTTCAAACGTTTCAGCGCGGATCGTGCTGCGCCGATGGCCGCGAGCATCGCGTTCTATTCAGCGTTCTCGCTCGCGCCGACGCTCGTCATGGTGATCGCCGTCGCGGGCCTCGTGTTCGGCGCGGAGGCCGCTCGCGGTCAGCTCTTTCATCAGATCAACGGCATGCTCGGCAAGGATGCCGCCGCGAGCGTGCAGGCGATCGTCGAGCACGCGCATCAGAGCGGCGGAAGCGGCATTGCCGCGGTGATCTCGTTCGTACTGCTGGCCGTGGGCGCATCGGCGACGTTTTCATCGTTGAACACGGCGCTATCGATCATCTGGCCGAAAAGCGGCAGAGAAAAATCGGGCGTCGCCACGCTCGTCAAGGTTCGGCTGATCTCCTTCGGTCTCGTGATGGGCGTCGCGTTCCTGCTGATCGTGTCGCTCGTGCTGGACACCGCCGTGCAGGCCGCGGGCAAATGGGTGTTCGGGGAATCGCCGCTCGTCGTCATCGGCGACATCGTGCAGTTCGTGCTCGGTCTCGCGATCCTTTCGTGCGCTTTCGCCGCGCTGTTGAAGTATCTGCCCGATGGTCACGTACCGTGGCGCGATGCGCTCGTAGGCGGCGTTATCTCCGCGGTGCTGTTCTCGGTCGGCAAGAAGCTGTTCGCGCTCTATCTCACGCATGCCGGGACCGCGAGCGCATTCGGCGCGGCCGGCTCGCTCGCCGTGCTCCTGATGTGGCTGTATTTCGCGGCAGCCGTCATGCTGCTGGGCGCGGAAGCCGCTGCAACGCGAGTCGAGGCGCGCGAAGGCAAGACCGACGAATCGAACGAGAAGCGCGAGCCTCATGCAGCGCCGGCGACGAACGTGCCCGCCACGACACGTCCGCAAACCGCGCCCGCGATGCAAACGCGCCCGAGCGTCGCGCCGAACGGTTCGCCCGTGATCGCGAAGGTAATCGGTGCGGTAAAAGCGAACCCCAGTCGATTCGCAATCGCCGCGGCAGGCGCGACGCTCTTCGTGTTCGCGAGGGGCGGACATCGACATCACACGGAAAGACGTTCCTGAGCAACTTCGGCACGGCGGATGCTGCGAAACGCGTGAGCGTTCGGCAAGGAGCCACACATGCAAGGGCATTTCGACGACCTGATGAAGCGGGCCATCTATTCAGGCTCCGCTGCGGGACTGGCTTCGGCTTGCGCCGCGTCGACCGCGGCCGTTCGCGCGGGACACGAGCCATACGCGGCGATCAACGCCGTATCCCACTGCTTATGGCCGAGAGCAATCTGGCATGAAGAACCGAGCTTCAGATACAGCGCGTTCGGCGCAACCATTCACATGGGAAGCGCGGCTTTCTGGGGCGTGTTGTTCGAGTCGTTATGCGGACCGCGTTCCCGGCCAGCGACGATCGTCGCCGCCGCCGCGACGACCGCGCTCGTCGCCTATGTCGTCGATTACCACGCCGTGCCCAAACGAGTCACGCCCGGCTTCGAAGCTCATCTGTCGAAGCGCTCGCTCGCGATGACCTACGTCGCGCTCGGCGCAGGCTTCGCGATCGCGGCGCTGATTCGCGGACGCGCGGCACGCTGAAGGCATCGGCTGTCATCGCCATTTGTCCATCACACAGGAGCACACGATGAACAAGGATCAAAGGGAAGGGATCAAGGAACAGATCAAAGGCTGGACCGATACGGCCATCGGCACCGTGACGGGCAATGAAGATCGCAAGGTGAAAGGCGATGTCGAAATTACCAACGGCGCCAATCGCAAGGACTATGGCGATCAGAAGGACAACATCGAAAAGGGCGTGGAAGACCCGGGCGATCCGACCAACGAGTAATCGATAGCGCGCAAGCGTTGAAACAAGAGTGGCCGTATGGTGCGGCCGCCGTAACCGTAAGGAGCATCGAACATGAGCACGCCATCCCAGCAAAGCGGACAGGACCAGAAGCCCTCCGACGACGAAACCTTCACCACCGATGTCTCCGAAACGGACGACGAAGGCACGACCGTGCGCGAAGCCGAAGTGCGGAAGGACGACCTTTCCGAAGTCAAGCCGAACGAGGGCGCGGGCACGCCGGAGTAACGCACGTCATTTGTGGATGGTCGCGCGAAACGATCCCACGTCGTTGGCCGTGACCGGGCGCGCGTCGTTGCCCCACGACGCGCGCACATACGTGAGCACTTGCGCGATCTGTACGTCGGTGAGGCGTCCGGCGAAGGGCGGCATCGCCTGACGTGGCGGGCCGTGGATCGTCGCGGGGCTGTTGCCGCCTTCGACGAGCAGCCGGATCAGCGAGGTCGTATCTTCGCTGATGACCGAGGGATTGCCCGCCAGCGCGGGAAACGCATTCGGCACGCCCTTGCCATCGCTTCGATGACACTGTGCGCAAAACCCCGCATAGACCGCCGCGCCCTGTTCGGGCGCAACGTCGGGCGCGCGCGTCTTGAGACGTCCCGGCGACGCAAGCGACGGATCGAACACGCCGTCCGCCGCGCCGGTCGCGGGCAGCGTCTTCAGATAGACGGCGATCGAGCGCAGATCGTCATCGGTCAGGTATTGGGTGCTGTCCTCGATCGTTTCGACCATGCTGCCGAATGCGGCCATGCCCGCGCCGTGGCCCGTCTTGAGAAACGCGGCGATATCGTCCTGTGCGATGCGCCCGAGCCCCGAGCCGGAATCTCCGCGCAAATTCGGCGCGAACCAGTTGTCGTTGACGCCGCCGGAGAGGAACGTTTTCGATGACTCGTCGTATCCGCGTTCCTGATATGCGATCCCGCGCGGCGTGTGGCACGAGCCGCAATGCCCGAGCGACTGCACGAGATAGGCGCCGCGATTCCAGCTCGCATCGCGATCGGCGTGCGGTTCAAACCGCTGCTTCGGCGCGAACGCCATGCGCCACAGAGGCAACGCCCAGCGCTGGTTGAACGGAAAGGGTACTTTCGTTTCCGGCGGCCGGTGATTCACGGGCGGCACGCCATGCATCATGTAGGCGTAGAGCGCGCGCAGATCGTCGTCGCTGATCTTCACGAACGCCGGATACGGCATCGCGGGATAAAGCCCCTTGCCGCCCGGCGCGACGCCCTCGCGCAACGCCTTCGCAAAGTCCTCGTAGCTGTATGTGCCGATGCCCGTCTCGCGATCCGGCGTGATGTTGCTGCTGACGATGGTGCCGAACGGCGACGTCATCTCGAGCCCGCCCGCATACGGCGCGCCGTTCGAGGGCGCGGTATGGCATCCGGCGCAGTCGGCGGCTTTGGCGAGATACGCGCCGCGCGCAATCAGTTCGGGCGATGGCGACGCCCTGTCGTCCGCCATGACGGCGAGCGGCCACAGAAGCAGAACGGAGAGGATGCGGGATACGTTCATCGTTATTGGTGATACAGGTATGCGGCGATGTCACGCGCATCGATTTCGCCGACGCCGAGATCGGGCATCGCGCTCTGCGGTGAAATGCGCTGCGGAAAACGGATCCATGTCTGCAGATTCTCCGGTGTGTTCGGCAGCTTGCCCGCGACATAAGCCCGCTCGCCGATGTTTTGCAGCGTCGGTCCGACCTTGCCGTAAGCGCCCGGCACGCCGTCTATCCGGTGGCACGCGCCGCAGCCGTAACGCTGGATCGCATCGAGGCCGTGTCGCGGATTGCCGCCGGTGATCGCGTCGGCCGAAGGCGGCTTGCCCTGGCAAGCGGCGAGCGTAGCGATCAGAAGGAGCGCGATTGGAGTCGTGTGCATGTGCTCATCCTTCGCTGGCCACGTCGGCGACGGCGCGCGGCGGCGGCCGCCGCATCAGCCAGCGCGCGCCGACGAGCAATCCGCCGATCAGATACGCAAGCCCGCCCGGAACCCACATCACCAGACCGCCGAGTTGCTGATCCTGCAAGGGATCGAAGCCGAGGGCGCGCGTCGTCTCGATGCACGACGGATACCAGACACCCGGCGCGAGCGTCAGCAGCGCACCGAGCGCGCCGGTGTGGACCATCGTCGTGAAGAGGGAAAGCATCGCGTGGGCATTGGATGCGCCCTGTGCCTCCGATGCGCGGCCGAACACCGTCCACCAGAACAGCAGCGCGCTCGCCAGAAAACTGGCGTGCTGAAGCGTGTGGATGCCGGGGCGCGCGAGCGCCGCCTCGAAGAAGCGCGGCGCGTGCCAGCACCACAGCGCGGCGGCGTGCAACGTCCACGCGACGACGGGCAAGGTCAGGAAGCGCCATGGCAGTTTGATCCAGCGTGAACGCGTCGCCGCGCCGATGCGCGCTCTCGCGTTCGCGGGAAACGCCCAGAGCCACACGGCGAGCGGCCGGCCGATGACGAGCAGCGGCGCGGCCACGAGCATGAAGAGCTCGTGCTGCAGCATGTGCGCGGAGAAGAGCCATTCGCTCAATGCGTGCAGCGGCGAAACCAGCGCGACGACGAGCGTCGACCATCCGGCGGCGAACGCGATCAGCTTCGCGGTCCGCTCGCGACGGCCTTGCGCGCCGCGCTTGTTCAGCTTCAGATAGCCGGCGAGATAGAGCGTCAGGCTCGCCGCCAGCACGGCGACGATCCACGGCTCGAACGTCCACGCGAGCGGCGATGCCTCCGTCGCTGCGACGTGGGCATACGCATCGGCGGACGACAGGAGCACGCAAGGCAGCGCGCATTTCAGCAGGCGGACAGTAGCCATTGCGGTATCGAAATCGCGATCACGGAAAGCACCGACAGCGCGCCCACACCGGCTGCGACCGCCGCGATGAAACCGGCGCGTGCCGGACGGTCGCCGGTATCGGGCGTCGGCAGGGCGAGTTTGCGCCGCGCGTCGCGCCAGCGCTGCCATGCGAGCAGCGTCGCGGCCACGCAGACGATCGCGCTCGCGCCGCTCACGCCGTCGAGCAACGCATGGCCTCCGAGCCGGCACGCGGGCGTCACCAGCGCGTAGTTCAAGCTGAGACAGGCGAGAACGATGAACGGAGCGCCGAGCAGCGCGAGCCAGGTTTTCATAGCCGCGCCGCCCAATAGATGACGCCGTAGATCGGCAGCCAGCTCAACACGACGAAGTACCAATAGAGCGCGTTTTCGCTGACATCGACGAGCCGCTTGCCCTCGAACGGCCCCGTAAAGAGCAGCACCGTGAGCACGGCCGTATCGACGGTATCGGTGATGAGGTGAGTCGTGTGCAGACCGAGCAGCAGCCAGATGACCGAGCCATACGCGTTCGCGTACCAGCTCACGTTGAGCGATGCGAATTCGAATCCGCGTATCACGAGGAAAATCACCGATGCGCCCAGGCACACCGCGAGCCAGATCGCCGCTTTCCGGCGATCGCCACGTTCCGCCGCGTTCTTCGCGAGCTGGTTCGGCCACAGGCTGGCGAGCAGCACGACCGTGTTGAGCGTGCCCCAGAAAAGACGCGGCGGCTCGGCCGCCATCGGCCAGGCGGGGGCGCGCGTGCGCAGATAGAAGACCATCATCACCGCGATGGCGAACACCGTGCCTTCGATCAGCATCAGGCCGGCCGTGCTCCACCACATGAGGCTGCGGTGACTGAAGGCGAAGGTCGGCAACGCGCGCACGTCGAGCACGAGCTCGCCGGTGCCGTGCGCTTCGCGGCGCGTTTCGGCGTTCATGGCCGGCGCTCCCGCGCGACCGCGAGCCGGTTCTCGCCGCGACTCGGCCAGAACCAGCCGATCATCGCCACGGCGACCGGCAGCGACGCCCATACGATCGCCCACGGCGTGTAGATCGAGCCGATGAACAGAATCGTCGTGGCGACGGCGCTTGCGAACGGCCACAGAGAGGGCGTCGGAAACATCGGCCGATGATCGGGCTGCGCATCGAGCACGCTCGTCACGAGCACTTCGCGCGCATCGGCGGCGAGACCCGCGACGAAGGCCGGTTGCGCGGACGGCTCCCACAGCGGATCGCGTCCGTGCACGACCGGAATCGCATCGAAGTTGTGCGGCGGCGGCGGCGACGGCACGCTCCATTCGAGCGTGCCCGCGCCCCACGGATCGGCGGCGGCGCGTTCGTCGCTGCGCATCGTCTTCACGACATTGACGATGAAAAGCAGCACGCTCAACGCGATCATGTAAGCGCCGATCGTCGCCGTGAAATTCATGCCGTCCCAGCCCATGCCGTGCGGATACGTCCACACGCGCCGCGGCATGCCTTCGAGTCCGAGCAGATGCATCGGAAAGAAGGTCACATTGAAGCCGATGAAGAACAGCCAGAATTGCCACTTGCCGAGCCGCTCGTCGAGCAAGCGTCCCGCGAATTTCGGAAACCAGTAGAAGAACGCGCCGAAGAGCGGAAACACCGCGCCGCCGAGCAGCACGTAATGCAGATGCGCGACGACGAAGTACGTATCGTGAACCTGGAGGTCGAGCGGCACCGACGCGACCATGATGCCGGTCATGCCGCCCATCACGAGGATGAAGAAGAACGCGAGGACGAACAATAGCGGCACACGCAGATTGAGCTTGCCGGTCCATAGCGTGCCGATCCAGCAGAAGATCTGTATCGCCGATGGAATCGCGATCATCAGGCTCGCCGCCGTGAAAAAGCTCTTGCCGAGCTCGGGAATGTTCGTCGCGAACATGTGATGCACCCACAGCCCGAAGGCGAGGAACGCCGTGGCGATGAGCGACAGCACCATCGCCGGATAGCCGAATATCGGGCGGCGCGCGAACGTCGGAATGATCGACGAGATGAAGCCGAGCGGCGGAATGAAGATCAGATACACCTCGGGATGGCCGAAGAACCAGAAGAGGTGTTGCCACAGCAAAACGTCGCCGCCCTTCGCCGGGTTATAGAAATGCGTGCCGACGAGGCGGTCGAGAATCAGCGCTGTGCTGCACAGCATGACGGCGGGCATCGCGAAGATCACCATGAACTGCGTCACGAGCGTCGCCCAAACGAAGAGCGGCATGCGGTTGAGCGACATGCCGGGCGCGCGCAGCTTGAAGATCGTCGTGATGAGAACCACCGCTTCGAGCAGGCCGGAAAGCTCGGTGAAGGTAATCATCTGCGCCCAGATGTCCGTGCCCTTGTTCGGCGAGTAGTCGGGACCGGCGAGCGGCACGTAGCTGAACCAGCCGGTGTTCGGCGCGGTGTTCACGGCGAGCGCGGCGAACAGCAGCAAGCCGCCGAACAGGAACACCCAATACGCATACGCATTCATGCGCGGAAATGCGATGCTGCGCGCGCCGATCATCAAAGGCACGAGGTACGCGGCGACGGCCTGCATCACCGGCACGGCGAAGAGGAACATCATCGTCGTGCCGTGCATCGTGAAGAGTTCGTTGTAGAGGTTCGGGCCGATCAGCCGCTGATCCGGACGCGCGAGCTGCGTGCGCATCGCGAGTGCGAGCAAGCCTGCGAGCACGAAGAACACGAAGGTCGTCACGATGAAGCGTCGCGCAATCGTCTTGTGATTGACCGCGCTCAACATGCCGATGAAGCCCGGCGGATCGCTCCAGGTTTTCGCGAGCGCATCGCGCACTTCGGGCGATGCGTGCGGACCGTCTGTCAGCGGTGCTTCACTCATTTGAGCGTCTCCATCCAGACGAGCAGCGCTTGCAGATCGGCGGGCGGCAGGCGCGTCGGCGGCATGACGGTGCCGGGCTTGAGCGCGCGCGGATCGACGATCCATCCGGCGAGATTGCCGCGATTGTTGGAAAGCGTCCCGGCCGCGATGAACTGCCTGCTCCCGACATGCGTGAGATCGGGGCCGATCGTGCCTTGCGCTTCGGTGCCGCGCACGGTGTGACAGCGCGCGCAGTCCTGGCTCATGAACACGTCGCGGCCGCGCACGGCGATGTCGTCCGATGGCGCGATGGACGGCTGGCGCTGACGGGCCGCCCACGCTTCATACTGCGCAGGCGGATCGGCGATGACCTGAAACGCCATCAACGCGTGTTCGTAACCGCAGAACTCGGCGCATTGTCCGCGATACACGCCCGCCTTGTCCGCGCGAAACTCGATGGTCGCATCGCGGCCGGGAATCATGTCTTTCTTGCCATGAAGATTCGGCACCCAGAACGTGTGGATCACATCGGCGGCTTTCAGCGACACGACCACCGGCCGTCCGACCGGCACATGGAGTTCGTTGGCGAGCGTGAAGCCGGGCGCGTCGCCATCGTTCGCGTAGCGCACTTGCCACCACCATTGATAACCCGTCATCTCGATGCGCAACGCGTTGTCGACGGGCAGGCGCGAGAGCGCGCGGTCCGTGAGGACATCGGCGAGAACGAGACCGAAGAGCAGAAACGTGGACACGCCCGTCGCGGCGACGACCCAGAAGCGCACGCGCGGCTCGCGATGCCCGACGGCGGAGAGATCCGCAGGCGTTGCGCGATTCGCGCGAGGCGCGCGCATCATCGCGATGAGACACGCGAGCAGAATCGCCGCGAACACAACGCAGCAGACGGCCAGCGTCAGATGCCACAGGTCGAGAATGCGGCTGGCTTGAATGCCCGCGGGCGTCAATGCGCTTTGCATGGGTGCATCGTCTCTATGGACAGAAAGCGGACGTGCGACCTGATTAGCAATCGGCGTGCCGCACGCTGACGCGAGACGAGGGCATGACGGATGCTGTTTCTCTCATCGCGAGAACAGCGTGATTCAGACGGGAGAATGTCATGACCAAGGTAGCCGATGTAATGACACGAGACGTGCAGGCGATCGCGTCGGGCGACACGATTCGCCGCGCGGCCGAGCTGATGGACGAATTGAACGTAGGCGCGCTGCCGGTATGCGACGGCACGCGGCTCAAGGGCGTCGTGACGGATCGCGATATCGTGGTTCGCGCGGTATCGGCGGGCAAGGATGCTTCGTGCGCCGTGCAGGAAGTGGCGAGCGAGCCGGTGGAATGGTGCTTCGAGAGCGACGATATCGAAGACGCGATGCGCCGGATGGAACGGTTGCAGATACGCCGTATGCCCGTCGTGAACGGAGAAAAGCAACTCGTCGGGATGCTTGCGCTGGGAGATATCGCGACATGGTCGGACGGCGAAGTTGCGTCGACGCTCGGCGCGATATCGACGCCGTCCGTGCCGAGTCGCGATGAACCGAAATAGCGTCGTGTCGAAGTCCGTCCGAGCGGTACGGGATTTGCTCGCGTTGCGACAGGATGCGCGTCCCTTCAAACACCGGGAGCCGGCCGCAATCGGCCGGAATCGACAATGCTGTTTCTGTTCGTCGAAGATGATGCAAACGTCGCCGCGGCTTTCGCCGAACTGGCCGCCTCGCTCGGCCATCACGCGGACGTCGCGCGTACCGGCGGCGAGGCGCTGCGCATGACAGGCCAGACTCGCTACGACTCCGTGTTCATGGATATCGGCTTGCCGGATATCGACGGACGCAAGCTCTGCGAATTCGTGCGCTGCGCGGGCGCATCGACGGAGGCGTGCATCGTCGCGGTGACCGGTACGCGCGGATTCGACATGGATTCATCGCGTCAATTCGACGGCTATCTGCGCAAGCCCGTTACCGCATCGGAACTCACGGATGTCATACGAAGCTGCTGAGGCGCCGTGCGTGCGACGTTGCGCGGATCGCGCGGCTACGTATCCTGCATAACATTCGCTTGAGGTGAGCGACGCTACGATCGCAGCACGACAACGCACGTGCTGCCTTCATGAACCGATACTTCACCAACACGCAGGGCGCCATCCGCCGCATCATCGATCTGAAGCGCAACGGGCCCGAGGCGAGCCGCGCGAACGTCGTCGGCCAGCAGAAGGACGGCACGGAAGTCCACGGACTCGAGCAAGTGCTTCTTCACTTGCGCATCGGACGCATCGCCCATTTCACTTGCAGCGGTTCATATGTTCAGGAGATCGTCTTCGTCAGCTAGCGACGAAGACGGCATTCGCTAGCGTCCCCTGATCGCATAGAGCCGCGTCGGTAACGCGACGGGGCTTTGCGGATCGAACCAGTTCATGTCGGGAATGCGCGAATCCGTGACGTAGATCGTGCCGTCCGCGCCTTCCGAGAACGTGTCGGGCCAGACGAGACGCTTGTCGCGCAGCAGCGTCGTGAAGCGATCGCCGTCACGCACGCGGATCGCGTGATGTTCGACCGACGACACGTAAAGGCGTCCGCGCTCGTCGAACCAGAGACCGTCCGCGGGACCGTCGATGCCGACCGCTTCGACGCGCGACGAAACCTGCTGCGCGCTCAACTGCGCGTTCTGAAGCGCGTCGGTCGCGATGCGATACAGCGTCTTGCCCTTCACCGCCTGCCAGTACAGATAGCGCCCATCGGGCGTCAGCGCGATGCCATCGGCGGAAAAGCTCACGCGCCGTCCGTCGGTCTGCTGCAGCGGCTTGCCGTCGACCATCACGGTCACGCTTTTGTCGGCCTGCGTGCTCGGGTCGCCGTCGAGCACGCGGCGCGCCGAGCCGGACGCCGTATCGACAACGACGATCGCGCCGCGCACGCCCGAATCGGTGATATAGACGAAGCGGCCGTCCGGGCTGATGCGGACATCGTTGAGATAGCTGCCTTGCGGTGCGATCGTTTCATCGAACGAATAGACATGCGCGACGCGGTTCGATGCCAGATCGATCTGCACGAGCTTCGGCGCGCCCGGCACGACGAGCGACTGCGCCGGCGCACCCGGATCGATGACCCACAGATTGCCGCGCTTGTCCGCGACGACGGACTGAACGCAGACCCAGTGATCCTGCGGCGTGACTTCATCGCGACGTGAATTGCGCCAGCTATTCCAATCGGCATCGGGATAGGGTCGCAGGTCGCCGGTGCTGCCGAGCTCGGCGACGGATATCGGCGCGTCTTCCGTCCAGCGCGGAAAGTTGACGAAGGTGCGGCCATCGGGCGTCACGGTAACGCCGGTCACTTGATGCTCGAAGGTCGCGACGAGCTGAAGCCTGGCATCGCCGCGTTGCCGGTCGTGTCGGCTGGCGGTTTCCTCTGCGCTGGCCATCGGCGAGAGGGCGGCGAGGCTCAGAACGAGGAGGGTTTTGACGAGCGGTCTCATGATCGGCTCCGATTCGGGGATGCGCCATTTCAGCAATCGCAATGCCGTGGCATGGGCACAGGCGATGCTCGCATCGTGCAAACCTCTCAGCGACTCAAGCCGAATTGACAATCATACGAAGACGCCCCCGACGCATCGGCCGGTTCGATGCGCTGCGCATGTGCGTGCAATCGCTCATCGCGAGCGTGCTGACGTATGCGTGCATGAATTTCATCGGTTCATCGAGTACAACGTGGGGCGTTTTTTCCAGCCTGTTCGCGCTGCAGGTGAGCTTCGACCGCAGCCTCAAGTACGGCGTAGGCCAGATGATCGGCGCGGCAATCGGCACCGTGGTGGGCCTCGCGACGCTGCATTTCTTTCCCGATGCCGCCGATGCCTTCCCGCGGCTCGGTCTCGCGACGCTCGTCACATGCCTTGCGTCGACGCTCTTCCCGACGACGAACTACAGCATCGTCGTGGCGGCGGCGCTCGCGCTCGAACCATCGGCGGGCGTTGCAGGCGCGGTGTCGCGCGCCGAAGCGATCGCGCTGGGCGCGGCCATCGGCATCGGTGTGTCGTCGAGCGTGTGGCCGCAACTGTCGCGTTCGCGCGCCTTCGAGATCATGGGCGAGCTTCTCGATGACTGCCGTGCGTTGCTCGCGACGATGCCGATCCTCGGTCCGCTCGAAAACCGCGAACGCGTCGATGCGCTGCATGAGCGCTTTCTGCGCCATCTCGTCGAAGCGCGCGCGGTCTGCGGCGAGACGCGCGTGCGTGCGCGCTTCGAAACCGGATCGTCGCTCGGCGCCGCGCTCGTCGCTTTCGAAACGCTATGGCATGGACTGGTGCTGCTCGATCGCATCGGGCAATCGCAATGCGGCTGGCTGACGAACGAGGAAACGGAGCCGCTCGCGGAGCGCATCGAACCCGTGCGCGATTGCGCAAGCGGCTATCTGCAGGCACTGGCTGCATGGATGCGCGGCGGCGCACCGCTGCCGCCTGCCGAACGCTTCCTCGGGCCGCTGAACGATGCGTCCGCTGCCGTCCAATCGGATATCGCGAACGTGATTCTCGGCTACGCGAACGACTCACGGCAGTTGCAGGCGTTGTCGACGCTGTCGTTCGCACTGGAACAGATCAAGGCGAATCTCGCGAATATCGCCGGCGTGCTGGAAACACGCTTCGATCGATCCGCGTAAGCCGTTTGCAAGACGACGGCACACCATCTGCTCTGTCTTCCGACCACCTACGGCGATCGGATATGAGCAAGAACAGCAAAGCGAACAAAGGCATGCCCGCGCCCGATGACCGGCAGGCGCTTCTGACCGAACTGCGCCGTTGCAAAATGGCGCGCTCGCCGCACGCGTACGTCAGGGGCAATACCGAACGATTCTATGAGTGGGTGATGGAGGCGAACGGCGATTCGTTGCCTCGCGGCCCGGCGGTGTGGATTTGCGGCGACTGCCACACGGGCAATCTCGGACCGATTGCCAATGCCAAAGGCAAAGTGGAAATCCAGATT
Organism: Caballeronia zhejiangensis; assembly: GCF_000698575.1. Taxonomy (GTDB): domain Bacteria; phylum Pseudomonadota; class Gammaproteobacteria; order Burkholderiales; family Burkholderiaceae; genus Caballeronia; species Caballeronia zhejiangensis. The sequence goes on from NZ_JFHD01000004.1 coordinate 48,364, forward strand.
CGCGACCTCGATCAGACGGTGATCGGCAACCCGGTGCATGACGTCGTTCGTTTGGGCTTGTCGCTTGCGACGGCTGCGCGCGGATCATCGTTGTCGGGGCTGAACGTCGTGCGAATGATCGAGGCGCTGGCCGCAGGATATGAATCGGCATTCGCGGATGAAGTCATCGACATCAGGCGTCCCGAACCCGTTCACGTGACGATGAAGGAAGCCGTGCATCGATCGTGGCAGCATCTCGCGCGCGAGCGCATCGAGGACCTGCATCCGACGATTCCCTTGGGCAAACGCTTCTGGCCGCTTGCCGGAGACGAGCGAAAGGCGATCGAAGCGCTCTTCGCCGATGAGGACATCGCAAGCCTGCCGACGAGCCTGAAGGGACGCAAGGATTCGGGCGAGATCGTCGTGCTGGACGCGGCGTACTGGGTAAAGGGTTGCAGCTCGCTCGGCCGTCTGCGTTATGCGGTCCTGCTCGATGTCGATGGTGGCGTCGTCGAAGGCGACGACCTGTGTCTGATGGACATCAAGGAAGGCGTGAAGGCCGCCGCGCCCCGTTACGACGACGTCGCGATGCCGCGCGACAACGCCTTGCGCGTCCTCGAAGGCGCGCGAAACCTGTCGCCGTTTCTCGGTGAACGCATGCGCGCGGCCCGCCTGCTCGATCGCGGCGTGGTGATCCGCGAGTTGTTGCCGCAGGACATGAAACTCGAGATCGAGCAACTCGGCAAGGATGACGCGATGCACGTCGCGCATTATCTCGCGGGTGTCGTAGGCAAGGCGCATGCGCGTCAGATGGACGACGCAACGAAGCGCGAGTGGCGAGCCGAACTCGGCCGCAATCGATCGAAGACCATCGACGCGCCGCTATGGCTTTGGAACAGCATCGTGCAGTTGGTGAGCAGCCACGAAGCGGGCTACCTCGAGCATTGCCGCCGTTACGCGACCGACGCGTGAGGGTACGCATCGCTTCAAAGCATCGGCATATGCAGATGATGCGGATCGGCCATCATGTCCGCCACGCGCCTTAGCGCTTCGCGGCAATCCTCGCGATCCTGTGGCCCGCCGAGACACAGCCGCAGCGCATTCGGCGGATTGCCATCGGTAGAGAACGCGGCGCCGGCCACCGCGCCGATGCCTTGATTGCGTAACTGCAACGCGAGTTCCGGCGCGCTCCAGTCGGACATCGAAGGCACGGGCAGCCAGAGATGAAACCCTTGCGGATCCGCGTCGAAGGCGAGACCTCGAAGCTCCGCCGACGCGATAGCCTGCCTCGCCGCCGCTTCATCGCGAATGGAATCGAGCACGTCGCCGGCGGTGCCATCGTTGATCCATTGCGTTGCGAGCAGCACGGTGAACGGGCTCGGCATGACCGACGTCGCCCGCAACGCTCCCGCGATGCGCTGAGTCTGCCGCGACGTCGGCGCCTTCAGATACGCGACACGCAACCCCGCGCCAAGCGTCTTCGATAAGCCGGTTACGTGATACGTCAGTTCGGGTGCGAGTTCGGCAAGGGTGGCGGGTGCATCGCAAGGCAACATGCCGTAAGGCTCGTCCTCGATGATCGGCACGTTATAACGCAAGGCCACATCGGCCAGCGCTTCGCGCCGCTGCCGCGTCAACGTCAACGTGCTCGGATTCTGCAAGGTCGGATTGCAATAGAAGCCGCCGGGCTTTTCCGTTCGGCACAATGCCTCGAACGCATGCGGCAGCGGCCCTTCATCGTCGCGCAACACGGCTTGCAGACGCACGCCCAGTTGCGATGCGATCGCCTTGATCCCCGGATAAGCGAGCGAATCCAGACAGATCATTTCACCCGGCCGCGCAAGCTGCGAAACGAGCGCGACGAGCGCGCCATGAATGCCGGGACAGACGAGCACGGTATCGACATCGACATCGGGAATGCGCGCCTTGAGCCACTCGCGGCCCGCAACGCGATCCGCCGTCGTGCCGCCGAAGTCCTGATAGCGCAGCAACTGAAACGGATCGGCGCGTTCCATCAGACTCGCCGCCGATGCACGCAGCCGCGCCGCGAGCGCGGGCGGTTCGGGTGGCATGTTCATCGACATCTCGACACTGCTGCCGCCCGCGAGCGGCAAGGTCTGCGTCCTGCCGCGCACGAACGTGCCGCTGCCCGCGCGTGAATCCAGCAGGCCGCGTTTGCGCGCTTCGGCATACGCGCGCGCGACGGTCGTGTAGTTGAGCCCGAGCAGATCGGCGAGGTCGCGCAGACCGGGCAGCCGGTCTCTCGGACGAAGCCGGCCGCTCGCCAAGTCTTCCTCGATCAGATCGGGAATCGTCAGATAAGCGGGCTTTCTGCTGTCTTCAAGCTTCCTGACCCAGTGATGCGCAAGCTGATTCATGACCGCGATGTCTCCGGCGATGGTTCGGATGACCTTAGCATGACAAAACAATCGATCGAAAAGAGATCGCATGCGCTGATCGCACTTGATTGCATTGATCGCATCGATGCACGGCTTCGGTGTGCCGCGCACCATGCACACGCTTTTCTGCGCTGAAATCGTGCGTGGGGTAGGCGGGCATGAGCGAGGCGGCGCGTCGCGAAGGCCCGTGAATCAAGGCTTCCGCAAAAAATTTTCGCTTCGCGCATGCAAGATCGTTTTGCTTGATTGCAAAGTGATTGCATTTCGCGGGCCAATCATTGGCATATCCGTTGCGTTTTAGCGTTCGCCGTCGCGATGAATGCGATCGACCACGATCGAGAGCGACGGCTCGTTCGCGAACCCATACATCGGAGAATGCCATGCCCGCAGTCAATCAACCGCTTCACAAGAACGGCGACTTTCTGGTCGACTACGAAGAGAAAGTCTTCGAGGATGTGAAGGCCGAACCCGGCGAAAAGGCGCTCGTCACGTTTCATACGGTTGCGTTCGAAGGCTCGATCGGCTTCGTGAACATGCTGCAGGCCACGCGTCTGCAACGCAAGGGTTTCGATACGTCGGTGCTGCTCTACGGTCCCGGCGTCACGCTCGGTCTGCAACGCGGTTTTCCGACGCTCGGCGACGAAGCCTTCCCCGGCCATCTCAACTTCAACAAGCAACTGCAGAAGTTCATGGCCGAAGGCGGCAAGGTGTACGCGTGCCGCTTCGCATTGCAGGCGCTTTACGGACACGGCGAAGCCTCGCTGATCGAAGGCATTCGTCCGATCAACCCGCTCGACGTGCTCGATCTCCAGTTGCTTCATCGCAAGGAGAATGCGCTCGTCATCCATACGTGGACCGTGTGACGATCATGGCCGATGCCCTTTCGAAAAAGCGCATCGTGCGCGCCGCCGCCGTGCAGATCACGCCGGACTTCGAGCGTCCGAACGGCACGCTCGACCGCGTCTGCACGGCCATCGACGAAGCCGCGGCGCAGGGCGTGCAGCTCATCGTGTTCCCCGAGACCTTCGTGCCGTATTACCCGTATTTCTCGTTCGTGCGCGCGCCGGTGGCATCGGGCGCCGATCACATGAAGCTCTACGAGGAAGCGGTCGTGGTGCCGGGGCCGGTCACGCAGGCGGTGGCCGAACACGCGCGGCTCGCGAACATGGTCGTCGTGCTCGGCGTGAACGAGCGCGATCACGGCAGCCTGTACAACACGCAGCTCATCTTCGATACCGACGGCAAGCTGCTGCTCAAGCGCCGCAAGATCACGCCGACGTTTCATGAACGCATGATCTGGGGACAAGGCGACGCAGCCGGTCTCAAGGTCGTCGAAACGGGCGTCGGACGAGTCGGCGCGCTCGCGTGCTGGGAGCACTACAACCCGCTCGCGCGCTATGCGCTGATGACGCAGCATGAAGAGATCCATTGCAGCCAGTTCCCCGGCTCGCTGGTCGGTCCGATCTTCGCGGAGCAGATCGAAGTGACGATCCGCCATCACGCGCTCGAATCGGGCTGCTTCGTCGTCAACGCGACGGGCTGGCTCACCGATGCGCAGATCGAAGCCGTCACGCCCGACCCGAATCTGCAACGCGCGCTGCGCGGCGGCTGCAACACGGCGATCGTCTCGCCCGAAGGCCAGCATCTCGCCGAGCTTTTGCGCGAAGGCGAGGGCATGGTGATCGCCGATCTCGACATGGCGCTCATCACGAAGCGCAAACGCATGATGGATTCGGTCGGTCATTACGCACGGCCCGAACTGCTGAGCCTCGCGATCAACGATCGCCCGGCATCGCCCGTCACCTCCTTCAAGGACACCGAACACGATGAGCGCCCGAGAGAACCTGCCGGCATCGACACGGCAATTGATGACTGAGCTTCAGTCGACGGGCCTGCGGCTCGTCGATCCGCGCGCGGGCGTGTCGAGCCGGCGCGGCGGCGCGGGACCGTCGGATCACAAGGCGGTCACGGTCGATGGCGTGACCATCATGGTGCCCGTGCATACGAGCACCGCGTGGGAATCGCCGTTCGTCGCCGGAGAGCCCGATGCGAACGGCAAGAGCGCGCTGATGCGCAACACCATTCCGATCGCGAGCATCAGCTTTCCGAAGGCGCCGCGCTTCTATGCGATGCAGACGCTCGACGGCGTGCCTTACTCGCACATCGCGACGCTGCATAGCGCCGACGTGCTCGCGACGACCGTGCTGCAAACCTGCATCCGCTACGAGAGCCGGCGCAAGTCGTGCAAGTTCTGCGCGATCGGCCAGTCGCTCGCGGCGGGGCGCACGATCGCGCGCAAGACGCCGGAGCAGCTTGCCGAAGTCGCGCGCGCAGCCGTGCTTCTCGATGGCGTCAAGCATATGGTGCTCACGACCGGCACGCCGCCCACATCCGATCGCGGCGCGCAGATCCTTTGCGAAAGCGCGTTCGCGATCAAGGCCGCGGTCGATCTGCCGATCCAGGCGCAATGCGAGCCGCCCGACGACGATCGCTGGTTCGAGCGCATGAAGGCAAGCGGCATCGACACGCTCGGCATGCATCTCGAAGCGGTGACGCCTTCCGTGCGCGAACGCATCATGCCGGGCAAGGCGACGGTGCCGGTCGCGCGTTACATGGAAGCCTTCGAGGCGGCGGTCGCCGTATTCGGACGCGGACAGGTGAGCACGTACATTCTCGCGGGGCTCGGCGACAGCGCGCAGGCCATCGTCGATACGGCGCGCGAGCTCATCGCGCTCGGTGTGTATCCGTTCGTCGTGCCCTTCGTGCCGATCAGCGGCACGCCGCTCGAAGATCATCCCGCGCCCACGCCCGAATTCATGCGCTCGGTGCTGGCGCCCATCGGCGCGATGCTCGCAAACGCCAACATGCGTTCCGCCGATATCAAAGCGGGCTGCGGCAAATGCGGCGCGTGCTCGTCGCTTTCTTCGTACGAGGTGTGACATGTTCGTCGAAGCCATCGAGGGCGATGCATTCGATCTCGCCTATACGCCGGTCGAATATCGCGTCAAGTGGGCAACGCTGCCGTGGGAAGCGGATGAAGCGTACAAGCTGCGCCGCGCGGTGTTCTGCATCGAGCAGGGCGTGTTCGTCGGCGACGATCGCGACGAGATCGACGAACGCGCGCAACTGCTCGTTGCGCTGAGTTGCGTCGCGGGCATGCCGGAGCAGGTCGTCGGCACGGTACGCATCCACGAGACGCAGCCGCGCGTGTGGCTCGGCTCGCGGCTCGCCGTGCACGCCGCTTTCCGTTCGCACGGCAAGATCGGCTCGACGCTGATCCGGCTCGCGGTGTCGAGCGCACACGCGCTCGGATGCGAGACTTTTCTCGCGCATGTGCAGGCGCAGAACGTGCCGCTTTTCCGGCGTCTGCGCTGGGACACGCAGCGGGAAGAGACGCTCTTCGGCCGCCCGCATCATCTGATGCGCGCGCAACTCGATGCGTATCCGCCGTGCGTCACGCCGCAAAGCGGATTCGTCGCGCTGGCGCGGAGGCCGTCGTGAACGCGCTGGCCGGTCTCGTCGAACGCTTGCGCGAGAGTCGCGGCTTTCGTCACAAGAGCGATATCTCGGGCGTGTTGTCGCGGCTGCCTGAAGGCGCTCAGGCCGTGCCGATAGGCGACGACTGCGCCGCGATTCCCGATGGCGACGGCTATCTGCTCTTCGCCATCGAAGGGCTGGTGAGCGACTTCGTGCGCGCGATGCCGTGGTTCGCGGGCTACAGCGGCGTGATGGTGAACGTGAGCGATATCTACGCGATGGGCGGACGTCCGCTCGCCGTCGTCGATGCGCTGTGGAGCGGCGACGCGCAAGCGGCATCCGAGGTGCTCGCGGGCATGGCGGCGGCATCGTCGGCGTATGGCGTGCCGATCGTCGGCGGCCATAGCAACGTGCGCAGCGACCGCGCGCAGCTCGCGGTGGCGATCGTCGGGCGGGCCAGGAAGCTTTTGACGAGCTTCGACGCGCGCCCCGGCGATGCGCTCGTGATGGCCGTCGATTTGCGCGGCCGTTTCGAGGAGCCTTATCCGTTCTGGAACGCATCGGTGAGCGCGCCTGCTGGCCGCGCGCGCGGCGATTACGAACTGCTGCCCGCGCTAGCCGAAGACGGCCTGTGCGATGCCGCGAAGGACATCAGCATGGCGGGCGCGCTCGGCACCGCGCTGATGTTGCTCGAATGCTCGAAGGCCGGCGCGCGCATCGATCTCGATGCGTTGCCCTGTCCCGAAGGCGTCGATTTCGAGCGTTGGCTCACGGCGTTTCCGAGCTTCGGCTTCGTGCTGTCCGTGCGTCCCGAACAGGTCGATGAAGTGCTCGCGCGCTTTGCTTCGCGCGACCTCGCGAGCGCGGTGATCGGCCAAGTGGATGCATCGCGTGAAGTCGTGTTGACGCGCGACGGCGATGCCGCGTTGCTATGGAACCTGCACGAGGAGCCGTTCATATGCGCGCGATGAACCCCGCAACCGAGGCTACACCATGCCAGTGATGCATTTTCTGATTCGTTGGCCCGACGGCGTCGAGGCGAACTGCTATTCGCCTTCGACGGTCGTCGGCGAGTATTTCGCGGCAGGCGAAAGCTATAGCGTCGGCGATTTCGTCGCGCGTTCGCGCGAGGCGCTGCACATCGGCTCGGAGCGCGTGCGGGAGAAATACGGCTTCGCGTGCTCGGCCGCGCTCGATCAGCTTGCGCGCATCGAAGAGGATGCGAGCCGCTTCAGCGAAGCGCACGAGGCACGCGTCACCGTGCTGGCGCTCGATTGACTCACTTGTCGAATGGTAGAGGGATTGAATATGTCGAACATCGATTCAGCACAGACCGCGCCGGCGCATTACAGCGTGATCGTCATCGGCGGCGGACAGGCCGGGCTTTCGGCCAGCTACTTCCTGAAGCAGGCCAGCATCGATCATCTCGTGCTGGAAAAGCACAGCGTCACGCACACATGGCGCACGCAGCGCTGGGACACGTTCTGCCTCGTGACGCCCAACTGGCAATGCGCGTTGCCGGGGCATCCGTATCAGGGCGCGGACCCGCACGGCTTCATGAAGAAGGACGAGATCATCGACTATCTCGATGCGTTCATCGCCAAGGTGAATGCGCCGGTGCTCGAGGACGCGGCGGTCACGCGCGTCACGCGCGACGCGCAAGGACGCTTCGCCGTGACGAGCACGCGCGGCGCGTTCACGGCGGATCAGATCGTGGTCGCGTCGGGCGGCTATCACACGCCGATCGTGCCGCGCATGGCCGAGCGTCTGCCCGCTGACATCGTGCAGGTGCAGTCATCGGAATATCGCAACGCCGGTGCGCTGCCGCCCGGCGCGGTGCTCGTCGTCGGCTCGGGTCAGTCAGGCGCGCAGATCGCGGAAGATCTGCATCTGTCGGGACGCAAGGTTCATCTCGCGGTCGGCGAGGCGCCGCGTTGCGCGCGGTTTCATCGCGGTCGCGATGTCGTCGACTGGCTCGCGGACATGCGCTATTACGACATGCCCGTGACCGATCATCCGCTGCGCGAAGGCGTGCGCGACAACACCAATCATTACGTCACGGGCCGCGACGGCGGACGCGACATCGATCTGCGCCGCTTCGCGCTCGAAGGCATGGAACTGTTTGGCCGGCTCGAAGACTTCCGTGACGGCAAGCTGCGTTTCGCGACCAACCTGCGCGCGAATCTCGATGACGCCGACGATACCTATAACCGCATCAACGCGAGCATCGACGGTTTCATCGCGAAGCACGGCATCGACGCGCCTCCCGCCGCGCCTTATGTACCCATCTGGCAGCCGCAGGAAGAGCGCGCGGAGCTCGACCTGCAGGCGAGCGGGATCACATCGATCGTATGGTGCATAGGGTTCACGCCGGACTTCGCGTGGCTCGATGCGCCGGTGTTCAACGGACGCGGTTATCCATCGCATACGCGCGGCGTGACGGCGGTGAAGGGCCTTTATTTCGTCGGCTTGCCGTGGCTGCATACGTGGGGCTCGGGCCGCTTCTCCGGCGTGGCGCGCGATGCGCAATACATCGTCGATGCGGTGTGCGCCGAGCGGGCAAACGCGCCGGAGCGCGCGTCGATCGCGTGCGCGTAAAGGAAGCTCATGCCTCGTCACGACGATACGTATCGCGCCGGCATGCCGCAGCTCAATTGCGCGGGGCTCTCGGAGAACTGGCTGCTGAAAGAGTGCGGCGACCGGCATTGGGACGCGCTCGCACGCGAAACGGCGAGCGACTTCATCTCCGACGAAGGCGGCCGCGCGTATGCCGCGTTCACGTCGATCCGGCTGCGCGCCGAAGGCATGCACGATGTGCGCGAGAACGACGCGCTCTGCATACGCACCGAGCTTTCGCGTGTGGGTCCGGTGCGGCACTTCAGCGAGCATCGCGTAAGCGGCAAAGGCGGCACGATCGCCGCGTTGTCGATGATGTCCACCTTCGTGCGACGCACCGAAGCGCGCAACAATCGCTCGGTCGCGCGGGCGAGCTTTGCGAACCTCAAAGGCGAGATCGCGCCGATGAATCCGCTCATCGCCGACATGCAGGATAGGGCGCGCAAGCTGCGCCTGCGTGAAGCAGGAGCGAGCATCGACGGATTCGCTTTGCACGAGGCAGAATGCGCGCCGGTCGAGTTTTTGCCATGCCCGTACAGCGACTTCAACGGCGCCGACTTTCTGTACTTCGCGAGCTTTCAGGCGTTCGTCGATCGTGCGGAATGGCAAACGTGGCGTCTCGCGGACTTGCCCGCGCTCGTGTCGCGCGAGCTGCATTATCACGGCAACATCAACGTCGGCGAAGGGCTGCGGGCCACGTTTCGGCGCGCGTCGATCGACGATGCGCGCATCGCGCACTGGTGCGAGATCGAGCGCACGCGCGATGGCGTGAAGATCGCCGACGTGCTGACACACAAGACACGGAGACGCGCATGAACCGCGTGCCGCGCAAGCCGCTTTACACGGCGGCCGATCTGGAAGGTCTCGCGCATCTCGACTCGATGCCCGGCGCCGCGCCGTTCGTGCGCGGACCGTATCCGTCGATGTACACGACGAGACCGTGGACCCTCCGCCAGTACGCCGGTTACGCCGATGCCGCCGATTCGAACCTCGCGTTTCGCCGGGCGCTCGATCGCGGCGCGCAGGGCTTGTCCGTCGCGTTCGATCTGCCGACGCAACTCGGCTACGACTCGACCGACGATGAAGCGCGCGCCGATGTCGGTCTTGCGGGCGTGGCCATCGATACCGTCGACGACATGGCGCGTCTTTTCGAAGGCATCGCGCTAGAACGCGTCTCCGTGTCGATGACGATGAACGGCGCCGTGCTGCCCGTGCTCGCGGCGTACATCGTCGCGGCGGAGGAACGCGGCATCGCGATGGCGTCGCTCTCCGGCACCGTGCAGAACGACATCCTCAAGGAGTTCATGGTGCGCAACACCTGCGTGTTCGCGCCGGAACCGTCGCTGCGAATCGTCGCGGATGTCGTGCAGTTTTTGAGCGAGCGGATGCCGCGCTTCAAGGCGCTGTCCGTTTCGGGTTATCACTTTCAGGAAGCGGGCGCGGATGCATCGCTGGAGCTGGGGCTGACGTTCGCCAACGCCCGCGCGTATGTGCGTGCGCTGCGCGCGCGCGGCCTGAACGCGGATGCCGTCTGCGAGCAACTCAGCTTTTTCTTCGGCGTCGGCGCGGACTTCTTTGCGGAGATCGCGAAGCTGCGCGCGGCGCGGCTCATCTGGTCGGGCATGGCCGAGGAAGAGGGCGCGACGTCGGCGAAGAGTCGCGCGCTGCGGATGCATTGCCAGACGTCGGGCTGGTCGCTCGGCGCGACGCGCACGCAAAACAATATCGTTCGCACGACCGTCGAAGCGATGGCGGCAGTGTTCGGCGGCACGCAATCGCTGCACACGAATGCACATGACGAAGCGCTTGCGTTGCCATCGGCATCCGCTGCGCAGCTCGCACGCGACACGCAATTGATTCTTCAGCACGAGATGGGGCTGTGCGAGGTCGTCGATCCGTGGGCGGGTTCGTACATGATGGAATCGCTGACGGCGAGCGTCGCGGCTCAAGCGCGCGAGATCGTCGACGAAATCGAGGCGCGCGGCGGTGCGCTCGAAGCAATTCGCACCGGGTGGGTTCATCGGCGGATTCAGGAGCGTGCGGCGGCGACGCAGGCGCGCATCGATTCGGGAACGCAGACGATCGTCGGCGCGAACGCGTTTATTGCCGACGATGCCGACGACGATGCGCCCGCCTGTCTCGCGATCGATGGCGAACGCGTGCGCGTGCAGCAGTCGCACAGAATCGCCGACGTGCTGCGCCGGCGTGACGAATCTCGCGTGCGTGCCGCGCTCGCCGCATTGACGCGCGCCGCACGCGACGATGCCGGCAATCTGCTCGCGCTGACGATCGATTGCATGCGCGCCCGCGCGACCGTGGGTGAATGCACGCGCGCGCTCGAAGCCGTGTGGCCGCGTCATGATCCGGCATCGGCGAATACGACACGCGTGTACGGTGAATGTCGCCATGACGACGCATGGCACGCGGCGTGCGCTCGCGTTGCGCAACTCGGCGAAACGCTCGGCCGAAAGCCACGCATGTTGATCGCGAAACTGGGACTCGACGGACACGATCGCGGCGCGAATGTCGTGGCGTGCGCGCTGGAAGATGCAGGCTTCGATGTGACGGCTACCGGATTGTTTGCATCGCCGGCGCAGGCCGCGAAGCTCGCTGCGCAACGGCCGTACGATGTCATCGGCGTCTCGTCGCTTGCCGGTGCGCACGGCACGCTCGTGCCTCGATTGCTGCGCGAGCTTGCGGAGCGCGACGTGCACACGCCGCTCGTCGTCGGCGGAATCGTGCCCGACGAAGACGCCTTCTTGCTGCGAAAGAAAGGCGTCGCCGACATATTCAATCCAGGTTCGACGATGCACGAGATCGTCGAACGGCTGGTGAAGTTGATCTGCCCGGACGCGCGCTCCGAATCGCGCCTGGTCACTTCGCAGGCCGACTTCAGATGACGTCGCTCAGCGACTTGATCCATCCGGCGATGACCACGATCCCGAGCATGGCGACGACCGCTTTGCGAACCATCGACAAGCGGTCATGTCCGTCCGAAGACCTGCCCAATTTGCCGGCGAGCGCGCCGATCATCGAAGCGGGAAGGGCGGCCAGCGACGCCACGCCGAGGTACAGCAGCACCGACGTCATGCTCGACTCGAACGTCGATTGCGCGTTGAGGTCGATGGTCACGAGGCCGCCCACGCTCATCACCGCGCCCGCGATCGATCCGGCGCACAAGCCGTAGAGCGCGTTGAAGGCGCCCCGACGCGACGCCGCGATCAGCGCCGCGAGCGCCGCCGTCAGCGCGATCGGCATGACGATCGCGAAGCCGCTTTCGCCCGCGCGTTGCGCGACGTGCAGCAGCGCGGAGAACGTCGCGTAGATCGTGCTTTCGGCATCGTGCGGAAGGAAGCGGCGAAACCGCAACAGTTCGATCCAGAGACAGAAGACGAGCCCGGCGATGATGCCCGTCGACAGCGCGCGGCCCGGTCGGAACTCGGGAAGACGCAAGCGGAATGCGTCGTCGAGAAAGACCCACGACGACGGCGCGAGCTCGCGGCGCGCGCGGCCGAACCATCGCGATGCCCACGGAAAAAGCCACGACCCGAACGCCGCGATGACCACCGGCGGCGCGGCCATCACGAGCGACGTATAGAACGTCTGATGCGGCCCGAGCGTCACGATCGACATCGACGCGAACGTGCCCCACGCGAACATCCCCGCGACGCCCGCGATGGAAACCGCGCTCGTCAGCCTGAGCGCGAAAAGCGGCGAGCGGCTTCTCACGGCGACGCCAGTCCACGCGGCGGCCGAGCGCGCGATCCAGTCGCAGATCATCCAGCATCCGATGGCCGCGAGCACGAGCGCGACCGCGTGGACTTCGAGCACCGTCGTCAGCGTGTCGGCGGTCATGCGCGGCTGGGCCGGGCCGCCCCAAAGCAGCCCCGCGCCGAGGAGCATCTGATTGACGAAGTAGCCGAGCGCGAACACGGCGCCCGCCGCCGCCGTGCCCTTCACCGGATCGCGGCCGTTCAGCACCGCTGCATAGGCGCCGCGCCAGACGCCCGTCGTGAGCGCGCCGATCGCGAAGATCATCACGGCGAGCGGCACCACCGCCGACGCGATGATCGTCACGCGCAAGACCGCCGCTTGCGCTTCGCCGGGCACGAGGCCGAGCACGAGACCGTTCATCGTTTCGATGACGACGCCCGCGCCGAAGCCGATGCCGAGCGCATCCCACTTGCCGAGGCGAAAGAGCGGCGTGGTGTCGGCGAGCACGGCGCGACGCGCGTCGCCGCGCGGATGCAGGCTCAGGAACGTGCGCGCGCGCTTGTTGCTGTCGTCGCGCATCCGCGCGAGCACACGATCGACGTGAACGGGCGAGCCGTCCCATTGCGACGCTTGCACGTCCGCGTAAAACTCCCTCACGCGCAGCACGGACGCGCCTGACAGCAGCACGAGCGCGCTCCACAGCCCGGTCTTTGCGAGCAGCCAGGCGGTGTCGCGCAGCGCGTGCCCGGCAAACAGAGCGACGCCGAGCAAGGGAACGACGCTCACGATGACGAACGCGAAACACGCGGCAATCGTCATGAACGTCTTGTCGATGTCGCGGTTACGGATGTGCGCCAGTTCATGCAGGACGATCGCGCGGAAGGCGGCGCGATCCGCGTAGAAATAATTGGCGACGAACGCGCCGGAGAGCGCGACGTAATAGTCGCGGCGACGCCCGAACGTGACCGGCAGGCCGGTCGCGAGCGGATTCCAGACGAACGCGGGCGGCGGATTCAACTGCGCCTCGCCGCAAAGGGCGATGAGGGCATCGAAAAGACCGGGCGGATCGTCCTTTGCGATCGGCACGAGCCGCTGCGACATCAGCTTCCACGCGGGAAAGCGCCAGTAGAAGACACCGGCGAGCGCGAGCGTCGCGACGATTCCCGCGCCTTTCCACGCCATTTGCGGCCGCAGAAGCGCCATGCAATGCGCGAATTGCGGTGCGAACTGCACACGCATTTCCGAAGCGGACAGCACGTCCCGAGTCAGTAATCGCGGATCGAAAACGCCCGCGAACATATCCGACGCGCACGCGACGAGCTTTTCCGTCGCCTCGACGTGCAGGCTTTCCCAGAAATGCCCATAGAACTGGATGCTGACGCACACGATAAGCACGATCAGCAGATCGAACCTCAGCGCGATGTCGGACGGAAACGGCAACGGATTGAGCCGCGGCCTGCCCGTGTTCGTCGTGACGGATTGCAGCACGATTCGCTCACTTCTTCGGCAGGGCCAGTTGCGCGACGACGGCATCGGCAAGGTGCGCGGCTCGTGCGCGATCGAGACGCAGGCGCGAGCCGGCCGCGATCACATGGCGATGGACTTCGCCCAACTGTTCGGGGCTCAGGATCGCGACGGCTTCGGGTTCTTCGCCCCGGAACATCTTCCGCACGCGCGCGGACACTTCTTCGCCGATGGCCGTTTCCGCCGCCTTGAGCGCGATGCCGCCGAGGATCGGCATGATCTCCGACACGACCTGAAGCACGAGCGGCGTGAAGAGGATCGAGAACGATTCGGCGCCGAAGCCGAGCGCGGCATCGCGATTTTTCGATGCCCTCATCGCGGCGTCCGGATCGGCAAACCACGCCGCGCTCGCCGCCGCGAAAAGCGGCAGCTCGTTCGGCGCGAGCTGCATCAGGACATTGCGGGACAAGCCCCGGATCAGATCGTGTTCGGCGGTCGAGTCCATGTGTTGTCTGAACGCGTGGCTGCGTCTTCGTGTGTGGAAGAAAAGTGTTCGTCGTTAAGGACGAAGCAGCGCATCCGGTTCTGAACCGTTGCGGTCAACACTTCCGAACAAAATGTGCGCTACCGCACGTTTCGCCGCCTTTCAGTTTGTTTTAACGATTGAAGCCCGTTCGCTGATAACACGACTAGCTCGACTGACGCGACTCAAAAAAGGGCATGTTTTCGCTTCACTGGTGCTCGGTGAAAGCACGCGTCACTTCCCAAACGTTTGCTTCGTAAAACTCAATCGTCAGACAAACAGGCGCGAACCTTGCATTGATCGGGATACGAAACCGACCCTACGAAGAAGCCACATGTCCAATCCGCAAGCTATCGTCGATCTGACACATGAAGTCAAACGCCTCGCCTCGGGCAAGATCAGCGACATCAACGATATCAACCGCGAGACCACGTTCCTGGCACTGAACGCGCTGATCGAAGCTGCCCGCGCCGGCGATGCGGGCAAGGGCTTCGCTGTCGTCGCCAAGCAGGTGAAGCATGTATCGACACGCATCTCCGACATCACGGCCGGCCTCAACAAAGAGCTTGCCGGATCGCTTGCGACGCTCACGGAACTCGGCGACAGCATGATCGAGCGGATGCGATCGCTCGACGGTCAGCGGTACACGGACCTTGCGTTGAACATGATCGACATCATCGACCGCAACCTGTACGAGCGCTCCTGCGACGTGCGCTGGTGGGCGACGGACTCGGCATTGGTCGGATGTCTCGCCGATGAGCGCGCGGCGGCGCGCGATCATGCCTGCAGCCGCCTCAAGGTCATCCTGGATAGCTACACGGTTTATCGGGATCTCTGGGTCGTCGATGCGAACGGCGTGGTCGTGGCGAACGGACGTCACTCGACTTACGCGGTGCGCGGGCAGAACGTGGCGGGCGCGGAGTGGTACAAGGCCGCAATGAAGACGGCGTCGGGCGCGCAATACGTGGCGTCGGATGTCGAGACAGTCGCGCCGCTCGACAACGCACAGGTCGCGACGTATTCGACGGCGATTCGCGAGGGCGGCGCGCCGGATGGTCGCGTGCTCGGAGCGCTCATCATCTTCTTCGACTGGGCGCCTCAAGCCGAGACCGTCGTCAAAGGCGTTCGCCTGAGCAACGAAGAGTGGGCGCGCTCGCGCTGTCTGATCCTGGATTCGTCGTTTCGGGTGATCGCCGCGTCGGATGGCAAGGGCATCCTCAACGAGCGCTTTCGCTTGCAGACGGGCGGCAAGGAATCGGGCTTCTACCGCGATGCCGGCGGTGCAGTCGTATCGTTCGCAGCGACGCCCGGTTACGAGACCTATCGCGGTCTGGGCTGGTACGGCGTCATCTGCCAGATGCCGGCATGAGACATCGGCGGTCGCTCAACGGCGCGGACTTCGCTTCTTGCGCTCGCGAAGTTCGCTGCCTGTATCGACCGGCGTGAAGGGCGCCTGAAACCGGCCGACCAGGAAATCGATGAACGCGCGCGCGCGAGCAGTCTGATTCTTCTGCCGCGGATAGTAGACGAAGAGATCGGCCGAGGGCAGCACGGTGTTCGGCATCACGAGATTGAGCCTTCCGCTTTGCACGTACTTCGCGAGATCCCATTCCGAGCGGATCAGAATGCCGTGTCCGTCGAGCGCCCAGCGAAGCACGATATCGCCGTCATTGCTCGACAGCGCGCCCTTGACCTTGATCGCCTCGATGTGGTCATTGACGATATAGCGCCACACGCCGTAGGCATCGTCGTTCTGTCGATGAATGATGCAGCGATGCCGAGCCAGTTCTTCGACGCGCTCCGGCGTGCCGTACTTCTCGAGATATTTCGGCGACGCGCATAAGAACCGCCGGTTGCTCATGATTCGCCGCGCACTGAGCCGGCTGTCCGGAAGATCGCCGAAGCGTATCGCCAGATCGAACGCGCCTTCGATCAGATCGACAGGACGGTCCGTTACTTCGAACTGGACTTCGACGCCCGGATAGCGCTTCGCGAATTCCGAAACGATCGGGGCGATGGTCGTCCGGCCGAATCCGAGCGTTGCATTGATGCGCAACGGGCCTTGCGGATCGCGGCTCGCGACCGATAACGCCTCTTCCATCTCACGCACCTGTCCGACGATGTGAGTCGCGTAGCGCAGATACGTTTCCCCTTCAGGCGTGAGGCTGACGCTGCGGGTCGTCCGGTTGACGAGGCGCACGCCGAGCCTTTGCTCGATGACGCCAAGCCGCTTGGTCGCGGCGGGCGGAGACAGATCGAGCGCACGCGCCGCCCCCGACAAACTCCTGAGCTTCGCAAGCAGGATAAAGAACTCGAAGTCGGTCGCGGTCTGCGTTTCGGTATTCACCAGATGTGAATAATGATGTGAACGGAAGTGCAGTTTAGCAGCGTTCGTCGCGGGTAAGCTACGTTCCACGTTGCAGCCGCCGGGTTGCAATACCTGCCAAGACCCTGGAGACATTGCCGTGAGAATCGTCGAAATCCGCGAGAAGACCGTACCGATCAGCTCACCCATCCGTAACGCCTACATCGACTTCAGCAAGATGACGTTGAGCGTGGTTGCCGTCATCACCGATGTCATGCGCGATGGCGAGCCGGTCGTCGGCTACGGCTTCAACTCGAACGGCCGCTACGGCCAGGGCACGCTGATGCGCGAGCGCTTCATTCCGCGCATCCTCGAAGCCGATCCCGCTTCGCTCATGAACGACGCAGGCGACAATCTCGACCCGCACAAGATCTGGGCGACGATGTTCACGAACGAGAAGCCGGGCGGTCATGGCGAACGCTCGGTCGCCATCGGCACGATCGACATGGCGATCTGGGACGCGGTCGCGAAAATCGAGGGCAAGCCGCTATTTCAACTGCTCGCCGACCGCTATGGCGACGGTGAGCCGGACCGCAGGATTTTCGTGTACGCGGCGGGCGGTTACTACTATCCGGGCCAAGATCACGAAACGCTCAAGGACGAGATGCGCAGCTACATCGATCGGGGTTATACGGTCGTGAAGAAGAAGATCGGCGGAGCATCGCTCGATGAAGACCTGCGCCGTATCGACTCCATCCTGAGCGTGCTGCAGGACGGCCAAAAGCTCGCAGTCGATGCAAACGGCCGCTTCGACCTCGACACGGCCATTCGCTATGCGAAGGCGCTCTCGCAATACGACCTCTTCTGGTACGAAGAGCCGGGCGACCCGCTCGACTTCGAACTGCAAGCCACGCTGCGCAACTACTATGCCAATCCGATGGCGACGGGTGAAGACCTGTTCTCGATGCAGGACGCTCGCAATCTCATCCGTTACGGCGGCATGCGTGCCGACCGCGACTGGCTTCAGTTCGACTGCGCGCTGAGTTACGGTCTCGTCGAATATCTGCGCACGCTCGACATGCTGCGCGAGCACGGCTGGTCTCCGAGCCGATGCATCCCGCACGGCGGCCATCAGATGTCGCTGAACATCGCGGCGGGCTTGGGTCTCGGCGGCAACGAGTCGTATCCGGACCTGTTCCAGCCATACGGCGGCTTCCCCGACGGCGTCAAGGTCGAGAACGGCTACATCACGATGCCGGACCTGCCGGGCATCGGCTTCGAAGGCAAGTCCGATCTCATCGTCGAGATGAAGAAGCTGCTTACCTGAGCGGCAATGCGCTGCGCGCGCCGTCTACCGACTCAGCCTTCTTCCTGACCGACTGCCTTCGACACCTCCGCGGGCGTCTGAAACTGCTGATCCGGCAACGCATCGAGCGCGGACATCACGTCTTCGCTTGCGCCGTTGCTGCGCGCGGTTTCGACGAGCGTCTGCTTGTCGGCGGGATAGTCGACGCCCTTCAAGGCTTTCTGCATGTCGATGAACACGCTGTTGGAACCGCCGGAGGATGAGTTGCTTGCCATGATTCGCTCCCTTGATCAATGAATCATGGCCTTCGACAGCAGCCGTTGTGCCTGTCCAGCGCGGGGCACGGCATCGCAATTGCTGACATATGCCGCGATCGACCATTTACTCAGGAGGCTTCCATGAAGGCACATTCGGCTCTCGTTACACTCGTCGCGGCAGGTTTCATCGGCGCGGCGCCTATCACCGTGCTGGCACAGACGCAGGCAGCGAGCACCACCCAGGCCAACGACCTGCCGGCGGTGGACAAGGCTTTCGTACAGGCCGCCAGCGAATCGAGCTCGACCGAGATCGACACGGCCAAGCTGGCGACCAGCCAGTCGCAGGACAAGGACGTGAAAAGCTTCGCGCATCACATGATGATCGATCATACGAAGCTGACGATGCAGCTGAAGATGGCGGCGCCGCATGGCGTCGAAGTGCCGACGGACAATTCGGACACGACGGTTATCGATGCGCTCAAGCCGCTCAAGGGCAAGGAATTCGACACCATGTACATTCAGAAGGTCGGCGTCGAAGGGCATCAGAAGGCCGTCGCCGCTTTCCAGAAGGAAGCGCAGGAAGGCCAGAACGCCGACCTCAAGAAGGCGGCGCAGAAGGCGCTGCCGACCATCCAGAAGCACCTGAAGATGGCGCAGGATCTCGCCGCGAAGAAGGGCGTGCAATAAGCCCGGCTGACGGTTTCGGAGCACCGAAGCCGAAGCGATGGACGAAGCCCCGCGCGGAACCACGCGGGGCTGCTTTTTCTTGCGGGCTCGCTGGCGCGTCTACGAGGCAGCGCGGGTTCGCCGGATTCATCAGACCGAACGGGTAACGCATGTCAGATACACGAACCGGATCCCTGCTCTCGCGCCGCGCGATAGCCGGCGGCGCGGCTGTCGCGTCGATCGGTCTTGCCGCATGGACGGCCATGCGAGCGCGGCGCGCGGAACGCGACTTTCCGCCCACGGGCCAATTCATCGACGTCGATGGCGTGCGCCTCCACTATCTCGACGAAGGAGAAGGCCCGGTCGTCGTCCTGCTGCATGGCAATCTGGTCGCGTCGCAAGACTTCGTGGCGAGCGGATTGTTCGAGCGGCTCGCCCGGCGTCACCGCGTAATCGCCTTCGATCGTCCCGGCTTCGGGCACAGCGAGCGGCCGCGCGCGCGCATCTGGACGCCGCAGGCTCAGGCCACGTCGATCCAGCTTGCGCTTAAAAGGCTGGGACTGACGCAAGCGGTGGTCGTCGGTCATTCGCTCGGCAGTCTCGTCGCAGCGGCGATGGCGCTCGAACCACGTCTGGACATTCGCGGGCTCACGCTGATCTCGGGTTACTACTATCCCACTGCGCGCGCGGACGTTGCGATCAGCGCGCCCGCGGCCATGCCGATCGTCGGCGATGTGCTGCGCTACACCGTGTCGCCGATCGTCGCTCGCATGATGTACGGCCGCACGGTGCAGGCCATGTTCGCGCCGCGCGCCGTACCCGATGCCTTTCACGGCCATGTACCGCGCGAACTGGTCTTGCGCCCGTCGCAGATGCGCGCGACGGCAGAGGACGCCGCTTGCATGATTCCGGCCGCGGCATCGATGTCCGGGCGATACGGCGAGATCGACGTGCCGGTTCGCATTTTTGCCGGCAGCGACGACGCAATCGTCGATACGGACTCGCAGTCGGGCCGTCTTTACAAGGACATCGCACAAAGCGCGCTTTCGATCATGCCGGGCCTCGGGCACATGGTGCATTACGACGACGCGGGCCGCATCGGCGACGCCATCGAGACGATGGCGCTCGAATAGCCGCGACTGCGCATCCAGAACCGTTAGGCAAGCTGATCAAGATTGCACGGCACGCGAATTGCGCGGAGAGAAGCGGGCGCCGGTCGAGCCGGCGCGTCCCATCAACCCGATCCCGAACCGGAGGCATCATGGCATCGAAAACGTTGCAGGACCTTTTCATTCATGCACTTTCCGACGTGTACAGCGCCGAGAAGCAACTGACGAGAGCGCTGCCGAAGCTCGCACGGGCGACGACCAACGGGCAACTGAAGCAGGCGTTCGAGACGCATCTGGAGGAAACGAACGGGCAGATCGAGCGCATCGATCAGGTGGTCGAACTCTTCGGCGTCAAGTTGAAGCGCATCAAATGTGCGGCGATGGAAGGTCTCGTCGAGGAAGCGCAGGACGAAATCGAAACCTTCGAGCAGGGCCCGATTCGCGACGCCGCGTTGATCGCCGCCGCGCAAAAGGTCGAGCACTACGAGATCGCGACCTACGGCACGCTGGCGACGCTCGCGAAGCAACTCGGCAACGAGGACGCGATGAAACTTTTGCTCGATACCTTGCAGGAAGAGAAGGCCACGGACGAGAAACTGACCCAGCTCGCGAAGACGCAACTCGCCGAGGAAGTGCAGCAGAAGGGCTGAAATTCGTTCACTCTGGAGATGAAGATGGCAGGCGACAATTCATACAAGCCGGGCGAGATCGTGAAGGTCTCGGGTATCTACTCGGTGGTCCACGATGACGGCAAGGACACGTTCGAAGTGACCTGCGTGGAAGGCGAGCACTTTCCGCCCACCCGGAGCGGAAAAGGCGCGCACTTCGAGCTGAAGTACGGCGCCACGCATGCTCACAAGCATGGAAATCTCAAAGGAACGGAAGCCCGGTCCTGATCGACGCCTTGCCGTAAGCGCGACATCGACGCACGCCGACAGGGTTCGGCGTGCGTCGTTTTCTTTGCGGCTGTCACACGACATGCCGGGCTCCCGCAGTGGCATACGAACTGCTAACAGCATCGCAACAGACCAGAACCTTTCGGAAGGCCGAATCATGGACATTCCCCGTCAGGCCGTGTCATTCCTCACCTCGCGCGGACTCATGCTCGCGACAGCCGAATCGTGTACCGGCGGATTCATCGCCTCGCTGGTGTCGTCGGTGCCCGGCAGCGGAAGCTGTCTCGACGTGGGCTTCGTCACGTACTCGCCGACTGGCAAGGCCGGCTTCCTCGGCGTGCGCGAGGACACCATGCAGCAGCATGGGCTGACGAGCGAAGCCGTCGCGCGCGAGATGTCGGAGGGCGCGCTGCGGCAGGAAGCATGTTGCGCGCAGATCGCGGTATCGAATACGGGCGTCGCCGATGCGGTGCCCGACGGGCCGCCATCGGGTACGCAGTGCTTCGCGTGGTCGTATCGTGCGCGCGATGGCACCATCGTCACCTTCAGCGAGACGAAGAAATTCGAAGGCGAACGCAACGATGTCCGGCGCGAAGCGGCGCTTTATGCGCTATCGCGCATCGAACACTACTTCGATCAGCAGCACGCACAGCGAGTCAGGGAGAAACGATGAACGAGCAAGCTACCGATTGGCGCAGCTGGCAGGCAGCCGTGATTCGCGAACTGGGTGTCGCGAGCGATTTCGACGTCGAAGCCGAGCGCGAGCGGCGCATCGACTTTCTTTGCGGCTATCTCTCATCGCAGGGACTTCGCACTTACGTACTGGGGATCAGCGGCGGCGTGGATTCGTCGACGGCGGGGCGCCTCGCGCAACTGAGCGTCGAACGTCTTCGCGCGAGCGGTTATGAGGCGCACTTCGTCGCGCTGAGACTGCCCTATGGCACGCAGCGCGATGAGGAAGACGCCCGGCTCGCGCTCGATTTCATACGTCCGGACGAAACGCTGACCGTCAACGTCAAGGGCCCATCCGACGCCATGCTCGCGGCGCTCAAAGAGGGTGGCGCGCAGTACACGGACGACTTCCAGGAAGACTTCGTGCTCGGCAACATCAAGGCGCGCGAGCGCATGATCGCGCAGTACGCCGTTGCGGGCGCGCGGGTGGGCGTCGTCATCGGCACCGATCACGCGGCCGAATCGCTGATGGGATTCTTCACGAAGTTCGGCGACGGCGGCGCGGACGTGCTGCCCTTGTCCGGTCTGAACAAGCGCCGCGTGCGTGCGCTTGCGCGTTCGATGGGCGCGGTGGATCGCCTCGTGATGAAAGTGCCGACAGCCGATCTCGAATCGCTTACGCCGCAACGCCCCGACGAGGATAGCTATGGCGTGAGCTATGAAGACATCGACAACTTTCTGGAGGGCAAGGAAGTCAGCGAAGAAGTGCTGCTGACCATTCGCCGCTTCTATACGGCGACGCGCCACAAGCGCGCGCTGCCGGTCGAAGTGCCGCGCGAAGACCGCTCTGCTTGAGGCATGGCGTGCGTGTTCATCACCTCAACTGCATATCGAGTTGTCCGCTCGGCGGCAAGCTCTTCGATGGCCGCACGCCCGGCCTTCTGCGCCGGGGCGAACTGACGTGCCATTGCCTGCTCGTCGAAACGGGCGAAGGTCTCGTTCTGATCGATACAGGCTTCGGATTGCGCGATGTCGCCGATCCGCGCAGCCGCCTGTCGGCGTTCTTCCTGCTGATGCTCAAGCCGGACTTTCGCGAGGAGATGACCGCGCTACGCCAGATCGAACGGCTGGGCTTTTCGGCCAGCGACGTGCGTCATATCGTGCTCAGTCATCTCGACTTCGATCACGCGGGCGGCCTCGATGATTTCCCGCACGCGAAGGTGCATATGCTGCGCATCGAGCGCGACTATGCGGTGCGTCAGCAGACGTGGCTCGATCGGCAGCGCTTCAGACCTCAACAATGGTCGACGCAGGCGAACTGGCAACTTCACGATGCCACCGCCGGCGACCGCTGGCATGGCTTCGAATGCGTGCGGCCGCTCTCGGATTCGTTGGACGATATCGCACTCGTGCCGCTCAGAGGACACACCTTCGGTCATGCGGGCATCGCGGTACGCAAGGAAAACGGTTGGCTGCTGCTGGCGGCCGACGCGTATTTCTTTCATACGGAGATGGATCTCGAACATCCGCGCTGTACACCGGGACTGGCGTTCTATCAATGGATGATGGAAAAGGACCGCGCGGCGCGGCTAAGGAATCAGGCGAGGCTGCGTGAGCTGTGCGCCAGCGTCGATTCGCGCGGCAAGCTCGACGTGTTTTGCAGCCACGACCCGATCGAATTCGAGCGCATGGCCGGACGATCGGCGGGCATTCCGGCCGACGCTTTCATACGGCCCGCGCGCTCGTGGGCGTAACGCGGCATGTCGCATGCTCTCCCGGTTTGGTCCAACCATAACCGGCGAGATCATCATGCGAGTACAGCTCAAACCACTCAGCGAACAAGTGATCGTCATCACGGGCGCGACGAGCGGTATCGGTCTCGTCACCGCGAGAATGGCGGCGAAGCGCGGCGCGCGCCTCATGCTCGTGGCGCGCGACGAAGCGGCGCTCAAGGCGCTGTCGGACGAGTTATCGCACGGTGACACCCAGCGAGCGGCTTACGCCGTTGCGGACGTGGGCGACGCGGCACAGTTGCAGGCCGCAGCCGATGCGGCCATCGCGCGATTCGGGCGCTTCGATACATGGATCAACAATGCGGGCGTATCGCTCTATGGCCGATGTACCGACGTCCCGCTCGAAGACCAGCGCAAGCTCTTCGATACGAATTTCTGGGGCATCGTGAACGGCTCGCTCAGTGCGTTGAAGCATCTGCGCGAGCATGGCGGCGCTTTGATCAATCTCGGCAGTGAATTGTCGGATGTCGCCATTCCGCTGCAAGGGGCATACGTCGCGTCGAAACATGCGGTGAAGGGCTATACCGATGCGTTGCGCATCGAGCTGGAAAACGATCGTGCGCCGGTGTCCGTCACGCTCATCAAGCCTGCGGGAATCGACACGCTCTTCGTCGAGCACGCGCGAAACTATCTCACGCACGAGCCGAAGCTGCCGCAACCGGTCTATGCGCCCGAGGTGGTCGCTAAAGCGATATTGCATTGCGCCGAGGTGCCCGAGCGCGATGTCCATGTCGGTGGGGCGTCGCGCGCGATGGCGTCGTTCGGCCAGCGCGCACCGCGACTGTATGACAGGCTGGTCAGTCTCGTCGGCGTGAAGGCGCAACTCACGCGGCAGCCTCATGGCGAAGGCGACGCGTTGTATGAAGGGGCGGGCAGTCTGCGCGAACGGTCGGGCCGCAACGGCAAGGTGCGCGAGCGAAGCCTTTACACCGATGCGCGCATCGATCCGCCCGGCATGCGCGGCGTGGCGATGGGCGTCGCCGCCTTGCTGCTGCTCGACGCCGGCCGCCGCTATCTTCGGGCGACGCGCAAACCGAGGTTCGAGTAAGCGCGTCGTCGAGTCATCTTCGAGATCAGCGAGAGGACGGCGATGCGCCGGCGGGCTCGCCTCCCGGCAATTCGTTGCCGCCCATGCCAGGCTCGGTCGCCAGTTGCTGCTGCGCGATGATCCAGAACTCGTCCGAGCGGCCTTCAGGGCCGCCCGCTTCTTCCCAAAGCCGATAAGCGAGTGCCCGAATCTGTTCTTCGCTAGCCGGGACGTCCATGATGCTTTCCTCCTTTTCAGCGAACGAGCGATGCTCAGCGCGCGGCGAGCATGCCCACGACCACGCCGACCAGCGCGGCCATCGTGATCGCCTTCCACGGATTCTCGTGCACGAAGTCGTCGGTCGTATCGGCGGCGGCGCGGTACTTTCGGGTCATCGCGTCTTGCATGTCGGCGAACCGGGCCTTCGCATCGGAGCGCAGATTGCTCGTCGACGTTGCATCGTTGCCTGCATCCCATGACTTCGATGCTTCGCGAAAGCTGCTGTGGTCTCCATTCGAGGATGTCATGTTGTCGCTCGTCGGGAATTCATAGGCGCTGTCGGCTCTTTCGGTCTTGATAGCGTTGACGGGTTCGAGCGCGCGGTCGTTGTCAGCCATGCTTGCCTCCACTGGAAATCGTTTGAATGCGATGAAGTCGCGGTGCGCGTCGAGAGACGCGCATGTGCGTGGCGCAATCGGCGTGCCGTCCTGACGAAACGAAAGTCCCGCGTGTATGGCATATCCGTTGCTCCATGATTCGCCGACTTTCATCGCTAATGGAGCGTACAAATGTTTCCTGTTCTGATGCAGCCTTTCTTCTCCGTCGCGCGCACGAATCTCGAGACGGGCTTGCGCGCCGCTTCCAGTTTTGCGGTCGGTTTCCGGCAACTCGGAGAACTGAACGAAAAGACGATGAAATCCGCGCTCGCCGATGTGCGCGTTCAGTGGGGCGCGCCGCAGGCCAGCGAAGCGCAGCCTGCATTGCCGGTCGCGTTCCTGTCGTACGCAAGCGATCTGCTGTCGATCATCGCCGCGACAGCCGCCGATGTCATCGATGCAATAGGCGCCACGTCATCGCAGCCGGACCCGGGCGCGCCGAAACTCGTGCTCGCGGAATCGATCGAGCCGCCGGCATCGGTGAGCGCATCGGGCGAGACCGCAATCGTCGACGCGACCGGCGCGGTCGTGGCCCACGTCCCCAAGTAAAGCAAACGACAGGCACGACGACTGCTGCGTTGCCGGCAACGCATCCTTTTTCCATCGAATGAACACATCCTCCTCGCCGCCGCCCGCGCGGCATCGTTCGCCTTCGTCCGTGCCGAAGTGGATCACGATCGTCTTTCTCGTTCTGTCGGGGCTTTACATGGCCGTCGGCGGCGGATGGCTGATCGCGGTGGGCGGCTCGCCATACTACGTGGTCGCCGGCGTGGCGATGCTCGTGATCGCGTGGCTCGTCTGGCGCGCCAACGGCCTCGCGCTGTGGCTCTACGCGGCGCTGTTGCTCGGCACGCTGATATGGGCGATCGTCGAGTCGGGCTTCGACTTCTGGGCGCTCGCGCCGCGTCTCGATGTGCTTGTCATCGTCGGCATATGGATGGTGCTGCCATTCGTGCTGCGCATCTTTACGTGGCCCCGGCAGTCCGGCGCACTCGCGCTCGGTGCGACCATCGTGCTGTCGGGCATCGCGCTCGCATATGCGGTGTTCAACGATCCGCAGGAGCTGGACGGCACGGTGCGCGCGGCGCCGTCGGCTGCCGCCACTGCGCCCGCGCAGCAAGATGGCGACTGGCGCGCTTACGGCAATACGCAGACCGGCACGCGCTATTCGCAACTCGCGCAGATCAACGCGGGCAACGCGCACGAACTGAAGGAAGCCTGGCGCTTTCGCACGGGCGACATGAAAGGCCCGAACGATCCGGTCGAGATCACCGATGAAGTGACGCCGCTCGCCATCGACGGCACGCTCTTCTTCTGCACGCCGCATCAGAATGCGATCGCGCTCGATGGCGCCACGGGCAAGGAGAAATGGCGCTTCGATCCGAAGCTCAAGCCCGATCCGAGTTTCCAGCACGTGACTTGCCGCGGCGTGTCGTACTACGAGACGCCCGCTGCCGAGCAGGCGCGCGCTGCCGGCAACACGACGAATCTGCCGATGTGCGCGCGCCGCATCGTGTTGCCCGTCAACGATGGGCGTCTCTTCGAACTCGACGCCGCGAGCGGGAAGCCGTGCCCCGAGTTCGCGACGAACGGCGTGCTGGATCTTCAGCATCTGCAGCCGGTCAAGACGCCCGGCCAGTACGAGCCGACGTCGCCGCCGATCGTCACGTCGAAAGTGATCGTCGTCGCGGGCGCGGTCACGGACAACTACGGCACGCGCGAGCCGTCGGGCGTGATCCGTGGTTTCGACGTGAACACCGGCAAGCTGCTGTGGGCCTTCGATCCCGGCGCGCACGACCCGAACGCGATCCCCGACGATCAACATAGCTACACGCAGAACTCGCCGAACTCGTGGGCGCCCGCTGCCTACGATGCGAAGCTCGATCTCGTCTATCTGCCGATGGGCGTGACGACCCCCGATATCTGGGGCGGCAACCGCACGCCCGATCAGGAGCGCTATGCGAGCGGGCTGCTCGCGCTCAACGCATCGACGGGCAAGCTGGCGTGGTTCTATCAGACCGTGCATCACGATCTCTGGGACATGGACCTGCCCGCGCAGCCGACCATCGCGGATATCAGGGATCAGAGCGGCAACATCGTTCCGGCGATCTACGCACCGGCTAAGACCGGCAACATCTTCGTGCTCGACCGTCGCACCGGCAAGCCGATCGTGCCCGCGCCCGAGCAGCCGGTCCCGCAAGGCGCGGCCAAGGGCGATCGCCTCTCGCCGACGCAACCGTTCTCGCAGCTCACTTTCCGGCCCGCAAAGAACCTGACCGACGCGGACATGTGGGGCGCGACGATGTACGACCAGCTCATGTGCCGCGTGATCTTTCATCGGCTGAAGTACGAAGGGCCGTTCACGCCGCCGTCCGAGCAGGGCACGCTCGTGTTCCCCGGCAATCTCGGCATGTTCGAATGGGGCGGGCTCGCCGTCGATACGGACCGACGCATCGCAATCGCCAATCCGATCGCGCTGCCGTTCGTCTCGAAGCTCGTGCCGCGCGGCCCCGGCAATCCGATCGATCCGCCGCAAGCGGGCCAGGCGGGCACCGGCACCGAAGTCGGCATTCAGCCGCAATACGGCGTGCCGTATGGCGTGGAGCTGAATCCTTTCCTGTCTCCGCTGCGTCTGCCTTGCAAGCAACCCGCGTGGGGTTATGTCGCCGCGCTCGATCTCGACACGAACAAGGTGATCTGGAAGAAACGCATCGGCACGACGCGCGATGCATCGCCGATTCCGGTTCCGTTCCGCATGGGTATGCCGATGCTGGGCGGACCGATGACGACCGCCGGGCACGTCTTCTTCATCGGCGCGACGCAGGACGATTACCTGCGCGCCTTCAGCACCGACACCGGTGAAAAGCTCTGGGAAGCGCGTTTGCCCGCCGGCGGCCAAGCCACCCCGATGACCTACGAAGCGAACGGCAAGCAGTACGTGCTGATCGCGGCGGGCGGTCACGGCTCGTTTCTGACGAAGCTCGGCGATTACGTGATCGCGTATGCGCTGCCGGACAAGCATTGACCGCGACTCGTCCCGCCTGATCGATCGATTCGGGCGGGACGCGGAGCCCGGCTAGTCGCCTTGCTCGTCGAGGTTCTTGCTCGATGAATTCGATCCTTCCGTGTCCGGTTTCGACGACTGGTCTTTTCCGGACTCGGTTGTCGATACGTCCAGTTCATCGAGCTTTTTGTCGATTTTTTCCTTGTCGCCGCGGTCCAGCGCTTCGCGAGCCGCGCGGTCTTTTTCGCGCTCGTCCTCTGCATTGGCTGCGTTGTTTTCCGGCTGGTTCATGCTTTCGTCTCGGTGGTCGATATCAGGGATGGGATCGTGCGGACGCGTCATCGCGTATTGAGCCGCACGAAAGCGTCGATCCAGTCGCGGGCCCAGATCCTTGCGTACGCGATCGCGTCTTCGCGCGTGTCGAATCCGGCAAGATCGCCGCTCATGAAGATCTGGCCCTCGCTTCCGTTTTCCGCGGGCATGGTGATTCGCGCGTGGGCCATGAACTCGCCGTCTGCCCGGCGCGGGGTGGGATCGATGTCGAAAGTAAGGGAAGTGGGGCCCATGGCGTTGCTCCGGCTGACATCTGATCGGACGCGGCGACGTCGCGCTTCCTTACATCAGCATTGATCGGGCCTGGCAGGATCGGCTTCGGTACGCTCGCGCCTCACGACGCCGATCACCAGCGCAGCAGCCTGGGCCCGAGCCAAGCGCCGATGCCCGCGGGCAGCATCATGCCGATTGCGTACCACACGCTCCAGAACGCCGGGCTCATCTCCGGGCAATGCAGGCAATAGGCGACGGTGGCGATCGCGCTCGCGAGCAGACCGGCGACCGCGCCCACGAGGCGAAGGCGTGTGGGCGCGAGACTCTTCATCGCCCAGAACACGGCGGGAAAAGTCGGGACCGACAGCAGCAGAATGTTGAACGGACACGTACGCCACGACTGGCCGAGCACGATGGGCAGACGTTCGGCCGGCGCGGCGCCCTCGAGCACCAGCCAGCCCGCGAGCCACACCGCGACGAACGGCACGCCGACGAGCGCCCACGCATAACCCGCACGAACGCCCGGACGCCCGAGCCGCGTCACGGCGATGAACGCGCCGATCGCCACCACGAACGGATACGCCATCTTGGCCCAG
Organism: Caballeronia zhejiangensis; assembly: GCF_000698575.1. Taxonomy (GTDB): domain Bacteria; phylum Pseudomonadota; class Gammaproteobacteria; order Burkholderiales; family Burkholderiaceae; genus Caballeronia; species Caballeronia zhejiangensis. Next base: position 77,369 of record NZ_JFHD01000004.1, read on the forward strand.
AACACCGGCGTGCGCGCGATGCTCGCGAGATCCGGCCGCACGCCGTAGACGATGGCCATCAGGATCACCGAGCCGAGCGCGCCCAGCAGCAGCGCCCTGGCGAAGCGCCGCGCCACCGCGCCGCGATCGATGCGCGTCACCTGATTCGAGAGCAGCCCGATGAGGTCGTCGGTTTTCATCGCAACCCCCGAAGCCGTGCGGCGAGCGCCTTGAGCCCACGATGCACGCCGACCTTGACCGCCGATTCCGACAGCCCCGTGATGCGCGCGGTTTCCATCACCGACAAGCCTTCGAGTTTCATATGCACGATCGGCAGGCGCTGCTTGTCCGGTAAGTCCTCCAGCAATTTGCCTATGTCGCGCCGCGCTTGCGCGGGTTCGTCGTCGGAGACGGCGAGCAAGTCGGCATAGTCGTCGATGGGATCGTTCAGGGATTCGCGGCGTGCGCGCGAGCGGAAATAGTCCATCAGCTTGTAGCGCGCGATTGCGTGCAGCCACGCGGTCAGCGGTTCGTCGGTGCGATAGGTGTGACGCGCATTATGCACGGCGAGCAGAATGTCCTGGACGAGATCTTCGACATCGTCGCGATGCTGCGGAATGCGTCTGCGCAGATAGCCGCGCAAGTGCCGCGTAAGCGCCTGCAGAAAATCGCGGTATGCGTTCGGGTCGCCATCGAGTCCGGCGATGAAAAGCACTCTCAGGCGGTTTTCCGCTTCTTGCAAGATGGTTCCCGTATTGGCGAGACGGCCGGACGGCGATTCATACACGACGCCTGACGTGCGCGTACGGGGCGCGGACGCGTCGTGTGTCAGATCGGGCGCTTCAGAATAGACGAAGCCGTGATGCGCCGCAATAGCGCTCACGAGGGTCGAAAAGGCGCCGTCGCGGTCCATCTTTTTCATTGCGCAAGCGTGTTGAAAGCCGTGCGTATCCGCATGACGAACTCCTTGCATGTCTTGTGAGCTAGTTCGTCTTTGCGTGCCGATTGGTTACACGACGGGAAACAGAAAAAGAAAAACCCGTCTGTAACCGAACGCGGACTCGCGACGAATTCACCCGTATCCGACGCTTCATCACGGGGACCGACATGCAAACGACACTCACGCAGACGCGCGAAACCGCGCAACGCATTCCGCCCATTCATCCGCTCTGGCTGCGCATCACGCATTGGCTCAACGCGTTCGCCGCGCTGATCTTGATGCTTTCGGGCTGGCGCATCTACGACGCTTCGCCGGTGTTTCCAGGCATCGTCATTCCGACGTCGATCACGCTCGGCGGATGGCTCGGCGGGGCATTGCAATGGCATTTCGCCGCGATGTGGCTGCTGGTCTTCAACGGCATCGTGTATCTCGCGCTCAATCTCGCGAGCGGCCGCTTTCTTGCAAAGTTCTTTCCGCTCTCGCCGCGCGCCGTCCTGCACGATCTGATCGCGGCGCTCACCGGCAAGCTTTCGCACGCGGACCTTCGTCAATACAACGCGGTGCAGAAGCTCGCTTATCTCTTCGTCGTGATCGATCTGATCGTGCTCGTCCTGTCCGGTCTCGCGATCTGGAAGTCGGTGCAGTTTCCGTTGCTGCGCGAAATGATGGGCGGCTATGACCGCGCGCGCGTCGTGCATTTCGGCGCGATGGCGTTGATGGCTGCGTTCGTGGTCGTGCATGTCGCGATGGTCGCGCTCGTGCCGCGTTCGCTGCTCACCATGCTGCGCGGCCGCTGATCGGGAGACTCGCGATGAACACGAACGACAGAAAGATCATGAAGCTCGACCGCGCCTCGATACTCGCGGACGCGCGCCGCGAACTCGACATGCCTTCGCGGCGTCTCTTCGGCAAGCGCATGCTGACGCTCGGCGGCCTGTCGCTGTTGACCGGCTGCTCCATCACCGATGAAGACTCGGTCAACACGTTCCTGACCGCCGTCTCGCGCCTGAACGATCGCGCGCAGGCGCTGCTCTTCGACCCGAAGCGTTTCGCGCCCACTTATACCGAAGCGCAGCTCACGCGACCGTTTCCGTTCAACGCGTATTACGGCATCGACGACGTGCCGCATGTCGATGGCGGCGACTATCGGCTGAAGGTGAGCGGCCTCGTCACGGGCAAGCGTGTGTGGACCTTGCCCGAGCTGTATGCGCTGCCCCACGCGGAGCAGATCACGCGGCACATCTGCGTCGAAGGCTGGAGCGCGATAGGGCGATGGGGCGGCACGCCGTTCTCCGAGTTTCTGCGTCGCGTGGGCGCGGACACGACCGCGAAATACGTCGGCTTTCGCTGCGCGGACGACTACTACGAAAGCATCGACATGCCGACCGCGCTGCATCCGCAGACCTTGCTCACGTTCGAATACGACGGCGAGCGTCTGCCCGCGAAATACGGTTATCCGATGAAGCTGCGCATGCCGACCAAGCTCGGCTACAAGAACCCGAAGCACATCGTCGAGATGTTCGTCACCAATACGTATCCGGGCGGCTACTGGGTCGACCAGGGCTACAACTGGTTCGGCGGTTCCTGATCGCCGCACCGCATTTTTTGCTTTTCAACCCACGAAGGAGATGCACCATGAAGCGACTGATGACCGCAGTGTTTGCAACCATGATGGCGCTCGGCGCTTCGTCCGCGTTCGCGCAGGCGAGCGGCGCGATGTCCAACGACGCCATGTCTCACGATGCCATGAGCAAAAACAGCATGTCTCACGACTCGATGAGCAAGGACGCGATGTCGCACGACTCGATGAAGAAGAGCGACAAGATGAAGAAGAACAACGCGATGGGCATGGACCATCCGGCTTCGGGCGCGATGTCGCAGTAAAAGCGAAGGCCGGGTGCGCGCCCGGCCTTGCTTACCCGTGATTAGTCGGCGAGGAATTCCTTGATCGCCGCCGCGATCTGCGCCGCGTGCGTTTCGAGCGCGAAGTGGCCCGTATCGAAGAAGCGCACGTCCGCGTTCGGGATGTCGCGCTTGAACGCTTCCGCGCCCGGCGGCAGGAAGAACGGATCGTTCTTGCCCCACACGGCGAGAAACTTCGGCCGATGCTCGCGGAAATACGCCTGAAACGCCGGATAAAGCGCGACGTTGTTGCGATAGTCGGCGAACAGATCGAGCTGCACTTCGTGCGCGCCGGGACGGTTCAGATAGTAGTCGTCGAGCGAGTAACCATCGGGCGAAACCGCCGACGCATCGGGCACGCCGTGCGTGTATTGCCACTTCGTCGTGTCCTTCGTGAGCATCGCGCGCAACGCATCGCGATTCGTCTGCGTCGGCGTCTGCCAATACGCGCGGATCGGACTCCAGCCGTCGCTCAGTCCTTCCTCATAGGCATTGCCGTTCTGCGAAACGATCGCCGCGATGCGTTCCGGATGCTTCAGCGCGAGGCGGAAACCGGTCGGCGCACCGTAATCGAAGACGTAGACCGCATAGCGATCGAAGCCGACCCGTTCCGTGAAGCGGTCGATCACGCCGGCGATGTTATCGAACGTGTATGCGAAGCTGTCGCGGCTCGGCATGTCGGAGAGGCCGAAACCGGGAAGATCGGGCGCGACGATATGAAAGCGGTCGGCCAGGAGCGGAATCAGGTCGCGAAACATGTGGCTGGAACTGGGAAAGCCATGCAGCAAGAGCAGCTTCGGCGCGTCTGCCGGACCGGCTTCGCGATAGAACACGTTGAAACCGTCGACGTCGATATGGCGATGAGCAATGGTGGACATGGTTGTTTCTCCGCGAGTGAGGGCGTTCGTTCGTGTAACCGTTAAACGTCTGCGATGAAGGTTACTTATCGACTGGGTAACTTGTCAAGTGCGTTTTTAGCGGTTACGATGAAGTCATCGTAGAAACACCGCTGGACCGAAGAAATGGAATACCGCTCACTTCCCGCATTCTTCGTGGCTGACGCGCCCGGCCTCGACTTTCTCAACTCGGTTGCCACGCCGGTCGATGAACCCGTCGACTGGCTCGCCGACGGCGAGGGCTTTTTGTCTTGGCTCGAACAGGCGAGCCTCGTGCCCGCCGACGTGCTTGCGCACATGCGTTCGCAAATCGCACCCGCCGAACTGGACGAGGTCGCGGCGAAGGCGCGCGGCTTGCGCGAATGGTTCAGATCGTTCGTGCAGAAGAACAAGGGGCGGCCGCTCGCGGCTAAAGACCTGCGCGAACTGGAAGCGCTGAACACCGTGCTGAAGCGCGATGAACAACACGGCGCGATCGTCGCGGATGCGAGCGCTTCGAGCGGGCTTGCATTCGCGATGCAGCGCCGCTATCCGACGGCCGAGTCGCTGCTGATGCCGATTGTCGAGGCGCTCGCGAAACTCGTCTGCGAAGAGGATTTCACCTACGTCAAAGCGTGCGAAGGTCCGACATGCACGCTGCTATTCGCCGATCACACGCGCGGTCACGCTCGCCGCTGGTGCAGCATGGCCAGTTGCGGGAACCGCGCGAAAGTCGCCGCGCATCGCGCGCGGCTCAGGGAAGGAAAGGGCGGTTGAGTTCTAATGGCGTGACGCGAGATCGAAGGTCCGGCCCCTGCTCGAGGTTACCGGACGCCGGGACAAGGTCGCGCACTCATTGTTCGCCGCAGGTCTGGAGCTCTGGTGTCGCGTGCGACGGTTCACTGGATCGGCGGCACCACGCCGAGCTTTTCGGCCAGCATTCTCTCGTAGACTCCGAAGTGCAGATCGACCTCTTCCTGCGTGACCACCGTCACGGAAATATTGATCTTCGTGGGCTGCAGGCCGAGGACCGTCGCGATCGCCACCTCCAGTTGCGGCGCACATAACCGGTCGTCGGCGAACGTGGTGCCGACGGCAATCTCGTAAGCAGATTCCTGCTGGAAGACGACTTCAACGAGCCGCGCACGCGCGCTCATGTTGCTGTCGATCGCCAGCCGGATGACCTCGACCGCCGTACGCATCGTCTCGGTCGGAAAACCCCTTGTCGAGCGCAGCCGGATTCGGTGCCGGCCCAGGGTCAGCCAATCGTATTCGAATTCCATGATGTCCTCGCATGGTCCGTCGGAAGCGTCGTGAAGATAGGGTGCGAGCATTCCAATTCAAGAGCGGAAAGTCGCAAAAATCCCCTTGAAATTTCCGCTCGGGATCCTATCTTGAATTCCGCTCAGGCAGTCGCGCCAGCAGTCCGGCGCGCTGCGTGTTTCGATTTGTTTGCCCGCAGCATGGCAGACGAACTGGAGCGCGTAGGCCGGTTCGTCTTCCTGCTGGTTTCAAGGAGGAAATGACCATGAGCGATCTCTACTTCGGGACCGACCTTTTCAGCGAGTTCGACCGTCTGCAACAGCAGATGGCGAGCCTCTTCGGCGGTTTCCCCTCCAGCATCCGTTCCGGGCGCTCGGGCGCCTTCCCGCAGGTCAACATCGGTTCGACCGACGACTCGATCGAGATCGTCGCGTTCGCGCCGGGTGTCGATCCGGCCAGCCTCGATGTATCGATCGACAAGGGGCTGCTGACCATCAGCGGCGAGCGCGGGAGCGCACAGCCGGAAGCCGGCGACGACACGCGTACCTATGCGCAGGAGCGGTTCGTCGGCGCTTTCCGGCGCGTCATCGAGCTGCCGCAGCACGCGGACCCCGACAAGGTCACGGCGCAGTACACCAATGGCTGCCTGACCGTGAGCATCGGCAAGCGGGAGACGTCGAAGCCGCGCGCCATCACGGTTCAATGAAACGCGTCGCAGAACGTAGGAGGACATCATGAACGACACGACCAAACTTGCCAGGAAAGACGACACGACGGTGGCTCGGCGCGACGACGAGCAGTCGCCACGCCGGATCACGCTGGCGCCGCCCGTCGACGTCTTCGAGGATAGCCAGGGCGTCACTCTGTGGGCGGATCTGCCCGGCGTGACGAAGGACCGGCTCGATGTGAAGGTCCACGACGGCAACCTGTACATCGAGGCCGAGGCGGTGGTGCCCACGCCGGCAGGACTGCGCCTGCAGCATGCGGAGATCCGCCAGCCTCATTTCGCGCGGGCGTTCTCGCTGGGGGCTGACTTCGACGCATCGAAAATCGATGCGAACCTGAAGAACGGCGTGCTGAAGCTGACGATACCGCGCCGCGACGAAGCCCGGCCGCGCCGAATCGAAGTGCGTACGAACTGAGGCCGGCGGGCGGGCAGCAACGACAGGAGAACGTGGGTGGCGGCCGTCTGCCGCCACCCTCCGACTGCGCAGACCCGGATGCGCACCGTCATCAAGGAGCGCTCGCGCGGACATACACGCGATTGCCGGCCATCGGCCAGGGCAGGCACCCAAGAAGCGCCTTTGTGGCGGGCGGAGATCGGGCGAGCCGGGCCGTTAGCTCAGTTGGTAGAGCAGCGGACTTTTAATCCGTTGGTCACTGGTTCGAATCCAGTACGGCCCATATCGGCATCACACGTCGGGGCTTTCGCCCAGGCAGGGCACATTCTTTGCGCAGCAAGGGGCATTGCAAGGAGATCCCAGCATGACCCAGAAATCCGCCGATCCGCAAGACAACCCCAAATCGCACCCGACGTCGAACGCGGAAAAAGACCCCGCCGACTGGACCACAGGCGATGAGCCGATGACCGGCGCGCAGGCGTCTTACCTCAAAACGCTCTGCGAAGAAGCCAAGGAGCCTTTCGACGAAACCCTGACGAAAGCCGACGCGTCCCGCCGCATCGACGAACTTCAGCAAAAGACGGGGCGCGGTAAATCAGGCTGACGGCACGCGTCCGAATCCGGCACGCGTGCCTAAATTTTCCGATTCTGCAGCCGTAAACGAGTCATGTCAGATCGTCTTCGGCCGGAAGAAGGCTTAACGAGCGCATGCGTGTCGACCTCATCACCCTTTACCTGTTAGCGATAGGAACGCTCCTCGCCAGCAGCGCGCTGACGCTCTGGGAGCGCCGGTCGTATCCGCGGCGCAGGCGCGAACTCGGCGTGCTCGCGGCCGGTTATGCGACGCTCGCGCTCGGCTGCGCCGCCGCGTCGATGCGGCACGGCGTGCCCGGCCTCCCCGGCGTCGTGGGGGCCGCGGTGTCGAATCTCATCATCGTCGGCGGGTATCTGCTCAATCTGCAAGGCGTCGCGCTCCTGAACGGACGCCGCTACGGCCGGTTCGCCGTCGGCATCCTGTCGATGCTCGCGCTCGCCTGGGCCATCGCGGGCAAGCGCGGCGAAGCGGTCATGTGGGCGTACATCAGCGCCATTCCCATTGCCGTGGTGTGCGGTCTGACTGCGCGCGGACTCCTCGGCACGCAAGATTCGAAATGGAAGCAGTCGCGCAACATCGCCGTGGCCGTCACGGGCGGCCACGCGCTCTTCTACGCATTCAGGGCCGCGATTCTGCCGTGGCTGGCGGCGTCGTTCGGACCGCAGTTGCTGGCGATCGCCGGTCAGGCGACGATGTATGAAGGCGTGCTCTATTCCGTCGTTCTGCCGATGACGCTCCTGCGCCTCGCGCGCGACGAAGCCCACGCCGATCTGCGACGCGAATCGCAGACCGATTACCTCACGGGTCTCGGCAACCGCCGATGGTTCTTCGAAGAAGGCGCACGCGTCATCCGCGAAAGCGACGCCTTTCCGCCGGCGTCGTGTCTCGCGCTCGACCTCGACCGCTTCAAGGCGATCAATGACCGCTTCGGCCACGAAGCCGGCGATGACGTACTGAAGTCGTTCGCGAAGATTCTGCGCAGCGTGCTCGGACGCGATGTGATCCTGGCGCGCATCGGCGGCGAAGAGTTTGCCGCGCTGTTGCCGGGGCACGAAAGCGCCCGCGCGAAAGACCTGGCCGAAGCCGTCGTTCGCCGCTTCGCGCAGACCGTCACGCGCACGGCGGGCGGCGTGGAGATCGAGGCGACGGTGAGTATCGGCATGGCACGCATCGGCACCGATGAAGACACGCTGGAAAAAGTGCTCGCTGCCGCGGATCGCGCGCTCTACAGCGCAAAATCGCGCGGCGGCAACCGGCTTGAAATCGCGCGAGCCGCGACGGCCCGCGCGAATCTCGACGATGCGCCGGACCGCCGTCTGACGGCACTCTGAGCGTTCATTCGCCTGGGTCGAGCAGCCCGTTGCAACACCCGGACGATCACCGGCTGCTCAAGAGCTTGTCGAAGTCACGATCGAGTCCGGCCAACGATGAATCGATCGTCTTGCGCTTCTCGGCCACCCATGCGTCCTGCTGCGCGATCTTCGCTCTTGCCGCAGTCAGCATGCGTTCCATCTCGGCCGGTTGAGGCCCGCCGACGGTACGCCGGTTATCGACGATAGCCGCCGGATTCAGCGTCGAACGAAATTCCTCTTCGCTCATCGGCAGCACGCCGTTGCCGTAGCCTTTGGTCGTTTCGGCGTAGATGCGCTGCGCCTGATCGTAGGGGAAATCGCTGGGCTTGATATCGTTCGCTCGCGCGTATTCCACGACCTCCGACGCGAAGTGGTGGCCCAATCGGAAAGGCAGCTTGTATTTGCGCATCAGCACGTCGGCGACTTCCTGCGATGCGGTCCAGTCGCTGTTCAGTTCCTCCAGCGCCCGGCCCTGATCGATCACCAAAGCCTTGAGAATGTCGTCCCATTTGCGCAGGACGGTGATAGCGCTGTTCACCATTTCCTTGTTGTCCCTGACTTCCTTCGCGTCCGGCATGCCGGGCGGCAGATTGTGTGCGCGAATGACCGGTCCCATCGCGAGCGTGATGGCAGTCGATGCATCCGCGCGTGTCGAATTCAGCAGGCCCGGATTGCGCTTCTGAGGCATCGCGCTGGAAACGTAGGTGTTGTTGCCGCCTTCCTGAAGCAGAATCCACGGACGCGGCTGCGCATATTGCGTCATGACGTCCTCGATGAAACTGCCCGCATGAAGCGCGATGCTCGTCACGATCGAGCCGACTTCTACCGGATGATCGACCGCGGCGATCTGATGCGCGTCGTAGGCGTTGTCGACGATGTCGGCGAAGCCCAGATATTGCGCCATGCGAACGCGGTCCAGCGGCCAGCTCGTGCCGTTCAGCACCGTGGTTCCCATCGGGCACAGATCGATGCGTGCGTACGCTTCGCGGATGCGCTGCGCGTCGCGATCGAGGGCGGCAGCGTAACCGAGCAGATAATGCCCGTAGCTGTTCGGCTGGGCGGCGACGCCATTGGTGTAATTCGGCACGATGGTGCGCTCGTGCTTTTGCGCCAGCGTCACGAGCGTCGCGGATGTCTTGTTCAACTGTTCGGCGAGGCGCAGCATATCGTCGCGCAAGATGGCGGCGCGATACGTGGCATGCATGTCCTGGCTGGAGCGCCCGGCGTGCAGCAGCGTCACATCCATTCCTGCGGCTTGAATCAGCAGCGGCTCGAATGTGATGACGGTGGAAGGGCGCTTGCCGCCGGGTTGATTGCCGTCGTGAATCACTTTGGCGAGGCCTGCCGCGATGCCGGGCACCAACGCCTTGTCCAGCAACCCTTCCTGACTATTGATGACCGCGGTAGCCTTGTTGATTTCGCCGAGCCAGTAAAACTCGTCGCGGTTCGTCGTCTGCTGGGCGCTCGCGGGCAACGCATGGAGAAGAATCGCGAAAGCGAGCGGAATTACCTTCTTTCTGAGCATGGTCTCGATTGTCCTTGTCGCTGCAGTGACAGCGTTTGTTCGAATAGCCGTTGCGCCGATAGCGAAGAGCGCATTCTAAACGCGGGCCTTTTCATCCATCATCGCAATCGATGAAGCGGGTCATCGCGGTGTCTCCTCGATCTCGCAAGCGCGGCGGGTTCATCGATGCGAATCTGGAACCCGAGCTTTCGCGCCGCTTTCGATGGCGCGCGCCGCCGATGCGCGCTTCGTAAAGCTAAAATTGCGGTTTTAGCCCGGAATACGTGCATGTCCTTCGCCTCGCTTGGCCTGATCGGTCCGTTATTACGTAATCTGCAGGACCTCGAATATCGGACACCTACGCCGGTGCAGGCGAAGGCGATTCCTGCCGTGCTCGGCGGCAAGGACGTCATGGCTGCGGCGCAGACCGGCACTGGCAAGACGGCGGGTTTTGCGCTGCCGCTGTTGCAACGGCTGGTGCAGCACGGTCCGCCGGTGTCCAGCAACCGGGCGCGCGTTCTGGTGCTGGTGCCTACGCGTGAGCTGGCAGAACAGGTGCTGCAGAGTTTCATCGAATACGGCAAAGGCCTCGACTTGCGATATCTGGCCGCCTACGGCGGTGTGAGCATCAATCCGCAGATGATGAAGTTGCGCAAGGGCGTCGATGTGCTCGTCGCCACGCCGGGCCGTTTGCTGGATCTCAATCGGCAGAACGCGGTGCAGTTCGATCAAGTGCAGACGCTCGTGCTGGACGAAGCCGACCGCATGCTCGATCTCGGCTTTGCGCGCGAACTCAACGCTGTCTTTGCGGCGTTGCCGACCGAGCGCCAGACGCTGCTGTTCTCCGCCACCTTCACCGACGATATCCGCGCGATGGCGGCGGGCATTCTGCGCGGGCCGGTCAATATCAGCGTCAGTCCGCCCAATGCGACGGCCAGCAAGATCAGGCAGTGGGTCGTGCCGGTGGACAAGAGAAACAAGCCTGATCTCTTCATGCATCTCGTGGCCGAGAACAACTGGGAACACGCGCTGGTGTTCGTCAAAACCCGCAATGGCGTGGATTATCTGGCGGCGATGCTGGATGAAGCGGGATACGCCGTCGACACCATTCACGGCGACAAGCCGCAGCCCGCGCGCTTGCGTGCGCTCGAGCGCTTCAAGACGGGCGAAGTGAGCATGCTGGTCGCCACCGACGTAGCCGCGCGCGGGCTGGATATCGATGACTTGCCGCTGGTGATCAACGTCGATCTGCCGATCGTCGCGCAGGACTATGTGCACCGTATTGGCCGTACCGGACGCGCGGGCGCCAGCGGTGTGGCGGTGTCCTTGGTGTGTGCCGATGAAGCGCCGCAACTGGCCGCGATCGAAGCGCTGATCCGGCAAACGCTGCCGCGTGAAGAAGAGCCGGGTTTCGAGGCCGAACACCGCGTGCCGCAAACCAGCGCGACGGGCCAGATCATCAAGAAACCCAAAAAGCCGAAGAAGCCCAAAGTCGCGCCGGCCTCGACGTCCCGCGTTGCGGACGCGGACAAAGGCATGATCTCGCCTGGCAGCAATCCTTTCGGCGTGCAGAAGCCACGCGGCAAATCCGCCGGCAAGCCAGCGGCGGGGTCGCGCAAGCCCGCTGGTAAATCCGCTGATGGGCGAAGCAAACGGCGACCCTGATCCGGTCTGAACCTCAGCGTGGCGATAAACAACCGCTAGTGGCCGAGAGCAATCAGCGAGACCCTGTCATGGCACGGCGGTCGAGCGTGACGTCACGGATGCGCCGCGCGGCCACGATCCGCTCTTCTTTAGCCTTTCGAATCCGCTGAACAACCGGCCGTTTTCGAGTCTGATCGCCGGATCGCGGTGCTGACGCTTGCCTTACGCTGATGACGTCGATGGTCGGCTTTCCGAAAGCCGCATCGGACACATCAAGCGCGGTTCATCGCCGCGCCCGCATCCTTATCGGTAAGGTCATCGTGAAGCCCATTCTTTTCACCGCCGCGGCGAGCGCGGCGTTTTCCCTGTGTCTGTCCGCGTGCGGCGGATCGACTCCGTCGACGTCGGGCGGCGTATACATGGGCCCGGTCGCGAACGCATCGGTGACCGTGCATGAGATCGCGGCCGACGGCACCGTCGCCGACAAGGCTTCCGCCATCGCCACGACCGGCAGCGACGGCACGTTCAAGCTGACGGGCACGCTGCGCTATCCGCTGCTCGTGCGCGTGACGGGCGGCAGCTTCGAGGAAGAAGCGAACGGCACGGCGACGACGCTCACCGGCGAACTCGACGCGGTCTATCTGAGCGCGCCTTCGCAGATGGTCGTCTCCGCGTATTCGAATGCGATCGTCGCCGATGCGCGCGCCGCGGGCGGTCTTATCGCGGGCAATATCGCGGCGGCTATGGCGCGCGTGAACGCGTTCGCCGGCGATATCGACGTGCAGCAAACCATGCCGGCACTCGTCGCGGCCGGCACGGCGTCGACGGTCACGGACGGCGCGAAGATGGCGCTCGCCCTCGGCGCGGAGTCCGAAAGCCGCACGGCCGACGGCAGCAGCATCGAGGCGAGCACGCAGGACATCGTCGCGCAGGCGGCCAACGGCGACACGCTGACGTCGTGTCACGCGGGCGCGGGCAACATCGCGGAAGACGGCACGGTGAGCGCGCCGGGCGGCGGCAACTGCTCGATCACGACGGGCGCGGCGACGTACATGTCGAATCCGCGCAACCGCTCGGGCATCAGGTCGGTCGCACAGATCGAGCCGGTGATGCCAGGCGCGGTGCAGACCGCGAAGGGCAGCGCGAGCACGTGCGGCGACCGCGTCGCGCTTCTGACCGATAACCTCGCGCTCTTCGATGGCCGCCGAAACGACGTGCAGGCGAAGCTCACCGGCAAGCTGACGAAGACCAACTGGTCGACGCTCAAGACGCCGAGCAGCTGGGGGCCGCTCGCCGGCCAGTACGGCGCGATCCAGGCGCCCGCCGGGTGCGCGGATATCGGCACGTTCCAGCGTGAACTGGTGATCGCGGTCGAGAATTACTGGGTCGATCAGAACATCAACTATTGCCACCACCATATTCCGGGCTGGCTGCCGTTCGACGATTCGTCGGATGCCGATCCGAAATATCGCAACTCGTCCAAGGGCAGCACGTCGGGCGGAAAGACCGATCCGGCGCAGAAGTACGGCATGACGTGCACGGCGCAGCGCAGCGGCGTCGACGGCTCGCAGGTCGTGCAGCGCAAGGGCGAAACGAACGCGGCCGCGCTCGAGCCGGCGCAGATTCAGTGGCACGGCGTCGACTGCTCCGACTTCACCGCGTGGGTCTACAACTTCGCGGGCTTGACCACGGACAATCGCGAAGTCGAAACCGGCATCACGACGCAGGCGTGCATGACGCCCGCGGGCGCCACGACGACGCCGAAATGGGCGGGCGTCAAGCAAATGGGCGTGTTGCTCGACATCAACCACGGCAATTTCGATGCGACGTCGAAGCTGCTGTTGCCGGGCGATCTGCTCTATATCACGCAGGCGCCGAAGAAGGTCAACGGCGTGACGGCGCCCGAAACGGCGACGTCGACGATCGCGTTGTCGCACGTCGTCACGTGGACGGGCAAGACGTGGTCGCAGTTGCGCAACGGGCCGGACGGCTGGCGCTACGATCCGGCGCACATCGGCGAGCCGGGTTCGCGTCTGGGCGGCGATCTCGCGTACATCCTCAACGACGACGACGTCGAGGCCGCGCTGAAGCGTCTCGATCCGTACATGATCATCGACAGCCATTACGCGGGTCCGGCGTATCGCCCGTTCTACGGCTGGTATCGCGGCAGCGTGTCGAACGCGCGACGCATCATCGATGCGGACGCGGCGCGCGCGAACCCCGAACTCGCCGATCTGATCATCGAGCAACGTTCGACGCGCGCGGCCACGACGACCACGCTCGGCCAGATCGTGCTGGCGTCCAATCGCGGTCTCAAGAACGGCTACACGCTGCAGTACACGCAAGGCAGCAACGGCGCGATCGCGGACTGCGAACGCGTGGGCATCGCTAAATAGAGCGGCGTAAAAGCCGTCAAGCAACGGCGCGGCAAGACCACGGACAGTCGCCTCTTCGGCGCACTGCTGGACGTTTTTGGCCGCGCCGCTTCGACTAGGCGAGGACGCCGCCGCGGCCGGGTAGCGTGTGTTCGAGGCCGCCCTCACGAGCGACCCTGTGTACGCGCCAAGCTACGGACATTACTTCCCGTACATGTCGAAATCGAAATACCGTGCTTCGATCTTGCGATAGGTTCCGTCGCGCAGCATTTCGGCGAGGGCGCCATTCAACGCCTCACGCAGTTCCGGATCCGATTTGCGCACGCCGGCGGCGTCGCCGTCGCCCATGATCTTCGCGTCATAGACCACATCGCCCGCGAATGCGAAACCCTTGCCCGCGGGCGTCGCCAGAAAACCCAGCTTGCCCTGCACGGCATCCATCAGCACCGCATCGACGCGGCCCGCCGTCAGATCGGCATACGCCTGGTCGTAGCTCGGATACGCGACCACTTCGACGCCGGACGATGCCCACTTTTCCCGCGCATAGGTTTCCTGCACCGTGCCTTGTTCGACGGCCACCCGCTTGCCCGCGAGCTTCGACGCGTCGGGCAGCAGATGCGCGCTCTCCTTGGCGATGAGGCGCGTCTGGTTGCGGTACAGCCGGTCCGTGAAATCGATCTGCTCGCGGCGCTTCGCGTTCGCTGCCATCGATGACAGGATCACGTCGAACTTGCGCGCCTGCAGGCCGGGGATCAGGCCGTCGAAGCTGCTTTGCACCCAGACGCACTTCGCCTTGAGTTTCGCGCACAGTGCATTGCCGAGGTCGACGTCGAAGCCCACGACCTGACCGTCCTTCGCGACCGATTCGAACGGCGGATAGGTCGGGTCGACGCCGACGCGGATCGTGCTCCATTCCTTGGCCGATGCCATCGTGCTGACGGCCATCAGGGCGAGCGCGGCGGCGGTCGACATCGTCTTTGCGCGGGTGGTCTTCATTGGGGGCTCCGTGTGTGGGGTGTCGTTTCGTCTGTCGTGGATGGATTCAACTGGGAAATTCGCCGCGTGCGAAGTCGTCGTCGAGCGCGATGGACTCGGCGATTTCATCGACCGTGACCGGCTTGATCGGCGCGCGGATGCGGTAGTAACCGACATCGCCGACCGCGCGCTCCTGCACCTGCGCGATCAGTTCGCCGACCGTCGTGCCGCACCATCGGCCCTGACACGGGCCCATGCCGCAGCGTGAGAATGCCTTCATCTGATTGGGTCCCTGGCAGCCCAACGCCGCGATCGCGCGAATCTCGCCCGCGGTGACTTCCTCGCACCGGCACACGATTACGTCGTCGGCGGGACGGCGCAGCGCGGCGGGCGGCGCGTAGAGCGCATCGAGCAGCGGACGCACGGCGAGATGGCGTTTCATCGCAAGCCGCGCAGGACGGCTGCGTGCATCGCGGGCTGGCGCATCGAGCGCGCCGAGTTCGCGCGCGATATCGAGCGCCGCAAGCGTGCCCGCGTGCGCGGCGGCCTTCGCCCCGCCGATGCCCGCGCCATCGCCCGCGATCCACACGTTCTTCACGCTGCTGCGCCCGCGCGCATCGGTGCGAGGCCGCCAGCAGGCCGACGACGCATCCCATTCGTGCTCGCAAGCGAGCGCGCGCGACAGTTGCGTCGACGGAATCACGCCCTGATGCAGCAGCACGAGCGACGTGCCGATCGATCGGGACGCGCCTTGTTCATCGACGAAACGCACGCGTTCGACCCGTCCTTCGCCTTCGATCGAAAAAGCGCCAGCACGGCGATGCACCGGGATGCCCGCGCGCTTGACCGCGCGCATCATGCGCAGACCCTTGAGCAGATAGTCGGCGCCGGCGAGTGCGGGGAGCGCATGAGGCAGCGCGGCGCGCCAGGCATCGCGCGGTGTCGTGTCGATGATGGCCCGCACACGGCGTCCCGCATTCAGCAATTGCGATGCGAACAGCCACAAGAGCGGTCCGCAGCCGGCGAGCACGGCGTCTTGCGAGGGCGCCAATCCGGACGACTTCAGCAGCGTCTGCGCCGCGCCGACGCCCATCACGCCCGGCAAGGTCCAGCCGCGCACGGGCCACGGACGCTCCTGCGCGCCGGTCGCGACGAGCACCGCGCGCGCCGAAACGTCGAGCGTGCCGCCGGGCTCGCCGTCGTGCGCGCGGCGCGTGAGCATGGCGACGGCGCGGCCGTTTCCGGACTCGATCTGCCATACGACGCAGCGCGCGAGATGGGTCGCGCCGCTGGCCTCGAAAGCGTCGATCAGCGCGCGTCCCGCGAGATAGTCGTCGCCGAGCACGGATGCATCCGCGAGCGGAGACCGCGACGCGTTGCGATAGATCTGTCCGCCGGGCGCTTCGCCTTCGTCCGCGACTAACACCTCGAGGCCCGCGCGGCGCGCGACGATCGCCGCCGACATGCCCGCAGGCCCGGCGCCGATGATCAGCAGATCGCACTTCGACTGTGCCGGATGCCGTGTCATGCGAGTCTCGCCTTGCCGGACATCGGACGCACACGCATGCCTTCGCGCACGCGCGTCATGCACGCCTGCACGTTCGGCACGCCGTCGATTTCGACCAGACAGTCGAAGCACACGCCCATCATGCAGAACGGTCCGCGCGGTGCGCCGCTGACCGGCGTGTTCCGGCACGCCAGCGTGCCGCTTTCCAGCAGCGCCGCCGCGACCGTGTAATGCGTCGGCACCTGCCGATGCGCGCCGTCGATGTCGATGCACACCAGCGGCGTCGACAGCGTGGCGAGGGATTCGAAGTGCGTGGGCATGTCTAATTCGAAAAGCGCGTGGCGACGAAAGGATGAAGAATCGCGGGACGTGCGCCGCCCGCGATCCACGGTGCGATGACGTCCGCGTGCGCGGCGGCGAGCGTCACGCCGCTATGACAAATGGCGAGGAACGCGCCGGGATGCGCCGCCGATTCCTCGTAGACCGGCAGTCCGTCCGGCGTCATGATGCGCAACGCGCCCCATGCCCGCACGATGCGCGCATGCGCGAGTGCCGGAAACGCGGTGCGTGCGCGCCGGGCAATATCGGCCATGACGGCGCGTGTCTGGCCGTCGTCGAAGCCGACCTGCTCGGCGGAGTCGCCGAGGAGCACGGAGCCTTCGCGCGTCTGCCGCACGACCAGCGTCGGATAGTCGAGAAACGGCGCGAGCCGCTCGGTCACCATGATCTGACCGCGCAGAGGCGTGATCGGCGCGTTCATGCCGACCATCGGCGCGAGGCGCTTGTTGTCGAGACCCGCGGCGAGCACGACGCGTCCGGCTTGCAGCATGCCGTGCGTCGTGTCGATCTCGAAGCGGCCCGCGCGAGGGCGAATCTCGCGCACCTCGCTATGCGGAAGATACGTGCCGCCGTGCGACGCAAAGGCCTGCTGCATGGCGCGCAGCGTGTAGAGCGGGCTCGCGTGGCCATCGTGCGGCGAATAGAGCGCGCCCGCAAGTTCGTCCGATGCCGAAGGCACACGCGCCTTGAGCGCGTCGATGTCGAGCACTTCGTAGTCGAGCGATGCGTCCTGCGCATGAATCGATTGGAGCAGCTGCCGGCCGGCTTCGAGCTGCTCGGCCGTCTCGCACAACTCGATGCCGCCGGGCCGTTCGAATCCGGCGTCGATGCCCGTTTCGCGCTTCAATTGCGCGGCGAAAGCGCTCCAGCGCTCCGACGACTCGCGCGACCATTGCGCATACGGCAGGCATCGTCCGCCTTTGCCCTGCACCCAGACAAGGCCGAAATTGCCGCGCGCCGCGCGATGCGCGGAGTCGGCTCCGTCGCACACGGCAACGCGCTGGCCCGCACGCGCGAGCCCGTAGGCGATGGCCATGCCGACGAGTCCGCCGCCCGCGACCACGATATCGAACCGGCAGCATGTGTTATGGGCGAGATCAACGTGCATGAATTGCGCTTTGTGCCTGCATTGATGTATCGAGACGCAACTTTCGGCGGATAAAAAACGCCCGTCAAATGCCGAATGATCGGTCATCTATAATTCAATGTTATGGAAATGTCCGAGCTCAAAATCCGGCAGATCGAAGCGTTTCGCGCGGTCATGCTTCGACACACCGTCACGCGCGCCGCCGAGTCGCTGCATATCTCGCAGCCCGCGGTGAGCCGTCTTATCGCCGATCTCGAAAGCCGCGTCGGCTTCGTGCTGTTCGAACGGCAGCAGGGGAGGCTTGCGCCCACGGCCGAAGCGCGCGTGCTGTTCGAGGAAGTGGAGCGCGCGTTCGTCGGACTGGACCGGATCACGCAGGCGGCCCACCAGATTCGCGCGATGCGACGCGGTTCGCTGCGCGTGGCAGGGTCGCCCGCCGTCGCGCTCGATCTGCTGCCGGCGGTGATCGCGCGTTTCGTCGAGCAGCATCCGGGCATCGACGTGAGTCTGCTCGCGCACAGTGCGACGACGGTGGTCGACAAGGTTGCGTCCGGCCAGTGCGACGTGGGCCTGACCGCCGAGGCTATCCCGCATCCGGCCGTGAAGAGCGAGCGGCTTCCGAACGCGGTGATGCGATGTATCGTGCCGCGCGGGCATCGCCTGGCGCGCCGTGCATCGTTGAGTCCCTACGACCTGCGCGGCGAGCCCTTCGTTTCGTTTCCGCACAGCTTCGACGCCCGCGCCGCGATCGACCGCGTCTTCGTGGAAGCGGGCGTGACCCGCAATCTCGTGATCGAGGCGCAGTTATCGCAAGCGATCGTGGCGCTGGTCGCCAATCGAGCGGGAGTCGCGCTCATCGACCCGGTGACGGCGGCCTACGCACGGCAACGTGTGGCGGTGAAGCGTTTCGCGCCTGCCGTGCACGATCATTTTTATATCGTGACGAATGCCTCCCGGCCCGTTCCCGTTGTGGCCGACGCGTTTTGCGACGCCGTGCGGGAGGCCTTCGGACGGGTTGTCGCTGAGGTCTGACTTCATGCGGAACTCGCCCCGGTTTCATCCGTGATGGATGTCGAGACCCGCGCACGCTCGTCACCGTGCAGCGACTGCCGCATCAGCCGCCAAGACGTCCGTAGCGAATCGAAACGTCAAGAATCTTAACGGTCCGCCGTTCCAACGTCTTGCAAAATCGCCCGAAGCCCCGCCCGACGGGGCTTCGGCCCATATGGCCCGGACCTTGCCTTATTGGCGGCTACACAACCCGGAGCCGCACATGATCGAACGAGGCCGAGCCGCCACGCTCACCCACACCGTCACATCCGCGGATCTCGCATCCGCCCACGCGCGCGACGCGGACGAGCGCTACCCCGACGTGCTGTCCACGCCCGCGCTCCTGTCGCTGATCGAGCGCGCTTCTGCCGATGTGCTGCGCGACGCCATCGGTGACGGGCAACTGTCCGTCGGCGTGACGACGCATCTCAACCATCTCGCGCCGACGCCGCTCGGCGCCGAAGTATCCGCGACCGCGACCTTCCGCGACATCGACGGCGCGCTGTACTGGTTCGACATCGTCGCCACCGATGCGGGCGGGCCGATCGGCACCGCGAGCCACGCGCGGGCGATCGTCGAGCGGTCCGCGATCGAAGCACGCGCCGCCAAACGCCGCCGCGCCGAATAACGCCAACACGACAGAGGACCACACATGAACGTAGCAGTTCATTCGCCGGCGCGCGGCGTCTACTTCGACGAAGCGTTCGAGACGCTCCCGCTCGACGAAGTGCGGCGTCATCAGGATGCGTTATGGGCGTCTCACTGGCCGTATCTGCGCGCGATGTCCGCGTTCTATCGCACGAAGCTCGAGCGCTGGGCCGGCCGCGACGACATCACGCTCGACACGCTGCAGGAGATGCCCTTCACCGAGAAGGACGACTTGCGCGTAAGCCAGGAGAACGCGTCGCCGTATGGCGATTACGTCGCGTGCACGGAGAGCGGCATCGCGCGGCTGCATCGTACGTCGGGGACGACGGGACGGCCGCTGATCCTCGCCAACAGCGCGCGCGATGCCGCGGATATCGCCCGCGTCGGCGCGCGCTCGATGTGGGCGGCGGGACTGCGCCCGGAGCATCGCGTCGTGCACTGCCTCAACTACTGCATGTGGACGGGCGGCTTCACCGATCACACGATTCTCGAAGCCGCCGGCGCGACCGTCGTGCCGTTCGGCGTCGGCAACACGCGGCTTCTGATCGATTCGATCCTGAATCTCGGCATCGACGCGATTTCGTGCACGCCGTCTTATCCGGCGCTGATCGAGCAGGTGCTGCGCGAGACCGGCGGCCCCGCGCCGCGCGATCTCGGGCTGAAGCTCGGGCTTTTCGGCGGCGAGGCCGGTCTCGACAATCCGGAGTTGCGCGCCGCGATGGAGGAGAAGTGGGGCTTCGCGGTGCGCAATGCGAACTTCGGCCTTTCGGAAGTGCTGAGCATTCTCGGCGGGCAAACGGACTGGACGACCGATCTGCTGTATCACGCGGCGGACGTGGTGTTCGCCGAGATCATCGATCCGCACACGCTCGCGCGTCTGCCGATCGAAGCCGGCACGACGGGCGAACTCGTCTGCACGCATCTGCGCAAGCAGTGCCAGCCGCTCGTGCGTTATCGCACGCGCGACGTCGTCACGGTGACGGCCACCGACGCCGGCCCCGATGGCCGCAGCGCCTGGCGCTTTCGCGTGACGGGCCGCACCGACGACATGTTCAACGTGCGTGGCGTCAACGTGTTCCCGGGCGCGGTGCGGCTCGCGGTCGAGGCGTTGCCGCAATGGGCCTCGGGCATGTTTCGCATCGTGCTGAAAGGGCCGGGGCCATACGACCGCATCGCGATGACGGTCGAGGCCGCGAACGGCTTGCCCGTCGCACGCTGGAACGATGCCGCCGCGCGCATCGAGGCGGCCGTGCGCGAACGCATCGGCGCGAGCGCGGCTGTGACCATCGTCCCGTTCGAGCACTTTCCGCGCACCGAAGGCAAGACACGCTGGATCGACAGGGAGCCCGCATGAGCTACGTCAGGACACGCACGGAAGGACCGCTTCGGGTGGTGACGCTCGACCGCCCGGAGCGCATGAACGCGATCGGCGGCGCGCTGCTCGACGATCTGCACGAGGCGCTGCAAGAAGCGAACGACGACGCCTCGTGCCGCGTCATCGTGCTGACGGGCGCGGGCCGCGCGTTCTGCGCGGGCGACGATCTCAAGGAGTTCGGCGAGCAGAGCGCGACTGACGCAAGCATTCGTCTGCATATCGAGCGCATTCAGCGCATCACGCGCGATCTGATGTTCAACGCGAAGCCCGTCGTCGGCGCGGTGCATGGCTTTGCCGTCGGCGGCGGCTTCGAATGGATGCTCAATTGCGACATGGTCGTGGCGTCCGACGATCTCGTCGCGTTCTTTCCGGAGATGGCGTGGGGCCAGTTCGTCACGGGCGGCGTCACGCATTTGCTGCCGCAGGCGCTCGGCCATCAACGCGCAATGGAATTGTGGCTGCTCGGCGAGCGGCAAAGCGCGCAATCGCTGATGTCGATGGGACTCGTCAATCGCGTCGTGCCACGCGACGCCATGCTCGATACGTCGATCGCGCTGGCCTCGCGCATCGCGGAGCAATCGCCGGGATCCATCGCGCGGCTGAAGCGCCTCGTCACCACGCAATTGAGCGAATCGCTCGCACGGAGTCTCGAACTCGAGTTCGACGCGACGATCGACGCCTTCGCCGATCCCGACGCCGCCGAACGCGTCAAGCAGTTCGCCACGAGAAAGGAGCGCGCGCAATGAACCCCAAAGCCTTGACGTTCGATTACTTCGGCACGCTCGTCGATGTGGATCGCGGCGGCACGCTCGGCATCGCGGAAGTGTTGCGGCGTCTGTCGATCGAGACCGGCGACGCGATGTTCGACATCTATCTCGACTGGGATATTCGCAATGTGCGGCTGTATCGCGGGCAGGCGTATGCGCGTTACCGCGACGTGGCGGGCGAGGCGCTCGCCGCCGTGCTCGATGCGCGCTGGCCCGGCGCGCGCAAGGGCCACGCGCTGGACGAGCTGACCGACCTGTTTCTCGCGCATCTCGTCGAGGCGTCGCCCGCGCATGAGGACGCCGAGCCGTTTCTCGACTGGGCGGCGTCGCGCTATCCGCTGATGCCGATCACCAACATGGACAGCGACCTGTGGCGGCGCACGCAGCTCACCCGCTACTTCGAGCATGTGACGACGGCCGAGATGGCGCAGGCGTACAAGCCGTCCGAGGCGATCTTCAGGCTGGCGCTCGACCGCCTCGCGCTGCCGGCGCGTGACGTGTTGCACTGCTCGCTCGCGAGCTGGGCCGACATCGACGGCGCGAAGCCGCTCGGCATGGCGGTCGCATGGATCAATCGCGGCGCGGACACGCTCGGCGCGTGGCAGCCGCGCCCGGATTTCGAGTTCGACACCTTGTCGCCGGTACGGGACCTTCTTGAGAATCTGACACTCACTGCGACGGGAGAATCACGATGAAACCGATGAAGACGGCAATCACGTTCATTGCATGCGCGGCGATGCTATGCGGCGCGGCGCATGCGCAGGAAGTCGTGAAGATCGGCGTGGCCGGCCCGCTGACCGGCAGTGCGGCGTCGAGCGGCAAGGACGACGAGCGGGGCGTGCGACTCGCCATCGACGAATTGAACGCGAAGGGCTTCGCGATCGCCGGCAAGCCGGTGAAATTCGAGCTGATTTCGATGGACGATCAGGGCGATCCGAAGGTCGGCGTGAACGTCGCTCAGAAGCTCGTCGACGATGGCGTGTCGGCGGTCATCGGCCATTACAACTCGGGCGTTAGCATTCCGGCGGCGCGCATTTACAACGACGCCAAAGTCGTGATGATGACGGGCGCCTCGTCGAACCCGGATCTCACGCATCTCGGCTATCCGTACGTGTTCCGCCTCGCCACCAACGACAACGTGATGGGCGGGCGCATGGCGGTCTATGCGTCGAAGGTGCTGGGCGCGCAACGCGCCGCCGTCATCGACGACCGCACCGCCTACGGCACGGGCGTCGCGGACGTGTTCATCAAGACCGCGCAGAAGGAAGGCTTGCAGATCGTCGCGCGCGAGTACAGCACCGACAAGGCGACCGACTTCAAGGCCATTCTCACGCAGATCAAATCGCGCAATCCGCAGGTCGTGTTCTACGGCGGCTATTACGCGCAGGCCGCGACGCTCGCGCGGCAAATGAGCGAGCTCGGCCTGAGCGCGACGCTCGTCGGCGGCGACGGCATCTGTTCGCCCGAATTCGACAAGCTCTCGGCGGGCGTCGCGGACAAGCGCATGTTCTGCGCGCAAGGCGGCGCGCCGCTCGACACGCTGCCCGAGGGCAAGACCTTCCGCGCGAAGTTCAGGAATGCGTTCAGCGCCGATGTCGATACCTACGCGCCCGCGTTCTATGCGGCGACGCTCGTCGTCGCGGATGCGATGCGCAAGGCGGGATCGGCGAAACCGGAGGTCTTCGTGAAGGCGCTGCGCGATCAGTCGTTCGACAGCATTCTGGGCCCCGTCAAGTTCGATTCCAACGGCGACTGGATCGATGCGCCTGTCACGGTGTACCGGCTGAACAGCGGGGCGCTCACGGCGATCGCACAGAAGGACTGAGCGCGCGATGCCGCGATGCGCGGGGCGGCGGGATTTTGTCCTGTTACATTCGAAGCCGTTGACCCACCGCATCGCAGGTAGATATGGCCACCGTCGCGCTCGATCCCAGCATCGCCACACTCGAGAGCGCGCTCGCGTCGCCCAGATGGCGCGATGCGCGCCGCCTGGCCGCGCGCGAGGCCGGCGCGTGCATCTTCACGCTCGATCGCAGTGGCCATGTGCTCGAACCGCTCGCGCACATTGGCGACGCCGCGCTCGATGCCTTCCTCGCGCGCTGTCCTTCGGCGGGGCTCGCCGCGCTCGCCGAAGCCGCCACCGTTTCATCGGACGGCCGCTGCGTGACGCTGGCGCTGCAGGACGCCGATGCATCGATCGCGCAGGCGTTCGCGCTGCGTGTCGATGCGCATGGTCGCCGGGTTTTTCTCGTCGCGTTGCGCTGGCGGAAGGCGGCGGATGAAGCGACGAATGAAGCGACGAATGAAGCGACCCCCGCGCCCTGGATCACGCTGCTCGGCGCGACGCTCGACGTGCTGCTGCAAAGCGCGTTCGACCTGGCCGCCTACGACACGCTCGTCGAGGAACAGCGCGCGATCATCGATCATATCGGCGATGGGCTGATGGTGATCGGACAGGGCCAAGTGTTGCGCCACGTCAATTCGGTCGCGGGACGCATTCTGGGCATCGATCCGCGGACGAGCATCGGCAAGACGCTGAACGAAGTGATCGATTTCGAGCCGATCGTCGGGCCGATCTATCGGACAGGTGTGGGTTACGTCGATCGCGAGCTCATCATCGATTCGCCCGCGCGCCACTTGCACCTGCTCGATACCGCTATCCCGATCAAGAATCGTTGCGGCGAAGTCGTGTCGGTGGTGAACACGTTTCGCGAGATGCGGCGCGTGCGCAAGATGGCGGGGCGCTACGCGGGCAATCACGCGCGCTTTACCTTCGACAACGTGATCGGCTCCAACGCGGGCCTCAAGCGCGCGGTCGATGCAGCGAAGAAGGCGGCGCGCGGCGCGTCGAACGTGTTGTTGTCCGGCGAAAGCGGCGTCGGCAAGGAAGTGTTCGCGCAGGCGATCCACAATGCGAGCGCGCGCGCCGCGCTGCCGTTCATCGCGATCAATTGCGCGGCGCTGCCCCATGCGCTGATCGAAAGCGAGCTCTTCGGCCACGCGCCCGGCAGCTTTACCGGGGCGGCGCGGGAAGGCCGTCCGGGCAAGTTCGAATCGGCGGACGGCGGCACGGTGTTCCTCGACGAAATCTCGGAGTTGCCCATCGACGTGCAGGCGAAACTCTTGCGCGTGCTGCAGGAGCGCGAAGTCACGCGCATCGGCGACACGCGCGGCATTCCCGTCGACGTGCGCATCATCTGCGCGAGCAATCGCGATCTCGCTTCGATGGTGCTCGCGAAGACGTTTCGCGAGGATCTGTACTATCGCTGCAATGTCATCGAGATCATGATCGCGCCGCTGCGCGAGCGTCGCGAGGACATTCGCGCGATGGCCGCGTTCTTCCTCGATCGATATTGCGCGCGCATGCACAAGCCGAGGCCCGAAATCGCGGAGCGGGCACTGCGGCAACTCGAAGCGCATGACTGGCCGGGCAATGTGCGCGAAATCGAGAATCTCGTCGAGAAGATCGTCAACTTCAACGAAGGCGAGCCTGTCGCGGATGTATCGGCGTTTTTGGGCGGCGCATCGGTTTCGCCGGCGCGCGATGGGTCGGCCGAGCATCATGGCGAGCCGGTGTCGCTGAAGGAGGCGGAGCGCCTCGCCATCGAAAGTGCGTTGAAGGCGTGCCACCTCAATGTGACGCATTGCGCCAAGCTCCTGCAGGTGTCGAAGCCCGCGCTCTACGCAAAGATGAAGCGGCACGGCATTCGCGTCGAACGGTCGATTCGTCAACTGGGTTGAGCGAGCGGGCTTTTCACGGCAATCAAATGGTGCGCTGCGATTGCCCCTCTGCCAGATCGGTGGCGAAGTCGCGATAGGCGTGCAGGGGACGGCCCAAAATGCCGACAAGGCGCTCGGCATCGCCGAGTTCGGGCACCATCCCGTCGCTGACGTAACGCTCGGCCATCAGGCGCATCTCGTACGCCATCCACTTTGGCATGAAGCTCGCCAGATTCTGCTCGAAGCCAGTCGGGTCGTCGCCACCGTAGCCAACGGGACGACCGAGCACGTCGGTCCAGATGGCGGCGAGTTGGGGGCCGGTCAGCGTGTCAGGCCCGACAAGGTTGATGACCTCCAGTGGAAGGTGAGCGGCCGCCTCGTCCCGACGGATCAGTTCGAGGGCCGCGACCTCCGCAATGTCGCGGGTGTTCACCATTGCGACGCCCTTCGTTCCGATAGGCATCGGGTAGACGCCGTGCTCGATGACCACGTCCTTGATCATGAGTTCGTTGTCCATGAAGTACGCGGGCCGCAGGATAGTGGCGCTGAAGCCCATCGCCTCGATCATATGCTCCGCACCGGACTTGACGGCGAAATGCGGCACATTGACGAAGCGCTCTGCGTGCATCACCGACAGATATACGACGCGTTCGACGCCGGACTCGCGGGCGATATTCAGCGCGATCAGCGCCTGCGTGAATTCATCGCCCGAGACCGCGTTGAGCAAGAACAATGTGCGCACGCCGGCGAACGCGCGGCGAAGTGAGTCGATGTCGAGCATTTCGCCCTGAACGACACTCACGGCGCTGGGAAAGTCGGCCTTCGACGGATCCCGCACGAGTACGCGCACGTCGGCATTGCGACGCACGAGCTGGTCGACGACCTGGCGGCCGACACGGCCGGTGGCGCCGGTAACGAGAATAGTCATGGTGTTGCTCCTTGAGCGTGGTTGGGATGACTCAAAGGTACGTGATCCAAATCTGGTCCGGAAGATGCTATAAAGAGACGACGTGTCTCACCAATGGAACGCTGGAATAGCGCGAATGGATCTTCTTGCACTTGCTGATTTCAACCTCGTCGCTCGTTACGGAAGCTTCGGCGAGGCGGCTCGCGCCGCGGGTCGTCCGAAGGCGACGCTTTCGCGAAGGGTGAGCGAACTCGAAAGCGACCTTCAAATCCGGCTTCTCGAACGGGGACCGCGAGGCGTAAAGCTCACGCAGGAAGGACTGGCGCTCTATGAGCGCACCGGTGCGCTTCTCGCCGAGCTCAACGCCAGTGCCGCAGCGATAGCATCGAGCAGCGAGCAGCCTCGCGGCCGCTTGCGAATCAGCGCACCCGCGCTTTTCTCGCAAATCGCCATGGGAAAACTGGTCGCCTCGTTCGCGCTGAAGTGGCCGGAGGTTCGATTGGAAGTCACGACGGAAGATCGCCCGGTCGACATGATCGAAGAAGGTTATGACCTGGTTATACGGGTCAACCCGGCTCCCGACGAGAATCTGGTTGGACGGATCATCCTGCACGACCGGCTCGTCGTCGTGGCGAAGCCCGGACTGGAGCCGCCCGAGGGAAAAGCGCGCGTGCCGGCAGTCATCCGTGGAGCGGCCGATCAAACGTCGTTCTGGGATGTCACCGGCGCCGAGGGGAGAAAGCGCATATTCGTCGAGCCATTCGCCACACTGTCATCGCTCGTCATGGTGCGCGACACGGTCCGGCTTGGCGTTGGGATCGCGTGCCTGCCGCTGTCGCTCGTCAGCCGCGATATCGCCGCCGGTCGACTTTCACAGTGGGGCGAGCTGGACGGGTCCGACATCGCGCTGTGGGCGCTTTACCCTTCAAGGCGCTTTCTGAGCGCGCGCGTGTCCGCTTTCCTGAATCACCTCAAAGCATCGTTTCCCTCCGGCGCTCCGGAGGAATTGGCGGCGTTGATCGACGGGTAGGAGCGTCAGCCGATGCGCTGATACGAGGGTCTCGCCGTTGCGTTCGTCTTCGAGCCGGCCGCAACAAGCTGCGCTGCGGTGAATCGCGCTCGGACGCTTCGCCCTCAAGCCTTTGCCCACGCTGCCGATAACAAACGCATGGTGGCGTCAGCGACGCAAGTGGATGATTATCGGTGCCGGACGACGGCGCGGCAGGATAGGAGTATGTCGGGGTTGCCCAACACATCGCGGGAGATTACGGAAGGCGCAACGATCGGCGTGGCTATCGTGGGCCGCGATGCGCGCGGCGGTCTGATCGTCAGGACCTGCAACGACGCGTTCATGCGCATGACGGACGCCTCGCGAGCGGACACGCCCGCGCTTCCCCTCGCGGTCGATGCCATGATGCCGGCCGAGGCGCATCCGATCCTCATCGAAAAGTTGAAGGCGTGCTTCGACGGCCAGACGCACACGCATCGATTCATCGACGGCGCGCGTTCGTGGCGTCTCACGCTCGAACCGCTCAGGGGGCCGGGCGCGCTTGAAGCCGTGCACGAAGTCATGATTTCGTGCATCGACGATACGCCGAAGAAGCCGCTCACGCGCGAAGTCGAATTCGACGCGTCGCGCTTTCGCGCGGTCGTGGACTCGGCGTACGACGCGATCGTGAGCATCGACGAGCGGCACGAGATCACGCTGTTCAATCGGGCCGCCGAGAATCTGTTCGGCTATACATCGGCAGAAGCGCTCGGGAGGCGCATCGAGATGTTGCTGCCGGAGCGCGCGCGTGCGCATCACGCGGACAACGTGCGGCAGTTCGCGAATTCGCCGATGACGAACCTGCGCGCGATGACCGCGCCGCGCATGGACGAAAGCAACAGCGTTTTCGGGCGGCATCGCGACGGCACCATCATTCCGGTGGAAATCGCCATCTCCAAGATCGACGTGGGCGGCGTGGTCGAGTTCACCGCGGTCATTCGCGACATCACCGAGCGCGCGCGGCTCATGGAACTGCTGAAGCAACAGGCCGTCACCGATGCGCTCACCGGTCTGCCGAACCGACGCGAGTTCATCGACTTCGTCGAAAAGCTGCTCGCGACCGACGAGATCCTGTCCGTCTTCATTCTCGACATCGATTTCTTCAAGGCGATCAACGATAACTACGGCCACGATATCGGCGATGAAGTGCTGCGCGTGCTCGCGAATGTCGGAAAGTCGATCCCGCTCGAATCCATGCTGTTCGCGCGCTGGGGCGGCGAGGAGTTCGTCGCGGCGCTGCCGGGCGCGGACGCGAGTGCCGCGCCGCGGATCGCGGACGCCTTGCGCCAGCGTCTGGAGCGGCAGGATGTCGAGCATGTCTGGCGCGTCAAGGCGATTCCTTTCACCGTGAGCATCGGCGTGGTGACACGCGAGCCCGGCGAGCGCGACGTGGATGCGCTCATGCGGCGCGCGGACCGGGCGTTGTATCACGCGAAGGCGGCGGGGCGTAACCGTGTCGAGGTCAGATGAACGCGGGCAGAAGCCCGGCCTGCACGAAGCGCGGGACCGCGCTCAATCCGTGAACCGCGCCTTGCGGATGATCGCGTGCACGCCCCAGTTGCCATCGACGACTTGCGTGACGCCGAAGTCCACCGCCACCGACATCAGCGAGATGGCTTCGTCTTCGGTGAGTCCCTTGGTGGACATCAGAAACCGCCGCGTCTTGATGAAGGCATCGCGCATGGCCTGATCCAGCGTGGACTTCTGATAGACCTCGCTTTGCGCGCTGGTGCCGAACTCGGCCAGATAGTCGGGATGGCTGAAGCCGTGCAGCACCCATTCATCGGCGGTTTCGACGAGCGGATACGTGAGGTCCGCGAACGACTGCGAGGCAAGCGTGTGCTTCTTGTGCAGGATCAGTTCGAAGTCGCCGGTGAGCGAGCATTCGATGGCCGTGCCGCACAACTCGGAATCGCCCTGCGACGCGTGCGGGTCGCCGATCGACAAGAGCGCCCCGGCCACGCCGACCGGCAGAAACACGCTCGCACCTGGACCGACGCGCCAGTTGTCGAGATTGCCGCCGAAGGCCGAAGGCGGAATCGAATCGATCAGACCGTTCTGCTGCGGCGCCACGCCGATCACGCCGAAGTGCGGTCGCACGGGAATGGTCACGTTCTTCAGCACGTCGTGATTCTCGACGACGCTCGCGTGATCCACCGGCACGCCCGGATAATCGATGATCGGATGCAGCACGCCGAAAGGATCGCGCTGCGGCGTCCAGCGGTAGTTGTAGACGGCGCGCGCATAGGCGCTGTCGTCGCGCGCTTCGTCCGTGTGGATCTCGTAGATGGTCACGACTTCGCGCGGCTTCGGTTCGGTGAGCAGCTCGCGATAATGAAAGCCCCACCACGCCGCGACGTTGCTGCCGAACGCGCGGCCGTGGAACTTCGGGTTCCTGCAGCGGCGCGGATGAATATCGACGATGCGCACTTCCAGGACATCGCCCGGTTCCGCGCCTGTCACCGCAATCGGCCCGGTGCAGATATGCACGCCGAAGCCTTCGCCCGCGCCGCGTCCATAGATGGAGGCGTTCATCGGGCCCGCGCCGCGACGGTCCACGTTCTTGCGTTCGGCTGTCCAGTGGAACACGCTCTCCGCGCCGGGATCGCCCGCGATCATGCGGTCCCAGTCATCCGACGCATGCTGCGTGAGCGCTTCGACCGTCACCGTGTCGCCGCTCGCGACTTCGAGCACGGGCTTGAGATCGTGGCTGAAATAGCCCCAGTGCACCGTGTTCGCCGTTGCGCGCAGCAAATGATGCCGCGGCCTGCCGCCCGTCCGCGCAGGCCGCGCTTGCACGGCATCGCTTTCGTCGCGCACGGCGACGAGCGTGTCGCCCGTCTCTTCGCTGCGCGCCTGCGCGATCAGACTCGCGGCGTTCACCGGCAGCCCGCGCGATAGCGAATGCACGAGATGGCGCGCGAGTTCCAGGTTCGCTTCGTGCCGGAACGTGCGCGGCGATGCGCCATAACGCTCGCGGAATACGCGGCTGAAGTGCGCCGGATCGTTGAAGCCCCAGCGAAAGCAGATGTCGGATATGGAGACTTTCTCCGAGAGCGGATCGGCCAGTTCCGCGCGGCAGCGTTCGAGGCGGCGCGAGCGCACATACGTCGAGAAACTCTGTCCGGCGAGTTCGAACAGCTTCTGCACGTAACGCGGCGACACGCGTTCGTCTTTGGCGAGCGAGGCCACGCTCAGGGTCGAATCGGCGAGATGCGTTTCGATGAAGCGGCACAGTCGCGCGAACAACGCCGACTGCGGCGGCGTCAGCCCGTTGAACGAACCTTTGCGTTCCTGTCCGGCGAGACAGGCCACGAGCATTTCGGCGAGCGCGAGTTCGGTGGGACGCAACTCCTCCGCGCTCAGCGTTTCGAGGCTTTCCACGACCGAACGCAGAAAGCCCGAGAAGATGTGGCCGATGCCCGTCGCGCCCGGCAACAAGGCCACGCGCAGCGAGAGCGGCGAAATGAGACGCGCGTTGATGGCGCTCCTGGGCGCTCGCACGATGAACGCGCGAAAGCGTCCCGCGAAAACCAGCGACGCGCTCTGGCCCGGCGCGGCATAGACGATGTCATGCGGGCTCACGCGCTCGCGCAGACCATCGGCGACGAGCGTGGCGTCGCCATCGATCAGCAGCGCGAGCATGAGACTGTCCGCGTGATCCGCGCTCATCTGCAGCGTCTGCGCGGCCGAGGCGATGGTCGTGAACTCGATCCCGCCCGCCGATACGCGCGATGTCAGCGTGCCGTGCAAACCGCGTTCGCCGCCTTCGATCTTGCCGCGCCATCCGAGACGTGCGAGCGCCGCGTTCCATTCATGCCGGCGCTCGAACTCGGGATACGACTCGGTGGTGAAGCGCGACAGGTTCAACGAAAACTCCACGATAGGCGAAGCAGCAAGCGCTTTTCAAAAGCAACCTTCGCGCCATCGCGATGCTTACGGCGGCGGGTGCATCGCGTATCGAAGACAGTGCATACATGCGCCATCGCGGCGCACGTCTGCACTTGCGCGCATCACCCGACGCGCGGCCTCATGCGTTCTTGGACGAGCGTGCACGCCAATACCAGCAGTTGTGCGCAGCCAGTCAAGTTCGCGGGATTTCGGTCGCCTACGCTCTGGGCATCGCAAGTCAATCGTCATCAGCCGTCAGGAGCGTATCGATGCAAAGGAATCTCGTGGGCCGTTTATCTCGCGCAGGACTTGGCGCGCTGTGCGCGGTGTTGTTCGCCTTCGCGGGACAGGCGCACGCCGCCGCGCCCGCCGAATGCAGCGCGTTGCAGGCGAAGTACCCGCAGTTCAAGGGCAAGACACTCACCAATGCGATCAATCCGCATACGCCGGGCTATGAAGCGCTCGACCCGAACGATCCGAGCAAGTACATCGGCTTCGATATCGATCTGGGCGAGTTGATCGCGCAATGCCTCGGCTTCACGATGGCCTACAAGCCCGTGACCTTCGCCGCGCTGCTCACGACCTTGCAGAGCGGTCAGGCCGATATCGTCATCTCCGATATCTACGCGACCGAGGAGCGCGCCAAGGCCGCCGACTTCATCACGTACTCGAAGGTGTTCGACGGCGTACTCGTCGCCAAGGGCAATCCGAAGAAGATCACCGGCATCAACACGTCGATGTGCGGCACGACAGCCGCCGAAAACACGGGCTATGTGGAAGTGCCGCTGATTCAGGCACTGGCGCCGCAATGCAAGGCGGTCGGCAAGCCCGAAGCCACCGTGCAGCTCTACGACAACAACGCCAACTGCATCCAGGCCATTCTCGCGGGCCGCGCGGATACGTACATCAACGACGTGAACACGGTCGACCAGGCGGTGAAGGCGTATCCGGACAAGCTGGAGAAAGCGACCGCCGTGACCTTGCCGTACTTCGTGGGCATCGGCGTGCCGAAGGACAAGCCCGATTTCCGCGATGCCGTGATGGCCGCGCTCGTCGCCATTCAGAAGAGCGGCGCGCAGTCCGAACTGCTGAAGAAGTGGGGCCTCGGCGTCGAGAATCTCGCGACGCCGCAACTCGTCGTTGCCAAGTAAGCGCGGAAGCATCGGCATATGGACCTGTTCCTTCACTATCTCGGCCTGCCTTATCTGCTCGACGGCATCCGCTTCACGATCACCGTCACCTTGCTCGGACTCGCGGGCGGGCTCGTGCTGGGACTCGTCCTTGCCGCCATGCAACTGAGCCGAATCGGACCGCTCGCGGCCATCGCGCGCGGCTATACGGTGATTTTTCGCGGCACGCCGCTGATTCTGCAACTCGTGTTCGCCTACGACGCCCTGCCGCATATCGGCATCAAGCTGAGCGCCGTCGGCGCGGCGGGCCTCGCGCTCGCCGCGAACGAAGCGCCGTTCATCGCGGAGATATTACGCTCGGGCGTGCTCGGCGTGGATCGCGGACAGACGCTCGCGGGGCAGGCGCTCGGCATGACGCCTTCCGTGCTGATGCGCCGGATCATCGCGCCGCAGGCCCTTCGCTCGATGATTCCCGCGCTCGGCAACGAAACCGTCAGCGCGTTGAAGAACTCTTCGCTGGCTTCGGTCATCTCGGTGGGCGAGCTGACCTTGCGCAGCACGCAGCTTGCTTCGTCGACGTTCGACTTCTTTTCGATCTTCTTTGCGTCGGGTCTCTTGTATTTGTGTCTGACGGGCGCGATCGCCGCCATTCAGCTGATGATCGAACGCGCGCTCGATCTGGACCGCGCCAGCTCGCGCGGCGGCTTCTGGGGACGACGCCGGAGCACGCCCGTATCGACGAAGCCCGCAGGCCCGACCGATCTGCCGCCGGTCTTCGTCCCGGCTCGCGTCACACCCGACGACCGCGCACGCCGCTACGACGCGCTGTCTCGCAACGGCACCGCCGTGCAGATCAATGGCGTACACAAGCGCTACGGCGAGCAGCCGGTGCTCAATGGCTTCGATCTCGACATCCGCTCGGGCGAAGTCGTCGCGTTGCTCGGACCGAGCGGCTCGGGCAAGAGCACGCTGCTTCGCTGCATCAATCATCTGGAACAGTGGGAACAAGGCGAGATACGCGTGGGCGGACGGCGCCTGGGCTTTCGCGATGACGGGCGGCGCATGAATCCGCGCGAGCTTGCGAAGGAGCGCGCGAGTCTCGGCGTCGCCATGGTGTTCCAGCAGTTCAATCTTTTCGGCCATCTGACGGCGCGCGAGAACATTGCATTGCCGCTCGTCTGGGTGCACGGCGCGACGCTCGCCGATGCCAACCGACGCGCGGATGCCCTGCTCGAACGCGTGGGCCTCGCGCATCGCGCCGATGCGTTGCCGCGTCATCTGTCGGGCGGCCAGCAACAACGCGTGGCGATTGCGCGTGCGCTCGCGCCGAATCCGCGCGTGCTGCTGCTCGACGAGCCGACTTCCGCGCTCGATCCGGAACTCGTGGGCGAAGTGCTCGAAGTGATCCGCCGCCTCGCGCTCGACGATGGCCTGACGATGATCATTTCGACGCATCAGTTGCGCTTCGCCGATGAAGTGGCCGACCGCGTCGTGTTCCTGAGCGGCGGCAGCGTCGTGGAGGACGGACCCGCGCATCAGGTCTTGACGCGGCCGCATCATCCGTTGACGGCGCGCTTTCTCAACGTGATGGGCGCGGGCAGCACGCTCGAAACCGTGCACTGAATCGCATCGATAACACACCCACTCGCCGAGGACGAATCAATGAAGCATTACACGCTGCCCGTTTCATCATCCACCGTGCATTGGGGATACTTCAGCAAACGGGTAGAACCGCGCCTCACGCTCAAGTCGGGCGACCGCGCCACCATCGAAACGCTGACGCATCACGCGAACGACGACCACGAGCGCATGATCGCGGGCGATCCGGGCGCGCAGAGCGTGTTCGAATGGACGCGCGAGCACAAGGCCGTTTCGCGGCGCGGCGCG
Organism: Caballeronia zhejiangensis; assembly: GCF_000698575.1. Lineage (GTDB taxonomy): Bacteria > Pseudomonadota > Gammaproteobacteria > Burkholderiales > Burkholderiaceae > Caballeronia > Caballeronia zhejiangensis. The sequence goes on from NZ_JFHD01000004.1 coordinate 111,250, forward strand.
GGTCCGACCGAAGGACCGTTCCGCCTCGGCGCTGGCGAAGGCGTGGGCGTGCATCTGCTCACCGGTCCGGTGGCAATCGAAGGCGCCGAACCCGGGGACGTGCTCGAAGTGCGCATCCTCGACGTCAGGCCGCGGCCGAGTTGCAGCGCGTGTCATGCGGGCAAGTGCTTCGGCTCGAACGTGGCCGCGTCGTGGGGCTTTCAGTATCACGATCTGATCGAGGAGCCGAAGCCGCGCGAAGTGGTGACCATCTTCGAACTCGATACTTCCGGCGAGCCGTATGCGCGCGCGGTCTACAACTATGTGTGGACGCCGCAGACCGACCCGGATGGCATCGTGCACGCGACGATCGATTATCCCGGCGTGCAGGTGGATCACCGGCTCGTGACGAAGCGCGAAAACATCTTGCCGGATATCCGCGTGCCGGCGCGACTGCATTTCGGCACCATGGGCGTCGCGCCCGCCGAAGCGGACTATGTCAGTTCGATTCCGCCGAGCTACACGGGCGGCAACATCGACGACTGGCGCATCGGCCGGGGCGCGACCATGTATTACCCGGTGGCGGTCGAAGGCGCGCTTTTCTCGGTGGGCGACCCGCATGCCGCGCAGGGCGACAGCGAACTGGGCGGCACCGCTATCGAAACATCGTTGACGGGGGACTTCGAATTCATCCTGCACAAGAAAGCGGATCTCGAAGGCACGCTCCTCGAAGGGCTCACGCATCCGCTGCTCGAAACGGATCAGCAATGGTCGGTGTACGGCTTCACGTTCCCCAACTATCTGGCCGAACTCGGGACCAACGCGCAAGTGGAAGTGGCGCAGCATGCGAGCCTCGACAAAGCCATGCGCGATGCCTTTCGCAAGCTGCGCCGCTTGCTGATGACGGTGCACGGTTTGAGCGAAGACGAAGCCATTGCGCTGATGTCGGTAGCGGCGGACTTCGGCGTGACGCAGGTGGTCGACGCGAATTGGGGCGTACACGGTTCGATCCGCAAGGAAGTGTTCAAGAACTACAAGAAGCGTTGATCGACGCGAATCAAGACATCGATCCATAGCCTGTCAATCCGCGCGCACGCGCGCGTCGCTTGCCTGACTGAGGCGAGCGGCCTGTCCATCCATCCATAACGTTCACGAAACCCTCGCCAAGGGAATGCCGGGTCGCGTCCGTTCGTATCGGCGGGCGAGAAGAGGGCATCGCCTGCACTTCGGCGATGCGCGTCGCGCACCAATGTGTTTCGTCGCCTTACGTGCGTTTTTGTCCGTCCGTGTCGCTTCGGAACAGAACGGACATGCGCTCATGCACGCCGCGCCAAGTATCGCCCGATGGCGGCCAAGCGCGGGAAATCGGAACGGAAGCCGCTAAAGGGTAGGCGTTCCTAATCGACGCACGCGAAGGATAACCCTCATGCGACCCGCCAAAGTGCCTGCCACTGTCATTACCGGTTTCCTTGGAGCCGGCAAGACCACGCTTGTGAATCACCTGCTCGAATCCACGCGGCCGATGCAGATCGGCATCGTCGTGAACGAATTCGGCGAAGTCGGTATCGACGGCCAGTTGATCGTCGCCGATGAACGCGCCGTGATCGAGATCAACAACGGCTGCGTCTGCTGCACGGTCCGCACCGATCTCGTCGCCAGCGTGCGCGACATGTTGATGCGCTTCGGCGATCGGCTCGCGCGTCTCATCATCGAAACGTCGGGCCTCGCCGATCCCGCGCCGGTGCTGCAGACCTTTCTCGCCGATCCCGACGTGCGCGAGCGCGTGGAACTGGAATCGGTCGTCGCCGTGGTCGATGCAATGCACGCGCAGTCCCAGCTACATGACGACATCGCGCGGGAGCAAGTGGTGTTCGCGGACCGCATCGTCATCAACAAGACCGATCTCGTTTCGACCGATGCCGTCGATGCGCTCGTCGCCGGGATTCGCCGGCTCAATCCCACTGCACGCATCGAGTACGCGCAGCGTTCGAGGATCGACGCCCATGCGCTTTTCGGCACGCGGAGCTTTTCGGTCGACAACCTGCTCGCCATCGAGCCGAATCTGCTCGACGAAGACGGCCACGATCACGAACACGACGACAGCATCGCATCGTGCGCGATCGTGGTGCCCGGCGGCATCGATGCGACGCGTTTCAACCGCTGGATCAATCAGCTCGTGCAAACGCAAGGCACACAACTTCTGCGCATGAAAGGCGTGCTCAACATGCACGACGAACCGCGACGCCTGCATTTCCATAGCGTGCATATGTTGCTCGACACCACGTTCGGCCGTGCGTGGATGCGCGACGAAACACGAGAGAGCCGTTTCGTGATGATCGGCCGCAACATCGACGCTGCGCGAATGCGCGACGGCCTTCTGAGTTGCATGAACTGAAGCCTTCATTCATTTCTTCTTCAAGGAGCTACGCATGAAAAAGCCAGAGGCATACACGGTGAGCATCGGCGTATTGGCGGTCGTCGATACATGGCTCACCGGCACGATCTTTCCGGTTCCGGTTTGGGTGACGTTCATCGCGTGGGCGTCGTTCTTCGTGCTCGGCGGCGGGCGCGCGGGCTTCGTCAAGAGCGTGGCGTCGAATCTCACGGGACTCGTCATCGCTTCGCTTACCTTGCTCTGCATTGCGACGACGAGCGGCGGCGCGATCGCGGTGGCCGTGCTGGTTGGCATCGGCAGCGCGGCGATGGTTCAGGCGTCGAAGATCAAATTGCTCGATGTGTTGCCCGCGATCGTCTGGGGCTTCGCCTCGACGGTCGGCACGATGGTCGCAACGGGCAAGGCGATCACCACGGCGGGCATCGGCAATCCTGCGCTGGTCGCGGCCGCCGCGCTCGTTACCGGCGCAGTGTTCGGCTTCGTCTCGGAAGTGGTCGGCGAAGCCCTGCAATTCAGACGCGAGCATCGGCTCGGATAAGACCGTTTCCATTCAAGCGGAGCACAACATGAAGCTGCAACATCATCTCGGCGGCATCGAAAATTTGGGGCCGGTCAGCACTGAAAAGCGCGTATTCGTCGAGCCGTGGGAGAAGCGCATCTTCGGCATTCATACGGTGATGATGGCGGAGAGCGCGCATCTGTCGGACACGCCGCATCGCTATCCGGTCGATACGCTGCCCACCGCCTTCAAGAGCAACTGGACCTGGGCCTCGCTGCGCACCGGCGCCGAAGACATGCAGCCGTTCGAGTACTTCAAGTATCGCTACTACGAGAAATGGCTCGGCGGCATTGCGCAGTTTTTCGTCGATCAGGGGTATGTGTCGGCGGAGGAACTCGCTGAGAAAACCGCCCACTACAGCGCGCACCCGGACGCGCCTCTACCCGATCGCCCCAATGCCGAACTCGCGGCGCAGATCGACGCCTATCTGCAGCACGGCGACTCGGGCTATCACGCGCTCGACGGCGCGGCGCGCTTTCGAGCGGGCCATGCCGTGCGTATCGCCGATCCCGAAGCGGTGGACCACACGCGCTTGCCGGGGTATTTGCGCAACAAGACCGGCGTGGTGGATCTCGTCTATCCCGGCGCGTTCTCCTATTTCGTCTCGACGGGCGTGGACGGTATCGGCGCGCCGATGCCTGTGTATCGCGTTGCCTTCGACGCCGCGTCGATCTGGGGCGCCGGCAAAAGCGAGCCGAACACGACCATTTACGCCGACCTGTACGAAGCCTACGTGCAGGCCGCCGATTGAACTCGAACATAAGCCAACCCCGAGCGAATCCATGAGCCAACTCTTCGAATTTTCCGGCGACCGCGAAGCATCGAGCGCCGCCAAAGTGCGTGCGCTGGAAGCCTTGCTGATCGAAAAAGGCGTGATTGCCACCGACTCCGTCGATGTCGTGCTCAAGCACTTCGAGACGATGGCCGGCCCGTTCAACGGCGCGAAGATCGTCGCGCGCGCATGGGTCGATCCGGACTACGCGAGACGTCTCGTCGAAGACACGCCGAAGGCGATCGCCGAACTCTCGCTTCCGCTCGGCATGGCGGGCGCGGAAGGCGAGCATATGGCGGCGGTCGCAAACGACGCGAACGTGCATAACCTCATCATCTGCACGCTGTGTTCGTGTTATCCGTGGCCGGTGCTCGGCCTGCCGCCGTATTGGTACAAGGACCCTGTATTTCGCGCGCGCGGCGTGCGCGAACCGCGCGCCGTCCTGCAGGAATTCGGCGTACAGGTGCCCGCCACGAAGGAGGTGAAGGTGTGGGACAGCAGCGCGCAGATTCGCTGGTTCGTGGTGCCCGAGCGCCCCGCGAACACGGAGCATCTGAGTGAGGAAGAACTCGCCGCGCTCGTTACGCCCGAGTCGATGATGGGCGTCGCACTCGTCGAAGCGCCCGCAGCCTGAGGAGCGTGCCATGTTCACGCGTTTCGAAGAATACGCTGCCGCGTCGATGCTCGGCGCACCAGATTCTCCGCCGCGTCTCGACGGCAAGCTGCTGTTCACCAATCGCTGGGAGCGCGATGTGTTCGGCCTCGCGCTCTCGCTATCGAAGGCGGGATGTTTCGAGTGGGAGGACTTTCGCCAGAGCCTGATCGCGTCCATCGCGAAGTGGGAAGCAATCGAATGCGCGAATCAGCCGCGCTGGGACTACTACGAGCGTTTTCTCGAAGCGCTGCTGAACGTGGTCGAGACGAGCGGCGTGCTGTCGCGCCGCGAGATCGAAGCGATCGCCGCGGCGCGCAGCCGTTAACATTTTTCCGACTCTTTTGGAGGTACTTCATGAATCAAGCTGTCCTGCATTCCACTGACACGTTCGAACCGATTCCACTGCGCGAACTGCTGCCGTGGACGATCTTCGGCGGATTGCTGATGCTGCTGGCGCTGTATTTCGTCGGCGCGGAGCAGGGTGCTACCGCGGTCTTTCAGGGCACCGCCATTCACGAGTTCGTGCATGACGGACGCCATCTGTTGGGCTTCCCCTGCCACTGACGAGGAGACGACGATGGTCGGCAAACTGTTGATGCGCGGCATGCTCGCGGGCCTCATCGCGGGACTGCTGGCGTTCTGCTTCGCGCGGGTGGCGGGCGAGCCGCAAGTCGAACGCGCGATCGCTTTCGAGGCCCATGAAGCGCACGAGCACGCTCACGCCGGCGATGCGCCCGAGCCTGAAATCGTCAGTCGTGAAATGCAAGCGGGCGTGGGCTTGCTGACGGGGGTACTCGCGTACGGCGCTGCATTCGGTGGGCTCTTCGCGTTGTGCTTCGCCTATGCGTGGGGACGCGCGGGAAGCATGGGCGCGCGGCCGCTTGCAGCATGGCTTGCGCTCGCGGCTTTCGCCGCCCTGGTGGTGCTGCCGGCGCTGAAATATCCGGCGAATCCGCCTTCGGTGGGCGCGGCGGAAACCATCGGCGTGCGCACCGCGCTTTATTTTTTATGCATGGGGATTTCCGTCGCCATTACACTGCTGTCGATAGCTTTGCGCCAAGCCCTGTCGCGCAAATGGGGCGATGCCAACGCGACGCTCGCCGGTCTGCTGGCTTTCGCGATCATGGCCGCCGCGATGCTCGCGCTGTTGCCGGCTATCGACGAAGTGCCCGCCGAGTTTCCCGCCACGTTGCTGTGGCAATTCCGGGTGGCGTCGATCGGCATGCAGGCGATCATCTGGACGGTCATCGGCGCTGCGTTCGGCGTGGCGGCGGAGCGCATGGCGTTGCCCGGCGCTGCGCGCGTGCATCGAGGCATGCCCATGAGCAAGTCTGTTCTCAGAGGATCCGGATATCCGCGATGAAACGCATCAAGGTCGGAATGCTCGTCTTTCCTGGATTTCAGCTGCTCGACATCGCCGGGCCGAAGGATGCGTTCGCCGAAGTCAAGGTGCTGAGTTCAGGCGAGTGCGAGTACGAGATGATGATGGTCGGCACGACGCGGGGCACGGTGCAATCGTCGAGCGGCCTGACTACCGTGCCGGATCGTACGATCTTCGATCCGTGCCCGGAGTTCGACACAATCATCGTGCCGGGCGGGCTCGGCATCTTCGACGCCTTCGACGATCCGGCGCTGAGCAACTGGCTGCGCGCGCAGCATCGGCAGTGCCGCCGCGTGTCCGCTATCTGCAACGGGTTGTTCGCCCTCGGCTCGGCGGGGCTGCTCGACAACAAACTGGTGACGACTCACTGGATGGACGTGCCCCGGCTCGCCAGCACTTTTCCGAAGGCGCGCATCGAGCCGGATCATATCTTCGTTCGCGACGGCAGCATCTACACGACGGCCGGTGTCACGGCGGGCATCGACCTCTCGCTCGCGATGATCGAAGACGACTTCGGCCGGCAAATGGCGCTCGATGTCGCCAAGTATCTGATCGTCTATCTGCGGCGCTCGGGCGGGCAGTCGCAGTTCAGCCCGCTGCTGGAAACGCAGGCTTCGCCGGGTTCGCAGACTATCGAAGTCCAGCAATTCATGCTGGATAACCTGCATGTGGATCATACGGTCGCGTCGCTCGCGGAACGCGTGCATATGAGCGCGCGCAATCTCTCGCGCATCTTCGCCAAGGATTGCGGCATCACGCCGATGACTTACCTCGCCAATGCGCGCATCGATGCCGCGCGGCGCTACCTGGAAGCCACGGACTTGCCGCTGAGAGTCATCGCACACCGATGCGGCTTCGAGGACACCGACAAATTCCGCCGCACCTTCCTGCGCCGTCTGCAGATCAGTCCGGTCGATTATCGCAACCGGTTCAGATCGATGAACAAGCAAGAGTCGCTCAGTGCGGTCTGAAGAGACTCGCCACGCGGGGATGATGCGCTGAGCGTGACTTTTCCGGCACTAAACGCGTGCATGGCCATGCACTTCTTCGGGGCTAAAGCGGCGCACTAAGACTTTAATTAAAGGTTAATTTTGGCGAGCCGTAAGAGGCGTAATAGATAGGTGGGCGAACACGATCGCCGGCGGCCATTCGCTGCCCTGTGAGCGCCCGCCTGCATGACTCTTCTTGCACGTTTCCAAACGTCTCGCCCATGAAACGGAATCCTTTCTTCAAGCTGCTCGCGCGTTTGCGCGTGGGGCACAAGTTGCTGCTCATCTACCTGCTCGATCTCAGCGCGGTGATCTACATCAGCGGGATTCTGATTCACGAAAAGTATCTGGCGATCGATTTTTCGAACAAGGAGATTGTCGGCAACGCGTATGTTCACGAGGTCGAACATGGCATCACGTCCATCGCGATGGCGGGCGCGGGCAAACCGCCGACGGCGGCGCAGCTCGATGCCGAGATCGACAGGCTCGTTCGTGCCGAGCAGCAATACGGCGCGCAAATGGGAAGCGCGGAGCCGAGCAACGCGCTGCGGACCGCTCTGCAGACGATGGCGCACGAACGCGAGGTCGGGATCGCGTCGACGGACCAGGCGCTGACCGCCTCCCGCGATCTGATAACGCGCATCGGTAATCAGTCGAACCTGATTCTCGACCCGGATCTCGACAGCTACTACGCGATGTCGCTCTCGATCTTGCGCTATCCCGCGCTGCTGACCGCGGTGAACAGCATCGGGCGCCATCTGCACGACGGCGCTCACGCGCGCTCGCGAGAGGAAGTGCGTTCGCGCTATCTGGTCCTCGAAGGGCAACTCGACGGGGTCATGCAAGGTTTGCGGTCGGACTACGCCGAGGCGGGGGCGGCCAATCGTCAATTCGAGCGCACACTCAGCCCGTCGTTTGATCGAATGCGCATTGCCGTCGAGGCATTCAGGCATGCGGCGCGCGTGGTGGTGGACGACAACGTGGCGCCGGATGCAGCTGTGCTGATGATCGTCGACAGCGCGCAGCAAGCGCTCGTTCAAAGCGTAGACGGCCTCTGGCGCGATACCGGCGAGCAGCTAGACGGCCTGCTGCATGCACGCGTGCAAGCCCTGTTTTCGCGCATGTGGCTGCATTTGGGCACGGCGCTTTTCCTGCTCTGCGCCATCCTGACACTGGTTTATTGCGTCGCGCAGCAGATTTCGTCGCCGCTACGCAAACTCGCGCGCGTGATGGATGTGGTGCGCCGCACCGGCGATCACACGAAGCGCGCCGACTGGGACAGTCAGGACGAGATCGGCCAACTCGTGCGCGGCTTCAACGAAATGCTTGCGCAACTGGATCGCGAACGCGTCGTGCAGAAGGAATTGGCGGCGACCGCCCGCGCGTCGGCCGCGCAATCAGCGCTCGTGGAAGCCACGCCCGTGCCGATGGTCGTCACCGCCATTCCCGGCCACGAGGTATTGCACGCCAATGCGCCTGGACTCTTCTGGCTCAATGGGAGCAGCACCGACCCGTGGGCTCAGGGTCTCGACTCCGCGACCCGCGCGCGCTTCTTTCAGCAACTTTCCGACCGCGAAGCCATCGACGAATTCGAAGTTCACTGGAAAGCGACCTCGCAGCCGAGCTGGGCGATGCTGTCGGCGCGCCGTCTCGACTTCCAGGGACGCGACGCCATTCTCACCGCCTTCACGCCGATCAATCAGATCAAGCTCATGGAGCAGCGGCTGGAACTGTGGGGCAAGGTGTTCGAGGCATCGTCCGAGGCGATCGTCATCCTGAACGCCGAGGCGCGTCTGCTCACTGCGAATCCTTCGTTCTTTCGCGCAACCGGTTATCGGATGGACGACGTGGCGGGCAAGCCGCCGGCCTTCATCGACACGCAGGCGCAGGAAGACGAAAACGGTCCGCTGGGTAACCTCTTGCAACGCGTCGGGCGCAGCAGCACCTGGCACGGCGAAGCGCAAATAAGCCGCCGCGAGGGCGGTGATTATCCGGCGTGGCTCATGATCAGCGCGGTACACGACAAGCGCGGCACCGTATCGCATTACATCTGCACGCTGATCGACATCACGGACCGCAAGAAGAGCGAAGCGCGCATTCAGTTTCTCGCGCAGCATGACGTGCTCACCGAACTGCCCAACCGTGCACTCTTTGCCGCGAAGCTCGGCGTTGCCATCGCAGCAGCGCAGCGAACGCGGCAGCGCGTCGCGGTGCTGTTCATCGATCTGGACCGCTTCAAGAACATCAACGATTCGCTCGGACATCACATCGGTGATGGCCTGTTGCGGTCCGTGTCGCGACGCCTGCTCAATGCGGTCGGCACCCACGACACCGTGAGCCGCCTGGGCGGAGACGAGTTCACGGTGCTGCTCAACGGAGTCGGTCACGCGAGCGAAGTGGCGCGCAGCATCGAACAGCGGCTGCTCCCGCTGCTTCGCGAAGCGCATGAAGTGAGCGGGCTGACACTGCAGGTTGCGAGCAGCATCGGCGTCGCACTATACCCGGATGATGGCGAAGACATCGATACGTTGATGCAGAACGCCGACGCCGCGATGTATCAGGCCAAGTCTGCCGGACGAAATCAGGTCAAGTTTTTCTCGGCCGACATGGCCGAACAGGCGAGGCATCGGCTCACGCTGGAAACGTGTTTGCGCACGGCTATCGAGTTCGGCGAGTTGCGGCTCGAGTGGCAGCCGTGCCTCGAAGCGCGGTCCGGTGCGCTCGCGAGCGTCGAAGGACTGCTGCGCTGGAAGAGCGCGGTACTGGGTGAAATCGGTCCGGCTGTGTTTATCCCGGTGGCGGAGGACACGCGCCTCATCGTTTCCATTGGCGCGTGGGTGATCGAGGAAGCGTGCCGGCAGCTTGCCGCCTGGCGCGACGAAGAGGGCCTCGAAATACGCGCGTCCGTCAACATTTCGGCGCTCCAGCTACGCGAGCCGGAGCTCGTTGCGGCGCTTGGCACGAGTCTGCTCGCGCATGGCGTGCCGCCGCATTGCCTGGAACTCGAAATCACCGAGACGGTTCTCATGGATGGCGCCGAACACTACGCGCAAGCCATTCACGCCATTCGCGGGCTTGGCGTCAAGCTCTCGCTCGACGACTTCGGCACCGGCTACTCGAGTCTCAGCTATCTGAACCGGTTTCCGCTCGACCGTCTGAAGATCGACCGCGCGTTCGTGCGAGACATGCTCGACGCATCTGCCGATCTTGCCATCGTCAAGGCGATCGTCGATCTCGGGCATGAGCTTGGTTTGCGCGTGGTGGCCGAAGGGGTGGAAACCGGCCATCAAGCGCAAGTGTTGCGCAAGATCGGCTGCGATGAGTTGCAAGGTTTCCTGTTCGCACCGGCGATCCCAGCCGAGGAATTGGTGCTGTGGAACAGGGCGCGGCAGGACGAGGCGCTCGATGCTTCGCCGGCTTGAGGCGAAGCATCGAGGCCGGCGCCCGTGCAGCCGTCGAACTCTGCTGGAATGACGAGCGGGATTGAGCAAACGGCCGAATTTGGCCGATCCCGCTCGAGACAGCGCGCCCCCTTTACTTGCCTAATTTCTCAGCCTCGCTCGGCTCCTCTCTGGGGTTGTAGCGCGGCGTGGGCTGTGGCAGCAGAAAGAAGGCGATGGACAGCAGTGCAATGGCCACGCCGATGCGGCACGCCGCGATCGCGACGGGAACTGCAGCGATCTGAACCAGCGTCGCAGCGCCGTAGCGGCGCGTCATCTGCTGGAGGAAATCCGGCGCGAGCCGTTCGTCCATCAGCCGGCGGCCTGGCATTGCATAGAACCACTTCGCCATCCAGGTGCAGGCGGTCAGGGCAAGACCGGCAACGAGGGTTACTGATGCGACGGGCTCGAAGCCCGTGCCCAGGTGAAAGCACCACACGCGGATCGGATAAGGAATGACGACGATCGCCAGCAGGAACAGGAGGTTGATTACGCCGAACCAGTGATCGCTCTTTGCATAAATGCGACCCGAATAATGGTGTTGCAGCCAGTAGGCTCCGATCACGACATAGCAGAGAACGAGCGCGAGATATTCGCGCCACTGCTCCGCCATGGCGCTTGCCAGGTCGCTATAGTCATGCGTGCCCTCGGGGGATCCGGGAACCTTGATCTCGACGATCAGCAGGGTCAGCGCGATCGCGAACACCGCGTCGCTGAATCCCTCGAAGCGGTCGAGTCCGCGCTCGGCACCATGCGTTTCCGTGTCGGCAGATTTACGCCTGTTACGTAGCATCATCTGAGTCCTTTCGCGCTCGGCAAGATCAGAGTCACCGGCCGAAAAACGGCAACGCTTTTCCTTTGCGTGCCGCCTTCATTGGCAGCCGACGAAGCACGGCCCGGACGACTCGCGCGTTCGCAAGGCTGACTGACCGAGCGCCGAACCCGTCTGACGCGGCCCCGCTACGACGGCGTCGCGGCGGAAAGACTCGAAGCATTCGGTGTGCCGCCCACGCGTTCGCAAGCGGGGGTTGGGCATCACGATACCGGCCGACCAGACGTAGCTTTGCTTGAAAGGGGTCAAGTCGACCTTTGAACACGTCCGACGGGGGAACGCTCGGGTACCGCGGCAGCGTGTCCGCAGCGCGTCCCGCGGTCGGCCAGACGAAAACCGGATGTCCGCCGCGATCCTCGACTCAAGTGCTTGCGGTTAGTGCCGTTAGCAGGGAGGACGCCGCGAATTGCCGCGACCACAACCATGCACACGGAATCTGCAATGAAAGTTTCTACTCGGCTGACACTGTTAGCCGTCACAGCGCTTATCGCTTTGCTCGCAGTCGGAGGATACAGCGTCTATAGCGAGCGACGCGCAATGCTCGATGCGAAACAGGCGGAGATAGTCAACCTGTTGAAAATGGCCGAGCACCTCGCTGAGTATTATCACAATCAGGAAGTTGCCGGTGCGATGACTACGGAGCAAGCGCAGTCCGCAACGAAGACCGCTTTGAACAGGATGAATCATTCCGATCAGAGTTACTTCTGGGCCCGCCTCCCGGATGGGACCTCGCTCGTTCATCGCAAACAGGAGAACATCGGCAAAATCCTGCTGGGCAAGGCGCCGGACGGACGGCCAGACACAGAGTTCTATCGCGAGATGCTCGCCAAGGAGCACATCCCCGTGGTGATGGTGGTCACCGCCCACCCATCGACCGGCGTCATGACAGGCAAGATGAACGGCATTGTCGAGTTCAAGCCTTGGGGCTGGTGGATCGGCACCGGATTCTTCACCGACGATATCAGCGCCACCATCCTGCATACGACGCTTCAGACTGCCGGCTTGATAGGCGTAGCGCTCTTGGTCATTGCTGCGTTGGCGTGGAAAATCATACGCAGCGTCACCGGAGCCCTCGGCGGAGAACCGGAGTTTGCCGCGCGCGTTGTTCGGGAGATTGCAGGCGGCGACCTCGGTTCGCCAACGCCCTTGAAGGACGGTGATGACCGCAGCCTTCTCGCGGCAGTCGAAAGCATGCGCCGTGGTCTGCAAGACATGGTTATCACGATCCGCACAAGTTCGGAATCCGTATCATTTGGCGCTGTTGAGATTGCGGCTGGCAATACCGACCTCTCGAGTCGCACAGAGCAGCAAGCGGCATCGCTGCAAGAAACCGCCGCGAGCATGGAGGAACTGACGGCGACGGTTAAGCAAAACTCGGAGAACGCCCAGCAAGCGAGCGGACTGGCGGACAATGCGAATGCGGTCGCCAACGAAGGAAGCGCCATCATCGGTCAGGTGATTCAGACGATGGATGGCATCGAGCAGAGCTCCGAAAAGATCGCCGAAATCATCGGGATTATCGAAGGCATCGCATTCCAGACCAACATCCTAGCGCTCAACGCTGCAGTCGAAGCAGCACGCGCCGGCGAGCAGGGCCGCGGCTTTGCCGTCGTTGCGAGCGAAGTGCGCAACCTTGCGCAGCGGTCATCGACGGCCGCCAGGGAGATCAAGGATCTCATCGAAACGTCAGGCGGAAGAGTCCAAGAAGGGACCGTACTCGTCGCACAGGCAGGCGAGACGATGAAGCGTGTGGGCACGGCGATCCAGCGAGTCACCGACATCATGGGCGAGATCGCCTCCGCATCCAACGAGCAAAGCCGTGGCATCGAGCAAGTGAATCAAGCTATCTCGCAGATGGACGAGGTGACGCAGCAGAACGCCGCGCTCGTTGAAGAGGCAGCGGCCGCGGCAGGTTCGATGGAGGATCAGGCGAAGCAACTGACCGCCGCCGTAGGCGTGTTTCGCACCGGTCAGACGCTCGCCGTCAAGCCAATCAGTCATCGCGCTCCTCAGACGCCGCGATCCGCACTCGCCGAAAAAAGCGGGACGACGCCGCGCGTGCCGAAGCCTTCGAGCGGGCAGAAGCCGGTTGCAGTCGCGGCGGCGGCTGACGGCGACTGGTCGACGTTCTGAGCGTGGCGGGCGGCCGATGCCTTGGCCTGAGTCGGCGGCGAAGGCTTGCGTCGAATTCGACGCGTAGTCTCGATCGGACGTCCTTGGGCTCGCTCAACACCGTCGTCTCGAAAGGCGGCCGTTGTAGTGAATCAATAGTGCGAAGCATCTTGCAGGGGCGATAGCCAATACTTGCGAGCGCTTCTTTGAATGAAGGAGAAGGAAAGGGTGGTAAATGCTCACACGCGTTTGTTGGTGGTCGATGACATGGCCACCATGCGCAATCTGATCCGGAAAATGCTGAGAGCGATCGGTTATACGACCATCGACGAAGCAGAGGATGGAGTGTCAGCGCTCGAAAAGTTGCGCACGCAACAGTTCGATCTCGTCATAACTGATTGGAACATGCCCAATATGGACGGGCTGACTCTCCTGCAGGAGATCCGCAAGTCCGATCTGGCCGAACTGCCGGTATTGATGGTGACCGCCGAAAAGCGGCGCGAGAACGTGCTCGCCGCGATCAACGCCGGTGCGAGCGGCTATATCGTGAAGCCGTTTTCAGAAGCCGCGCTCGCAGACAAGCTGGCTCAAATTGCGCCGCCTTTAGCCAGCGCCGCGCCGACAGGTAAGGACACATCCGGATTCGGCGCGATCTTCGAGAGAACCCTATGATGGCGCGTGCGCTCTGCTTGGTCGCTCGCAAGCGACACAAGAGGATTTTTTCGGCGTCTGCGAGAAGCGCTCGAGCGTAGTTTCTACATAACCGGCGGCGTAGACGGCAGGGCGCTGAGCATGGAGCGCGACCGGTGGCCGGATGCTGACTCGCGTTTAATCGACTACGCGATGCGTCTGGCTGGCCGTCGCTGGGACTCACCATCCGCCTCGGTGCGCGCGTGAGGGCCGTGCCGATGCTGCGGATGTCGCGCTGAACCTGCATCGAGTGCGCCCACCCGAGCAGGTGCGCCCGCCGTTTGCATTCGACGATGGACCATGACCAGCCTCCGTGAGCCGGCCGTCAACGTTGTCCTTCATTCGCGCCAGTGGACGGCACGCCGGCCGGACTTGGAGGATCGCGTAATTCAGCGTCTTCGTTAGCGCGGTGGGGCGGGTTCTTGGGCTGTGCCGGACCGAGATCGGTGAGCCCGTCGAAATCGATCGGATTCTGAGGCGGCTTGCTGTTTTCCGTTCGTGCGGCGCACATGATCGGCTCCATCGTTGTCTTGATTTCTCAAGAACAGCAAACGGTGTTCCGGCCGTTTGGCATTCTTCGTGCTGCAGTCGATGTTGGGCGCCTCGAGGCGCTCACATTCACGTACCGATTGGAGCCGATCATGACCATTCCGCAGAACGAACCCGGCACTGACGTTGTCGATACCGACAAGACGAAGCAACCCGACACGAAGCCCGCTGAACCGAAACAGGATTTGCCTTTGACGGAGGCTGATGACGGCAACACTCGGACGCCGCCGAATCCATCGTGACCGGCAAGGGACCGGCCATAAGCAAGCGTCCAAAACGCCCTTTGCACGTCATTCCCGCACCAGGCGCGCTTCTCGATCAGCACCCAAAAACTCGATGCGGAAATCGTGATGGATGACCGCCCAATCGATCCGTTCGAGGTCGCATGACGCGATCGGCGCGGAGGCGCTACGGCGCATCACGCGTCTTCAAAACTCTCGCCGCGCTCGGCGATCAGCTTGCCCAGTTCGCGCGTCGATAAGACGCGTCGCATGGGATTGGTCGAGCCCGACTCATCATCCGCGAGATTCTCGATGATCGTGAGCAGCACCTTGCGCGCTGTCTTGATTTCGCGGTCAGTCAAACCCGTCACGCTGATCTCGTTAACTTCCTCGGCAAGCGGAACCAGTTGGTCTTTCAATGCGCGCCCTTCGGCGGTGAGGAACACATGCGTGTTCTTCTTGTTGTCCGGCCGCTGCTGACGCTCGACGAGTCCCAGCTTCTCCATCGCAGTGACGGCGGCGAAGGTCGTCGGCGCCATCACGCCGGCCTGTTCGCTCAATTCGCGCTGCGTCAGGCCGTCTTTCTCCCACAGAATGCGCAGGAAAGTCCAGTGCCCGAACGACACCGAGTGCTCGGCGAGCCGCATCTGCAGTGCGCGCACCATCGAGCGCGTGGCGTCCTTTACAAGGTGCGCGAGGCGATCGTTGGGCACCGATTCGTGCCAATGGCGCAGCATCTCCGCGGTCTCGCGGGGCGCGCCCTCCACAGCCTTCTTTCGTGTCATGGCGGTTCGTTCCCGAATGCAGTTGGTCTTCCCGACATCATAGCCGCGCAGCCGTCGCGCCCGCATCCGTTGCAAAGCGCGCAGAACTCCGTGCAAACCCGAACTTGTCCGCGCGCGCCTGTCTCCTTACCATAATGATTAGATATCGAATAAAAATAAGGTATGTCCGGGTCGCGGGAGGCATCTTTCTGCGCCAGGGCATCGTCCTCATGAGCATGGGAATCGGAGACGCTTTGTGGCCAAATCCACAGTCACGCAATTCATATCGGAATCGGACGCGGCGGCAGCGCGTGTAGAGGCCACGTATCACAAGGTCACCTGGCGGCTGATGTCGTTCATCTTCGTCTGCTGGGTGCTCAATTATCTGGATCGCGTGAACGTCAGCTTCGCGCAACTGCATCTGAAGCAGGATCTCGGTCTGTCCGACGCCGCTTACGGTCTCGGCGTGAGTCTGTTCTTCATCGGCTATATCCTGCTGGAAGTGCCGAGCACGCTGTGGCTCAAGAAGATCGGCGCACGCCTCACGATTTCCCGCATCATGATCCTGTGGGGCGGCATCTCGACCGCGATGGCCTTCATGACCACGCCGGCGCAGTTTTATATCGCGCGCATCCTGCTCGGCGCGGCGGAGGCCGGGTTCTGGCCCGGCATCATTCTCTATCTGACGTACTGGTACCCGGGCGCGCGGCGCGCGCGGATCACATCGCGCTTCCTGCTGGCGATTGCCGCGGCGGGCATCATCGGCGGGCCGCTCTCGGGCTGGATCCTGCATAACTTCGTCGACGTGCTCGGCTACAAGAACTGGCAGTGGCTCTTCTTTCTCGAAGGCCTGCCTGCGCTGCTGATGGGCATCGTCGCGTTCTTCTATCTCGTCGATCGCCCGCAAGACGCGCGCTGGCTCGACGAGGAACAGAAGAAGATCATCCTCGATGCGCTCGCCGCCGACCGCGCCGAGAAAAAGCCCGCCAAACATACGCGTCATCAGTTGCTGGCGGCGCTCAAGGATCCGCGCGTGTATATCCTCGCGGCGGGCTGGGGCACGGTGCCTTTGTGCGGCACGATCCTCAACTACTGGACGCCGACCATCATCCGTCAGGCGGGCGTGTCGGACGTGCTGAACGTCGGTTTGCTGTCCGCGCTGCCGTACATCATCGGCGCGCTCGGCATGTTCGCGGTCGCGCGCAGTTCCGACGTGACGCTGGAACGCCGCTGGCATTTCTTCCTGTGTACGGCGGTGGGCGCGCTGGGCGGCTTCCTGCTGCCCGTGCTGGCCGGCAATACGACAGCGGCCATCGTCTGTCTGGGCATGATCTCCATTTCGTACTTCGGCGCGGCCGCGATTATCTGGTCGATTCCGCCGGCCTATCTCTCCGATGACGCCGCCGCCGCGGGCATCGGCGCGATCAGTTGCCTGGGGCAAGTCGGCGCGTTCTGCGGACCCATCGCGCTCGGCTGGATCAAGACGATGACGGGCAGTCTGGCCATCGGGCTATCGGCGATCGCGGCCATCGTCATGCTGGGCGGACTCGCCGTGCTGATCGGCGTGCCGGCCAACACGCTGCGCGAGCACGCGGAAAAGCATTCGTAAGCATCGATTCTCGCAGCAGCGGCGGCGCCTTCGTCATGAAGGCGCCGTTTTTTCTTGTAACGAGGTGACGCGTTTCAGGGAAAACCCGCTTGCCGATAAATGATTAGATATCTAATATAAACGTCATGGTGATCGACGCTGGGAAGGCTCGATCGAATGAGGCGACAAGCAGGGGAGCCGGTGCAATGAACGACGAACTGTCATTCAGGACGCTCGTGGTGACGAAGAAGGATCAGGTGGCGGAAGGCATCTTCCGTTTCGAGTTGCGTGACGGCGCAGGCGGCGAGCTGCCTGCGTTCACGGCCGGCGCGCATCTGACGGTGCGCGTGCCGAACGGCGCGAATCGCAGCTATTCGCTGTGCAATGATCCGGCCGAGACCGACCGCTATGTGATCGCCGTGAAGCGCGACGCGGCGGGTCGCGGCGGCTCGGTCAGCATGGCGGACGACCTCGCGCAAGGCGATCGCATCGACGTCTCGGAGCCGCGCAACGAATTCGTGCTCAACGAGCGCGCGCGCAGTTTCGTATTCGTTGCGGGCGGCATCGGCATCACGCCGATTCTCTCGATGATGCGTTATCTGAAGGCCATCGACGGCCCGCGTTTCAAGCTCATCTACGTCTCGCGCAGCCCTGAGACCACCGCTTTCATCGACGAACTGTCGGGCCCGGAATGGAAGCCGCATGTGGTCATTCATCACGACCACGGCGACCTCGCGCAAGCGTTCGATTTCTGGCCCGTGTTCGAGAAGCCCGCGAGCGGCGCTCATGTGTATTGCTGCGGCCCGCGCGCGTTGATGGACGGCGTGCGCGACATGACCGGGCACTGGCCGACCGGCAGCGTGCACTTCGAGAGCTTCGGCGTGGATCAGTCGCGCGCAGCCGACAACGCGCCTTTCAGCGTGAAGCTGGAACGCTCGGGCCGCTCTTTCGAGATTCCGAAGGACCGCTCGATTCTCGAAATCTTGCGAGACAACGGCATCCGCGCGCCGAGCTCGTGCGAAAGCGGCACTTGCGGATCGTGCCGTACGACGCTGTGCGCGGGCGAAGCGGATCATCGCGACATGGTGCTCGGCGAGGACGAGAAGCGCGATCAGATCATGATCTGCGTATCGCGTGCGAAGAGCGAAGAACTGGTGCTGGATCTCTGAAGAACATTCCCCACTGCATAGGTTGGTCAGGAGAAGCGTAAATGCTCACGCATGAAGAAAATGAATTGCTGTGCCGCGTCGAAGGCGATGCGCCGATGGGTCAGTTGATGCGCCGTCACTGGACGCCGGTGTGTCTCATCGAAGAAGTCAGCGAACCTGACGGGGCGCCGGTGAAGGCGCGCCTGTTCGGCGAGGATCTGGTCGTCTTCCGCGATACCGACGGCAATGTCGGCGTGATGGACGAGTACTGTCCGCATCGCCGGGTGTCGCTCGTCTATGGACGCAACGAAGATTGCGGTCTGCGCTGTCTCTATCACGGCTGGAAGATGGACGTGAAGGGCAATGTGATCGAGATGGTCTCGGAGCCTTCGTGCAGCGACATGACGAAGAAGGTCAAGCACAAGGCCTATGAAACGAAAGAGTGGGGCGGCTTCGTATGGGCTTACATGGGCCCGCAGGACGCCATTCCCGAGTTCGTGCCGCCGGCATGGGCGCCGACCGAAGACACGCGCGTGAGCATCGCCAAGGCGATCCTGCCGTGCAACTGGGCGCAGATTCTCGAAGGCGCGATCGATTCGGCGCACAGCTCCAGTCTGCACTCGTCGGACTTCGTGCCGGCGCGTGTGGGCGGCGCGGAAGCGACCTCGAAGAACTGGCTGCGTCCATCGACGGACAAGGCGCCGCGCCTCCAGGTGCATCGCACCGAATACGGCTTTCGCTATGCCGCGCTGCGCCGCCCGATACAGAACGCGGCTACGCATGACTACGTGCGCTCGACCGTGTTCGTCGCGCCGGCAACCGCGCTGATCCCGCCGAACAACCTCTACAACGTCGCGAACATCAACGTGCCCTGCGACGACCACAGCACGGCGTTCTATTTCATGGCGTGGGGCCATCCGGACAAGACGCCGGAAACCGAGACGTGGCGCAAATTCCTGGGGCAGCAGGTCGGCATCGATCTCGACGAGAACTATCGGCCGCTGCGCAATCACGACAACCGTTTCTGGCAGGATCGCGAAGCCATGAAGGCCGGCAACTTCACCGGCATCAAGGGCTTCCCGAATCAGGACATCGCCATGTGGGTGACGATGGGCGCGATCGCGGATCGCACCGAAGAGCGCCTCGGCGCGAGCGATGTCGCCGTGGTCGAGTTCCGCCGCCGCATGCTCGATGCGCTCGAGGCGTTCAAGTCCGGCGAGGCGGCCATCGGGACCGGCGAGAAGGCCATTCCACGCAGCGTGTGCTCGTTCCAGGCGATGGTGCCGAAAGACACCGACTGGAAGCAATACGCGGCGCATCCGGTCTGGATGGAGTCCGTCGACAAGGAAGCGCCGGAACTCGAATCGAACTATCAGGTTCAGGTCTGATGACCACGATCAGACTCGGCATCGTCGGCCTCGGCCGCGCCTTTTCGCTGATGCTGCCGACGTTTCTCGGCGACGCGCGCGTGCGACTCGCCGGGGCGTGCGATCCGCGCGAGACGGCGCGCGCGCAGTTCGAAGCGGATTTCGACGCGCCCGCTTTCGACGACATCGAAGCGCTCGCGCGCCGCGCCGATATCGATGCGCTTTACATCGCGAGTCCGCATCAGTTTCATGCGGCGCATACGCGAATCGCGGCGGCGCACGGCAAGCATGTGCTCGTCGAGAAGCCGATGGCGCTGTCGCTCGCCGAGTGCGACGACATGATCGCCGCATGTCGCGAGGCGAACGTGCATCTCATCGTCGGTCACTGCCATAGCTTCGACACGCCGTATCTGCGAACCCGCGAGTTGATCGCATCGGGCGCGTTCGGCGACGTGAAGATGATCCAGGCGCTCAACTACACCGACTATCTCTACCGGCCGCGCCGTCCGGAGGAACTGAAAACGGAAGAGGGCGGCGGCGCGGTTTTCAGCCAGGCGGCGCATCAGGTGGATATCGTGCGAATGCTTGCCGGAAGCCGTGCTACGCGCATCCGGGCTGCCGTCGGCAACTGGGATACGGCGCGTCCGACCGAAGGCGCGTACACCGCGACGCTCTGGTTCGAGAACGGCGCATTCGCGACGCTTGCCTACAACGGCTATGGACATTTCGATTCCGACGAGTGGACCGGCTGGATCGGCGAAATGGGTCAGACGCGCAACGCCGACGAGTATGGCGCCGCGCGGCGCAAGCTCGCGAAAGTGGCGTCGCGCGAAGAAGAGGCGCGTCTCAAGGCTGCGGGCACGTACGGCGGCAACGCCTATGCGCCCGCCGCCAAGACAGCCCATACCCGCAGGCATCAGCACTTCGGGCCGCTGATCGTGTCGTGCGAGCGCGGCGATCTCCGGCCGATGCCCGATAGCATCGTCGTGTATGGAGACGAACGGCGCGAGCGCATCGAGCTCGATGCGCCCGAGGTGCCGCGCGCGGAAGTCATCGACGAACTCATGGCCGCCGTGCACGGCGAGACCGCTCCGCTGCACGACGGCGTCTGGGCGCGCGGCACGCTGGAGATCTGCCTCGCGATGCTGCGTTCGAGCGCCGAACAGCGCGACGTGCTCATCGGCGGCGAAACGTCAATCACAAAGGAAAGTTGAATATGGGCAAGCTCAATCTGTCGGTCGCGGTGGGGAACTACGATCGCATGCGGCCGCTGGTCGATGGGGAAGTGCAGATCGACGGCGTCGATCCGACCTTCATGCTGCAGGATCCGGAAGAGATCTTCTTTCGCGCGTTTCGCCACGCCGACTACGATATCTGCGAACTGTCGCTGTCGAGCTATAGCGTGAAGACGGCGGCGGGCACGAGCCCGTATATCGGCGTGCCGATTTTTCCGTCGCGCGCGTTCCGGCATACGTCGATCTATGTGCGCAACGATCGCGGCATCGAATCGCCTGCCGACTTGAAGGGCAAGCGCATCGGCGTGCCGGAATATCAGCTGACGGCGAACGTGTGGGCGCGGCTCTTTCTCGAGGAAGATCACGGTCTGAAGCCGTCGGACGTCACGTGGGTTCGCGGCGGCTATGAGGAAGCCGGCCGGCTCGAAAAGATCAGTCTCAAGCTGCCCGGCGACGTGAGGCTCGAAAACGCACCGGAGAACCAGACGATCTCGGGCATGCTCGCATCCGGCGAGATCGATGCGCTCATCGGCCCGCGCGCGCCGTCGTGCTTCGCGAACGGGCATCCGAACGTCAAATACCTTTTCGACGATCCGCAAAAGGCCGCCGCCGACTGGTACACGCGCACGAAGCTGTTCCCGATCATGCATCTGCTGGGCGTGCGGCGCACGCTCGCCGAGCAGCATCCGTGGCTGCCCGGCGCGGTGGCGAAGGCGTTCGAGAAGAGCAAGGCGCTGGCGCTCGCCAGACTCAGCGATACGTCCGCGACCAAGGTGACGCTGCCGTTCGTCGAAGAACAATTGCGCAATGCGCGGCGTCTCATGGGCCACGATTTCTGGTCGTATGGCTTCGAGCCGAACCGGCACGTGTTGTCGCGGTTCCTTGAGCGGCATCATCAGGAAGGCTTGTCCAGCCGGCTGCTGCAGCCCGAGGAACTCTTTCATCCCGCGACGCTGGAAAACTTCAAGATCTGAGCGTGACATGGCCGCGGCGACGCGGCCTCACATCTTCGATAGCGCCTCACATGCCGGTTCCGGCATCTTCCGTTCAGTCTGGACTCACCGGATGACGGCCGTCGCGCGACCGTCCATTGTCGCCACTCAGGCAACACGGTGTACGCACTCGCGACCCTACTGGCCTTCGCTACCGCTTCCTACAATCCGTCACACGCTCGGTCGAACGCGAGCGAAAGGAAGCGCAACGCGCGCTCACGCCATCAAATTTCCAGGACTATCGAAGATGAGCCAGACAACCCGCAATGTGCAGCCCGTTATCGCCAAGCTCGGCAAAGAAGGATCGGGCGAGCTCGTGTCTTCCCGATACGCAGTTCGCATAGGCGATATCGATGTCGTGCTGATCAGCGACGGCGTGCTGCCGCTGCCGACCTCCACCATGTCCACGAACGTGAGCGAAGCCGATCGCAACGAATGGTTCGATGGCCGTTTCCTGCAACGGGACACGTTCGACTGGGCGTTGAATATCGCGCTCGTGCGCAGCGGCGAACGCCTGATCCTGATCGACTCGGGCGTAGGCGATGGGTTCGAATACTTCTCGCGCGCCGGTCAGTCGGTAATGCGCCTGGAATCGGCCGGTATCGACCTGGCTGCCATCACCGATATCGTGATTACGCACATGCACATGGATCACGTCGGCGGGCTGAATGTCGATGGCGTCAAGGCGAAGCTGCGTCCCGACGTGCGCATTCATGTGTCCGCCGCTGAAATCGCGTTCTGGAAGAATCCGGACTTCAGCAAGACGGTGATGCCCGAAGCGGTTCCTCCGGCGCTCCGCGAGGCTGCTGCGAAGTTCGCCAAACGCTACAGCGAGAACATCGTGCAGTTCGATCAGACAGTTGAAGTCGCACAGGGCGTGTCGGCGCGGGTGACGGGTGGCCACACGCCGGGGCACTGCGTCGTGGATGTCGCATCGAACGGGGAGAAGCTGACGTTCGTCGGCGACGCCATTTTCGAAGTCAACTTCGACAACCCCGATTGGCAGAATGGCTTCGAACATGATCCCGAAGCCTGTGTGGACGTGCGTATTGCGCTGCTCGACGACGCCGCTGACACCGGCACGCTGCTCGCTGCTGCGCACGTCGCGTTTCCGTCGATCGGTCATGTTGCAAAGAGCGGTGAGCGTTACCGCTTCGTGCCGGTGCAGTGGGACTATTGATCGATACTTCGCGGCGCATTGCGAGTTGGATTCGAGGGACATCCGCGTCACTGGCAATGATAGTCAGTGAGCGGCCTTCTTCTACTGGTTCTATACAACGGACACGATATGGAACTCAACGGTCTCCTGCCAGCCGTGTGCTGCACGGCTTTGCTTGCAACAGTACCCGCCATTGCGGTTGCAGATTCCTTCACTGTCAAGGTCGATGGGCTGAATCGCGGTCGGTTCGAAAATGAACAGGTGTACGGTCAATTCGGCTGTCATGGCGAAAACGTCTCTCCGCGCATTTCGTGGTCGCATGTTCCGGCCGGCACGAAGAGCATCGTCATCACCATCTACGACCCGGATGCACCCACCGGCGGTTTGGGCTGGACGCACTGGCAAGTGGCAAACATTCCGCCGTCGCAAACATCGATTGAAAAAGGCGCGTCGGGCAATGCCCGAGTGCTGCCGATAGGTGCAATCGAGACGCTGACCGATTTCGGTGCTTCGGCGTATGGCGGACCGTGCCCGCCGCCGGGCAAAGCGCATCGATACATCGTGACGGCTTCGGCTTTGACCGTTTCGAGCCTCGATGTCAAAGCGGATTCAAGTCCCGCGCTTGTCGCCTATCAGATGCATGGGAAAGTCATCGGCCAGGCGCGCTACGTGGCGCGCTATCACCGTTCGGCGGACTGAGCAGACCTGCAAGGCGCGGCTCTCCGATGCGAACCGGCACGCGGGTTGCGGAAGATACGCGATCAACCCACGGAGAGCACCATGAGCCAACTGACTTTGCACGATCTCGCAACCAAGATGGCGGAGATCGACTTCGCGATGCTTTCGACGCGCTCGCTGAACGGCAAGATCGCCGCGCGGCCGATGAGCAATAACCGCGATGTCGAATACGACGGCGACAGCTACTTCTTCACACTCGAAGAAACGCATACGGTGCAGGAGATCAAGGCCGATGCGACCGTGGCGCTGACTTTCACGAGCAGCGCGAACCCGGACGGCGCGCCGCCGCTTTTCGTGGCCGTCGAGGGCCGCGCGGAGCTCATTCGCGAGAAACCGGCGATGAAGGATCACTGGAACGAAGACATCGAGAAATGGTTCTCGAAAGGCTTCGAAACGCCGGGGATCGTACTCATCAAGGTTCGCGCCGAGCGCATTCACTACTGGATGGGCGAGGAGGATGGCGAGATCACGCCTGACTGATTGCCGTAGCCGCTGACAGAATGATCTTGCCGACATTCGTCGACGATTCCATCCGCCGATGCGCGTCGGTTGCACGCGCGAGCGGATACGTCGAGTCCACGACGCGGATTGCAGCGAGCGAGGCTGCGCATTCAGCGGCGCTTCGACAGAAAGGGCACAACCAGTCCCGCGCCGAACGCCAAATAGACAGCGGCGATGTGCGCCGCGGGCAGGTGATATTCGAAGCCGGGCGTGAAGCGCTTGGGGACGACGATATAATCGCCGGCCGCTGCGGCAAGCGTCGTCGCTGCGGCGAGTGCGACGCGTTGTCCGTGAGACTGCGCGGCACCGCCGCGCAGTCTCGGCGATGTGCGCGCGGCCGCGACAGCCAGCGCATTGCAGGCGGCCCAGCCGATCGACATCGACTGGTGAATGGCGAGACCGGCAAGCAGATGGCGCCATTCCGGCCGCGCGGTCTGGTTTGCTTCTTGCGGCCATAACCAGTGGCTGACGGCGCTGATCGGCGCGCTTGCGCGTTTGCCGTGCAGACGCCCACAGATCGCAAGGGCCGCCGTCGATAACAGTCCGGCAACGGAGCCGGGAATCAGGATATCCGTCACAGGGTCGATGTCTTCAGTCATGGTCATTTTTCTGACAGGCGCCACGGGGCTCCTCGGCTCGCGCATCGCGGCGGCGCTGGTTGCGCAAGGACACGCGGTGAGGTGCGCCGCGCGCCATGCGCCTGGCGGCGAAGGCGCCGTGAGAGGCTGCCGTTTCGTGGCGCTCGATTTGAGCGATGAACTCGACCCAGCAAGCGTGATGCCGCTGCTCGAAGGCGTCGATGTGGTCATCAATGCCGCCGGCATCTTCGAGGACCGGACCGGACACGACTTCTCGCGCATCCATACGCGTTCGCCGATCGCGCTGTTCCAGGCGACCGTGATGGCGGGAGTCGGCCGCATCGTGCAGATATCGGCGCTTGGCGCGGATGGGGGCGCACAGACGCCTTATCACCGCTCCAAGAAAGCCGCCGACGACGCGTTGCGCGCGTTGCCCATCTCGTCGTTGATCGTGCAGCCTTCGCTCGTGTTCGCCGAAGACGGACGCAGCACGCAGTTCTTCGCCGCGTGGTCGACGTTGCCGGTCGTGCCGCTGCCGGGGTCGGGCGCGCAGGTCGTGCAGCCGGTTCATGTGGACGATGTGGTCGAACTCGTGACGCGCGGCGCGTTGACGCGCGCAAGCGCAGCCCCCGCGAGCGAGACGGTGGCGGCTGTCGGTCCGAGACCCGTGACGATGAAGGAATACTTGCGTCTGCTGAATCGGCTTTGCTCCGCCGGTGCCCCCTTGTTCATGCCGGTGCCGATGCCGCTCGTCAAGACGGCCGCCGCGTTATGCGCGCGCTTGCCCGGCGCGCTGATGAGCCCCGATGCACTCGCGATGCTGGAACGGGGCAACGCGGCATCGGCGGATGGCATGCAGCGATGGCTCGGCAGGCCGCCGCGATCGCTCGGCGATGAGCCGTCGAAACGCGCCACGCTTGGCCTGCGTGCGAAGCTCGCGTGGCTCGCGCCGCTGCTGGCGGGCGCCATCGGCGCGGTGTGGATATGGACCGCGATCGTGTCCGCCTGGCTTTATCCGCGAGCGGCGAGCCTCGACTTGCTGGCGCGAGTCGGCGCGCCCGAAGGCACGCGCCTCTTCCTGCTGTATTCGGCCGCGCTGCTGGACCTGCTATTGGGCGTGCTGTGCTTCGCGTGGCCCGCGCGGCTCGGACCGCGACGCCGTCTCTGGTGGGCGCAGATCGGGTTGATCGTCGTCTATTCGGTGCTGATTACCTGGCGCTTGCCGGAGTTCTGGCTGCATCCGTATGGCCCGCTGTCGAAGAATCTGCCGATGATCGCCGCACTCTTACTGCTGATGAACATTGATGGAAAGGGCTCGACGTGACTTATCTGACGATCAAGTGGATGCATGTGATTTCGTCGACGATCCTGTTCGGCACCGGAATCGGCTCCGCGTTCTATCTGCTCGCCGCGAGCATCGGACGCGATGCACGGACCGTCGCGCGCGTGTCGCGGCTCGTGGTGCTGGCCGACTGGCTTTTCACGACGCCGACCGCCATCGTTCAACCGCTCACCGGCTATCTGATGATGCGGCTCACGGGCTTTCCCGTTTCGAGTCCCTGGCTCGCCTGGTCGATCGGCCTCTACGTTGTCGCGATCGCGTGCTGGCTGCCCGTCGTGTGGCTGCAGATGCGCCTCGCCGCCGAGGCGCAAGCCTGCGCCGTATCCGACGCCGGGCTGTCGAGGCGCTACTGGCGCCTCATGTCCGCATGGATCGCGCTCGGCGTGATGGCGTTCGTCGCGTTCGTCGGCATCTTCTGGCTGATGGTCACGAAGACGCTCTAGGCACGCGGTTCAATCCGTCCGGCTGTAATAAACATACGAAGGTTGTCTCAGCTCGCCTTCCTTCGCGGCGACATCGCCGGAATTCGGAAACTGTGGAAGCTTGTCCCACAGCAGCGCGCGTCCGAGCATCTGTTCGCGATCCAGTTCGGGATGATCGTGCTTGAGCCGATTCAGAAACTGCTCGAAGTCCGACACATAGAGATCGGTCTTGACGGCGTGCTCGCGCCGATGAAAGAGACGCTGCAAGAAACTCATCGCTTGCTCCTCGTGGTGCGGCCCGGGCTATTCGCGCTCCAGCCTGAACACGTGCGATGCGCGTGAACCGTTGCGCTCTTCGGCGTACACCGTTTCCGTAACGACGACCCGATAGCCCGGCTTCGGCAAGATGGAAGGGAGATTGCCCGTCACGCGGCTATCGATGCCGCCCAGTCCTGCGGCCGGCGCCGGCACGTTGTTTTCGAGCGTCGCGTTCGATGTGATGACGTTGTCGTGCCAGCCCGACAGATCGCGGCGCGCCTCGATCGACTTCGCGTCCGCGTCCACGGTATCGTCCGTCGAGCCCATGCCTTGCGAATCCACGCCGACGATGCGGCTGTTCGCCCGCTGCACCGGATCGCCGGAATCCCGCGCGATCGAAGCATGGTCGATGTCGGGCAGCGGCGACGGGTCATTGCGCTGCCCGGGCTCGGCCGAGCCAGCATTGCGGTCGCGGCCGAACTCCGCTGCCTGCGTGGCGGCATCGGGCGATGCGGTGCCTGTCGCCGGTGTCTTGGCGGGGCTTTTTGCCGCCATCTCGTTCTGCTGGGCCTGGGTCGGGTTGCCTTCGGCGTTCTGCATGCTTGCTCCAAGTCGTCGTTTCTCGCTGCACGACTCGGTCTGCGCATGGCGCGTGCCTAGCGCATGACGGACTCGCTGGCGGCACCCGTCTTCCGCCGTTGCCGCTTGCGCGAAGCGCGGATAGACGCTGCGAGTTCCATCGCGTACGGCACGACGCCGAATATCGCGCAGAGCATCAGCACGGCTGTGACGGTCGTCGAGGACAACGGAGGATCGCGCCATGCGGGCGTGTAACCAGCGGCGTTATCGAACAGTCTGGCGAAGACATCGGGATGTGCGAGACAAATGATGGCTAGCCCGACGATCGGCGCCATCTCAAGAACGCTATGTACCATTTGCTCGACGGGTGTAATGACGCGCGTCGCCGATGCGTAGCGCAGATCCGCATACACGGTGAGATGGTGGACGACGATGAGCGCGGCCATCGCAACGATCGCGAACGCGTTGATTTGCAGGAACAACGCGCACAGCACGACACCGGCGCCTTCGGTTAGCTGGGCGATATGCATCAGCGATTCGCGCACGCCGGCAGTCTCGGGAAGATTCGCCCAGCGGTGACAAAGCGCGTCCGCGGTGCCGGCGGCGAGCCACAACGGAAGCACGCCGTAGAGCAGGAAGTGCTGCGCGAGCGCCGGATTCATGTTCCGCTGCCGCCGGGCGATGCCGCGGCCTGACACAGTTGAAGCGAGACGCCGCCGACGAAGGAAAGCGACGCGAGATGCTCGGCGCAGCGCCTGAGCGCGCCGATGTCGGCCTCGCAAACGAAGTTGATGCCATCGGGTGCGACGCGGGCATCGAGAACGGCGACGTGGCGCTGCATCAGTGCGGTTATCAGGTCGTGCTCGGGAAGCGGCTCCGCTGTCATGGTTCGAATAGTGATGTTGGCTTTAGGCATGTTCGACTGGTTTCACCACAGGTACGTGCTCATTGCCACGGGCACTGCCGCCCGTCACAACTCAGCGCGCATGTACGAAATGCGAGGAAGCGGAACGTCAACGCGGAAGTACAAACGCGGGCGTCCACAAACCGCGCGATCCGAACACCGAGGGTCTGCCTGGCAGCAGAGCGCTCGCGGATGACAAGGCGACCGGCGTCAGCCTGCCGCTGTTTCAAGAAGTGAACCCGGCCTCTTATATTCAAGACGCGTGCTGAAAGTTGCACGGCCACCGATCCACAGACGGTTGGCCGACCGGCTCGCGACACAATGTCCGAACATCGGTGCACCGTTCAGTGTGAAACACAGTCGGTCGGAACGCTGTGACAGGCGGACGGCGGGTTGCCTTTGGCCACCGAACCGCGCACCCGTTCTGATTGCTGGTTGATCTGGCGTCGCGATCATCCCACCCGCAAGCGGGCGGCCCGCGCGAACGTCGGTGTCCTTCCCACGAAGCGCGCTTTCGGTGCCTCGACCTGAGACTGAGACGAAAGACGAGATTCGCTTTTCGACGAAGTCGAAGGCTGCCTGGGCTGCCGCGCACGAGACCCGCTTGCTAACTCCGCGCATGTCGAATCGGCAGCGTGGCTCGACGGGTCGGGTGCTTGCGACCCGTACGCACTGTCGCGATCACTTTGATTGTCGGGTTCCAACATGGGACTTTTGGGAATCGGAATTGCTCAACCCTGCCACGAAGGCTTGTTAGTGAACCGCGCACCGTGTTGATTCGGCTATGTCGGTTGTGCAAGAAGGAATCGATGATGGATCAGGCTTTTGACTGTGTTGTTATCGGCGGCGGTCCGGCTGGGTTGACCGCCGCACTCTATCTTGCCCGGTTCAGGCGCTCCACCCTGGTTATCGATGCCGGTCAGAGCAGAGCGTCGCGGATCCCGATCGTGCGTAACCTTGCTGGTTTTGAAGGCGGCATCAGCGGCAAGGAACTCATCGTCAAGATGCGTCGACAGGTCGATTGCTACCCGGTGCCGATAATCGCCGGCCGAGTCGTCGCGATACGACAGGTGTCCGCCGGCTTCGTCGTGGACTACAGGAGCAGCGGCGATGCTGACAGGCAGAGCGCTCTGGCACATCGTGTCCTGCTCGCGTTCGGGATCCGCGATAGGCTACCGCCGATCGTCGGAGCCGAACGGCTTACCGAAAAAGGATTGCTCAGGTTGTGCGCGATATGCGATGGCTTCGAGGCGCAAGGCAAACGGGCGGCGATGCTGGGTTCCGCGTCACGAGCGCTGTCGCACGCTTTGTTCTTCCGAACGTTTTGCAGGCAGGTAGCTGTCGTCGCGCCCGACCTTTCGGCGCTGACGCAAGAGGAGCGCGCGTCGGCCGTAGAGAACGCCATAGAATTGGTGCCGTTGGGTGCGCTCGAAGCTTCGGCTAACGCTGACGGGCGCTTGAGCGTTGTCTGCCCGGATGGGCGGCGACAGAGGTTCGATATTGTCTATCCCGTGCTTGGCTCTCGCGAAGAAACTGAGCTATTGAGTGGCTTGAACGTCGAACGGGATGAGGACGGCATGATCGTGGCGGATAAGCGGCAGCGCACTAGCGTGGCCGGCATATTTGCCGCGGGCGATGCAGTCAATTCGTTGAATCAGATCTGCGTGGCAGTCGGCGAAGCCGCGATCGCGGCGACGGCTATCCATTGCAGCTTGCCAGGCAATCCGCTTTGAAGCGGCGGCAGGCCGCTGCGACATCAGCATCGGCGTGAGTAGGCTAGCTGCGCCGTATCTTGCTTCGCACTGTCGCGGCTCAGAGCGAGGGAATCTGTGAAAAGATGGTCTGGCCGGGCCGGGCCGGGACGCTCACGGCGCGGCTCACCCAGCTTCATGGTAGCCTGATCACTTGTCACGCAACGCGTTACGCTTGCCACCATGGCTTCCACGTCGATTCCCGGCACCACCCGCTATCAGGACGAGGCACACCATCCAGGGGATCTTCTCAAGATCTTTGTGCTGCCCCATTTGGGCCTCTCGGTGAGCCAGGCGGCCCGAGATCTGGGCGTGGCTCGTCAAACGCTTCACCGGATCTTCGACGGCAGCGCGAGCATCACGCCCGAAATGGCGGTGCGTCTCGAGGCCTTTTGTGGCGTGCCGGCGATGCACTGGTTGGAACTGCAATCCGCGCATGATGTCTGCGACGCTCGTACTTCGCTCGAGCAGGCGCTGACGAAAATTCCGAAACACAGGCTCTCCCGTGTTGCAATGAAGCAGCTTGGAGCAACAGATGAACGATAGTACCGTAATGCCCCAATACGCTCGCACGGGCGTCCCGGGGCTCGACGACATTCTCGTTGGCGGACTGAGCCGGGGCAACTTGTTCCTTCTCGAGGGAAGTCCGGGCACGGGCAAGACGACCATCGCGCTGAGTTTCCTGCAGGCTGGCGCCGAGCTGGGGGAGCCATGCCTTTACATCACGCTCTCCGAGACGATGGAGGAACTGCGCAACGGCGCTTTGTCGCACGGATGGCGGCTCGGTCCACAGATCAGCATCTTCGAAGTCAGCCCGTCCGAAAATCTGCTTGACGCCGATCAGCAGCAGACGCTGCTCTATTCCTCCGACCTCGAGCTGGGCGAGACGACGCGGCTCATCCTCGGCGAGTTCGAGCGCGTGAAACCGAAGCGCGTGGTCATCGATAGTCTTTCGGAGATTCGCTTGCTTGCGCAAAGCTCGCTGCGCTACCGCCGGCAGATCCTGGCATTCAAGCATTACTTCGCTGGCCGCGACGCCACGGTGCTCATGCTGGACGATCTCACCTCCGATGCGGCGGACAAGACCGTGCACAGCGTGGCGCACGGCGTCATCAAACTGGAGGAGTTATCGCCGCAATATGGCGCCGAGCGCCGGCGCCTAAGGGTGCTCAAATACCGCGGTCAGCATTTTCGTGGCGGCTATCACGATTTTGCTATCCGACACGGCGGGGTGGCGGTGTTCCCGCGACTTGTCGCCGGTGAGCACCGAACCAGTTACGCGCGCACGCAAATGACAAGCGACGTTGCGGAACTCGACGCTTTGCTCGGCGGGGGTGTCGAGCAAGGATCCAGCACGCTTATCCTTGGCCCCGCAGGGACCGGCAAGAGCCTCTTCGCGATCCAATTCGTCACGGCGGCCGTGCGGCGGGGCGAAAAGGCTGCGCTCTTCGTCTTCGATGAAGAGCTCGGCCTTCTGTTCGACCGTGTGCGCCCAATGGGCATCGACCTCGAAGCCATGAGAGATGCCGGTGACCTGCACGTCGAACAACTGGACGCGGCAGAGCTGTCGCCGGGCGAGTTCGCGCATCGCGTGCGTGCGAGCGTCGACCGCGCGCGTGTAAAGACGGTTGTCATCGATAGTCTGAACGGGTATCAGGCCGCCATGCCTGAGGAAAATGCGCTCGTACTGCACGTGCACGAGTTGTTGCAGTATCTGAATCGGCAGGGCGCGAACACCTTTTTGACTGTCGCCCAGCACGGCCTCGTCGGCGACATGAAGGCGCCGGTCGACGTGACCTATCTTGCTGACACGGTCATCCTGCTTCGTTACTTCGAAGCGATCGGGCGCGTTCGACGCGCGGTGTCGGTCATCAAGAAGCGCACCGGGGCTCATGAGGAATCGATCCGCGAGTTCCGTATCGGTTCGGAGGGGCTCACGCTCGGAGAGCCGCTGGAAGATTTCCAGGGGGTGCTTCGAGGCGTGCCGACGTTCGTCGGAAAGTCGGCGCCTCTGCTGACGCCGAAGACTGCAACCAAGGACTGACGATCGCATGGCCGAAACCGAGCGATGTCCCGTGCTGCTCCTCACCCCGTCGGGACGCGACTGCGTCGTTGCGCAGGCGCTGTTGGGGGCGGCCGGGATCGACGCAGAGCCGTGCAAGAACGTAGCGCAACTCGGCGAGACGTTGAGAGACGACGTCTGCTGCGTTATCGTCGCCGACGAAGCGTTGAACGGCGCCGACCTCGCCACGCTGGCGGGATGGGTGTCGTCGCAGCCGCCGTGGTCGGACCTTCCATTTGTCGTACTCACACAGCGCAGCGGTCCCGTTCGCAGACCGATGGCCGAGCGGTTGATTACGGCACTCGGCAACGTCACGTTCATCGAGCGTCCGTTTCATCCGACGACGTTCGTAAGCGTCGTCGAAACAGCGGTGCGGGGCCGGAATCGCCAGTTCGAGGCTCGGGCTCGAATCCGAGAACTCGATGAGGGCGAAGCGCATCTTCGCATAGCACTCACGGCCGGACACCTCGGCTCCTGGAGCCTCGATCTTTCCAGCAACACGCTGACAGCATCGACGACTTGCAAAGCGATATTCGGCCGCTTGGAGACCGACAACTTTACTTATGAAGAACTGATTGCAAGCACTCATCCCGAGGATCGCGAGCGGGTGCAGGCAGCCATCGCGGTCAGCGCGGAAACCGGCTGCGACTACGCGATCGAGTATCGCAACGTCTGGCGGAACGGGACCGTGCACTGGGTTGAAGTCAGGGCGCGTGTCGTGCGCGACGACCGGATCGTTCGGCTCGTCGGCGTTTGCTCCGACGTGACGCTGCGCAAAACGTCGGAAGATCAGCTGCGCCGGGTGAACGAATCGCTCGAAGTCAAGGTGCTGGAGCGCACCGCGCAACTGGAAGACGCGCATCGAACGGTGCTCGAGGAAATACGGCAGCGCGAGCACACAGAGAAGCTGCTGCGGCAGGTCCAGAAGCTCGAGATGATCGGCCAGTTGACGGGCGGCATCGCGCACGACTTCAACAATTTGCTGATGGCGATCATGGCGAATCTCGAACTCGTGCGAAAGGAAGTGCCGCCGGAAGAGCGAGTGGGTCGGTTGGTCGATGGCGCGCTGAAAGGCGCTCAACGCGGCGCCGCGCTCACTCAACGGCTGCTCGCGTTCGCGCGACAGCAGGTCCTTAAGGTCGAGCCTGTCCAGATGTCTGCGCTGGTTCACGGCATGGCCGACCTTCTGGACCGGTCGATTGGCTCTATGATCGAACTGGTCATCGATACGCCCGAAGAAGTGCCGTTCACTCGCGTCGATACAAATCAGATTGAACTGGCGATATTGAACCTGGTAGTCAATGCGCGCGATGCGATGCCCGACGGCGGCGCAATCCAAATCAGCGTCGATACCGCGCATTCTGCGGGCGATGGCGACCTGCGAGCCGGCGACTACGTGCGGGTGACAGTGAGGGACACAGGCACTGGCATGGACGCCGCGACACTCGCCAAAGCGACGGAACCCTTCTTCACGACCAAGGAAGTGGGGAAGGGCACGGGGCTTGGCCTTTCGATGATTCACGGTCTCGCGCGTCAGCTACAAGGCGCGCTTCGTCTAGAAAGCACGTATGGAAAGGGCACGCGTGCATCGCTCTGGCTTCCTGTCACGGGTCGCCCGGCTGCCGAGGAGCGTATCGCCGATGACCCGAAGGACGACGGTCCGGCCGACGCCAGCGAGCTGCGCGCCACCGTACTAGTCGTCGATGACGACCCACTTATTTTGTCAAGCACATCTTATCTCCTGCAGGACCTTGGACATGAGGTGATCGAGGCCGCATCAGGGGACGCCGCGCTCCAAGTCCTTCGCGCCGGCCAGAAAGTTGACGTTCTGCTAACTGATTTCTCAATGCCCAAGATGACCGGCGTTGAATTAGCCAATGCGGCGCGGGCACTCAGGCCCGTCCTGCCTGTCATACTCGCAACCGGCTACGCGGAACTGCCGGAGGGCACCGGAGCGGATCTACCGAGACTACGCAAGCCGTATCAACAAAGCCGGCTTCTGCAAGAGATCAGGAACGCCGTGAAAAGCTTGGAATCGCCGCAATCCGGGGCGCAGTAAGCTGTCCATCGCACGAGCCAGCGAACGGGCCGCCTTCCGGACACGTTACAGCCTTGACGGACGAACGACGTCTGCAGAGATGGTTGCCGCTTAACGCATATGGCTGCACGGATTTACTTCCTCACCCTTTCGTTAGCTGGTTGGCCGTTGTGCTAA
Organism: Caballeronia zhejiangensis; assembly: GCF_000698575.1. Classification (GTDB taxonomy): domain Bacteria; phylum Pseudomonadota; class Gammaproteobacteria; order Burkholderiales; family Burkholderiaceae; genus Caballeronia; species Caballeronia zhejiangensis. The sequence goes on from NZ_JFHD01000004.1 coordinate 145,427, forward strand.
ATTCCGCAACCGGCCGGTTTCTGCCGTTCGACCAAGTCGCAGTGTGACCGCTCCAGCGGCCGGTTCAGGTCGAGACCGGACCGACGCCGGACCGGTGTACATTGGGTTGCATCAACCGGTTGAAACGGCCCCGAACGCGTTCGTTGACAGACGACTGCCAGCTAATCAGCGGATCGGCACGCCAAGATCCTCCTCCAGGAAGCGCAGAATCGCCTCTGCCAGCGCCTCGCGAGGATACGCATTCTGTGTAACGAAGAGCGCCCCGATCGTAGGGTGGGTCCGCGCAACAGGCACCGCGAGCGCCCAGTGATCCGCATTGACGTAGGCGAGAAGCGTGCTGCCGGGGACAACCTGATCGTAAAAGATGACCTGACTGTCGTTCCGCGAGTCGACGCGCGCGAGCTTGTCATAGCTCGACTTCAGGATCGAGGAGATTCGCTCGGGCTGCGGGAACGTCACGACCGAGTAGTAATGCAGATCAGCCGGAAGCGGATGCTGCGCGAGCCACGCTTTGCGAGTCGCAGGTCTCAAACTCTCTACGGCACCACCATCGCCCGATGTGCAGGTTGCGCCCGGAACATATCGCAACAAGTCGGCCTGATATTGGTCGGCGTCGTTGGCGAGCGGGGAGCCGCCGATCGCACCGGCGGCACTCACCACCGCCGCCACCCGGCTTCGTATCTCAGGATAGGCGACCAGTGCTTCCAAAATGTCGGGCGCCCCCTTCGAATAACCAATCAACACGAGCCGCGGCGCGTCCTCCGATGCCGGCATAGCCATGATCGCGTCGCGAATTTGCCGTGCATTGTTAGTGGAACTCGACAGCGCGTCGACGTTGATGAGCGCTGCATCGAAGCCATACTCGCGAAGATGCGTCACGACGGTATCCGGCGTATCCAGCCAGGGATCGAAGCAATCGTAGCCGACGCCATGCACCACCGCCCCAATCAGGTGCCGCCTAGACTGGCCAAGTTCGACGGGCTCGCCGGTGCCAGGGGACTCTGCGCCGACCCGCGTCAGCGCTTGCTCGCACGGGCGGTAGTCGGGTAGCGCTGCACCGCGTGCTTCGAGGACCGCGCAATAAATTTCCCGAAAGCGCCCTCGCTTATCCATGACGCCAGCCTGAGACGCGGGCATGAGAACCATCGGGGGTGTATCGGCCGAGTACGGGATAAGCGGCTTCGCCGCGCATGCGCCGAAGAGAACGCACGACGTGATCGTCGCTAACCAAGCGCTGATCTGGCGGCACGCATCGAAGGCAGCGGCAACCTGACGCTTGAATTGAATGAGCGCCCATCTCGATCTCGAGTCACTGACTCGCATTGCCGGTTGCTCCAGTTTGACGAGTATCTGGCTCTTCCAGATAGGGGACCCACTCAAGAAAATCGACATCCGACAGACTCCGCGGCCGGGTGGCGAAGAACACGACCGCGCGCAATCCGTCCGTATAGTAAGTCGCACCGTCAAGGGTTATACGAGGACGAGTCGGCGGTGCGGGGCCAACACCGTTCACAAATCCGAGCTTTTCGAGGCCGCTCGAATACATCAGGTCCTGCATCAGAAAGTTGCGTGCCTCGTCGACGTTCTCGTGGAGAGTGAGGCGTTTTTTATCGCGGGGTGCAAAGCGCCCGCCGACAGGGCCGCCGACCTGCGCGACGTAGACCAGTTGTCCCTGAAAGCGGATCGGAGCGAGCCATCCCCGGATCCAGTTTGCGGGCGCCCCGGCCTGCGCCTGCTTGCGCATGACAAAGTCCGGTTCCCGACCGAAGACGCGCTGCGCGAGGTCAAACTCCCGCGCATCGCGCCGATAGTCGCGCCGCACCAGCGCTGCCCCGATGTCGGTGAGCTGGCCAATGCCAATGGCATTTAGCGGATCGGCCTGAATAGTCCCGCTCGGGTCGGTGGCACAGCATGGTAGGCGCTCGAGCGCCGCGCGCAGCGACGCCAGGTCCTGGTAGTCCATGATTCCAGTGGCAGAGGGTGGCAGAGGGATCTGCGACAGCCGTGGATCCATCGTGCCGCCTGGCACACGCAGAAAGATCGAGAAGGGCATCAGCGTCTGGTTTCCCAGCAGATCGACATTGACGAGCTTGATGCCTTGATCGGGGTTGGTGAACAAAATGCCCGATCGTGTCTCCCCCGACGGGATGGGGTTGTTGAACCTGAGATCACGGAAATAGTCGTCCATGCGCTTGTTGCTTGCGCCGCCAAACAGCGTATGCATTGACCATGCGACTTCATGAGGTGAGAAGTAGTCCGGGTCCGTGCCCGAGCGTAAAAGCCACAGCGCCTGCGACGTCCCATTCTGCACTTCGAGCCAAAGCGGCTGCACTCCCGTTCTGTTGACGTCGGCACCATACATCCGCTTGCTGTCTTCTTCGCTAAGCACCGTTGCGCTCACGCGTACGCCGCGACTGGAGGCGCTGACCTCGCGCTGACGCAACGGCTCAGCGTCCGCCTCGGGCGGAATTTGCCATGTCGAGCAGCCGGCCAGCGCGAGCGCCAGGCATAGCGCGAGTCCTGCATTAGACCGTCGCCTGCGCAAGGTCTGCTGGATGGTCATGGCCTCGCTCCTGGCGTCACCCGCAGTACCTTGTACGGAGTGATCCACGGGAAGATTTCGATCTGCGATAACGGCCTCGGCGTGCGATCGAACACCAGCACGACGCGGAAGCCGTCGGTGTAATACGGGTCGGTCGTCAAATTCCTTCGCGGCGCAGCTTCCAACACGGCACCCACCCCCGTCACTAGTCCCATCTTGAACAGGTTCTGGGAATACGCCATGTCTTCGGTCAGCGCAGTGCGTGCCTCATCCACCTCCGGGTCGATCTTGTGTGTCGTGAACGTTGACGAGTGCCACGTCAGGCGAATCCCGATATCGCGGCTGATCTGTCCAACCCACACAGGCTTGTCGTGATAGCGCATCGTGCTGAGCCAGAGCCGCATATGGTTGCGCTGGTGAATGTCGCCCCGCGCCTTTTGAAGCGCGAGGTCTTGGGCGCGTCCGAACAGGTAAAGGTCGCTCACCGGCGCGTTGACGTACGCTTGGCCCGACAACGCGGCGCTGATCATCCGCTCGATTGCCCCCGACCACTTTCGTTCCGTGAGGCTCCAGCCCCGCCGCACGAGTGCGGGAAAGGCGTCGTCGAGGCTGCCGACGATCACCAGGTTGAGCGGGTCGCCCTTCTTTGAGCCGTCCTCGTCAGTTGCGCAACAGGGCAGTGCTTCGAGCGCTTCTCGAAAGCTCGCGTCGTCCGTGTAATTTACAGTGGGCTCCTGCGGATCGGTCGCCCGTCTGAAGACCTGACTACGCTTGTAGTCGGCTTCAAACCCAGGTACGGATACAAAAACGGAGAACGTCCGAGCGTGTCCGCTCGCGACGAGATCCAGTTGCACCAGCTTCGCGCCCGCGTTGAAATTCGTCAGCACAAACCCCGCGACCGTCTCTCCGGGACGCACGGGGTTATGAAAAGCGAGACTACGGAAGCGGCGCGCGAGCTCGGAACGCTGGTCGGGCGAAGCATCGCTGCTGAAAGCCTCTGCCGCCTCCGATGCGGGAAAGAAGTTTGGATCCAGGCCGGGTGACAGGAGAAAGTAGTTGTGGTCCTCGCGATTGCGGACCTCGATCCAGACGGGCTGAATTCTTCTTTCGGCAAGCGGGACACCGTACACCGCCGCGCTTTCCTCTGAGGACAGCACGGCTGTTGAAACCTCGATGCCGGCCTCGTCGCGTGTCACGGCCCGGTTTTGGTAAGCCGGTATTGCGGCTTCTGGCGGAACCGCAGCGCAACCGACCACTAGATAGCCGACGGAAATCGCAATCAGCATCCTGGTAACGACGCTGTTCATCAAGTCAACTCCGGGGTTGACACCGTGGCGTTCGGTCGCGCGGATCAGCTAGCTAACTGCGCGCCGCCCTCACTGAGCTTGCAGGAGTACGCTACCCAGTTTAGTAGAGGTTGGGGCGCCGATGGGGTAGCGACCGTGGATCGCATCCGTGCAGCACGGAGTTGATGATCGCAAAGTCTTGATTGCTTTCCGGCCGCATCCCTAAGCGGCTTGCACGGATCGGCGCCGGCCAAATCAAAGCAGATGGCCCGCCGCGATTTCCGGGGGCGGAAGCACCGCAAAAAGATCGATCTGACAAATTCACTCACTAAGCACTGGCAAAACGCCGCCGACGCGACAGGCGTCGGTTGTCGTGGCTATGCGACAGACCGTCTGCGGATAGCAAAGCGTTGAGAGGGCGAGTGCAGGACGGCGAGTTCGCCGGCTTCCCGTCCCGACTCTGCTACAAGCATTCCTGCGCTTGCTCAGGTAACGCGCACGAACTACCCTTCGGCGAAGAACCACTCCGACATCGTCCGCGCTAGTTCGCGCACGACCTCCGCGTCGGTCCGGCCGGAGGATGCGCGCACGTGAAACGAATGATCTGCGTCGTCCACCACATGCAGCGTGGCGCGCGGCCCGAGCGTCTCGACGACCGACCTCAGCAGGTGAAGCTCGGCCAGCTTGTCGCGCGTGCCCTGCAGGAAGAGAATCGGCACCGTGACGTCCGCCAAGTGCCGCGCCCGCTCGACGCCGGGCGCCCCAGCCGGGTGCAGCGGGAACGCGACGAAAGCGAGGCCACGCACGCCATCGAGCGCGGAGATGGCTTGGGCCTGGGACGTCATGCGGCCGCCGAACGACCTGCCGCCCGCGAAGAGCGGCAGGGCTGGCAGCCGCCGGCGGGCCTCTGCGACGGCTGCCTGCACGGCAGCATGTGCCACGGCCGGCGAGTCCACCCGCCTGGAGCCCCGCTCCATGTACGGAAACTGGTAGCGCAATGTGGCGACGTTCGCCGCGGCAAGCGCGTCGGCCAAAGACGACATGCCGGCGTGCTGCATGCCCGCCCCAGCGCCGTGCGCGAAGACATATAGCGCTCGCGCGTGCTCTGGCACTTGAAGGAGCGCAGAGACCTTAGAGCCGTCGGGTAGTGCGAGGGAAAGCGATTCTGCGTCGTCCATGGTATTCAGGTCGTGTCGGTGTGGTCTTTGCGCCGATTCTGCATCAATGAGGCATCGGGAGACGCTTGTGGCAGCTTCCGGCAAGGCATTGCTCGGGCGGACTTTGCCGGCCGATCCATGGAGCGCGCCCATTGCGAAGGGCGCCGCAGTCGCGATGTGTCGGTTGACGACCGAAAGCCCGACAGCAATGTGATCTGCGCTTCGAGACATTCGCGTAATAGCACGCCTGCATCATTGTTAGCGAGCTGTTACGACACTGCAAGCAGCGTCAAAGGAAGTTCTCGGAGGGCGGTTCATCTATCGGGCTCCCTGAAAGAGCAGGTCCGGCAGCAAGAAGCTCTTAGTCGACGCATAGTTGGCCGCGTATGGCCGCGACGCGGGTACGTCGCTCGCTAACGCCGGGACCATCGAGCGGCAGCCCGTTCGACGCTGCGCTAGCGTCGGCTCGATCCCGCCTGATGTGCCGCGAACAGACACAGCATCTCGTACATCATCGTTGCGGCGACGAGCGCGGTGTTGCCGCTCGGATCATACGGCGGCGACACTTCAACCACATCGCCGCCGACCCAGTTCAACCCGTCGAGTCCGCGCAGCAACGCAAGCGTTTCGCGCGTCGTCAATCCGCCGATTTCCGGCGTGCCGGTGCCAGGTGTGAACACCGGATCGAGCCCATCGACATCGAGCGAAAGATACACGGGCGCATCGCCGACCACGCGCCGCGCTTCTTCGACGATCGCCGCCGGGCCGCGTTCCTCGAACTCTTCGATGAACACCACGCGCATGCCGTGATCCAACGAATAACGCCAGCCTTCGTCGGTATTCTGCGCGCCGCGTATGCCGATCTGAATCGTGCGCGTGGGATCGAGAAGACCCGCTTCGACCGCGCGTCTGAACGGCGCGCCGTGCGTGAATTTCGAGCCCTTGAACGCATCCCACGTGTCCGTGTGCGCGTCGATATGCACGAGCGCGAGCGGTTGCTTCGGCGCGATCGCCTGAAAGACCGGATAGGTGATCGAGTGATCGCCGCCCGCGATCAGCGCTATCTTCCCCGCGCGGAATACTGGCTCGAAAAAGCGGCGGATATCGGCGTGCGCGGCTTCTAGATCGTAGAGATGCTCAAAGGGCACATCGCCGATATCGGCGACGCGGCACGCTTCGAACGGATTGAATCGCGTGACGTGATGAATCGCGCGCATCATCGTGGACATGTTGCGGATCTCGCGCGGCCCGAAGCGTGCGCCAGGACGCGCGGTGACACCGCCATCGAAGGGCACGCCCGCCAGCGCGATATCGAGCGCCGCGAGGTCGCGCTCGAACGGCACGCGCATGAAAGTGGGAATGCCGGCGAAGCGCGGCAACTGCATCTGCGAAAGATCGGTGCTGGCCATGATGAGTTCCCGCTGATCAGAACGTGGGCGGCGTGTTGACCCAGAGTATGCGCGTCACCGCATCGCCCGGATTGCGATAGCTGTGCGGCTCGGTGCTCGGAAAATAGAACGAATCGCCCGCCTTGAGCGAATAGCTCTGATCGCCGAGCGTGAGTTCCAGTTCGCCTTCGAGCACATAACCCAACTCTTCGCCGACGTGATGAATCTGCTCGTCGCTGCGCGCGAGCGGCTCCAGTACGTGGATGTCGCCCTGAAGCAACTGGCCCGGACTCGGCACGACAAGGCGTTCGAGCATGATGGAGCCCTCGGCACGTCTGCGTTTGCCGGCCGCCGGAGCGGCCCGCGCGCCCGGAAAGCGCACCGAGGGCCGCTCGCTCGCACGCTGAACCGGCGAAGCCGTGAGGGTCGGCGCGGACAGCAGTGCCGCGATGTTGGTGTCGAGCGCAATGGCGAGCTTGTGCAGCATGGCGAGCGAAGGCGTCGCGTGGCCGCCTTCGACCTTCGACAGAAGACTTTCCGAGCAACCCGCCGCTCCCGCGAGCACCTTGAGCGTCATCTGTCGCACCATGCGCGCATGACGCAGACGCGTGCCGAGGCCATCGGCGGCGGACGCCGGCGCGGCGTTGGCTTTAGGTGAAGTACGCGCTGCAGTTGAGGAAGGTCGTTTGCTGGCCACGAATGAACACCATCGAAAAGAAGAAGGGCGCGCTTATGCGAGCACCGTGAACTCGACTTCGAGCGGGTTGAGCGCGTTGATCGGAATGATATCCTGCGGGCACGCCGACATGACCACGACGCAGTCCATCGCGGCCCTGATATCCACGTAATCGCCGGACTTCGACACGGGCGGCAGCCAGTCAATCGAATAATCCGGCTTGACGGGAATGTTCATCCAAAGATTGAACGGCTGGGGCACTTCCTTCGTGCGCAAGCCAATAGCCTTCAGCGCAAGCCGCAGGTTGTCCGCGCAGTTGTCGTGATAGTGCTCGACGCCGAGATTGCGATAGCGGTACAGATCGCACGCGGCGATGAGCGTATCGTGCACGCCCGGCGACGTATCCGTGACGAGTTCGGCAATCGGGCGGCGCTGGTTGGTCACGAGCGGATCGCCCGGCTGCGGAATGATCTTGTCGATGAACGCGCGCGTATGTTCGAACGACAGAAACTCGTTCAGATGCTGCGCGTTGAAGATCCACGTATCGCACACTTGCGTGCCGTGCGGATTGGCGATGCGGATGGTCTGCCCGGCCTTCACGCGCACCGCGCGGCCGCAGCGCGCGGGCACCGTATACGTCATGCCGATTTCAGGCGTGCCGTCCGGCGAGATGGGTTCGTTGAGCGTGGCGTTGACGCCGGTTTCCTGGCCGTTGTCTTCGGTGCTTGCAAGAGTCGTTGCGGATGCGTTCATGTGGGCTCCTTCAGTCGTTGCAGAGTGTGGTGAGGCAATGAGCGAGCGCGCGTGCGCCGAGCACGAGATGTCCGGCGTCCGTCGCTTCGGCGGGGTTGTGGCTGATGCCGTCTATGCTGGGCACAAAGATCATTCCGCTCGGGCAATGTTTCGCGAGATACATGGCGTCGTGGAATGCGCCCGAGGTCAGATGCAGCGCGCGGGTATCGAGCGCGCGGCAGGCTTCGTCGATGCGCGACAACACGGACGGATTGAACGCGACGGGCGCATGGGCGAACAGCGCTTCGATGCGCGCGCCATGAGATTGCGCGATGGCCTGCGCGTGTTCATCGAACGCGCCGAGCACGCGCGCGTCCGGATGGCGGAAGTCGACGGTGAAACTCACCGCCGACGGAATCGTGTTGATCGAATTCGGCGCGATGTTCCAGCGGCCGAACGTGACGCGCGTATCGGCGCGGCCGAGTTCATGGGCGATGGCATCGAGTTCCCGATGCAGCGCGATGGCGAGCGTCATCGCGTCGCGGCGCAGTGGCATCGGCGTGGTGCCCGCGTGGGCGGCGATGCCCTGCACATGGAACGCGTACCAGCGCACGCCCTGAATGCCGCTGACGACAGCGAGCGGCACCTCGGCCTTTTCGAGTTGCGGACCCTGTTCGATATGCAGTTCGACGAAGGCATGCGCGGCGTCTTGCTGCGCGCGCGGCGGCAGTTCGGGGAACGCGCTGACGTGGCGTTGCAGCGCCGCGCTCAGGGTTGTGCCTTCGGCGTCCTGCACGTGCGCATAACGCGCCATCCGCGACGGCTCCACGAAGGCGCTCGATCCCATCGCGCCCGGCGAGAAGCGCGTGCCTTCCTCGTTGGTCCAGATCGCGACTTCGAGCGGGCGGCGCGTGGGCACGTTCGCATCGTTCAACGCGGCGAGCACTTCGAAGCCCGCAAGCACGCCGTAACATCCGTCGAGCTTGCCGCCGGCAGGTTGCGTGTCGATGTGGCTGCCGGTCATCACCGGCGCAAGTGCTGCGTCGCCCTCGCGGCAGAAAAACAGATTCGCGCACGCATCCACATGCACGCTGCAGCCGAGCGCACGCGCGCGGTCGATCAGAAAGCGCCGCGCTTCGATATCGCGTTCGCCGAGCGCGGGGCGGTCCACGCCGCCGTCATCGCGCGCGCCGAATGCAGCGAGGGCTTCGATCGATTCGAGCAGGCGCGCCGCGTTCACGGCATCCGCCACTTGTCTTGCGCTCACGATGTCACTCCTTCGCTCACGAAATCGAGGCTGCGTTCCAGCCACGGTTTAAGAGACGGAATCAAAAAGACTCCGGTGGGGCTGTTAACCTTCTCGGCAAGCTGTTAACCTTGGCCATCTGAACAACGGGAACCAAGGATGGGTGCGCCGATTGTTGATGACGAACTATGGGCACGGATCGAGCCATTGCTGCCGACGCCGAAACCACGGCGCAAGAAGTATCCAGGCCGGTTACCAGTCGCGAACAGGGCTGCGCTGAACGGCATCCTGTTCGTGCTCAAGACCGGTATCCGCTGGCGCGACGTGTCGACAAAATTGGGTTTTGGCTCGGGCTCAACCTGCTGGAGACGGTTGCGCGACTGGCAGAAGGCGGGTGTTTGGAAGCGATTGCACGAGCTACTGCTGGCGAAGTTGCGCGAGGCAGGCGAACTGGACTTCTCGCGAGCAGCCGTCGACTCTTCTTCTGTGCGAGCCGTTGGGGCGGGCGAAAAACTGGTCCGAACCCCACGGATCGCGCGCGACCAGGTTCCAAGCACCACATCCTGGTAGACGCTAACGGCGTTCCTGTCAGCGCGATCGTGACAGGCGCGAATCGCAATGACGTCACTCAATTGCTGCCACTCGTTGACGCCATTCCACCGATGCGCGGCGTACGTGGCCGACCTCTTCAGAAGCCCAAAGTCATCTACGCAGACCGTGGCTATGACTCCGAGACGCATCGCCAGAAGCTTCGCAAGCGCGGCATCAAGCCGGTGATTGCCAAGCGCCGGACAGAGCACGGCAGTGGTCTGGGCAAATTCCGCTGGGTTGTCGAACGTACTCATGCGTGGCTTCACAACTTCCGTCGTCTTCGTATTCGCTTCGAACGTCGCGCCGACATTCACGAAGCATTTCTCAAACTCGGTTGCTCCCTTGTCTGCTGGAACATCCTCAGACGGACGGAGCAGCCTTTTTGAATCCGTCTCTAAGGAACTGCTGCAAGCGCGGTGTGCGCGTATTGCCGAACAGTTGCGCGGGCGGTCCGGCTTCGACGATTTTCCCGGCTTCCATGAACACGACCTTGTCGGAGATCTTCGCGGCGAAGCTCATCTCGTGCGTGACCATCACCATCGTCATGCCTTCCTGCGCGAGCGAACGGATCACGTTGAGTACTTCCTCGACGAGTTCGGGATCGAGCGCGGATGTGGGTTCGTCGAGCAGAATCACTTCCGGTTCGATGGCCAGCGCCCGCGCGATGCCCACGCGCTGCTGCTGCCCGCCGCTCAGCCGCGCGGGATACGCGTCCGCCTTGTGCTCGAGACCGACACGCGTGAGCGCGGCCAACGCTTTCGTGCGCGCGTCGCGCCTGCTCATCTTCTTGGCGAGCACGAGCGGCGTCGCGACGTTGTCCAGCGCGTTCATGTGCGGCCAGAGATTGAATTGCTGGAAGACCATCGAAATGGGACGGCGCACGTCGGCGATGCTGGCTTCGCTGTCACGATCCTTCGCCGTGCGTCCTGTCGATCGATAGCCCAGCAACTGGCCTTTGATCCACACTTCGCCTTCGTCATAGGCTTCGAGAAAATTCATGCAGCGCAGCGCGGTGGTCTTGCCCGAACCGGACGGCCCGATCAGCGTGACGATCTCGCCGCGCATCACATCCAGGTCGATGCCCTTGAGCACGCGGTTCTCGCCGTAGGACTTGCCGACGGCGCGCAGCTTGAGAATCGGAAGGTCGCTCATGATGTCTTCTTCAGAAACGGAATGCGGGAAGTCGCGGCCTGCGCGATCAGCGACACGGCTTGCGTCAGCAGCCAGTAACATGCGATCAGCAGCGCATACGGACCGATATACGTGTAGCTCGATGCGACGATATCGCTGGCCGTCATCGTCAATTCGGGCACCGTGATGATCGACGCGACCGCACTCTCCTTGATGACGAGAATCGTCTGGTTCGCGATCAGCGGCGCCGCGAACGCGAGCGCCTGCGGCAGTTCGATGGAGCGGAACGCGTCTCGCCGGCTCACGCCGAAAGCGGCGGCGGCTTCGAGCTGACCGCGCGGAACGCTCGCCCATGCCGCGCGAAAAAGCTCCGCGAAATAAGCGCTCGAATAGAACGCGAGTGAAAGGATCGTGGCCTGCACGGCCGACAACGTCACGCCTAAAACCGGCAGCCCGAAGTACACGATCACGAGCTGCGACAGATAAGGCGTGCCGCGCACCAGCCACACGAACGCGCCATAGACGAGCGCGAACGGACGGCCGAACGCGAGCCGCATCGCGTTGATCGCGAAGCCCGCGACGATGCCGATGAAGGCCGCCAGCACGCTCACTTCGAGCGTGATGCCCATCGCTTCGATGAAGCGCGGAACGAGTGCGATGAAGTTGTTCATGCCGATGCCTCACGGACGCCGTGCCACACGCAGCGCGTACACATGACCCGCGCCCGCGAGCAGCGACGTGATTGCCAGATAGAACATCGCCGCCAACGCGTACACTTCGAGCGGCCGATACGTCGATGACGAAAGCTGCTGTCCGACGCGCATCAGATCCGTTACGGATATCACCGACACCACCGCCGACGCCTTGACGATATCGATCATTTCGGAGACGAGCGCGGGCAGCGTCGCGCGCACGACTTGCGGCACTTCGATATGCCACAAGGTCTGACGCCGCGTGAGATTGAAGGTCGATGCCGCCTCGATTTGCCCCGGCGCGATGGAGCGAAAACCCGCACCCAGAATCTGCGACTGATACGCGCCCGTGTTGAGCGACAGCCCGATCGCGGCGGCAGCGAGCCCCGGTAACTCCAGCCCGAGCGCGGACGGCACGTAGTAGAACACCAGCAGTTGCGCGAGTACGGGCGTGCCGCGCAGCAGGCTCACATACACGCGCGCCGTGCCGCGCATCGGCCGGCTGTCGCTGACCGACATCGTGTAGACGAACACGCCGACGAAGAAGCCGCAGCAGACAGCAACCGCCGACAGCACGAGTGTCGTCAGCGCGCCGTCGAGCAGTTGCGGCAAGTAGCCGATGCAGCGCGTAAGCAGATCGGGACCGTTCATCGCGATGTCAGATAGACGGTGCGGGAAGCGTGGCCGGAACGTCCATCGTCGAGCCGAACCATTTCTCCTGAAGCTTCTTCATGGTGCCGTCGCTGTTCGCTCTCGCGATGCCATCGCTGAAGAGCTTGAGGAGGGCAGCGCTGTCGGCGTCCTTGCGTGCGACCCAGGCGAAGTAGCTCTTCGGACCGATGGTCTGCGGCAACACCGCGAAAACGCCCGGACGCGACTTCAGCAATGGCCCGAGATTGGCGACGGACTGCGCGACGGCATCGAGCCGGCCGACGGCGAGGTCGGCATAGGCTTCGTCGAACGCGACGTATTGCTTGATCTGCTTGATGCCGGGACCGCCTGCTTCCTTCAGCTTCTTGTCGAGCGCCATCAGCGCCTGCAATTGTGCAGAGCCGGTCTGCGAGCCGACCACCTTGCCGTTCAGATCGTTCGGCGCTTTGATGGAGGTATCGGCGGACCGGGTGAGTACGCCGGTGGTCGCGTCGGCGACGGGAACAGTGAAGGCGAAATGATCGGCGCGGTCCTTGTTGACGGTCACGGCCGTCACGACGACGTCGAAGCGCTTTGCATCGAGACCGGGCAGCAGACCCTGGAAGGGCAGGTCGAGCTGCTTGACCTTCACATCGGGCAGAGACTTGAGGACGTAGGCCATCAGATCGGCGTCATAGCCGACGATCTTGCCGTTATCGACGTATTCGAAGGGCGCGTAACGCGCTTCCGTCGCGATCGTGATTTCCTTGTTCGATTTGATGCGGGCGAGCAGATCTTCCGCGTGCGCAAGCGACGGCGCGGCGGCGTTGAGCGCGAGCGCGCCCGTCAGTGCGGCCAGCAAATGGCGAAGACGTTTGTTCATGACACTCCCCTTGCGTATGGGCTATGTTGAAGGCAATCGGAATTTCATTCAAGCAACTTGAATGCAATTCATTAGGCATGAAGTGTGCCAACGCGAAGCGCCCGGACCTGCGGGGCTTCGTCTTCCGACATGCACTGAAAGGGGGGTGTAGAAGCGGGCGAATGCACCGCCGCGCACGGCGATGCACCGGTTTGAAGTATGAAGGGAGTGATTGCGAGAGTGAGTGGGGTCCGCAATAGGGACGCAAGACGTCACACGAGCGACAGGGCGTCCGGCGGCCGCGGCTTAACCAGCAGCGGGGACATGGAGATGGATCCTCGATGCGTCGCGCGCAAGGGTTCGACTAGCAAGCTCGCAACGTTTCATCAGTCTGGAGATTGCGAACTCGGGTACCCGGCGTACGATCGTACGTTCCGCGCGATCGACGCCCATCGTCCTGCTGCAAAATTGGCACTCGGCCTAAAGCTCGGCCGCCGCCAGTGCGGTCGCGCCCAGCTGTGCTTGTTCCCGACGATGCGCCGCGACGGAAGAATGCGCGCCGGCTGGTGTCGCGGTGCGGCAGACATCGCGTAAGGCGCAATCGGCGGGAAGCACGGTCTCCAGTTCGTCGCGAACGAATCGCCATGCGCCCTGATTGCGGTCTTCCTCCTGCGCCCAAACGATGCTGCGCAAGCTGGTGAACCGGGCGAGCACGCGCCGGAGTGGGTCATGCGGGAACGGATACAGCTGCTCGATGCGGATGATCGCCGTCGATTCGTCGCCGGACCCGTCGCGAGCATCGCGCAATTCGTAGTAGAACTTTCCGCTGCATAGGACGACGCGTTCAACCGCACTTGCATCTGCGATGCGTTCGTCGCCCAGTACGCATTGAAATGCGCCATCGATCATCTCTCGCAGCGTCGAGTGCGACGCGACGTTGCCGTAAAGCTTCGACTTCGGAGACATGACGATGAGCGGCGTCCGACGCTCGGTCGTCGCCTGCTGGCGAAGCAGATGAAACCATTGCGCCGAGGTCGAAGGTACGACAATCCGCATGTTTTCGTCCGCGCAAAGCTGCAGGAAGCGGCCGAGATAGCCGCTCGAATGCTCCGGACCGACGCCCTCATGGCCATGCGGCAGCAATACGGCGAGCGCCGAATCATAACCCCACTTGAACTCGCCGGCCGCGATGTACTGATCGATGAAAACCTGCGCGCCGTTGACGAAGTCACCGTACTGTGCTTCCCAGACAGTCATCGTGGTCTTCGTTTGAACACTGTAGCCATACTCGAATCCAAGCACGGCCTCTTCGGTCAGCGGCGAGTTCACGATGTCGAACCGTCCCTGCCTTGCGGCGATGCCACTGAGCGGCACATGACGGTGGTGAGTGCACGTCAAGCACGAAGACGCGGCCGAAGCGCGCGCCCAAATCGCCATAGAGCTTCCCGGTGAGCAACAATTTCAAACAGGAAGCGCGGCTAATTTCCATCCTTGGCTTTACATAATCAACATTATCAGAGTTTTAAGTGTAGGTCCCAAGTTCAAATGTCGTGTTTCTGCTAAGTAGAGATGTCGCGTTTTGGCGTAGGTTCGTCGCCACACAAGCGTTTCAGGAGCGCGGGCGATGAACACGATTGGGACCATCACGATGTCGATGCGTGAACTGGACCGACTCAAGGCGATTCAGGCGGTCGCCGACGCGCGACTCAAACCCGAGCGTGCGGCCGAACGGCTGAACTTGAGCGTACGGCAAGTCGAACGCCTGGTGTGGCGTTACCACGCGGCCGGCGTGGCCGGTCTGGTGTCAGGCAAACGCGGACGCCCGAGCAACCATCAATTGCCCAACGGCGTGGCACAGCGCGCGCTGGCGTTGATCCGCGAACGCTACGAGGACTTCGGGCCGAGCTGGCCGAGGTCGAAGCGGCCTTCGACGCGTACGAGACCGCACTCGTCACGAACGACGTCGCGATGCTCGACGCGCTGTTTTTCGATACGCCGCATACGCTGCGCTACGGCGCCACGGAAAACCTCTACGGTTACAAGGCGATCCGCGCGTTCCGGGCTGCACGACCGGGCAAGACACTGGCGCGCACGGTGACCGCGCGCGTCGTGACCACATGCGGCGATGCCTTCCCGTCGCGAACATCGAGTTCCGGCGCGATGGCGATCCGCGCATCGGCCGGCAGACTCAAACGTGCGTGAAGATGCCCGAGGGATGGCGCGTCGCCAGCGCGCATGTAAGCTCGATGGGCGCGTAGCGGCGCGCCTGGCCGACTGCCTGACCAGCAGCGGCCGTTGCGCATCACCGTGAAATGCGTCATTGCGAGGTCAATTCCGTTCGCGCGACGCAACCCGATGAATATTCGATCTGCATCGGAAGCACGTCACTTGCTGCGCAAAGTCCAGCGACGATCGGAAAGAGGGTCGACGTCCGGCAAGTCACGTCGATGCTGTGGCCGATGACCGGCTCGCCGACGTCAATCCAACGCCACGACCGCATCGAGCGCGCCGCCGACCATCGCGCGCAGCGTCGGCTGGATAGCGTCGGCTTTCTCCGGCAGATACACGAACGGCGGCGCTTCATCCATATACGCGGACTGACACATTTCCAGTTGGACCGCGTGAATCCCGTCCTGCGGCGCGCCGTAATGGCGCGTGATGAAGCCGCCCTTGAAGCGCCCGTTCGCGACCCACGTGTAATCGCTTTGCGCGGCCGCATCCGTCACCGCCCTCGTCACCGATTCCGCCGCCGTCCTCCCATCCTGCGTGCCGATGTTCAGGTCTGGCAGCTTGCCGTCGAAAAGACGCGGCAGCACGCTCGCGATCGAGTGCCCTTCCCACAGCAGCACGTTCCCGTGCATGTCGCGCAGACGCACAAGCTCGGCGGCGATCGCATCGTGATACGGCTGCCAGTACGCTGTCACGCGACGCTGCTTTTCGGCGGCATCGGGAGCGCAGCCTTCACGATTCACCTGCTCGCCGCGAAACGTCAGATCGGGGCACAGGCCGGTCGTCGTCTGGCAAAACCTCATCCCGCAGCCACGCCTCGATTGCGCGGTCACGCTCGCGTAATGCACCAAGCGCAAGGCACATGACTACTTCGGCCGAAAAGAAACGTCGGCGCGTCAGAAAATATGCATCATGCCGATGTACGCGCCCGTCTGGGATTGCCCCGCGAGCGGACTCGTGCCCGGATCGGCGTCGCGCGGCGTGGCGAAGACGGAGAACGTACCGTTCGCGCTGTTGCGCACGTAAGCGACCGTGCTGTACAGAAATGTGCGCTTGGTGAAGTTATAGGTCGTGCCGAGCACATAGAGCATCGCGTGGCTCGCCGGGTCATGCGATGCGTCGCCGCCGCCCTCGCCCACGTGGACATAGAAGCCCGCCGCCGTGACGGCCCAAGCGGGCGTCGCCTGATAGGTCGCGCCGAGCCAATAGTGATCGGCGGTGCTGGAGAGGCCCGCGGGCGTGTCGGGCGCGGAATAGTGCGTGTAGGCGGCCTGCACTTTCCATCGATCCACCTTCAGGTTCGCGCCCACGAAGAGTTCGCGCGACGCCTGAAATACGTTGTTCATCTGGCCATTCTGGCTGCGCAGTTCGTCATAGATGCCGCGCACGTCGAAAAGCGGCGAGTGGTAAGTCAGCATGATGCCGTCCGAGCGGCCGAACTCGCCCGCCGCGCCGGAGTTGAACGCGCCCGCCTGACCGCCCAGCGAGTACTGTCCTTGCACGTCGAATCCATGAAACACGGGGCTGTGATATTCGACGTTGTTGCTCGTCTGCTGCCAGTTGCGTCCGCGCACGAGTGATGCCGATGACACCGCCTGTTGCACGAAGGGATCGAATTCCCAGACGCCGTCGCTGTCAATGAACAGATTGCGGCCCGCCTGCAACTGCCCGTATGTCTTCGAGCTCAGTCCGACATAGGCGCGGCGCGACCAGAGACGTCCGCCCCCCGTGGTGCCGTTCATGATCTGGATCGCAGTTTCGAGATTGAACACCGACGTCAGGCCGCCGCCTAGATCTTCGTTGCCTTTGAGGCCCCACATGCTGGTGCCCCAGTCGCCGCCCTCGGCGCTCCATCGCGCGGATGTGCCGCCGGTACCGTTCGCGATGTGATTCAGATATTCGATGCCCCCGTCGAGGCGTCCATACATCGTGACGCTGGATTGCGCCATGGCGCCCGACGCGACAAAGGTGAAACCGACCACCGCTTTCCGTACACAACCTTTCATGTTCGGTTCGACTCCGTTGGGGGTCCGCTCGGATGCGCGGAACCGATGCACGCGAACATAGCACCATCGCGAGAACTCGGCACAGATCCAGTAACCGCAACGGTCAAGAACTAGAAGATGATCTCAATCGAAGTCCGTTTGCTGCGTCCCGCGCAGCTAGCGATCCAACGGGCAGCCGCGAGCAGCCATACTTCAGCCGGTCGAGGTCGCCATCGGCGATGCTACTTGTTTCGCCAAGCAAGCTCGCTTTCAGTCCCGAACGTCGCTAAGACCTTAGCGCGCACGTCGGACCTCATAGTCGACACAGCTACGAAGGTAAGAACGTTCCATCCACCCTTTCGTGCTCAAGGGGACGAACCGCTATCAGGCCGGCTCGGTTGACTATCTCAATGTCGCCAGCGCGCAGACCATTGCGCTCGAGAACCAGCGCAACGGCGAGACGATCGAAGCGCGCCGACTGAATGCTAGCGTTCGACTGCTCAAGGCGCTCGGAGGCGGCTGGGATCGCACGGCGCTGCGCGACACGGCGGCCGCAGCGCAATGACACCGTTGTCGTTTTGGCACTAGCTTCTCCGACCTTCAAACCTCCGTACAGACAGGAATTAGCAAATTCCTGCTGTACGTGGAATCGAGGCATGGTCATCGGATCGACGCCTGCATTCGCGTACGCCCTGATGCGCGCCAGCGGCCTCTGACTAAGCAACCTCGGCTTTCGACGGCGCCTCACAGAAAGACCGTTGATATTGAGGGAATGAAGGCGATCGCGATCAATCCGAGAAGCAACATACCGAGGTAAATCCAGATTCGCCTCGAAGCGCAGGCGAGCTCCAGAAAGCCGCGCCGCGCGAGATTTTCATGCTCAGGCTGCCTCCGTCTTGCCGACCATGTGCCCGGATCGTCCTTTGCGCGTCAAGAGCAGCAACGTTGCGACACTGACGAGCGTAAGGATGGCAAGCGGCATGAGCGCGAGGGAGTAACTGCCCGTTGCCTCCTTAACCCAGCCGTAGACGTTCACCATGAGGCCGCCACCAAGCAGATTTGCGATGGCGTTAATCGTTGCAAGGCCCGCCGCCGCCGCGCTGCCGGAGAGCATGTCGCCAGAGAGCGCCCAGAAAGGCCCTTTGAACGCATAAGCACCGACCAAAACGGCACAGAGCAGGCAGATCGTCGGGAGCACGGCGCCGCTAAGCGACGTGGCGAATAGGCCCATACCGATAAGAAGCATCGGAATGACTGTGTGCCAGCGACGTTCCTTTACTCGGTCAGAGCGTCGGCCCCAATAGACCATCAACACGCACGCCAACGCGTAGGGTACGGAGTTAATGAGGCCTGTCTGCATAACGGTCAGGCCGTACGACTTGAGCAATTGTGGCTGCCACACGTTCAGGGTGCTACCCGCAGCCGACGCGCAGGTATCGACAAGAGCAAGGCAAAGGACGTAGCGGTTTCGGAAGAGCTTCGTCAGCGGCATATCCAAGACTTTTTTTGGCGCCTTCGTCTCTGTCGCAAGTTCATTGGCGAGCCACGTGCGCTCTTCCTCCTTGAGCCATCTCGCTTGCTCCGGCTTGTTAGTCAAGAAGAACAGGCACATCAGACCAAGAAGCACAGTCGGCAGGCCTTCAAGGATAAAAAGCCAGTGCCATCCGCGCATCCCTGCGATTCCATCCATTTGCAGAAGCAGTGCGGATAGTGGTGAACCGACGAAGTTACCAAGCGGGATCGCCACCATGAATATAGCAACGATGCGAGCGCGGTACGACGCCGGAATCCAGTACGAGAGGTACAGTAGGACCCCCGGAAAGAAACCAGCCTCGGCAGCACGCATGGTGCCGAGATTCCGTACGTATTCAACACCCCTTCGTAGACGCGCTTGAGTTCATCGGCGTGCACATGGCTGTTCGGTTCGCTCGGCAATCAGAACGCGCGGCTCTCACCTCGCTGCCCGCGTCAAGTTTCTGGATTGACCTCGCCCAGAACGGTCAAATGCCTCTTCCTCCCTGGTAGCACGCGCTATAACATGCGCTGTCGCGTCTCGCGGAGAATCATCGATACGGGATCGAACAAATCCGTCGTGCCCATGCGAACTGGTTGCGCCGCTCGTCGAAGCTCCGCTGGAAGTGTTTCGGAAGACGGGTGCGGACTGCGCCGTGTCGATGCCTCGCGCCGACGCTCACAGTGAGGCTTGCGGATGCGCGTGTCGCCCAGTCGCGGCGTTATCGCGCGTACTGTTCGAGCGCGTCAGCAAGGGCATCGAAGGTAGCGCGGCAGCGCGGGCTCGCGCGCAGATCTTCGTGCATCGTCACCCACGTTTCGAGCCGGAGCGCGAACGCTTTCGACAGCACGCGTACGAGACCATCACGGCGCGCAATCGCGACATGACATCCGCCGATTCCCGCACCCGCGCGGATCAGTGCGAGTTGCGCGAGATCGCTATCGGCGCGCATCGAAAACAACGCGTGACGAAAACCCGGCAACGTGCGGCTCACATCGCGAATGAACGCGTTTGGCTGGTCGTAGCCGATGACCGCGTGTTCTGCGAGCGCCGCCATGCTGCGCGGCGTGCCGTGACGGTCGAGATAATCGCGCCGCGCATGGAGCCCGACCTCGATCACGCCGACTCGCCGCGCGACGAGTTGCGTCTGGCGCGGGCGCACCATGCGCACGGCAATATCCACTTCGCGCCTCAGCAAGTCCTGCACGCGGTTCGACAGCACGAGTTCGACGATCAATCGCGGATGCCGCTCGCGCAGCGCGGCGATGACCGGCGGCAGCACTTCGACCCCGACCACTTCGCTCGCGGATACGCGCACGACGCCCTGCACGCCCGCGCCGTCGTCGCCCGTGTGGCCGCTCGCCGCGCGCTTGAGCGATGCCGCCGTACTCTGCATCGCTTCGGCGTGCGACTGTAATGCAAGCGCAACGTCGGTCGGCTGAAGCCCGTTCTGCGAGCGCGTAAATAGACTTACCTTCAGCGCCCGTTCGAGCGCTTCAACGTGCCGCCCAGCCGTCGGCTGCGTGATGCCGAGCGCGCGCGCTGCACCCGACAGCGAGCCCTCGCGCAGCACTGCGAGGAACGTTCGGTAAAGCTCCCAGCCGATGTCGTCTGCCATACGTTTTTGAATATCGGATCAACGAGGTTCGCCAATTTTAATGTGTCCGCGAAGGGCGGAGAATGGCGTCATCGACAACCTGGGAGGCGTGACATGGCGCAAGGCGAAACGGTTCTGGTACTTGGGGCGACGGGCGGCATCGGCGGGGAAGTTGCGCGGCAATTGCGCGATGGGGGCTGGCGCGTGCACGGGCTGCGGCGTGGCGCGGGGGCATCGAAGGGCGACGGCATCGAATGGATTCACGGCGACGCGATGAACGCGGCCGACGTGATGCGCGCGGCACAGGGCGTATCCGTGATCGTGCACGCGGTAAATCCGCCAGGCTATAAGCGCTGGGCCGAACTGGTGCTGCCGATGACCGACAACACCATCGCGGCGGCGAAGGCGCAGGGCGCTACCATCGTGTTGCCGGGCACGGTCTACAACTTCGGGCCGGACGCGTTTCCATTCATCGACGAAGACGCGCCACAGCATCCCGTCACGCGCAAAGGCGCGATTCGCGTGGAAATGGAAGCGCGTCTGCAACGCGCGAGCAAGGAAGGTGCGCGAGTGCTGATCGTGCGCGCGGGCGATTTCTTCGGGCCAAGAGCGGGCAATAACTGGCTCGCGCAAGGACTCGTGAAGCCAGGAAAGCCGGTGGCGAAGGTCAGCAATCCGGGTGCGCGTGGCATCGGGCATCAATGGGCGTATCTACCCGATGTCGCTCGCACGATGGTTGAACTGCTTGCGCACCGCCATTCGCTCGATGCGTTCGCGCGCTTTCACATGAGCGGTCATTGGGACGAGGACGGCACCGGCTTTGCCGACGCGATCCGTCGCGTGGTCGCGCGGCGCACCGGGCGGGCGCCCGCTGTCGTCGGCTTTCCGTGGTGGCTGCTCGCGCTTGCCGCGCCGTTCAACGTAACATTCAGGGAGCTTCAGGAAATGCGCTATCTATGGACGACGTCCGTGCATCTGAATAACGCGCGGCTCGTGCAGACGCTCGGCCACGAGCCGCATACACCGCTGGACGTGGCCGTCGAAAAGACGCTAATCGGCCTCGGATGTCTCGCGCCTGATGTTCGAGCTTCGCTATCGAGCCTCGCTCCGTAAAGCGAGCGGCCGTTAAGATCCCCGCAGTACGTGAGCCTGCCGTCCGGCTAAGCATTCTGGCTTCCGCGCAATGCGGACGATGCTCGACTGGTAGCGTATTCAGGAACGGGTTCGCTCGGCTCGAAACTGTCGCACGACGAAACCTTCGAGCCCGCCCCACGAATCGCGTGTGCCTGACCGAGGGTGATTCTTCGGGCGGTTGATTGTCTTGCCCCCTTCTCAAAGGCATATCCTGAAGATGGTGACCTGAGATGTTCTTGAAGGCGGACGGAAACGCAGACGATTAGTTGCGCTCTGTGTTTCCTCGCGATTGTCGCCGGTTCACCAGCCATGGCCGAGTGGCAGGCGCCGGGCTGTTTCGACCGGCACATGCCTTGTGTCCTCAAGCGAATCGCCGGTGGAACTACCTGGCCCCACACAAGAGCGGACGTTGAACTGGAATCGACGCAATCGCGCCCTCGGAGAATCGCCCGTCTCCGCCCGCCACGTCTCACCGGTCATACCCCGGTGGCCGGCTCAAATCCACTGGTCGTTCGCGACAGTACGCTCGCTTGCCGCGCCGTCGCCTGTGTTCACGACACCTCGCGGCTCGATAAGCAGCAGCTTGACTTCTGCGTTTGCACAGGGCTTGTGCTCGACTCCCTTCGGAACGACTCCCAACTGTCCGGCACGTCGTATCACGACGCCCTTCAGGAAGAGCTGACGCGCCTGCGCAGCCAGCATCGGAATGTGCTGCTCTGGGAAGCGCACTCGATCGCGAGCGTGCTGCCGCGCCTTTTCGAAGGCAAGCTTCCGGACTTCAACATCGGTACGCAGGATGGCCGCACCGCCGCGCCCTCCGTGCAGGAAGCAATACAGCGCGTCGCAGCGGCGAGTCCGTTCACATGGATTGCGAACGGCCGCTTCAAGGGCGGCTTTATCACGCGGCACGCCGGCGCGCCGCAGGACGGCGTGCATGCGGTGCAACTGGAGATGTGCCAGTCCACCTATATGAGCGAAAACGCACCGTTCCACTATCTGCCCGAGGTCGCGAAGAAAGTGGAGCCGGTGGTACGCGGCATGGTGAATGGCGCGCTCGACGCAATCGTCAAGCTGACTGCGAACGCCTCGCGGGCGAAATGAGCGCGAGACGTCCTTGCCGCAGGACGTCTCGGCAATACCTTCTGAACACCACGAGCAGAGACGCTCTGGCCAATACACGCTTGCCGAGCTTCATCAGCGCTCGGAGCAGGCGATCAGGCTGGCGGGCGACGAGCCAACCGCATTCAACGCGCCGTGTACCCGCAGATTCATTCGTCGTGTTTCCATCTCCGATGATACGTGCCTACTTCTTCCCATCCACGACGGCGACGACCTCGTCGCGCGTGTACTCCTTGTTCGCCAATGCACCAACCGGCGTTTTGGCCAGCACCGCGTCGAGTTCCTCCGGCTTCACTTCCAGAACCGGCATACGGATGTCGTGCGGCATCTTCTTGCCGGCGAGAAGCTGCTGCGTCACCCAGAAGGCGAACGAGGACGCGCCCGGCGGAATCGTCACCGACATCGTCTCGTAACCGCTCTTCTTCTGTTCGGCCCACCAGGCGAGTTCTTCCTGCCGGTTGCCGAGAATGATGATCGGCGTCGGCCGCCCCGCGGCCTTGAGCGCCTGCGCGGTGCCGAAGCCGTCGCCCCCTTGCGTGAGCACGCCGTCGACCTTCGGCAAAGTCGGCAGGATGCCCGCGACCTGCTTCTGCGCGACGGTCTGCGTCCAGTCCCCGTGCACCGAACCGACGATCTTCATCCCCGGATACTTCTTGAGTTCGTCGACGATGCCCTGATGAATCTCGTCGTCCACGGAGACGCCCGCGAGTCCGCGAATTTCGAGCAAGTTGCCCTTGCCGTTCAGCCGCTTCGCCAAGTAATCGACCTGCATGCGGCCCATGCCCTGAAAATCCACGGCAATGCGATACGCGCACGGCTCGGTTGCGATGCCATCGAACGATACGACCGTCACGCCCGCGCCGCATGCCTGCTTGATGACGCCGTTGAGCGCCGTGGGCGAAACGGCATCGACGGCGATGGCCTTGAAGCCTTGCAAGATGAGATTCTGGATCTGCTGAACCTGCTCTGTCGCCTGGCTTTCGGCTGTCGTGAAGCTGGGCGCCGCCGCGACGACCTTCTGCTTCACGGCCGGATCGGCGACGTTGGCCCAGCTCTTGAGCATCTGCTGGCGCCAGCTATTGCCCGCGTAGTTGTTCGACAGCGCGATCTTCATCGACGACGTATCGCCCGTCGCGACCTGCGCCGACGCGCCCGCCGATGCCGCGACCAGGCACAGCGCCACGGCCAGTGTTGTGATTCTCATGCTCGTCTCCTGTTATTGATGTTTTTACCGTCCCGCGCCACGCACGCCGACATGCAGCGAATAGATCGATGACGTCGCCGTAATGAACAGGCGATTTCGATGGATGCCGCCGAACGTCAGGTTCGCGACGACCTCGGGAATGAGGATCTTGCCGAGCAGCGTGCCGTCGGGTGCGTAGCAGTGCACGCCGTCCTCCGCGCTGGTCCAGACATTGCCGTGCTCGTCGACCCGCATGCCGTCCGGCACGCCGCTCTGCATCTCGATGAACACGCGTCCGTTACGCAATACGCCATCGCCCGATACATCGAACACGCGGATATGACGCGGCGCTTCTTCGTCGTGGGAAGCGGCCGAATCCGCGATGTAGATCTGCGATTCGTCCGGAGAAAACGCGAGGCCGTTCGGCTTCGCGAAGTCGTCGCAGACGAGATGCACACGCGCGCCGTCGGGCGATAGGCGATACACGTTGCATCGGCCGATCTCGCTCTCTGCGCGATAGCCTTCGTAGTCGCTCAAGATTCCGTAGTCGGGATCCGTGAACCAGATGTCGCCCTTCGAATCAACGACGACATCGTTCGGCGAGTTCAGCCGCTTGCCTTCGAAATGCGATGCAAGCACGGTCACGCTGCCGTCGTGCTCCGTGCGCGTCACGCGCCGCGCGCCATGCTCGCAACTCACGAGCCGCCCTTCGCGGTCGCGCGTGTTGCCGTTGCTGTAGTTCGACGGCGCGCGAAACACGCCGACGCCCATTCCCGGCGCCCAGCGCAGCATGCGGTTGTTCGGGATGTCGCTCCAGACGAACAGGTCCGTGGCCGGAAAATAGACCGGTCCTTCCGCCCAGAGGCATTCGTCCGTCACTTTGGAAAGGAACGCGTTCGGCTGCAGCAGCAGCCTGAAACGCGGATCATGCACTTCGAAATCGCTGGGTTTCATGTCTCCTCGTCCTTTGTGGATTGCGTGTCAGCGCGCCGGTTTTCCGCCGGCGGCGACCGTCACCGCGATGATGAGCACGCCGTACACGATGGAGCGCACGCCGGCATCGGCGCCGACCGCGTTGAGCGCGGCGTTGGTGAGAAACAGGAACATCGAGGCGCCCCATACGCCGACGATCGTCGCCTTGCCGCCCGTGACCAGCGTGCCGCCGATCACGACCACGGCGATCGAGATCAGCATGTACTCGACGCCCATATCGAGCGACGCGCCGCCTGATGTCGCCGCGAGCAGCAGGGCCGTGAGCGCCGCGATCATCGACGAAAGCACGTAGGCAAGGCAGCGCGTGCGATGCACGTTCACGCCCGCGAGCCACGCGGCGCGCGCGTTCTGTCCGATCGCCGAAAGCCTGCGGCCATACACGGCGCGATGAAGCAGCACCGCGAGCGCGACCGACAAGGCGAGCGCAACCAGCGCGATATACGGCACGTTGAAGAGCCGGCTCGTGGCGAATGCGCCCAGCGCGGGCGGCGGCGGCGGAAGCTGGCGCCCTTGCGTAATGGCGATCGACTGGATGATGAAGCTCGACGACAGCGTCGCGATGATCGGCGGAATGCGCAGCAGCCGGATCAGCATGTAGTTCGCGATCCCGACCGCGACGCCCACGCCGAGCGCCGCCGCGACGCCGAGCGCAATCTGGCCGTTGGAGCCGCCCATCGCGTGCATGCCGACGACGCCCGCGAGCGCGATCGTCGACGGCACCGAGAGGTCGATGTTGCCGACACCCGACGTGATGACGAGCATCTGCCCGAGACCGACCAGCACCATGAACACGCCGTAGGTGAGGGCCGTCTGCGCGACATTGCTCGCGATGCCGAAGCCGAAGATGCCGACGATACCGAACCACACGAGCACCGTGCCGACGAAAGACCACGCCCAGGGCGCTTGAACGCCCTTCAGCCGTTCCCACGCGGTATCGTTGTTGGCGAGCGCTTCACCGGAAGTCTGCGATTTCATTGCCGTTCCCCGCGTTGCAGCAGCACGCGCAAGGACAGCACGACGATCAGGATCGCGCCCTGCATGCCGACTTGCCAATCCGCCGAGATGTTGAGAAAGGCGAGGAACGACGCCGCGAGCGTGAGCGTGATGGCACCGAGCACCGCGCCGATGACCGATACGCGCCCGCCGACGAATTCGCCACCGCCGAGAATGACCGCCGCAATCGAGAGCAGCGTGTAGCGCAGCGCAAGGTTCGCGTCGGCGGAGGTCGTGAGCCCGAGCAGCGAAAGACCCGACAGCACGCCGAACACGCCCGCGATGCCGTAAAGCGTCGCCTTGCTGCGCACGAGCGACCAGCCGAAGCGCCGCATCGCGCGCGGATTGCCGCCCGCGCCGCGTATGCGCACGCCGGCCGAGGTGCGCATCAGCAGAATGTGCCCTGCGATGGCAATGAGCACCGACCACACGATCGGCGCGGCGATGAACGGCGTCTGATAGCTCATCGCCGTGCCGAGCCAGCCGGGGCTCGCGCCGCCCGGCGAAGGCAGCAGCACGATCGCGAGCCCGCTCCACACGAACGACAGCCCGAGCGTCACGACGATGGACGGAATTTGCCGCAGTTCGATCAGCGCGCCGACGGCTGCATACGCGAGCACACAGGCGACGAGCGCGAGCGCGCCGAGCCACGGCTCCTTGACGAGCAGCGTCGCGCCGATGCACGCGACGAGACTCACGAATGGACCGATGGACAAGTCGAGATCGTTGACGGTGATGATCGCGAGTTGCGCAAGCGTGGCGAGCACGATCGGCACGGCCAGATTGAGCAGCAGGCTCGATCCGAAATAGCTCATCACGGCGGGCTGCATGACGAGAATCGGCACGAGCACCGCGACGAGCGAGATGGCGGGAAGCAGCGCGCGCAGACGCGCTTGCGTGTCCCGGAAGGTGATGCGCGCGGGGGTCATGCGGCCTGCTCCTCGAAGCTCGCAGCGAGCAGCGCTTCTTCCGTGCATTCGTCCGCATGCAAGACGCGCGTGACCGCCGACGAGCGAAAGACATACGTGCGGTCGCAATGCGACAGCTCTTCGTTTTCTGTCGTGTACCAGATGAACGTGCGGCCTTTCGCGGCTTCGTCGTGAACGAGCCGGTAGATGTCGCGCTTGGTGCCTACATCGACGCCGCGCGTCGGATCGTCCATCAGAATGAGCTGCGCGTCCGACGACAGCGCGCGCGCAAACAGCACCTTCTGCTGGTTGCCGCCCGAGAGCGACAGGATGCCCGCGCCCATCGGCGCGCCGCGTATGCCGATCTTCGTGCGCCACGCTTCCACGAGCGCGCGCGCCGCCGCGCGATCGACGAGTCCGCGCTTGCGCTTCGCGCCGCCGAGAAGCCACCGCAAATCGAGATTCTGCGCGATGGACCACACCGGGAACACGCCGTCGCGCCCGCGATCGCCCGCAACGAATGCGGCTTTCATGCGGCCCGCGCCGTGGCTCGTCGCTGCCTCGTAGATGGCGAGCAGCGCTTCGGTCTGGCCTTGGCCCGCGAGTCCGGCGAAGCCGACGATCTCTCCGCGCGATGCCTCGATCAGCGTATGTTTCCTTCCGCCGACGTTCCAGCGGAACGGTTTGTCATCGCTTTGTGCGTTGCGTATGCGGGCGGCGGCCGGCGTTTTCTCCGCTTCCAGATGCTGGCCCATCGCCTGAATGATCGACGCACGGTTCGCCTCGTTGCCCGGCAGCACGCCGACGATGCCGCCGTCGCGCATCACCATCACACGATTCGCGACGCGCTCTATCTCGCCGAGCATGTGCGTAATCAGCAGACAGGTGATGCCGCTCTCTGCCGCGCGCCGGACGAAGGCAAGCAGTTGATCGGCGGTATGGGCATCGAGCGACGAGGTCGGCTCGTCGAGGATCACGAGACGCACGGGCGCGTCCGTCACCGTGAACCCGCGCGCGATCTCGACCATCTGCTGTTGGGTGAGCGTCAGATCGGACACGAGTTCGTTGCCCTTCAGTCCGTTGCCCGGAAAAATCTCTTCGAGCTTGTCGCGCATGAGCGCCGTTGCCGTGCGCCGCCAGCCGCGCCCGCGCAATTTCGGATGCACGATCGTCATGTTTTCCGCGACCGTCAGGTTCGCGCACAGCGAGAGTTCCTGAAAGACGCAGCGCACGCCGGCCTTGCGCGCGGCGTTGGCGTCGTAGTGCGGCGCGCTTTGGCCGTCCACTTCGATACGGCCCTGCGTCGGCGCATACACGCCCGCGAGCACGGCCATGAGCGTCGATTTGCCCGCGCCGTTGTGTCCCGCGATGCCGACGCATTCGCCGCGCGTGAACGCGAAGTCGATGTCCGCGAGCGCGCGCACCCGGCCGAAGGTCTTGCCGACGCCTTCGAAGCGAATCAGCGTGCGCTCGTCCTCTGTATTGATAGTTGCGCCCATTCACATGCCTCCATGCGTGGCGTCATCGAATGCTTATTTCTTGTCGAGCAAGGCCACGGTCTGCGGCAGCGTATAAGTGACGTCGGCGATTCCACCCGGCGGCGTCGCGGCGAGCCTCGCCGGCAACTCCTGCTGCGAGATGGCGAGCAGCGGCACGTTAATGGTGACTTCCTTCGGAATCTTCTTGCCCGCGAGCACTTGCTGCGCCACCCAGAACGCGAACGAGACCGCGCCCGGCGGATTCGACAGCGAGCGCGACTGATAACCGGTCTTCGCCTGCTCGCTCCACCATTGCAGTTCGGGATAGGTGCTGCCGATGACCATCGGCGGCGCGGGACGATTGGCGGCCTTGAACGCCTGCGCGATGCCGAACGACATCTCGCCTTCGGTCGCCACGCCATCGACTTGCGGTAGCGTCGGGAGAATGCCGGCCACAGCCTTCTGCGCGACCGATTGCGTCCAGTCGCCGTTCACCGAGCCGACGAGCTTGAGCCCCGGATGCTTCTTGAGCCCTTCGAGCACACCTTCGTGCATGAGGTTGTCGACGGAGATGCCGGCCACGCCGCGCACTTCCAGTATGTTGCCGTGGCCATTGAGCTTTGTCGCCAGATAGTCGACGCCCTGCTCCGCCCAGCCCTTGAAGTCGAAATTGACGCGATACGCGCACGGCTCGTCGACGACGCCGTCGAACGAGACGACGACGACGCCCGCGGCGCATGCCTTCTTGATGGTGCCGTTGAGCGCGGTCGGCGAAACGGCGTCGATGACGATCGCGTTATAGCCTTGCAGGATCAGGTTCTGAACCTGCTGCGCCTGCTCCGTCACCTGATTCTCGGCGGTCGTGAAAGCGGGCGCGGCCGCGATCTTCTTGTCCGCCACCGCTTGCTGGGCGACGGCGTTCCAGCTCTTGAGCATCGACTGCCGCCACGCGTTGCCCGCGAAGCTATTCGACAGGGCGATTTTTTTCTGCGTGGTGTCGCCCGTTGCGACCTGCGCGTGCGCGGCGCCTGCGAGCATGCAGACGGCGAGCGCGAGCGCGGCTCTTGCCTGCACTCCTTCACGGAACATCGGGTTGTCTCCTTTCATTTTTCTTGTGGAGAGGCGCTGCGCGACTTCATCTACAGCACGCCCCTTCCGGGCGCATCGGGCGCGGTGCCGATGCGACGCTTCCAGTCAGTCTGCTTGATTCGTCCTGCGGTCAGGCCAATCGCGGTGGTCAGGCCACTCGATCGCGGAGCCAGTATAACGACAGTTTCGCGATTCGTGCAATTGCGCGCGTTACCGGTAACAGCGTGGCGCAGCGGCTTCGCCCCGGCTCACCAATCCCGCGGCATTGACGACGTGGATATTCTTCAGGAACGATGCCTCGCCGGGCCGCTTCTCCACATATTCGAGCGCATCGTCGCGTTCGTCGGATGCGGGCGTGTAGCGGTCGCGCCCAAGCAGCACATGATGGGCGATGCCGGCGAGTTCGGGCCGCGCATGCAGATCGACCGTGTAGCCCGTGCCGCGATCACGAAATCGAATTCGAACGTGCCGTCTTCCGCACGCGCGCGCACGCGGTTGTCATCGACGACGGCTTCGTGCCAGGGCGCAGCCAGATGCAGATGGAAGTTCGCATGACGCGCCACGCGTTCGATGGCGTCGGCGGGTGCAGTCGAGCCCGCGCGACGGAACCGCAGCGCCTGGCGCCAGCGCACGGCATCGCGGAAAGTTGTCGTATGCGCCGGGATACGCGCGTGCGCGGCTCACCGGGACCGCAGTCCATGTTTGAAGCACTCACAAACTCGGGCGAGGTGCACAGCGCACGCTCTTTCGAGTTAAGACCGAGTCTGTGCCGGTCTGCATGCAAATGCCGGGCGCTTTGAATTAGAAAACCAATCCTTGATACGCTTCTTTTATTGCGATCGAGGCCATCGGGAAGCGCTTCCATAGCTGCGTACCTCGTCCCCCAAGGGCAGCACACGCGTCACAAGCAACTCGACGTGCCTTGCGCCGAGCGCGATGTGGGCATCGCGCAAAGCACTCGTCACGCGAGACATATCGAACTCGGTAAGGCCCCCGCAATTTCCCTTGCTACCAATCCGAAGCCGATATTAAATAGCGATGCATTCCTCACGTCTTTTGCAAGGTGCTCGTCGCATCGAGTGCGCGCCACGCTCGACGCACGCTATGGCTCTCGCGACACCTCATTCAATGCTAACTCCCGGCGCCTATATTTCGTTGCAATCCGAAGCACGAACGAAGGGAGCAACAGCGTGGACAATCCATTCGACGACGATCAGGGCACATTCCGTGTGCTGATCAACGAATTGCAGCAGCGCTCGCTTTGGCCCGCTCATCTCGAGGTTCCGGACGGCTGGACGGTGGAGTATCCAGATTGCTCACGCAGGCAATGCCTGGACTACATCGAACAGAACTGGACTGCACGGTCCTGATGATTCTCGATCTGGGAGTGGGAAATGGCCAAGCGCATTGTGAAAGTGATCGACCTCGTTCCGGGACGCAGCGTTCAGCTTCCGTCCATCGATAATGAAACGCTCAGACACGGACAATTCTGGAGCGACAATGTCTGCGCTCAGAAACCTGTTGTCATCAGAGGAGCGGTGCGCAACTGGCCTGCTCTCCGGAAATGGAACGCACCCGGCTATCTCGAAGCATTGACGGATAGCGAAGTCGGCATCTCGGATGCGTTCAACGCCTCGCCCACCGGTCTCTGGTATGCAAATCTCCCGAAGCTGAAACTCAATCAGGCCATTACGCGTCTGCGCGACGCAGGGCCGGACGAGACGCATGCGATCCGCGCGCTCCCTATTCCGTCGGAATGGAAACCCGATCTCGGCCATTATGAGTTTCTCGAAAGAGAGCACGATCGACCGCCGCGCGCATATGCACAAGACCGGCTCTTCATCTATCGGAATGCTTCGACCGAATGGCACTACCACACGACCGACGAGACGCTAACCACGCAGATCATCGGCACCAAGCGCATTTCCATGTTCAGGCTGTCCAGTGAAAACTGGCAAGCGTATGCCGTGCCGATCAAGTCCAATCTTCATCACATGAATGATGGCGCGCGCTTCTTTCCCGCGGACGGTGCACTGACGAAGTTCGAAACCACGCTTGCGCCCGGCGACGTTCTCTATATCCCACCGTTCTGGTGGCATGGCGTCGATCCCGCCGATAACGATTTCGGCATCACACTCGCTCATTGTTTCAAAACGCCGCTCAATCGCCTCGGTTCACTGAGCGATCCCGCGGTGAAAGACGTCATCCGCGCGCAGCACAGCGCCATGCTCGCGTTCCGGATGAGAGCGTTCGTCGCCCTCGGTTCGCTTTCGAGGCTCGTGACTTCCTGAGTTTCACATTCATACCCGCGGCCAATCGAGGCGCGTTTGCGTCGCTTTACGCCGCCGCATCAGTCTGACGAACACGCAAGGACCTGTGCCAGATGCAACCACGCGCGAACGCGCGTGCGCTTCTTCCACGCGTTCCGATGACGACGTTCTCGACTATCGCTTTCAGAGCACGCGCGTGCTCTCCACTACGGATCGACGCCATGCACGGTTTTCCCATCACGCCCGCTCAATCGGGCATCTTCTTTCGACAGCAACTCGATTTGCGCGATCCGCGCTTCAATCTTGCTCAACTCACGGAGATCATCGGACCGCTCGATGTCGATGCGCTTCAGGCAGCGCTGCGGCAAACCATCGACGAAGCCGAAGGCATGCGCGTGCGCCTCTCCGTCACCGACGGGTTGCCGCGTCAGATCGTCCCCGATGAGCCGTTGCACTTCACACTGCGCGTGGTCGATGTAAGCGATGCACCCGATCCGCTGGAAGCAATCGATCGCGCTGTGCAGATCGCGCTGGCCACCGCCTTCGACCTCGGCCATTGGCCGCTATTCGATGGGCAGCTCTTTCAGGCGAGCCCCACGCGCTTCTTCTTCTTTCAGCGGATTCACCATGTAGCGTTCGATGGCTTTTCGTTTTTGCTGTTCACGCAGCGGCTCGCAGCCATTTACTCGGCACTGATCCAAGGAGACGATCCCGCACCGTCCGGCTGGGCGCGTCTTGCCGATCTCCTCGATAACGACGCCGCGTATCGCGCGTCCAGCGCCTTCGAAAACGATCGGCAGTTCTGGCACGAATACATGGCGGGTTGCCCCGAGCCTGTGATCCTCTCGGCATGCATGGCGCCCGAGCCGATGCCCGCAGAAGCCTATTCGCAGGCGAGCGCGCGGATCCGTCTGTCGCCCGACACGACCGCGCTCATGCGCGATATGGCCGAACGCAACGGCACGACCTGGCCGCAAATCATGACGGCGGTCATGGCCGCCTATGTCGCACGTCTGAGCGGCCAGCCCGAAGTGGTGCTCGGGTTGCCCGTCGCCGCACGCGTCGGACGTCTGGCGAGAAGCGTGCCGGGCATGTTGTCGAATGCGCTGCCGTTACGAGCGATCGTCGACGAACGCACGACAATCGTCGATCTTCTCGATGCCGTCTCGCGGCAAAGCCGCCGCGTGCTGCGTCATCAGCGCTATCGCGTGAAAGATATCCGGCGCGATGTCGGCCGCATCGAAGCCGACAGGCCGCTCTTCGGTCCCACGGTGAACATCATGCCGGAGTACAGCCGTGCGCTGAACTTCGCGGGCTGCATCATCGGCTCGAATCGCTCCTTCTATGGCACGCCCGATGATCTCGCGCTGATCGTGCATGACCAGGGCGATGAACTTGGCATCGAATTGATGTTCGATGGCAATCCGTTGCTCTATACGCCCGAGTCCGTCGAGGCGCACGCGCGCCGCTTCACACGTCTCCTCGAACAAGTGCTCGATCGGCCCGATGCGCCGCTCCATACGCTTCAGCTCGTGTTACCTGAAAGGCAGGCGCTCCTCGAACGCTGGAACGACACGACCGCGCCGTATTCGGAGCATGAGTGCATTCATCGGCTTCTCGAGCAGCAGGCACGGCTCACGCCCGACGCCGTCGCACTCGTCTGCGATGGCGCATCGCTCACGTTTGCGCAGCTCAATGCGCGCGCGAACCGGCTCGCGCATCGGCTCATCGCGCTCGGCGTGCGTCCCGAAGGTCGCGTCGCCTTGTGTATGGAGCGCGGCATCGGCGCGATCGTCGCGTTGTTCGGCATACTCAAGTCGGGCGGCGCTTACATCCCGCTCGATCCAGCTTACCCGGGCGAACGTCTGAGTTACATACTCGGCGATGCCTCGCCTCGGTTGCTCGTCGCCGATGCAGCGGGCCGTCACGCGCTCGGTGATATCGGCGTGCTTACGGTGCTCGATCCGGATGCATCGCTCGACGATGCCCTGCCGAAAGACGATCCGCATGTGCCCGCCCTCGCCTCGCATCATCTCGCGTATGTGATCTACACGTCGGGTTCCACCGGCAAGCCCAAGGGCGTGATGGTCGAGCACCGGCACGTGATGAACCTGCATCATGCGTTGCAATCGACCGTGTTCGCGCATTGCGCGCCGCATGCGGGCGTGACGCTGAACGCAAGCATCGCCTTCGATGCGTCCGTCCAGAATCTCACCGCGTTGCTGTCCGGGCATCGGCTCGTCATCGTTCCCGCCGATGTGCGCACCGACGCGATGGCGCTCGTCGATTTTCTCGACACATCCGGTATCGACGTTTTCGACTGCACGCCGACGCAACTCGAATCGCTGTTCTCGGCCGGTCTGCTCGAACGACGGCAAGCGCCACTGACCGTGCTCGTCGGCGGTGAACCGCTCACGCCGCAGACGTGGAGCCGTCTTGCGCGCGCACAAGGCATACGTGCGTTCAACGTCTATGGTCCGACCGAATGCACGGTAGATGCGACTTTCGCGGAGATCACGCATGAACAGGCGCGACCGGTTATCGGCAAGCCGCTCGCCAACACGCGCACGTATGTGCTCGACGCACGGCGTCGCACGGTGCCGCCTGGCGCGGTGGGCGAGCTGTATATCGGCGGCGCGGGTGTCGCGCGCGGCTATCTGAATCGTCCCGAGCTCACGGCCGAGCGCTTTCTCGACGATCCGTTCGTGCCCGGCGCACGCATGTACCGCACCGGCGATCTCGCCCGCTTTCATCTCGACGGCAATATCGAATTCCTCGGACGCAATGATCTGCAAATCAAGATTCGCGGCTTCCGCATCGAGCCCGGCGAGATCGAGACGCAGATCGCGAGTCATCCGGCCGTGCGCGATGCGGTGGTGATTGCGCGTTCGCGCACGCCCGGCTCGCAGGATCAGCAACTCATCGCCTATGTCACCGCACGCGATGAATTCGGCATCGACGCAAGCGACTTGCGCGAACATCTGAGCACGCGTCTTCCCGACTATATGACGCCCGCCGCGTTCGTTGCGCTCGATGCGCTGCCGCTTACGCCGAGCGGCAAGCTCGATCGCCGCGCGTTGCCCGATCCGCAAGCCGACGCCTTCGCGCTGCGTCCCTTCGAAGCACCGCAAGGTCGCACCGAAAGCGCGCTTGCCGGACTGTGGGCTGAACTGCTGGGAATCGAACGTGTCGGTCGGCATGACAATTTTTTCGCGCTCGGCGGCCACTCGCTGCTCGCGGTGACGCTGATCGAGCGCTTGCGGCGCATCGGGTTGCAAGCGAGCGTGCGAGATCTCTTCGCGACGCCCGTGCTCAGCGCATTCGCCGATGCCATCGATTACGCCGCGCCGAAGTCCGACATTGTCGTGCCGCCCAATGTCATCACGCCCGCGAACAGCGCCATCACGCCGGACATGCTGCCGCTCATCTCGCTGACGCAGACGGATATCGATCGCATCGCCGATCAAATGCCTGGCGGAATCTCTAACGTTCAGGATATCTATGCACTCGCGCCGCTTCAGGAAGGCATCCTGTTTCATCACATGCTCACGACGGAAGGCGATCCGTATCTGCAAACCGCGCGCCTCGCGTTCGACAGCCGCGCCCGTCTCGATGCATGGGTCGATGCGTTGCAACACGTCGTCGCGCGGCATGACATTCTGCGCACTGCGTTCGTTCACGAAGGCGTGACGACGGCGGCGCAAGTCGTCCTGCGTCATGCGCCCGTGACGATCGTCGAGGTCGACGATCTGACGCATCATTTCGATGCGCGCACGCAGCGCCTCGATCTCGCTCGCGCGCCCCTGATGCAGATTGCAATCGCACGCGACGCGAGCGGGGATCGCTGGCTGATGCAATTGAACTGGCATCATCTGATCGGCGATCATGCGACGCTCGAGGTCATGCATGCGGAAATCGGCGCGATTCTCGAGGGCCGCGCGCACGCGTTGGGCGCGGCGCAACCATTCCGCGACCTTGTCGCGCAGGCCCGGCTCGGGGCGAACCATGACGCGCAGGAAGCCTTTTTCCGCGACATGCTCGCCGATGTCAGCGAGCCCACGTTGCCGTTCGGCTTGACCGATGTGCATCACGACGGCTCGGCCGTCGCCGAAGCGCAGATCACGCTGCCCGCCGAACTCGATGCGCGTCTGCGCGCGCAGGCCCGGCATATCGGCGTCAGTCTCGCGAGTCTCTGTCATCTCGCGTGGGCGCGCGTGTTGAACGCGGGCAGCGCACTGGATTCCGATGGGTGCGTGGTATTCGGCACCGTGTTGCTCGGACGCATGCAGGCGGGCGTCGACCAGGCGCTCGGGCTCGTAATCAACACCTTGCCGGTTCGCTTCGACATCGACGACGCTTCCGTCGCTGACAGCGCGCGTCTTGCGCATGACCGTCTCGCCGCGCTGCTGCAGCATCAGCATGCCCCGCTCGCGCTCGCTCAACGATGCAGCGGCGTCGCCGCGCCCGCGCCGCTCTTCAATGCGCTGCTCAACTATCGTCATAATCGCGCATCCGACGACCGGCACACCCACGGCATCGAACTGCTCGGCGCCGAAGAGCGCACCAATTATCCGCTGACGTTGTGCGTCGATGACAACGGCGATAGTCTCGGTCTCATCGCGCAGACCGTTGCGCCGCTGTCGCCCGCACAGCTCTGTGGATATATGGCGCAGGCTTTGTCGAGCCTTGCGCACGCACTCGAAGAAGCGCCGCAAACGCCAGTGAATCAGCTCGACGTCGTGCCGCCCGACACGTATGAGCTGCTGGTGAAGACATGGAACGACACGGCTTCGTATCCATCGGACATGTGCATTCACCAGCTTTTCGAGCAACAGGCCAGGCGCGTGCCCGACGCGGTCGCGCTCGTCTTCCAAGATCAATCCATGACCTATGCGAAGCTCAATGCGCGAGCGAACCGGCTCGCGCATCGTCTGATCGCGCTGGGCGTGGGGCCGGAAGATCGCGTCGCGTTACGTGTGGAGCGTGGCATCGGCATGATGGTCGCGTTGCTCGCGATCCTCAAGTCCGGTGGCGCTTATGTGCCGCTCGATCCCGCTTATTCGGGCGAGCGCCTGAGCCACATTCTCAGCGACTCGACGCCGCGCCTGTTGCTCGCCGACGCCCCCGGCCGCGCGGCGCTCGGCGATACGGGCGAGCTTACCGTGATCGATCCCGATGCATTGCTCGACGACGACATCTCGCAAGACGATCCGGTCACGGCCGTCGCTCCGTCGCATCTCGCATACGTGATCTACACGTCCGGTTCTACCGGCAAGCCCAAGGGTGTGATGATCGAGCACGCGCAGATCGTTCGCCTCTTCGATGCGACGCACGACTGGTTCAATTTCGATGAACGCGACGTATGGTGCCTGTTCCACTCGTTCGCCTTCGACTTCTCGGTCTGGGAAATGTGGGGCGCGCTGCGTTATGGCGGCAAGCTCGTGATCGTGCCGCAACAGCTTGCGCGCTTCGCGCCCGACTTTCTTCGACTGCTTCAGCGGGAACGCGTGACCGTACTGAATCAGACACCGAGCGCGTTTCGCGCATTGATTCAGGCGCAGGAGACGAACGATGCGCCCACCGCGTTGCGCTATGTGATATTCGGCGGCGAGGCGTTGAATCCTTCGATGCTGGAGCCGTGGTACGCGCGTCATCCGGATCGGCATCCGCGCCTCGTCAACATGTACGGCATCACCGAGACGACCGTGCATGTGACTTATCGACCGCTCGATCGCGAAGACTGCGCGGACAGCCACAGCCCGATCGGCGTGCGCATTCCTGACCTCACGATCTATCTGCTCGATGCGCAACAGCGGCTCGCGCCTGTCGGTGCGGTCGGCGAGTTGTATGTCGGCGGCGCGGGCGTGGCGCGCGGCTATCTCAATCGGCCCGAGCTGACCGCGGAGCGTTTCATCGACGATCCCTTCGTTCCGGGCGCGCGGCTCTATCGCACGGGCGATCTCGGACGGTATCGTCCCGATGGCAGTCTGGAGTTTTTCGGGCGCAACGATCATCAGGTCAAGGTTCGAGGCTTTCGTATCGAGTTGGGAGAGATCGAAGCGCAGATCGCCAGTCATCCGGCGGTGCGCGAAGCCGTCGTCATCGCGCGCGCACGCGATGAAGCGACGCAGGATCAGCAACTCATCGCCTATATCACCGGCGTTTCCGACATCGACACGAGCGACCTTCGCGAGCATCTCGGTTCGCGTCTGCCGGATTACATGGTGCCGTCCGCGTTCGTGACGCTCGATGCCTTGCCGCTTACGACGAACGGCAAGCTGGATCGACGCGCGCTGCCTGATCCGCAATGGCAGAACCTCGCCGTGTATGTCGCGCCGCGGACATCGCTCGAGACATCGCTTGCCGAGTGCTTTGCCAGCGTGCTCGGCCTCGAACGCGTGAGCATCTTCGATGACTTCTTTGCGCTTGGCGGGCACTCGCTGCTCGCCACGCAACTCGTCTCGCGACTGCGCGAAGCCCTGTCGATCGAATTGTCCTTGCGCACGCTGTTCGATGCGCCGAGCGTCGCCGCGCTCGCCGACGCGTTGGAGGACACGGCTCATCGCGCCGGGGCGCGCCCGCCGTTGCAAGCGTTGCCGCGTCCCGCGCAAGTGCCGCTGTCGTTCGCACAGGAACGCTTGTGGTTCCTCGATCAACTCGATCCGGGACAATCGACGTACAACATACCCGTCGCCGTGCGCCTTTTCGGCTCGCTCGATGTTCACGCATTCGAAACCGCGTTGAACGCGCTCGTGGCACGTCACGAGAGCCTTCGCACATCGTTCGTGGAGCACAACGGCCAAGCGATGCAATGCATAGCGCCCAGTCTGAAGATCGCGCTGCCGATCATCGAACTCGATGAACGCGTCGCCGATGAGCAAAGCGCCGAGGTTCACCGTCTCGCGCAGATCGAAGCCTCGCGCGCCTTCGATCTTCAACATGGACCGCTGCTTCGCGCGCGATTGCTGCGGTTGTCATCCGCTGAACATGTCCTGTTGTTCACGATGCATCACATCGTCTCGGACGGCTGGTCTATCGGCGTGCTCGTTCGCGAACTCGGCGCATGCTATACGGCTGCCGTGCGCAAGGAGCCGGTTGCGCTTCCGCCCTTGCCCGTGCAGTACGCCGACTTCACGATTTGGCAGCGTGCCTGGCTCGCCGATGCGGAACTGGAACGCCAGACGCAATACTGGCGCGGTCGTCTTGCCGATCTCGCGCCGCTGGACTTGCCTCTCGACCGTCCACGCCCCGCACAGATCAGCGGACGCGGCGCGACCTTGCCTTTCGCGCTCGGCCCCGCGCTGTGCGAACGGCTGTATGCGTTCGCGCAGCGGGAAGGCGTCACGCCTTTCATGCTGCTACTCGCCGTGTTCCAGACGCTGCTTGCGCGCCTTTCCGGACAGAACGATGTCGCCGTCGGCTCGCCCATCGCCAATCGCACGCATGCACAGATCGAGCCACTCATCGGCCTCTTCGTCAATACGCTCGTGCTGCGCGCCGATCTTTCGGGATCGCCGTCGTTGCGTACGTTGCTCACGCAAGTCCGCGAAACGACGCTCGCTGCTTACGCGCATCAGGATTTGCCGTTCGAAAAGCTCGTCGAAGCACTCGCGCCGGTTCGGGACACTAGCCGCCCCGCGTTGTTTCAGGTGATGTTCGTGTTACAGAACGCGCCGCTCGAACCACTCGCGCTGCCCGGCCTCACGCTGGAACCGCTGCCACCGGCCGAAGCCGGCGCCAAGTTCGATCTCACGTTGGACCTGACTCATACGCAAGACCATCTGACCGGCAGCCTGAACTACGCCACCGACCTCTTCGATGAACGCACCATCGCGCGCTTCGGCGAGCGCTTCGCGCGCTTGCTCGAACAGGCGCTCGATCAGCCCGATGCGCCGCTCTTTGCGCTCGACATCGTGCTGCCCGAGGAGCACGCGCTCCTCGAACGATGGAATGACACGACAACGGCTTATCGCGACGATGTTTGCATTCAGCAACTCTTCGAAGAGCAAGTCCGGCGCACGCCGGATGCCCTCGCGCTCATCTTCGCGGACCAGTCGCTCACGTACACGCAGCTCGATGCGCGCGCGAACCTGCTTGCGCATCGGCTGATCGCGCTCGGCGTGCAAGCGGAAGATCGCGTCGCGTTCTGCATGGAACGCGGCATCGGAGGAATCGTCGCGTTGATGGCGATACTGAAGGCAGGCGGCGCGTACGTGCCGCTCGATCCCGCTTATCCGGGCGAACGCCTGACGCATATCCTCACCGATGCGATGCCTCGTCTGCTCATTGCCGATGCCGCCGGTCGCGAAGCATTGGGCGACACGGGTTCGCTCACTGTCATCGATCCGCAAGCAGCGCTCGACGACGCGTATCCGCAGGATGATCCGCACCCGAACGTCAGGCCGAGCAACCTTGCTTATGTGATCTATACATCGGGTTCGACCGGCAAGCCCAAAGGCGTGGCGATCGAGCACGGAACGCTCGTCGCGTCCACCTTCGCGCGGCACCGGTTCTATGAGCGCGCACCGAACGAACGCTTCCTGCTGCTGTCGTCGCTCGCGTTCGACAGCTCCGTCGCAGGCCTCTTCGGCACACTCACGAACGGAGGCTGTCTTGCGCTCGTCGATCTCGATACCGCGCGAGACCCGGACGCGATCATCGAACTGGTGCGGCACCGCGACATCACGCGTGTGTTGTGCGTGCCGTCGCTCGGTCAGGCCATTCTCGACAGTATGTCGTCGAGCGATGATCATAAGCTTCGCGAGATCATCGTAGCGGGCGAAGCGTGCCCGCCCGGACTCGCGAAGCAAAGCTCCACGCTGCCTCGACCGGTCGCCCTCTACAACGAATACGGTCCGACGGAAGCGACGGTTTGGGCGACCGCGTATCGGTGCCTGCCGGAAGAGTCGAACCCGGTGCCGATCGGCGGTCCCATCGCGAACACGCGCATCTATCTGCTCGACGCCGAGCGCCGCCTGATGCCTATCGGCGCCGTGGGCGAACTCTATGTCGGCGGCGCGGGTGTCGGACGCGGCTATCTGAACCGTCCCGAACTCACCGCTGAGCGCTTCCTCGACGATCCCTTCGTACCGGGCGGGCGCATGTATCGCACCGGCGACATCGCACGCTATCGCGCCGATGGCAACATCGAATTTCTCGGACGCAACGATCATCAAGTCAAGATTCGCGGTTTCCGTATCGAACTCGGCGAGATCGAGGCGCAGATCGCGAGTCATCCGTCGGTGCGGGAGGCTGTCGTCATCGCGCGCGCGCGGCATGAAGCGACGCAGGATCAGCAACTCATCGCGTACGTCACCGGTACGGACGAGATCGACGCGGGCATGTTGCGCGAACATCTTGCATCGGGCTTACCCGATTACATGGTGCCCTCGGCGTTCGTGGTGCTCGATGCCTTGCCGCTGACGCCCAACGGCAAGCTCGATCGTCGCGCATTGCCCGATCCGCAGTGGCAGGATCAGGCCACATATGTCGCGCCGCGCACATCGCTGGAAGAAACCCTCGCGCAATGCTTTGCCAGTGTGCTCGGCCTTCAACGTGTCGCCGTGTTCGATAACTTCTTCTCGCTGGGCGGTCATTCGCTGCTGGCCACGCAACTCGTTTCGCGCGTGCGCCAAGCGCTCTCCATCGACTTGCCGCTGCGTGCCTTGTTCGATGCGCCGAGCGTTGCAGCGCTTGCCGAAGTGCTTGCGCTCGATGAGTCACGTCGCGTCGCGAGCGCCTTGCCGCCTCTGCAAGCACGCGAGCGACCCGCTCATCTGCCGCTTTCCTTCGCGCAGGAACGTATGTGGTTCCTCGAACAACTGGATCCCGGACAATCCGCGTATAACATTCCAGTCGCGGTGCGTCTGAACGGATCGCTCGATGTGCCGTCATTCGAGACCGCGCTGAACGCGCTCGTGGAGCGTCACGAGAGCTTGCGAACCACGTTCGCGCAATACGACGGACAGGCCGTGCAATGCATCGCGCCGCACTTGCACATCGCGCTGCCGGTCATCGCGCTCGATGCGCTTGCATCTGATGCGCAAGCCGCCGAACTGCGTCGACTCGCGCAGGACGAAGCCACGCGGGCATTCGATCTTCAGCGCGGTCCGTTGCTGCGCGCACTCCTGCTGCGCGTTGCACAAGACGAACATGTGCTGCTGTTCACGATGCATCATATCGTCTCGGATGGCTGGTCGACGGGCGTGCTCGTGCGTGAACTCGGTGCGGGCTATGCGGCTGCGTTACGCAATGAGCCTGTTTCACTGCCGCCGCTGGCCGTGCAATACGCCGACTTCACCTTGTGGCAGCGCGATTGGCTGGCGGGTGCAGAACTCGACCGTCAGACGCAATACTGGCGCAATCAGCTCGCCGAACTCGCACCGCTGAACCTGCCCGCCGATCGCCCACGTCCATCGCAAATGAGCGGACGCGGTGCGAGTGTGCCATTCGCGGTAGGTGCCGCGTTATGCGAACGGATCGACGCGCTTGCGAATCGGGAGGGCGTCACGCCGTTCATGCTGCTGCTCGCCGTGTTCCAGACGCTGCTCGCGCGACTGTCCGGTCAAAACGACATCGCCATAGGGTCGCCGATCGCAAACCGCACGCATGCGCAGACGGAACCGCTCATCGGCCTGTTCGTCAACACGCTCGTCTTGCGCGCCGATCTTTCGGGATCGCCGTCGCTGCGTGACCTGCTCGCGCAAGTGCGTGAGACCACGCTCGCCGCTTACGCCCATCAGGACTTGCCGTTCGAGAAGCTCGTCGAAGCGCTCGCGCCGGTTCGCGACACCAGCCGCACGGCGTTGTTCCAGGTCATGTTCGTCCTTCAGAACGCGCCGATGGAGCCGCTCGCGCTGCCCGGCCTGACGCTGGAAGTGATGCGCCCCGCCGATGCCGGCGCGAAGTTCGATCTCACGCTGAATCTGACGCATACACAAGATCGATTCCAAGGCACGCTCGCTTATGCGACCGACCTGTTCGATGAACAGACGATCGTGCGCATGGGCGAACGCTTCACGCGTCTGCTCGAACAGGCGCTCGATCAACCGGATGCGCCCTTGCACGCGTTCGAACTGGTGCTGCCTGACGAGCATGCGCTGCTCGAACGATGGAACGACACGGCCGAGGCGCATCCCGAAGATGCATGCGTCCATCGTCTGTTCGAGCAGCAGGTACGACGCTCGCCTGAAGCGACCGCGCTGGTATTCGAAGGCGAATCGCTCACGTATGCCGAACTCAATGCGCGCGCGAATCGGCTTGCGCATCGAATGATCGCGCTCGGCGTCCGGCCGGACGATCGCGTCGCGCTGTGCATGCAGCGCAGCATCGGCATAATCGTCGCGTTGATGGCGATACTCAAGGCAGGCGGCGCTTACGTGCCGCTCGATCCGGCTTATCCGGGCGAGCGCCTGAACCATATCCTCACCGATGCCGCGCCGCGTCTGCTGCTCGCCGATGCCGCGGGCCGGGAAGCATTGGGCGACACCGGCGCGCTCGACGTACTCGAAATCGATGCATCGCTCGATGAAGCGCTCCCACAAGAGAACCCGCAAACGAACGTCGCGCCGCATCATCTCGCCTACGTCATCTACACCTCCGGCTCCACCGGCAAGCCCAAGGGCGTGATGGTCGAACATCGCCATGTCGTGAATCTGCATTACGCGCTGCAATCGACGGTGTTCGCACGTTGCGCCGCGCGCTCCGGCATCGGTCTGAACGCGAGCATCGCGTTCGACTCTTCATTGAAGAGCCTCA
The DNA here is from genome assembly GCF_000698575.1 of Caballeronia zhejiangensis. Lineage (GTDB taxonomy): Bacteria > Pseudomonadota > Gammaproteobacteria > Burkholderiales > Burkholderiaceae > Caballeronia > Caballeronia zhejiangensis. The sequence continues at coordinate 188,608 of NZ_JFHD01000004.1, forward strand.
CGGCGCTGCTTGCAGGTCATCGACTGATCGTGATTCCCGCCGACGTGCGCACCGATAGTGCGGTGCTCATCGACTATCTGAACAACGCCGATATCGACGTGCTCGACTGCACGCCCACTCAACTCGATGTCATGCTCGCCAGCGGCTTGCTCGAACGCCGGCGGTCGAAGCTGACCTTGCTTATCGGCGGCGAAGCGATCACACAACAGACGTGGAATCGACTGGCGAACGCTGAACAGATTCGCGCGTTCAACGTCTACGGTCCGACCGAATGCACCGTCGATGCGGCGCTTACCGAGATCACGGCTGACCAGGTGCAGCCGGTCATCGGCAAGCCGATTGCCAACGCGCGCATCTATCTGCTCGATGCGCACCTTCGGCGGGTTCCGCCGGGCGCGATCGGTGAGTTGTTTATAGGCGGCGCGGGTGTGTCGCGTGGTTATCTGAACCGGCCCGAACTCACGGCCGAACGTTTCATCGATGATCCGTTCATCGCGGGCGCGCGCATGTATCGAACCGGCGATATCGCGCGTTATCGCGCCGATGGCAATATCGAGTTCCTCGGACGCAACGATCATCAAGTCAAGATACGCGGCTTCCGTATCGAGCTCGGCGAGATCGAAGCGCACGTCGCCAGTCATCCGTCGGTGCGCGAGGCTGTCGTCATCGGCCGCATGCGGCATCAAAAAACGCTGGATCAGCAACTCGTCGCTTATGTTACGGCAACCGGCGATATCGACATCGAGGCACTTCGGGAACATGCACGTTCTCGTCTGCCCGACTATATGGTGCCGTCGGCCTTCGTGCTGCTCGACGCGCTGCCGCTGACACCCAACGGCAAGCTCGATCGTCGCGCGTTGCCCGATCCTGAATGGCAAAACCTTGCCGCGTATGTCGCGCCGCGCACCTTGCTCGAACACACGCTCGCGAAGTGCTTCGCCGATGTACTCGGCCTCGAACGCGTGAGCGTCTTCGACAACTTCTTCTCGCTCGGCGGCCATTCGCTGCTTGCTACGCAACTCGTCTCGCGTTTGCGTCAGACGCTTGCGATCGAGCTGCCCTTGCGGACGCTGTTCGATGCGCCTGGCGTCGCTTTGCTTGCCGAAGCGCTGACGCTCGATGCGCCTTCGGATCGCGCGAGCATCTTGCCGCCTTTGCAGACGCGCGAGCGCCCCGCGCATCTGCCGTTGTCCTTCGCGCAGGAACGTTTATGGTTCCTCGAGCAACTCAACCCGGGTCAGTCCGCGTATCACATTCCAGTGGCCGTGCGTCTCACCGGATCGCTCGATGCTCGGGCGTTGCAGACCGCGATGAACGCGCTCATCGATCGGCATGAAGTCCTGCGCACTTGCTTCGCGCAACACGACGGCGTTCCGGTTCAACGCATCGCAATGCAAGCGCAGGTCACCGTGCCGCTGATCGCGCTCGATACGCTCGATGCCGATGCGCAGGCCACCGAAGTCCGCCGCCTCGCACAAGATGAGGCAACACGCGCATTCGATCTTGAACAGGGTCCGCTGCTCCGAGCGAGATTGCTGCGCCTGTCCGCGCGAGAGCATGTCCTGCTGTTCACGATCCATCACATCATCTACGATGGCTGGTCGACGGGCGTGCTCGTGCGTGAACTCGGCGCGTGCTACACGGCGGCGTTGTCGAACGCGCCTGCTGCGTTGCCGCCGCTCGATGTGCAGTACGCCGACTTCACCTTGTGGCAGCGCGATTGGCTCGCCGGCGCCGAGCTCGAAAGACAGACTCGGTACTGGCGCGATCGGCTCGAAGGCCTCGCGCCGCTCGATCTGCCGACCGATCACCCCCGGCCCTCGCACATCAGCGGGCGCGGCGCCAGCTTGCCCTTCGCCCTCAGCCCGGCGCTTTCCGAGCGGCTGATCGCGCTCGCGCAACGCGAAGGCGCCACGCCCTTCATGCTGCTGCTCGCCGTCTTCCAGACGCTCCTCGCGCGTTTGTCCGGGCAAACGGATATCGCGGTGGGCTCGCCGATCGCCAATCGCACGCATGCGCAAGTCGAGCCGCTCATCGGCCTGTTCATCAATACGCTCGTCATGCGCGCGGATCTCTCCGGCTCGCCTTCGTTGCGTACATTGCTCAGGCAAGTTCGCGATACGACGCTCGCCGCGTACGCGCATCAGGACTTGCCGTTCGAGAAGCTCGTCGAAGCACTCGCGCCCGCTCGCGATACTAGCCGTACGGCGCTCTTCCAGGCGATGTTCGTGTTGCAGAACGCCCCGACGGAGCCGCTCGCCTTGCCCGGACTCACGCTCGAGTTGCTGCCTCCTTCCGAAGCCGGCGCGAAGTTCGATCTCACGTTGAAGCTCGCGCACACGCAAGGGCGCTTTACCGGTAGCCTGAGCTACGCATCCGATCTTTTCGACGAGCACACGATTGCGAGGCTCGGGGAACGCTTCGCGCGTCTGCTCGAACAAGCGCTAGAAAAACCCGATGCGCCTCTGCAGGCGTTCGACATCGTGCTACCCGAAGAGCATGCATCCCTCAGGCGATGGAACGACACCACTGCTGCGTATCCCGAGCACTTGAGTATCCATCAACTTTTTGCCCAACAGGTCCGACGCTCGCCCGATGCGATCGCGCTCGTTTTCGAAGACGAATCCCTCACGTATGCGCAACTCGATGCGCGCGCTAATCGGCTTGCGCACCATCTCATCGCGCTTGGCGTCGAACCGGAACATCGCGTCGCGTTGTGCATGGAGCGCGGCATCGACATGATCGTCGCGTTGATGGCGATACTCAAGGCAGGCGCTGCGTATGTGCCGCTCGATCCCGCCTCGGTCGCCGAGCGCCTCGCGTACATGCTCGACGACGCCGATGTATCGCTGCTCGTGACTCAGACATCGTTGCTCGACGGTCTTTCACGGGTCGCGCTTAACGTCTCGATCGTTTGTCCCGACGACGAAGCGTGCCGTATCGAAGCATGTCCCGATATCGATCCCGCCATTGACCTGCAGTCGCACAGCCCCGCGTATGTGATCTACACGTCCGGCTCGACCGGCAAGCCCAAGGGCGTCGTGCTGAGTCATCGGAATCTATCGAACTATCTGAGCGGCGTGCTTGCGAGGATGAACGTGCTCGCGCCGTGCAAGATGGCCCTCGCTTCAACCATCGCGACCGATCTGGGCAATACGATTCTGTTCGGTGCGCTGGTCGCTGGCCACGAGCTGCATGTGCTGTCGAACGACCGCACCACTGACAGCTATCTGTTCGGGCAGTACATGCGTCAGCGCGGAATCGATGTGCTCAAGATCGTGCCCGGACATTTGCGCGCGCTCGTTGACGTTACGCTCGACACCGCGCCTGCATTGCCGACGCAATTGCTCGTGCTAGGCGGGGAAGCGACGCGCTCCGACTGGATCCGCCGCGTGCAGGCACTGAAGCCCGGCATGCGCATTCTGAATCACTATGGCCCGACCGAGACGACCGTGGGCGTGTTGACGCATGCCTATCACGATGACATCGCATACGGCATGTCGATTCCCATCGGGAGACCGCTGGCCAACACGCGAGCCTATGTTCTCGATGAATTCCTGCGTCCTGTGCCGCTCGGCGTGACGGGTGAGTTGTATATCGGCGGTACGGGTCTCGCGAGCGGCTATCTGCGGCGCGCGGCGCTCACCGCGCAGCGCTTCGTCGCCGACCCCTTCGCTTCCGGCGAGCGCATGTACCGCACAGGCGATCTCGCACGTTATCGTGCCGATGGCAACATCGAGTTCCTCGGCCGCAACGATCATCAGGTGAAGGTGCGCGGCTTCCGTATCGAGCTCGGCGAGATCGAAGCGCAACTCGTGGATCATGCCGCCGTGCGTGAAGCGGTCGTCATCGCGCGGGCCCGCAGCGAAGCCTCGCAGGATCAGCAACTCATCGCTTATGTCACGCTGCTCGCCGATGTCGATGCCAGTGTCTTGCGCGAGCATCTCGCCGAGCGCTTGCCCGATTACATGGTGCCCTCAGCGATCGTCATGCTCGATGCACTGCCGCTCACACCCAACGGCAAGCTCGACCGTCACGCGCTGCCCGATCCGCACGCCGATGCCTTCGCGTTGCGTCCCTTCGAAGCGCCTTTGGGCGAGACCGAATCGTCGCTCGCCGATCTGTGGGCCGAATTGCTGGGCCTCGATCGCGTCGGCCGGCAGGATAACTTCTTCGCGCTCGGCGGCCATTCGCTGCTGGCCGTCACGCTCATCGAACGCATGCGCCGCATCGGCCTGCACGCCAATGTGCGCGATCTCTTCGCCACGCCCGTGCTCAGCACGCTTGCCGCATCGATCGAGCGCGGTGCGATTGCGCACGATATCGTCGTGCCGCCCAATGTCATCACGCCCGACACGACCGCGCTCACCCCTGCCATGCTGCCGCTCATCGCCTTGACGCAAGCGGATATCGACTCCATCGTCGAACAAGTCCCGGGCGGCATAACGAACGTGCAGGACATTTACGCGCTCGCACCGCTGCAGGAAGGCATTCTGTTCCATCACATGCTGAGCACCGAGGGCGACCCGTATCTGCAAACCGCGCGCATCGCCTTCGATAGCCGCGAGCGTCTGGATGCCTGGCTCGATGCGCTGCAACGGATCATCGCACGGCACGACATCCTGCGCACCGCCTTCATCCACGACGGCATCAGCACGCCCGCGCAAGTCGTCTGTCGCCAAGCGCCTGTCACCATCGATGAGATCGAGCTCGATCCCGCACACGGTCCGGCTGTCGATCAACTGGCGCGTCTGTTCGATGCGCGCTCGCAACGCCTGCCTCTGCATCGGGCGCCCCTGCTTCGACTCACCCTCGCGAAGGAACACGATTCGCCGCGCTGGCTCGCGCTGCTCGTGTGGCATCACCTGATCGGCGATCACGTTACGCTCGAAGTGATTCAGAAAGAGATCAGCGCATTGCTCGAGGGCCATGCCGATGCGCTCGATGTGGCGCAACCGTTTCGCGATCTGGTCGCGCAGGCGCGGCTCGGCGCCACTCAGCAGGAGCATGAAGCGTTCTTCCGCGACATGCTCGCCGAGCTCAGCGAGCCCACGCTGCCCTTCGGCTTCACCGATGTGCATCACGACGGCTCCTCGATCGCCGAAGCTCGCGTGACGTTGCCCGCGGCGTTGAACACGCGTCTGCGCACGCAGGCGCGAGACCTCGGCGTCAGTCTCGCCAGTCTCTGTCATCTCGCATGGGCGCGTGTGCTCGACGCGGCAAGCACCGGCGATGGCCGCATCGTCTTCGGCACCGTGCTGCTCGGGCGCATGCAGGCAGGTGTCGATCAGGCGCTCGGGCTGCTCATCAACACCTTGCCGATTCGCCTCGATGTGAACGATGTCTCTGTTGTCGATAGCGTGCGTGACACGCATCAACGTCTCGCGGCCTTGCTGCAGCATCAGCATGCTCCGCTCGCACTCGCTCAGCGATGCAGTGGCGTGGCCGCGCCCGCGCCGCTCTTTAGCGCGCTGCTGAACTATCGCCACAACCAGGCCGTCGCCGATGAACAATATGCCTTCGAGGGGATCGAGCTGCTGGGCGCCGAAGAGCGCACCAACTATCCGCTCATGCTCGCTGTCGAAGACAACGGCGAGAGCCTTGGCTTGACCGCGCAAACGCTCGCGCCGCTCTCGCCCGATCAGTTGTGCGGGTACATGGAGCAAGCGTTATCGAGCCTCGTGCAGGCACTCGAGCAGGCACCGCAGACGCCCGTCGACCAACTCGATGTGCTGCCGCCCAAGACGCGTCAGTTACTGGTCCAGACGTGGAACGATACGGCTGCGTCGTACCCTGTCGATCTGTGCATTCATCAGTTGTTCGAGCAGCAGGTCGAGCGCACGCCCGATGCGATCGCGCTGATCTTTGGAGATCAGACGCTCACGTATGCGCAACTCAATGCGCGTGCCAATCGGCTCGCGCATCATTTGATCAAGTTGGGCGTGCGTCCGGAAGATCGCGTGGCGCTGTGCGTGGAGCGTGGCATCGGCATGGTGGTGACGTTGCTCGCGATACTCAAAGCGGGCGGCGCCTATGTGCCGCTCGATCCGGCTTACCCCGGCGAACGCCTGACTCACATCCTCACTGACTCGACGCCGCGCCTCTTGCTCGCCGATGCCATCGGCCGTGAAGCACTCGGCGATACGGGTACGTTGAGCGTGCTCGATCCGGACGCATCGCTCGATGCATCAGAGGACAATCCTCAAACCAGAATCGAACCACATCATCTCGCATACGTGCTCTTTACATCGGGCTCCACAGGCAAGCCCAAAGGCGTGATGATCGAGCATCGCCAGATGCTGAACTTCCTGTGCTCGATGCGCGATATCACCTCGATGAACGCCGCCGACACACTGCTCGCTGTCACGACGATATCCTTCGATATCGCGGGCCTGGAGTTGTATTTACCCTTGAGCGCCGGCGCGTGCATCGTGCTCGCATCGCGCAACGATGCGGCCGATCCGCTCGCGTTGCAAGCGCTCATCGATGCACACGCCATCAGCTTCATGCAGGCGACCCCGGCCACCTGGCGCATGCTGCTCGACACGCAGTGGAGCGGCAGCGCGAAGCTTACCGCGCTGTGCGGCGGCGAAGCGTTGTCCGCGAACCTCGCGGCGCGTCTGAACGAGAAGGTCAAGGCGCTGTGGAATCTCTACGGTCCGACTGAAACGACGGTCTGGTCCTCGTGCTATCGCACGGGCCGCGACGCGCATAGGTCATCCACGGTATCGGTCGGCCGGCCGATTGCCAACACGCGTCTGTACGTGCTCGATGCGCACTACCGGCTCGTGCCGCCGGGTGCCGTGGGCGAGTTGTATATCGGTGGCGCGGGGGTGGCGCGTGGTTATCTCAATCGTGCCGAGCTCACCGCCGAGCGCTTCCTCGACGATCCGTTCATTGCCGATGCGCGCATCTATCGCACGGGCGATCTCGCGCGCTATCGCGCCGATGGCAATCTCGAGTTCCTCGGACGCAACGATCATCAGGTCAAGATTCGCGGTTTCCGGATCGAACTCGGCGAGATCGAAGCGCAGCTCGCGAGTCATCCGGCCGTGCGCGAGGCCGTCGTCATCGCACGGGCGCGGCGTGAAGAGACGCAGGACCAGCAGCTCATCGCCTATGTCACTGGCGCCACCGCTATCGATACGAACGCGCTTCGCGAGCATGTGACTGCGCGCTTGCCGGATTACATGGTGCCATCGGCGTTCGTCACGCTCGATGCGCTGCCGCTCACGCCCAACGGCAAGCTCGATCGGCGCGCATTGCCCGATCCGCAGTGGCAGGATCTCGCCGCTTATGTCGCGCCGCGCACCTCGCTCGAACATACGCTCGCGCAGTGCTTTGCCAGCGTCCTCGGACTCGAGCGCGTGAGTGTCTTCGACAACTTCTTCGCGCTCGGCGGGCATTCGTTGCTGGCTGTTCAGTTGATGGCATCGATTCACGCGAAGCTCGGCCAGGACATTTCGATTCGCGTTCTCTTCAATGCGCCATCGGTCGCGGAACTCGCCGATCAACTGAACGCCGCGCCTTCGAACAACGAATTCGATCCGATTCTGCCTATCCGGGCATCGGGGAGCGGCGCACCGCTCTTCTGCATTCATCCGGTCGGCGGACTGGCGTGGAGTTATGCGGGTCTCGCGAAGATCATCGATGACGACCGGCCCCTCTACGCCGTCCAGACGCCGGCGTTGAAGGAGCCCGGCTACCGTCCCGCGAGCATCGTCGACATGGCGGCGGACTATATCGCGCGCATCCGCACGGTTCAGCCTCACGGTCCCTATCACCTCCTCGGCTGGTCCTTCGGCGGACTGCTCGCGTACGAAATGGCGACGCAACTGCAAAACCTTGGCGAGAAGATCGGCGAGCTCGTGTTGCTGGATTCGCGTCTTCCGGACGGACTCACTGCATCCGAAGTCGATGAATGGGCGCTGTTCGCCGCGACGTTCCCGGACATGTCGCCCGATCTGACGCTCACGCTTCAGGCATTGCAATCGACCACCGAGCGCGTGGTCGCGCTGCGTGAGCATCGGCTGATACCGGCGTATATCACCGACGAGCACGTCACAACGCTGATCGGCACGACGCAACGGAACATGCAGTTGCAATCGATGTACACGCCCCGGTCGTTCCATGGCGATATCGTCTATTTCACGGCGACGCGCTCCGAAGCGCCCGGACAACCCCGACGTAGCGCGCAATGGCGAGCGTGCGTGAATGGTTCGATCGTGAACTACGACATCGACTGCATGCATGGCGAGATGTGCCTGCCATCGTCGCTCGCGATGATCGGACAGAACCTCGCATCGATGAATGTGATTGGTGCATCAGCGAAGTAGAGAACGAACAGCGCCACGGGCTTAGGCCGGTGGCGCTGCTATCGAACGAAGGAATGGAAGGAGTGAAAAGAGTGCGCCGAGGCCGCCGATATGACGATCGCTCAACCTGCGCGCCGCTGCTTGCGATCGGTATGCTTGCGCACGTTGCTGGCGAGTTCCGAAATGATTTCGGTGGCTGCGCCGATGATCTGACCGAAGTCGAATCCCGCGCGCGTCATCTCCCGATAGAACGATCGTGCAAGCATCTTCGAGAGCTGGCTCGGGTTCTGTACGGATTGCGCGACGATGTCGCCGATCGTCTGATCCGAGGATCGCTTGATCGTTGCCTGAGCGAACGGCGAGGCGACGAGCTTCTCAAGCCGGTCCGCCTCGACGGATCGCGTGACGAACGTGCCGAGAATGCGAAGCAGCTTCAGATCATGTTCATCGAATTGCCGTCCGAGCCGCGGTCCCGATACTTGCACGACGCCTATCGTCTTTCCGTTCAGCGCGAGGACGGCGAACATCTTGTCGCGCGCGTCCGAGTATTCGACGATGGCCGTCTTCTCCCCGATATGCACTTCGCCGAATGCCTCCGCGCGAGCGGCGCACAACTCAACAACGCGATCGTCGACGGGTATCGAAACGACGCATCGCTTCACGCGCATTGCCTCGGCGACCATCGCTGCGAGTGCTTCCGGCGATACGTCGGTCGTCTCGGTGTCCGCAAACTCGACGAGCAGCGAATCCTGCGCTTCATAAACATGTTCGGCGCTTTTCATGAGCACTCCACCGGTAGGTTTGGATGTGCGTCAGGGTATGCGTCGAGAGTTAGTTCGCAGTTAGCCCATGACCGTGATTCGAACCGATCCGCGTCCTCATCCCACGCTAACTTTCGAAAGACACACTAAGCGTCATTCCTGACAGGTGCTCACGATGAAACGTCCCTTATTCATGCAGCGTCGCAGCATCAAGGTTCGCGACGGCCGTTTTGATATTTCCGTCGAAGAGTCCGGAAGTATCGGCACGCCCTGCGTCTTGCTGCACGGCCGCGGCGAGTGCAGCGGCGTATGGCGAACATTGACCGACGCAGCGTCGGCCGAACATCGTTTCGTGTCGATCGATCTGAGGGGCCACGGAGATTCGAGCTGGGACCCGGAGCGCGCTTACGATTCGCCAACCCTCGCGGGCGATGTATTGCAGGTTCTGCTTGCAATGAACATAAGAAAGCCCGTTCTTATCGGTCATTCGCTCGGCGGCAGTGTCGCACTGCAATTGAACGCACTGCTCGGACACCATGTTTCCGGACTGGTCATGGTGGACTTCGGACCGGAATCCGATGCATCGGGTTCACAACGCGTTCGTGCCGACATACGCGAGACGCCGGCTACATTCGACACGGTCGACGGATATGTCTCGTGGTTGCTCGAACGGCGTCCGCTGGCCAACGGCCGTGCGCTTCGCAATCTCGCGCTGCATGCGTTGCGCCGCACGCCGGCCGGAGTGTTCGAGCCGAAGCTGGACCGGCGCGTCGCCGATGAGTCGCCGCAAAAGAGGGAGCCGCAGGCGGAACAACTGTGGCAGATGCTGGCGTCCGTGCGCTGCCCGACGCTCGTCGTGAGAGGCGTCGGGTCAGCGGTGCTAAAGCCGCAGGTTGCGCAACGCATGGCGCATCACGCGCTATGTGAAGGGCAACTCGCCACGATATCCCGCGCCGGCCATGCGGTGATGACCGATAACCCCGACGAATTCAATCGTACGATCGACGCCTTCCTTGCTTCGCTGCCGGATGCCGTGAGCGGAGGTCAGTGATGTTCTCGATCATTCCCGCGCAGCTTCGCCGACAGTCGATGCCGCGACTGGTCATTGCAGTCATCGCCGGGTTCGCCGGGGCGCTGTGCAGCGCGGAGATCGCGCGTCTCATCGGCCAGGTCGCCGCCGGCCAGATCGAAACGCGCGGACTGGTGATCGTTTTCTTCGCGGTGTGCGCGGCGCAATTGCTGTTCAGAACGAGTTCGCAGATCATCGTGCTCGATTTCGGTCAGCAGGTGATCTGCAGTCTTCGAATCGAGCTATGCCGCAAGATCCTGCGCACGCCCTACAAGAAGCTGCAATCGCTCGGGAAGCCGCGCCTGCTCGCCATTCTTACCACGGACATCAACACGTTCGCGCAGGCATCGCAAATGCTGCCGCTCGCGTTCGGCAACGTCGTGCTCATTGTCGTATGCCTCGTGTATATGGCCTGGCTTTCGTGGCAGGCGTTCGCGTGCTTTTTCGTCTTTCTCGTCGTCGGGGGGGCGATCTATCACAGTATCGAACGCTGGCCCTTGCGCGAAATGCAAGCGGTGCGAGATCAGCTCGATGTCATCTTCCGGCACTTTCGTTCCTTGCTTGAAGGCACGCGGGAATTGCAACTCAACGACGCGCGAGCCCGATACTTCACCGAACACGTCGTCCATTCGACCGCACACGCATTCCGCCGATCGTTCACCCGCGCGATGCTCATCTATTCGCTCGTCGCCAACGCCGGTGGCATGCTCTTCTATGTGGCGATCGGCCTGATCCTGCTCGTCGTGCCGCACTGGTTTCCACAATCCCACGGCGTGCTCGTGACGCTCACCCTCCTGCTTCTTTTCCTGATCCATCCGGTCAGCGAAGTCATGACGATCTTGCCGATTCTTCGTCAGGCGTCGATTGCGCTCCAGCGCATCCGCATTCTCGATGCCGAGCTCATGCAGCAAGCGGACGATGACGGTCATGGGTCCGCAGACGATCCCTTCGGGGCCGCGGTCGAAGGCGTGCCGCTGATCCGGTTTTCCGCCGTATCGCATCGCTATCCGGGGCTGACGGAAGATCATCCGTTCACACTCGGACCGATCGATCTGTCGATTCGTCAGGGCGAAGTCGTTTATCTGATCGGCGGAAACGGCAGCGGCAAGACCACGCTCGCGATGCTGCTGCTCGGACTGTACGAGCCCGAGCAAGGGCACGTAGAACTGAACGGTGTAAAAGTCGAGAGAGACAACCTTGCGCATTATCGCGAGCGCTTCTCGGCCGTGTTCGCCGACTTTCATCTGTTCGATGAAGTGCTGTGTGAAGACCAGTCGCAAATCGCGAAGCAGGCGGCACAGTATCTTCACAAGCTCGAACTCGACCACAAGGTCAGCATGAAGGGCAACCGGTTCAGCACGGTCAATCTCTCTTCCGGACAACGCAAGCGCATGGCGCTCATAGCGTCGTATCTGGAAGACCGCCCGATCTATCTCTTCGACGAATGGGCCGCCGACCAGGATCCCGTATTCAGGCGCGTGTTCTATACGCAGTTGATTCCCGAGCTCAAGCGCAAGGGCAAGACGGTCATCGTCATTTCTCACGACGATGCCTATTTCGAATGCGCCGATCGTCTCGTTCAGGTTGCGAACGGGCGCCTCATCGACGTCTCTTCCGAAGCACTGAAAGAAGGCCTCTTCGCGGGACGCAGCGGCTCGGCAGTGGCCGAATAACTTCGCCGTTCGCTCGAACAAGACGTCCCCACCTACGGCGTTCGACAGCGACGCCGGCAAAGTCAGCGCCGACCAAGCAAACGTTTGGCGCGTAATTCCTTCCGCAAAAACTTAGGGCTGCGCAACCAGTGGAAGGCAAGCGCGCCGCGGAGACGCTGTGCTTCGCCTATCGCCGCATGTACGGCACCGATGTGCGCGTCGCGCGCATCTTCAACACCTACGGTCCGCGCATGGACCCTCAGGACGGACGCGTCGCGTCGAACTTCATCGTGCAGGCGCTGCGCGGCGATCCAGGACCGCGCGGCTCACTCCACTTGAAACACCGCGACCGCCCGACGCAACGCTTCGGCCTGCTCGGCGAGCGATTGAGCGGCGGCGGACGCCTCTTCGACGAGTGCCGCGTTCTGCTGCGTGACCTCGTCCATCTGCGCGACGGCCACATTCACCTGATCGATGCCCATGCGCTGCTCGCCAGATGCCGCCGCCACTTCGCTCATGATGGCCGTCACGCGATTCACTGACGCGACCAGGCCTTCGATCGTGCCGCCGGCATGCTCGACGAGCGCCGAGCCGTTCGACACGCGCGCGTTCGAAGCATCGATGAGCGTCTTGATCTCCTTGGCGGCCACGGCGCTGCGTTGCGCCAGTGCGCGCACTTCGCCGGCGACGACCGCGAACCCGCGGCCCTGATCGCCTGCCCGCGCGGCCTCGACGGCCGCATTGAGCGCGAGGATGTTGGTCTGAAACGCGATGCCTTCGATCACGCCGATGATGTCGGCCATCTGCGACGAAGCCTGCGCGATGCTGCGCATGGTCGCGACCACGTCGTTGACCGTGTCGCCGCCCTGAGTCGCGTCGCCGCATGCTTTCGTCGCGGCGTGCGTGCCCTCGGCGGCGTTGTCGGCATTCTTCGCGACCGTGCTCGCGAGTTCTTCCATGCTCGCCGCCGTTTCTTCGAGCGATGCCGCCTGAGACTCCGTCCGTTTCGACAGATCGACAGTGCCCTGCGCGATTTCGCTGGCCGATTCGGCAATCGCCATGCTCGATGATTGAATGCCAACCACGATCGTGTTCAGACGCGCGCGCATCGTCTCGAGCGAGACCATCAGGCTGTCGGGGCTGCGGCCTTCGAGCGGGATCGCATCGCGTAGATTGCCTTGAGCGATGCGTGCCGCAAGCGCCATCGCTTCGCCCGGTTCGCCGCCGAGCGCGCGTGTAAGACCGCGCGTGATGACAAGCGCGGCTACGATGCCGGCAAGCAAGGCTGCTACGCCGAGCGCGAGCATGATCGCTTTGGCGCGGGCGTAGGCGGCGTCGGCGTCGCGGTTGGCGATATCGTTCTGTTCATCCTGCAGCGCGATCATGTCCTTCGTGGTACTCATCCAGTCCCGTTGCACAGGCCGCAACTCGTCGATCAGCACGCGAATTGCCGCCTGTTGCTCGCGCGCTTCGGCAAGCGAGATCGCCTTTTCGATGATCGGCGCGGCGGCGGCTTCGTTCGCGCGAAGCTTCTCGAATACCGCGCGTTCGCTTGCGGAGGTCTGATCGCTTTCCTTGAAGCGCGTGCCGAGTGCGTCGTAAGCCTGCGCGTAGCCTTGCGCCTGCGTACGGATGCGCGCTTTCTCCGTCTCGACCGCGGCCGCATCGGTCAGGAGCGCGATGTTGCGCAGTGCAATCATCCGGTCGCTCACCGACAGGCTCAGCACGTGCGCGAGCTTCGCCTCCGCATTGTTGACTTCGACGACTTCATCGAAGCGCGCCTGGATTTGCGACATGCTCACGAGACCGAAGACGAGCACGGCGAACAACGTTGACAGCACGATGCCGAAGCCCAGACCCAGTTTGGTGACGACCTTCATGGTTGTGATTCTCCGTAGACAGATGCGAGCGGGTTTCCCAGGATGAGAAATCCACTGCTTTCATACTGTTTACGGATAGCATTCGGTTTACTTTACGGTGCTTTCGGCGTCTTTTGACGAGTGTGCCGCGCAAAGCAACGGGCTAGCGCATCGCCTTGGTTTTGCCGTCGCTTGTACTTCCTCATTCGGGCAATCACACCCTCAGGCATCGGGCGTCTCAAGTCTTGCGCTTCCACTGCCGATATGGCGAGATCGCTTTCGCCTCTTTAGCTCCGGACGCCACCGCTGCGCGCGAAGTAGAAACTCGAGAAGATAACTGAATGCGCTACAAAATATGCGATACATGCGGCGCCGAAGTAAGCGCTATGGCCTCTCTATGCAAACGCTGCCAGACACATTTGCCGCCGAATCCGCCTCCGGATGAAGCGACAGGAGAATCTCTGACGTCCTCGTCACAAAGCGTCAGCCGGCAGATGTTGCTCGCGTCGAGCATCGCCATCATCGGCGCGATCGCTGTTGGAGGGGTTCTCGCAACCGCTCCACGCGACGAGAGTCGAACGCAGCACAGAGCCGACGCGACCTCGGTAAGCGGTCGTGTGATTCCGGCTGAGCAGGCCGAACACCCGTCTTCGGAAAGTACATCGAAGTGAAGTCGGACCACGACGACGCAGGCCGACGCCCACCATGTCGTGACGTTACGGAATGACGGTCCCGATCGTACGAAGCTCGTCGGATTGCCCATCTGCGCAGTAGTCAGTCCGTTGGTCGCGGGCGTTAGTTAGCTGCGTGCCTGTTGTTCCAGCACGGATGTCCCGACATCTGTGTCTGCGTAGCTTTTGAGTTGGCAGATCTGACCGCGATCGCATAAAGTCAGGTAGAGCACATCGCGCCTTTTCGTATCGATGACTCGCAAGGCTGCGCGCCCGTAAGACATCTAGCTCCGTGTAGAAAGCGTTCCCAGAGAATGTATCTCCCGGTCTTGGCTGCTGGAGCAGGCACATGAACAAGATGCTTAAGATAGGTGCGACGACGATCCTCACACTCGGCGGGGCAGCGCATGCGCAAAGCAGCGTCACGCTCTACGGGCTAATCGATGCGGGTTTGACCTATACGAACAGCCAGATCAGCGGGACGGGCGGCGGGCACAGCAAGTGGGAAATGACGAGCGGCGCAGTCCAGTACAGCCGCTGGGGTTTGCGCGGGGCCGAGGACCTCGGCGGGGGCGTGAAGGCAATCTTCACACTGGAAAGCGGCTTCAATTTGAATACCGGGCAGTACTCGGCAAACATGCGCCTCTTCAATCGCCTGGCGTATGTCGGCTTGTCGAGCCGCGATTACGGCGCGCTCACGCTAGGCCGCCAGACCGACAGCATGGTCGATTTCGTCGCGCCGCTTTCATTGACGGGTACGGAGTTCGGGGGCACGCACTTCGCGCATCCGCTAGACAACGACAATCTGAACGACTCGTTTCAGATCAACAACGCGGTCAAGTACCTGAGCCCGAACATCGCAGGCTTTCGGTTCGGTGGGCTGTACGGCTTCTCCAATCAGGCGGGCGAATTCGCGAACAATCGTGCGTATAGCTTCGGCATCTCATACGTCGCGGGCGCGTGGAACTTCGGTGCGGGTTATCTCGCGCTCAGCAGTTCTGCGCGCACGCCGGCACAGTTGAATACGAACGGCGCAGTCACCGATACAACCGGCGCGTCCCTGCAAGGCGCGCTGACGCCGACGGGTGTGCCTTTGGGCGTGCTGGCCAGCAGTCAGAAGACCTTCGGCGCCGGCGTGAACTACACCTTCGGTCCGGCTGTGGCCGGCTTCGTGTACTCGCACACCAAGCTCTCCCAATTCTTTCAGACTGGGCTGAGCGGAACTTTCCAGAACTTCGAAGGAAACATTCGGTATGCGCTGACGCCGGCGGTCGAACTTTCGGGCGCGTACACCTATTCGCGCGCAGGCGGAAATGGCGGCGGCGGCGTTCCACATTGGAATCAGGTAAGCGCGATGGCCGATTACCGCTTCTCTCGGCGCACCGATGTCTACATTCAGGGCGCGTGGCAACGGTCGAGCCCGAGCGGCACTTCGCCCTTGGGCGTGGCATGGATTAACGGCGTGACCGCCCCGGCTTCCACGACGAATCAGCTCGAAGCGGCCGTCGGCTTGAAGCATCGCTTCTGACGCCCTCGAAACAGCCTTAAGCGTCAAACCGGACGAAGGACACTATCCAACGACGAATCTATCGATGACGGATGACCGCGCAAAGCGGTCCTCCCGGTCGTGTGCGGCCACCGATCGCCAAGAACGGTGGAACAACGGCGCACTGTGCGCTAATTGCATCGTCGCGCGCGGAGCCACTAACACATTGCGAGGCCGCATCGTAGCGATCGGAACGGATGAAGAACAGCCGCGCGCCTTTAGGCCCCATCCTTGTCGCCACCGGCACCTGAATAAAGCGGCGTGACGCTCAAAAGAAGAGAGACCACAATGTCGAGCAAGCGACGCATGCGTATCTCCTTCGAATGACAGCGCCGCGTATGGCGCGCGGCTCACCTTCAGTTAAGGAGAGCAGATTCGCAATGCGTCCAATTCAAGAAGCATCGGTCGACGTCAAGAATACAGCGGCGAAAGCTCTATCGCGCCGGACCCAGGAAGCCACGAAAGCCGGCGCCACTTTATTTATTAGGATCGCTTACTTGATACTCGACGGTGGCGCCGCTTTATTTGCAGGCCAGGCCCGGCCGACTAGTCACATTCAGATCTGACGTGTAGTGCTCCGCTTCCCGCGCTGCTTCCGCGACCGTCGGCTGAGTCATTGCCGGGCTGGCGTCGATCCGCGGAATGTGCAATAGATTTCCCGGCGAATACGCAATTATTACCTCTTACCCAGGATTCAAAGCGACTGCGTTTCGGTATCCCGTTCCGAATAACCTAAAGAACGCACAAAGCTTGCCGTAAAACTGTTTATAAGGCTCATCCATTCGGTAATTTTGGCTAACCCTTATGCGTCCTCAAAGGTCGACGGGGTAGCAACATCGCGGAGCGACATTGCGGCCGATTTGCGAACCCGGCTCCCTTGCCGTGCAAGTCGTCCTCATTAATCCCCTAACGCTCCGGTCCATACAGCGTACCGACCGAACTGCAGCAACCGGGCGTTTCAGTCCGAAACCTGCATTCCATCGCGGTCTGACTACCGACTTAGAGAAATAGGCGTCATCAGTCCGCACGCCCACGGCTTCGGAACACATCAATTCGTATTGCTAACTACCATGACAAACCACAGAAAACCTGGCCATTGCTTGCGTGACCGTTTCCGCCTCGTCAATATCTCGGCGGCCGTCGTTGCCGTCGCCACCAGTCTGATGCTCGCGGCATGCGGCGGCGGCGGCGAAGGCGCCGTCGAGGCCGCCACGGCGAAAGCCACCGATATGCCGGAGGCGACCGCAAAGGCGGCCACCACGGCTTCAATCTTTTACGGCATGAACGGTCACATTACCAACGGCGGCGCCTATGACAACACGCCCTACGCGACACAGCTCTCGCAGCTCCAAGACCTTGGCGTAAAGATTTTCCGCAACGACGTGTACAACTTGGCATCCGCCAAAGTGCTCGCTACCGTTGCCAAACAGTTTGCGGCAGGAGGGGTTCAGGTGTATCCGGTGATGCTGCTCGGGCTGGGTTTTGACAGCGAGGAAGCGGCTTACAATGCGGGCTTCGTAATGGGTCAGCAAACGGCACAGACCTATAAGTACACGTACTACGAAGTCGCCAACGAATTGGATTCTGCCGCGCTGGCTGGAAACTACGACGGCAACATCTGGTGGCAATACAGCAATCGGCCGTTCACGATCGCGCGCGGCGTGATCCGTGGCATGATCGCGGGTGTGAAGTCGGTCGACAGTTCCGCGAAGATTATCGTCGATGGCACATGGAAGCACATTGCGTTTTTTCAGATGCTTCTCGACGGCTCACAGCCCGACGGAACACACGGTCACCCGACCGTCAGCTGGGACATCACCGCATGGCACTGGTACTCCGACCAGGGCGACATGACGAATGCGTGCGGGGGCACGGGGTGTCACGACATTCTCGGTATCATCAGTTCCTTTGGCAGGCCCGTCTGGATCAACGAGTTCGGCGTGCGTCCGGAATATGGCGCGAATGACACTATCGCTTCTTACCTGACCGGTAACCTGATGATGCAGCAGTACTACACCCAGGCGTCGAAGTACAACATCCAGTCGATTCAAGGTTTCGAGTTGTACGACTCCCAGGAAGGCAACTACGGCATGCTGCAAAGCGATGGCAAGACGAAGAAGGCCTCGTACATGGCAGTCAAGAATTTCATTGCGAGCCACCCGAAGTAATAAGCGGCAGGGCGGTCGCCAGCTGAAATTCGCCGCGTCGGGGCTTTCGATGACGCGGTCATCGAAAAACCCGGCGAACAAGGGAATCGCTCACTTCGAAAGATATTCGATTCCCTCGGATCCTCCACCGACTAATAACGACTTGAGTTGGCCGGCTAAGACCGTCTAGCACGACCTCTCGATCTTTCGCCAAGGCAACCATCGGTCCCGCGCTTACGAACCGGCGACAACAACCTCGGGACATCCCACTGTCGAGGCGTCTGCGGTCTCAACAACATTCCCCGAGTGGGCAAGGACGTCTGGCGCACAAGTGCCCCTCAGCCCCCTTTGCGGTATCACCGATTCCACTCAAGAACTGCCGATGCGACCGGAAGAATTTCGCAGACTCGTGCAAGCGCGCTCACCACGGGCTTAGCGCCGCAGCGGTCCACGCGCCGTTTCCATCACTTCCCGACCGTCGGGCCTCGGCTCGGCGAGCAGGAATCGCCTATGCCGCGAAATACTGGTTTTCCCGTATTAACTCGTCTCGTCAAATTGCCGTTATCCGCTGCAAGCAACAGGTCATAACGGCACGCAAGAGCGCCAACGTTTGCGTGACCAGGCGTTTCGAGCAGCCGTACATGGCGCTTTGATGCGTCGCATAGCCCGAATTGGGATTGCAGAAGCCGGTCCGAATCGATGCGCCGGACTTGGCAAAAAGATGACTGATTCGATGAGAAAAGTACCGCTTTCCGATGCAGACGCTACCTCGGTAGTACGTTCGGGGACGCGGTTTCAGTTCATGCACATGGCAGGAGGCTGGGGTGATCCTCGAAAATGAAATTCGGCAACTTGAACGGTCCGTCAACACCCTGATATGCCGACCCACATTGATCCGCCGTGAATACTGGGCTGCTCAGACGGAAAAGCTTCTGGTGTTTCCGGGACTGTCCGCCCGCGATCGCCGTCGCTTGATCGCGTTACTGGATCTTCTTGGAATTTCAACCCGCGAAGAAGTCGCTCCGTTAGGCCCGCCGTCGATGGTCTTCAGTATGTCCGGAGAGCCGACTGCGACGTGATTGATCCGCTTGCACCCTCTTCCGGTCTCTCAACGAAACGACAAGACGGACAATTCTCCTGAGCTGCCCGTGTTATGCCGATTGCGGGTGTTCATCATTGGCGATGATCCCGGACGTACCTGTCTGTTGCGCCAATGCATGCTCTCGTAGAAGGGCACGAAATCTGTCGATCGACATGGGCGTGCCGGTGAAATAACCTTGGACGACGTCGCATCCCGCTTCCATCAGCCACGCGAGCTGTTTCGCGTCTTCCACCCCCTCGGCAACCGCGTCAAGCCCGAAGCTATGAGCCATCGACAGGATCGCCGTCACGATGGGCTGTCCATGTTCTGGAAGCCTTTCGATGAATGAACGGTCGATCTTGATCGTATTGACAGGGAAGGCATGCAGATACGACAGCGACGAATACCCTGTGCCGAAGTCATCGATGGATAACAGCACACCCGCAGTGCGCAGACGATTCATCACGTCGAGCGCCGTCTCGCGGTTGGCAATGAGGTGGCTCTCGGTAAGCTCGAGCTCGAGCAGCCCGGGTGCGAGGCCGCTCGCCGCGAGCGCCGCGAGGACGTCGTCGACAAAGGCCGGATGCCGCAACTGCCGCGCCGACACGTTCACCGCAACGCGAACGCTCACGTTCTGATGGTCGGCGCACCACGTCGCCGCTGCAACGCACGCGCGCTGCAGCACCGAACGCCCGAGCCGCACGATCAGATCGCTGTTCTCTGCGATCGGAATGAACTCTGCCGGCGATACGACGCCTTCGTCCCTATGCGTCCACCGCGTCAGCGCTTCTGCACCGACGAGCGAACCGTTGCGGCAGTCGAACTGCGGTTGATAGACGAGATCGAGCGCACCGCCGTCGACGGCCTTGCGCAATTCCGCTTCGAGATACGCACGGCGATGCGCTGCATTCATCAGTTCACGAGAGAATCCCACGACCATGTTCTTGCCGCGCGTTTTCGCTTCGTATAACGCGATGTCCGCGCTGGCGACAAGGCTTCCGCTGTCGTGCCCGGCCTCCGGAAAGCTCGCATAGCCGATGCTCGCCGTCACGCTGATCTCGTCGCCGTCGATTATCGCGGGCTGGCAGAGCGCGTGTCCGACTTCATTCGCGACTTCCTCAACCGCGCTCCGTTTCCAGGAGCACTCTACCGTTACGGCGAATTCGTCGCCGCCCATCCGGCTCACGATCCCACGACCGCGCACGGCACTCGTCAGCACGCGCGCCACATGCTGCAGCAGTTCGTCGCCGGCCCCGTGACCGAGCGTGTCGTTCACCGTCTTGAAGTCATCGAGATCGATCAGCACGAGACCAAGATGGCGATGCGGGTCCTTTGCCGCCCCGAGCCGCGCCTCCAGCGTTTCATAGAACGTACGCCGGTTCGACAGGCTCGTGAGCGGGTCCGTGCGCGCCAGGTGCTCCAACTCGCGTTCCGCTTCCGTCACTCGTCGCCGCATCCGGCGCATGACGAGTGTCGAAACCCAGAGCGCACCCAGACACGCGACGCCGAGAAAGCACGCATATTGCAGGAGTTGTCGACGCACCAGGTCGCTCGTTGCTACGAGCACCACATGTCCCAGCTTGTGGCCTTTATGCTCGATCGTCGCGCGCACGTAGACGTCACCGAGCGAGAGTGTCGTGCGATGCTCCGTCGACGCGAGCGTACCCTCGTCGATGTGCTCCGCGCTAATTCCTGCGCGCGCGTAGCGAGTGAAGATCCGGTTGTCGTCGCGATATACGCTGACACTCTCGACGTAGGGAACGCGGCGCAGCGATCGCAAGACGTCTGTCATCGACGCTTCGTCATCGAACATCAACGATGCGCTGACGTTCTCTGCGATGACGGACGCTTGCAGCGACGCATCGTCATAGAGAGCGCTGCGGAATGCCACCGCCTGGTACACGAGAAGCACGATGCTCGCGACCACCAGCGCAATGCCGACGCTCACGAGATTCGCGTGCACCGTCAGACGCTCGGCGCTCCGACTGCTGCTCCGCATGGTCATTTGAGTCTCCTTGCAAGCCGCAGCAGTTTCGAGCTAAGAACCAGCTTTCGGCGTAAGGCCTCGGTGTTGCTGATGTCGAAGCGCAAATGTTCGTCCTCCGCGATCAGCTTGATGACCGCCTCACCGGGTGCGGTCGCGCCGGCGCCAGCGATGACGAGCACTGCATCGTCCGACCGCAATGCCTCGCGCATCTCCGCGCTCGTGCTGTCGCCGTCGTCCAGGGCAAGCACGTCGCATTCGCCGGCCCCCTTGCTGCCCACGGTCATAAAACGCCACACGCGCGCACCCACCAGCCGCCCATTGAGTCCAGCCAGCGCGTCGCGCAGCGAACTGCGCTCGCTCGCACAGACGCGCAATTCGGCGCCGCGAGCGCGTTCAGCGGGCCATTGCGTGAATTGCGTGAAGTTGAAGATGTAGGCGCTCTCGAGCTTTGGCAGATCTACCTGCGCGTGCGCACACCATGCCGCGAGCGAACCGGCCGTGCACAAACAGAGCGCTATGCCTCGACGGATCCACATCTTCAGAACCCGTAGACCATTTTCGCCAGCAGCGTGCGGCTCTGCTGCACGATGACGTTCTGAGCGAAGCCGGGGCCGGCCGGATCCGCATATCGGCGGTCGAAGACGTTATAAACCGACAGCGACACATCTGCCGGCGCAATAAGTTTCCGGCTGTGGAGCGACACGTTGACGACGCAGTAGCCCCCCGCCGAACCCGCTTGTGCGAGCCGCGACGACAGACACTGCGCTTCGGAACCTGCGCGCGCCGACATGGCAAACAGCGGGACGCTCACGTTGACCTTGGCCATGTGGCGCGGCGAGTTTTGAAGCGCGCCGCCCGACACGGAATCGCGCGAGAACTGATAGGCGTAACTGGCCCGCGCGCGCACGCCCGAGGCAAACTGCTGCTGCCATGAGAGTTCCGCGCCGCGTGCCTGCGCGCGATCGACGTTGCGAAACACATAGAGACCCGAATCCGGGTCGATGGACTCGGTGATGAGGTCCCGAAGCGAGTAACGGAACAACGAGAGGGTCACGCGTCCCGTGCCGCCCAATGCACGCTCGTAGACGAACTCCTGCGTGCCGATACGTTCCGACTTCAACCAGGGGTTCGCAAGCTGCCCGCCTTCGCCGGGAATTGCGTAATACATCTCGTAGGCATTCGGCGCGCGATATGCGGTGCCGTAGACGAGCTTGAACGTATCGCTTGCGGTCGGCCGCCAGATCAACGCGATACGGGGACTGAAATTACCGCCGATGCGCGTCTCGCTATCGAAGCGGCCGCCGATGTCGAGCGTCAGCGGCTCGGCGAGTTTGATTTCGTCATCGACATACACGCCGACGCGCTGACTGACGCGATGGTCGTCGAGCAGGCGCTCATACGGCCCAACGTTGTAGTTCCACTGGTCGCGTGCCGTGTTTATCGTGTAATCGACGCCGGCCACGATGCGATTGCGCGGCACCGTGCGCACGGTCGCATGCACATCGCCGCCGTACCACACGGCATGATCGCCATCGACGTTGCTGATGCCCGGCGCGGGGGAGACGAGCTGACGGCTCGTGTAGTCGTAACGCCCCGAATAAAGCTCATAGTCGATCGCAATGTCGTTGCGCAAATGATGCGTGTACGTGGCATCCACGAAGGAATGCGTGTCCGTTACGCTGAAGGGTGCGTTGAAGACAGCGTCGTAAGGCGCGCCCGGAACGTCCTTCGTGCGGTTGCCGTAGCCCGCGCTGATGCGCAAGCCGCCGATGCCGAACTTCGCGAACAACTTCTGGTTGCGCTCGCCATCGAGTCCGTTTGCTACGCCGTTGTTGTTGTCCGGCGTATCGAACTCGGGAAAAAAGAGGTCTTGGCCGTGGCGCTCGTAGGCCGTCGCGGACAGCACGAGGTCCGCGCCGTGCGCGCCATGCCAACCATACGTCGCTCGAGCTTGTTTCTCACCGAAGCTGCCGACAGCGCCGGCGAGTTGAACGCCACCGATCTCGCTGCCCTTCTTTGTGATTACGTTGATGGTGCCAAGCAACGCATTGGAACCATACACGGCCGAGCCGGGGCCGGGTATGTATTCGATACGCTCGACGAGATCCATGTCGATCGGAAAGTCCGAGCCGACGGGCGCCTGATCATAGACTCCGTCGTTCAAACGCATTCCGTCGACGAGCAGCAGGAAGCGGCTGTTGTAATCACCCGGGCGCTGGAAACCGCGCGCGCCGAGATACGAGTACATGCGATCGGAGGTGATATACAGTCCGGGCAGCGTTGCAAGCGCATCGGCCAGCGTGCGCCAGCCGTAGTCGCGTATGTCACGGGCGGTCAGAACGATGACGGCGGCAGGCGCGCTCGCCGCGGACTGTGCGACCCGCGTCGCACCACTCACGGTCATGCTCATCAGCGACTCGAGCGGCATCGAAGCCAGGTCTTCGTTCTCCGGTTGGAGCGATGCGCGCGCGAGCGACGGAGCGGTAGCCGCACACGCGGGCGTCACGCACGCGCCGACGAACGCGGCCATGAACAGTCCGGCGACAAAGTGCAGCGGTGCATCAGCGGAACAAAGACTTGGCGGCTGGGTGAAGATCGACATCTGTACGGCATGTTCTAATGAATTCGAGGGTTCTTTTCTTATCGGCATCCGCACCCGGCCGCTTGAGTCGGACTCCATGCGTCGGCGCGCTTCAGCGGCCGCGTGTCGGTAATACTTTCGCGGCACCCCGCACCGCGCTGTGTGCTGGCGTGAGCGCACGCCAGCGCCGTCGTCTGATCGCTTACCCTGAAGCATGGCGGCACGGATGTTGCGCAACTGCCTTCTCCATCCTCCGGAGAATTCAAGGCGTCTCCTGCCGCGCCTCCGTCCCCATGGCCTCCCCTGAGATCTTCGCAGAAATTTTCAACACGGCGCCCGTCGGGAGCTACTTGCTCTCCCCCACACGGGACGCAATCATCCTTGCGGTCAACGATGCGTTCCTCAAGGCCTCGACGCTTCGCAGAGAAGAGATGGTCGGACGGAGCCTTTTCGATGTGTTCCCCCACAATGAAGCTGATCCGGAAGACACAGGGGTCGAAGCGCTGCGCCAATCGATTGCTCGTGCAATCGAGACGGGTGAACCTCAGACATTGCCGCTACAGCGATTCCCGCTCTGGGTGACCACCGACGACGGGAAGACACGTTACGAAGAACGCTTTTGGAGTGCTGTCAACACGCCGATTTTCAATTCAGAGGGCACGCTGCTCTGCGTCTCCCATACCACGATCTATGGCGCGGTCGCCAGGAATGGCCTCCCGATTCACGCACAGAGGGAGGCGTCGCAGCTAGGACGCTGGTTCGACATCTATGCATTCCGCCCTGACGCTGCAACGCCTCATCAGGTGGGAGTCCTCTTTTCTGACATTACCGAGCAGCGAGAAGATGAGCAACGTCTGGTCGCCAGCGAGCGGAACGCAAGAAGCGCCGCGCGCGAAGCACTGGACGCTACCCGCCGCCTGGACGCAGTATTGGAAGCCGCGCCGATCGGCATTGTCGTCAGCGACAGAGGCGGTGCGATCGAACGAGTGAATCGATCGTTTGCTCAGTTTTGGGGCGAGAATCATCCGCGCCCACAAAACATCGAAGACTTCGAGATGTGGAAAGGACGCTGGGCCGATCATTCAGACAGACACGGTCATACACTCACCGCCCATGAGTGGACTACGGCGCGCGTTTTAAACGGTGAAGCCGCCGCCAGGGATATCGTCTCCATCGAAAGCTTCGATGACCCGCCCAATCGACGGACATTACTGAGCACGGGGGCCCCCATCAGGGACGATCATGGCGCCATCGTCGGCGCCGTTGTCGCACAGTTGGACATCACCGATCGCGTCAACGCCGAAGAGGAGTTGCGTCTCGCCGATAGACGGAAGGACGAATTCCTCGCCATGTTGTCACATGAACTCCGCAATCCGCTCTCGCCTATCGCAAGCGCGGCAGAACTGATGAGGGTCGCACCTAACGATGCGCGACGGGTCAGCAAGTCGTGCGAAATCATCTCGCGACAAGTAAAACACATGACGGGACTCATCGATGACCTTCTCGATGTGTCACGGGTAACGCAGGGACTGATCAACCTCAACGTCGAGGTGCTCGACGCAAATCGGGTTGCGGCTGACGCAATCGAGCAGGTCAGACCGATCATCGAGAGGAAAAGGCATCG
Organism: Caballeronia zhejiangensis; assembly: GCF_000698575.1. Taxonomy (GTDB): domain Bacteria; phylum Pseudomonadota; class Gammaproteobacteria; order Burkholderiales; family Burkholderiaceae; genus Caballeronia; species Caballeronia zhejiangensis. The sequence continues at coordinate 213,901 of NZ_JFHD01000004.1, forward strand.
TCTTTCGCTGCGTACGTCGTCGACGGCGGCGCTGGTACGGGCAGACGAGAAGCGGCTGACCCAAGTCTTCGTCAATCTGCTCAGTAATGCAGCCAAGTACACGCCGGAAGCAGGCGTTATCGACTTCACCGTGAGCTTGAACGACGACTGTGTCAAAGCCGTCGTAGCCGACAACGGCATCGGGATGACGCCGGAAATTGCCGCGCGCGCCTTCGACTTGTTCGCGCAAGGCGAACGCAGTTCCGATCGCTCTCAAGGTGGACTGGGGATAGGACTCGCACTCGTCAAGAGTCTGGTCCAGCTCCATGGAGGTACCGTCACCGCGTACAGCGCAGGTCCCGGCGAAGGCAGCACGTTTGTTGTATGCCTGAAGCAGGCTGAAACCTCGAATGTCCAACGAAATGACAAGACGGACAATTCTCTTGAGCTGCCTGTGTTATCCCGATTGCGGGTGTTGATCGTTGACGATAACCCGGACGCGTCGGAGACGCTTGCCATGCTGATGCAAACCTTGGGAAATGAAGTACGTGTCGCGGCAAACGGCAATGGAGCCCTGAAGGAAGTCGAACAGTGGAATCCCGACGTATGCCTTCTCGACATCGGCTTGCCCGACATGGACGGATATCAGTTGGCGTCCAAACTCAGGCGCCGCCCGGAGACCGCGCGCAAAGTTCTCATCGCAGTAACTGGATACGGCTTGCAACAGGACAAAGAGAAGGCGATCGCCGCCGGGTTCGATCATCACTTTGTCAAGCCATTGGACGTGCGGAGACTTTTTTTCCCTGCTTGGCGATGTCGCTTCGCGCGCGGATCGCGAATAGAACACCATCGCCCGACAGGCGAATTGCGTTGACAGGCAGGCGTCTGCCGACCCGTAATGGCGGATCTGGCGAAGTTGGTAGATCAAGTCCTGCGCTCCTCCCGATAACGCAGTGCGGAGTTCGGTACTCGGCCCATGCTGTCTATGAAAGCGGCACCGCATCGCGGGCGGCGCTTCTCAGCCCGCGCGATAACGCGCGCCGGGATGCGTGTCACGCAGATGCGGCCCGCGTCCCGCGAACAGCTTCTCGCGCAGGGTGCCGTCCGCATACGCCGTGCGGTATCGGCCACGGTTCTGCAACTCCGGCACGACCAGATCGACGAACGCATGCAGGCTCTCCGGCATGACCGTGCGACGCAGATTGAAGCCATCGACGCCGGTTTCATCGGCCCACGCGACGAGTTGATCCGCCACTTCTGCGGGATCGCCGACAATGAACGGCCCGCGCCCGCCGATCTGATCGAAGCGCGTCATGTCGCGCGGCGTGATCGGCCGCCCGGCGCGCTTCGTCAGGTTTTCGACGGTCGATTGCAGCGCATTGCTTTTGACATAGCGGATCGGTTCGTCGAGATCCATCGCCGCGAAGTCGATGCCGGTCCATCCCGACACGAGCACGAGCTGGCCGAGCGTGTCGACATATTCCGCGTATTCGGCGTGGAGTGCCCGAGCTTCCCTGGACGTGCGCGCCACCACGACGGTCGCGCCGAGATAAAGCAGCACGTCGTCAGGCGCGCGGCCGGCATCGACCGCATGCTTGCGGATGTCACGCGCCGCCGCCGCGACGATGGCAGGCGTCTGGCCTTCGAGGAACACGCATTCGGCATGCTTGCCGGCGAACGCCTTGCCGCGTCCCGATGCGCCGGCTTGATACAACACCGGCGTGCGTTGCGGCGACGGCTCGACGAGATTGAAGCCATCGACGCGAAAGTACGGCCCTTCATGCAACACGCGGCGGATCTTCGACGGGTCCGTGTAAGGCTTGCCCGCGCGCCTGTCATGCACGACCGCGCCCTCCGTCCAGCTTGCTTCCCATAACTTGTAGACGGCTTCGAGGAAGTCCTCGCCCGCCGCGTAGCGCTCGTCGTGCTCGCGCGCCTTCTCCAGTCCCATGCCCCGCGCCGCGCTCTCCAGATATCCAGTGACGACGTTCCAGCCAGCGCGCCCGCCCGTCAGATGATCCAGCGTCGAGAAACGCCGCGCGAACTGATACGGATGCTCGTACGTCAAATTGGCGGTCACGCCGAAGCCCAGGTGCTTCGTCGCATGCGCCATCGCGGGCACCGTCAGCAGCGGATCGTGCGATGGCGATTGCGCGGCGGAGAACAGCGTCGCGTCGACGCCGCCGCCGTAGACATCGTAGATGCCGAAGACATCGGCCAGAAAAACGCCGTCGAACAGGCCGCGTTCGGCAGTCTGCGCAAGTTCGATCCAGTAGCCGAGCGTGTTGTGTTCGAGAGAACGGTCGCGCGGATGCCGCCAGAATCCGGCCCACGAATGCGCGGGCGCGTTCATGTGGAACGCGTTGAAATGCAGATGTCTGTTCATGGTGCGCGCGCTTTCTCGCGGCCGGCATTTCGGAGCGATACACACTAGGAGAGAGGCCGCGTCGCGCCAACCAAGTTAATCAGCTAAGCAAATTGACCGGTCGCTGGCAAGCCCATTACGCCCATCGTGCAGAGCTTTCGCGAAATGATCCGTTCGTCCTGACGACACGAGGAATCAACATGGAGAGCTTCCATCCCATGTGCATCCGTCCATGTCCAGTCACGATCAGTTCAATGACCGGGTTTTCTGGGTCACAGGCGCATTCGGCGCGCTCGGCGCGGCCGTCGTGCGAAGACTCGCTTGCGCAGGCGCGCATGTGGTCGCGTCCTCGCGCAACATCGATAATCATTTCCCCGGTTCGAGCGTCAACGCCGCGCTGGACCTGCTCGTGCAAGGTCTCGGACGCAAGTACGGGCCGCATGGCGTGCGCGTCAACGCGGTCGCGCCCGGTCCGATCGAATCGCCGCGCTTCGCGTCGATGACGACCGGCCAGGTCGATGCCGAACCCACGCGTCTCACCGCGCTCGACGGCCCCGGCACGCCCGACGACGTCGCGGCCGCGGTCACGTATCTGCTCTCCGACGATGCCCGCTTCGTCACCGGGACGCGTCTCTATGTGGATGGCGGCGGCCCGCCGTACGCCTGATTTCTCGATTCCGCTTCCTACTTTCAAGGACTTCTCTCTCATGTCCCGTTCCGTATCCGCCTCGCAGTTGCGCACGCTCATCGCTCAACGCTCGGAACTCGCCGTGCTCGACGTGCGCGAGGAAGGCGTCTCCGCGCGAAAGCGTCTGTTCTATTCGTCGGTTGCGCCGGTGGGCCGGCTCGGACTGCTGATCGATCGCCTCGTGCCGCGCCGCGGCACACCCATCGTTCTCGTCGATACCCACGGCGAGTACACGCCGCGCGCAGCCGCCTTGCTCGAACGCTGGGGTTATACCGACGTCGCGATCCTCGAAGGCGGCGTCGAAGGCTGGGCGCAGGCGGGCTTCGAAGTTTTTTCGGGCACCAATGTGCCGGGCAAGGCATTCGGCGAAGTCATCGAGCACAAGCTGCATACGCCCAACATCGACGCCTCGACGTTGAAGGCCCGCCAGGATGCCGGCGACGATCTCGTCGTGCTCGACTCGCGTCCGTTCGGCGAATTCAACACGATGAGCATTCCCGGCGGCATCGATTGCGCGGGCGCGGAACTCGTCTATCGCGCGCTCGCTGCCGTGCCGTCGCCGGATACGCTGATCGTCGTGAACTGCGCGGGCCGCACACGCAGCATCCTCGGCGCGCAGTCGCTCATCAACGCGGGCGTGCCGAACCCGGTCGCCGCGCTCACGGGCGGCTCCATGTCGTGGCTGCTCGAAGGCTTCGAACTCGAACACGGCAAGATCCGCACCGCGCCGCGCCCCGAAGGCGAGGCGCTCGCGACCGCGCGCGAGCTCGCCGCCGCCGCCGCGCGCCGCGCCCGTGTGCCGGTCATCGACCGCGACACGCTCGCCGCGCTCGAACGCGAAAGCGGGGAACGCACGCTGTATCGCTTCGACGTGCGCGATCCGCTCGAATACGAAGCGGGTCATCCGGCAGACTGGCAAAACGCGCCCGGCGGACAGCTCGTGCAGGCAACCGACGAATACGTCGGCACGCTGCATGCGCGCGTCGTGCTGCGCGACGACGACGGCGTGCGCGCGCGCATGACGGCGTCGTGGCTCAAGCAACTCGGCTATCTCGATGTCCGCGTGCTCGACGATGCGGGGAGCGCATCGCTCGTCGCCGAGCACGTCGAAGCCGGTGCGCAGGCCGTGCGCGTGCGTCCGCACGGCGCGCGCACGCGCTGGATAGAAGCCGATGCGTTGTTGCGCGAGATCGAAGCGGGCGCCGTGCAGACCATCGATATCGACAGCAGCCTCGCGTTCCGCCGCGCCCATGTGAAGGGAGCGCGCTTCGTCGCGGCGAGCGCCGTTCTCGCGCATCTGAGCGACTTGCCGCGCGACACGCCGATCGTGCTCACGTCAGAAGACGGCGTGCTCGCGGGACTTGTCGCGGCGGAAATCGCGCAGACGCGCGGCGGCGTATCCGCGCTCATCGGCGGCACGCGCCGCTGGCTCGCGCTCGGACTGCCCCAGGACGCCGGCGACGCGGGCAACCTGACCGGCGACGACGACGCGTGGTACAGCCCGTATCACGCAAAGGCGGATCAGGTCGCCGCGCAGATGAACGCGTATCTCGCCTGGGAGCTGCAACTCGTCGAACAGGTGGACCGCGATGCGATCGCGTCCATCGACGTGCTCGACTTCGAAACGCCCACCGCGCGCCGCAGCCGCGAACGGCTCGCCGACATCGCGGGGCGCGCGGAATGAGCCCCACGTTCGACGGCGCATCGAGCCCGGCGGACATCGAAGGCAGTCCGCTGCACGCGGCGTTCCAGCAACCGCTGATCCGCGGCCTCTTCCTGCCGATCCAGAACGGCGGCTGGTCCATTTCGACGCTGCCGCGCGGCACCGACTGGCGCTTCGACTACAACGCGCGTCTGACGAAGCAGGCGGAAGCGCTCGGCTTCGATCTCGTCTTCGGGCTCGCGCAATGGCTCGGCAAGAACGGTCACGGCGGCGAGATGAAGTATCGCGAGCAGTCGCTCGATGCATTCATCGCGACGAGCGCGCTCGCCGCGATCACCGAGCGCATCCTGCTGATCTCGACGGTTCATGCGCTCTACGGGCCGTGGCATCCGCTGCATCTCGCGAAGTTCGGCGCGACGCTCGATCACATTTCGAACGGGCGCTGGGGCATCAATCTCGTGACCGGTCACGTCTCCACCGAATGGGCGATGTTCGGCCAGCCGATGATCGAGCACGACGAGCGCTATGCGCGCGCGGCGGAATTCGTCGGCGTGCTCGACACGCTCTGGCGCAGCGACGCGAACCTGACGATCCGCACGCCGCGCTGGCAGCTCGACGATGCCTTCGTGAGCCCGCGCCCGCGCTATCGCCGTCCGGTACTCGTCAACGCGACCGGCTCCGATGCCGGCATCGACTATGCGGTGCGCCATTCGGACCTCGTCTTCATCACGAGTCCGGCGGGCGCGGATTTCGACGACGCCATCGGCGCCTTGCCCGCGCACACCGCAAAAATTCGCGAAGGCGCGGCGCGCGTCGAACGGCGCGTACGCACGCTCATTAACCCGACGATCGTATGCCGTCCGACAGAGCGCGAGGCGTATGCGTATCGCGACGCCATCGTCGCGCACGCCGATGAAGGGGCGCTCGACGGCTTCGTCGCGCAAGGCAGCCGCAGCGACGCGAAAGCGTGGTCGAAGCACAAGCGCGAGCAGCGCATCCTCGGCGGCAATCTGCATCTGATCGGTTCGCCCGAGCAGATCGTCGACAAGCTGCTCGCGCTGAAACGCGCCGGATGCGACGGCGTGCAACTGACCTTTTTCGACTTCGAACCCGATCTCGCCTATTTCGGTGAAGCGGTGCTGCCTTTGCTCGTCGAAGCGGGCCTGCGTCGCGACTTCGCCGGATCCAACTCTCCGCACACGACGACATGACCACCACGCGGCCACGGCAACTCCATCTGAACACGAACGTGACCGGCACCGGGCGGCATCCGGCGGGCTGGCGCACGCTCGACAATCCACGTTCGATCATCGATCTGAGCTTCTTCAAGGCGATCGCGGCGACGGCCGAGCGCGGCAAGCTCGATGCGGTGTTTCTCTCCGATACCCTGTCGCTGCGCAATCACGCCGAAGGCCCGTCGCAGGCGCTGGAACCGACCGTGCTGCTGACCGCGCTCGCGGGCGCGACGCAACATGTCGGCCTGATCGCGACGGCATCGACCACGTTCAACGATCCGTTCAATCTCGCGCGCCGCTTTGCATCGGTCGATCATCTGAGCGGCGGACGCATCGCGTTCAATGCGGTGACGACTTACGACACGCACGCCGCCGCGAACTTCAGCCACGAGATTCCGCTCTCGACCGAAGAGCGGTATGCGCGCGCACAGGAGTTCGTCGAGGTCGTGACGAAGCTCTGGGACAGCTGGGAAGACGATGCCTTCGTCGCCGACCGCCCGTCGGGCCGCTATACCGATCCCGCGCGCGTGCATACGATCGAGCATCGCGGCAAGTACTTCTCCGTGCGCGGGCCGCTGTCCGTGCCGCGCAGCCCGCAAGGGCGGCCCGTGCTCGTGCAGGCCGGCTCCTCGGAAGGCGGACGCGCGCTTGCCGCACGCTTCGCCGACGCCGTCTTTACCGCACAGACGACGCTGCCGACGGCGCAGGCTTTCTACGCGGAGATGAAAGACCGCGTGCGCGCGCATGGCCGCAATCCCGATCATTTCCTGCTGCTGCCGGGGCTGTATCCGGTCGTCGGCGGAACCGAGCGCGAGGCGCGCGAACGCAAGGCCGAACTCGACGCGCTGCTCGATACCGATCGCGAAATCGCGCGGCTTGCGGGCGCACTCGGCCTCGCGCCCGACGATCTGTCGATCGATGCGCCCTTGCCCTACGAGCTCATCGGCAAGGTCGCGCGTTCGGACCTGCCGCGCGGTTTCATCGACTCGACGGTCGCGCTCGCGAAGAGCGGGAACCTCACGGTGCGCGATCTGCTCGACCGCAACCCCGGCGCCCACCGGATGATCGTCGGCACGCCCGAGCAGATCGCCGACGATATCGAGCAATGGTTCCAGGCACGCGGCGCGGACGGCTTCAATCTCAACGCCGACGTGTTTCCTTCGGGCCTCGCGGCCTTCGTCGATCACGTCGTGCCGATCCTGCAGCGCAAAGGCATTTTTCGCCGCGACTACGAAGGCACGACGCTGCGCGACCATCTCGGCCTGCCGCGACCGGCCAGCCAGTATGCATCGTCGGCGCATGCCGCATGAACATCGAGAGGACAGGAACCGCATGACACAGGACAAGCAACTCACGCGCGCGGCGCTCATCCGCTCGGACGACGAAGCCCTCGACACCGCGCGGCGTCTCGCCGCCGAATTCGCCGTCGACGCCGCCGCGCGCGATCGCGATCGCCGGCTGCCGCTCGACGAGATCGAAGTGTTCAGCGCGAGCGGCTTATGGGGCATCGGCGTGCCGCGCGCATTCGGCGGCATCGATGTCTCCGTGCGCACCATCGCGCAGGTGTTCGATACGATCTCGGCGGCGGATTCGTCGCTCGGGCAAATTCCGCAGAATCACTTCGCGACGCTCGAACGTCTGCGACACGACGGCACGCCGAGTCAGCAGGACTTCTTCTTTTCACGCGCGCTCGCCGGAGAACGCTTTGGCAATGCGACCGCCGAACCGGGCGACCGTCTGCCCTCGGAGCACGAGACGCGCGTGCGCCGCCGCGCGAATGGCAACGGCTTCGTGCTGACGGGCCGCAAGGTGTATTCGACGGGCGCGCTTTTCGCCCACTGGATTCCTGTCGCCGCGCGCGATGACGACGGTCTTCCCGTGACCGCTTTCGTCGCACGGCATGCGCGCGGCGTCGAGGTCATCGACGACTGGTCGGGATTCGGTCAGCGCACGACGGCGAGCGGTCAGGTGCGGCTCGACGAGGTCGAACTCGATGCGCTGCAGATCGTCGCGCGCGGGCGCCGTCCGTATATCGATGCGGCCAATGCCGTGTCGCAGGTGCTCCATGCGGCGATCGATCTCGGTATCGGCCGGGCCGCGCTCGATGAGACCAAGCGCTTCCTGCACGCGTTCGCGCATCCCGCGCGCGGCAGCGGCGCATCGCATGCGACGGACGACCCGTACACGCTGCGCGACATCGGCGCACTGACGGTCGATTTGCATGCGGCCGAGGCGCTGACCGCACGCGCCGCCGAGTCGATCGACCGGGCGCGCGACCCGGACGCGCCGCGCGAGGCCGTCGCCGCTGCCATCGTCGCGACGGCGGAAGCGAAGATCGTCACGACGCGATTCGCGCTCGATGCATCGAACAATCTGTTCGAACTCGCGGGGACGCAATCGACGCGCTCCGAACACAAACTCGACCGGCATTGGCGCAATGCGCGCACGCACACTTTGCACGACAGCGTGCGGTGGAAATATCACGCGGTCGGGCAGTATGCGTTGAACGATCTACTCTGCGATCCGTTCACTTACGCGAATCCTTATACGAAGCTCGACGTGTAAGTCAAACGGCGTGCCTTCAGCACGAAAGGCACGCCGTTTCCGCGAAGCTTCAGTGCGATGCGACGGCCTGCCTGTCGAACACCGGGTTGAACTCTACGTCCACCTTGATCTGATTCTTGATGTCGCCGGATTTATAGAGCGTGTCCGCGATCTTCTGCTCGCGCGCCACCAGTTCCTTGTCGAGCGGATAGAACCGGGAACGTCCGTTTTCGGCGGAGAATTTCGCGCGCGCCGGGCTTTGCTTCATCTTCTCGAGATAGATCTTCTCGACAGCCGGCACGTTCTGCGCCCACCACGTCCACGAGTTCTTCAGGCGGCCGAGGAAGTCGCCGAGCGCCTCGCTCTTCTTCGGATCGCGCAGCACGTCGGTGCGGGCGGTGAACACGGACAACGCCGGTATGTCGAGTTCGTCGCTCCTGATGATGACGCGCGCATCGCCCTTGTCCACCGTTTCCTTGACCGGGCCGTAGCCGCCCGAATACACCGCGACCTGCCCCGCATTGAACGCGGACGCGGACACGTTGCCGTCGCCGAACTTGACGGCTTCGAAGTCCTTCGGCTTGAGTCCGGCCTTCACATACGAGAGCACGTATTGCAGATAGTTGAAGCCGCCGAAGTTATAGCCCCACGTTTTGCCCTTGAGATCGGCGAGGTCCTTGACGTCGGCGCTCTTGCGCACGACCGTGACGATAGGCGGATAGCTGCTATCCGGATTGCGCCAGCCCGCGATGATCTGCAAGGGCGCGGTGTCCGCGGTCCACGGCGTGCGTGCGTTGCCCTGTTCGATGATGAGCGACGTATCGCCCATCAGCCCGACATCGAGCACCTTCGAATACAGCGCGGACAGTTGCGCCGCCGGACCGGTCAGCACGGCCCATTTGACTTTGTACGGCGCGCCGTCGAGCACGTGCGACGCTTCGACGATCAATGGCCATGCGGCGTCCTGCGTGCCGATCGTGAGCGTCAGCGGTTCGCCTTGCGCGAACGATGCCGACGACCCCGCGACGAAACTCGTCACGAAAAAAGCGATGAAGCGTTTCCTGATGCGCATGAACGTGTGGTCTGAGTGAATGAAGTCTTCATGCCGCGTTTCGGGACGCGGCTTGCAATGCAGCGTCGTCGACGCCGAGTTCCGCGAGCAGCCGCGCGCGCAACGCGATGGCGTGCTCGTCGCCGCGCGAACGCGGACGCGGAGAATCGACCGTCACATCCGCGCTGATCTCGCCTTGCGATAGCACGACGATGCGATCGGACAGCAGAATCGCTTCGTCGATGTCGTGCGTCACGAGCACGACCGCAGGCGTATGCGCGCGCCACAGACGCGCGACGAGTTCGTACATGCGGATGCGCGTCAACGCATCGAGCGCGGCGAAGGGTTCGTCGAGCAACAAGAGCTTCGGCTCGCGCACGAGCGCACGCGCGAGCGCGACGCGTTGCGCCTCGCCGCCGGAAAGCGTCTTCGGCCAGCCTTGCGCGTGGCGCGACAAGCCGACTTCGTCGAGCGCGGCGAGCGCGGACTGCTTCGCCGCGCCCAGGCGGTCGTGGCCGATGACGACGTTTTCCCATACGCGCTTGGCGGGCACGAGACGCGGCTCCTGAAACACGACGGAACGCGCGCCCGCGACGCGCACGCGACCGCTGTCGGCGCGATCGAGCCCGGCGAGGATGCGCAACAGCGTCGTCTTGCCCGCGCCCGATGCGCCGAGCATCGACACGAACTGGCCGCGCCTGATGGTGAGCGAGACGTCCTTCAGCACCGCGCGCCCTGAGAACACGCGGCTCACGCGGTCGAGTTCGAGCGCGGCTTCGCGCTGTTGCAACGCGTCGGAGCGTTCGATGTCAGGCGAGTTCAAAACGCGGCCTCCACGGCAGGGCGAGATGTTCGAGCGCGCGCATCACGAGATCGGTGACGATGCCGAGCGCCGCATACACCAGAATGCCCGCGATGATGATGTCCGCGCGCTGATTCTGGTTCGCGTTCACGAGGATGTAGCCGATGCCGTTCTGCGCGTTGATCTGCTCCGCGACGACGAGCGCGAGCAAGGCGACGGCGCTCGAATAGCGCACGCCGACGAGGATCGATGGCAGCGCCGTCGGCAGAATGATGCGCAGCGCCATCTGCCGGCTCGACAGCCCGAAAACGCGCGCCGCTTCGAGCAGCTTCGGATCGACGCCGCGCACGCCGGCATACGTGTTGAGATACATCGGAAAGATGGTGGCCGCGAGGATCACGGCGACCTTCGCGCCTTCACCGATGCCGAACCAGGTGATGAAGAGCGGAATCAGGGCAATGAACGGAATGGTGCGCAGCATCTGCAGTGGCGCATCGACGATCTCTTCGCCGACGCGCCACAGGCCCGCAAACAGGCCCGCCAAAAGACCGATGCCGCCGCCGATGGCCAAGCCCGTCGCCGCGCGCACGAGCGACACGCCGATCGCGCTTTGCAGTTCGCCGTCCGCGATCAGTTCCTTCAGTGCCGCGACGATGACGGTCGGCGGCGGCAAGGTTTCGGGCGCGACGAGTTGCAGCGAGGATGCAAGCTGCCACAACACGATCAACGCGAGCGGAACGCCGATGCGCAAACCCCGCGAGCGCAGCGCGCTCAACGTGCGCGCGCGTGCCTGCGCCGCTTCGCGTGTGGGCAGGTCGACTAGCGCGCGCGTATCGTTTGTGCGCTTGTCGTCCCGTTCGGGGGGCGCGCCGGCATCGAGCCGTAGCGCGGCGGAAGGATAGCGGGGAACGTTCATGGGCAGGCGGGCGGGAATGACCGGGAGCGGGTTGAACGAATGATGGTACGTTCGCCCCCATTGCGAGCAAACGAAGCGTTTGCCGGATGCTATGCGCGCTTTCCCGAATAACTATTGCAGTCGAGGGACTATCCGGATCCGGCGAGCCGCGCTGTTCCACCTCTTCATCTGTCAGGCCGATGCGGATCGGTCCGCCGACCAGCGCGAGCGTCGCATTTCACGCAGCCGCGTGTCCCGAGCTGAAGATCCGCGATGCGCTTCCGAAGCACGGAGCACGAGCCCGCCGCGGGGCTGCCATCCATCCACGCGCGGCCTGCCTGACCCATGCCGAAATCTGATGCGCCTCATGAGATCTTTTCGATTGGCTTCGCGACGGAGCCGCGTCGAGAATGATTGCACCCCAGCCGCCTCCGCAGTCCAACCAATCAGGAATGCAACGACCGATGAACCTTCGTGAATCCACCAGGCACTTCGACGATCGCAACGTGAGAACGGCAAACGGCCAGGCCGGCTCGCGCCATCGAACCTGTGGCGAATCGCTCGTCACCTTGCTCGAGATTTACGGGGTCCAGTATGTCTTCGGCATCCCGGGGGTGCACACAGTAGAGCTCTATCGCGGTCTTGCGCGCTCGTCGATCCGGCACGTGACGCCCCGTCACGAACAGGGCGCGGGCTTCATGGCCGACGGATATGCGCGTGTCACCGGCAAGCCCGGCGTGTGCTTCATCATCACCGGTCCGGGCATGACCAATATCGCGACCGCGATGGCACAGGCCCATGCCGATTCCATCCCGATGCTCGTGATATCGAGCGTCAATGCGCGCAGCGAACTCGGCAGCGGCGACGGACGCCTGCACGAACTGCCCTCGCAGCGCGAAGTATTCAACGGGCTCGGCGCGTTCTCGCACACCTTGCTCGATGCCGCCGATCTGCCTCAGGTGCTGGCCCGCGCGTTCGCGGTGTTCGAGAGCGCCCGGCCGCGGCCGGTGCATATCGAGATCCCGCTCGACGTCATCGTGTCGCCGGCGGGCGTCATCGAGGCGTCGTGCGCCGTGCGTGCGGCGAAACCCGCTGCACACCCCGCCGCGCTCGCCGCCGCCGCGGAACTGCTCGCGGAGGCGCGCCGCCCGCTGATTCTCGCTGGCGGCGGCGCGGCCGACGCTGCCGCCGAACTGCGCGAACTCGCCGAGCGGCTGCAGGCGCCGGTGGCGCTCACGACCAATGCGAAAGGTCTGCTGCCGTCCGGACAGCCGCTTCTCATCGGGTCCACGCAGTCGCTGCCGCACACCCGCGCGATGATCCGCGAAGCCGACGTAGTGCTCGCGGTCGGAACCGAACTGGGCGAAACCGATTACGACGTCGTCTTCGACGGCGGCTTTGCGATCGCAGGCAAGCTCATCCGCATCGATATCGATGCGCAACAACTGATGCGCAACGTTCGTCCGGATGTGGCCATCGTCAGCGACGCGCGCGAGGCGTTGAGCGAGCTGTCGACGAGACTGCACGAGCGTCCCGTTCGCCCGGCCGCGACGGACTGGGGCGCGGCGCGCGTCGCCGCGGTGCGGGCCGCCAACCTGGCCGGCTACGACGCCGCGATGCGCTCGCAGCAGCGCCTGATCGACACGATCGTCGGCACCTTGCCCGGCGTCGTCATTGCAGGCGATTCGACGAGCCCGGTCTACGCGGGCAACTTTCTCCACGATGCACCGGCGCCGCGCTCATGGTTCAACTCGTCGACCGGCTACGGCACGCTCGGGTATGGACTGCCCGCCGCCATCGGCGCGAAGCTCGCCGCGCCCAGGCGGCCGGTCGTCTGCCTGATCGGCGATGGCGGTCTGCAGTTCACGCTGCCGGAACTGGCGAGCGCCGTGGAGGCGCGCGTGCCCGTGATCGTGCTGGTGTGGAACAACTTCGGCTACGGCGAGATCCGCAAATACATGGCGCAACGCGATATCACGCCCGTCGGCGTCGATATCTACACGCCCGACTTCGCCGCGCTCGCCAAAGCCTTCGGATGCGAGGCCGCAAGAGTCGACGACCCGCGGACCCTCGAAGCCGAGCTGCGGCGCGCAGCATCGCGCGACGTCCCGACCGTGATCGAGGTCCGCGAAGCCGACTGGTTTGCACGGGTGCCGTCATGAACGCGGACGCACGCCCCGTCTTCGACTTTCCGCTGCGCACCCAGCTCTTCATCGACGGCTGCTGGTGCGCGCCCGAAACGCGGCAACGCTTGCCCGTCATCAATCCATCGACCGAAGAGACGATCGCCGAAGTGGACGCGGCCGGTCCCGCCGACGTCGATCGCGCGGTGCGCGCCGCGTCGCACGCATGGCGCGCCTGGAAACAGACTTCGGGCGCCGCGCGCGCCGCCTTTCTGCGAGCGATCGCACGCGGCGTGGAAGCCAGTGCCGAGCAACTCGCCGCGCTTCAGTCGCTCAACAACGGCAAGCCGATCGCCGAATCCCGCATCGATGTCGGCGACGTGGTCGCCACCTTCGACTACTACGCCGGGCTGGCCGAACGGCTGGATGAACCGGGCGAAGCGATCGCCATCCCGAGCGACCGGCATCGCGCGGTGATCCGCCGTGAACCCGCGGGCGTGGTCGGCCTGATCGTGCCGTGGAATTTCCCGATGGTGACCACGGCCTGGAAACTCGCGCCCGCGCTCGCCGCGGGATGCACGGTCGTGCTCAAGCCTTCCGAATTCACCCCGCTGCCGGAACTGGCGCTGGCCGCGATCGTCGAGCAGGCCGGCCTGCCACCCGGCGTGTTCAACATCGTGACCGGCGCCGGCACCGATGTCGGCGCGGCGCTGACCACGCATCCGCTCATCGCCAAGGTCTCGTTCACCGGCAGCACGGCGGTCGGCGAGCAGGTCATGAAGGCGGCGGCGCAGTCCATCAAGGGCGTGAGCCTCGAACTGGGCGGCAAGTCGTCCATCGTCGTTTTCGCGGACGCCGACCTCGATCTCGCCGTCGATCTCGTCATCGGCGGTGCGTTCTTCAATGCCGGACAGATGTGCTCGGCCACGTCGCGCGTGCTGGTCGAACGGCCGCTCGCGCAGGCGCTGATCGCTCGCCTCGCCGACCGGGTCGCGCGCACCGTCGTCGGCGATCCGTTCGCCGCCGCCGTGCAGATGGGGCCGCTCACGAACCGCGCGCAGCACGAACGCGTGCAACGCTTCATCGCGCGGGGCAAGGCGGACGGCGCGAGCCTCGTGGTCCAGGGCCAGGCGCCCGACGGACCCGGATACTTCGTGCAGCCAACGATGTTCGTCGACGTGCCCGCCGGCAGCGCCGTGTGGCGCGAAGAGATCTTCGGACCCGTCTTGTGCGTGCGCAGCTTCGACACGGAAGACGAAGCGATCGCCACCGCCAACGACACCGAGTTCGGGCTGGTCGCAAGCGTCGTCACGCGCGACGCGGCACGCGGACAGCGCGTGGCGGCCGCGTTGCAGGCGGGCGTCGTCTGGATCAACGCGCCGCAACTGATCTTTCCTCAGACATCCTGGGGCGGCTTCAAGAAGAGCAGCATCGGCCGCGAACTCGGGCCGTTCGGACTCGCGGCCTTCCAGGAAATCAAGCAGGTGCTGACTGCGGCCGATTCCGACTGAAAGCTTTTGTTAAGGCCGAGCCATGCGTTCGGCTCATGGCAACCATGCCGAGATTTCGATTGTTGCCGAAATTTTGCGTACCTAGAGTGCTCTCACAACGCCGCTGTTGATCGACCGACCGCATTGACCGACTGCTGCACGTTCAGCGAGGAGTGAACCATGCATGACATCAAACGAGGCAGAAGGCAGGCCATCAAGACCATCGGCATGGCGCTCGCCGCATCGAGTCTGCCGATGCCGTTCATCAGCACCGCGAAGGCGCAGGAGAGGAGCTTCGCCGGCAAGACGCTGCGCCTGCTCACATGGTCCGACGACACCGGCGCGGCGGCCTTGCGCAACATTGCCGCGACGTTCAGCCAGAAGACCGGCGCGCAGGTCATCGCCGATCGCGCCGACGGCACCTCCGGCATGGTGGCGAAAGTGAAAGCGGCCGGAGACCGCCCGACCTACGACGTCATCACGCTCGCGGGCGTGGGCGCCTCGGGTCTCGCGGATGCCGGTCTGCTGATGAAGCCCGATCTGAACAAACTCCCCAACCTGAAGGATGTCGCCGCGCGGTATCAAACGGGCGCCAACGGCTTCGGCATCGGCTATCTGTTGTGGTCGGACGGTCTCGTCTACAGCACGTCGTCGGTCAAGACGGCGCCCACGACCTACGAAGCGCTTTGGGATCCCAAGTATGCGGGGCGGATTTTCCTGCCGCCGCCGGAATGGGCCGAAGCGGTCGATCTCGCGATCATCGCCGCCAAGATGGCGGGCGGCTCGCAGCAGAACATCGAACCGGGCTTCGCGAAGCTCGCGCAACTCAAGGACCGCGTGCTCACGCTCGGCGAGAATCCGAATCAGGTCGCCGACCTGTTCCGCACGGGTTCGCTGGATATCGGCGGCATCTACTCGCCGGCGTTCTTCCCCGATCAATTGCGCAAGCCCGAGTACAAGATGGCCGTCACGTATGGGATGAAGGAAGGCTTCGCCACCCAGCTGATGTTCACGGTCATACCGAAGGCGCATCCGGGCGACATCGACCTGATCCACGCGTTCATCAACCATTCGCTCGACGCAGGCGTGCAAGGCCGCATGGCCGCCGACGTGCTGAACGGTCCGGTGAACTCGAAGGCGGCGATTCCCGCCGAAAGCCGCGCGTTCGTGCCGTCTCCCCAGCAAATCGCGGAGAACGCCGTGCTGCACGACGACAAGGCATTGGCGGCGGTGCAACCGGCGTGGATCAAGCGCTATACGGAAATCTTCTCGGCCTGAGCTCCATGTCCGCACTCTATTTCCGCCGCAGGACGGCAGCGCTGGCAGACGCCGCCTCCGGACAGACGTCGGCTCCCGCGCTGCCCAGGGTGCCGCCGTGGGTGCTGCTCGCGCCGATCCTCGCGTTTCTCGCCGTGCTCGTCGCGGCGTCGCTCGCGGTGCTGCGCATGAGCTTCGGCGTGCCGGGGAACGAATGGCGCGCACTCACGCTTCACAATTACGCGGACCTCGCCGATTCGTACTTCCTGCGTTCGCTCGGGCTGACGCTCAAGCTCGCGTTTGAGAGCATGGTCTGCGCGGTGGCGCTGGCGATTCCGGTGGCGCTCGCGATGGCGCGCACCGAATCGCGGCTCGCTCGCCGGCTCCTTCTTGCCGGCGTGCTGCTGCCGCTGCTCGTCAATCTGCTGCTGCAGGGTTACGGCTGGCTCGTGATGCTCGGGCCGGCGGGCATGCTGAATAACGCGCTGCTCGCGGCCGGCGTCGTGCGGCGTCCGGTGCAGTGGCTTTATCGCGAGAACGGCGTGCTGCTCGGCCTGATCCAGACCGCGTTCCCGCTCGCCGTGCTGCCGCTCGCGAGCGCCATGCGCGCCATCTCGCGCTCTTACGAGGAAGCGGCCGCTACGCTCGGCGCGACGCGCTCGCAGACGCTGCGCCACATCGTCCTGCCGCTCGCGATGCCCGGTCTCGTTTCCGGCGCGCTGCTCGTCTTCGCCTACAACGCGAGCGCGTTCGCCGTGCCGCTGCTGCTGGGCGGCCGCCGCGTGCCCATGCTCGCCGTGCTCGTGCACGACCAGGTGGCGCCGCTTCTGAACTGGCCCGCCGCGTCGGCATCCGGCGTGGTGCTGATGGTGGCGACGCTCGTCGTCATGTCGGTATCGCAACGGCTCGTACGCGGCATGCAAAGCACGGAGGAAGCCCGTTCATGAGCGCCCTGCGCCTTTCCGCGATCATGCCGGGACGCCTGAGCCGCGCCGCCAGCCTGCTCGCGACCGTCGTGCTCTTTCTCGCCGCCCTGCCGATCCTCACGATGGTGACGATGTCGTTCGGCAATTCGGACACGCTCCAGTTCCCGCCGCCGAGCTTCGGGCTGCGCTGGTATCGGGCCGCGTGGCACACGTTCGTATCGCCCGACGCAAGCGATGTGCTCTCGATGGGCACGGCCCTCACGACGAGCCTCGTCGTCGCGGTATCGACGATGATCATCGCCACCGCCGTCTCGGTGCCCGCCGCCTACGCGCTCTCGCGCTATCGCTTCCGCGGCAAGGCGGTTATCGAGCAGCTCGTCGCGCTGCCGCTGGTCTATCCGCTCGTGATGCTCGGGCTCTCGCTGCTGCTCGTGTTCAACGTGCTGCCCGTCGAGCTCGGCATTCTGCGGCTCATCATCGCGCACGTGATCCTCGCCTTGCCGTTCACGGTGAAGAACTGCGCCGCCTCGGTCGCGGCGATCGGCCCGGAGTTCGAGGAAGCCGCGTGCCTGATGGGCGCGAGCCCGCGCCGCGCGATCGTCGATGTGGTCCTGCCGCTCATGCGGCCCGGCATTCTCGCCGGCATGCTGTTCGCCTTCATCGTCTCGTTCAACGAGTTCACGGTCACGTTCTTTCTGTACGGCATCGACACGATGACGCTGCCCATCTGGCTGTACAGCCGCACCGTGTCCTCGCTCGATCCGACCGTGTTCTCGTTCGCGGTCGTCATCGTGCTCATCGACTTTGCGTTGATCTGGCTGCTCGAAAAGCTGGTCGGCGACGAAGGCGTCGCGCTGTAACCGGGGAACCCTCATGACTCATCTGACACTTCAGGCGGTAACGAAGCGCTTCCACGCCGCATACGCCGTCGATCATGTCGATCTCGCCGTGCCCGACGGCAAGCTGGTGTGCTTTCTCGGGCCGTCCGGCTGCGGGAAGACGACGCTCTTGCGCATCATCGCGGGGCTGGAAACGGCGTCGTCCGGAACGGTCGCCTTCGCCGGCCGCGATCTGACTGACGTGCCCGCGAACCGACGCGATTTCGGCATGGTGTTCCAGTCGCTCGCGCTCTTTCCTCACATGACGGTCGCGCAGAACATCGCCTATCCGCTGCGTCTTCGCCGGGTCGGCAAGGAGGCGGAAGCCAGCCGCGTCGCCGAGCTGCTCGATCTGATCCGGTTGCCGCACATGGCGGACCGGCCGGTCTCGCGGCTGTCGGGCGGACAGCGCCAGCGCGTGGCGATTGCGCGCGCCATCGCGTCGTCGCCGAAGCTCTTGCTGCTCGACGAGCCGCTCTCCGCGCTCGACGCGAAGCTGCGCGAGGCGATGCAGGTCGAGATCCGTCTCCTGCAGCAGCGCCTCGGCATCACGACGATCATGGTGACGCACGACCAGCGCGAAGCCATGACCATGGCCGACGAGATCGTCGTCATGGAAAAAGGACGCATCGCGCAGGTCGGCAAGCCGCTCGACATCTATCGCAATCCCGTCAGCGAATTCGTCGCCGACTTCATCGGCCTCGGCAACATCCTGCCCGTCACGCTCGAAGGCGGAGACCGGATCGCGCTTCCGGGCGGCCAGCAGATCGTCGTCGATGCCGCACCGCCCGCGCGCGGCGCGGCGGGCGACGTCCGCCTGCTGATTCGTCCCGAAGACGTCTGCATGCGGACAGCCGTAAACGGCGCCGTCGATCCCGGGCCCAACGTGCTCGCCGGAAAGGTGGCGTTCATCCGGGATGTCGGCGCGTCGCTCGAAGCGACCATCGATTGCGCGGGCGTCACGCTCACCGCCGCCACGACGCCGCGCGAGACGCCGGACCTGCGAATCGGCATGCCCGTCTTCGCGGAACTTCCGCCGCACGCCTGCAAGCTCATCGCGGCACGCACCGCGCACTGAATTCACGCCGCCCACCGTATCGACACAGGAGAGACCTTCATGCACACGACGACTTCCGCGCAGCGCTTCCTCGCCCGCACCGCCGCCCTCCTCGCCTTCTCGGGCATCGCGGGCCTCGGCGCATTCGCGCCGCTGGCGCACGCCGACGCGCTCGACTCGATCAACAAGTCCGGCGTCGTCCGGATCGGCGTCTTCGAGGACTATCCGCCGTTCGGCTCGATCGGGCCGGACATGAAGCCGCAGGGCTATGACATCGACGTGTCCAGCCTGATCGGCAAGACCCTCAACGCGAAGGTCGAACTGATTCAGGTCACCGGCGACAACCGCATGGCGTATCTCGTCGACCATAAGGCCGACATGCTGCTCTCGGTCGGCAAGACGCCCGAGCGCGAAAAGGTGATCGACTTCTCGCAGGCCTACGCGCCGTACAACCTGGCCGTATTCGGTCCGAAGTCGCTGCCCGTGAAGAACGCGGGCGACCTTGCCGGCAAGAGCGTGGCCGTCGCGCGCGGCACGCTGGAAGACCTGAGCGTGAGCAAGGTCGCGCCGCCGTCCGCGTCGATCAAGCGATTCGACGACCCGAACGGCGCGATCTCCGCGTTTCTGGCCGGGCAGGCGCAACTGCTCGTGGTGGGCAACGACGTGGGCGCGACGATCATCGCCCGTCATCCGTCGAACGATCCCGAGCAGAAGTTCTCGCTCTTCAGCTCGCCCGATCACGTGGGCCTGAACAAGAACGAGCCGCGCCTCAAGCAGAAGGTCGACGAAGCCATCGCCGCGGCGAAGAAGGACGGCACGATGAACGCGATCTCGCAGAAGTGGCTACGCGCACCGCTGCCGGCCGACCTGTGATGCGCGGAGCGCTCCGTTCACTCGCACGCGGGAGGATCGCTCGATGACCTACACGTTCGACTTCAGCGACGTCGGCCTCTATGTCGATGTGCTCGCGCATGGCGTCGCGGTGACGCTCGGCCTGACCGCCATATCGACGCTGCTGGGCGGCCTGGTCGGCATCGGCGGCGCGTGTCTCGCCGTGACGGGCCCGAAGCCGGTCCGCGCGGCGATCACCGCATATGTCGAGCTGATTCGCAACACGCCGTTTCTCGTGCAGCTCTTCTTCGTGTTCTTCGGGCTGCCCAGCCTCGGCGTGCATATCGGCGAAATCGAGGCCGCCGTGCTGGCGATGACGGTGAACCTCGGCGCGTACGCCACGGAAATCGTCCGGGCGGGCATCGACTCGATACCGCGCGGACAGCTCCAGGCCGCGATGGCGCTCGGCCTGCGGGGACCGCACGTGTTCCGCCACGTCGTGTTGCCGCAGGCGCTCGCCAACGTGTTTCCCGCACTGCTCGGGCAGGTGCTGATCGTGATGCTCGGCTCCGCGGTCGTATCGCAGATTTCGGTGCCTGACCTGACGCACGCCGCCAGCTTCATTCAGTCGCGCAACTTCCGTTCGTTCGAGTGCTACGTGATCGTCACCGCGATCTATCTGCTGCTGTCGATCGTGCTGCGCATGCTGATCAACCGACTCGGCAAGCGGCTGTTCGCGGGACGGGCCGGCCGCGCGGCCGCGACCACTTCCCGGCGCGGTCTGCGCAACCTGTTGTCCCTGCGCATCGGCGCGGCCGAACCCGGCCTTCCGAAGGAGCGTTCACGATGATCGAGTTCACGCTGTGGGATATCGCCCGCAACCTGACGCTGGCCGCGCGCTGGACGGTTGTGCTTTCGGTGATCGCGTTCGTCGGAGGCGGCCTCACGGGACTGGCGCTGCTCGCCATGCGCGTGTCGCCGCTGCCGTGGCTGCGCCGGACGGTGGTGCTGTATGTCGAGGTGTTCCAGGGCACGCCGCTTCTGATGCAGCTTTTCCTCGGCTTCTTCGGCTTGCCGCTGCTGGGCGTCGAAGTGTCGCCCTGGGCTGCCGCGACCGTCACGCTCACGCTGTACACGGGCGCCTGTCTCGCCGACATCTGGCGCGGCTGCGTGGAGGCGGTGCCGCGCGGCCAGTGGAGCGCCGCGGCGAGCCTCGGCATGACGTGGACGCAGCAGTTGCGTTACGTCGTCTGGCCGCAGGCATGGAAGATCGCCGTGCCGCCCACCGTGGGATTTCTCGTGCAGGTCGTGAAGAGCACGGCGCTCACGTCGATCATCGGTCTCACGGAGCTGACCAAGACCGGCACCATGATCACCAACGCAGTGTTCCGTCCCTTCCCGATCTACGCCCTCGTCGCGTTGCTCTACTTCGCGATGTGCTTTCCGCTGACCTGGTATGCGCGCGCGCTCGAGCGCCGGTATCGCGTCGGCAGACATCGCTAAAAGCCGCGTCTCAATGGCTAACGCACTTCAAAAAGGTTTGCGCATGATTTCCATCGGTAACGTGTCGAAGTGGTACGGCCAGTTCCAGGTTCTGGCCGACTGCACCACCACCGTCGGCAAAGGCGAAGTGGTCGTGGTCTGCGGGCCGTCCGGGTCCGGCAAGTCGACGCTCATCAAGACCGTCAACGGGCTCGAGCCGTTCCAGAGCGGCAGCATCACGGTCAACGGGGAGTCCGTCCACGACAGGCGCACCAACCTGTCGAAACTGCGCTCGAAAGTGGGCATGGTGTTTCAGCATTTCGAGCTGTTTCCGCACATGTCGATCACGGACAACCTCACGCTCGCGCAGACGAAAGTGCTGGGGCGCTCGAAAGACGAAGCGTCCGACAAGGCGCTGCGTCTGCTCCAGCGCGTCGGCCTGCGCGCGCACGCCGACAAGTATCCCGCGCAGCTTTCAGGCGGCCAGCAGCAGCGCGTGGCGATTGCGCGCGCACTGTCGATGGACCCGGTCGCGATGCTGTTCGACGAACCCACTTCCGCGCTCGATCCGGAGATGATCAACGAGGTGCTGGACGTGATGGTCGAACTGGCACAGGAAGGCATGACGATGATGTGCGTCACGCACGAAATGGGCTTCGCCAGAAAGGTCGCGCACCGGGTGATCTTCATGGATCACGGGCGCATCGTGGAAGACGAAAATAAGGACGCGTTCTTTGCGCATCCGCGGTCCGACCGGGCGAGGGATTTTCTGGGCAAGATACTGCATTAGCACCGCGCCCGGCTTGCTACACTATTTCCGGCTGACGTGATTTTCATGATCGGAGACACGCCCCGATGCGACGACTTCCTCCGCTCAACGCACTGCAGATCTTCGAGACCGTCGCGCGTCACCGCAGCTTCACGCGTGCGGCGGAACATCTGTGCCTCACGCAGGGGGCGATCAGCAGACAGATTCTCGCGCTGGAGGAATACTTCGGCTTTCCCCTTTTCATCCGCGGCGCAAGGGGCCTGACCTTGACGGCGGAAGGCGACGTGCTGTTGCCCGTCGTGAGAGAGAGCTTCGGGCGCATCGAAGAGGTATCGCTGCGTCTCACGCGCCAGCGCACCGATCTCGCGCTGAAAGTGCCCACCTGCGTGATGCGATGGATGCTGCCGAGGATCATGCGCTTCCAGAGCGAGCATCCCGAACTGCAATTGCAGATCACGACGACCTGGCAGCACGATGTCGATTTCGAGGTCGAATCGTTCGATGCGGCGATCATCTACGGCTCGTCGCCCGGTGCGGACGTGCACGCCGTGCCGCTCTTCGACGAGCAGCTCACGCCCGTGTGCTCGCCCGAACTGCTCAATGAAAGTCCGCTCGCCGCCGCGGCTGATCTCGCGCATCATGCGTTGCTGCATCCGACGCGCGATCACCGCGACTGGAAGCTCTGGCTCGATTGCGCGGGTGCGAGCGAGATCGACGCGACGCTCGGACCGACATTCGAAACGCTCGATCTGGCGACCAACGCCGCCATGCAAGGGTTCGGCGTCGCGATCGGCGACCGGACGCTGGTCAGCGAAGACGTGGCGGCCCGGCGGCTCGTCATGCCGTTCGACACCGTGCTCCAAACGGGCTCACGCTATTACTTCGTCTATCCGGAGTGCGTCGCGAGTCAGCCGAAGGTCAAACTCTTCAGCGAATGGATCATGCGCAACCGTGAGGCGGCTGCGACGGCCGGGTAGTTCGAGGCCGCCGTACGCAACGCCACGTCGCGAGCGACTGTGTTTTGCGGAAACAAGCGCCTTAGTGGCCGCGTTCCAACGGTTGACGCGCACGACCGGGAACGTCGCTGCGTGTGCCGAACAGCGTGTCGCAGATCGGGAACGTGAGGTTGAAATTCTGTGTCGCCATCACTTCGGGATCGTGGTGTGTAGCGTGCAGGCGCCGCACTGTGTTCACGAACGGAACGCGGTCGAGGAACGGGCTGTCGGTGACGTGCGAGAGCGTATGCAGGCCCTCGTACATCAGAAAGTATGCCGCCATCGTGAACAGCGCGATGTAGCCTGCGTTGCGGGAGAATACGAACCCGATCAGGAGCGCGAACGGCACGGCGGCCAGCACGAATGCAACCGGCGCGAAAGGCGGAAACAGCAGCGCGCGCCAGTGGCGGTGACCCTTGTATTCAAGCGTCACATGCGTGAAGAACCGGTGATGAACCGCGCAATGGCGCTTGTAGATCATGCTGAAATACTTCGTCGGACGATGCAGCACATAGCGGTGCGCCGCCCATTCCGCCCAGTTGCCGAACAGAAAGAGCGGAATGACGGCCAGCCATTCGGCGAGCGTCGGCGCATGAAGCTGCATCAGACAAAAGACGATCACGCCGCCCGTGAAGAGCAATGTGAAGCCGAGGTGCATTTCGCCGCGATACCACCATGGCGTGGCATCGACATATTCGTCGCGGAACTTGTAGGAACGCGCACGAACGTCATCTTCGTATTTCATCAATGTCTCCGGCTGTTGTGAAAGGCGTGTGCCCGTTGGCGTCCGCCGTTATGCGCAATGATTCGGGAGGGAGTCCGCGCGCAGCCGCCTTCGAGCTTGTCGAGCGTCTCTGGCACCACGAATAACGCTGATCGCGAAGCCGATGCACGCGCTCGTTCTGGAAGATCAGCACGGGCGCATGATCGGCGCTGCCGCGCGCGGACGACAACACCGGCTAGACGAATGCGGTATTGCCGTTCGCTGCGGCAGCGCGTGTTCATCAGCGTCTCCATCTGTGCGCGCCGACGGTGGTAAGCGAGCGCATTGGATGAAGCGTAGCGAGATCGCACCATAACGCCTAATACTGTTTATTGATGCGCCGGATAATTCGGGCTTATATCGGTGCTAGCCCGGATGACACCGTCCTTACGGTTCCGTATCAATGGGACGCGCGGGAATGGGCGGTTAAGCAGCAAGCCTGAATGAATGCCCGGCGCGCCCCGTCAAATCGATCTGATAACGGCGTCTTCGGCTATTAGCATCGCTGATGCCGCGAGGGACGGCTGATGTACCGCCCGTCTTTGCCGATCGTGCGAGAGTTGGCGCACGCGCGGGGCGGGCCACGGCGAAAGTGCTTCTTTTTCTGCGGGGGATCAACCTGTTGTTTCAGAGGGGCGCGTTCACGCCGGAGACACCGTCGCTGTGACGAAACTGTTCCGCTGCGGACTCGCGAATCAGTTCGCGAGCGAAACGCGCTATCGCATGATCTCTGAGGCTTCGCGGTTAAGATTCTCGCCAACGTCGTGCTGGCCAATCCTTACCGCGCACAAGGCGTCCACCTCGCGACGGGCGTCAACGCGGCGAGCGTGCTCGTGCGCTATCTCTTCCGCACGCGCCGCATGCCACCCGTTCGCAACCGATCAGAAAGTCTCTTCCTGCGGCTCCGGCCCGCGCGTCGGCGCATCCGGCTGGGCGAGCTTCACGGCGCGGCCGGTGCGCGCCGATTCGTAGATCGCGTCGATGATCCGCTGATCCTGCAAGCCTTCCTCGCCCGGCGTGTGCGGCACGAGATCGTCCTTCACGCAGACCGACATGTGATCGATTTCGCGCGCGAACTGGTTCTGCGGATCGATCTGCACTTCGGTCGTCGCGCTCTTGCCGTCGACGAGCATGCCGTGACGCAAGCGCAATCCGTTATAGCCGAACGCCGGATCCATCTCGACCCAGCCTTGTGCGCCTTGCAGCCTGAAGAAACGGGATTCGTGGCTTGCATAACTCGACATGCACGTCGCCGTGAGTCCGCTCGGAAAGCGCAGGATGAAGTGCACCGATTCCTCGACCTCGGCAAAGCGCGGATCGCCTTGCGGGCGATGCACCGTCGCGACGACTTCCATCGGCTCTTCGTTCGACAGAAAGCGCGCCGCGTTGAGGCAATAGAGGCCGATGTCGGGCATTGCGCCACCGCCCGCGAGCGCCTTCTTCAAGCGCCATTGCGATGGATCGCCCACATTTTGCGAATTTCCCGCGATGAACTCGCGCAATGTGCCGAGCTTCTTCTCCTTGACCATCTTCGCAACCATGCGATCCATCGGCTCGTATTGGCTGCGATACGCGATCATCAGCTTGCGATTGGCGCGCTTCATCGCTTCGACCATCGCCTCGCAGTCGGCGGCATTGTTCGCCATCGGCTTCTCGCAGAGCACATGCTTGCCGATCTTCGCCGCGCGCAGCGTGAACGCCTTGTGCATGCCGTTCGGCAACACGATATACACGACGTGCACGCGCGGATTGTCTGCAAGACGCTCGAAGTCCTGATAATCGTGGATGTCGGCATCGGCGATGCCGTATTGACGCGCGACGCGCCGCGCCTTTTCGCGATCGCCGGAAACCAGCGCCGCCACCTTCGAGTATTTGCATTGCGCGAGCGCGGGCAGAATCTGATTCAACGAAAGACGTCCGAGCCCGACGATCGCATAGCCGATGCGCGCGTCGGGCGGCAGATTCGCGTCGGGCGTTTCTTCCTTCTGCTCCGTGTTCGGATCTTGAATCAGCGGCAGCTTGACCTGATTGGCATCGGCACCTGAAGGACCGGCGGCCCATGCGCTGCCGGTTCCGGCCGCGAGCGCGACTGCAATGCCCGCGCCGCCGCGTGTCAGAAACGAACGGCGCCCCGCTTCCGGTTCGGCGGGCGCGGCGTTGGGCAAAAGCTGATCGGGTTGGCCGCGAAAAGGCATGGAGAACTCCGGCGGGGAAATGTGATCCCTGCGTTCAGCATTGCGCGTGCCATTCGAAGTAAGCTTGTTGGTTAGCGAGTCGTCGATGAGGATTGAGCGCTGCGCGGGTCGGTTCACCGCCGAACGCACAACGCTACGATAAGCGCATCACCATTCCTTTTGGAGCGCACACGATGCTTTCAGATATTTACAGGCAATACATCGCTTGCCTGAATGCGCGCGACTGGCCGAATCTCGGCGCGTTCGTTCACGATGCGCTGCAGTACAACGCGCGCGCGCTCACGCTCGATGACTATCGCGAGCTCCTGAAGAAAGATGTGCGCGAAATTCCGGACCTCCGCTTCGATATCGAACTGCTGATAGCGGAGCCGCCGCGCGTCGCTTGCCGGTTGCGCTTCGAATGCACGCCGAAGGCTGACTTCCTCGGCCTGCATATCGATGGAAGACGCGTCGTGTTTTGCGAGAACGTCTTCTATGAGTTCCGCGATGGCAAGATCGAGCGCGTGTGGTCCGTTATCGATAAAGCGGCGATCGAAGCGCAGCTTTAGGCCGCTTCGGTAAAGAAGCTGTCCACGATATCGTCGCGCAACCTGGCGACCTTGCTATCTCCAACCTTTCGCGGCCGCGGCAGCGATACATCCACCACTTCCCCGATGCGTCCCGGCCGCGCCTGCATCACCACGATCCGGTCCGACAGCAGCACGGCTTCCTCCACATCGTGCGTGACGAGCACCATCGTGATCCGTTCATGCTCCCATATCCGCTGCAATTCGAGCTGCAAGCGGCTTCGCGTAAGTGCGTCGAGCGCACCGAAGGGTTCATCGAGCAACAGCAGACGCGGCCGGTTCACCAGTCCTCGCGCAATCGCAACGCGCTGCGCCATGCCGCCCGATAACTGATGCGGATAAAGCCGCTCGTAGCCCTTCAATCCGACGAGCTCGATATGCTCGGCCACCGCGCGCGCCTTCTCGGCCTTCGATAACGGCGCGTTGCGCAACGCGACCGCGACGTTCTGCGCGACATCGAGCCACGGAAACAGCCGATGATCCTGAAACACGATGCCGCGCGACAGATCCGTCGTCACGACGCGTTCGCCGCCGAAATCGATCTCGCCGTCGTAATCGCCATCGAGGCCCGCGATGAGCCGCAGCAACGTCGACTTTCCGCAACCGCTCGCCCCGACGATGCTCACGAACTCGCCGCTCGCAATCGACAGCTCGATGCGATCGAGCACCGGCGGCCCCGCATCGCCAGCGAAGCGCTTGCTCACGTGCCGCAGCGTCAGGCCACTGTCTTGCTCTATTTGCGTCGTCATATCCGGATTCTCCTCAAGCCGCGCGCGACGCGCCGAACCAGCGCCGCTGCACGCCGCGTGCGAAAGCATTCAACGCCCACCCCGTCAAACCGACCACGATCACGCCGAACACGACGAGATCCATACGAAACTGTTCGCTGCCATCGACGAGCGTATTGCCTATGCCGCTGCCCGCAACGAGCAGATACTCCGCGCCGAGCGTCGCGAGCCACGAATAGATGAGCGCCAGATACACGCCCGTGAAGATGGACGGCAACGCTGCGGGCACCACGACATAGGCCACCGTTTGCAGCCTGCCATAGCGATATGCGCGCGCCACGTCGAGCCAGTTCGCGGGAACGGCGCGGATGCCGTCGCTCGTATGCATCACGACGGGCACGAGCGCGGCAAGCGACAGGAACACGACCTTCGCGACATCGCCGAGTCCGAACCACACGGAGATCAACGGAATCCACGCGAACAGCGACACTTGCTTGAACGTGTTGAAGCTCGGTGCGATCGCGCGATTCGCGAGCTTCGATATGCCGAGCAATGCGCCGAGCGCGAGGCCGAGACTGGTGCCGATCGCAAAGCCCGTCAACTCGCGCGCAAGCGATGCCGACAACGCACGCGCGAGCGCCCCGCTGCGGACCTGATCGACCGCCGTACTCCACACGTGTGCAGGCGAAACCATCACGCCTCGCCCCACTTGCGCATCGCGCGACACGTACCACCACACGGCGAGCGCGGCTATCGGCAGCACGAGTCCGCGCCACGATCCTTTGACTGTTCCCGCTTCCCAATCCAGAGTCGACATGGCTGATCCTCAATTGACGCGGCCGCGTTGCAGCTTGCGCTCGAATGCATCGAGCAGGCGATCTGCCGCATAGCCGATTGCGCCGACGATCAGCACCGCGGCCAGCACGAGATCAAGCTGAAAAAGCTGACGTCCATACACGATCAGATAACCCAGCCCTTCCGACGACGCGACGAGCTCGACGACGACGAGCGTCAGCCACGCTTTCGTGAACGCGAGCCGCACGCCCGTGCCGATGACCGGAATCGCGGACGGCAAAGTCACGCGGGTGATGACTTGCCAGCGCGTATAGCGATACACCGACGCAACTTCCTGCAACGCACGCGGCGTGCCGCGAAAGCCTTGCAGTGTCGAGAGCGTGGCGGGCACGAGCGCCGCATGCCCGATCAGCAGATACTTCAGCGGCTCGCCGATGCCGACGACGATCATGAGAAACGGCAACCAGCCGAGCACCGGCACTTGCACGATCGCGTTGAAGCTCGGCAGGACGTAGGCTTCCAGCGTGCGCGACAGGCCGAGCAATCCGCCGAGCGCGATGCCGAGCAGCACGCCGCCGCCGAATCCGACAGCGGCGCGCGTCGTGCTCGCCAGCAGATGCGTCCACAACTCGCCGCTCTTCGCGAGTGCGCCGAGCGTTTCGAAGACGAGCGCGGGCGCCGGCAACACTTGCGCGGAGATCCAGCCGTAGTGCGAGCCGAGCACCCACAGCAACGCGCAGACGCTGGGCACGATCCACGGCAACGCAGTCCAGCCGATCGTGCGCCACGCATCAGTTGATGACATTCCGCGCGCACGATCCGCGGGCTGAAACACACGCGTCAGTGCATTGGCCATTTATCTGTTCTCCGCGAGACGTTCGCCGGAAGGCTTGCCCGTTGCATCGAAACGCGGCCAGTAGGCTTCGAGCTTCAGCGACTTCAGCGCCTGATCCAGATACTTCGGCTCGAACCATCCATTCACGCTGACGGGCTGACGAATCAGATTCAGACGCAACGCATCGTCGGCGACGGCCTGATAACGCGCGACCAGAAACGGATCGATGAGCGGCGACATGCGGTCCTTCATCGATTGATTCGCAAACTCGGACGACCACGATTCGACCGGCACGCCGCTCTTCGCCCACAACGCGAAGAGTGCATTGCGATTGGTTTCATCGGACGACCATTGCGCGGCCTGCACCACGGCGGTCACGACCTTCTGCACCGTGTCGGGATGCGCGCGCTCGTAGTCTTCGAGCACGAGAAGATGCGCCTGGCGCGTGAACTGCACGCCGTCATCGCGCGATGCATAGACGATCTTCGCGAGCCCCTGACGTTGCAGCTTGAAGAGCGAGTAGTCGAGGAACACCGCATCGACGCCCTTCGACGCCAGCGCGGCCTGCGAGGCAGCGGTATCGAGATTGATGACGCGCAGATCGCGTTCGCTGAGGCCGTTTTGCTTCAGCACGTTATCGGCGACGAGTTGCAGATTCGTCCCGCGAAAGATGCCGACGCGCTTGCCCTTCAGATCCTTGACGCTCTTGATGTCCGAATCAGGAGGCACCGCGAGGTACACACCGGTCCGGACGTTCGACGCCAGCAGCAGATGCGTCTTCAATCCGTTCGCGCGGCCGAGCACGGAAGGCAAATCGCCCTGATACGCGAAGTCGAGCTGCTTGTTCGCGAGCGCCTCGTTGACGGCGGGTCCCGCGCCCTTGAAGAAGATCCACTCGACCTTGATGTGCTCGGGCTGCAACGCATCTTCGACGCGATGCTGCAAAAGCGCGGTCGCCGCGGGCGAGCCGCCGAAAACGGGCGGATCGCCGGTTCCCTGCTGCGCGACGCCGATGCGCACCACGGCCGGATCGGCGGCCTGCGCGGGACCGATGAGCGCAGCGAACAGCGTCGCCGCGCCGACGAAGAGCTTGAATCGTAGTGTCATCGTGCAATGAGAAAGAGTGGATCGCCGGCGATGCGATCGCCGGTGCATGGGGTATCGCGCCACGCGTCAGGCGGTGCGCGTTTCCTGCTTGACGATGCGGCTCTTGCGCCCGTCGATGCCTACGGGCACATCGCCGTGCACGGTCGCGCGACGCACGACGCGATGCGCATCGGCGTAATCGGCCACCGCGTAATGCTGCGTCGCGCGGTTGTCCCAGATCGCGACATCGCCTTGCGTCCAGCGCCAGCGCACGGTGTTTTCGAGGCGCGTGACGTGATCGTGGAAGATTTCGGCGAGACGGTCCGAATCGCGCTGCGAAAGACCGATGAAGCGCTGCACGAAGTGACCCAGCACGAGCGTGCGTTCGCCCGTTTCCGGATGCACGCGCACGACCGGATGCTCCGTTTCATAGAGCGTCGAGGTGAATTGCTTGCGGTACTCGCGCTCGGATTCCGTATCGGGCACGTTGCGCGTGGCGGCATAGTCGTAGGCGTTCGAATGCAGCGCCCAGAGTTTGTCGGCGAGATCGCGCAGCGCTTCCGGCAGGTTCGCATATGCGGCGGCCGTGTTGGCCCATACCGTGTCGCCGCCGGCGGGCGGGATCACGACGCCGCGCAGAATCGAAATCTTCGGATAAGCATCGACGAACGTGACGTCCGTATGCCATGAATTCGCGCGCGTGCCATGCTTCGAATCGAGTTCGAGCAGACGGCTTCCGCTCGAAAGCGACGGCACGGTCGGATGCGCGACGGTCTCGCCGAAACGCGCGGCGAAGGCTTCCTGCGCGGCGTCGTCGAGATGCGACTGGCCGCGGAAGAACAGAACCTTGTGTTCGAGCAGCGCATTGTTGATCGCGGCGATGGCGTTATCGTCGAGATCGGCGGAAAGCGTCACGCCGCGCACTTCGGCGCCGATGCGCCCGCCGATCGGGCGCACCTGGAACGGTTCATTCGACGTGACGGGAGACAGCGTGGATTCGGCGGCGAGCGTGGAAAGTTCGGACATCGAAAATCTCCGTTGTGGTTTGCGTTTGTCGGATGCAGGCCGCATTCAATGCGACGGAAACATTGAAGCATCGACAAGACGCGTCGCCAACGAAGCGTTTCGACTATGCATATCGCTGCAATCCCGCGATGCTTTCCCGCAGCTCGCCCATTGCGCGCCGTAGCCGAATTCGTTCGTTGCTTTCGCGGCCGCGTGCGATGCCTTCCTCTGCGATACCGAGTTACCTTTTCGTATTTGCAGCGCGTACCAGGCTTGCTCGGCAGTACCTCAGAAGAACAGCAGGCTGCGCAACTCGATGCTGCGGCGTGGCCGTGCATCGGGCGGCGATGCGGGATCGTCGAAGGCCGTGTGCGCGGTGAAACGCGCAACGCCGTCGCCGGCCGAGTCGTAGATCTTGATGAGCAGCGCCTCGTCGGGCGACATCAGCGGGAAGTAGTACCAGCGATGCAGCGGGTTATGCACGAACGCGTAGGTTTCGCCCGTCATCGTCGGATAGATGAAGTCCTGCGCGACCGCATCGCGTTCGTCGATGCTGCGCGAATCGCACAATGCGAGCGGTGACGATTCCACGACCTCGCCCACCGGCCGCCACAGATTGACGATCGCAAAGCGCCCTTGCAGCAGGCGGGCGGCTTCATCGGCGGGAAGATGATCGCGCACCCGGCGCGGCCCGGAAACGAAGGTCTGATCGTTGTGGATCAGATGCACCGGCTCCTTCACGCCGTTCGCGCGTGCCGCCGCGCCATCCCGCAGTGTGTGATCGAAGATGACGACGCGCTTCGCCCCCGTCCATTGCTTCAGCAGGCGCTCGGATTGCGGGTAGTAGACCGAACGAATCGCGGCATCGTCGGAGAAATCGCTGAGCGCGCTCGCTTCGCGATGCAACTCGAAACCATTCCGGTCCAGCGACAGGCCGCCCGGCGGCGGTCGCAGCCGCGCATTCGAAATCCTCACCGCGTGCGTGCGATATTCGCCGGTGCGGCGCGGCACGCCGGGCGGCGGATCGTAGGCGTAGGAGGCGGGCTTCACGCCCGTAGGCACGAGATAGTTCAACCCGGCCTCGACTTCGACCGGCTGCTCGATCACGACATCGCTCATGATTGCACGCCCCGCTGGCTAGGTTCGACAGATCGAATCTAGGCTCGCCGGAACGGTTCAACAACGAAGCTTTTCTGCAATGCATTGCACGCGAGGAACCCGCGGCATCGTCAGACGGTCGATCAGCCCGAGCGCAAGCGCGACCAGCGGTGGCTCGAGGTTATAGCTGCTCGCCTGGCCCACGCGCCTGCCGCGAAGATGGCCGTCGACACCAGATAACGGCGAATAGCGGCGATTGCGCTTAGCTTCTGATGATTCATCGTTTAGCGTTGGCGCACGGGTTGCAGATAATCGACGCTTTCACGAATCACATCGGAGCGCCATGCCTTTCGATCGCAATGCTCCCCTGCCTTCCGGCGTCGAAGTCGGCGCAGCGTGGGGTCCCGGTCCCACGGAACGGTACGCCGCGCTCGCCGCGCGCTTTCGGCCCGTGTTCGCTCGCATCCGCGCACAGAGCGTCGCGCGCGAGCTCGAACGCCGTCTTCCCACCGACGAAATCGCCTGGCTGCGCGACGCCGGCTTCACGTCCTTGCGCGTGCCGGCCGACTATGGCGGCCAGGGCATCCGCCTCGTCGAATTGTTCGAATTGCTGATCGAGTTGTCGGAAGCCGATTCGAACATCACGCAGGCGCTGCGCGCGCACTTCGGCTTCATCGAGCACGCGCTCGACAGTCCCGTCGAACGACGCGAGCGATGGCTCGCGCGGCTCGCGAAGGGCGTCATCGTCGGGGCGGCGTGGTCCGAGACGGGCGAAGCGCCGCGCAGCCAGTTCGCGACGCGCCTCACCCGCGACGCGAACGGCTGGCATCTGAACGGCACGAAGTTCTATACGACCGGCTCGCTCTTCGCCGACTGGATCCACGTCGGCGCAACCAATGCGGACGACGAGGCCGTGTCCGTCACGGTCGATCGTCGTGCGGACGGCGTCGAAGTGATCGACGACTGGGACGGCATGGGCCAGCGCCTCACCGCGAGCGGCACGAGCCGCTTCGACAACGTGAAGGTCGACGAACGCGAAATCGTCGCGGGCCGCGCGCCGTTCCCGTACTCCGAAGCGTTCTATCAGCTCGTGCATCTGGCGACGCTCGCGGGCATCGGCCGGGCCGTCGCGAGCGATGCGGCCGCCGCCATCGCCGCGCGCACGCGCAGTTACAGCCACGCGGTCAGCACGCGCGCCGCGGACGATCCGCAATTGCTGCAAGTAGTCGGCCGCGCCCGCGCGCACGCCTGGACGGCCGGCGCGATCGTCGCGCAGGCGGCGCGCGCGCTCGAACGCGCGGCGGCGTCGTTCGACAGGCCGGATGCGCTCGCCGTCATCGCGGAAACGGAGATCGAGATCTGGCAGGCGCAGACGGTCGCGTCGCAACTCGTTCTCGACGCGAGCGCGAGCGTGTTCGACGCGCTCGGCGCATCCGCGACGCTGCGCACCGCCGGGCTCGACCGCTACTGGCGCAACGCGCGCACGATCGCGTCGCACAATCCGCGCATCTACAAGGACCGGATCGTCGGCGATTTCGCCGTGAACGGCACGCTGCCGCCGGGCCAATGGCGCATCGGCGTGGCCTGACTTTTTCTTCGATCGCCCCGCCCTTTCATGAGCAAGAAGCACATCATTCTGAACGCGTTCAACATGAACTGCGTCGGCCATATCAATCATGGCCTCTGGACCCATCCGCGCGACCGCTCGACGGACTATCGCAAACTCTCCTATTGGACCGACCTCGCGAAGCTGCTGGAGCGTGGCCTCTTCGACGGGCTGTTCATCGCGGATATCGTCGGCGTGTACGACGTTTATCAGCAATCGGTCGATGTCACGCTGAAGGAGTCGGTGCAGTTACCCGTCAACGATCCGATGATGCTCGTCTCCGCGATGGCCGCCGCGACGCAGAACTTGGGCTTCGGCATCACCGTCAATCTCACCTATGAAGCGCCGTATCTGCTCGCGCGGCGCTTCTCGACGCTCGATCATCTGACCGAGGGACGTATCGGCTGGAACATCGTGACCGGCTATCTCGACAGCGCCGCCCGCGCGATGGGCGCAACCGAGATGATCGCGCACGACGAGCGCTACGATCGCGCCGACGAGTATCTGGACGTGCTCTACAAGCTGTGGGAAGGAAGCTGGCAGGACGATGCCGTGCTGCGCGACCGCGAGGCGCGCGTGTTCGCCGATCCCGCGAAGGTGCGCAAGGTGCGGCATCGCGGCCGTTATTACGACGTCGACGGTTATCACCTGTGCGAGCCGTCGCCGCAACGCACGCCGGTGCTGTTCCAGGCCGGATCGTCGGGGCGCGGCCAGGCGTTCGCCGTGCGTCATGCCGAATGCGTGTTCGTGTCGAGCCAGAGCAAGGAAGGCACGCGCAAGCTCGTGAACGCGCTGCGCGCGCAAGCCGTCGAAGCCGGACGCGATGCGGGCGATCTGAAGATCATCATGGGTATCACCGTGGTAGTCGGCCGCACGCAGCGCGAAGCCGAAGAGAAGTTCGCCGAGTACGCGCGGTATGCGAGTCCTGAAGCGGGTCTCGCGCACTTCGCGGCGGGCAGCGGCATCGACTATTCGACTTACGCGCCCGATGACGAACTCGCGCCGCCCGGCGGCCACAAGGGACGCGGCATCGAATCGTCGGTGCAGCGCGTGACCGACGGCAAGCGCGGCGTCACCGTGCGGCATCTGCTCGACCAGATGCAACTGGGCGGCCGCTACACGACGATCGTCGGCGACCCGGTTCAGGTGGCCGACGCGCTGCAATCCTGGGTCGACGAGGCCGGCATCGACGGCTTCAATCTCACGCGGACCGTGACGCCGGAAAGCTACGAGGACTTCATCGATCTCGTCATTCCGGAATTGCAGTCGCGCGGCATCTACAAGACGGCGTATGCAGAAGGCACGCTGCGCGAGAAGCTCTTCGGCGGCGGCGCGCGGCTCGGCGCGCGTCACACGGCCGCCGGCTTCCGCGATCCGTCCGGGCCGGCCGACAGGCAGGCGACATGAGCGCCGCGACGCCCCTGCTCGAGATCGACCAGTTGAGCGTGTCCTTCGGCGGCCATGCGGCGGTTCGCCCGTTCGATCTGACGATCGCGCGTGGCGAGATCGTCGCGCTCGTCGGCGAATCGGGCAGCGGGAAATCGACCGTCGCGCTCGCGACGATGGGACTGCTGCCGGAACGTGCGCGCGTGCAAGGCGCGATCCGCTTCGAAGGGAAACCGCTCTTCGCGCAAAGCGAGCGTGAATGGAGCGCGCTGCGGGGCGATCGCATCAGCATGATCTTTCAGGAGCCGATGACCTCGCTGAATCCGCTTCAGCCCGTCGGCAAGCAGGTCGCCGAAGCGCTCACGCTGCATCGCCCGATGTCCGCTCAGGCCGCGCGCAAGGAAGCGCTCGAGCTGCTCGAACTCGTGCATCTGCCGGAGCCGCGCCGGCGCTTCGCGCACTATCCGCATCAACTGTCGGGCGGACAGCGGCAACGCGTGATGATCGCCATCGCGGTCGCGTGCCGCCCCGGCCTCCTGATCGCCGACGAGCCGACCACCGCGCTCGACGTCACCATTCAGGCGCAGATTCTGGCGCTGATCGACCGCCTGCGGCGCGAACTGTCGATGGCCGTGCTGCTCATCACGCACGATCTCGGCATAGTCGGGCGCTGGGCGGATCGCGTGGTCGTGATGAAGGACGGCGCGAAGGTCGAGGAAGCATCGAGCCGGCAACTGTTCACGCAGCCCGCGCAACCGTACACGCGCGCGCTGCTCAGCGCGTCGCTGCATTTCGGCGCGGGACTGCATTATCGCGACGCGCGGCTCACCGACGCGCCGCGCGCCAAGCCGCGATCCACCGCCGAAACGCCCGCGCGCGTGCTGCTGGACGCCCGCGACGTGCGCGTCGACTACGACGGCGTGCGCGCCGTGGACGGCGTCAGCTTCGAGATTCGCGCGGGCGAGACAGTGGGCCTCGTCGGCGAATCGGGATGCGGGAAGTCATCGCTGTCGCGCGCGCTGACGCGGCTCGTGGAGCCCACGGGCGGGCGCATCGTCTTCGACGGCGACGATGTCACGCATCGTGGACGGCGTGCGTTGCGGCCCTATCGCCGCCGCGTGCAGATGATCTTTCAGGATCCGTACGGCTCGCTCAATCCGCGTCATACCGTCGAACGCACGCTCGGTCATGCGCTCGCCATTCACGGCGTCTCGAACCGGCGCGAACGGCACGACAGGATTCGCCGCATCGTCGATGCCGTCGGTCTGCCGGAATCGGCGCTGCGGCGCTATCCGCACGAGTTCTCGGGCGGGCAGCGGCAGCGCATCGGCATCGCGCGCGCGCTCGTGCTGCGGCCGGAACTCGTCATCTGCGACGAGCCCGTGTCCGCGCTCGACGTCTCCATTCAGGCGCAGATTCTCGACCTGCTCGCCGACCTCAAGCACGAGCTGGGCCTCGCGCTGCTCTTCATTTCGCATGACCTGTCGGTGGTCCGCTATATCGCCGACCGCGTGCTCG
Source organism: Caballeronia zhejiangensis (assembly GCF_000698575.1). Classification (GTDB taxonomy): domain Bacteria; phylum Pseudomonadota; class Gammaproteobacteria; order Burkholderiales; family Burkholderiaceae; genus Caballeronia; species Caballeronia zhejiangensis. The sequence goes on from NZ_JFHD01000004.1 coordinate 250,512, forward strand.
TGATGCAGGCGGGACGCATCGTCGAGAGCGGGGATCACGCTTCGATCTGGACTTCGCCGCAACACACCTACACGCGCGCGCTGATCGACGCGGTGCCGTCATCGCATGCGCCATTCTTATTCGATACAAGGAAAATTGATCGTGACTTTCAAGCGCAAGCCGCAGCCGACCTCGACCTCGACCTCGACGCTTCTGTTCCGCGATGATCCGCTGGGCGCCGCCGTGGCCGATCTGAAGCGGCGCAGGCTGCTCAAGGGCGCGGGCGCGCTCGTCGCGGGCGCGGCGACGCCGTTCGTGTTCACGGGCAACGCCTGGGCCACGACCGAAACGACGCCGATCACGCTGAACGGCGCGAAGCGCGGCGGCACGCTCACGGCGGTCATCCATCCGGAACCGCCGACGCTCGCCTTCTTCGTCAATTCCGCGACGATGATCGGCGCGGTCGCAAGCAAGATCTTCGACGGCCTCGTCGAATACGGCCCGGACCTCAAGCCGCGCCCGCAGCTCGCGGAGAGCTGGACCGTCTCGCCCGACGGCCTCGCATGGACCTTCAGGCTGCGCCGCCATGCGCTTTGGCACGACGGCCAGCCCTTCACGTCCGCCGACGTCAAATTCTCAGCCGAGGAAGTGTGGTTGAAGATCAGCCCGGCGTCGCGGCGCGTGCTGCAATACCTGACGAAGATCGATACGCCGGATGCGCATACGGTCGTGCTGCATCTGTCGAAATCGACGCCCGCGACCTTCGGCATTCTCGATTCGCTCGGCACGCCGATCCTGCCGAAGCATCTCTATGAGAATACGGACATCCGCAACAATCCGTACAACAACAAGCCGGTCGGCACCGGTCCGTTCAAGTTCACGGAATGGGCGCGCGGCGACCGCATCGTGCTCGACCGCTTCGACAAGTATTGGGCGCCGGGTCAGCCGTATCTCGACCGCATCACATGGAAAATCACGCCCGACGTTTCCGGCCGCGCGACCGCGCTGGAAACCGGCGCGGCGCAATATGGCGAACGCAATCCGGTGACTTTCGCCGATGCCGACCGGCTCGCGAAGCTGCCCCATCTCGTCGTTTCGCGTGAAGGCTATAACGGCTACGCGGCGTGGCTCTGGCTGGAACCGAATCTGCGCGATCCGATTCTCGGCAAGCTCGAAGTGCGTCAGGCGATCGCGCACGCGATCAACCGCGACGTGCTCGTCAAGACCGTGTGGGGCGGCTACGCGGTGCCCGCGACGGGGCCGGAGTCGTCGCTGGTGAAGTCTTTCTATACGGCGGATACGCAGCAGTATCCGTACGATCCGAAGCGCGCCGAGGTCTTGCTCGACAAGGCCGGATTCCCGAAGAAGGCGGACGGCTGGCGCTTCAAGCTCGATCACGATTTCATTCCCTACGGCGACGACTATCGGCGCACCGGCGAGTTCGTGCGTCAGGCGCTGCGGCGCGTGGGCATCGACGTGAATCTGCGCGGACAAGACTTGCCGACGTGGATCAAGAACGTCTTCACCGATTACAACTTCCAGCTCATCAGCAGTTGGGGCACGGACGGCCTCGATCCGCAGATCGGCATCGAGCAGCATTACTGGTCGAAGGCGGCCTCCAACGGCACGCCGTGGTTCAACGCGTCCGGCTATGCGAGCACCGAGATGGACCGCGTGATCGAAGCGGCGCAGACGGAAACCGATCCGGCCAAACGGCGCGACCTATACGTCGAGTTGCAGAAGATCGCGCAGCGCGACCTGTCGCTCATCAATCTGTTCGAGTTCCGCTGGTTCGGCGTGTGGGCGAAGGACTTGCGCAACGTCACCGACACCGCCAGCCATTCGCGCGCCAATTTCGCGCGCGTCTGGTTCGACAAGGCGTGACCGTCATGCGGCTTACATCGGCGCTCGCGGGACGCAGGATCGGGCACAGGCTGATTCAGCTCGTGCTCGTGCTGCTCGGCACCACCGTGCTCAACTTCGTGCTGCTCAAGCTGATGCCCGGCGATCTCGTCGATGTCATCGCGAGCGAGAGCGGCAACGTGTCGCCGCAATACGTCGCGCAGTTACGCGAAGCATATGGCTTGAATCACGGCGTCGGGTGGCAACTGCTGCATTACATCGAACATGCGCTGCGGCTCGATCTCGGCTTTTCGTTTCGCTTCGGCGAACCGGTCGCGTCGCTGATCTTCGCGCGCCTGCCCGCCACGCTCGCGCTGATCGGCACGGCGCTCGTCGTCTCCGTCAGTCTCGGGCTCATGCTCGGCGTGCTCGCCGCGCGCCGCCCGCACGGCGTCGTCGATACGCTCGTCTCCACGCTCGCGACCATCGGCTATTCCGCGCCGATGTTCTGGACCGCGCTGCTCCTGATCGTCGTCTTCGGCGTGCATCTCGACTGGCTGCCGATCGGCGGTGTCGCCGATACAAACGTTGCGCATCGCGGCGTTTCGCGCCTGCTCGATCATCTGCGCCATCTCGTGCTGCCCGCCGCGACGCTCGTGCTGTATTACGTGGCCATTTTCGCGCGGCTCGCGCGGGCTTCGATGATCGAGACGCTGCAGGAAGATTTCATCCGCACCGCGCGCGCGAAGGGCGGCCGGCCGTGGTACGTGACGACGCATCATGCGCTGCGCCATGCGGTGCTGCCCGTGCTCACGATGCTCGGCCTGCAGGGCAGCGCGCTGATCGGCGGCTCGGTGATCGTCGAGACGGTGTTCGGCTGGCCGGGGCTCGGGCAACTGTCGTTCGAGGCCATCAAAAGCCGCGACGTCAACCTGCTGGTCGGCGTGCTGCTGCTCTCGGCGTGTCTCGTCGTCCTGCTCAATCTGATGGTCGATCTGCTCTACGGACTCGTCGATCCACGCACGAGGTCGAACCGATGAAGCCGCTCACTTTCCTGCGCCAGCCTTCCGCGTTCGTCGGCGCGCTCCTGCTCGCGCTGGCGCTTGTCGCGGCGCTCTCGGCCAACTGGCTCTTTCCCGGCGATCCGCTCGACATGGTCGCCGCGCCCTATCAATGGCCCGGCGCCGATCGCGCGTTTCCGCTCGGCACCGACCTGATGGGCCGCGACCTGCTCGCCGGTCTCTTTCACGGCGCGCGCGTCTCGCTGTCCGTCGGCGGGACGGTCGCCGTTATCGCGCTCGTGCTGGGCGTGCTGATCGGCGGCGTCGCGGGTTACTTCGGCGGCGCGATCGACCGCGTGCTCATGGCGATCACCGAGTTCTTCCAGACCGTGCCGCCGTTTCTGCTCGCGATCATCCTCGTGGCGATTCTCACGCCGTCGCTTTCGACGATCGTGTTCGCGCTCGGCGTGACCGCGTGGCCGGGCATCGCGCGGCTCACGCGTGGCGAGTTCATCGTGCTGCGCGAGCGCGAGTTCGTCCGCGCGAGCATCGCGCTCGGCGCAAGCGATGCGCATCTGATCTTCATCGAGATCCTGCCCAACGCGCTCACGCCGATTCTCGTTTCGACCGCGCTGCTCGTCGCGAACGCGATTTTGTCGGAGGCGGCGCTGTCGTTTCTCGGGCTCGGCGATCCGAACGTGGTGAGCTGGGGCTCGATGGTCGGCACCGGGCGCGAAGCGCTGCGCACCGCGTGGTACATGATCGCGGTGCCCGGCTCGGCGATCGCCCTGACGGTGCTCGCGCTCAATCTGCTGAGCGATGCGCTGCACGCCGCGTTCAATCCGCGTCTGTCGAGAAGCCGCCGCGACGATGCGGCGTCGCGGCTCGAAGCCGTCGAAGGGCTGCGGCCTTGAGCGTTGCGCCGCAGCGTTCCCGCTTACTGCGCCGGCTTGGAGAATCCCGCGAAGCGCTGCTCGATCACGCGCGCGAAATCCGCCGACCGGTACGCGTTCGCGATGTCCGTCACATACGGCTTGTTCAGATCGGCCGTGCGTACCGCAACGAGATTCAGGTAGTACGGCGGAATCTTTTCGAGCAGGAGCGCGTCATTGAGCTTGAGGCCGGCCGCGAGCGCGAAGTTGCCGTTCACGAACGCATAGTCGACGTCATCGAGCGAGCGCGGCAGTTGCGCGGCTTCGAGCGGCACGAGCTTGATCCTGTGCGGATTCGACGCGATATCCCGCTCCGACGATTTCACCGGATCGACGCCGGGCTTGAGCGTCACCCAGCCGAGTTGCTGCAACAGAATGATCGCGCGCGCCTGGTTGGTGACGTCGTTCGGCAGCGACACGGTCGCGCCGTCCTTCAGCTCGTCGAGGCGCTTGTGCTTGTGGCTGTAGAGTCCGATCGGCGCGGTGGGCACCTTCACGAGCTCCGAGAGCGCGAGCTTGTGATCCGCCGAGAACTTCTTGAGATACACCTCGTGCTGGAATGCGTTGGCGTCGAGCGCGCCGTCGGCGAGCGCGAGGTTCGGCTGCACGTAGTCGCTGAACTCGACGATCGTCACCTTGTAACCTTCCTTCTCCAACTGTGGCTTGATACCGTAGCGAATCTGGTCCGAGTACGGACCGGCCGTCGCGCCGAAGCGAATCTCGGGCTTGTTCGGATCGGCGGCCTGCGCGAGCGATGCGATCATTGCGCTCGATGCGATGGCCAGCACGCCGGCCCGCAACGGATGGAACTTCTTCATTGGGTTCTCCTCTTGCTTCGCGCGCGCGAGGCAGCGAAGCGGTTATCGTCGATGGTGCGCGACAAGCTTACAAATCGGCCCATCCAAGCCAAACCAATGTATTTATCTATGGTTTTCCGGTTTGACGCCAAAGCCGGGCATCGAACACGGCGCACCCTTCATCGACAGGAGACACTGCAATGAGCCGCACTCAAGACGCCCCGTGGGCCGAGCCTTTGGAAGCGGTGCTGCGCGAATGGGCGAAAACCGCCGCGGCACGCGACAAGGCCGGCGGAACCGCCTTTCATGAGCGCCGCCTGTTGCGCGAGAGCGGCCTGCTGCGACTGTCGTTGCCGGTGGAGTACGGCGGCGACGGCGCTCCGTGGTCGACGACGCTCGATGTCGTCAGACGGATGGCACGAGTCGACAGCTCGCTCGCGCATCTGTTCGCGTTCCATCATCTGCAACTCGCGACGATCCGCCTCTTCGGCAGCGATGCGCAGATTCGCCATTGGTCGCGTGAGACTGTCGCGCAGGGCTGGTTCTGGGGCAACGCGCTCAATCCGCTCGACAAGAGCACGCGCGCGCTGCCAGGCGACGCCGGCGGCTATGTCTTCGATGGCCGCAAGAGCTTTTGTTCCGGCGCCCGCGATTCGGACCAGCTGCTCGCGTCCGCGTTCGATGGCGACGGGCGGCTGCTGATCGGCATCACACCGACGAATCGCGCGGGCATCACCGTGCTCGACGACTGGGACAACATGGGGCAGCGCCAGACCGACAGCGGCACGGTGATCTTCGAGCGCGTGCCCATCGCGGCGGACGAATTGCTGCTCAATCCCGGACCGCTTTCCAGCCCGTTCGCGACGCTGCGGCCGCTGCTCGCGCAGTCGATCCTGTGCCATATCTATCTCGGCATCGGCGAAGGCGCATTGCAGGCGGCGCGCGACGCGACGCTCGCGCAGACGCGGCCGTGGATTGCCTCGCAGGCCGAGCGTCCCGCCGAGGATCCGTACGTGATCGCGCACTACGGCGACTTCTTTGTCGCGCTCGAAGGGGCGTGTCTGCTAGTCGAACGTTCGATGCAGGCCTTCGATTGCGCGTGGGCGCGCGGCCTTTCCCTCACCGAAAGCGAGCGCGGCGAAGTGGCCGTCGCAGTCGCCACGGCGAAGGTGGCGGCGGCGCGCGCGGGGCTCGACGTCGCGCATCGCATGTTCGAAGTGACGGGCGCGCGCTCGACGACGGCGGCGTTGCGGCTCGACCGCTTCTGGCGCAATGTGCGCGTGCATACGCTGCACGATCCGCTCGATTACAAGGTGCGCGAGCTGGGCGACTGGGCGCTCAACGGACGAATTCCGAAGCCGTCGTTCTATTCGTGAGACGACGCGCCGCGCCATGCGCTTTCGCCATGGCGCGCGGCCATTCCAGCAAACTGCGCGCGATCTTCAGGCCGCGCACTATTCGAATCCGGAAGTGGACCGACTGCTCGAAGCGGCCTCGGTGGAAACCGACGAAAACAGGCGCCGTCAGCTGTTCCGGCAGTTCCAGCAGATCGTGCATGACGATATTCCGTCGATCGAGTTCGGCGCCAATCCGAACATCACGATCGCATCGACCAAAGTGAAGAACCATGCATCCACAGGCGAAGGTCTGAGAGGCAATTTCGCGGACCTTTACATCCTGCCGTGACGCGCGCCGAAACCGAAGGCAGGCCGGCATAAGGTTATGCCAACGGATTGGTTATCGGAACGGGATCGGGTCCATAGAATGACCGGGTTCGCCATCCTCACGACAAGGACACAGTTCTCGTGCAACGACTCTCCCTTTCCCTTCTGCGCGCGCTGCTATGCGCATTTTTTGCCGTGGTCGTGAGCGCGACCGCGCAGGCGGAAACGCCCTTGCTCAAGATCGGCGTGACGAGCGGACCTCATGAGGAAATCTTCGAGGCGGTGAAAAAGGTCGCGGAGCGCGACTACGGTCTGCGCATCAAGATCGTGTCGTTCAACGACTATATTCAGCCCGACGCGGCCCTCGACGCAGGCGATCTCGATGCCAACAGCTACCAGCACCGGCCTTTCCTCTCCTCGCAGATTCGCGCGCGCGGCTACAAGCTGGTCGGCATCGGCCGCACGTGGATCGGGCCGATCGGACTCTATTCGAAGCGTTACCGGAAGTACTCGGACCTGCCGGACGGCGCAACCATCGGCATTCCGAACGATCCCGCCAACGAGAGCCGGATTCTCCTGCTGTTGCAGAAGGCGGGCAGCATTCGGCTGCGACAGGGCATCGATCCTGTCACGGGCGTCAACGCGACGCCCCTCGACATCATCGACAATCCCAGGCACTTCCGATTCAAGGAAGTGGATGCGGCGCAGCTTCCGCGCACGCTCGACGATTTCGACGCCACGACGGTCAATGCGGACTATGCGATCAAGGCCGGACTCAACCCGGCGAAGGACACGATCCTGCGCGAGGACGGCTCCGGGGTCTACGCGTGTCTGATCGCCGTACGCGAGCAGGATGCGAACAAGCCGTGGGTGCAGCAGATCGTCGCCGCCTATCAGTCTCCCGAAGTCAGGCAGTTCATCCTGTCGCGCTATCAAGGCGCGATCATTCCGGCGTTCTGAGGGGCCGACAGACGCGCCTTCGACGACCGATGCAAACCGCGGATAAGACACGATATCGCGCCGGACCGACTTCGCGCTCAGCGCGACAGAGACTGCGGAGCGTGCCCTCGCGGATGTGTATCGAGCGCGGGGGAGGCGTCGTCTTCCGGCTCGGCGGACAGGTCCCGCTTGAAGGTGCCCGAGCGCCGGTCCTGGCGCATTGGCGCTCGAACCGACGATGGTGCTGGCCGAAATGGCACGGGGTCGCCATCGACATGTCCACGGCCCTGCAATGCCGTGAGTGATGGCGCGCCGGACTCAACGAGGCGCCGCCCTCGCAGCGGCATGAATGCTCGATCTCGAAGCGACGATAGACAGGACGGCCGAAACGGTCAGACTGCCGCCGACGCACATCATGGCGATGACCAGTGCCCTGGCCAAGGTCACCGAATCCGGCGAAGTCCCCGCGACACTGAAGAAAACACCGCCGATGACCGCGACACCCAGTGCTGCGCTGATTTGCAACGCCGAATTCGTGATGCCCGCGATCATCCCGGAACCGGTCGCCGGTGCGCGATTGATAACCGAGCGCACCAGCGTCGGCAGCGCCCAGCCCTGACCGAATCCCAAGAGCGCTACTGCTCCTATCAGCGGAAACTGAGCCGGCATCTGTCCGGGCGCGCCGGCCACGAGGGCGGCGAGGAGTATGCAGCCGGCGGCCTCCAGCATCATGCCGATGGCGGGGACGCGGTCGCCGAAGAGGCGAATGGCCAGCGGGGTCGTCAGCGGCCCGATGAAGGCGCCGACACCGAACGGAAGGAACACCAGCCCTGTCTCGAATGGGCTCATCCCAAGCGCCGCCTGGAGGTAGACGGAGAACGTCAGGAAGAATGCAGAGACGACGTAGAAGAAAAGGACGCCCGTAAGCCCGCTCATCAGGCCGGGCCTGCGGATCAGCTCCACGCTGATTAGAGGCACACCGCCTCGGCGGGCGTAGGCCATCTCATATCGGCAGAAGCCCGCCCCGGCGACGGGGGATGCGATCAGCATTGCGCAGGCCCACCACGGCCAATCCAACTCCCGCCCTTCGACCAGAGGCACGATGAGCAAGGCCAGCGTGAGTGCGCAGAGCAGCACGCCGATTCGGTCTACAGGTGCCGGGCTGTCACCGCGGACGTCGGGTAGCAACGGCAGCCCGAAGATCAGAACAGCGGCGACGACGGGCAAGTTGATGAGAAAGACGACGCGCCACTCAAGGTGAAAGACGTCCGCAGAGATCAACGCGCCCCCGAGCGCCTGCGCGGCTACGGCGGCCAGACCCACCGCCGCGCCGTATAGGCCCAAGGCGCGCGCACGCTCTTTCTCTGGAAACAGGGCGTGAATGGAGGCCAGTCCTTGCGGCGCCATGGCGGCGGCGCTCAGACCCTGCAGCACTCGCCCGAGGATCAGTATGGCGGGCGACGATGCGAGCCCGCAGATCACCGATGTCAGTCCGAAGCCCGTGACGCCGATCAGAAAGATACTTCGTCGTCCGAATAGATCGCCTAGCCGTCCGCCTGTGATAAGGAAAACCGCGTAGGCCGCGGCATATCCGGAAATGACGAGTTGCAGCTCCGCAGCGCTCGTGTGGAGCGTGCTTTGGATGGACGGCAGGGCGACGTTCACGATGAAGAAGTCCAGCGGCGGCAGAAATGCGCCCACCAGCAACACCGCGAACGCCGACCATCGACGTGTGGAAGAGGTTGTCATATGCATAAGTCCCGGCGGCCGCGGGCCGCATCAAGCCGGACGGCCGAAGCGTTCCGTTCCCGCGATGGGCTGCCAGTTCTGGAGCGGCGTCGCGTAGTGCATGGTGAAGGTGCGCTCCACGAATGCCCAGCGGCCTTCGCGTCGCTGATAGATGTCGCGGTATTGGCCGCTCACCTGTAGCGTGCCCTGATCGACGTCGTAGAAAAGACAGTCCGCCGCTACAAGGCCGTGGCCGTTGTCACCGTCCACCGTGATTAGCGCGTTCGCCATCCAATGATGCATGTGGGGCATGCGCTTCATGTTGATGCGCGCTTGCGCCAGGATCGCCTCCAGGCCATCGGAGTTGCCGTTCGCGCCCAGGTGCAGTCGCGAGTCGGGATGCCAGAGCGTGGCCAGCAGCTCGATATTCATGGTGTCGAACGCCTCGGCGTAGTTGGCGATCAGCGCCTCGATGGCGAAGCGGCTTTCGATGGCGTCAAGACGTGCTTCGAGTTCTTTGGACATTGGCTTATTCCATACCGAATGGTACACAAATAGCTAAAAAAATGCGGGATTCGTGTGATGACCCCGCGCGGCTCCGGCTTTACATACCGAATGGTACATATTTAAAAGAATACGGAAGGCTGTGTCAACCGCTTTCTTGAACGGCCCGCTGACATGCACCAGAGGTGCCAGCTCGCGACTTGCACCCAAATTATGTATCGACTAGTATGTATATTTCGACTGAAGGAGATGTTCATGGTTCAGCGGGGTCGGCCACGCACGTTCGACCGCGATGCGGCAATCATTTCGGCGATGCATCTGTTCTGGGAACATGGCTATGAATCGACGTCTTTGTCGCAGTTGAAGGCCGCGATCGGCGGGGGCATCTCCGCGCCCAGCTTCTATGCGGCCTTCGAGTCCAAAGAGGCGCTGTACAAGGAGGCGCTGGAACGATACATGGAGATTTACGGCAAGGTGACGCGCAGTCTCCATGACACGTCGCTTCCGCCACGGGAGAGCGTGTTTCTGGCGATGCTTCGGTCGGCAAGGATGCAGACCGAGAGCGGCCACCCGAAAGGCTGTATGGTCGCGCTAGGCGTTGTGGGGGCCAGTTCCACCGGCAGCGAAGCCGTCACTCAGTTGCTTCGTGAGGTGCGCAATCGCACGCGCGCTGGCTTCCGCGCCTGCGTGGCACGGGGCATCAAGAGTGGGGAGCTGCGCAGCAGCACGGATCCGGCGTCGCTATCCATCGCGCTCGACTGCTTTTTTCAGGGGTTGTCCGTGCTCGCCCGCGATTCAGTCCGGCATGCCGTCATCGAGAAGGCCGTGAACGACGCGATGGGGATCTGGGATGCCGCAGTAGACCGGCCGATGCCGCAGTAGAAGCGCGTGGTGCCGTGGAAGGCACCGATGCATATCATCACGATCGCCTATTCCCGCCGCCGCGCATGTACCGCTGTTAGCACCGGCAACACGCGGCCGGCGTCGTATATGTCGCGATACTGCTTCCGCTGTCCGTTCACGCGCTTCCAGATGACAAGGTAATCGCCCGCGTCATTCCGCAGGGACTCGGCCATCGGCCTTGCTGTCGCATCCGAATGAGGATGACCGGAAGCTGCCGGGGATAGCGCTCTCCGCGCTGTATTCGACGGGGCGCATGGCGCATGGCGAGCGGCAGAGCGCGTCGTCTCCCTGCTTTCGTTTGAAGGATGTCTGTTGGCCGAATTTGCGCCGACGCTGCGCTCTGCGTAAAAGAGCCGACAAAAAACTTGACTATACGAGCATATGCACCTAATCTCCATCTCGAGAGAGCATATGCTCTCACTTTCAAACGGAGCGATGCGATGAACAAGCCTGAGATTCTTGTGAGCGGTGCAACCGGACGGACCGGAGGCAATGCTATTGACGAACTGCTCGAGATGGGCAAACGCGTGCGGGCATATGTGCGTACGGATGACGATCGAGCGGAAGCGCTGAGGCAGCGCGGCGTCGATGTCGCGGTCGGGGACTTTACCGACATCGACGATATTCGGGCAGCGATGGAAGGCATTCGATCGGCCTATTTCCTTCATCCGATTGCGCCGGGAATCATCGGGGCCGCGGCCTATTTCGCGCAGGCAGCACAGGAAGCGGGCGTCACGGCGATCGTCAACATGTCGCAGATTTCCGCGCGTCGGGAATCGATGAGCCACGCAGCACAGGATCACTGGGTCTCCGAGCGAGTCTTCGATTGGTCGGGTGTCGCGACTACGCATTTGCGCCCGACGTTCTTTGCCGATTGGCTCGTCTATCCGCATTTCGCGCGGGAAATTTGGGCCACGAAGAAGATCGAGTTTCCGTTCGGCAACGGCCGTCACGCGCCTATCTCCAGCGACGATCAGGGACGCGTGATCGCCCACATCCTCGCCAACCCCGAAGGCCACGAGGGCAGGACCTACACGCTCCACGGCCCCGTCGAGATGAATCACGTCGAGATCGCAGCCAAAATGAGCGAGGTTCTCGGCGCCCGGATCGAATACGCGCCGACTTCCATCGAGGAGTTTCGGATCAAGATGGAAACCCTTTACAAGTTTCCGCCGTTCCTCACGCAGCATCTGGTCGAAGTCGCGCAGGACTATCGCGACGGCATTTTCTCGGGCACTAACGACGCCGTCGAGAAGATCACCGGGAAGCCGCCGCTGTCGGTCCAGGAGTTCGTCGCGAAGTATCGGGACGCCTTCGTGTGAACAGGTCCTTGAATAGCTATCGCCGCACCTTCGCACGACGCGCGCGTAAGCTTCTCGCAATTAACCGAATGAGGAGTGCAACGGATGTTGCCAGTAAATAAGCCGCTCGGCATCGATCAATGCAACTGCTTCGCCGTGAGGAAGGCGAGCAGGCAGATCTCCCGACTCTACGATAGCCATCTCGAGCCCTCGGGTCTGCGCATCACGCAATTCCTCACCCTGGCCGCCCTGCGCGAAGTGGGAAGTACCCCGGTCAACGCGCTTGCCGAACGGCTCGATATCGAACGAACCGCGATGGGGAAGATGGTGGGCTTCCTGGAGCGCGACGGTTTCGTCACGATCAAGCCCTCGCCCACCGATGGCCGAAGCCGCCTTGTCGAACTCACCAAGGAGGGACGGCGCCTGCATGAAAGAGCAGCCCCTCTCTGGCAGGAAGCGCAACGGGAGTTCGAGCAGTTGAACGGTGCGGACCACGTTCTCGCGTTACGAGAACGGTTGAGAGGGGTACTCATCGGCGACGTGTCGATGCGTTCGTCGGAAGACTGAGCCTTCCGATGCATTGCGGCAAGAACGTCATTCGTCAAGCACGTGTTCCGCAACCAGATCACCGCACATGTCGAATCAATCGCGCAAACATCTTTCCTGCACGCCGGCACCGGCCACCCCCGGTCCGGCCTGCAACGCCAAAGACCCGCACGCGAGAATGAGGCCGACACCACACACTCCCGGCCATTGCCATACGCTCCACGCCCACACGCCCAGCAACGAACCGAGCGCGCCGCCCGCGAAGCGAATCGTCATATACAGCGTGTTAATGCGGCTCATCGCATCGCTCCTGATGCTCATGCTGCGTGCCATGTTCGCGACGTGTGCGCTTTGCAGCCCGAAATCGAGAAGGATCACACCGGCGATCAGACCGGCGATACCGTAGCCCACCCACGCGAAGATTGCGAACGCCATGAAGAAAATTGCGGAGCTCGCCAAAACCACAAGACGCGGATTGCGCTTGTCTATCAGCTTGCCCGCTCCCGTCGAGGCCAGCGCTCCGACCACGCCCACAAGTCCGAACAGACCGGCGATCTCGCTGCCGTAATGCGCATTCATGCTGCGCAAATGAAACGTCAGCGTGACCCAGAATGCGCTGAACGCAGCGAACTGAAGGGCCGCGATCGCCGACGTCCGGCGCAAGAGCGCCTCTTCGCGGATCAGCGTCCATAGCGAACCCATCAGGCGTCGGTACGTGCCCGACCAAGTCGGCGTCGAGCGAGGCAGCCTGTGCGACAGTACGGCGGCCGTGACAAGCATCGCTGCGGATGCAAGCCAGTACACGGTCCGCCATCCCCAATGCTGGGCGATCGATCCGGATACCGCGCGCGACATGAGGATGCCGGATAGCAATCCGAACATCACGATGCCGACCGCTTCGCCGCGTCGCTCGGGTCCTGCAATTTGCGCCGCGAAGGGTGTGAGCAACTGCGGCGCGACGCTGGTAAGCCCGGTCAGGAAACTGGCGGCCACGAGCCAGTCGAGTGTAGGTGACACAGCCACTGCGGCGAGTGCGAGGCTAGAGATGCACAGCAGCGTGCCCAGTATCGAACGTCGATCGAGCTTGTCGCCCAGCGGAACGAAGAGCAGAAGTCCGAGCGCATAGCCGGTCTGCGTCGCAACCGATGCTGCACCGGCTGCGCGCTCGGTGGTGTGAAACGTGAGCGCGAAGTCGGCGAGCAAGGGCTGGTTGTAGTAGTTGTTCGCGACCACGATGCCCGCCGCCGCGGCCATCAGCCAATACACCGACCGTTTCATCTCTGTGCTCCTCAGGCTGCGCCCCGCCTTTGCTATTCCGTTTGCGACGAATGTCGACTATTCCGGATTTCGCCAGTATCCCTCTGATGCGGCAATCACCCTTGCTGAATACGGAAGAGCCGAATCATGGACCGCCTCGAAGCAATGAACGTCTACGTGCGGGTCGTCGATGCCGGTAGTTTGTCGGCCGCCGCGCGCGCGATTCCGATGTCGCTAACTTCGGTCAGCAGGCACATTTCGGCGCTGGAAGAGCATTTCGGCGCGCAACTGCTTCGACGCACCACACGCCATCTCGCGATGACCGACGAAGGTCGCATCCTGTACGACTGCGCGAAGGCAATCCTTGGCGAAGTGGATGAACTCGGCAGTGCGATGTCGGCGGGGCGTGGCAAGCTCTCTGGCCGCCTACGGTTCAGCGCGCCGAACCTGCTCGGCCGGCTGGTGATCGCGCCACTTTTGCCGCGCTTTCTCGAGCTTCATCCGGACGTGGCTGTTGATCTCCTGCTCGTCGATCGTGCGGTCAATCTGGTCGACGAGGGTCTGCATCTCGCCGTGCGCATCGGGCGTCTGCCGGATTCGAGCCTCGTCGCGCGCAAGCTCGGCGACATTCAGATGGTGACCTGCGCAGCGCCCGCGTACCTCGCGCATCGCGGCACGCCTCGTACTCCCGGCGATCTGCGCAAGCACGACTGCCTCGTCTTTTCAGACGCGCCTGGGGCCGTTGACTGGCGCTTCGAGTCGCGTGCGATGCGCACGCGCGTCAGCGTAACGGGCCGTCTGTGGATGAATAGCCTGGACGCGCTGGTACTGGCGTCGATTCAAGGTGCCGGGATCGTGCGCGCGCCCGCATGGCAGGTCGCGGAGCACGTCCAGTCGGGTCGCTTGCGGCCCGTCCTGGAGATGTACGCACCGCCCGCAACGCCGGTCCACGTGCTGTTTGAACGCGTGAAATTGTCGTCGCCGAAAATCCGGATCTTCGCCGACTATCTCGTCGAACATTGGCCATCCGCATGACCGTCTTGCGCCAGGCAAGCGACGCCGCGCAAGTTCAACCGATCCGAACGCTGTCGAGAATCTCGTCTGAACCGGCCTCGAGCGGAGCGAAATTGGTCGAGCGCACATAATCCGGTCGCGGCTGCTCTACTTCTTCAGGCTTGTTCTTCACCTGGTTGTAGACGATATAGGCCTGCCATCGATCGTCGCCGGACAGGTTATGACCCGAAGCATGCACAATGTTCGCGTCGAAAAACACGACTGTTCCCGGGCGGCCGATGATAGGCACGGCCTTGGGATGGCTCGACAAAATATCGAGCATGGTCGGCTTCGGTACCACGTAGAAGCGATAACCGGTTGCCTCGTCGAACGTCGGATCGAGCGAACCCAGTTTGTGGCTCCCCGGGATGAAGTAGAGACATCCGCCCATTTCGGTCGGCTGGTCGAGCATGACCAAGGCAGTTGTCATCCGCGGCTCTTTCACGCCGTCGATATGCCAGGTGCCGAAGTCTTGATGCCATTGCCAGACGGAACCGTCGATTGCCGTCTTCAAATTGCACTTCGTGTGATAGACGTAGAGCTGGTCATCGTCGATCAGTTGTTGTGCCGGCCCGAGCAATCTGGGAGAGCGCACTGCGGCGTGAAAAACCGCCGATGCCGTCGGACTTTCTGTCTCGTGAACCTTGTAGATGGTTTTTGCAATGCCGCCCGTTTTTTCCCGGACAAGATGGTCGGTGTCAATCTTCTGGATTCGGCGCAACTCGCTCTTCATATGCGCAATTTCTTCTTCTGAGAAAAGCTCCGGCAGAACAACGAATCCATCGCGCTCGTATGCTTCCAACTGTGACGCGGTAAGTTCCATGAGGGGTCTCCTGACTTGTCGGCGCAATGTCATGATCGTAAGACCGGTCACGTCCAATGTAAAAGATATAATAAGTTGCGTATCGATACCTCAGAGGTTCCAGATGGAACTGCGTCATCTACGCTACTTTCTGGTGGTGGCACGCACGCTCAACTTCACGAAAGCGGCGGATGAACTGCACATGGCGCAGCCGCCGTTGAGCCGGCAGATACGCGATCTGGAAGAAGAACTCGGCGTAGCGCTTTTTGAGCGACGGGGCAAACGAGTGTTTCTTTCGTCGGCGGGCCAGGTCTTCGAAGAACGGGCCAAGCGAATCCTGATGGAAACGAACTCCGCGATCGTGGATTCGCAACGCGCGGCACGAGGGGAAGTCGGCCGGGTGGCGGTGGGGTTCTTCGAGCACATCGCGTATACACTGCTGCCGCCGCTCTTGCGCGAATTTCAGCAGCGTTATCCCGCGGTGACAGTCGAGCTTCGATGGTTTTCCTCCGCGGAACAGATCAATGCGCTCGACCGAGGGGACATCGATCTGGCGTTCGTCCGCTCTTTGCCGCCTGATACGCGACTGAACAGCGTCTTGTTGCTTCAGGAGCCGTTTTACGTTGCTATCGCCAAGGACAACCCACTCGCAGCAAAACGGCGGATTTCCATCAAGGACTGCAGGCAGTTGCGCGTCATCAATTACCGGAAAGATGTCGCGCCGGACTATCACGCCACCATCAACCAGTTGTGCGCGCTTGCCGGATTTTCCCCATCCACGAGCTTTGAAATGGGGCAGATCTACGCTTCGCTTGGCCTCGTAAGCGCCGGGTTTGGCGTGACGCTCGTACCGGCGTCAGTTCAACGAACGCACATGGACAACGTCGTCTATCGTCCTCTGCGCGAACAGCACGCGAAAAGCGAACTCTACCTCGCGTGGAAGGAACCCGGTCCGCCCCCCGCGCTAGGCTCTTTTGTTCAACTAGCGCGCGAGATAGCCGCGCACTACCCGCGAAAAGCGAAGGTCGAGTAAGCGCGAAGCGGTACGGCGTCAATGGCGATGAACAGGTTGGTTTTGAAAAAGGGAAAATGTCGGCGAACCTGCTCTGCTGTGCGGCCACCCTATGCGACGCTGATGCGATTGCTCGATCGCCACGCATTCGGCAAGATTCGGTGATCGCTTCGCCCGACGTCATCCAGCACACCGCCTGCATCGGCGCGCACTCATGCGTTTGCAACGTTCGCCATCGTCTCCAAGAAGGTCGACATGAATTTCAGGTCCTTACAGTGCTTCGTCATTCTCGCGGAGGAACTGAACTTCAGCCGCGCGGCCGAGCGGCTGCATATCGCGCAACCGGCGTTGAGCCAGCAGATCCGGCTGCTGGAAGAGCGGCTCGGCACGCAACTCGTCGATCGCGCGAGACGCCCGCTGCGGCTCACCGAGGCGGGCCACTATCTCTGCACCGAAGCGCGTCAGATTCTCGGCTCGTGGGAACAAGCCAGTCTGGGCGCGCAGGAAATCGGCATCGGGCGGCGCGGCTGGCTGTCGATCGGGTTCACGCGATCCGCGATGTACAGCATCCTGCCGCCCGCGCTGAAGGCGTTCCATCACTCGTATCCGGAAGTCGAGCTCAAGCTCTTCGAGATGCTGACCGAAGAACACACCGATGCACTGCGCGACCTGCGCATTCATGTCGGGATCGGACGTCAGCCGCTCGACATCCCCGGTTGCACGTCGTATCCGCTGCTGCGTGAACATGTGGTGGCCGTGCTGTCGCCGGATCATCCGCTGGCGGGCAGGAAGAAGGTGCGTATCGCCGAACTCGAAGATACGCCGCTCATCGTGTATCCGAAGCATCAGAACGCGCAGTTCAAGCGCACCGTGCAGTCCTTGTATCGCGATGCGGGCGTCACGCCTTTCATCGCTCATCAGGCTTACGAAATCCAGACGGCGATCGCGCTCGTCGCGGCGGGGCTCGGCGTGACCTTCGTCGGCGAATCGGTGGCGCGGCATGGACGCACCGACGTCGTGTTCCGTCAGCTCTCAGGCCCGGGTGCGTCGCGCTGGTCCACGCTCGCCGCCACATTCCGCACGGACGACGATTCGGCGCATCTGCGTGCCTTTCTCGCGTGCCTTCCTCCGCCGCTGACCGGCGCCGCACTATAAGAGAACGCTTATAGAAGCATAAGGAACGCGTCTTGGACGCGGGCCGGCGCGCTACTTATCATCGATTTTCATGTCCTGGGCCGGCATGCCTTACGCGCAGCCGAACGGACAGACGAGCGGCGCAGGCCGTTTGTAAAGCGAGGCCGCAGAGCCTCGCGATCCGATGAAAAAGAACGTGGAGACGGCATGGCCCCATTCAACGAAGCAGCAACGATGCGAAAGGTATACGGGCGGCTCATGCCCCTGCTCTTCGCGATGATGTTCTTCAACTACCTCGATCGCATCAACATCGGCTTTGCCGCGCTCGACATGAACAAGGCGCTCGGCTTCAGCCCTGCCGTGTTCGGCTTCGCAGGCAGCATCTTCTTCGTCGGCTACATGGTGCTCGAGGTGCCGAGCAATCTGCTGCTGCATCGCGTGGGCGCGCGCCGCTGGATCGCGCGCATCCTGCTCACGTGGGGCGCGGTCGCGGCCGTCACCGCGTTCGTATTCGACGACAAGAGCTTCTACGTGCTGCGCTTTCTGCTCGGCGTCATGGAAGCGGGTTTCCTGCCGGGCGTCGCGGTGTATCTGACGAAGTGGTTCCCCGAGCGCTATCGGGCGCGCGCGGTCGGCGGCTACATCATCGCGGGATCGTTTTCCGCCGTGCTCGGCGGCCCGATCTCGACCGCGCTGATGACCTACGCGAACGGCATCCTCGGCCTGCAGGGATGGCAATGGATGTTCATCCTCGAAGGCATTCCGGCGATGCTGCTCGGCCTGCTCACGCTGCGCATCATGACGGAGCGCCCCGCCGACGCCGACTGGCTCGCCGACGACGAAAAGCGCTGGCTCGAAACGACGCTCGCGGCAGAGCGCGAAGCGGTCGGCGGCAACGCGCACTTCCCGCTGCTGCGCGTGGCGGGCGATGTCCGCGTATGGAGCCTCGCGTGTCTCTTCGGCTGCGCGCTCGTCGGCATCTACGGGCTCTTTCTGTGGCTGCCGCAGATCGTCAAGAGTCTCGGTCATCTGAGCAACATCGAAGTCGGCTTTCTTTCCGCCGCGCCGCCGCTTCTCGGCGTGCTCGGCACGTTCATCATCAGCCGCAGTTCGGACCGCACGGGCGACCGCAAGAAGCATCTCGCGTTCGTCTACGGCATGAGCGCCCTCGCGATCGCGGGCAGCGCGTATGCGCCGAATCCGGTCGTCGCCTATGCGCTGCTGTGCGTGACCGGCCTCTTCATCTACGCAGGCAATCCGCTGTTCTGGAGCCTCGCCTCGTCGTTCAGGACCGGCGCGGCGGGCGCGGCGACCATCGCGCTCATCAACACGATCGCGCAGTTCGGCGGCCTCGTCGGGCCGTGGAGCATCGGGCTCGTGCGCAACGCGACGGGCAACTTCAAGCTCGCGTTGCTGACGATCGCGGCGTTCCTCGTCGTCGCGACGATCATCGCGCTCGTCATGCGCGTGAAGCCCGCCGACGACGAAGACACTTCGCTGCCCGCATCCGATTCGCACGAAGCGGGCGCACAACGACAGGAAAACCACGCATGATCATCGATTGTCACGGTCACTACACGACCTCGCCGCCGCAGCACGAAGCATGGCGCGCGCAGCAGATCGCCGCGCTGAAGGACGGCGCATCGGCGCCGCCGCGCCCCGCCATCTCCGACGATGAAATCCGCGAAAGCATCGAGAACGGGCAGCTTCGCATCCAGCGCGAGCGCGGCACCGATCTCACGATCTTCTCGCCGCGCGCCGCCGGCATGGGCCATCATCTGGCGACGGCGGAGGCCAACGCGGTCTGGTCGGAAGCATGCAACGACCTCGTGCATCGCGTCGTCGACCTGTTTCCGCGTAATTTCGTCGGCGTCTGTCAGTTGCCGCAAGCGCCGGGCGTGGCGCCCGAGAATTGCATCGCCGAACTGCGCCGCTGCGTGGAAGAACTGGGTTTCATCGGCTGCAATCTGAATCCCGACCCTTCGGGCGGGCACTGGTCCGGGCTGCCGCTCACCGACCGCTCGTGGTATCCGCTCTACGAAGCGATGGTCGAGCTCGACGTGCCCGCGATGATCCACGTTTCGTCGTCGTGCAATCCGAACTTTCATGCGACCGGCGCGCATTACATCAACGGCGATACATCGGCGTTCATGCAATTGCTCCAAGGCGATCTGTTCGCGGATTTCCCGACGCTCAAGTTCGTCATTCCGCACGGCGGCGGCGCGGTGCCGTATCACTGGGGACGATATCGCGGACTCGCGCAGGACATGAAGCGGCCGCTGCTCACCGAATATCTGCTGAACAACGTGTTCTTCGATACCTGCGTCTACCATCAGCCGGGCGCCGAGCTGCTCGCAAAGGTGATTCCGGCGAAGAACATCCTGTTCGCGTCGGAGACGATCGGCGCGGTGCAGGGCATCGATCCCGAAACGGGTCATTACTTCGACGACACGCGCCGTTATATCGACGCGATCGAATGGCTCAGCGACGCGGATCGCCAGCGCATTTTCGAGGACAACGCGCGCGCGGTGTACGGACGGCTTTCCGCGCAACTGGAACGGCAACGATCGAACGAAGGAGCGACCGCATGAATCCGGCCGGATGGCGTGAATACGAATCCGCGGCTCAGGCGAGCCCCGCGACGCTCGCCGCGTTGCGCGAGCTGGCGGTATCGCTTCTGAGCGACAACATGGCCCGCGTGAGCGGCACGACCGGACTGCGTCCCTATCATCGTCCGAAGCCGATGGCCGGCACGGCCGTCACGGTACGCACGCGCGGCGGCGACAATCTCGCGATCCATCGCGCGTTCGACTACTGCCGCCCCGGCGACGTGCTCGTCATCGACGGCGCCGGCGAGCTCACGCAGGCGCTCATGGGCGACATCATGGCGAGCTTCGCGCAGAGCATCGGCGTGCAGGGTCTCGTCATCGACGGCGCGATCCGCGACGTCGGCGCGCTCGGCCAGCGCGACTTTCCCGTGTACGCGCGCGGCGTCACGCATCGTGGGCCGTACAAGAACGGGCCGGGCGAGATCAACGTGCCGGTGACGGTCGGCGGGATGGTGGTGAATCCGGGTGATATCGTCGTCGGCGATGAAGACGGCGTGCTCGCCATCGCGCCCGCCGACGTCGAAGCGGTGATCGAAGGCGCGCGCAAGCAGGCGGCGAAGGAAGCGGCGGCGCTCGAGTCGATCGCGGAAGGCCGTTTCGATCGTGCGTGGGTCGCGGTTCAGCGCGATCGCATGATGAACGGCTGACGCCTTGCCGAACCGCCGCGAACGCGCGCATGATGGCGCGTTCGCTTCATCGACTATCGACCGCCATGCCCGACTTTCTCGACGCCGCCGCGCTCATCGACCTCGCGCGACGCGCGCAAGCCCGCGCGCCGCAACCCTGCGCGTGCACGAAAACGCCGCTCGACGGCTGGCAATCGCAGCCGCTGTCGCTCGACGAATCGCAGTTCCGCGAGATCGGCACGCTGTTACCGGAGCACGATCCGGAGCCGACCTTCGCCGAATATCTGCCAGGCAAGACGAACTACTGGTCCGCCGATGCGCCCATCGCGCCGCGCTTCTTTCCGTATAACCGCTGCGGCGTCTGGGAATGCTCGTCCTGCGGGCGGCTGTATCTGCGCTACACGGAAGGCGGCGGCTACTTCGTCGATCGCAGGATTCGCGCGGTGCGCGCGGATCTGATCGAAGACGTCTCGCCGTGACAATGCGCGCTCGCGCAGGAACGTCCGTTTCGCGCGAGCACGCATTTCAGCCTCAACTCACCGCATCCTTCACCTTCTTGCCATCGGGCCGTCCGAGGCCGGTGCAGGCGTCCCATCCGGCTGTCGCGTGGAAATCGTCGTTATTGCCCTTTGTGATGTCGACGAGCGCCAGCGGGTCCTTGTAGAGATGCGGATTGATATACCCCACCGGCGCGCCCTTGATCGCGTTGATGCGCGCGATCAGTCCGGCCCATAGCGGCGCGACCGCGCTCGTTCCGCCGATCACCATGTCGTGACCGTCGACGCGCACTTCGTAGCCGGTCACGGGATCGGCATTGCCGGCGACATCGGGCACGCCGCGCATCGCGAGCGGACTGTGTGCGCCGCCCGCGCGCGTGACCCGCAGCCCTTCCTGCCACGCGGGCAGCGCGAAGAACGAGCTCACGCCGCCGCCGGTCGCGCCGCCGTTGGCGCCGTCGTTCCATACGGTCTCGCTAGCGATTCCGTTGCCGCTCGCCTGCAGCGACGTGCCGCCGCAGCCCAGCGCATACGGACTGGACGCAGGAAAATCGACGTGATCCGCGCCATCGCCCACGCCGTCGCCGGAACCGTTGTCGCCGGATGCCGCGCAAATCGTCACGCCGAGCGCCGCCGCCGACTGGAACGCCTGATCGAACGCGTTCATCGCCTGCTGCGTCCATGCCGATTCCGGACCGCCCCAACTGATCGAAATCACCGACGGCTTGTTCTTCGTGTCATGAATCGCGGTGCCGATGGCGTCGATAAAACCCGCGTCGGTGTTGGGCGCGAAATAGACGACGATCTTCGCGCCCGGCGCGACCGCGCCCGCGACTTCGATATCGAGCATCACTTCGCCATCGGGACCGTTCGGATCGCCGGTCGGATGATTGCGTCCGTGATCGACCGAAACCGCGGTCACGGACGGCGCCTTCATATTCAGCGACGCGAAATACGTCTTGAGATCCGCGGGACGGTAGCCGCCGCCCAGCTCGATGATCCCGATGCATTGATTCTGACCGTCGCCTTGCGGGAAGTCATAGAGCGACGCGAGCTGCACGGGCGTGAACGTCGACGCGCCGGCTGCGCGCGCTGTCCAGCGCACGTTGCCCTGCGCGCGGGTCCGGAAGCTGGGCCGCGCCTGCGGACGGTTGTCGAGACCCATGACGGCATCGACGACGCCGTTCAGTTCATCGGGCAGATGGATCGGTCCCGTGCGGCCGCGATAGGTGCCGCCGTCATGTTCGTACTGTTGCAGGCTCACGCCGAAGGCCGCGTCGAACTGCGCGACCGTGCCGGAGAGCACGACCGCGCGCCGCGCCTCGTGACTCTCGACGACCGACAGTCCGTGCTTTTGCGCGAACGCATGGACCGCCGCCAGGTCCGCGCTGTCCGCGCCGAAATGCTTCGTGAACTCGTCGTGATCGATATGCTTCGCCGACGCGCCTTGCGCCGCGAGCGCGCTGATGTGCTTCTCGAACGCATCGTGCGAGCGCCGTCGCACGAGCATGGTGACCTCCAGACGTTCGTTCGGGTCTGCCTTTCCGATGGGCTGCGCGTCCTTTAAACACTCGCGTTCGCTTCCGTTGAGCGGATGGTTTGCCATGTCTGAACACTCCTGAGAAACGCCGCCGTCGTGGGTTGCGTTTTCGATGCCTCGCGGGCGGCGGGCGGGCATCGGATGCCGTGCGATACGCGCTTATTGACCGCCGAAATAGATCTGCTTCATCTCCTGCGCTGATGCCGGGCGCATGACGGCGCGAGCGCCCGTCGCCGACGCGCCCGACATCGCGCCGCCATAGCCAGTCGCGTCGTTCCGGCTCGATACGCGCGCCTCCGCTGCCTGGATCGCCGCCGGATAGCCGGGATCCTCGCCTCTGCCCGGGTAGTAGCCGGCCTGCTCCAGTTGCTCGAGCTCGGCGCGCACCTGGGCGCGCGTGAGCGCCGCGTCCGTCTGCGCGAGCACGGCAATCGGCAGCGCAAGCGCGGACGCCGCCGCGAGCGCCATCAAAATCGGTTTCATGATGATCTCCTTGATGATGCGAAAGTTCGTGACGCGGACGTGCTCGTCCGCAGATGAAAGACGATCACCGATGGAAAAAATCGCATTCTTCGTTGCGCGATATGAACGCGATGCGCGCGAAGGGCAACGCCTTCGCGAATCGTCCGTAGAATCGCGTCAGAATAATGCTGCGCGAAAAGCTGCAAGGAGCTAACGATGTCACAACGAAACACTGACGAGGCGCTTCGTCGCATGGCGTCGATCGTCGCGCTGGTGTTCGCGCTGGTGCTCGTCGTGTTGAAGGTGTGGGCCTGGTTCGCGACCGGATCGATTTCGCTGCTCACCGCCGCAGCCGATGGCCTCGTCGATGTCGTCGCGTCTTCGGTGACGTTCATGGGTGTGCGCTATGCCCTGCGCCCGGTCGACGAGGGGCACCGCTACGGTCACGGCAAGGCCGAAGCGGTGGCGGCGTTCGTGCAGGCGCTGCTGCTCACGGGCGTGGCTGTCGGACTCGGCATCGAATCGGGGCAGCGCGTCGTGAATCCCGAACCGTTGAATCAGACAGACTTCGGGATCGCGGTCATCGTCGTGAGTACGCTTGCGGCCATCGGACTCGTGCTGATGCAGACGTGGGTCGTGAAGCGCACGGGATCGACCGCCATCGCCGCCGACCGCGCGCACTATGCGACCGATATCGCCGTGAATATCGCCGTGCTCGTCGCCCTGCTGCTCGATCACTTGCTCGACTGGCCACGCGCCGACGCAATCGGCGCGCTGTGCATCTCGCTCTACATGCTGTGGAACGCGCGCGGCATGGCGGTGGCTGCGCTCGTGCAACTGCTCGATCGCGAACTGGACGATCCCGAACGCGCGCGCATTGCGGCGGCCGTGACGGCGGTCGAAGGCGTGCAAGGCGTGCACGACATCCGCACGCGAAACGGCGGCGATCGCGTATTCGTCGAGTTCCATCTCGAAGTGGCCGGCGAGCTGACCGTCGCGCAGGGCCACGCCATCGCCGATGACGCGGAAAGAGCCGTGCAGCGGCTCTTTCAGGCATCGGACGTCACGGCGCACGTCGAACCGGCGGGCATCGTCGACGATCGTCTGGACGACCGCGTGCTCGGCACGGCATCCACCGCCGGCCACAAGTGATTGCATCGGTTCGTCGTGGCGCGGCGCACGCGGCATCGGCTGGACAAAATTACCGCGTCGGCGCGTCGGCCGACGCCCGCCGGCTTCCGGGCGCCTAAAGCTCCCGAATCCGGCTGACGTAAACAAGGCGTGATCTTCGCTAAAAGCAACGCCGAGCCCGCTGCCCGTTCATCGAGAGCCCGCGTCATCAACGTAATGTCCCAGTCTCCCCAATCCGGATCGTCCAGCACCGTCGCCAGCGGCGATCGCTCGCGACAGGGGCACAAGACCGCGCGAAATCAGGAATTTCTCGCTTTCTTTCTGTCCACGCGAAGCGACCGCGCGACGCTCTCCTGGACCGTTCTCACGCAGATCGGCCTCGCGGGCCTGGGCGTCGGCGCGCTCTGCTACCTCGCACTGTCGTTCGTGTCCGAAGGTGCGGCTTCCTGCGCGGGCGTCGTCTCGGGCGCGATCGCGTTCGCGTTCTTTTTGCGTCGTGCACGCCGGAGCGCCGCGCGCGCGAACGCCACGACCGCGCTCGCAAAAGCGCTTCTCGACGCCAATCGCGAATGCCTGAAACTGCTCGACGCCGATGGCCGCATGGTCCGCATTTCCGAATATGGCGCCGAACTCATGGAAGCGAGCGCGCCCGAACAACTCGCCGGTTCGAACTGGCTCGGCTTCTGGTCCGGTGAAGACGCGACCGCCGCGCACGATGCGTTTCATGCCGCCATGAGCGGCGCACGCGCGACATTCCGAGGCAGTTGCCCGACCACGTCGGGCGCGCCCAAGACCTGGCATTCGCGCCTCATTCCGATAGAGAACGGCGACGGCGGCGTGGAAGGCGTGATTTGCGCCTCGCAGGACATGACGCAGCAGGCGGAACTCGCCGCCGCGCTCTGCGCCAGAGAGACGCTGATGTCGGAGATGGAGGCGCACGTCGGCCTTTGCTTCTATTCCTATAACGCCGATTTCACGGGCTTTCATCACATCAGCGCGGGATGCGCGGCCGTCTTCGGCCTGGATGCGCAAACGTTTCGCGAGTCGCCCCAGGCCTGGATGGCGCTCGTGCTGCAGGAAGACCTGCCGCAACTCACGGCCGCGATGCGCCGGATCGCCGAATCGAAAGTCAGCCAGAAGGCGCTATACCGCATCCGCCGTCTGGACGGCAATGTGCGCTGGATTCAAAGCACCGGATCGCCCGTTCTGGACAGCGCGGGCAATGTGGCGCGCATCGTCGGCATCAGCGAGGATGTCACGGCGGAGCAGGACCGCCTCGCCGAACTGGACCGCCTCGCCTTCACGGATTCGCTGACCGGTCTCGCGAATCGCGCCGCGCTCATGTGCAGGATCGACGAGCGATGCCGCAAGCAGGCGCCCTTCGCGCTGATGTTCATCGACCTGGACCGTTTCAAGGTGCTCAACGACACGCTCGGTCACACGGCGGCGGACCGGCTGCTCAAATCGCTGAGCAGGGTCATCCGGGCCGCGTTGCCGGCCGATGCATTTCTCGCACGTCTCGGCGGCGACGAATTCGCCGTGCTGATCGACGGCGCGAAGCACAAGGACCCGCTCGCCGAGATCGCGCGCGCCACGCTCGATGCGCTCGTGCAGGCGGATCAGGCACACCGCGCCGGCACGATCACGGCGTCGATCGGCATATCGGTCTTTCCCGAAAACGGGGGGAATCGCGAGACGCTTCTGACGAGCGCCGATATCGCGATGTATGCGGCCAAGAAAGCCGGACGCAACGGCTACCGTTTCGCCGACAAGGATTCGAGCGAACGCATCGTCGATTTCGAACTCGAGCGCGACCTGCCCGCGGCGCTCGCCAAGAAGGAGTTTCAGCTTCACTACCAGGCGATCCACGAGCCGCACACGCGCGAGGTCCGCAGCGTCGAAGCGCTCATTCGCTGGCGGCATCCGGAGCGCGGGCTCGTCTCGCCGGGCGTCTTCATTCCCATTCTCGAAGAGAGCGGCTTCATCGCCGAAGTCGGCGCATGGGTGATGGACGACGCCCTGCGTCAGCTCGCGCTATGGCGGCAGGCCGGCGCGCGCGCGCTCGGCGTTTCGGTGAACGTGTCGGCGCGACAGTTGCGCGACGCGACCATCGTCGATGTCGTCGACGAAGCCTTGCGCCGCCATGCCCTGCCCGCCTCGACGCTGCAACTCGAACTCACCGAGAGCGCGCTGATGGACGACCCGAGCCTTGCACAGCGCACGCTCGGTGCGTTGAAGAAGCTGGGCGTGCGCATCGCCATCGACGACTTCGGCACCGGCTATTCGAGTCTGCGCTATCTGGCTGATTTCGCACCGGACTGCGTGAAGATCGACCGCTCCTTCATCACGCGGATGGAATCGGATCAGGCAACGCGCAGCATCGTGTGCGGCATCATCCAGATGTGTCACACGCTGGGCCTGAGCGTGACGGCTGAAGGCGTCGAGGAAACAGCGCAACTGGAATTGCTCAGGCATGCGCAATGTGACTTCGTGCAGGGCTTCCTGCTGAGCCGGCCGGTCGCCCCCGACGACGTGCTCGGGCTCCCGATCGCCACGCCGTCCGCATTGATAGATTAGGAAAGGAACCGCGAAATTCGCGCGCTTGCTTTTCCTTTCGGTGAACCCTAACCTTACGCCGAAGTTGTGACTAAATGTAACGTTTGTATCAAGATGATCGCGAACGTCGATCGAGTCGCAAACGACGCACAAGAAAATTGCACGGCAAGAATGCCGGCATGAACCACGGGGTTTTTCCGAAGAGCGGGAAACCATGAATAGCAGTGAATCGCTTGACTCGATCCGCGAGATCAATCTGTCGTACGTGATCCTTGCACAACGCATGTTGCTCGAGGACAAGTCCGTCGCCATGTTCCGGCTCGGGCTTTCGCCGGAAATCGCCATGATTCTGGCCAATCTCACGGCCGCGCAAACAATCAAGCTTTGCAGTTCGAACCAGTTGTTGTGCGCGTTCCGCTTCAACGATCATTCGTTGCTGTCCGCATTGACGCAACCGGCCACGCACGTCGACGTCGGCGCCACTCACGCCGCCATCCTGCTGGCCGGACAGCCGGCGGAACAGTTCGCATGAGCATGGAAACCACGCTTCGCAAAAGCGTCAGCGACGACGCGCAGGAAGTCTATCGCGCGATTGCCCTCATCGAACTGGGCGCTCGCATGCAGTTGCTCGAAACCGAGTTGACGTTATCGCGCGACCGCATGATCCGTCTGTATCGGGAATTGAAGGGCATGCCGCCGCCCAAGGGCATGCTGCCGTTCTCGGCGGACTGGTACATGACGTGGATGCCCAACATCCATTCATCGCTCTTCTACAACATCTATCTGTTTCTCAAGGAGCAGACACGCTGTTCGCGTCTCGATGCGTTGACCAAGGCTTATCGACTGTATGTGGAGCACTGCGGGCAGAACCGGCTCGAAGTCGTCCTGAGCCTGACGCGTGCATGGACACTGGTGCGCTTCTTCGAAGCGGACATGCTGCAGCAGACGCCATGCTGCCGCTGCAAGGGCAAGTTCGTCGCGCACAGGCACGATCTTCAGGCGCATTTCGTGTGCGGCGCGTGTCAGCCGCCGTCACGCGCGGGGCGGACGAAGAAGGCTGCGAGCAGCAAGGCCGAGTGCGGTTCGCTGGCGGCGTGAGTGGATGAACTCAGGTCGGCCATCCATGTGTGAAGCGCTGTAGCCACGCCATGGTCTGGCCGTCTTCCCATCGAGTGCTCCAGAACGGTTCGTGGCTTTTGATCTGCATCGGCAACAACGCACGTGCGACATCGAAATACGGTTTCAGATCCGCTTGAACGTTGCGGTCGCCGAGCGTCGGGCTGTCCGACACCTGCAAAAGCGTCGCGAAAGGCCCATCGACGAAATCGAAAGCAGCAAGCTTCGCCTGCGCTAATTCCTTTTGAAATTGCGTTCGAAAAGGTTCGCCGATGACCGTCAGCCAGCTCAGGCACTTGTAGCCTCGCTTGAGTTCCCTCGCGCTCAGTTCGATCTCCTCCACATCGCAGCCCCAGTATCGGCGCGCCAAAGCATAGATGCGCTCGAACGAAACTTCTTCGTATTTCGAAGACGGACGTCCCTGCAGCAGATAACCGCCATAGCCCGAGCAAACCGGAAACATCGACATCATGTCGAGTGCGAGTGAACGGAGGAATGCGGCATCGACTTGCCAATCGAATTCGAAGCGAAAGAAGCTCGCCATTTCGGGTTCCGTAAAAGGCCGAAAGCCGTGAAACATGAAGACCCGCGAATCGACGGGCTTTGCGTCCGAAAACCCATAGCCCCAATGCACCGTCTTGCGCAGTTCGGGAAGCAAGACGGTTTCGAAGCGAATGCGCGCCGCCGCATCCCACGCTTCGAGCCTCGCCCACGAAACGGTCGACCTGTAGTTCCTGAAGACATCGCCGACCGCGCGAAGGTACGCGTCATACACGCGTCTCGCCGTGACCGGACCGGGCGGATCGGGCACATAGAACACGAGATGCTGTTTCAATTCGACCAGCGGCATGGGCGACGAAGGATCATCCGTGAATTCGAGGATGGGGTTTGCCATCGCGTCGGACTTCCCGGTCAGGGTTTGAGGTTTTTCCGGTCTTTCTGCTGAGCGGCAACACGACGCTCCAGCACTGAAAGATAGCCCTTCAGGAAAGCCTCGAAGTTATCGTGACGCCATTGCTCCCCGATGCTGGAAATCCACACAACCTCGTAGCCATGCTTAGAGGGCGAAGTGTCCACGTCGAACGAAACGCACTCCGGCGTGTTCCCCGCACCGATGACGAACTGGCTGCACGCCGGGTACTCGTCGACCATTTCCGGAAGGAGACCGTGGTCGTCGCGCGCGACCTCGAGCGCCGAAAGCAGTGACAATTCATCATTCATCAAGCTGGATACGCCATTGCTCGTGGACAGAAACAATCGATAACTCGCCGGCATGACGAGGTTGCGCGCTTGCAGAAAGGCATCGAGCGCCGCGAGGTCGCCTCCGCTCGCCGGCGGGCGCAGTTGAGGCCGCACGGGATCGTCGCTGAAGTAGCCGTTGAGCTTGAACTTGGTATCACTCAGCTTCTGCAGCAGGTCTTGCATCTGTTGGGTGTTCACGCGACCTCCTTAATCACAGTTACAAGAGGGATGCGCTTTCATGCGCTTGGGGGCGGGTTTGAGCCGGTTCATGCTGCCGCCGACCGTGTAATTCACGCGGGCGTCGGCCCATCGCATATTGGCGCTGGTGAGTGGCCCGCTAAGAGAAGCCGGGTGCATGTGATCCGGATTCATTGCGCCCCGGCCGCTGCGAGCGGGGTCCGCCAATCCTCCCGCCTGCTTCCATTTTTCGTGCTGACAGTCCGGCGGCTTCACGTTCTTCGGACTGTAAAACATGCGCTTGATGGCCGGATGATCGGGATTGCCGGCGGCCGCGGTCACGGCGTCGGCGAAGTCCTTCGCGAATTGCTTGAGGCTCGCCTGATACGCATCGTAGTGGTCGGAACCGGGATTGCTGGGACTATCGCTCAGCCTCGCCTTCTTGCTCTTCGACTGGTTGTAGGCCTTGACCATCTCGCAGACCTGACCGCACATGCAATCGTCCCATTTGCGCTTTTTCTTTTTCTTCTTTTTCCCGCAATCCGGTCCGACCTGAGTCGCCGGCGGACGTTTCGATCTTTTCTGCTTCACGCCTGTCATCGTCGCGCCGGTATTGGGCGGAGAACCGTTCGGGCCGCAGTTGTTGAGCATCGGCTCGGCGAGAAGATGAACGCTCTTGCCCTCGATTTTCACCGTCATCGATCCCGGCGTGATGAATCTGGCCGGCCCGTGCGTGTTGCTCGAAAGCAGACCGCCGCCCGTGCCCTTGCTCGCCATGTCGCCGAAGCTGTTGAACATCGCGCCCCGGATAGCCACCTCGTCGCCCTCGATCTTGACGCTCGTCGAATAGCCGTCCGGCGAATCGCCCGATTTGGCGGTATTGGGCAACGCAGCCGGAACGAACGGAGCGGGCGGCCCCGGCATCTTGCACATGTTCGGGAGCGTGGCCCGAGCGGTGCCGGAACTGCCCTTGGTGACAGGCGTCTTCGGAGGATGAATTCCAACGCTGGTCATGGCGCGTCGAGCAAGTCAATGGCGCGAAGCGGCCGGCATCGTGGCCGATTCGAAAAGCGCGCAGGCCCGCAAGCCCGCCTCCGAACTCGACCAGATCAATGTTCTCGGGCCTGCCGCATAGCCACGCGACGCCGCCTGATGAGCCAGCATCGCGAACAATGGCCCGGACGCCGCGCCCACATCGCCCCAGACGTCCGCTGGCGACAGATAGCCGGTGGCATCCTTGAAATGCCGGCCCAGTCTCAGGCAGACGAACCCCCACTCTTCGCCTCGATAACGCTCGCCGTTGATATCGCAGATGACATGATCGATCGTCTTCCGCGCGCCCGGCGCGCTCGTCAGCGCGTCTCGCACGACCGCGGTCAGACCCTTGCCGACGCACACCTCGCGCGTTTTGATGAGGCAGCGCTCCGATCCTGTCGCAGCTGCAACGAGGTGCATCGTTTCGGCAACGCCGAGCCGCCGGCACGCGGCGTCGCTCATCAACAGGCAGAATGCCGCGCCCTCGCCGGGGACGAAGCCGCTCCTCGATCCTTCGCCTGCGATCTGCCTGCGCCCGTCGAGCCAATTCAGCGTCTCAGGATGCAGATAGCTGTCGATGCCGCCGACGACGCACGCGTCCAGTTCGCCGCTTCCGAGCGACTCGCTCGCCTTCCTGAAGGCCGCTACTCCGGCTGCGTGCCCCTGCGCATGCACCGAGACTTGTATCGGATCGATCGTCGATCCGCCCAGCCGCCGCAATCCCTGCATGACGGCGCTCGCGTCTTCATGCGTGAAGCCAGGGCGGATTTCCGGCAGCGCGACCATCATCGGCGATCGAAGCGGCGCTTCGCCCAGGTGAGCGAGGGCGCGCGTCAGGTCGCGCCACGCGAAACCTGCCAGCGCAAGCAGACGAGACGGACCGTGCAGCCCCGGGTCGAGTCCGGCGTCGAAGGCCAGGTTCACGTAGTTGCCGAGCCTGTCGACGATGAACGGATGCTCGCGCGCCGCCCCTATACCCGCCCGCACGGCCGCCGCGCTTGCCTCTGCCCCGAGACCGAGCGGCGTGCGCGCACCGGCGGCCGCCATGACGACGCGTGCGCTCATGACAGGTAATCCTTCTCGCGGACCAGCGTGCTCTCGAGATAATCGGGTTCGTCTTCGACCTTCAGAACCGTGACCCACACGAGCATCAAACGCAGCGCATCGGGTTCCAGTATCACCGACGAAAGGCGTGCGCGATGCTCGTCGTCGCGGGTGTCGATGCGCGTCGTGAAAGCCAGGCGCACCTTCGGCAGCGCGAAGGACATCGACCCTGCGGGCGTGAGGTTGATCAGTTCGACCGGCTCTCCGCCCTGCAGAGGGCTTGCGGGTTGCTGATCGGGTGGAGCGCACTGCAAGGAGTGCGGACTCCAATCCTCGGGCAACAGCGGCGAGCGATCGCGCATCCACGCATCGTCGTAAGTGCCGGCGCGTTCCCGCCTCGGCGACCAGAAGCTGTCGATGGCGCCGAACCCGGCGGGGCCATCCTTGTCCAGACGTCCGCTCGGGTATTCGAAATTGGGCATCGCCATGCCTTCCCGGCTCTGCCCTGCGCCGACTACGCCTCGCCCGACCGGATTTCGGGCGTCATAGCCGTGTCTGGCGGGGTCGTCGCCGGGCGCATCGTAGCCGCCATAAGCGAGCTCGTAGATGACCGGCAGACGGACGACCGGCTCCGCCAGCATGCGTCCGGGCATCCCTTTTCCCCATCTACGATGTCCGCGAACACGCAGCGTCTTGCGAACCGGCCCAACCCGCATGTCGACCAGAAAGTCGTCGCTGGGCCTGCCGCCGGGCGCGTAAGCGGTACCGTTGAGCACGATGTCGGTCGTCGGCTTGGGCCCGAGCAAGTCCGAGTCGTAGCGAAGGCTGGACCGTCCGGGCGTGCCGGTGTATTCGGCGGTCTCGACCGGCGGCGTCTGCTCGTCCGCGAGCCGCGGTCCCGCCGGCGTGATGTCATAGGTCGCCTTTACCGCGACGATCCATTCGTGCGTGCCCTCCTTGTCGCGCGTCCATGACGTATCGACTTCGTAGGCAGTCCGATTCTCGATGCTCCACATTGACGACCCCCTATCGCGAACAGTGTTAAGACGAAGCACGAAGAATCGTTTTGAAAGAGCGTCAATCCATCGCCTGCAATGCGCGTCGCTGACGCCATGCAGGCGCTGCGCAATTGAAGAGCACGCTGCGCGGATCGGCGAGGCGCAGTTGAATGGCCGCCGCGGCGCGCTGCCGCTGAGCGCCATTGCGCAACACGTCGATGCACTGCGCTTTCGACGACAACGCGCCCATGAGATAGCGCCCGCTGCCCGGCATCCGCGCCTTGTTGGCGTGCCACCATGTGCGCGTCTTGTCGGGGTCCGGCCACGGCGCGCCGTCGTCCTCTTCCTCGGCGGCATCGGCATCTTTTTCGCCGCCGGAATTCCCCGATGCCAACGGCGCGCGTTCCAGCCCGAGACGAACGAAATCGACTCCCGTGATGAGACTGAAGCTCTCGCCCGCGAGCCGCGCCACGCGGTCATCGTCCATACGGCCGATCAGCCACTGCGCATAACGTGGATCGCCGGTGAAACCGACGGCGCGAATCAGCCTGCGCGCACTCTCCGGTTTAGAAGCGAATCGCTCCAGCCATCGATGCGCATCGGCGGGCGCGAGCACGCTCGCCGCGAGCGCGAGCGCGATGTCGCCGAACATGGATGGCGTAGCCGCAATATCGCGAATGACCTCGAGCGCCTCGTCGCGATCGCCGAACAGCAGCGCGGATCGCGCGGCATGAAACCGGCATGACGCGTCCGCGTGATCGAGATGGGCCTGACATGTTCCGAGCAGATCGACGCGGCCGATATCACCCGCGCAGCGCAGCGCCCGGGCGCGCAGCACAGCGTCGTCGGAAACGAGCGCCGCGTCGAGATGCCGCTTCGGATCGACGCGATGCTGCGCACATCCCTCGATGCCAGCCAGTCGCGCGGCGGGGTCGTCGCACGCGAGCAGGATCGAGACGACACCGGCGAGACGGCCCGGACTCACCCAGCCGAACGCCGAATGAAAGCCCGCTCTGGCATTGGGCGTGGCCTGACTCAAAGCGAGCAGCCGCATGATCGCCGGGTCCGAACGCGCCTCGATGCAACCGACGGCGGCGGTGAACAGTTCGCCCTTGCCCGCGTGCTCCAGCGCCCGAATGCTCGAACGCAGGCCGGCGCGTCCCGCCACGGCGATGCCGTCGAGATGCGCCGCGATGCGTTCGTCGAGCCGTGTCAGATCGGAGAGCCGCACATGCGGCGCGCGCACGAGACGGGAGCGGATTCGCCGCAAGGCGGCGGCGTCTTCGACATGTTGCTCCAGCACGCGGAAAAGCACGCCGCTCGCCGAGTCGGCGACCGGTTCGGCTTCGTCGGCTTTCGTCGTGTCCACGGCGACATGCATCAGTTGATCTGCACCGATCCGCCGATGATGCGATTCAGTCCTGACGCACTGCTCGACACGCTGCTTCCGCGTATGCGCACATGTCCGTCGCGCGTGAGCGTGATGCTGGCTTTTCCGCAACGCAGCACCATCTGCTCCTTCGCCGTCACGAGAAGCCGCTTGCCATCGGCGTCGACATCGATCTGTGCGGGCGCATCGTCGAACGGCCAGGCTTCGCATCCGATCAGACAGCCGATGATGATCGGGCGCGTCGGGTCTCCGGCTTCGAACATCAGCGCGACTTGACGGCCGATATGCATGCCGCGCAGATCGACGACCGTGCGCGCGACGAGCGCCGCGCTCCCCGGCTGGCCAGGGTAGACGACGAACGGGGACGCAGCGTCGCCATCGAGTCCGATCAACTCGCCGATCCTCACCCCGTCGATGGCCGCAAGAGGGCCTTGTTCGAGAAAATCGCGTCCGCTCATCGCGTGCTCCTTCGCGTCTCATTCAAAGACGAACGAGCCGACGGCGATTTGCAAAGCTATCCATGACTTCGCGGCGCTTGAAATAAGCGCATCGCGAACCTATGCTCATTGAACAGTCGAATCCGGTCCGCAAGCCCCATGCGGACGTCGTCAGTGGAAGGAGACGCCTCATGCGTCTGTCGCTTATCTTCGTGGTCCTGTCGGCCGTGAGCGCAATGTCCCTGCATGCGGACGCAGACGACAGGCAGGACGGGCGACGACATCGCGACCAGCCCGCTCTGAAAGTATTCGATGCACAAGGCAAACTTATCGGACGCCTTGCTTCTTACGGCGGCTACGACGGCGTGTTCCTCACGATCGACCGCGCGCTCGTCTTCGCGCAGATCACGCGCCTGAACAACAACGGCGAAGCGTACGACTCGGCGAAATTCCAGTGGTCGACTTACGGACCATTCGACTACTCGACCGCCGATTGCAGCGGCTCGCCGATCATTCCTCCCGGCAGCGGCCCACGACCGTCGATCGCGATGAGAACGGGCGCGGACGTCACGCTCCTGATCGCGGGCGATACGGACTCGTCGCCCGCTCAGGTCGTCGCGGTCTTCGACGGCAAGCAGTGCACGCCGCCGCCGACTATCGGGCACATGCCGCCATCCACCGCGCCCGTGCCCGCATTCACGGCCGAGACGAACTATCCGCTGACGGCTCATTATCCCGAGCCGCTCACCATCAGATATTGATCGGGCACGATCGACGGAGACGCTTCATGTGTCGAATGCTTGTTTTGCTGCTCGTCCTGTGCGCGAGCGTGAGCGCCGCCGATGAACGCGATAAACGCGATAAACGCGACGATCGCGCGCATTCCGGCGAGAACACATTGCGCCAGCCGATGGTGTACGACGCACAGGGAAAGCGCGTCGGCCCGCTGGAGGTTTATTCGGGCGTCAACGGCGTGTATCTCGCGATAGACGGCGAGCCCGTCTTCGTGGCGGTGAATCACAAGCGCGTCGGTCCGTTGCAGTATTCGGCCTCGCAATACGAATGGGTCGGCTATACGTTCGTGCCGTACCCATCGCGCGATTGCACCGGAAGCGTCGCCGTCGCGGATGCCGGCAGCCCCGCTCCGGCGATGCCGCTCAGAGAAGGCGCCGACGTGACCGTCTATATCGCGGGCAAGCAAATGTCCGGCAACGTGCAAGTGTGGTCGTTCAGGCAGACAGATCCGTCTACCGGGGCGACGACCTGCCTGACGAGTCTGTCTGACCAAGGCGCCAACTACTGGGCCATCGAGCGCACGTATCCGCTGACGCAGCATTATCCCGAGCCGTTGCGCGTGGCTTATTGACGGAAGACGCGCACGGACCGCACGGAGACCGACATGAGGCACTGGCTGATCGGAGCGCTGATCGCGCTATACGCAACAACATCGCCCGCCGATGACTTCGCGCATCAGGCAAGGCATCGCCCTGTCAGGGTGTTCGATGCGAACGGTCACGTCATCGGCGATCTCACGATCTTCGCCGCGCAAAACGGCGTCGCGCTGACGGCCGGAGACGCAACCGCCGTGATTCCCATTGCACGCGTACAGGACGCGACCTTTCACTTTTCCGCGACCGACTTCAACTGGCTCGCGACGAAGGTCGTCGATTTCGCATCGCCCGATTGCAGCGGCGATCCGATCCTCGACTCGCTCAACGGACCGCGCGCCGCGCTCGCCGTCAGACGCGGCAACGACGTCACCGTGTACTTCGCGGCCGAAGGCGTCACGCAGTCGTTCCAGGCGAATTCGGCGCTCGATCCGAACGCGGCGAACGGATGCCGTCCGTTCACGGCATCCATCACGCTTTCGGGCTTCAAGGTCGGCGCGACGCTCGCGATCAGCCGCACGCATCCCGAGCCGCTCAGGATCGGCTATTGAAAGGCATCACACGCGGCCTTTCCACGGCACCATCGCTTTTTCCAGATACCGCATCAGCAGATCGAAGCAAAGCGCGAAGAAGCCGATCACGATGATGCCCATGATGACGACATCGCTCGCAAGAAACTCGGCCGCGTTGAGCACCATGAAGCCGAGACCGCGCGTCGAAGCGACCATCTCCGCCGCGACGAGCGTCGTCCAGCCGACGCCGATGCCGATACGCATGCCCGTGAAAATCTCCGGCAGCGCGGACTTGAGGATCACATGCGTGACGACCTGCGTGCGCGACGCGCCCATCGAATACGCGGCGTGGATCTGCTCGATCGACACCGAGCGCACGCCCGCGCGCGCGGCGATCGCGAGCGGCGCGAAGATCGCGAGATAGATCAGGAAGATCTTGGAGAACTCGCCGATGCCGAACCAGATGATGATGAGCGGCAAATACGCGAGCGGCGGCAGCGGCCGGTAAAACTCGATCGGCGGATCGAACACGCCGCGCGCGTGCCGCGAGACGCCCATCATCACGCCGACCGGAATCGCCGTCGCACACGCGAGCGCGAATGCGCCGAACACGCGCAGCAAGCTCGCGACGACGTGTTCCGCGAGCGTCGAGTTCGCGAAGCCATCGCTCGCCACCGCGATGAACTTCGCATAGACCGCTTGCGGCGACGGCAGAAAGAGCGGCTTGACCCAGTGCATGCCGGTGATCAGAAACCAGCCGGCCACGAGCACGGCGACGGTCGCGATGCTCATCGCGAAGCTGCTGCCGTAGCCTGGCACGCCGAACGTGTCGCCCGGCTTCACCGGCTTCTTCTTCGATTGCCGCGCGGGCCGGCCCGGCGGACGCCGCGATGCGCCGATGCCGCTGTCGATCGCGGGACCCGGCACCGTCATCGATGCGCGCTTAACCATGATGAATCTCCTCCGCATGATGAGCGGCGCGCTCGTCGCCGTAGATGATGCCGAGCACCCGCTCGCGCATCTCGATGAAATCGGGGCTGGACTTGATCGCGCGCGCATCGCGTGTGGCGAGGAAGCGGCGGTTGAAATCGAGATCGTAGCTATGCGTGATGCGGCCCGGACGCGGCGACATCACGATCAGCCTGCTCGCCAGAAAAAGCGCCTCCTCGACGCTATGCGTGATGAAGAACAACATCTTCTGCGTGCGCTGCCAGACATCGAGCAGCAGCTCCTGGATGGTCTCGCGCGTGAGGGCATCGAGCGCGGCCATCGGCTCGTCCATCAGCAGCATCGCCGGATCGCAGGTCAGCGCGCGCGCAATGCCGACGCGCTGCTGCATGCCGCCCGACAGCTGATAAATCATGTGCCGATGAAAATCCTGAAGGCCGACGAGCGCGAGATTG
Source organism: Caballeronia zhejiangensis (assembly GCF_000698575.1). Taxonomy (GTDB): domain Bacteria; phylum Pseudomonadota; class Gammaproteobacteria; order Burkholderiales; family Burkholderiaceae; genus Caballeronia; species Caballeronia zhejiangensis. Next base: position 288,069 of record NZ_JFHD01000004.1, read on the forward strand.
CGCTTCGCGATGTCCTCGCGCTGCGCCTTCGGCACGCCTTGCAGCTTCAGGCCGAAGGTCGCGTTGTCGAGCACGTTGAGCCACGGCAAGAGCGCGTGCTTCTGGAACACGACGCCGCGATCGGCGCCCGGCCCTTCTACCGGCCTGCCGTTGAGCAGCATCTCACCCGATGACGGCGCGATGAAACCCGCCATCAGCGATAAAAGCGTCGTCTTGCCGCAACCCGACGCACCCAGCGCGACGACGAATTCGCCATCGCCGATAGTGAGATCGATGCCGTCGAGCGCTTGCACGCGCTCGCCCGGGCGTCGGCCCGGAAACACCACGCTCACGTTCTTCACCTGCATGCAACCCATATGTCCTCCGGACTCGGATGTGCCAAGGGCAAGCGGCGCGCGGCCGGGCTTATTTCAGTTTTTCCGCGGCTTCGACGTATTCCGCCGTCACGAACTTCGAATAGTCCGGCAGCACGGCGTCGACGCGCTTCTGCTGCTTCAGGAAGTCCGCCGTGTCCTTGAGCGCGAAGGCCGCGCGGCTCGATGCGCCGCCGCCGAGCCACTGCTTCGTCGCCTGCTCCTGCGCCGACGGATAGCCATACAGCGAAAGCGAGCCCGGCACGTCGGCCGGCGCGCCGCCGATCGTCTTCGCGATGGCCGCGGCCTGCTGCGACTGCGCGGTCCATTTGGCCGGATCGTTGCGGTATTGCGCATCGAGATCGGAGATGGCCTTGACGAACTTCGCCATGAAGTCCTTGTGCGCTTCGCCCCACGCACGATCGACCGCGATGCCGTCGAACGTCGGCTTGCCGAGCTTGGACAGATCGCCCGACGTAATCAGCACCTTGCCGCTCTTCTTGAGTTGCGAGAGCGCCGGATCCCACACGTAGGCAGCGTCGATATCGCCGCGCTCCCACGCCGCCGCGATCTGATTCGGCTGCATGTTGAGAATCTTCACCGACGACGGATCGATGCCCCAGTGCTGCAGCGCGAACATCGTGTGATAGTGCGTCGTCGAGACGAACGGGACGCCGATGGTCTTGCCCTTCAGATCCGCCGGCTTGGCGATGCCCGAGCCGTTGCGCACGACCATCGCCTCGGCTTCGTTGATGTTGTCGAGAATCCAGAAGAGCTGCGCGTCCACGCCCTGGCTGACGGCGGCGGCGAGCGGGCTGGAGCCGATCACGCCGATCTTGATGTCGCCCGAGGCCATCGCGGTCGCCACCTTCGCGCCGGATTCGAACTGCCGCCAGTTGATCTTGTAGCCGGTCGCCTTGGCGATGGAGCCATCGGCGATGCCGACGACCCAGGGATCGACGATCTGCTGATACGCGATCGTCACTTCCTTGTCTTCGGCGTTCGCGGCCTGCGCGCCGCCCCACGCGCACACGGCGACGGCGAGTGTCGCCAGCGCGCGCGCCGGCGAGAACTTTCTAAGCAACTTGCCCGGCAGGCGTTTCAAGCCACAGACGCGGATCGTGTTCATGACGGTTCCTGGAGAAGTGGAAAATCGGGCTCGCCGGCGCGGCATTCCCCGTTTCGGTGCGGTCCGTCGCGCAAGCGGCGAACCGATGACCGAGTATCCACAGCGAAAAATCCAGGAAGTTAGTGCCAGACGGGAACAATCGTTGAGTCCACATTCCGTCGGGCGGCGGGAAGGCTTCTTATGAAGGCGTCGGCGCTACGGATGCGCCTTTTATTTGATCTTCGCGGCGGCGGCGAGCTTGCGCACGCCTTCCTTCGCATCCTCGTTCGAGTTCATGAAATTCGTCACGACGTCGGTGATCGCGCCCGCCGTCACCGGCGATTGAAGTTCGCCGAAAGCCAGCGAAGGCAGGAAGCCGCCCGACTTGATCGTCGCCTGCTCGTCCGCGCGAGACTTCTTCGCGCAGCTGTCGAACTTGTCCATCGGCACATCGAGGCGAACGGGAATCGAACCCTTGTTGAGGCTGAACTGTTCCTGGAATTCGGGCGACATGATCGTCTTCGCCATCGCGATCTGTCCCGGCGTCGCATCCTTCTTCCCGTTCTGCTGGAAGAACACGAAGGCATCCGCCGTGTACGTGTAGGCGTTCGACGTGCCCGGAGCGGGCGCGCAGACGAAGTCGACGTCCGCCTTCTTGCTCGCGTTCGCGAATTCGCCCTTGGCCCAGTCGCCCATGAACTGCATGCCGCCCGAGCCCGAGATCACCATCGCGGTGGCGAGATTCCAGTCGCGGCCGTGATAGGCCTTGTCGAAGTAAGTGCGTATCTTCTGCACCGTCTCGAAGACCTGAATCATTTGCGGCGACGTGAGCGTCTTCTGATCGAGATCGATGAGCGCCTTGCGATAAAAGTCCGTGCCTTGCGACAGCACGACCGTCTCCCAGATGGTCATGTCCTGCCACGGCTGACCGCCATGCGCGACAGGCGTGATGCCCGCCGCGCGAAATTTGTCGGCAAGCGCGAAGAACTCCGGCCACGTCGTGGGCGGCTTGCCACCGACCTTGTCGAGATCCCCCTTGTTGATCCACAGCCAGTTGATCCGATGCACCGAGAACGGCGCGGCGACGTAATGTCCGCCCGACTTCATCGCGTTGTCGATCTGCGCGGGCGTGTGCGCTTTCCAGTCGGCCGAGGCCTGATCGATCGTGACGACCACGCCCTGATCGGCCCAGTCCTGAATCAGCGGTCCTTTGATCTGCGCGGCGGAGGGCGCGTTGCCCGAGATCACCTGTGTCTTCAGCGCGGTCATGGCCGCCGTGCCCGATCCGCCCGCGACGGCGAAGTCCTTCCATTCGTATCCTTGCTTGCTCATGTCGTCCTTGAGCACGCGGATCGCTTTCGATTCGCCACCGGAAGTCCACCAGTGCAGGACCGAGATCTGTTCGGCGGCCGATACCGCGTGCGTGCCGGCGATGAACATCGCGACGGCTGCCGCAACCGACATCGTTGATCGTTTCATTGCTTGTCTCCGGGTTTTATTTATTTATGAAGCGACGCGTTCACGCGCGCTGTTCGAATCCGAGTTGCGACTTGCCGAGCGGCGTCAGGTCGTCGGGCGTCGCGCGGCCTTCGAAATCGACTTCGAAATGATCGCCTGGAAAATCGGGCGGGCTTTCGCCCTTCAGGAAGCTCGGCAATTGACGCTTCAGATACGCGTCGTTTTTGGCGCATCCGGGCGCGGAAGCGATGTACATGACGTTGCTGTAGCCGGCGCCCTTGTGTTCGTCTTCGACCGCGTGAATGACGTCGCTATGCCAGAACACGGTGTCGCCCGCATCCATCTTCGGGATCGACGACAGCGCCTCGAACAGCGGCGCGTGATACTCCGGCCTGATCGACAGCGCGCGTCCGGGCATCGCGCCGCACAGGTCGTCGTCGGCGACGTCGTCCTGGAGCGCGCGCAGCAGGATGTACACCATCGCGTTGGCGATGGGCACGAGCTGCAGCGTGCCGTCGCCCGGACCTTGCGGCGTCAATGCGGTCCAGCCCTGGAACGTGCGGAACATCGAGCACACGGCCGGCGATGCGATCTCTTCGACATCGGGACGGAAAGCGGCGTCGAACGCATCGTAATCGCGCCAGTTGCCCGCGAAGACGTGGCGATACACCTTGCGGAAATTGCCTTCGATCCAGCGCTCGACCGAGCCGCCATCGCAATGCGCCGACAAGCCGAGCGACGCGGAACCGGGCGGCCGCCGGCGCAGACGGTCGGCATAAACCGGCACATGTTCCGGGTCGAAGTGAACGCGTCCTTCGCTCTCGTTGCGCCAGAGCTTGTTGAGAAACACGCGCGCCGCGGTCAGCGACTCCGACTGGCGCGCCAGCACTTGAGGCTTCGACCAGTACACGCCGTAGATTTGCGGCTTGCTCGACGCGAGCTGACCGAAGTACTTGTCTTCGGCGCGGTTTTCGAGGCGCTTGTCGAGGCGATTTCGTTCGACGTAATGCGCGATGTCTTCATCCCATTGCTGTACCTGTGCGCGTGGAAAGACATTGCGGATCACGCACGCGCCGCTCGACTTGACGAGCGCGATCTGCTCGCCGCTCACGCGCCCTTCGGTGATGTCGGCGAACTGAATTTCCGGAATGACGTCTTCGCCGCGATCGCGCCGCGCGGCGATCCGCTTCGCTTCCTCGCCGATCGTCTGCTCGACTTGCGCGAACACTTCGCGGTAGTTCGGCAGCGCGGCGCGCAGTTCCTTTTTTGCTTGCCGGATCGCGCCCGGCAAGTCATCGATTTTCAGCGCCATGATCGTCTCCACATGAATTTCCGTGGACACAGCATATGATGCGTCCGTCTGCGGCGGTGATACGATTCAGGCAATTCATTTGCGTTTTCGGCCATGAAACCAGCCTACGAGCATGTCGAATTCGGCGCGGACTGTTCGGTGCGGGTTTACCATCGGCGGCTCGCGCGTATTCCATTCGAATGGCATCACCATCCGGAATACGAGCTGACGCTGACGATGAACAGTCACGGCAAGCGCTATATCGGCGATTCGGTGAACGACTATCAGGCCGAGGATCTCGTCCTCGTGCCGCCTGATTTGCCGCATACGTGGTCGTCGAACCGGTCGATCGACTCGTCGTTGCCGCAAGTCGCGATCGTCATCTGGTTCGACGGCGACTGGGCGCGGCGCATGGCGGACTGCTGCCGCGAATACGAGCCGCTTCGCAAGCTCCTGCGCCGTGCGGCGTGCGGGCTGGCGTTCGAGCCTCCCGCCGGCGAACGGATGCGCAGCCGTCTCGAACAGTTGCTCTCGACCGCGCCGCGCGAACGCCTGAGCGCCGCGCTCGATGTCCTGTGCACGCTCGCCGATGCGCCGGGCCATCCGCTCGCGTCGCCGAGCGCTTTCAATCAGACGAACGCGGGGCCGTCCGGTCACGAGCCCGAGCGCATCAATCGCGTTCTTTCGATGATCGATGCGCGCTTTGCCGAACCGCTCCGGCTATCGGAGCTATGCGAAGCGGCGAGCCTTTCGGAGCGCACCTTGACGCGCTATTTCGTGCAGCACATCGGCGAGAGCGTCGGGCGATACATCGCTCGGGTTCGAATCGGCCATGCGTGCCGGATGCTGGGCGACACGTCCCTGCCGATATCGGTCATCGCCGCGCGCTCGGGATTTGCGAACGTCGCCAACTTCAATCGGCAATTCAAGGCCGCGAAGCAAACGACGCCGGCGGAGTACCGGCGTCAGTTCATCGATGCAGGCGCGCTCGTCAAGGACACGGCGAACAGCCTGACCGAACGGCCGCCTTCGCTTCAGCAGAAGCGGCGGCGTTGAAGTTATCGCGATGCGCTGAGCGTATGCCCTGCATCGCGCGACAATCTCAGATAGCCCACGATCGTCCGGCTCGCCTTCTTGTGCGCCGGCGTGCTCACGCTTTTGTTAAGCGTCGGTCGCGGCCGATGCGCCTGGGTCGGAGCGGACCCCGGCGGTGCCTTCATGCGAACGGGCTGAAGTCGTCTCCGCGTTGCGATTAGCTTGGGTTCCTAATCAATCGACACGCGCCGACCGCGCACGATCAGACGATTACCTGCAGACCGGCGCGTCGAGGCACGCTCATTGCGCAGTGGCTTCGGATCGATTCATCGAAAGCAACCGGCCATGCCTCTCTCCGCTCAAAGAACCCTGGTGATTTCCCCGCATCTCGACGATGCCGTCTTCAGTTGCGGCGCCCTGCTCGCCGCGTCGCCGGGCGCATCCGTCTGCACGATATTCGCGGGTGCGCCGGACACGGCGCTCGCCACCGACTGGGACGCGCAGTGCGGCTTCGCGGACGCACATCAGGCGATGCGCGAGCGCCGTGTCGAAGACAAAGCCGCGCTGCACGTCCTGGGCGCTCGTGCCGTGCATCTCGGCTTTCTCGACTCCCAATACACGCAAGGCGGCACGAGCGCGACCACCGCCAAGATCGCCTCGGCCATTCGCGACGTGATGCGCGAGAAGGATTGCGCCACGCTCCTCATCCCGCTCGGCCTCTTTCATTCCGACCACGCGCTGGTTCATACGGCCGCGCGCGAGGCGTGCCTTTCGGACGCGACGGCATGCATTGCGTACGAAGACTGTCTATATCGGCGCATGGATGGCCTCGTGCAGCAACGGCTCGTCGAGCTCATCGGAAGCGGCATCGAAGCGACGCCGCTGCTCGATCCGATCGATGCCGCCACGCTCTCGCGCTGCATCGAAGCGAAGCAACGCGCGGTGCAATGTTATGCGAGTCAGCTCAAAGCCTTCGGGCCCCACGGCTATGACGACGTGCTCGCGCCCGAACGCTTCTGGACTCTGCGAGCCGTCGACCATGGCTGAACCGGCAACACTTTCCGAGCCCGATCGCGCGCGGCTCACCGTCGTCGTGCTGACGTACAACAGAGCCGATCAGGTGCTCGACACGCTCGCAAGACTTGCCGCGCTGCCGGACCGCATCCGCATCGTAGCGGTCGATAATGCGTCCACCGACGGCACGGCCGAGCGCATTGCGGCGCAGTTTCCATCGGTCGAACTCGTCGTGGCGCCGGACAATCTCGGCGCGGCCGGACGCAATCTCGGCGTCGCTCGCGTCGCGACGGAGTACGTCGCATTCTGCGATGACGACACCTGGTGGAGCGCCGGATCGCTGTCGCGCGCCGTCGCGATCCTCGATGCGGCGCCGCGCGTCGCGGTGCTCAACGCGCGCGTCGTCGTCGGTGCCGACGGCGCGGCGGACGAGACCTGCCAACGAATGCGCGAAAGCCCGCTGCCGCATCGTGGCTTGCCCGGTCCCGCGCTCGTCGGCTTCATGGCGGGCGCGTGCGTGTTCCGCACCGACGTCTTCCGGCAAGTCGGCGGCTACGAGCCCAGGCTTTTCATCGGCGGAGAAGAAACGCTCGTCTCGCTGGATGTCCTGTCCGCCGGCTACGAGATGGTCTATATGGATGACCTCGTCCTTCATCACCATCCCTCACCGCTGCGCGACAGCGCACAACGGCGCAGGCTCCTCGCGCGCAACGCCGCGTGGGTCGCATGGATGCGCCTGCCATTCGACCAAGCCCTTCACGCCACCGGAAAAGCCTTCCTCGTGGCATGGCGCGAGCGCACGTTGATGCGCGATTTACCGATCCTCGCAAGCGGCATCGCATGGGCGATGACCAGGCGCCGCGTGATCCCCTCGCGCGTCCAGGACATGCGCCGCGTCGTGCGCGAAGACGATTTGCGCCGCGCCAGGCAGACGAAATCGTCGGCGTCTTTCGGTTCTACACGCCCCACGTAAAAACGCGTGCGTCGCGCGACGAACCAAACGAAATTTGGTTCGTCCCGCATCGAACCGCAAATCGTTTCGCAGTTCTCGCCAGTTCGACAACGAGTGGCACAGGGAATGCTGAACGCTGGTGACTGATCCACGCGATGGCGCGCCGCGCACACGCACATTGGGATCGCAAGATAAGGGGACTTCCGTGAAAATCGCATTGATCAGTGAGCACGCATCGCCCTTGGCGATCGCGGGTGGCGTAGACAGCGGCGGGCAAAACATCTATGTGGCGAATGTCGCGCGTCAGCTCGTTCGCATCGGTCACGACGTCGATGTGTTCACTCGTTGCGACCGTTCGTTATTGCCGCTCGTCTCGCGCTTCGAAAACATCCGCGTGATAAATGTACCGGCCGGTCCGCCCGTGCAGTTACCGAAGGAACAGCTTCTGCCGCATATGGATGCGTTCGCCGGCTTCATGATCGACTTCATGAAGAAGGAAGCGCAACCGTATGACATCGTGCACGCGAACTTCTTCATGTCGGGCCTCGTGGGTCTGCGCATCAAGGACGCGCTCGGCGTGCCGCTCGTCACGACGTTTCATGCGCTGGGGCGCGTGCGACGCCTGCATCAAGGCGAATCGGACGGCTTTCCCGATGCGCGCTTCGATATCGAAGACGAGCTCGTCAGGCGCTCCGATTCGGTCATCGCCGAATGTCCCCAGGACGAGAACGATCTGATTCATCTGTACGACGCCGATCCCGCGCGCATCGACCTCGTGCCGTGCGGCTTCGATCGCGCGGAGTTCCATCCGCTAGACAAGGCGGCAGCGAGAGAACGTCTCGGCTGGCCGCAAGACCGGTTCATCGTGCTGCAACTCGGGCGCATGGTGCCGCGCAAGGGCGTCGACAATGTCGTGCGCGCGCTCGGCATGCTACACGGTGAGCATGGCGAAAGTGCCGAGCTTTATGTGGCGGGCGGCAATTCCGACGAAGCGAACGAGAACGCGACGCCGGAGATCGGCAGGCTGCGCGGGGTCGCGCGCGAATGCGGCATCGAAGAGCATGTTCACTTCGTGGGCCGTCATGGACGAGGTGAACTGAAGCACTTCTATAACGCAGCCGATGTCTTCGTGACGACGCCGTGGTACGAGCCGTTCGGCATCACGCCGCTGGAGGCGATGGCTTGCGGGCGGCCCGTCATCGGTGCTGCTGTCGGCGGCATTCGCTACTCGGTGGCGCACGGAGAAACCGGCTTGCTCGTGCCGCCGAAGAATCCGGCCGCGCTCGCGGATGCGCTCGTCGCGCTCAAGCGAGATGCCGCGCTCGCCACGCGAATGGGCGAAGCGGGCCTCGCCCGCGCGAACGCAATGTTCACATGGTCGAGCGTCGCGCAGGCGCTCGCACAGGTCTACGCGCGACTTGCGGGCGAGGAAGGACAAGCCGCCGCGCGCGTTGCCATGGGCGGAGCCGCACGATGACGCAACCACTGCGGCCTGCGATCTTCATCGACAAGGACGGCACCTTGCTCGACGATGTGCCCTGGAACGTCGATCCGCTGAAGATGCGCCTCGCGCCGGGCGCGCTCGACGCGTTGCGCCTGTTTTCGTGGCTCGAACTGCCGATCTTCGTAATCAGCAATCAGAGCGGCGTCGCGCTCGGCAAGTTCGACTTGCAGGCACTCGATCGCGTCGAAGCGCGTTTGCGTGAACTCGCAGCCGAAGCGGGCGCGTCGTTCGCCGGCATTTACTGGTGCCCGCATCATCCGCGGGGCGTCGTGCCTGAATTCACGCGCGCGTGTGAATGCCGCAAGCCCGCGCCCGGCCTGCTGTTGCGTGCGGCGCGCGAGCATGGCATCGATCTTTCGCAGAGCTGGTTCATCGGCGACATTCTCGATGACGTCGAAGCCGGTCATCGCGCGGGCTGCCGCAGTGCGCTGATCGATAACGGCAACGAAACCGAATGGCTCAAAGGCGTTGGACGCGAGCCGGATATCGTCGCGAAGGACCTGTACGAGGCGGCGATTGCAGTCGTCAATGCGGAGTGTCCCGCATGAAGCCCATGCTTGCACCCGTCGTCGAAGCGCATGCGCGCAAGAGCGCCGCGAGCCAGGCGCGCGAATGGGGCGCGGATGTCAAGCGCATTCTCTGCATCCGTCTCGACAATCTCGGCGACGTGCTGATGACGACGCCCGCGCTGCACGCGTTACGCGCCGCGCAGCCGGGCAGGCATCTGACCTTGCTCGCATCGCGAGCGGGCAAGGCGACGGCGCCTTTCATCGATGCAATCGACGATGTGATCGAATACGACGCGCCGTGGGTCAGGCAGGATGCGCCCATCGACGCCCTCGCCGATCTCGCCATGCGTGCGCGCCTTGCATCGGCGCATTTCGATGCAGCGGTGATCTTCAGCGTCTACAGCCAGAATCCGCTGCCCGCGGCCATGTTGTGTCATCTCGCCGGCATTCCGCTGCGGCTCGCGCATTGCCGCGAGAATCCGTATGGTTTGCTCACCGACTGGGTTCAGGAGACTGAACCGCAGCACGGCACACGGCATGAAGTGGAGCGGCAACTCGCTCTCGTCGCAAGAGTCGGTGCGAAAGCCGACGATACGCGCATGCGCTTCTCCGTGCGCCCCGCCGATATCGACTCGCTGACGCAAAAGCTCATCGCCCGCGATGTCGATATGGACGCACCGTTCATCGTCGTGCATCCGGGTGCGAGCGCGGAATCGCGCCGCTATCCCGTCGAACGCTTTGCCGAAACGATCGAACGTCTCGGCGCTCAATTGGAATGGCCGATTCTCGTGACGGGCTCGCGAAGCGAAAGTCACTTGTGCCGCGCCGCCTGCGGCACGAGTCCCTACGCGCACGATCTGTCCGGCGCGCTCGAACTCGGGGAACTCGCCGCGCTCATCCAGCGCGCTCGCGTTCTCATCTCGAACAACAGCGGACCGGTGCATCTCGCATCCGCGCTGGGCGCGCCCGTCGTGGATCTCTACGCACTCACGAATCCGCAGCACATGCCGTGGCAAACGTCGCATCGCGTGCTGTATCACGATGTCTCGTGCCGCTGGTGCTATCGCAGCGTGTGTCCCGAAGGCCATCACGCGTGCCTTGTCGGCGTCGAGGTAGACGAGGTTGTCTCCGCCGCGCTCGAGCTCATCGAAGAAGAACATGCATCGCCCGTCCATCCGATAACACAGGCAAGCTAAGCTATGTACACACTTGGAATCAACGCGGTTTATCACGACAGCGCCGCGGCGCTGGTCAAGGACGGCGTCGTCATCGCGGCGGCCGAGGACGAGCGCTTCACGCACGTCAAGCATGCGAAACGGCCGGTGCCGTTTTCCACATGGCAGCTTCCGTTCGATGCAATCGACTATTGCCTGAAGGAAGCGGGCATCGAACTCGCGGATGTGGATCACATCGCGTATTCGTACGATCCGCATCTGTTTTCCGGCATGCCGAAGGACGCAAACGCGAACATATCCCTGCCGATGATGCCCTCGGCGCAAGCGATGACGAACCCGTCCGAATCGCCCTGGGATCCGCTGTTCCTGAGCTATATCGTCAATGCGAAGGGTCAGTTGATCGACGGCGCGCCGCATCATCTGAAGCGGCGTTTCCTAAGCGGCGGACGCGCCCCGCGCTTCGCGTGGCATAACGTCGATCATCATCTCTGTCACGAAGCGAGCGCGTTTCTCGCCGCACCTTTCGACGACACCGCCGTACTTACGATGGACGGTCGCGCCGAAGGCGTCACGACGAGTCTCGGGCAATTCGTGAATGGCGAATACACGCGCATCAAGCAAGTGGAACTGCCGCACTCGCTCGGCCTGCTCTATGAAACGGTGACGGGCTATCTCGGCTTCCTGCACTCGTCCGACGAGTACAAGGTGATGGCGCTCGCGTCGTTCGGCAAGCCCGCGTATGTCGATCAGTTTCGCGAGATCGTGAAGTATCGCCGCGACGGCAGCTATACCGTCGATGCGCCGCGTCTCGTCGAGCGCTTCGGTCCCGCGCGCGAACGCGGCGGCCCGCTCACGCAGCATCATTTCGATATCGCGCATTCATTGCAGGTCGTTCTGGAAGAGACCGCGCTCGAACTCGCGAAGTGGCTGCACGAACGTACGGGTCTGAAGAATCTCGCGATGGCGGGCGGCGTCGCGCTCAACTGCGTGATGAACGCGCGCCTGCGCGATCGCGGACCGTTCGATGAAATCTGGGTTCAGCCCGCCGCCGGCGATGCGGGCACGGCGCTCGGCGCTGCCTTGTGGACCGACTATCAGCAACGCGCGAAGACCGGCGATCGCGGTCGAAAATGGCGCATGGATCACGCATATCTCGGACCGTCGTTCGATGACGACGAGATCGAAACCTTCCTCAAGTGGACGCGCGCGCCGTATCGCAAGCTCACGAATATCGCCGAAGAAACCGCGGACATTCTCGCGCAAAACCGCGTCATCGGCTGGTATCAGGGACGCACCGAGTTCGGCCCGCGTGCGCTCGGCGCGCGTTCGATTCTGGCATCGCCCATCGATGCGTCCATGCAGGCGCGCCTCAACGAGATCAAGGATCGCGAGGACTTTCGTCCGGTTGCGCCCGTCGTGATGGAAGAGCACGCAGCCGACTGGTTCGTCGATGCACGCGTCGCGCCGTTCATGCTCTTCGTGTTCGACGTGCGCGACGACATGAAGACGCGCATTCCCGCGGTCACGCATATCGACGGCACCGCGCGCGTGCAGACCGTCAATCGCGCGCAGCATCCGCTTTACTACGATCTGCTCGCGGCGTTCAAGGCGCGCACGGGCGTGCCGGTTCTCGTCAATACATCGTTCAATACGCGCGGCGAGCCGATGGTGAATACGCCGCGCGACGCACTCGAATCGTTCTGGACGTCGCCGCTCGATGCGCTCGTGATCGGCTCGTTCCTTGTCGAAAAGCCGGGCGCGCACGCATGAGCACCTACGCCGAACTCTTCGATCACGGCGCGATGAGCGCGGCCGATGCACCCGCGATACCGCGCGGCGATTTCATCCCGGACGTGACCGTGGTCGTGCCGACGTATCGCCGCCCCGCGATGCTCGAACGCTGCGTGCTGGCGCTCGCGGCGCAGACCTACGATCCGGCGCGCTACGAGATCATCGTATGCGACGACGGCCCCGACGAAGCGACGAAGGCATGCGTGCAGCGCCTGTCGCAATCGCGTGCGCGGCGCGGCCCGTTGATCCGCTACGTTCCCGTCACCGCCACGCAGGGTCCGGCGGGCGCGCGCAACGCGGGCTGGCGCGCATCCCTCGCGCGGCGCATCGCCTTCACCGACGACGACACCATTCCCGATCCGAACTGGATCGCCAATGGCATGCGTGCGCTCGATGCGGGCGCGGATGCCGTGTCGGGCCGCATCGTCGTGCCGCTGGGACCACGCCCGACCGATTACGAACGCGACGCCGCCGGACTCGCCAGCGCCGAATTCGCGACGGCGAACACCTTCGTCACGCGCGCCGCACTCGAACGTACGGGCGGCTTCGATGCGCGCTTTACGGCGGCGTGGCGCGAGGACTCGGATCTGCAATTCGCGCTGATGAAGGCGGGACTCGTCATCGCGCGTGCGGAAGACGCAACCGTGCTGCATCCGGTGCGCCCTGCGCGCTGGGGCGTGAGCATATCGCAGCAGAAGAAGAGCCAGTTCGATGCACTGCTCTACAAAAAGTATCCCGCGATGTTTCGCACGCGCATCCGCCGCAATCCGCCGCTTTTGTACTACGCGATGCTCGCGGCGCTCGTCGTTGCGATCGGATCGTTCGCAGCACACGCGCCGCGCACCGGGTCGCTCGCATTGCTTGCCTGGGCCGCGATGACCATATGGTTCAGTATGCAACGATTGAAGACGACTGCGCGCACGCCGTCGCACGTCGCGGAAATGCTGTGGACGTCGGCGATCATTCCGTATCTGTCGATCTACTGGCGCATACGCGGCGCGTTCAAGTTCAGGGTCTTCTTTCTATGAACGTCGAGCGCATCGTCATCTTTCGCGCATTGCAGCTCGGCGACATGTTGTGCGCCGTGCCTGCGTTGCGTGCATTGCGCCGCGCCTATCCGCAAGCACATATCGCGCTTATCGGTCTGCCTTGGGCGGCAAGTTTCGTCGAACGATACGCGCATCTCGTCGATGAACTCATCGTGTTTCCCGGCGCTATCGGTTTTCCCGAGCAGCAGGAAACGGATGCACATCTGCCTCGTTTTCATCAAGCGATGCGCGCACGTCGCTTCGATCTCGCGATTCAACTGCATGGAAGCGGCGGCGTGGCGAACGATATCGTCGAAGGCATCGGCGCGCGTCTGAACGCGGGCTTTCTGAAGCCGGACGAAGCCATGCGTAGAGGCGTCTTCATGCCATGGCCCGACGATCTGCCCGAATCCGCGCGATACACCGCGCTCATGCAGCGGCTCGGCATCGACGCAAACGATCTCGATCTCGAAATTCCGCTGACCGATGCCGACAATCGCGAATGCGATGCGCTGATCGAAGCGTGCGCGCTCGATAGCGAGCGGCTCGTGCTCGTGCATCCGGGCGCGCAGCTGCCTTCCCGTCGATGGCCCGTCGAGCGCTTCGCCGACGTGGCGCGCGCGTTGTCGCGGCGCGGCTGGCAAGTCGCCGTCACAGGCAGCGCGGGTGAAGCCCCGTTGACGGCGCGCGTTGCGCAAGGTGCCGGCATCGATCTCGCCGGCCGCACGTCGCTCGGCTCGCTCGCGGCGCTCGTCGCGAAGGCGCGGCTCATCGTATGCAACGACACGGGGCTTTCGCATGTCGCCGCAGCGATGCGCACGCCGAGTGTCGTCGTCGCGTCGGGCAGCGATACACGTCGCTGGGCGCCGCTCGATCACGCGCGTCATCGCGTGCTCGCGGACTGGCCCTCGTGCCGTCCGTGCGCGTTTCGCGAGTGCCCTTACGGTCATGAATGCGCGATGAACATAAGCGTGCAATCCGTGATCGACACGGCATTCGCCCAGCTTGAATCGACCGTCCGAGAGGAGACGCTTCTTCATGCCCACGACTAGTTCCCGGCGTCTGCGCGTGCTTACCTGGCATATTCACGGCAATTATCTTTACTATCTGAGCCAGGCGCCGCACGACTTCTATCTCGTCACGCGCCCCGGTTATCCGCCGGGCTATGCGGGCACGGCGGGTGCGTTGCCCTTCGGCCCGAACGTGCATGAAATTCCGGCGAGCGAAGTGCAGTCGCAATCCTTCGATGTCGTGCTCTTTCAGCACAAGCGTCAATGGGACGACGACCGCATCAATCTGCTGAGCGACGCGCAACGCCGGCTGCCGCGCGTCTACATCGAGCACGATCCGCCGCAGGAAAACCCCTTCGAACAGAAGCACTGGGTGCAGGAACGCGACACGCTGCTCGTGCACGTCACGCACTTCAACAAGCTGATGTGGGACAGCGGCGAAACGCCGACGCGCGTCATCGAACACGGCGTGATCGTGCCCGAAGGCGTGCGCTATAGCGGCGAACTCGAACGCGGCATCGCGGTGATCAATCATCTGCGCCAGCGCGGCAGGCGGCTCGGCAACGATGTCTATGCACAAGCGGCCGCGCGCGTGCCACTCGATCTCGTCGGCATGGATGCGCAGTCGGCGGGCGGCATCGGCGAGATCGGCAATCTGGAGCTTGCGGCGTTCAGCGCGCGCTATCGCTTCTTCTTCAATCCGATTCGCTGGACGAGCCTCGGGCTCGCCATCGTCGAAGCGATGACGATCGGCATGCCGATCATCGGTCTCGCGACGACCGAACTCGCCACCGTGATCCGCAACGGCGAAAGCGGCTACGTGCATACCGACACGCAGGCGCTCATCGACGCGATGCAGCACCTGCTGCGCGATCCCGCCGAAGCGCGGCGTCTCGGCGAAGGCGCGCGGCGCACCGCGCTCGAACGATTCAATATCGCGCGCTTCGCCCGCGACTGGGACGAAACGCTGCGCTTCGTATGCAGTTAGCACACACATCGAAAGGATGAAGGCGACATGAGAGAAGCCTATAGAAAGCGAATTCTGGTGACGGGCGGCGCGGGCTTTCTCGGCTCGCATCTGTGCGAGCGGCTGCTCGCGCTCGGGCACGATGTGCTGTGTGTCGATAACTTCTACACCGGCACGAAGGACAACATCGCGCATCTGCTCGACAGCCCGAATTTCGAACTGATGCGGCACGATGTGACATTTCCGCTTTACGTCGAAGTGGACGAGATTTACAACCTCGCCTGCCCCGCTTCGCCGATTCATTACCAGCACGATCCGGTGCAGACGACGAAGACCAGCGTGCACGGCGCGATCAACATGCTCGGGCTTGCGAAGCGCGTGCATGCGCGCATCTTCCAGGCATCGACGAGCGAAGTGTATGGCGACGCGCATGTGCATCCGCAACAGGAAGCGTACTGGGGCAACGTGAATCCGATCGGTCCGCGCTCGTGTTACGACGAAGGCAAGCGCTGCGCCGAAACGCTCTTCATGGATTATCGGCGGCAGCACGGACTGTCGATCAAGATCGCGCGCATCTTCAACACGTACGGGCCGCGCATGCATCCGTCGGACGGACGCGTGATCTCCAACTTCATGATGCAGGCGCTCTCGGGCGAGCCGATCACCGTGTACGGCGAAGGCTCGCAGACGCGCTCCTTCTGCTATGTCGACGATATGGTCGACGCATTCATCCGCCTGATGGACACGCCCGATGAACTCACCGGACCCGTCAATCTCGGCAATCCGCACGAGCTTTCGATGCTCGAGATCGCGCGGCGCATCATCGAATTGACGGGATCGTCATCGGAGATCGTGTTCAAGCCTTTGCCGATGGACGATCCGTGGCATCGTCAGCCGGATATCGCGCTCGCACGCGATGCCCTCGGCTGGACACCGACGACGCCGCTCGACGAAGGCCTGCGTCGCACGGCGCAGCATTTCCGTGGCGTCATCGAGGCGATGCAGGGGCGTCACGCGCTCAATATCGCCACGTCAGGTTGATGCTTCCGTTCAACGGCGCAGCATTGCATCGGTCACATTCGAACGCGCGCTCGCGCCGCCCTCATCGAAGCGATGTGCGCGCCGTCACGTCGCCGATCGTCGCGATCAGCTTCGGCGCGGCGACCGGCTTCGTCAGATGCGCCTGAAAGCCCGCGGCCTGTGCGCGCGAACGTGCATCCGCCTGCGTGTGTCCCGTCAGCGCGATCGCGGGCATGCGTTCGGACAGCGACGCGCCGCGGCGCGACTCTTCCTCGCGAATGAGTCGCAGCACGTCGTAGCCGTTCTGTTCGCCGCCTAGCACGATGTCGCACAGAAGCGCGTCCGGCCACTGCGCGCCGGGCAGTTCGCGCAGACGCGCAAGCGCTTCATCGCCCGATGCGCAAGACATGACGCGCGCGCCCACCGATTCGAGCACGGCTTCGAGCGCATCGCGCGCGTCTTCCTGATCGTCGAGCACCATCACGGTGATGCCGGCCAATGCATCGTCATGCGTGGCTTCGGACGCTTGCGGATCGTCGAGCACGGGACGCAGCGGCATCGTCGCGACATACGCGACATGCTCGTCGATATAGCGCACCGTGAAGCCGCCGCCCATTTCGTTCAATGCGGATTCGAGCCGCCGCATCTGCTGCGAAGACAGATCGGCGGGACTCGCGCGCTGACCGATCACCGTGAGATTCGCGTGATTGTCTTCGCGAAACACGCGCAGTTCGATGCGCTCGCCGCGCGCCGCCGAGCTCATGTGCGAACGGCACAGATCGGCCACGATCTGCTGCAGCACGCTGGCATCGCCCGAGACGCGCAAACCCGGATCGCTGATGACCGTGTAGAGATTCACGCCGCGCGTGACGATCTCGTCGTGCAGCGCATCGACCACGCCTGCGACGAGCGCATCCAGTCCGAGCGCCGTCGCGGACACCTTGCGTTGCGCGTGCTTCAGCTCGCCCTGCTGCCATTGCAGCGACCACATGCGCGCGTACACGCCATCGCGCGCGAGCAGTTCGTCGTGCTGTCCCTGCTCGACGATGCGTCCATGCTCCATCACGAGAATCCAGTCGGCATCGACGACAGTGGACAGCCGGTGCGCGATGACGATCGACGTGCGGCCCTCCGCGAGCCTGTCGAGCTCGTTCTGGATCGCGCGTTCGGAGCGCGTATCGAGCGCGGACGTCGCTTCGTCGAACACGATGATGCGCGGATTCTTGAGTATCGCCCGCGCAATCGCGATGCGCTGACGCTCGCCGCCGGAGAGCCGCACGCCGCGCTCGCCGACGCGCGTCTCGTAGTCGTCCGGCAGACGCTCGATGAAGCCGTCGAGTTGCGCCGCGCGGGCCGCCCGCGCGATGTCCGCGCGCGTCGCGCCGGGACGCCCATAGCCGATGTTGTAGGCGATCGTGTCGTTGAAGAGCACGGTGTCCTGCGGCACGATGCCGATGGTCGCGCGCAGGCTGTTCTGCGTGACCTGCGAGATGTCCTGACCGTCGATGCGTATCGCGCCCGCCGTCGGCTCGTAGAGCCTGAACAGCAGCTTCACGAGCGTCGACTTGCCCGATCCGCTGCCGCCGACGACCGCGAGCTTCTTGCCCGGATGCGCGCGAAAATCGACATCGCGCAGAATCTGCCGCGCCGGATCGTAGCCGAACTCGACATGATCGAACTCGATCTCGCCCGCCGTCACGACGAGCGGCTTCGCGTGCGCTTCATCGACATCCTCGCGCACGCGGCCGCGCGACAGCAGAATGTTGAACATGCGCTCGACGTTGACCATCGCGTCGTTGGTCTCGCGAAACACGAAGCCGAGCGTGTTGAGCGGATTGCACACCTGCACGATATACGCGTTGACGAGCACGAGATCGCCCACGCTCATCGTGCCCGCGACGACGTGTTGCGCCGCGCGCAACATCACCGCCGCAATGCCGATCGTGATGATCGTGCTCTGCCCGACATGCAGCAGCGTGAGCGCGCGCTGATTGGCGATGCGCGCATGCACCCACTGCTCCAGCACGCTCGAAAGACGCCGCGTTTCGATGCTTTCGCTCGCGAAGAACTTCACCGTTTCGTAGTTGAGCAGGCTGTCGACGAGACGGCCGTCCGATTGTGCTTCGAGGCCGTTCACCGCGCGCTGGAAGCGCATGCGAAAGCGCGTGAAGATGACCGTCCACACCGAATACAGCACGAACGTCGCGCCGATGATCGCCATGAATTCCAGCGAATACGCGTGCACCATGACCGCGACGATCGTGCCGATCTCGATCATCACCGGCACGATCGTGAAGAGCGATGTGCCGAGCAAAAAGCCGATGCCGTCCGCGCCCTTCTGCACGTCGCGCACGACCGCGCCGGTTTCGCGCCGCGCATGAAAGCGCGCGCCGAGCGCATGAAGATGCGCGAACGTGCGCTCGGTGAACGACGCGACCGTGCGCTGCGTGACGATGCTGAAGACGACGTCGCGCGCTTCGTTGAGCACATCGCCGAGATAGCGCAGCAGCACGTAGGCGAGGACGAGAAAGACCGGAAAGACGACGCTCGATGCGGGATGGCTGAACTCGTCGATGACGCGCTTGAGCATCAGCGGCACGCCGACCACCGCGAGCCGCGCGCCGATCATCAGCGCGACCGCCGCGGCGGTCTGATAGCGCCAGGCCCACACCGCGCGCCACAGATCGGCGCCGATGCGCCTGCGCACGCGCGCGCGCTCCTGATCCTCCGTTACGCGGGCCGTCACTCCTTCCAGTCCTTGCGCTTGCCCGCGCCGGGACTCGATGCGCCCTTCGTCGCGGATTGCGCGTTGTTCTTCTGCACGCGCTCTTCTTCCATGCGGCTAAGCGTGGCCGGGTCCGTGCCCGACTGGCCCGCGGCGCCCGCGCCGCCGGCGACACCCGCGGATTTCCCGGATGCCTGGTTTCCCGATGTGGAATGGCCTGGCGGCGCACCGTTTTGCTGGGCGTTTGCGAGCGTGACGCCCGACAGCGAGACGCACGCGAGCGTGTGGATCATTCCCGATCGTAATTTGCGATTCATGGCGTTCTTCCTGCAACAGGGAGTGGTCAGCACTGGTGTGTCGATCAGCAACCCGTGCGCCCGGGACCGCAATGACGGACCGAATGGGAAGCGTCAAGGGGCCTGAATCCAGCATGAACCCACGTCATCATCGGGGCGCCCGAAGTCTTGTCCGACAGCGAATCGATATCGCCGGAGGCATCTCAGGCTGTTTTGCAATTCGTGAAGCAATGCCATGCACTCTTTACCATTGCAACCGATCTGTCGTAGACGAATCTGACGCTATTCCTGTTCGGAAACTCTACGCTCGAATTGCGTGAGCGTGAGGTCGATCCTCGAGAGAGTCTGCCTATCCATCTTGTCGTAGTGGATTGAGATCGAAAAGACTCGACCCAGTACGTTTGCAGGCAATTGCCTTCAATGAGCCTTGCGCGCCGCCTCTTCCAGCCGCAAAGACGATTCGAGAACTTCGCTCGAAGACGTGACGAATTCGCGTGCCCATTGCGTGGCGGCGCGCTCGGCGGCGCTCCGTGTTCCATACGCGACGTTGGTCGGAAAGGTCGCTTTGGGCACTTCGTCGTGCTTTCGATAATCTCGCTGGCGCGAGAACTGTGCGATCGCGGTCCAGCCATCATCCGGTACGTGTTCTGGAATGATCTCGACAAAAAAACCGCTCATGGAGTACATGATGTCCTTCGTTTAAAAGCACATCTGCTGATGCAAGGTCCGAACGCCCGGAGAAACGCCCGACCGTTCGAGCGCTGCCTTGCCGCGCCGCTTTCGACGGCCACGCAATGCACGTTTTTCCAGACATGCGATGTAAATCAGGCATTCGGATAGCTTAGCCCTTATCGAGCAAATATCGGACCGCGGCGCCTAAAAAATCACGCGCATTTCATGATGTGGTTATAGGAAAGCATTCGATTGAATGCGCCGCTTTCTTGGCCGCATCCCGGGCAACATCCGGTAAGAGGCGCGTAACCCAATGCGCGTCGTGCCTTCATAGACTGTGCGCTTTCGATAACCCGCTTCGAACGCACATGCGCCCGGCTCTCACCATCGATTCGCTCGCGAGCTTCCGGCTTAGCGAAGACGGCGGCTATCTCGTCGTCGACGCGCGCTCGGGCTCGTCGGTCGCATTGCATTGCTCCGTCATGCACGAGTTGATCGCCGCGCTCGCGCACGCCATCGCGTGCTCGGAAAGAATCCGCAAGAAAAATCGCGCGGCCAAATTCACGATGCATTGCGCAGGCTGGGAAGTCGCGCTCGATGCGGATGGCACCGGCGCGCTGATTCTCTCCTTCGTCCTTCAGGGCGGCGCGCAGCTCTCCTTTCGCATACGCCGCGAAAGCGCGCTGCAGATCCATGAAGTCATCGGCGCGGCGACCGGCCAGTCCCTGCCCGCCATCGGCGATGCACCGATCCAGTAAGCCCGCGCCGCTCTCTCCACTTTTCCCGGTTCCCGCATGAAGCATCACATCTATCGCTCGCTCGCAGTCGCGGCGGGCGCCCTCGTCAGCGCGCACGCGCATGCCGGCAGCAGCTTCATCGTGCGCGACATTCGCGTGGAAGGCGTGAGCCGCGTCGATCCGTCGACGGTCTTCGCCAATCTCAAGATACGGCGCGGCGACACCTTCACCGAGACGGGAGCCACCGATGCGATCCGCGCGCTCTACGACACCGGCCTCTTCACCGACGTGAGCGTGTCGACCGAAGGCGACGTGCTCGTCGTGCGCGTCGTCGAAGCGGCGGCCATCGCCGGCGTTCAGTTCGCGGGCGTGCATGAATTCGACAAGGACAATTTGTCGAAGGCGTTGAAATCGGTCGGACTCGCGCCGGGTCAGACCTACAACAAGGCGCTCGCGAACCGCGCGGAACAGGAACTCAAGCGCCAATATCTGATGCGCGGCTTTTACGCCGCCGAAGTCACGACCACGGTGACGCCGCTCGATCGCGGCCGCGTGCAACTGCTTTTCTCGGTCGCCGAAGGACCGAGCGCGAAGATCAGGCAGATCAATTTTCTCGGCAACACCGCGTTCGATGAAAAGACGCTGCACGACGAGATGCAGCTCTCCACGCCCAACTGGTTTTCCTGGTACACGAAGAACGATCTTTATCAGAAGGAGAAGCTCACCGGCGATCTGCAAAACCTGCGCTCGTTCTATCTCGATCGCGGCTACCTCGAATTCAGCGTGGAATCGACGCAGGTTTCGATCTCGCCCGACAAGAAGGACATGTATCTGACGATCATGCTGCACGAAGGCAAGCCTTACACCATCACGAGCGTGAAGCTCGCGGGCAATCTGCTCGGGCGCGATGCGGAATTGGCGCGGCTCGTGAGCATCGAGCCGGGCGAGCTGTTCTCGGCTAACAAGCTGCAGCAAGTGACGCAGACGCTCGTCGACAGGCTCGGCGGATACGGCTACGCCTTCGCGAGCGTGAACGCGCAGCCGGACATCGATCAGGCGCATCACACGGTCGCGCTCACGTTGCAGGTCGATCCGGGCAAGCGCGTGTATGTGCGCCGCCTCGAAGTGATCGGCAATACGCGCACGCGCGATGAAGTCGTGCGCCGTGAAATGCGCCAGTTCGAAAGCGCATGGTTCGACAGTCAGGCGCTCAAGCTCTCGAAAGACCGCATCAGCCGTCTCGGCTATTTCACCGATGTCGATGTGACGACCGTGCCCATCGAAGGCGATCCGGATCAGGTCGACGTGCAGATGAAAGTGACAGAGAAACCGACAGGGGCGATCACGCTCGGCGCGGGCTTTTCATCGACGGACAAGGTCGTGCTGTCCGCCGGCGTCACGCAGGACAACGTGTTCGGCTCGGGCACGAGTCTCGGCGTGAACGTCAATACGGCGAAGACGTATCGCACGCTGAGCATCACGCAGACGGACCCGTACTTCACCGTCGACGGCATTCAGCGCATCACCGATGCGTATTACCGGACGACGTATCCGCTCTACTATTCGAGCGATTCGAGCTTTCGTATCGTGAGCATGGGCGTCGACACGAAGTTCGGCATTCCGTTCTCCGAATCGGACATGGTGTACTTCGGCGCGGGCGTCGAGCAGGATCGCTTCAATACCGATTCGGATACGCCGCAATCGTATCTGGACTACGTGAGCGAGTTCGGCCGTGTGGTGAACAACGTGCCGCTCACGGCGAGCTGGAAGCGCGACCATCGCGACAGCGCGCTGGTGCCGAGCCGCGGCTATTATTTGCAGGCCAACGCGGAAGTGGGCACGCCGCTCGGCAACACCGAGTACTACAAGACCGATTTCACCGCGCAGTATTACCACTCGTTCTCGCGCGGCTTCGTGTTCGGCGTGAATCTTCAGGCGGGCTATGGCTCGGGTCTGGGTGGCAAGTCGTATCCGATCTTCAAGAATTACTACGCGGGCGGCATCGGTTCCGTGCGCGGCTACGAGTCGAGCTCGCTCGGTCCGCGCGACAAGACGACGAACGATCCGATCGGCGGCTCGAAGATGGTCGTCGCCAACATCGAGATGACGTTCCCGTTGCCGGGCACCGGCTACGACCGCACCTTGCGCGTGTTCACCTTCGTCGATGGCGGCAACGTCTGGGGCGACGAAGGCAACAGCACCGGATCGAACGGCCTGCGTTACAGCTACGGCATGGGCCTCGAATGGATTTCGCCGATCGGCCCGCTGAAGCTGAGCCTCGGTTTCCCGATCGTGCATCACAGCGGAGACACGTATCAGAAGTTCCAGTTTCAGATCGGCACCGCGTTTTAAGGCTCTTTACGTGAATCTCCGGCGAACAGTCCGGCCCGTCCCGGTTCGGCGATCTACGCATGAGCGGGCATGACCGCGCCGAGCTTCGCGCCATTCGGACTGAAGGCGTAGCCGCGCCCGCGTATCGTCTGAATGAGGCGCGGCTCTGCGGGATCGTCCTCGACGATCTGTCGCAAACGGCACACGAGCGCATCGACCGAGCGCTCGGACAGCGCACAGCCCTGCTCGCTCAACTGACGGGTGAGGCGCAGGCGCGACATCACCGTCATCGGATTGCGCGCGAACAATGCGAGCAGTTCGATGAGCCTGTCGTGTACGTCGATGGCCACGCGCTTGCGCTTCAGCGTGCGCTTCGCCGGATCGAGCACGAAGTCGCCGAGGCGCAGCTTGCCGTCGCCGGGCGTGACCGGCAATGCACGCCGCGCGCGATGACGCAACAGATTGCGCATCCGCGAAAGAATCTCGCGCTCGTTGCAGGGCATTTGCACGAAGTCGTCGGCGCCGAGATCGAGACAGGTGATGGCGTCCATCCAGCCGTGCGGCGCGCCGATGACGAGCACCGCGATATCCGGATGCAGCGTGCGCAGATCGCAGAGCACGGCTGCCGTGGGCGTGTCGGTCAGTTCGTTGCTGAGCAGGATCAGCGAAGGCTTCGTGTGCTCGATCTCGACGGCGAGCGTCTCTGCATTCGAGATCGTTCGCATCGCCGGGTAATAGCTCGAAAGAAATGCGCGCAGTTTTTGCCGAACGCCGTCATCCGGCTCGACGATGACAATGCGATGCGGCTCGTGCGTACCTGAGATCATCGTTACGCCCTCCGCAGCTTCGGACGGCCGAGCGCGGCCGCATCGAGCGCGACGTGACGTTCGCCGTTGGCGTGCAGGCGCATGCGCTCGCGGATTTCCGGTTCCGTCGCGCTCACATGCACCGCGATGAACGAGCGTTCGCCGCGAAAGTTGATCCATTCGACGACACGGCAGGACGCGCCCCACGGCTGCACGATCGGCGCGGAAAGGC
Organism: Caballeronia zhejiangensis; assembly: GCF_000698575.1. Classification (GTDB taxonomy): domain Bacteria; phylum Pseudomonadota; class Gammaproteobacteria; order Burkholderiales; family Burkholderiaceae; genus Caballeronia; species Caballeronia zhejiangensis. The sequence goes on from NZ_JFHD01000004.1 coordinate 312,083, forward strand.
GGCAGCCGCGCAGTTTCGTCGCGGGTTCGTCGGCGATCTGCGCTACATCGGCGGAACTTCGTCCGGGCCAGGACGGGCGCTTCATATCGGCCTCCTTTCGTTCGGTGCGTGGCATGGCGTAACTCCGTGGTTTTCCCTTGAGATTGCCAGCGACGTTAGCGATCAATGCCGCATCCAGCATGGAGAAAAAATGGAGAAGTCGTGGAGATTCGCGAGGAAACTGCGTGACGAAGGCCGCATCAACTAGAATCGGCCGTCATTCAATCCGCCTGCCACGCGAAGGGTTCCTCATTGAAGTTTCGTTTTGGCATCGCCTCGAAGATCTTTCTGCTCGTGCTGGTCGCGTGTCTCGTCATCACGTTGACGATGGGCTACGCCGTGCGCGTCAGCTTCGAGAACGGCTTTCTGCATTACGTGCGCGAACGCGATGCGGGGCGCGAACGCGCCGTGATGGCGAAGGTCGCGAGCGAGTACGCCGCGCACGGCAACTGGGCGTTCCTGCGCGGCAACGACGACGCATGGCTCGCGCTGCTCGACGACGCACAGGAGCAGTTCGTGCGGCGCGAGATCGAAGACATGCGCGCGACCGTGCCGAGCGCGTGGCGCAGCTTTCCGGGCAGCGGGAGCGTGGCGCGCATCCTCGGGCCGCTCGGCGAGCCGTGGCACGGTCCGCACTGGGGCATGCGTCCTTCGAACGCGTTGCCGAACCCGTCGCCTTTCGCGCCGCCCGAATCCGCACGTCTGCGCGATTCGCTGAATACAGCGCCCGAAATCGAATCGGCGGATCGCGTGCGCGGGCATAGACGGGAACGTCCGCCTGCCGCGCTGTTCGATGCGGATCGCGCGCTCGTCGCATCCACCAACGAGCCGCCGCCGCCGGATGCGCCCGCGTCGCCCGTGCGCGTGCATGGCAAGATCGTCGGCTGGCTCGCAACCGCCGGGCCGACGCCGCTCACCGACGCCGCCGACATCGCGTTTCAGGCGCAGCAGATGCGCGCGACCTGGCAGATCGGCGGCGTCGCCGTGATACTCGCCGCCGTCGTCGCGATGGTGCTCGCGCGCCTCGTGCTCGTGCCGGTGCGCCGCGTGATGGCCGCGACGCATCGGCTCGCGAGCGGTGACTATTCGATTCGCGTGCCCGCGAAGAATCGCGACGAGCTCGACAAGCTCGCATCGGACTTCAACTCGCTCGCCGATTCGCTGGAGCGCGCGGAACGTTGCCGGCGCGAGTTCATCGCGGACGTGTCGCACGAATTGCGCACGCCGCTCGCCGTGCTGCGCAGCGAACTCGAAGCGATCGAAGACGGCGTGCATGTATTCGATGCCGCATCGCTCGCCTCGCTGCAGACGGAAGTCGCGGCGCTGAACAAGCTCATCGAAGACCTGTACGACCTGTCGCTGAGCGATGTCGGCATGCTGCGCTATCGCAAGGCGCCCGCGCAGGTGAACGCGCTCACGCGCGCGTCCGTCGATGCGATGCGTCAGTCGTTCCGCGCGAAGCGGCTCGCCATCGATGTCGAATGCAGCGATGCGCTCGCCTCCGCCGATGTCGATGTCGACGCCGCGCGTTTCGTGCAATTGCTGAAGAACCTGCTGCAGAATTCCCTGCGCTACACGGATCCGAACGGGCGCGTGCGCGTCGCGCTCGCGGGCGCACCCGACGACTGGACGCTCAACGTGCAGGACTCGTCGCCGGGCGTGCCGACGTCCGCGCTGCCGCATCTCTTCGACCGTTTCTATCGCGTCGACGAATCGCGCAGCCGGCAAAGCGGCGGCGCGGGACTCGGGCTCTCGCTATGCAAGGCGATCGTCACGGCGCATGGCGGCAGCATCCGCGCGGACGATTCGGCGCACGGCGGCGTGTCGATCACCGCGCGCTTTCCTTCCCACCGCGAGTAAGCGATGCCCGTAACTTCTCCCGCCCATGTCCTGATCGTCGAGGACGAGCCGAAGCTGGCCGCCGTGCTCGCCGACTATCTGCGCGTCGCGGGTTACATCGTGACGACGCTCGCCGATGGCGCGCAGGTCATCCCGTTCGTGCGTCAAACGCCGCCTTCGCTGATGCTGCTCGACCTGATGTTGCCGGGCCGCGGCGGACTCGATATCTGCCGCGAATTGCGGACGTTTTCGGAGCTGCCGGTCATCATCCTGACGGCGCGCATCGACGAGATCGATCGTCTGCTCGGACTCGAAACCGGCGCGGACGACTACGTGTGCAAGCCGTTCAGCCCGCGTGAAGTGGTCGCGCGCGTGAAGGCGATCTTGCGTCGCGCGGGCGGCGCGAACGCAACCGCGAGCGGCGCGGCGGCCAGTGCGCTGCAAATCGATCCGCAGTTTCATCGCGTGACGCTCGACGGCCACGAACTGCGCCTCACGCCGATCGAATTCCGATTGCTGCATCTGCTGCATGTGTCGATGGGCCGAATACTGCCGCGCTCGTTTCTGCTCGATAACGTCTACGCGGATCATCGCGTGGTGACGGATCGCACGATCGACAGCCACATCAAGAATCTGCGCCGCAAGCTGCAGGACGTCCGGCCCGAGGGCGAGATCATCGTCTCGGTCTACGGCGTCGGATACAAGCTCGAAATCTGAGCGAACGTTCAGTTCGATGCGGGCATCGTCACGCGCGCGATCAGGCCCGAAGGCTCGCGATTGATGAGCGCGAGCGTGCCGCCGTGCGAACGCACGATGTCATCGACGATCGACAGCCCGAGGCCCACGCTGCCGGGCCGCTGCGCGCGCGCCGGGTCCAGGCGCACGAACGGCTCGATCACGTCCTGAAGGCGATCTGCGGGAATGCCCGGCCCGTCGTCGGTCACGTCGATCACCACGTTGCCTGCATCGAGCGCCGCCGTCACGACGATCTCCGTGCCGAAGTGAATGGCGTTGTCGATGAGATTCGTGAGAACGCGCTGGATCGCATCCGGCTTGCAGAAGAACGGAATCTGATCCGGCCCGTCGTAGCGGATCGCCGCGCCCGACTCCGCGTATTCGTCGCATAGCGTGCCGAGCAGCGCGCCGAGATCGAGCCACTCTTTTTTCTCCGCGCCCGCATCGCTCGTGAGGAATGCGAGGGCGGAACTCACCATTGTCTGCATCAGATCGATGTCGCGCAGCAGCTTGGCGCGCTCGATCTCTTTCTTCTCGGCGTCGAGCTGCAGGCGCATGCGCGTGAGCGGCGTGCGCAGATCGTGGCTGATCGCGGCGAGCATGCGCGTGCGGCTTTGCATCGAGCGCGCGATGCGTTCCTGCATGCGGTTGAACGCATGCGCGGCGCGGCGGATTTCGAGCGGTCCTTCTTCATCGATCGGCGCAACGGTGATGTCGCGGCCGAACGCATCGGCTTTCTCGGACAATCGCCGCAACGGGCGAATCACGCGCGACACCGCCCACGCCGACAATCCCGCGACGCCCACGCACAGAAACGCGAGCGCGCCGAAGAACGGAATCGTGAAGCGATCGGGCTCGCGTTCGTTGCGGTCGGTGCGAATCTCCAGCGTGCGCTGGCCGAGGGGAATCAGCACTTGAAGATTCTGCGTCGGCTGACGCGCATCGCACGTTCGCACCGTCAGCGCCGCGCCCGCGTGCAGTTCCGCTCTGAGCGCGGCTTCGAGATCGTGGGTGTCGAGCGTCGAGCCTTTGCAGATGACGGCATCGTCGACGAGCTTCGCCGTCATGCGCGCGCGACCGGCGGCGGCCAGCACGCGCACGCGGTCCGCGTCGGGCGTCGCGCTCAGCATGTCCACCAGCGCGACGATGCGATACGACGTCTGCCACGGCCACGGCGGGCTCGGCGGCGCGCCGGGATAGAACAGCAACACGATGAAGAGCAACAGCGTCGCCGCCGACGAGCCCGCGACGATCGCGAGAATCTGCCCGAGCGTGGTCGCGAAAACGCGCGGCATCAGGCGGCGCATCACTGGGCGGTCACTTCGGGCTGGAACGCGTAACCGTCGGCGCGCACGGTTCGGATCGGATCATCGAGCGGATCGTCGCCCGCGAGCTTGCGGCGCAGCCGGCTCACGAGCAGATCGACGGAGCGCGTCGCGATCGGGAAGTTTTTGCCGCGCGTGAGACGGATGAGTTCTTCGCGCGATAGCACTTGCCGCGGATGCTGGCACAGCACGAGCAGCAAGTCGGTTTCGGCGCCCGTCAACGGCACGCGCAAGCCGGCGGGCGAGCGTAGAAAGCGCCGGTACGGATAGAACGTGAAGCCGGAGAACGTCATCACGATTTCGCTTGCCGGCGCGCGCGCGGCGGCCTCGTTCGTCTGGCCGCGGCGCAACACGACGCGGATGCGCGCGAGCAGCTCGCGCAGATCGAAGGGCTTCGACACGTAATCGTCCGCGCCGAGTTCGAGGCCGACGACCTTGTCGGTCGGTTCGGACAGCGCGGTCAGCATGATGATGGGCGGCCCGCCCGATGCACGCACGCGACGGCAGAAGCTCAGGCCGTCTTCGCCGGGCAGCATCACGTCGAGCAGCACGAGGTCGAAGCCGCCGCGCGCGAGCAGTTCGTGTCCGGCTTCCGCGCTTCCGGCGACCTGCACGCGAAAGCCCTTGCCGCGCAGATAATCCGCGAGCGATTCGCTGATTTCCGGGTCGTCTTCCACGAGCAGCAGTTGAGATTCGTTCACTTCGTTGCACCGGTTCGAGAGCGGGCGGCGTCGCGCCTCAAGACGAGATTGTCCATCAATCCGGACCTGAACTTGATGTCAATCCGGACACACTCAGCCATCTTACTCAGTACGCGGATGTCGCGCGCAGACCACAACGTCCTTCCGATTCGCACAAGACATTACCGCAGGTAATCCCGATTCGCGCCGCATTGCGGCATCGCGCGCACGCGAACGCATTGATGCTCAAGGGATTCCTCTTTCGCTGTGCTCCGCAGGCGCACGCGTTACACAACATTCGGTAACTCGCGTCCAACGAAAGCACGTCATGTGCCGTGATTTAATCCGCCGTCCGATGCGTCGACCGATCGATCGGAAAGAACCTCAAGCTCTCTTGGAGATACCACAGTGAAGAAATCCCTATTCACGCTGAGCGCGCTGGCCGCGCTCGGCACCGTCGCCGGCACGGCGCACGCGCAAAGCAGCGTGACGCTCTACGGCCTCATCGACGCGGGCCTCACCTACACGAACAATCAGGGCGGCGCGCATAACGTTCAGGCGACGAGCGGCGCCGTCAACGGCAGCCGCTGGGGCCTGCGCGGAACGGAAGATCTCGGCGGCGGCCTGAAGGCGATCTTCACCCTCGAAAGCGGCTTCAGCATCATGAACGGCAAGCTCGGCCAAGGCGGACGCGAGTTCGGCCGTCAGGCGTTCGTCGGACTGTCGAGCGATCGCGCGGGCGCACTCACGCTCGGCCGTCAGTACGATTCCGTCGTCGATTATCTCGGCCCGCTCGCACTCACGGGCACGCAATACGGCGGCACGCAGGCCGCGCATCCGTTCGACAACGACAACCTCGACAACTCGTTCCGCGTCAGCAACTCCGTGAAGTACCAGAGCCTGAACTACGGCGGCTTCAAGTTCGGCGGCCTGTATGGCTTCTCGAACGATGCGGGCGGCTTCGCGACGAATCGCGCGTATAGCGTGGGCGCATCGTACAACTACGGTCCGTTGAACGTAGCGGCGAGCTACATGCAGCTGAACAACGCGGGCGCGACGCTGAATTCGAGCGGCGCAGTCAGCGATGACGCCACGTTCAGCGCAAGCCGTCAGCGCACGTTCGGCGCGGGCCTGAGCTACACGTTCGGCGCGGCGCAAGCGGGCTTCGTCTTCACGCAGACGCGACTCGACGGCGCGACGGGCATCGGCGCATCGGCATCGGGCACGACCAACGGCATCACGCTCGATGGCGGCAGCGCGCGCTTCACCAACTACGAAGTGAACGGCCGCTACAACCTGACGCCCGCGTGGTCGGTGTCGGGCGCGTACACCTTCACCGACGGCCATCTCGAAGGCGTCGATCCGAAGTGGAATCAGTTCAGCCTGCAAACGGCGTACGCGCTGTCCAAGCGCACCGACGTGTATCTGCAAGGCGTGTATCAGCACGTGAGCGATACGGGCGATTCGGGCATCACGGCGGCGATCAACGGACTGTCGGCATCGTCGACGAACAGCCAGGTCTCGGCGACCGTGGGCTTGCGTCACCGCTTCTGATCGAAGCGTGAGCGAACGGCGGACGCGTATGTCCGCCGTTTTTGCGTCGCATGGGTTGCGGCGTTACTGATCGTCCCAGCGCGCGACGGTCTGTTCCTGAACGCCGAGCCCTTCGACGGATAGCTTCATCACGTCGCCCGGTTTCAGGTATTGCTCGGGCTTCATGCCGAGGCCGACGCCCGGCGGCGTGCCCGTCGTGATGACATCGCCCGCTTCGAGCACGACGAACTGGCTGATGTACGAAACGAGCTTGCTGATCGGAAAGATCATGTCGGACGTCGATGAGTTCTGGATGCGCTTGCCGTTCAGTTCGAGCCACAGCGGCAGATTCTGCACGTCGCCGAGTTCATCGGGCGTGACGAGCCACGGACCGAGCGGACCGAAGGTGGGCGCCATCTTGCCTTTCACCCATTGACCGCCGTGTTCGAGCTGGAACGCGCGCTCGGACACGTCGTTGCAGACTTCGCGCGATCGATATCGCAGAGCGTGATGTGCGCGACGCCTGCATCCGCGAGCGATACCGCGATGGCCGCGCCCGCGCCGCCGCATCCGAGCACGAGCGCGCGCTTCGCTTTCACGTCGTGGCCCTTCGCGAACAGGCCGCGCACGAAGCCTTCGCCGTCGAACATGTCGGCGTGCCAGCGGCCTTCGTCATCGCGACGCAAAGCGTTCACCGCGCCGATGCGCCGTCCGCGCGAATGCACTTCATCGGCGATGGCGAGCGCACGTGTCTTGAACGGCGACGTCACGAGCAGGCCGTCGAGGTTCTTCAGGCGCAGCAGCGCGGGCAGAACCGCATCGATCTCGCTTGCCTCGATGTGCATCGGCACGAGCACCGCATCGATGCCCGCGTCGGCGAACTTGCGCGTATAGACTTCGGGCGAGCGCACCTGCGCGATAGGATCGCCGATGATGCCGTACAAGCGCGTGCGCCCCGTGATCGACGCGGCACTCATGCGCGGCTCCCGTACCACTCGGCGATGCGTTGCGAACGATGCCTACGTTCCCGGGCCACCGTTTCATCCTTGATGCCCATGAGTTGCGGCGCGAAGATGCGCGCGTCCATCTCGTGCACGTCGGTGGCGATGGCTGGACCGAAATCCATCTGCGCGAAGACATCGCGTTCGATATCGATGCCCGGCGCGACTTCGATCAACTCCAGCCCTTTATCGCCGACACGAAACACCGCGCGCTCGGTGATGAACAACGCGGAATTGCCGCGCTCGTGCGCGAGCGGCGCGCTATAGCAGATCTGTTCGAGCGAACGCACGAACTTCCGATGCCTGCCTTCCTGCAGGATCCGCGTCTTGCCGTTCTCCCATTGCACGTCGAGCCCGCCCGCGGTGAGCGTGCCGCTGAAGATCACGCGCTTCGCGTTCTGGCTGATGTTGATGAACCCGCCGACGCCGACGATCTTGTCGCCGAAGCGGCTGATGTTCACGTTGCCGTGCGCGTCGACTTCCGCGAACGAGAGGAACGCGAGATCGAGACCGCCGCCATCGTAGAAGTCGAATTGCGACGGCTGCTCGATCATCGCGGCGAAGTTCTGCGCGCCGCCCGAATCGCGGCCTGTGATGGGCGCACCGCCGATCAGCCCTTGCTCGTTGGTGAGGATCACCGAGTCGAGCAGGTCTTCTTCCGCGGCGACGGTCGAGAGTCCCGTCGAAATGCCTGCGCCGAGATTGCACACGGCATGCGGATACAGCTCCATCGCCGCGCGCCGCACGATTACCTTGCGCGGGCCGAACGGCAGCGGACGAATCTCCGAAAGCGGCACGCGCAATTCGCCGGCGTAGCTCGGATCGTAATCGGTCGCGTAAGTCTGACGCTGCTCCGGCTCGACGACGACGAAGTCCACGAGAATGCCGGGGATCTTCACTTGCTTGGGCGGCAGCGTGCCGCGCCGCGCCATGCGTTTCACCTGCACGACGACGATGCCGCGCGCGCGCCGTGTCGCCTGCGCCATCGCGAGCATTTCGCCGAGCACGGCTTCCTGTTCCATCGTGACGTTGCCGTCTTCGTCGGCGGTGGTGCCGCGCAGGAACGCGATATCGATCGGGAACGGCTTGAAGCGCAGCCATTCCTCGCCGTCGATACGCATCAGCTCGACGAGCATCTCTTCCGTCGACGGACTCTGACGCGCGCCCTGCTGACGCGGATCGACGAACGTGCCGAGCCCGGTCTTCGTGATGAGGCCGGGACGCCCGCCCGCCATTTCGCGCATCAGTTGAGACCTTGACGACGAGGCCATTGGGACAAACCCAAAGTACGAGGCATCGACGGGCACGCATCGATTTACAGGCTATGATCTGTTTTCACGCTTAACAAATCAAAGGCTGTAAAATGGCTTTACAGATCAAAACCTGTAGGAGCACGCGATGGACTATTCGCTGAAAACACTGAGCCAGCTCAGGCCGATCCTGATCGGCTTTCGCAAGGCGGCGGGCCTTACGCAAGCGGCGGTCGCGGCGCGTCTCGGCGTTACGCAGCAGACGTACGCGCAACTCGAAGCCAATCCGGCAGCAGTGAGCGTCGAACGTCTCTTCAAGGTTCTACGCGTGCTCGACGTGGAACTCGCGCTCACGCGAGCGGAAAAGGCGAGCGAAGCCACGCCGATACACCCGCCGCCGCCCATCGCGGCCAAGGCCACCGCCGCGCGCCCCGCACGCAAGCGCGCCACGGCCGCCGCTGCGGCCTCGAAGAAACGGGAGAACTGGTAATCATGGCGCGCCGCACGCAATCCGGCCGACTCGACCTGTGGATGAACGGCCTGCCCGTCGGGCATTGGGAAACAGGCGCGGCCGGCGAACGCCTCGTCTATCGCGACGACTGGATCGCCGATCCTCAAGGCCGTCCGCTATCGCTGTCGCTGCCCTTCACGCCGGGCAATCAGCCGTGGCGCGGGCAAGTCGTCACCGACTTCTTCGACAATCTCCTGCCCGATAGCGAGCCGATCCGCCGCCGCATCGCCACGCGATTCCGCACCGGCGGCACGGCGCCGTTCCAGTTGCTCGCGCAGTTGGGCCGCGATTGCGTCGGCGCCCTTCAAATGCTGCCGCCCGGCGAAGCGCCCGTCGATCTCGACACCATAAAAGGCCGTGCGCTCACCGCATCGCAGATCGCGCGTCTGTTACGCGAGACCACATCGGCGCCACAACTCGGTCAGCACGAAACGGTCGACGACCTGCGCCTGTCCATCGCCGGGGCGCAGGAAAAGACCGCGCTTCTGCGTCACGGCAAGCGCTGGCTTCTGCCCGAAGGCAGCACGCCGACCACGCATATCTTCAAGCTGCCGCTCGGGCTCGTCGGCAACATGCGCGCCGACATGCGTACGTCGGTCGAGAACGAATGGCTCTGCTCGAAGATCGTCGCGGCGTTCGGCCTGCCCATCGCGCGATGCGAAATGGAACGCTTCGACGATCAGAAGGTGCTCGTCGTCGAGCGCTTCGATCGCCGTCTGTCGAGCGACAAATCGTGGATCCTGCGCCTGCCGCAAGAGGACATGTGTCAGGCCACCGGCACGCCCGCGCTGCTCAAGTACGAGTCGGACGGCGGTCCCGGCATCGAACGGATCATGGAGGTGCTCGCCGGATCGACGCACGCCGCACAGGACCGTCTTCGCTTCTTTCGCACGCAGATGATCTTCTGGATACTCGCCGCCACCGATGGTCACGCGAAGAACTTCAGCATCGCGCATCTGCCCGGCAACCGGTATGAATCGACGCCGCTTTATGACGTGCTCTCGGCGCATCCGGTCATCGGTACGCGGGCCAATCAATTCGCCGCGCAACGCGTGCGCCTCGCGATGGCCGTGCGCAGCAAGAACGCGCACTATCTGATCGGCGAGATTCAGCGGCGGCACTGGATCGCGCAGGGGCGGCGCGTGGGACTCGCCGCGAACGATGTCGAAACGAAGATCGATGAACTCGGCGCGCGCACGCCGCACGTCATCGACGAAGTGGCCGCACGCTTGCCACGCGATTTCCCGATGGACGTCGCCGAGACGATCTTCGACGGCATGCGCCGCCTCGCGCGCAAGCTCGCATCGTGACGCGCGGCGTCACTTGCCCATGTACTTCTGCGCGAGCGCTTCGTAGAGCGGCGGTGCGAACAGCTTCGACACCTGGCTCGCAATCAGCGCGGTGGCCATCAGCGACAGCACGAGCGCGTGACCGTTGATCATCTCGATGACGATCACGAACGCCGTGATCGGACTCTGCGTGACGGCGGCGAGATAGCCGACCATGCCGAGCGCGATCAGCATCGGCAATTCCATGTTGCCGAACACGAGATGCAGCGCATTGCCGATGCCCGCGCCGATCGCGAGCGACGGCGCGAAAAGTCCGCCCGGCGCGCCCGGCAGATACGACCCGACCATCGACGCCATTTTCAGCAACGGATAGCTCGCGCCGACTTCCGTGTGGCCTTCGAGCATGCCGCGCGCTTCCGCATAGCCGCTGCCGAAGGTATGGCCGCCCGCCACCACGCCGATGACCGCGATGACGAGCCCGCACGCCGCGCCGAACGCCACCGGATGCGTCTGACGCCAGCTCGCGAGACGGCCCGGCATCCAGCGCTCCGTGTTGAGCAACAGCCAGCAGAAGATGCCGCCCGCGATGCCCGTCACCACGCCGAGCAAAACGACGGCGAGCGCGAGCGATTCGGGGAAGTGTCCGGTGAGATCGATCGTGCCGAAGTAGACGTAGTTGCCTTGCAGCGCGAGCGAAACGATGCCGGCAAAGATGATCGCCGTAATCAGCACGCCGCTCGTGCGCTGCTCGAAGCTGCGCGTGAGCTCTTCGATGGCGAACACCACGCCGGCGAGCGGCGCATTGAACGCCGCCGACAATCCCGCAGCCGCACCCGCGAGCGCGAGATTGCGTTCCAGCGCGCCGCCGCGCATGTTGCGCAAGCGTGTGGGATAGAAGCGGCGCAAGCTGAACATGAGCGCCGCGCCCACATGGATGGTCGGCCCTTCGCGTCCGATGGTGAAGCCGCCGAGAATCGACAGAAACGATATGGCGATCTTGCCGACGAGAATGCGCAGCGTGAGCAAGCGCGGCCCGAGCTCGCGCTTGTCGTGCAGCATGGCGATGACCTGCGGAATGCCGCTGCCTTCGGAGCCGGGAAAGAAGCGGCGCGTCAGCCAGACAGCGAGCGCGCCGATCGCGGGCGTGAGCAGCAGCGGCAACCACCAGTAGACGGCGACGACGCGCAGAAAAGCGTCGTACCCGAAGTCGATCAGCCGTGCATACATGACCGCGACGAGCCCGGTCGCGATCGCGCCGAGCCAGAACACGCCGTAATGCAGCCACAGTCTGCGCGCGCGCAGGATGGTGCGCCGGTCGATGAATCCAGGAATGTGCATCGGGGAAGCCGCCTAAAATTTAAGGCACATTGTGACATAAAAGTTGCATCACACTTCCTGCGGACCGAACACCCAGCCGAACGATCCATAGTGCGCCTTGTGTTCTGCAGCGAGCCTGAGCAGGCACCGCTCGCCCTTCGCGGTGAGGTGAACCTGCACTTGACGGCGATCGGTCTTGTCGGTTTTGCGAGTGACGAGTCCCGCCGTCTCGCATCGCGACACCAGCGCCGCGGTGCCGTTCGGCGCGGCCTGCAGCCGCTCCGCGAGCTCGCCCACGGTGGCCCAGCGCCGTTCGGGAAATCCGCGTACATGCAGAAGCAACTGGTACTGAAGCGTCGTGATGCCGGCCGCGTTGCAGACTTCCTCCGACACGCGCAGGAACTTGCGCAGCTCGTAACGGAAGCTCGACATCGCTTCCAGGTCCTGCTTGTTGATGCTCGATGACATTGGCGATCCTGATTCGAGATTGGCTTGCTCGCGGATCATACGACGCCGGCTACCCGAACACGCGTCGCCACGCCACCCGAAGGCGCCGCGCGCGGTCCTCGAACAGATACGAAGCGAGCAGCGCGAGAAGCATGGAGACGGCGCCCGTCAGCACATGCTCGACGTAAGGCAGACGATAGTGGCCCGGATGCGCATACGCATCGCCGATCGCGGTGAGCACGCCGACGAGCGCCGCATTGCCGTACCGGTTTCCGTAGAGTTTCGCGGCGGGCGTGAAGGTCAGAAGCAGCGCGAGCAGTCCGGTCAGAAGCCCGGTCTTGAACGCCACCATCCAGTGCGCGGCGCTGGCGATATTGCCCCAGCTGCCGGGCATGCACGTCATGCATGCGCTCGTCGGCTGCCAGAAGCGTTGAACGAAGACCTTGATTCGACGCGTCCATTCGTTCCACATGATCGCCGTCCTCATCGACGCAGCGCGTCATCGATTGCTGCGACCGCGCAAACCAAGCCGCGCTTCCTGCCCTCTTGCGCGAGTCGCTGTAGCGCATCCGTCGACGCCGCTTTCCGGTCGCCCTTGCCATGCGCGACGAGCGCGCGCGCCCGCGCCACGACGAATGCCGAAAACGGCGATGGCTCGCGTCGCGCGTAATCTTCGAGCGCCGCAGCGTGATGCGCGGCCGCGTCCAGAAGTCCGCGATCGAGGCACGCGTCTATCGCGTCGCGCCGAAAGAGAAAGTGGTTGTGGCTCACCGCGCCGCTGGCGAGCAGAGCTTCGCCTTCCGCGAGCGCGCTGTCGAAGACCGCGACGTCGTCCGTCGAACGCGCCAGCACGCCGAGATACGCGGCGCCCAGATACGTCATGCCGGTCTCGCGGCTGATCGACAGCGCCTCTTCGATATCGTCGAGCGCGTCGCGCCGGCGTCCCGCAACACGATGCAATTCCGCGCGCAACGCGAGCGCCTCGCCTTCGAAGCGCCTCGATTTCAGTTCGCGCGCACAGCGCAGCGCCGGGCCGACATGCTCCCACGCGCGATCCCACTGCGCGAGATCGTGCAGGCAGTGAAACGCCGCATGATGCGCAACCGCGAGCGCCCGCAACTGCCCGACCTTCTCCGCCGCGGCCACGCTCGCGAGCGCCGCATCGAGCCCCGCGTTCGCCGCGCCCGCGAACCATGCGGTAATCGCGTGCATCGGCAGATTGGCGACTTCGATCCGTCCGAATCCGTGACGCCGGCACAGCTCGATGCAGCGGCTGAAGGCGTCGTTCGCGCTGATCATCCGTCCGCGCATGTACTGCGCGTCGCCGATTCCGCCGAGCGCGGCGGCCTCCAGTTCCGCGTCGCCCGCTTGCTGCGCGAGCGCGAGGCTGCGTTCGTGTTCGCGCACGCAGCCTTCGATATCGCCGCGCGGAAAACACAGGTTGCCGCGCAGGAAATGGATGCGCGCTTCCTCGCGCAGCAGTCCTTGCGCGGTCGCGGCCGATGCGGCGCGATTCAGATCGGCCCACGCGCCATCGAGATCGTCGATGACGCGCTTCACCGTCGCGCGCCCGATCCACGCGTGACAGCGCGCCGTGTCGGTCGTGGCGAAGCCGAGCGCGGTTTCGAACGCCGCGAGCGCCGATGTCATGTCGCCCGCGTCGTGCAGGATCGTGCCGCGCAGGCATTCGAGCGCGGCGCGGTCGCTGTCCGCATCCGCGATTTCGAGCCCGCGCGCGACGAGCCGAAGCGCCGCTTCATGCCGATACGCCGACGCCTGCACGCGCGCCGCGTCGCAATAGG
>NZ_JFHD01000005.1 GCF_000698575.1 Caballeronia zhejiangensis
CGGACTCGGCATCGACGAGCGCAATGCCCAGGCGGTCGCGCAACAGCGAGCGCGCCGGATGCCGCCAGAAGCGCACGAAGTCGTCGAACGCGACGGTCTGCGCGTCGTCTTCCGGCGGCAACGGCGCGCTGAAGAATCGCGCGACGGGCTGCGACTTGCCCGACTCCAAAGCGCGAGCGAGTTCGGCGCGCTCGGGTTCGTAAGTGAAGAGCCTGCCATCGTCGCGAAAATACTCGGGCGCATACGGCTGCAGCGGATGCTCGAACACGAAGCGCGCGCGCGCGTTCGCGAGTTCGTCCGGCGCCGCGTGCTTGCCCGCGACGGACTGCGCGAGATAGTCGAGCAGTTCGTCGATGAGCGCGGCGGGCGGCAGCACGGCGTTGTCGCGGATGCTGCGGCCCGTGTACGCGATCATCAGCCGGTCGCGCGCCGCGAGCGTGAGATCGAGAAACAGATTGCGCTCGTCGTCGCGGCGCTGACGGTCGCCGAGCTTGCCGAAGCGCGCCATCAGATCGAACTCGTCGGCGCGCGCGAGGCTCGGCAGCATGCCGTCGTCCATGCCGAGCAGACACACGACGCGATACGGCAGCCCGCGCAAGCTCGTCAGCGACGAGAACGTGACGCCGCCCCAGGGCACGCCGCCGCGCGCTGGATCGTCGAGCGTATCGGTGAGCGCGGTGCGGATCACGGCGGCCGATACTTCGGTCACGCCCGCGCCCTCGTCCATTGCGGCGATCAGCGAATCGATCGCGCGGCGCACGTCGCCGACGGCGTCGGCGAACGCGACGCCCGCATCGAAAAAACGCTCCAGCGCGTCGAGCAGCAGATCGCCCCAGGCGCGCGCGGTGCGCGCTCTCGCGATGCGTTCGGCGAACGCGTCGATGTCGTCGACGAAGCGCGTGAGACGGCCGAGCAATTCGGCCTCCGACCCGTTCGCCCCTTCGATCGGCAGCCAATCCGCGACCGGCGCGCCGCCGCCCGGCAGCGCATAGCCGAGATAGAGCCGCGTGAGCGCATCGGCGAATGTGTGACGCGCGGCGGGCACGTCGTCCGCCGTCACGTCGTCGGGACGCAGGCCGCGCCGCGCGCCCGCCGCCGCGAGCCACGCCTGCGCCGTTTCGAGCGCGGCGGCGTCGATCCCGTAGCGCGCCGCGATCGCATCCACGCGCAGCCATTCGACGAGCTCGGGCGCGCCGACGCTGCGTTCGGTGAGCGCGAGCCAGTCGATGAGCGCGCGCGCGACGGGATTCGCCTGCGACGGCGGCAGGCCGGTAATCCGATACGGAATGCGCCGGCGCTCGTTGCTCGCGCCCGCGGGCGCGGTGCCGAAGATGCCGTCGATGAGCGGCCCAGCGACTGCGAGATCCGGAAACGCGACGAGCACGTCCGAAGGCTCCAGCCCTTCGATATCGTCGAACCAGTCGAGCAAGCGATCGTGCAGCACTTCGAGCTGGCGCGACAGGCTGTGACAAACATGCACTTCGATGCCGTTCTCGACGATGTCCTCGGGCTGCGGCTCGGCGCTGTCTTCATCGAGCGCGAGGATGCCGTTTTGCAGACGCGCGAGCCACGTAGGCGCGGGATTGTTCTCGTACAGTTGCCGCTCGCTCGACGCCGCGCTCTCGGTCAATTCGTGCAGCATGTGCAGTTGCGCCTGCGTCTGCCGGCCCCACTCCGCGAGCAGCGGATGACCGACTTCCTGATAGTCCGCCTCGCCCTTCAATTCGAGTTGCTCGACGCGCGCCTCGCTCACGATGTCGAACCAGAACTCGCGGCAAGGATTCTGTGCATAAACGCGCACGTCGATCCAGCGCGACAGCTCGCGCAAGAGCGCGATGTGCAGCGGCGGCATCGTCGGCAAGGCGAACACGCTGATGCGGCTCGGCCATTGCGCGCGCATCACCGTATCGAGATCGAAGCCGGGGGAACCGGCGAGGAAGCGGTATGCGGGCGGCGTCGGGTCTTTCTCGTCGCCGTTCGCATCGCGGGACAGGTCTTCGAGCAGTGCGCGCCAGAGCGCTCGTTGCCAGCGCTCGTCCTCGCGCTGGATGTCGTTCGCGCCAGAAAGACGCGGGCCGCGCGCGTCGATTTCGGCATTGCTTCCCGTGAGAATCGAGCCGCCCGCCTGCCAATGCGCGAGCCACTCGGGCCGATACGTCAGATAGTGATCGAAGACTGTCGCGATGCGCCGCGCGAGTTCGTAGCGCATGGAATCGTCGGCGGCGTTCAGATACGTCGATAGCCGCGCCGAATCGCCGAACGATGGATCTTCGAAGAGCCGATAGCAACGCCACGCGAGCCGGTCCGGCGAAAACGGCGAATGCGCGGGCACCGGCAGCACGCGCCCGATCTGCGCCCACAGCCATTGCGCGAGATAACAGAAGTCGACGTTCGCGCAGATGCCGAAGCGCTCCGCCATATCGAGTTCGAGCCGGCGCCGCAACGCCGCGCTCGGCACGATGACGGACTCGCGCGCGAAGGGATCGCCCTCGCGCATCGCAAACGCGTCGAGGTCTTCGAAGAGCGCTGCGGCGAGCGTCTCGTGACGATTCGAATAGAAGAGTTCGAGCATGGAAAGCGGCTTGCTATGCGGTCTGTGAAAGCTTCACCGGCGCGCGATTTGAAAAGCTTTGTCAGCTAATGCGCCAGCATAACAAAGCGGACGTGCCGCCGAGAACCTGGCCGAATGGCCGAGGGTCGAAGCCCGGGTGAGTTGGGTTAGACTCGATTCTCGCTTCGTCTCCATGACGTCAACGAGCGTAAAACAGGAAGTCGATGCGCTATTCGTTCGAAATCAGGAAGTTCATTTACAGCCAGTATTTCTTTGGCGGGTTGCGCATCGCGCTCGGCGTATCGCTGCCCGCCGTCCTGATGCTCACCGTCTTTCACAATCGCGAGCTTGGTTTCACGATCGCAACCGGCGCGCTCGGTGCGTGCGTCGTCGACATGCCCGGCCCGCTCAGGCACAAGCACAACGAGATGCTCGCGTGCACGGTGATCGGCTTTCTTGCGGCGCTCGCAACGGGCATCGCGACCGCGAATCCGATCACGCTCTGGCTGACCATCGTGCCGCTAACGTTCGTGCTGTCGCTGATCGTCGTGTACGGCAATCGCTGGCCGCAGATCAGCTTCGCGACGCTCTTCATGATGGTCGTCACGCTGGAAGAGCATTTCACGCCGATGCAGGCGCTCATCAACGCATCGTGGATTTTGCTGGGCGGCCTCTGGTACACGTATTGGGCGACGCTGGTCTCACGGCTGCTCGTCTATCGCATCGAGCAGCAGGCGCTGGCCGAAAGCATCTTCAGTTGCGCGGAGTATCTGCTCGCGCGCGCCGAGTTCTACGACAGCGACGCCGATCTCGACGAGTGTTATCGCGTGCTCATCGAAAAGCAGATTGCGGCCGTCGAGCGGCAGGAAGCGGCGCGCGACATCGTGCTGCGCAACTTGCCGAAGGTGAAGAGCGGCAAGCTCGACGCGCGGCGCGCGCGGCTCTTCAATCTGTTCATCAACGTGGTCGATCTGCACGAGTTCTTCGTCGGCGCGCATACGGACTATCCGCTCGTGAGAAAGACGTTCGCCGGCTCCGACGTGCTGATCTTCTATCGCGACCTGATGCGCAAGGCGAGCGCGGATCTCGAGGAAATCGGGCTCGCGGTGCTGCAGAACAAGGCGGCCGGCCGGCAGATCAGCATGAAGGCCGAACTGCGCGCGATCGAATACGAACTGGAACTGATGCGCAAGCACGGGCTGCCGGAGAAGAATCCCGAAGCGTACGCGGCGGCGGCCGCCGTGTTCAGGCGTCTGTGGAGCGCGACGCGTCTCATCGACAAGATGCGCCGCCGCACGCGCGACGAACCGAGCGTCACCGAAACCGAAGTGCAGATCGACCACGCGCTGTCGCGCTTCATATCGAGCCGGCGCGTGCCGTTCATGCAGATATTCTCGAACCTCACGATGTCGTCGCCGAGTTTCCGGCATGCGCTGCGCGTGACGATCGCCGTGGGTATCGGCTTCTGGCTCGGGCGTCTCTTGCCGCTCACGAACGCGTACTGGATCGTGATGACGACCGTCATCATTCTGAAGCCCGGCTACTCGCTCACCAAGCAGCGCAACACGCAGCGGATCATCGGCACGGCGATCGGCTGTGCGGTGACCATCGCGCTGATCCTGTTCTTCAAGGAGCCGCATATCCTGCTCGTCGTGATGTTCGCGTCGATGGTGATGAGCTACAGCCTCCTGCTTTTCAACTATGCGGCGAGCGTCGTGTTCACGTCGTCGTATGTGCTGCTGATGTTCCATCTGCTCGCGCCGGGCAACATGCGGATCATCGGCGAGCGCGCGATCGACACCGTCGTCGGCTGCGCGATCGCGATCGCGGCGAGTCATCTGTTTCCGTACTGGGAATATCGGCTGATGGGCAAGCCCGTGAAGGATCTGCTCGCCGCGACGCGTAATTATCTCGAAGCGAGCTGGTGGTGGCGCGGGACGCAGACCGACAAGGCGCGCGCGGCTGCGGTTCACGCGCCGGCGGCCGAAACGCCGGTCGATCGCGCCGTGTTCGCCGATGCGAACGCGGGTGCGGTGGCGGCGACGTCGTCGGCCGTGGCGACGCCCGCGCAAACGGTGACGATCACGGCGGAAGCGGTCAGCGAACCGGTCGAGCCGATGGCCGCCACGCCGCCGCCCGCCGCCGATTCCGCGATGAAAGCCGCGAGCGCGACGGCGCAGCGTTTATCGTCGGTGAGCATCGGCGAGAGCACGGCGGCCACGGCGAGCAAGGGCGCATCCGCCGCGGCGACGGTGACCGCCACGGCGCTCGACCGCGACTTCCGCTACCGGCTCGCGCGCAAGAACGTGCATATCGCGTTCGCCAATCTCGCGCAGGCGTTCCAGCGCATGATGCTGGAGCCCAAGGCGCAGCAAAGGTATGCCGCCGAATTGAACGATCTGCTCGTGCAGAGCCATGTGCTCGCCTCGCAGATCACCGCCGCCGCGCCGCTGCTGCAATCGCTCAACGAGGTGGGCGGTCAGCCGTTCGAGCCGGTGCAGCGCACCTTCGGGATCGTGCGCGACAATCTCGCCGAGGCCGAGGGCGAACTGCCCGCCGCCGCCAAGCCCGATGCGCCGCCCGCTCACGCGGACGCGCTCAAGCAACTGCGGCGCGATCTGGACAAGATGGTCGTCGATGCAGAGCGCGCGCAGTCGCTGCCCGCCGATGCGCTTCACGATCTCAAGCTGCTCGCGCATCAATGCAAGCAGATGCTGACGGCGTCATCGCTGATCGAGAAGGACGCCGCGCAGATTCGCCTGCCGGTTTGACGCGTGCCTACTGCGACGCGCCGACCGCCGGCACGGCGGGGCGCACGTCGCTCGCCGCGGATGGCTGCGCGTTTTCCTCGTCGAACTCGCGCTTCTCGCGGATCGCGTTGAACAGGATCGTGCCGATCACGATCAGCACCACGACCACGATGAACACGCTGACGGCGCGGGTCGGATTCTTTTTCGGCGTACCGTCCGGGCGGCGCGGATCGCGGGGGTCGTGGCTCATGAATGGATTCGTGGCGGCGTGTCGGGAAGGACCCGCTATGGTACTCGGGTTGGGTTTCAGTTGGATTGCGGGGCGCCCATCGTCGTTTCGCAACCCGCGCCGCCATCGCGAAATTCTCTGCTGCACGCGCGCGCTTGAACGCGGCCCGTCCGATTGACGATACTAGTCACGATTCCATGCGCGTCCGATCCCGGGAAGGGCTAAAGGGGCAATCCCGGGATACCTAGTGACCGGACGTGTTGAGCCGCCCGCCCGGGCGGCTTTTCTTATGTGTCGGCGGTTCAGGGTTCGAGCGTGGGGCGCACCGGCAACGCCGTCGAATACTTGATCTGCTCCATCGCGAAACTCGAGCTCACGTCATACAGCGGCACGGCGCGAATGAGTTGCTTGTAGACGCGATCGTAGTCGTCGATATCCGACACCACGACGCGCAACAGATAATCGGTCTCGCCGCTCATCCGGTACACCTCGACCACTTCCGGAATATCGCGCACGGCGCGCGTGAAATCGTCGGCCCAGGTCTGCGTGTGCTGGTTGGTGCGTACCGCGACGAACACCGTCGTCCCGACGCCCAGCTTCTTCGGATCGCACAACGCAACCTGCGCGCGGATCACGCCCGTCTCTTTCAGACGCTGCACGCGTTTCCAGCACGGCGTCTGCGAAAGGTTCACGCGCTGCGCGAGTTCCGCGATGGGCATCGTCACATCCTGCTGAAGCAATTCGAGCAGCTTGCGGTCGATGAGGTCCATTCCCATGCTGCACCCCTTATAGGAAATTATTCTATTTCTTGATGGTCGAGCGGAATTATATGGAAACTAATTCTGGAGGCAAGCCGGTATAAATGAGCGGATCGAACAACAACGACGCGACGGCTCATCCACTATGCGACTCGAACATGTCAGCCGCCTGGCGCGGCCCTCTTCATCGGCTTTGGCGGCTTCCCCGGCCGCCGATTGTGCCGCGTTACGAAACCCCGCGCTCGAACGACTGTGCCGCGAAATCGACGCCGCATTCGCCACCGCCGAAGCGGATTCGCGCGCGTCGTTCGGCGAGCGCGTGCGCCTCGCGCTGCAACGCGCGATCGCCGATCCGGGTCTGCTGCGCCCCGATCAGCGCGTGAGCGATCCGCGGAACTATTGCCGTCATCTGCTCGCCGCCGACCCGCTCAACCGTTACGCGATCGCCGCGCTCGTCTGGGAGCCGGGGCAAGCGAGCCCGGTGCATGGTCATCGGACATGGTGCGGCTATGCGGTGATCGATGGCGCGCTCGAAGAAACGCTTTATCGCTGGGATGCAGTCGCCCATCGCGCGATCGAGACGCGGCGTCATCCGCGCGCGCCGGGCGCGGTGTCCTATGTGGATGCGGGACGCGGCGCGATTCATCAGCTCGGCAATCCCGCCGATGCCGCCGCGCGCGCCGTATCGCTGCATGTCTACGGCGTCGCGGGCGAGCAGATCGCCACACACGTCAACGATCTGCTCGCCGCCTGAAAAAAGCTCAGCCCTTCCCCGGCTCGGACGCGGTCGGAATCTGCGGCGGAATCTGCACGGATTGATCGGTCGGCGGCGGCGCCGGCTGGGGTTCGTGCGAAACGTCGCGGGCCGCGGCTGCGGCGATCTTCGTCTCGCGCACAAAGGCCGGCCCGGCCGCGAGTTCTTCTTCCTCTTCCACCGGCGCCGGCGCCTCGCCCGTCCAGATGCGCCGCGCGCGCTCGCGTCCTTCGGCGTCGGCGCCCGACATCGCGTCGCGCGTCATTTGCACGTGCATCTGCGGAACCGGAATCTCGATGCCGGCTTCGTCCATCTTGCGCTTGATACGCAGATTGAACGCCCGCGCGACGCTCCATTGCTGCAACGGGCGCGTCTTGATCTGCCCTTTCACGACCATCCAGTTCGGATCGAAGCGGTCGAGTCCCCACACTTCGACCGGCCCGAGCATTTCGAGCCGATAGCGGAAATCGTCCAGCAGATCCGCGCCGACTTCGCGAATCATCTGCGTGACCTGGTCGACGTCCGCCGAAAACGGCACGCGCACCTCGAACACCGCGTACGCGAAATCGCGCGACAGATTCTTCACCGTCTTGATCTGCGAGAACGGAATCGCGTGGATCGCGCCCTGGCCGTCGCGCAGGCGCACGGTGCGGATCGTCAGGCTTTCGACGATGCCCGCGTGACCGCCTTCGACCTCGATCGAATCGCCGACCGAAATCGTGTCCTCGATGATGATGAAAAGCCCGGTGATCAGATCCGCCACGAGCGATTGCGCGCCGAAACCCACCGCGAGGCCGATCACGCCCGCGCCCGCGAGCAGCGGCGTCACGTTCAGGCCGAGATTCGCGGCGGTGACGATCGCGGCGACCGTCAGCAGGAACACGAACACCACGTTGCGCACGAGCGGCAGCATCGTGCGGGCGCGCATGCTCGGGCCGCGTCCGCCGCGCCGCGCCGCGTCGGGCCTGAGCGCTTCCTGAATGCCCGTGTCGATCAGAATCCAGATCAGCCAGACGACGAAGAACGTCAGCACGATCATCCCGACCGCGTGCGTGATGCCGCGCGCGGCGACGCTCTCCTCGGCCATGTGCGCGAGCGAGAATCCCCAGAAACGCGACGACAATTCGAGGAACACGAGCCAGACGCCGACCACGATCATCGTGCCGACGAACTTGACGAGCCTGCGCACATACGCCGACTGGCGGCGCGGTTTTCTCGACTTGGGCCGCGTGATACGCACGACGATCGCCGAGAGAAAGAACGCGACGACGAGCAGGCCCGCGGTGGCGATCGCCATCTGCAGCACGTTTTCCGACGTACCGATGCCCATGAGCGTCGCCACGACCGACGCCGACGCGAGCAGGAGCAGCGGCAACTGCCAAAGCGACGCGACCACTTCGAACGTCTCGGTCGCGGCCTTGCGCGTGTTGCGCTGCTCGTACGTGCGGCTGCGGATCAGATGCGCGACGGGCCGCTGGAACGCGAGCGCGAAATACGCGGTGAGCGCCGCGGCGCCCATGTTCGCGCACGTCGAGATCAGCGCGGAGAGATTGGTGCCGAGCTGCTGCGCGACGTCGTAATTCGCGGCGGCGTCGCCGAGCGCGCCGAGCGTGCCGATCAGAAAGAGAAGCCGCCGCGCGCGGCCGATGAGCAGGTTCACCGCGACGCGCCGGTGCGCCGAGCCGAACAGCGAGAACATGATGAGACAGATTGCGGAGAACACCGCGCCCGCGACGATTGCGTAAGCGGTGACCATCGCGAGCGTGCGGCCGAGCGACAGCGGCATGTAGTGCGTGAACGTGAGCGCCGCGAGGAACGCGAACAGGTACGGCGCGACGCGGCGCAGCGTGAAGAGCAGCAGTTCGCGCGTCGTCGGGTTCGAATGCAGGCCGCTGTCGATGCCGAATCGCGCCCGCACGCGCCGCTGCAGATAGACGAGCGCCATCGCGCATGCGCCCCAGCCCGCGAGCGTCGCGAAATAGTTGAAGAGCGTGCGGCCGAACGATTCGCGGCTCTGGCTCGTGACGATCGTGAAAAGCTCGTTGCCGGCGGCGTTGAAGCGTCCGACCCAATAGGCGATAGGCGTCTTGCCGCGCTTCACGTCGGCCTCGATGTTCGTGAGCGCCGACGCGATCGCGCCCAGCAAGCCCGCGTTCTGCGCGATGGTCGCCACGACCGACGATGCCGTCGTTCCCGAAGTCGGCTGTGCGCCCGCTGCCGTGCCGCTCGCGGCGGTGTCCGCCGTCGCGGAGGCCGCCGCCGCGCCGGATGCCGGAGCGGTGGAATCGGCGGCGCGCTTCGCATCGCGCAGATGCTTGAGCTGCGCGACGAGCGCCGTGCGCTGCTTGTCGCTATCGAGGGTGGCGATGATGTTGTCGAGCGAGCGCAGCATCTCGGCGTCGGACATCGCGGGCGCCGACGCGGCATCCGGTGCGGATGCGGGCGCGGCCGGCGTGATCAGTTCCTGGAACGTGGGCAGCGTGAGGGCCTGTGCGGCCTGGACGGCAGGCGAGGCGAACACGATCGACGCGGCCAGCGCGGCGAGCATCGACGACATTGCAAGCGAAAACGCGCGCGCAGCGTGGCGCGCGAGTGCGGCGCGCAACAGCACGCTCGCCGCCATCCAGGAGATCGCGCCAGACTCCGCCGCGCTTCGCGGCGCGAGCTTGCGTGACTTCATAACGGTCTCGATTTCTGAAAGTCCGCCAGTTTAGCGGCTATAACAGGGAGGCCGCCCAAAGCGGACGTAACCGAATGTTAAGCGCTTCTGCGTTGATTTTTCAGACGAAACAGCTCTATTTATCCATCTCGGTGCGCTCGCCGCTGGACTCGGACGTGGGTCCGGCGACCGAGCCTTGCGCGCTCGCTTGCGGATTCGACGCGCCGCCCGACTGCGCGGACCATTCCTGCAGCTTGCGCCCCGCCGATTGCAAGCCCGCGCCCGTCGCGCTCGCGGCATTGTTGATCGCGGCGTTCGTCGCGCTCGCCGCGCTGTCGAAGTTCGATCGCGCCGTCGCGGCGACGCTGCTCGCGGAGACATCGGGCATCGATCCGGCGCTGTCGATGTTCTGCTGCGCCGATTGTTTCGCGGCATCGACCTTCTGGCCGACGTAGCTCGCCGCCTGGTCGAACTTCTGGCTCGTCTGGCTCGCCAGATTGTTGAGAGCGCTCGCGGCCTGCCCCGCGGTTGCGTCGTGCTTCTCGCACGCGGCCAGCACGCCCAGCGCGGCGAGCGTCACGGCGATGCGGGTCATGGGAGTCATCTGCATGGTGATACCTTCCTTCGTCTCGAAACTCGCGCACATCATACGCTGTCGGTGCGCGTCGCTTCGCGCCGTCACATGCGAAGCGCGGCGCGAATAGTAGACTGATCCGCGCGGCGCGCGCGCGATGGAGCGGCGCGCGGCATCGAGCATCCGACAACCCATTCCCTGACGAGGTTAGCGATGGCTGCCAAGAAGATTCTGTTTCTCACCGGCGATTTCGCCGAGGACTATGAAACGATGGTTCCGTTTCAGGCGTTGCAGGCCGTCGGCCATACGGTGGATGCGGTGTGCCCCGGTAAAAAGCGCGGCGACACCGTGAAGACGGCGATCCACGATTTCGAAGGCGATCAGACTTATACGGAGAAGCCGGGACATCGCTTCACGCTGAATGCGAGCTTCGACGACATCGATCCGGCCCGTTACGACGCGCTCGCGATCGCAGGCGGCCGCGCGCCGGAATATCTGCGCCTGAACGATCGCGTGCTCGAACTCGTGCGGCACTTCGCGCAGGCGAACAAGCCGATCGCCGCGGTCTGCCACGGCGCGCAATTGCTCGCGGCGGCGGGCGTGATCGAAGGGCGGCGCATTTCCGCGTACCCGGCGTGCGCGCCCGAAGTGCGGCTCGCGGGCGCGACTCACGCCGATATCGCCGTCGATGAGGCCATCACCGATGCGAATTTCGTCACCGCGCCCGCATGGCCCGCGCATCCGGCGTGGATCGGGCAATTCCTGGCGCTGCTCGGCACTCGAATCGAACTTTGAAACCTTGCATCGCAGGGGAACCTCGCCTCTGGTCAACGGGGTGCGCCAGCCTTACATATAGCTGGCGCAAACGATTTACCCGCGGTGAGCGGCGAATAGAATTTTCCCTCTACATTTCGGAGACTTCTGGTTTTGGCACCCTATACGGTTGGCATATATTTGCCGCCGTCCCGCCTCCCACGAAGTCTCGCACCATGCTCTTCATGAATGTCGCCGTCGCCCTTGTCGCAGGGTTGATGCTCTTCGAGCCGTTCACTCGCGCCCCTGTCTCCCGCTTCACCACTCCACGCATGCGTCGCAGTCTCGCTCACCGCGCTTTCTGTCAGGCGGGCGCTGCATTCTTCGCGGCTCTGCTCATCGCGACGAGCCCGCCCGCGCCCGAACGAATTTCGCCGCTCGTCGTGTACTCGGTCGCGCTATTGCTGGTGTGCGCAGCGGTCTACTGGATCGGGCGCGGCAAACGCTTGCTTCGGCAGCCACGCGTGTTTGCGAACATGTATTGATCTCCCAGCGCGGCGCACATTGCGCCGCGTTTTGCTTTCGGCAGCGAAGATGACTGCCGCTTCTCTCCCCATCATTTCCTTTCGACGTCCGAACGACGAGACCCGGCTCCCCCGCGCTTTCCGGTATATTCGCGCCAAGACTTTCGACGAACGCACGGACGAAAAAAAAGGCGCTACGTTTCCGTAGCGCCTTAAAAGTTCTAGCCATTCCGAGGGCCGTGCTAGAACCTGAGAGCCTGTCTCCGAAGCTCGGGCGGTAAGCGCTGAAGCGCACATCACCCCGGGTTTCGAAATTCGGTTCCATTTTTTCCGGGATCGCTGCTCAAGTCAAGCAAAATCTCGCGGTCCGGGCAACTGCCCAAGTTTCGTTCAACATGCACCGAAACACATAAAAGTTTCATTGCGGGTACAGCTTATCCTGAAGGTTTGCATCGTTTGCAAGTTTCTCGTGCTGGCCTTGTAGAATTGCGCCAGGTCATCAAACAAAACGATGTTTCACTTAACGAATGCCTATGCAAAACGAACCGTCGGTGGGCCGCGAACGCGCCCGGGAGAAGGACGGCGAGGAAGTCACCGCGCTCGCCCGCGGGCTCGATGTGCTGCGCCGGATCGCCGCCGCGGACGCGCCGGTGAGCAATCGCGAACTGACCGACTGGACGGGAATTCCGAAGCCCACGATATCCCGGATCACCGCGACGCTCGTCGGCGCCGGATTGCTGCACCGCTTGCCCGACAGCGAGCGCTTCGTGCTGACGGCGTCCGTTCTCGAACTGAGCAACGGATTCTTACGTAATTTCGATATTCGCGCTCGAGCGCGCCCGTTTCTTATCCGTCTCGCCGAGCGCACTGGTCTCTCGGTGCACCTCGCCGTGCGCGATCGTTTGGAGATGGTTGTAATCGATGCCATTCGGCCGCGGTCCGCCGTTCTGGTGTCGCGGCTGGAAGTCGGCGGCAGGATGGACCTGAGCCGCACCGCTGTCGGACGCGCGTATCTCGCGGTGTTGTCCGACGCGGATCGGCGTGCGCTGATCGGCAGCTTGCAGATCGCATCCGGCGACGACTGGCCGGCCATCGCGGGCGGCTTGCAACGCGGCCTCGACGATGCGTTGCGCCTCGGCTTCGCGATCTCCATCGGCGAATGGCATCACGGATTGAATGCGGTCGCGGCGGGCTTCGTCGGGCCGTCCGAAGAACGCTATTCGGTCAATTGCGGCGGCGCCGCGCATCAGTGTCCGCGCGACATATTGATCGACGAGGTCGCGCCCGCCCTGCTCGATTGCGTCGAGCAGATCACACGCGAGATCGGCGGAACGCACGCCCCGAACCTATTGCGCGCCGCCAGTTAGACTACGCGACGGCCGCCGCGCGGCCGAACGCCTTCGAAAGCGCGGCCGGTTGCGCGTGTAACACTCGTAATCAACAGAAAGAAAGGCCGGTGGACGCCCTCGGGTGCGGGACGTAGCATCATGCTTCGCGCGCACCGGGGTCGCGCCGGATCGCTCGCCTAACTCGACAGGCAGCCTTTCCAGCCGCTTTCAACGGCCCCGCGTCATTCACGGCCTCCGCTTCGGTCTCGGTTCATGCGCGCGGCGCATCGTCTGGCGCTTGAACCGTGACCGCCGCCCGTCCGCGCTCCGAACAGATTTGAAAGACCAGCCTCCGAACCGATGGACGACCAAAAGAATCCCCCAGGGCACTCGCGCCCGACGCCTCCGACGCCTGCCGCCATCGAACCCGCGCCGCGGCGGCGCCGGGTCGTGCCGCTCATCGTCGCGATCCTGATCGTCGCCGGCGCAGTTGCGTGGTGGCATCCGTGGAATCGCGGCGAGAGCGGCGGCACGAGCGGCGCGCCGGAAGCCCGTCAAGGCGGAAGGCGCGGCATGCCGAATCCGATGAATCAGCCGCAGCCGGTGCATGTCGCGACCGTCACCCAAGGCGAAATGCCTGTGGTCATCAATTCGCTCGGCACCGTGACGCCGCTCGCGAACGTCACGGTCAAGACGCAGTTGAACGGCACGCTCGTCGATGTCGCGTTCAAGGAAGGCCAGATGGTCAAGAAGGGCGACGTGCTCGCGCAGATCGATCCGCGTCCGTATGAAATCTCGCTGCGCAACGCCGAGGGCACGCTCGCGAAAGACCAGGCGCTGCTGCAGACCGCGCGCCTCGACCTGCAGCGCTATCAGACGCTGCTCTCGCAGGATTCCATCGCGAAACAGCAGGTCGACACGCAGGCGTCGCTCGTCAAGCAGTACGAAGGCGCGGTGAAGTCGGATCAGGCCAACGTCGATACCTACAAGCTCGATCTGACCTACGCGCGCATCACGGCGCCGGTGTCGGGGCGCGTCGGCTTGCGTCAGGTCGATCCGGGCAACTACGTGACGACGGGCGACACGAACGGCGTCGTCGTCATCACGCAGTTGCAGCCGATCAGCGTGATCTTCACCACGTCCGAAGACAATCTCGCCGCGATTCTCAAGCCGCTGCACGCGGGCACGAAGATGTCGGTCACGGCGTATGACCGTGCGAATATCACGTCGCTCGAAGCGGGCTATCTCGAGACCGTCGACAACCAGATCGACACGACGACCGGCACCGTCAAGCTGCGCGCTACCTTCGACAACAAGGAAGGCATGCTTTTCCCGAATCAGTTCGTGAACACGAAGCTGCTCGTCGATGTCATCAAGAACGCGACCATCGTGCCGACGCCGGCGGTGCTCAACGGTTCGTCGGGCGCGTTCGTGTACGTCGTGAAGCCGGACAACACCGTCACCGTGCGCAACGTGAAAACCGGCCCGGTCGACGGCGAGCGCACCAGCATCAAATCCGGACTGCAAGTCGGCGAGCGCGTGGTCATCGACGGCTCGGACCGCCTGAAGGAAGGCGCGAAAATCACGATTCCGGCTGAAAAGGCGAAAGCGGCATCGGGCGCGTCGGGTGCATCGGGCGCG
This sequence comes from Caballeronia zhejiangensis, assembly GCF_000698575.1. GTDB lineage: Bacteria > Pseudomonadota > Gammaproteobacteria > Burkholderiales > Burkholderiaceae > Caballeronia > Caballeronia zhejiangensis. The sequence continues at coordinate 14,522 of NZ_JFHD01000005.1, forward strand.
TCGGCTGCGGCGCCGGCTTCGGCGGCGTCGGGTGCGCGCCACGGCGGTCATCGGCGTCAGCAATCGCAGCAGTAAGCGCAATTCGAAAGCATGAATCCATCCCGCATTTTTATTCTGCGTCCGGTCGGCACGGCGCTCCTGATGGCGGCGATCATGCTGGTCGGCCTCGTCGCGTTGCGCTTTTTGCCGCTCTCGGCGCTGCCCGCCGTCGACTATCCGACGATCCAGGTCCAGACGTTCTATCCGGGCGCGTCGCCCGACGTGATGACGTCGAGCGTCACGGCGCCGCTCGAAAAGCAGTTCGGGCAGATGGCGAGCCTGAACCAGATGTCGTCGCAAAGTTCGGCGGGCGCATCGGTCATCACGCTGCAGTTCAGCCTTGATTTGCCGCTCGATATCGCCGAACAGGAAGTGCAGGCGGCGATCAACGCAGCGGGCAACCTGCTGCCGTCCGACCTGCCCGCGCCCCCGATCTACGCAAAGGTGAACCCCGCCGACGCGCCGATCATGACGCTCGCGGTCAGCTCCAAAACCTTGCCGCTGACACAAGTGCAAGACCTCGCCGACACGCGTCTCGCGCAGAAGATCTCGCAGGTCGCGGGCGTCGGCCTCGTATCGGTGAGCGGCGGCAATCGCCCTGCCGTGCGGATTCGCGCGAACACGCGCGCGCTGGCGTCGTATGGCCTGAACATCGACGATCTGCGCACGACGATCTCGAACCTCAACGTCAACACGCCGAAGGGCAACTTCGACGGCCCGACGCGCGCCTACACCATCAACGCGAACGACCAGCTCACCGACGCCAACGCGTACAAGAGCGCGGTCGTCGCGTATCGCAACGGCCGTCCGGTGATGCTGACGGACGTCGCGAGCATCGTCGAGGGGCCGGAGAACACGAAGCTCGGCGCATGGGTCGATTCGACGCCCGCGATCATCCTGAACGTGCAGCGTCAGCCGGGCGCGAACGTGATTGCGGTGGTCGACGGCATCAAGAAAATCCTGCCGCAATTGCAGCAATCGCTGCCGGCCGCGCTCGACGTGCGCGTCGTCACGGACCGCACGACGACCATCCGCGCTTCGGTGCGCGACGTGCAGTTCGAACTCGCGCTGTCCGTCGTGCTGGTCGTGCTCGTCATCTATCTGTTCCTCGCGAACGTCTACGCGACCATCATTCCGAGCTTGTCGGTGCCGCTGTCGCTCGTCGGCACGCTCGCGATCATGTACCTGTGCGGCTTCTCGCTCGACAACCTCTCGCTGATGGCGCTGACCATCGCGACCGGCTTCGTGGTCGACGACGCCATCGTGATGATCGAGAACATCGCGCGTTACGTCGAGGAAGGCGATCCGCCGCTCGAAGCGGCGCTGAAGGGTTCTAAGCAGATCGGCTTCACCATCATCTCGCTGACGGTCTCGCTCATCGCCGTGCTGATTCCGCTGCTCTTCATGGGCGATGTCGTCGGCCGCCTCTTCCACGAGTTCGCGATCACGCTCGCGGTGACCATCGTCATTTCGGCAATCGTCTCGCTCACGCTCGTGCCGATGATGTGCGCAAAACTTCTGCGCCACACGCCGCCGAAGGAAAGCAAGCGCTTCGAGGCGCGCGCGCATCAGTTCATCGATTACGTGATCGGGCGTTACGCGGTCGCGCTGGAATGGGTGCTCGCGCGCCAACGCGCGACGCTGTTCGTCTTCGTGCTCACGCTCATTCTGACCGCCGTGCTGTACGTGTACATTCCGAAGGGCTTTTTTCCGACGCAGGACACCGGTGTGATCCAGGCGATTACGCAGGCGCCGCAGGCCGCGTCGTATCAGGCTGTCGCGGACCAGCAGCAGGCGCTCGCGAAGAAGATTCTGCAGAACCCGGACGTCGAAAGCCTCACCTCGTTCGTCGGCGTGGACGGCTCGAACATCACGCTGAACAGCGGGCGCATGCTCATCAACCTGAAGCCGCGCGACGACCGCAGCAATACGTCGAGCGATGTCATCCGCGAGATTCAGAGCGAAGTCGCCGATATTCCCGGCATCAAGCTGTACATGCAGCCGGTGCAGGATTTGACGATCGATTCGACCGTCAGCCCGACGCAGTATCAGTTCATGCTGACGGACCCGAACGCGTCGGAGTTCGCGGAATGGGTGCCAAAGCTCGTCGAGCGGCTGCAACACACGTCCGTGCTGACGGACGTCGCCACCGATCTGCAGCAGAACGGCCAGTCGGTTTATATCGAGATCGACCGCGAGACAGCCGCGCGCTTCGGCATCACGCCCGCGACCGTCGACAATGCGCTCTACGATGCATTCGGCCAGCGCATCATCTCGACGATTTTCACGCAATCGAACCAGTACCGCGTGATTCTCGAAGCCGAACCGTCCGACGCGCATTACAGCGAAACGCTGAACGGCATCTATCTGCCCTCTTCCACCGCGACCAACGGTCAGGTGCCGCTCTCGGCCATCGCGAAGTTCCACGAACGCGCGGCGCCCTTGCTCGTCACGCACCTCGGCCAGTTCCCGGCGACGACCGTTTCCTTCAATCTCGCGAAGGGCGCGTCGCTCGGCGAGGCCGTGAAAGCAATCGAGCAGGCCAAGGAGGAAATCGGCTTGCCCGCGTCGTTCCAGATCCGCTATCAGGGCGCCGCGCTCGCGTTCCAGGCGTCGCTGTCGAACGAGCTATTCCTGATTCTCGCGGCCATCGTCACGATGTATATCGTGCTCGGCGTGCTGTACGAGAGCTTCATCCATCCGATCACGATTCTCTCGACGCTGCCGTCCGCAGGCGTCGGCGCCCTGCTCTCGCTGATGATCACCGGGCACGATCTGGACATCATCGGCATCATCGGCATCGTGCTTCTGATCGGCATCGTGAAGAAAAACGCGATCATGATGATCGACTTCGCGCTCGAAGCGGAGCGCGATCAGGCCAAGCCCCCGCGCGAAGCGATCTTCCAGGCGTGTCTGCTGCGCTTCCGCCCGATTCTGATGACCACGATGGCCGCGCTCCTCGGCGCACTGCCGCTGATGCTCGGCTGGGGCGCGGGCTCGGAGCTGCGGCGTCCGCTCGGCGTGGCGATCGTCGGCGGCCTGATCGTGTCGCAGTTGCTCACGCTGTTCACGACGCCCGTCATCTATCTCGGCTTCGATTCGCTCGCCCGCAAGCTGCGCGCGCGCTTTCATCGCGACGCGCCGCCGGCCCCGGCCAGCGAGGGCCGCTGAGTCATGAACCTGTCGCGCATCTTCATCGCCCGGCCCGTCGCCACGACGCTGCTCGCGGTCGGCATCGCGCTCGCGGGCATGTTCGCGTTCGTGCGCTTGCCGGTGGCGCCGTTGCCGCAAGTCGATTTTCCGACCATCTCCGTGCAGGCGTCCTTGCCCGGCGCGAGTCCGGAGACGGTGGCGACGAGCGTCGCGAGTCCGCTGGAGCGACATCTGGGCACCATCGCCGATGTCAGCGAAATGACCTCGATGAGCTCTGTCGGCACGACGCGCATCACGCTGCAATTCGGCCTGAATCGCGATATCGACGGCGCCGCGCGCGACGTGCAGGCCGCGATCAACGCCGCGCGCGCCGACCTGCCGACCGCGCTGCGCCAGAATCCGACGTACCACAAGGTCAACCCCGCCGACGCGCCGATTCTCGTGCTCGCGCTCTCCTCGCCCACGCGCACGGCGGGCTCGCTCTACGATTCCGCGGCGACCGTGCTGCAGCAGACGCTCTCGACCGTGCCGGGCGTCGGCGAAGTGGACGTGAGCGGCTCGGCGAATCCGGCCGTGCGCGTCGAGCTCGAGCCGGGTGCGCTCTTTCACTACGGCATCGGGCTGGAGGACGTGCGCGCCGCGCTGGCGTCGGCGAACGCGAACAGTCCGAAGGGCGCGATCGAGTTCAAGGGCACGCGCGTCCAGCTCTACACCAACGATCAGGCGAGCAAGGCCGCGCAGTACAAGGACCTCGTGGTCGCGTACCGCAACGGCGCGGCGGTGAAGCTTTCGGATGTCGGCGAAGTGGTCGATTCCGTCGAAGACTTGCGCAATCTCGGCCTCATCAACAACAAGCGCGCGGTGCTCGTGATCCTGTATCGCCAGCCGGGCGCGAACATCATCGAGACGATCGACCGCGTGAAGTCGATGCTGCCGCAGTTGCAGGCCGCGCTTCCCGCCGACGTGCAGATCACGCCGACCGCCGACCGCTCCACGACCATCCGCGCATCGCTGCACGATACCGAGCTCACGCTCGTGATCGCCGTGGCGCTCGTCGTGATGGTCGTGTTCCTGTTCCTGCGCAACTGGCGCGCGACGCTGATACCGAGCGTCGCCGTGCCGATCTCGATCATCGGCACGTTCGCGGCGATGTATCTGCTCGGCTTCTCGCTCGACAATCTCTCGCTGATGGCGCTGACCATCGCGACGGGCTTCGTCGTCGACGACGCGATCGTCGTGCTCGAGAACATCACTCGGCATGTGGAAAAAGGGGTGCCGCGGATGCAGGCCGCCATACTCGGCGCGCGCGAAGTCGGCTTTACGGTGCTGTCGATCAGCGTGTCGCTCGTCGCCGTGTTCCTGCCCATTTTGCTGATGGGCGGCATCGTCGGGCGGCTGTTCCGCGAATTCGCGCTCACGCTGTCGCTCGCGATCGCGGTGTCGCTCGTCGTCTCGCTGACCGTCACGCCGATGATGTGCTCGCGCCTGCTCGAAGAGCCGCACGAGCGCAAGCAGGAAGGCCGCGTCGCGCGCTGGCTGGAGCGCCAGTTCGATCGCATGCAGCGCGGCTATGCGCGCACGCTCGGCTGGGCGCTCACGCATCCGCGCACGATTCTCCTGATCCTGCTGGCGACCATCGGGCTGAACGTTTATCTGTACGTCATCGTGCCGAAGGGCTTTTTCCCGCAGCAGGACACGGGCCGCATCATCGGCGGCATTCAGGCGGACCAGAGCACGTCGTTCCAGGCGATGAAACTCAAGTTCGCCGAGATGATGAAGATCGTCGAAGCGGACCCGGCCGTCGACAGCGTCGCGGGCTTCACGGGAGGGCGCTCGACCAATTCGGGCTTCATGTTCATCTCGCTCAAACCGAAGAGCGTGCGCAAGGTCTCCGCCGATCAGGTCATCAACCGCCTGCGCAAGCCGCTCGCGGATGTCGCCGGCGCGCGCACCTTCCTTCAGGCGGTGCAGGACATTCGCGTGGGCGGGCGGCAATCGAACGCGCAATATCAGTTCACGCTGCTGTCCGACTCCACGGCGGACTTGTACAAGTGGGGGCCGCTTCTCACCGAGGCGCTGCAAAAGCGCCCCGAACTCGCCGATGTCAATTCCGACCAGCAGCAAGGCGGCCTCGAAGCGATGGTCACGTTCGACCGCGCGACGGCCGCGCGCCTCGGCATCAAGCCCGCGCAGATCGACAACACGCTCTACGACGCATTCGGCCAGCGGCAGGTATCGACCATCTACAACCCGCTGTCGCAGTATCACGTCGTGATGGAGCTCGCGCCGAAATACTGGCAGGACCCGGAGATGCTCAAGCAGATTTACATCAGCACGTCGGGCGGCACGGCGAGCGGTTCGGCATCGACGCAATCGACGACCACGTCCGGCACGACGACGACCGCGTCCACTTCGGCGACGGGATCGACGGGCGCGGGCGGTTCCTCGACGAGCACGTCCGACACAACCGCAGCCCTTGCGCTGGCCGCCGTGAAGAACTCGGCGACCAACGCGATCGCGGCGACGGGCAAAAACGGGTCGTCGTCGGGTGCTGCGGTGTCGACATCGAAGGAAACGATGGTGCCGCTTTCCGCGATTGCGAAGTTCGGGCCGGGCAACACGCCGCTTTCGGTGAATCACCAGAGCCAGTTCGTCGCATCGACGATCTCGTTCAATTTGCCGCCGGGCAAGTCGCTCTCCGACGCGACCGCGGCGATCTACGAGACCATGGCCACGATCGGCGTGCCGCAGACCATTCACGGCAGCTTCCAGGGCACGGCGCAGGCGTTCCAGCAATCGCTCAACGACCAGCCGCTCCTTATTCTGGCGGCGCTCGCAGCGGTTTACATCGTGCTCGGGATTCTGTACGAGAGCTACATCCATCCGATCACGATTCTCTCTACTTTGCCGTCGGCGGGCATCGGTGCGCTGCTCGCGTTGCTGTTGTTCAAGACGGAGTTCAGCATCATCGCGCTGATCGCGGTTATTTTGCTGATCGGCATCGTGAAGAAGAACGCGATCATGATGGTCGATTTCGCGATCGAGGCGACGCGCCACGGCGCGCAGACGCCGCAGGACGCGATCCGCGAGGCGTGTCTGTTGCGCTTTCGCCCGATCATGATGACGACCGCCGCCGCCCTGCTCGGTGCGCTGCCGCTGGCGTTCGGCAGCGGCGAAGGTTCGGAGATGCGTGCGCCGCTCGGGATCGCGATCGTTGGCGGGTTGATCGTGAGTCAAATGCTCACGCTCTATACGACGCCTGTGGTCTATCTTTATATGGATCGGTTTCGGATTCGCGCGGAAGAACGGCGCGCTCGGCGGCAGCGCGGGGCGGGGCCGGCTGGCGCGGCGGAGTGAGGTTTTGCTCTTTGTTTTCTCCGGATCGCGGAGTGGGCGTTTGTTGTTGGTCCTTCGCCGGATCCCGGAGTGGGCGTTTGTTCTTGGTCCTTCGCCGGATCCCGGAGTGGGCGTTTGTTCTTGGTCCGTCGCCGGATCCCGTTTTGCTCTCGGTCTATTAGCACTGCCCCTGTGCGGGGCGGCAGTCACTTTCTTTGCTGCTGCAAAGAAAGTAACCAAAGAAAGCAGCTCGACACGCCCGCGGTCACACGCAATTTGGGTAGTCCTCTCGTCCACGGCGGCACTCGCCTAAAGAGTGCCCTCAAAGGACTAACCGGGCTTGGATCGCGCACGGTCTGACGAGCTAGTTTTCCAAGGACACTGGTTCAGCACGAAAGAGGTTCGGCACAGCGCTACGCGCTGCCGCCGGCTATGCAAGGGAAACCAACGTGCGGCGATTGCAGTGAGATGGAGACGTTAGTAGAGAAGCACGCGCGGACCCGATTGACCGGTCGGCCGCGAAGCGGGCCGGAGCTATTTGGTGCTGAACCAGTTTGGTGTGTGGCGAGTGAAGGCAGACCGTGCGCGAGCCAAGCCCGGTGATTGTGATGAGGGCACTCTTTAGGCGAGTGCCATCGAGAACGAGAGAACTACCCAAATTGCGTGTGACCGCGGGCCTGAAAAGCTGCTTTCTTTGCTTACTTTCTTTGCAAAAGTAACGGACGACATGGAAACGGATGGATTTTCCAGCACTTTCCTCTTCTGTTTCAACGACTTAGCCGAGATTTTCGATAGCAAAAGCGGGAAACTCTAGGCAAAGATAGGAAGAAAAAAGTGTGTACTGGAATGTACACCGCCCCGCGCGTAGGATGGCTCAATTCCTCTACAGTTAAGCCTCCCATGCGCGCAGTCAACCGCCTCACCGCTCATTCTATAAGAACGCTCACGAAGCCGGGTCTATACGCTGACGGTGGAAACCTCTACCTAAAAATTACCCCCTCCGGTTCCAAAAGCTGGGTGTTCCGCTACCGGATCAGCAAGGACGATTGCCCGGCGCTCGGCCTCGGTCCCCTTTCTCTCGTTTCCCTCGCCGATGCTCGAAGGAAAGCGCTCGAACTGCGCCAGCAGCGTTTGAGCGGCGTCGATCCGCGCGCCGCAAAGCAGTCGGCGCGAGCTGCATCCAAGCGTCGGACCGCGCTGCGTCTCACGTTTAGGGAGGCTGCTGAAACCTACATCAAGACGCATGAAGGCGCATGGCGCGGCGCGCGCACGGCGAACGACTGGCGGCAGACCATGCGCGACTACGCAGAGCCGGTTATCGGCGCGTTCGACGTCGCAGACGTCGAAACGGATCACATTGTCTCGATCCTCTCGCCGATCTGGACGACCAAGCACAAGACGGCCTGCAACGTGCGCAGCCGCATCGAGAACATTCTCGACTGGGCCGCGACGCGAGGCTCTCGTAGCGGTCTGAACCCGGCGCGCTACGACGGGCATATCGAACACTTGATTGCGAAGCACGTCCATGTGACCGTACCGCGCCCCTCGCTGCCGTATCAGGATGCCCATGCGTTCGTGCTGAAACTCCAAGCCCGAACCGACAACGACGCCCGCGCGCTCTTGCTCGTTACCTATACCGGCGCGCGCTACAACGAGGCAGCGGCCGCGCGCTGGCGCGAGTTCGACTTGATTAAACGCGTCTGGACGGTTCCGGCTGAACGCATGAAAAAGAACCACATTCACGAAATCCCGCTGTCACGGCAGGTTGTCGAATTCCTCAAAGGACTACCGGGCGAACATAACGCCGATGACCTCGTTTTCCCGTCGCGTGAGGGGACGCCGGTCGCCAACAGCCGCGTCAATGAAGTCTTGCGCGAACTCGGTTACGTGATCGGCGAGGCGTCGACGCATGGTTTCCGCTCGACGTTACGCACATGGGTAGGCGAGACATACAAGAACATAAAGAGGGAAATCGCTGAAGCGGTCATTGCGCACGACAAGCGTGGCAGCGTCGAACAGACCTACGAGCGAACGCGCTTCCTGAAGGACCGCCGCCCCATTATGCAAGCGTGGGCCGACTATCTCGATGCGCCGCCCGCGGCGGAAGAAGAAACGTTCCTCGAAGCCGCCTGACGCAAAAAAGCGCCCCTCGTGAGGGGCGCACTCTGACTGTCCCGCACTTGTCATGCTTTCCTCCGTCCCGCCTTTTCGAGGATGTACGCTTGAACGTCCTCATACAACCAGTTGCGCGCGCGGGTGCCCATCTGGAACGACTTTGGAAAACACGGGTCTGTCTTTTCCCAAAGCTTCAAGGTGCGCGTGCTCAATCCAAGCAGTTTAGCGACCTCTCCGATGCTCAACACCCGATTCGGGTCTGTCTCAATGCTCTGCGCTGCAGCGGGCTTGTCTGGGACCGCGACCGGTGAAGCGGCGGGCGTGTTCGCATGTGTGTGCTCCTGCTTGTCGAGGGGCGCAAACGCGCTATTGCGCGGCGATGGAAAGCTCATAAAATCCTCCTGGAAAGACTGCTAATCGTCGTGCTGGTCTTCGTCGTCGGCATCGTCGGACGGTGATAGCGCGCCGCGCAGGTCGGGCCGATGCAGGTAAGACAGAATCCGCGCGCTGACGTCCTCATTCTGCGGATGAACCTGCAAGCGCCAGCAATGCGTCACCGTTCCGCCTTCTTTCGGCGTGAATTCGTGCCGGGCGAATCTCGCATCGTTGAAAGAGACGGCGATTTGCTCGTCGTCTGGGTCCACGAAGGCGAAGCGCACGCGTTCGACATTGCCTACGCGGCGAGTTCGTCGGGTGTACGAATGCCGAGCACGACCTCGGGCGTGAAGAGCCGCGACCAGCGCTTGGCACTCAGATAGGCAATTTGCTGTTTCGGATCGTCGGCCCATAGCGTGGAATTTCTGACCCGCGCTTGCTTCATGTAAATGACCAGCTCGCGCGGCTTGTCCTCGCCCTTCAGCGTCGCAAAGCATCGAACGCCTAACCCGTCTTCGTCCTCGACGCGCCACGCGGGCACGCGGTATTTCAACGGCTCGCCGTGCTCGTTCATCTTCTTGCGTGACTCGCGTTCCTCAAACTTGCCGATGATGCTTTCCCACGCCCCGAACCATTCCCAATCAAGACGGACGGACAGCCTCCCGGAATTGTTCACCGCCGCGATGATCGCTTGCGCTTCGTAGCCGATCGAGCCGCCGACGAAATGCGTTTTCGCGGCGAGCGCAAAGGGATTCATCCCCCAGATCAGCGCCTGAATCGTCACCGCCGCGCAGTTGCCGGGATTGTTCCGATACTGGCCGGGGATGGTCTCGCCAGCAGTCGCCATGATCGACGCGAAGCGCTCGATATAACCGAGCGTATCGGGCGTGAGTTCGAACCGCGCGAGCGTGCGCGGCCCGTCGAGGGTGTCGATAGCATTCATTCGTCGCTCTCCTTGACCGCGCCCTTCGGCTTCATGTAGCGCAAGCTGATGTAATCGCAGTCGTCCACGTCATACGCGGGACGATGCACGGTAAGGCGCTTGTACGCGCCGCCATTTGACAGACGCCCAATAGCTGCTTCGCCCATGGCGTGCAGGATATGGGCGCGCGCGCCGTCGCTGACTGCCTGATAGCGCTTCACATGTTCGTCGGCATCCTGCTTGACGTGATGCCAGTCGAGCAATGAGGCGTCGAGGTCGATCGCTTCGCCATTCGTGCCGGGATAAAGGCGCTTCAGGATCGGGAGCGCGTGACCGTGGGAATAGTCGAAAGGCGGCGGCTCGCGGGCTTCGACGTACGTCCAGAACCGCGCTTCCTGCTCGATCAGCAACTCCGAAAACTCCCGGTCGCGCTCAATTGCGTACGTCACCAGGCGATTGCCGCCGACGACCGCGCCAAGGTGCCACGCGTCGCAATCCAGCACGGTCATGTAGTGCGCGCATTGCAGAAGGTATTCGACCGGCACATGATCGCTACCTTCCTCGCCCCATTCGCCGGAGAACTTGAAATAATCCGCGTTGACGTTCTTCGCTTCGAACCCTTCGCGCCGTCCAACGATGAGGCGATCGACGCTCGCGGCCATGAACGCGTAACGCGGGTGTCGGATGATCGCGTTACGCCGCTGCAATCGCACGCCCATACGCTGCGCGAACATGCCGGCCGCGATCGCTTCCATGGCGCGGCCAAAGCGTGTCAACTCGGTTTCCTCTTGCTGAAATGGCGATTGCCCCGTCTTATCGAGCCAAAGCTCGTAAGCGGTCCTGTAGCGCGATTGGCCGATAGCGGCGGCGGCATCGCTCCCGCCGATACCTCTGCGGCGCTCGACTAGCCATTCATCAGGCGCGCGCATCGTCTTTGTCCTCTTCCTTCAGCGCCATGCCGCGCTGCTTTAGGGCCTCGCGAATCTTGCGCATGCTTTCGCGACCGATGCCGTTCATCGCTCTAAGCTCGCCCGCCGTCGCTGTGGTCAGGTCTTCGAGCCGCACGAAGCCCGATTCGATCAGCAATTCGGTCGGGCGCTGGCCCAGCTTGAGATCGACAATGCGAATCTCGGGCGCAGATTGCGTCTTTACGGTCGCCTCGTTCATTTCAGGTTCCTCCGGTACGTGGGAAATGCGCCGTGCATTCGGCGCGCACATCAGCGCTCGCTGTCTTCGATGGTGCGAACGTGAATTACAAATTCGCCGGTTGTGATATCGCGAAAGCTTCCGGCGATATGCGGAATAAGCTCGACAGGAAGGCGGCGCTTTTCAATGATGGCCGCCGCATAAACTGCGTCCTCTTCGAGTCCGCGAAGCTCGACAAGATCACCGCCGCTTTCGAGTGGATAGCGCGTCAATGACACGGCGCATAGCTTCACTTTCGCATTCATCGCTTTACCCTCTGGCCGCTAGCTCATCGGTGATGAAGCCGAAAGATAGGCAGCGCCGCTTGCTAAATCAAGCCCGCTAAATTCGCTAAAAATAAATACAAAAATCGTCCAGATTGATTCAATTGATAAGAAATTTAACTGAAAAATCAATGGCTAACATCGCCTAGCTGAAGTTATCGTTGCGCATATCAAATGGGATCGACTGCGGTTCGATCGTTTTTGATAAGGGAATTCACCTAATAATTCTTTTTAAGCGTCGTTTCATGCAAAAAGCTAAAAACGCATAGAAAAACATAGCAATGCATTAAGCGAATCCGGTGTGCTGTTCGTTTGACCAAGCGGGATTTAATTTCTAAAGTGCCTTGGCGAAAGCGCGGTTTTTAAAACCTGCCGGCGAGGAACTGAACTTGAATTCGAAGAATGCTGTCGAGCGTGTCAACGGCTCTGACGGAAAGAGTTATCCGGCGTCGTACACTGCGCACCGCGATGCTATCCGGCGCGCGATCGAGGCCGATCCACACGCGACCAATACGGCGATAGCCAAGCGCATGCATTCGGCGCGCGACACCGTTATCGCCGTGCGTCGCGAGATTGCCGGGCAGATAGTCGACGCTCGCTACGCGGCGATGTGTACGGCGATCGCGGAGTGCTACCGCGTCGATGAAGTGAAAGACCTCCGCGACAAAGCGCGGGCGCTCGAAGTCTATACGCGACAAGCGCAGAACAGGGAGGCCGAACGGCGTGCGGCCGAGATTCGCTTGCGCGCTGAACGCCGCGCCGGTGAGTTGTTGCTCAAGCAGACAAAGGCGGAGGGAACGCGCTCGCAGCTTCGGGGTCGCGATGCTTCTGGCGGTCGGATCGAACGACCGCCAGAAGCACGCGCGCAGACGCTGCGAGAAAAGGGAATCTCCAAGGATCAAGGGTCCGACTGGCAGAAGCTCGCGACGTTGCCGGAACAAACCTTCGAGGCCGCCCTTGCGGATCAGAAACAGCCGCCGACGACTACTTCCTTGGTCAAGCTTGCAACGCAAGCCGGACCTCGTTATTCAGTCACGGCAATGGACGGCTCCACGTCGATGAATCCCATGTCGCTCTGGGTCTGGGACTTAGTGCGCGGTTTCGAACGCAAATGCCTTGCGCAGGAAGAACCTATCGCTGTTTTCGGCGGGATGACGCAGACCATGCAGGCGGACCTCGCGAGGCTCGTTCCGGGGCTGCTTGACTGGTTCGCGCGCCTACCCATCGACACGGTGAAGCCATGAACGCGAAGCGCGGCAAGACGCTGCTCTCTGACATGCGGCACGTCTCCGAGTTGATGCGAAAAGAGCATGCACGCATGGACGATGAACAGCTCGCGGACTTCAAACCGCATGATCTCGCGCGCCGTGTGCTCGCTCGGCTCGATCCGGGAGACCGCACTCCGCTCGACGTGCGGCTCTGCGCGCACGCAATGCTAGTTCACATGGCGGCGGCCCTGTGCGCAAACGTTCATCGGACCGCCGAAGAAATGACAACCGCTCAAGGCGTGCGTTTCAACATGGGGCTACAGCCCCGTTATCCGGTCGAGGTAGATGGCGAAACCTTTTACCGCAAGTGCGATTTGATGACAGTCGGTCAGCTTCGCGTTAATGCCGAACGCCTGAGACGTGAAGGCCAAGCAAAGACGGCCCACGCTGCGGCGCTCGACGCCGAAACCGACGACAAGCTTGCGCGCGGCTATTTCGATGATGAAGGCGTCCCGCTTGTCGCCTCGAAACACGAATAGGGAGGCAAATATGCCGATTGGATATCCAACGATTCGTCCCCGCGTGTACACGCTCGCGGACTACCAGCGCGCTTATGCTGTGTTCATTCGCGACACCGAAGCCACGCGCGAACGCATCGAGGCGAAGCTCGCGCAATTGCAGGAACAAGAAGCACGCGGGCGCGCATTGATGACGGTCGCGTCGTTGCCGTTCGACCGGAGCAGGTGAAATGAAACGCCCGTCATTTCAGTTCTATCCCGGCGACTGGACAATGAACGGCAAGCTGCGGCGGTGTTCACACGCGGAGAAAGGCGTCTGGGTCGACACGCTTTGTTTGCTGCACGTCCAGCCTGAATACGGTATCGCCCGCTGGACGTTGGCGGAAGTCGCGCACGCAATCGGCTGTCCAATATCTGCGCTGCATACGCTCATCGATAAAGGCATCTTGAAGGGAGCGGATACCGGCTCTCTCGTTGCCCCATTCGTCTACGTACCGCGTTCCGGACGCCGTGACGGAACCGCCATAACGCTCATTCCTGCTCAACCGGGACCACTCTGGTATTCCTCGCGCATGGTGCGGGATGAATACGTACGTACTCACACGGGCGGGACAACTCGATTTCCTTCGAAGCGTTCACCAAGCCGGGTGCATGGTGAATACCAAGGTGAAGAGCAAGGTGAACGGCAAGGTGAAGAGCAAGGTGAATATGAAGGTGAACGGCAAGGTGAGTATCAAAGTGACGGCTCTTTATCTTCTTCTTCATCTTCAGTTTTAAAAACAAAAAAACATACGCGCGTACCGCGCTTCGATGCGCAAGCGCATCTCGTTTCGTGCGGTGCGAGAACGGACCTAGCGAAGGACTGGCTAGCGCTGCGCGCGGACAAGCGCGCCAAGCCGACCGCAACGGCGATAGCCGGGATCGAACGCGAAGCAGCCAAAGCGGGAATCACGCTCGACGACGCGTTGCGAATCTGCTGCGAACGCGGTTGGGCAAGTCTTCGCGCCGAATGGCTGACAGCGAAACCGACTGTCGCTAACGGACCGCCGCGTAAGAACGCTACGCGCAACCGCTCGGTTCTCTCCGAACTCGACGGCCCCGCGCTCGACGCGATGGCGCTCGATCTCGGCATCGCGGCATCGCGACCGGGCGAAAGCATGGAGACGTTTGTCGGGCGCATTCGCGCGGCGCTGGCGGGCCGTGACCAGTTGCACTAGGCGAGAGGTGCGATATGAGCGATGAAACGGAAGACGGCGCATATCCGGCGCGTGGGCGCGCGGTTCGGGGGGCTAATAGCCGCGAATACGTCGCACGCATGCGTGCCACTCTCGCACCGCTGGCGAGTCAGCAGCCGTCCGCGCGCTGGGCGTTCGAGTTGATCGCACGCGGCAAGGCGAAGAACGGGCGCTCTCTCACGCACGAAGCGCGGCGCGTGGTGCTCGATGCGGTTCTTTCGCCCGCTGGCCGCGCGTGCGTCGAGGACGCGCAAGGCAGCGAACGCACGCGGCTTTTGGCGCTCTACGAGGCCGCAGCGCGCGAGCGCGGCGCGGGCGTTGCGATGCCGCGCTCGCGAGAGCCAGGCGAGGACGACGAAGAGCGCGACTTCGAAGGTACCGAAGGGAAGGAGGCGACACATGCGCAACGATGAACAACGTTACGACGCGCCCGCCGCGTCACCGTCCCCGCATGATTGGGCGGGCTTGTGGTGCGCGGGTGGCGTCATCTGGGCGCGGCGCGTTTTCGTTGAAGCGCAGAGCAAACCTGTTCCCGCTGTCAGGCTCGCTTTCGCGCGTGATGTGCTGCGGCGCTTCGAAGACGTGCGCGAGCTGGACGACGACGAAGCGCTCGACGGTAGCGCGGTATGAGCGCGCCTATCGTCTTCACAATCCACGGCGAACCGGCTTCGAAAGCGAATAGCCGCGATATCGTCACGCGCCGCTATCGCGACGATACGGGCCGTGTAAAGACGCGCCCGATGTCGATCAAGTCGGAGAAAGCGCGCGCTTTCGAACCGGCCGCGCTGCTGCAAATCCCCGCGCATTGCCGTGTCGAGCTAACCGGCGCGGTGCGCGTGTTCATTCGCATCTACTACGCGACCGAGCGCCCGGACCTCGACGAAAGCGTGATTCTTGATGCGATGCAATCGCGCTATCGGACGGTGAAGCGCAACGGACGCGAAGCGCGGGAATGCGTGCGCAAGGGGTGTTTCGCGAACGACCGCCAAGTGAGGGAAAAACACGTCTTTCACGGCATCGACGCTGCGGACCCACGCGCAGAAATTCGCGTCGAGCCGATGACGCCGCAGCAAATCGCGCTCTCGCTCGCTTGTCCGATTGAAGCGCTAGACCCGCTGGAGGTATGACCATGAACCCACGCCAAAGGGAGATTCGCGTGATGCGTTCCGACCATATGCGCGCTCGCGCGCTGCACGAAGCTGCTCGACTGCGCGAAGCGCTCGCGTTGATTGCCGACCTTGCAGAGCGGACGACTTCGGCGCTGGTGCTGCCGGATATCGCGCGTCTCGCGCGCAGTGCGCTGATCGGCTCCGCGCCCGCTGATCCGCGTTTGAGCGCTGAGTCAACCGAGGCGAAACATTGAGAGTAAGGCATGCGCGCAGATCTGAAGCCGTACGTCATCGAAGGGCCTGCACAAATCTGCTTCAGCGGGGGACGCACGAGCGCCTTTATGCTGCATCAAATCCTCGCGGCAAACGAAGGTTTGCCGCCGGACTGCCATGTCACGTTTGAGAATACAGGCAAAGAGCGTCCGCAAACGCTCGATTTCATCGAAGAGTGCGCGCTGCGTTGGTCTGTTCCGGTGCATTGGCTCGAATGGGATGGATTCTTGGAGGGAGAGCCGCAATCGCGACCATGCTTTCGCGAAGTGAATTTCCACAATGCAGCGCGTCACGGCGAACCCTTCGCCGCGATGATTAACGCCAGCACCATGCTCCCGAATCCGGTAAAGCGGATGTGTACGATCAACCTCAAGATTCGCACCGGCTCGGCATTTATGCGCTCGCTCGGCTTTCGGGAGTGGGATTCCGTAATGGGAATCCGCGCTGACGAACCACTCCGAGTAGCCCGCATGCGCGACCCGGCGCGCGACAATACCAGCGGCGTTCCTTTGCTGCCACTGGCAACCGCCGACGTGTCGAAGCGTGACATCTTGGATTTTTGGAAGCGTCAACCATTCGACCTCGCGCTCGATCCGCAAGGCGACTTGGGAAACTGCGATCTGTGTTTCCTCAAAGCGCGATACAAGCTCGTGCGCGCGCTGATCAATGAACCGGAGCGTGCGGTTTGGTGGATCGAACAGGAGACCAAGCGCAGCGGAACCTTTAGAAAGGACCCACCTCACTATCGCGACCTTTTGCGCGCGGCTGACTTCTACCGCCGTCAGTTGTCTCTAGCATTCGAAGAGGAAGACGGCGATTCGTCAGTGACGGATTGCTATTGCGGCGACTAATCGAGCAATTCACACATGCAGAACGCGGGTTTATCCTAAGCCCGCAACCCGCACCTTTGACTTCTTGCAAAAAATGCCTAAACTGCGCAGTAATTTGGATCGTCCGAATTTGCGCCAAGGTTTTCGCCTCGAACCAGCCCGCTCTTTGAGCGGGTTTTTTTTCGTCTGCCGCTTTTTTCGTTACTGCACTCATGCGCTCTACATACCGGTCAACGCCTGCCGCGCTGCGCGATGCTTTACGTCACGTCATCGAGCGCGGGGGCGCTTCGTCGCTGCGCGCGTTGCATGCGGGCGCACCTTCGCCGGTCGCGCTTGCAGGCTCAGACGGAACCGCGCAAGCGGCGCGTATACGCCGACAGCTTGAACGGCTCGACGCGCTCCCGCGCGACTTGCTCGTCGTGGCGTATGCGCCGCGCGATATCGTGTGCGTGTGCGGTTCGCCGTGCTGCGCGGGTCGATACGCTAACCCCGAGTGGAAGGACGCGCTAAACGCCGTTTTAGTCCATGTGGAACCGCTTCTGTCGGGCCACATGGCGAACTACCGGTTACGCTCGACGTTGGCCGCTAATGCGCTCACGCGCACCAAAGAAACCGCAGTAGCCATCGCCGCGCGCTGCGGCGTCAATCGAATGACGGTCGCGGAGCATGCGCGGATCATCGAGGCAGCTTTGATGGGTTCGCCGCGTCAAGCCGGACCTTTCGATCAAGCGCTCTCGCGAGTCGACGAACTGCTGCGCGGGGCTGGAATTGTCGCGAGCAAGGAAGAGGAAGCAGAGGCTGCCTAATCCCCGCGCTTGATTCGTTCCCACTCGCTCTTCAAAATTTTCTGCAACCGCATCGTGGCCTTTCCTCGCAGCCTTTCCATTTCCTCGAAGTATTCACGATAGCTGCTGGATGACCCTTCGTCGTATTGGCCTTTTACGTGAACGATGAGACCGTTCAAGGCATCCCTAAGAAGTTCATGCTCGGTCTCGTTTGGGTTCAGGCGCAATCTGATCCGATGGGTCAATTGAGCCGACCTGTGGGCGGCTTCAGCGAGTTGCCTAAGGTATGCCTTCTGTTCATCCGGGTTATCTGGTTTTAGTTCCTTCGCGCTTGCCAGGCGCGCTAGAAGTTGAAAATATTCGGCGCAGTCGTCCCGAACTTCATTGATCCATGCCTGCCGCATGGCAGATATGTTGTCCGCTGCGACACGGGCAGCGATGCGTTCTTGCGCGATGCTTTGCCGTTTGGAAATCCGCCATTGCAGAACGAGTCCACCGATGACGGATATGGGCGCGACCGACGCGGTAATAAGGCTGGACCACTCGGACACAGTCCAATTTGGAAATTGCCAGATCATGTGGAACGCTCATCAGAAAAGGCCGCATTCTAGACGAGATGTCGGAGTCCGCCGACCGAGGTCGCCCCACTATGTGTGCGCGTCGTCGTTCCATTGAGCCATTCTGGCCGGCCGATAGGGTCGAGCGCTGGCCGCTCGACAAGCTCATTCCCTACGCGAAGAATCCCCGCACGCACTCGGAAGCGCAGGTGGCGCAGATTCAGGCTAGCATGCAGGAATGGGGCTTCACAGTCCCAATTTTGGTCAGTGAAGACGGAACGATCATCGCAGGACATGGGCGCGTGCTGGCCGCGCGCAATCTCGGCTACGAGTCGATTCCCGTGATGATTGCGCGAGGGTGGAGCAAGACTCAGCGACGCGCGTATGTCATCGCGGACAACAAGCTCGCGCTCAATGGCCATTGGGACATTGAATTACTCTCAGCCGAACTTTCAGACTTGGCGCTCGACGGCTTCGAGGCCGATGTGCTCGGCTTCTCTGGCGATGACCTCCTACACCTCACGGACGAAATTGATTCGCTAACACCCGACGGCGCTACTCGGGCCGTTCAGGTCTCGGACGCAAAAGACGCTCCGTCCGAAAATGGTTTCCGTTACAGCCGGCAGTACGGAGTTATTGTCATTTGCAACGATGAGGCCGAACAACAGACGACCTATGACGCGCTGCTCCAGCAAGGCTATCAGTTGAAGGTTGTAACGGTATGAGGCTGGACGTACATCACGAATGCGCCGACGCCGGTTCATACCGCGCCGCGCGCGTGAAGTCGCTCTTCAACGTAGACAACGGGCAGCGCTTCGATCTGGAAGTTGATTTACCTATCGATAATGCGGACTGGAAAATCGGCGTGATCGTCGGGCCTTCCGGTTCCGGTAAAACAAGTCTTGGCAAGAAGCTTGCGCCCTTGTATGAACCGCTCTGGCCGGATGGCGAGCCGATCATTGACGCAATCGGTGCTGCTTGCACGTTCGATGACGTAACGGGCGCGTTGTCTGCGGTTGGGTTGGGCAGCGTGCCGACATGGTTGCGTCCCTATCAGGTGCTATCGAATGGCGAGCGCTTCAGAGCGATGCTCGCGCGGCTGGTATGTGAAGCGCCAACGCTGGCCGTGGTGGACGAGTTTTCGTCGGTCGTTGATCGCCAGATTGCCCGCATCGGTGCCGGGGCGTTTGCTAAAGCTTGGCGTCGCACCTCAGGGCGGGTGGTTCTCCTTTCCTGCCATCACGACATTCTCGATTGGCTACAGCCGGATTGGGTCTTTGACACAGGTCGCGGCGAGTTTGAACGGGGGACTCTTCGACAGCGACCTCGCTACGAGCTGGACATCTGCGAAACGGACTGGCGCTACTGGCCAACTTTTGAGCCGCATCATTATCTGAAGTTGCCGCATATGATCGCGTCGAGCAACTATGTCGGCAACGTTGACGGTAATCCAGTGTGTCATGTTGCATTCAGTCCGCGTCCCGGCCTGATCGAGGCCCGAGCGTGTCGGCTAGTGGTTCTTCCTGAATGGCAAGGCGCAGGCGTCGGAATGCGCTTCCTGAACGCCGTTTGTGAGGCGTGGTTGCACGGCCAGAACCGCTTCGCTCGTCCGATGCGAACGCTCTTTCATACGAGCCATCCGGGTCTCGCGACTGCGTTGCGGCGAGACCGCCGATGGACTCAGATCTCGTCGTGCCTATGTGGCGAAGACCGTAATCGGGCCCATGACGCACTTTGCGCTAGCAGCCGGCGGCGCGGCTGGAGCGGGAGGTCTCGCGGAGGTTTCGGCGGACACTTTCGGGCCGTTCAGGGGTTCAGATACCTTGGCGCGGTTGCATCGTGCGAGTCGTGATCGTCGGGCAGAAATGGCTTGGCGCGGAAGTGTTCAAACTCTGCGCCGATTCGGGGCACGAGATAGTGGCCGTCGTTACACCGTTTCCCTACACCAATCCGATAGACCGGCTACGCGCGGCGGCGTCGCGCCGGGCTGTTCCGGTTCTCGCCCTCGGAAAGACACTTGACGCATCGATCATGCCGCACGGTGTCGACGTCATTCTGGCGGCGCATTCGTTCGCGTACATACCGCGTCCGGCGCACGATCGGGCCAAGTTCGGCGCGCTCGCGTTTCACCCGTCATTGTTGCCGCGGCATCGCGGCCCGAGCGCGATCGATTGGACCATCGCGCAAGGGGAACGCATTACTGGCGGAACGGTGTTCAAGCTCGATGACGGATACGATACCGGGCCGATCGTTGTTCAAGACTGGTGCCATGTGAGGCCCGAAGACAACGCTTCGACTCTTTGGCGGCGGGAACTCGCACCTATGGCGTTGCGGCTCTTTTCGCGAGCGCTGGACATGCTCCAACGCGACGACTTCCGGCTCAAAGAGCAAGACAACAGTTTGGCTACCTGTGAACCGCGCTACGTCGGGAACGCCACTCGCCGGACGTCCTGCTAGTCATGCTCAACATCTCTGTCAAAGAGAACACGAGGGCGCTCGTTGTCTCCGCGCTGCTCGATCCGAAAGCACAGACGCGCGCCATTGCCCGCGCACTCAACAAAACGGCGAGACAAGCGCGCGGCTGCCGGGCGCGAAGTGCGCGCGGCTGGATACAACTTCGCGGCCTCAGCGATTCGGAAGTCGTTCACGCATCGGCCCGCCCATCCTAACAAGCTGACGACCGAGCTATACCCGTCCGGTCGCGCTGTTCCGCTTATTGCCTTCAATGCACGACAGACGAAGAAAGGCGTGCGAGTGCGCATCAGAGGCGCATCGAAGCTCTATGCGCATTCCTTCATTGCCACAATGAAGAGCGGTCATCGCGGTGTTTTTCTCCGCGCCGGCGAAGGACATAAGCGGGTAATCAAAGACGGTAAGGCGCGCTGATATGGCCTGCCTATCCGCGAGCTATACGGTCCATCAATCCCGCAAGCGGTCGGCACTGACGCCGTGCAAACGGCACTGGGACGCTTGATCGTCGGGCGCTATCCCGCGATCCTCGATCACGAACTGGCATTCGAAGTGTCACGCAACAAATGACCCTCCACCGAGGAAAAATTAGGCACTCCCACCGGAGGCGCGGGTCCTTCCTGCACGAAATTCGACGCGGAGCGTAAACCGCGCGAATTCTGTCTAGCTATGAACTTCCAGCGCTAGCGCAGGGTAACGCGATGAGAGGCGGATTGAAACGCGGCGTAACGATGCGCGAGTTTGCGCGCCGTGAAGGTTGCAGCGAAACGGCGGTTCGGTATGCGGTCGCGCGTGGTCGTCTGCGGACGCTGCCCGACGGCTCGATTGATCCGAAGCTCGTCGGCTCCGAGTGGCGTCAGAAGAACGTCAAGACGCTCGACCAAGACCCGAACGCCGCCGCGAATGCGCGCGTGCCCGAGCAGCCGAAGAGCGGCGCGACGTACATCGACGCGGTTCGCATCGAAAAGAATTACACGGCGCTGCTGCGCAAGCTCGAATACACAACCAAGTCCGGCTCCGTCATCGAGCTAGACGCCGCCGAAGACGCGTTTTTCAGCGCGTGGCGCGCGGTGCGCGATGCGTGGCTTTCATGGCCAGCGCGCGTTGCACCGCTCATCGCCGCCGATATCGAGATTGAAGACGTCGAAGGCTTGACGCTCGTTCTGACCGCCCACGTTCACGCGCAACTATCCGAACTCGGCGACGGGAAACTCGACCTCGGTATTGCGCATGAGTGACAACAAGCTCGGGCGTCTTGTGCGCGCGATTCGGCGCGCGCTGTCGCCGCCGCCGCGCATTTCAGTTGCGCAATGGGCCGACCGCTATCGACAGCTTGCGCGCGAAGCCGGTAGCACGTCCGGGACGTGGCGCACGTCTACGGTTGAGGTTGCGCGCGGCGCGATGCTCGCGGTCACGGAACCGGGTGTGCATACGATCACGGCGATGATTGCGACGCAGCTTTTCAAAACGTCGCTTCTGGAAAACGTGTTCGGCTACTTCGCGTGTCTCGATCCGTGTCCGATGCTCTTGCTTCAGCCGAAGGACGAAAGCGCGCAACAGTTCAGCAAGGAGCGTATCAGCCCGCTTGTGCGCGTCACGCCCACGTTGCGCGAGATAGTCGGCACGCGGCGCATGCGTAGCGGCGACGAATCGATCCTGTTCAAAGGCTTTCCCGGTGGCTTTCTCGCGCTCGCCGGCGCAGGTTCGCCCGACAATCTCGCGCGCCGCCCGATCCGCGTTGTCCTGGCTGATGAAGTCGATAAGTACCCGGTCACGCGTGAGGGCGATCCTATATCGCTCGCTGAAGAGCGCACCGCGACATTCGGAAATTGGCTATCCATTCGCGCGTGCTCGCCCACGGTCGAGGACCAAAGCCGCATCGCATCCAGCTATGCGGAGTCGGACCAACGACGCGCGAGCGTAGCCTGTCCGCATTGCGGGCACCGCCAGTTTTTGGACTTCTTTCATCACGTCAAATGGGAGCGCGCGGACGACCGCGAGCGCTCGCACTTGCCAAAGACCGCGCGTATCTTCTGCGAGGCATGCGGCGCGGCGTGGAGCGAAGGACAACGGCTTAGAGCGCTTTCGACCGCACGCTGGCACCAGACGCGCCCGTACCAATGCTGTGGTGGGCTACACGAACCGCTCGAAGAGTACGCGCGGGCATGGCGCGCGCTCAATCCTGATGACAGCCACGACGCGGCGCTCTCGCAGGTATGGGACTGGTGGGCGTCCGACTTGCACGCGGTCTATCGTGCGCGCTGCCCGACATGCGGACGTTGGCCGCTCGACAACCGGCATGCGGGATTCACGGCGTCAAAGCTCTATTCACCGTGGACGAAGGACCGCCCCGCCGATATCGCGGCTAAATTCCTTGCTGCGCGCGGCGATGAAGCGTTGAAACAGGTCTGGTGGAACACGCAGCTCGGCCAACCCTATCGCGCACATCATGGTAAAGACGTTCGGGTCGAGGCGCTCGCGGCGCGCGCTGAACATTGGTCCGGCGAGGTGCCCGAGGGCGTGGGCGTGCTGACAGCAGGAATCGACGTACAAGGCGATCGAGTCGAGATTGAGATTGTCGGCTGGGGGCGCGATGAGGAAAGTTGGAGCGTCGCCTACGACGTCATCGAGGGCGACCCGGATAGCCCGGACCTTTGGAAAGAGGTTGACGCCGCATTGCTCGAAACATTCCAGCGTGAAGATGGGCGACCGTTCAGCATCATGGCCGCATGCGTCGACTCAGGCGGGCATTCGACACAGACCGTGTACTCATTCGCGAAGGACCGCATTGGGCGGCGCGTGTGGGCGATCAAAGGCGAGTCGGCGCGCAGCGGCCAGCGCTCTCCGGTATGGCCGACGAAGAAGCCGAGCCGCAAGACCAAAGCCGCGTATCGACCGGTGATTATCGGCGTCAACGCGGCGAAGGACGCGATACGAAACCGGCTCGCGCTCGACAAGCCAGGACCCGGTTATATGCACTTCCCGCACGATCGAGACATGGGCTATTACGCGCAACTGACGTCCGAGCGCATCACCGTGAAAGAGGTCGCGGGGCATCGGTTCTTCGTGTGGGAACTGCCCGCCGGTCGCGCGAATGAAGCATTGGATTGCCGCGTCTATGCGTATGCGGCGCTGTGCGGTCTTCAGCATTTCGGACTGAAGCTCAACGCGATGACCGAGCGCGCAGCGCTGCCGTATGGCGAACTTCCCGCGACACCAGCGGGACAGAGTGAAGCGGCGCGCGGACTTGTCTCTCAACTGGCGTAACTCAACATGGCGAACGGTTCAACGACTTGCGACGCGGCGAGCGGTTGCGGCTGCGCGGGTTCGTGCTATGACCCATGCGCGAGCATGTTTGCAGGGATGACGAACGACGAGCTACGCGCGGCGCTCGCGGCGGCGCAGGCGGCATATGCAAGACTTATGACCGGCGCGCAAGGAGTTTCGTTTTCGTACACACAAGGCGACGGCACACGCAGCGTGACCTATAGCGCGGCGAATCTCGCGCATCTCGCCGCATATATCAAGCAGCTCCAGCAGCAGCTTGGGATTGTGTGCAGAGCGCGCGCGCCAATCCGCTTTACATATCGGTAAAGAATGAACTTCCGTCAAATATTCGCTTGTGGCACGTCCAATGAAAAGGCCGGCATAGGACTGTAAGTCCGCGAGTCGGATTTCCTTTGCTTTCTATCTTTTCGATCGTGGACCATTGACGAAATACAGTTGCACCGCCTTTTTCACGAAGCAATACCCCCTTATCCAAGTAGCGAAAGACCGCGGCCTCTACGCCGACTTTTTCGCCCGTATAAGTTATGACATTACTCAAAGGGCTGTTGAGGATAACCGCGGCATCGTTGTAGCCTTTTCCCCAAAAGAAAAAGACTACCACCGGAACCAACGTCACCAACAATCTGACCCACTTTGGACGACTTTTCAGAAACCTTCCGTACACATGGCTTCCAACGCCTATGAACGTCCAGAAAGCAATGAGCGCGAAACAAATTCCAAATGGACCGCCTCCTATAAAAAAATAGCCGAGCGGCACCATCACTAACAGCGATAGTAAAGCGATCGTTCTAACCCTCTGAAGACGGCTTCGTGGTGCAGTCGGAACAACGAGTGACTGGACCCAGCCTTCGAAGGAACGCAAGTACGTCAGCGTGTTCACGAAAAATACGTAAACACAAAGCACGCATCCAAGCACTATGAGCCAAGGCGACCAATTTAACGCGCTCCGCGTGTGGTCTGCTAGTGAAGTCGGCAGATCGGCCAAGGTAAGACCGATCGCCGAGAAGAAACCCCAGTCATACACAATCGACACGCCAAGACTTGCTCCAGTCAGGACAGCAAGAACCTTGATTAGAAGGTCGAGAGTGGAGCCCAAACTGCCGCGATCGGCGAGTGAAGTAATCATATGCGCATATCGTCCGTGAGTGGTCCTGGATGGTAGCACTGCCGTAACGCAATCATGAACGCTCCGCAAATCGTCGGCTTGGACGGCAAGCCGATGCAGACGCGCTCGCGCGTGTCGATGCTCGCGGGCGGCGGGAATGCGCCCTATGACGCGGCGGACGTAACCGATCCGCACCTTGCGGCGTGGATGCCGTCGCTCGGCTCGCCTGATACAGACCTCAACGCTTACCGCGACAGGATCGTTGCGCGAGTCCGCGACCTCGTTCGGAATGACGGATGGGCGAGCGCGGGCATTACGCGCATTCTCGATAACGCGGTCGGCGCGAACTTCCGACCCGTCGCGAAACCGGACTATCGAGCGCTCGCGCATGTCAGCGGAAACAAGGCGTTCGATGCGGATTGGGCGACCGAGTTCGGGCGTGCGCTCGATGCGCATTGGAGGGCATGGGCGCAAGACCTCGGGCGTTACTGCGACGTCCAGCGCGCGCTCACCATGCCGCAAGTTTTCCGTCTCGCCTATCGTCACAAGCTCATCGACGGCGATGCGCGAGCGCTTGGTGATGCGCAAACGCGCAAGCGGCGATTCGACCACGACGCGGTACGCGCAGAAGTCGCGCGTCTTGCGAGTTCGTGTGAAGCGCGTGATGTTGCCGTTCCACTCGCGCGGCGTGCCGTCGCCGGGTAACGGCTCGATGCTGAACGTCGCGTTGTGCCCGAGATAGTCGGCGCGCGCCAGTTCCACATTGGCGGTCAGTTCAAGCGTGATGTGATACGGACTGCCTAGCCGCTCGATCGCCTTGACGGAGATGATCGAGAGGCCATCGCTCGGCGGTGCGCCTCGCACCTTGAGATAGTAGTTCTGCCTGCCCGTGATCCAGCGCGCGAGGGCGGTGGATCGCTTTGATTGTGCTTCCATTGGGATTCCCTGCATCGAGATGCTGTCAGGCCATGGCCTGATAAACATTCCTATCTAATCGGGCGCATACGGATTCAGCGCACGACCGGCGAAACGTAGGCGGGAATTATTTCGAGAGGAAGCAAAAAAAACCCTTAGGCCAAAGACACTGCCAAGAAGCAGCAATACAAAATCGGATTTCTCTTAAAATGATTCCGCGGGGGGGTGACGTATGCTTGCATTTCTGGCGTGTGGTGCGCCGGAACAGGTTTGACAGCCTGAAGCTAGGAAGGAACCACCCGCGACGCCCGCGTAATGCGGGCGAAGCGTTGAACCCCGCGTGCCGACTTGACCGTCGGCGGCTGGTGCTTTGTCACGCCTATGGGCGGGACGTGGCAGGGAACCCGCAAGGGTTGCCGGTATGGTGGTATCTAGCTCGGTCTGTCAACCCTGTCATTGTTCCCGCCCGCCCCCTACTGAGAGACAGGGGGCGGCTCCGGGTTTGCCCAAAACAGGAGCTAGACCGGTGCTACATCAAAAACAATCGGCAGTCCCGCACGCATCCTCACGGCGACAACCTTCCTCAGCGTACTCCGAGCCTTTTACACTCGATCCACGTATTGCTGCCATGCGAGCGCTATTTCGCACGCTTCAAAGAACCGTCGACACGATGCTCAACCATGAAGACAGCCTTTATGCAATGCGCGACGTAGAAAGTGCAAGTGGTCTCAAGACGGAACTCATCGAAATGCGCGACAGCATTGACGCGCGAATGTTCACGTATCACGACATCAGATTTGGCAGTCGCGCCCGCGAAACTAAAGCAGTGGCATCAGAGCTTGCGCTGCCGGGATATGTTGAGCGTGAAGCGCAGTTTTATGATGCCGCCAAAGCCGTCCTTGAAGAGATTGACGATGCGCTCCAATCGGACGACGTGTGCGCGCCGCGCGATCATATCCGCGCGATACGTGCGTCTTTGGTGGAAGTAAGGAGACGGGCGATTCATTTGCTCAAGCGCGTGCGCAACTTCGAGGCAAGGTCGGCATGAGCAAGCACACAGACCTTGTAGACAGACTCCATCAAGCCCACGGCTATCTCGCCAGGGCAGAAGGCGATCTACTTCGCGTGTACGTCTCACTTCTGGCGTTACAGCGCTTCCCGCTGCACGCATCGGCCGCCGGATGCGTTGAGGCAATTCTTAAGCATCTGGTTTTCGATATGGAGCGCACGACCGGAAATCGCTTGCAACTCGCGCGCGACGCAGGGGAATGCGGCGTCGATGTCGGATTCTTCGACGTCGAGCACTTCCATAAAGCAGGAAGCGCCTGATGGGTGCCGTCTCCGAACAGCAGCGCACGTCAGGGCGTCCCGACGTTCGCGTCGAGTTCTATGCGTTCGCGCCGCTGCATGCAGCGAGGCAAAGCGCGCATCAAAGGCCTATCGACGTGGTAGCGCGGTGCAAGCTAAACGTTTCGCTCTCGATGAGCTTCGTCCATCAAATCTACGGCTATGACCGCTCGCCTTCTACGGTTCTCAAGCGACAACTTCATGCAAGAGCAAGTCTGAAATAAGACCCTCTCGGAGCGCGCGTGATTGAACGGAGGCGCGCTCCTTTCAAGCCCCGCACGAGCGGGGCTCTTTTTTTCCGAATTTTCCGATTCGTGCCCTGGCTTTCATCAGTAGACTTGTTCCCGTTCTGACCTTGTGTCGAACCAATGATGTTTCCCCGCCTTGTGCGGGGTTTTTTTCGCGCACGCGATATACAGTCGGCTCACTCAGGTCGTTCCCGCTCTCAGACACGAAGTGTCCTCGCGCAGCCCTACACTGGGATTTTATTCAGTAAGAGGGCGCGATATGTCTGGGCTTGATCCGTTCGACTCGCCGACCACCGACGAGGTTTATTCGCTCGTTCGGAGCGCGATGAAGCCTGACCGCGAGCTTGATCGCGAGTTAGTCGTCCGCGTGGGCCGGGAGGTCTTGCGCAACCGCAACGAGTTCCGCCGCGAGGCGCGCTACCTATGCGACGTCGCGCGCAAGGTCGCACATGAATCCGGTTTGGGCTTTGTCGTCGCGCTGGAAAAGCTTCACAGTTTGCTTGTTGCGGACATCGGTCGGACGGGCGATATTGCTCGGAATCACAGGCGCGAAGTGGGCTCAATGTCGTGGGACGAATGACGCCTCGATCCTGCTAATACTTGAAGTCGCCAGCGCGCCGCTCCACAGCGGCCGGGTCGAATCCAAAGCGCTCGCGCAACGATTCGACGGTCTCGCACGTCAAATCTTCGTGCATCAGTACAGGGACGGGAATTCCGACCAAGCGCGAGACTGCGGGCACGAGCGCAGATTTGCGCTGTGCTCGGTCTTCCGCGTTCTTCAGCGCACTATAAAGGACCTTGCGCTCATCGCGAGTCATCTTCTTACCGCAGCGGCTCACAAATAGACGTCGAGGCCATTTGAGAATGACCGCGCGAATAAAGAGTAAATTCCGTCCAAAAGTCGGACTCGCGACTCCCATTCAAATCTCCAAGGCAACAAAAAGCCCGCACAATAGGCGGGCTCCTGACTGCTGCGACCTTGGAGGATTAAATTGGCCGCGACTCTCTATTTAGAGTTTCGGTCAATCATTCGTAATCTGGCCTCCGTGAGTCCGCACAGCGCCCACGCATATAAATCCAGTCATCTCTAAAGTCCTCAAATTCAATTGAGTTCCGCCGATTTAATATCAACGTTATGCTCTCTCGTATTGATGCCAATAAATAAGTGCGCTTCATAATCTGATTTCCTCGAAATCGTTTGAATCCTTTTTGCCCCGACGACCGCTGGCGGGGTGGCGCAACCAGCCGGCAGGCTCGTACTCGCCGTCCCAAGCATCGAGCGCGCGGCGGGCGTCTGCATATGTGTGATAGCACCATCGATCCCCGTAGCCCCACTCGTCAAGGTCCGCGAGAATCGCATACGTGAAGAGGAACGGCGCAATACATGCGTCGCGTTCGTTCTCGAAGGTTCGATAGTCAGAATAGTTATTGACTGCGCAGATTCGCGCGCCGCGCTCGCAGTTAATGCGATCGCGTTCGGCGAGCTTGGGTAACGCGCTCATTCTGAAATGCGCCGCGCAGGTGCGACGAGATCAAACACTTCCGGTTGTAGAAGGTGGCTCGGCTCGCAATCGAAAATGGTCGCCAATTTCTTTCGCGTTCCTTCGCGGAGCATGTGGGAGCTTGCGATTGTCTTCATATTGCTCACGCTGGTTCCATATGCGGTCGCAACTTGAGCAATAGAAAGCTGCCGGTAGAGACGCCATGCCGTCAGCGGCGTTTTACCCTCGCCTATATAGCCGAGCACGGCCAACGGATAGACCGGGACGCCCAGTGCCATATCGATATGAAGAGGATTGGCTTGCGTCGAGTAAAGGGACTGGCGTGACGCTCGCGATGGAGATACCTGTCGGTCGATGCGCTCTGTCTGTGCGCGCAATGCGGCGCTTCGGAACTCAGCGAGCATCGCAAACAGGGAATATGGAATATCGGCTCTTAGTCGTTGGCCACGTTCATCCGTGACGAAACGGCAGTCAGTGAGGTCAAGGCCGTAAATCATCATACGGTCTCCGATTTGCGAATAACGGGCGACGATTGAACCTTAAACAAGCGGGCGGTTGTACGCAAGGTAGGAGTTTTGTACAGGCCGGATTTACAATGTTTATTCGGCGTCAAACGAGAACGGTTGCGTTTTGAAATGCGGCTCGCGCGGATCGTCCGAAAGGCATGCAAACGCACTCGCGCGGCCCTAGCCACGCGGCTGTTCAGCGTTCGCTTACAGGTTTCGGACAGGCAACGGGAGCCGGGGCTTCGGCGTTAACCCTCATGCTGGTTAAATGTTCGTCTCATACCGGGAAACATGGCGTGTAGCTGTCATGGACGCCAGCAAGCATCGAATCGCTTGTTGGCGCTGACAGACACGGCATTTCGTCGGACCACCTACCGCGTAAGGGGAACCGTCGAATGCGCGCGGAAGTGTTAGCGAGGCGCGACACTATCTGTAGAATCTTGTCGCGATGCGGCCTCTTTGCTCGACGTTCGTTGTGTCTACTAATGTGTACACTCGGGGATTTTACGATGGTGAAATTGCTTTTACATCAATCACTTAGACTGGAAAACTTACTTTCTTTGCAGCAGCAAAGAAAGTGAGTGCCGCCCCGCACAGGGGCAACGTTAATAGACCGACACGAAACCGGGATCCGGCGAAAGCCGAAGCCACCGACCAAAAAAAAAGGAACCGCAAGCAAAGGAGACTTCCGCACATGAACTCGCTGAAGGTTCTGCTGATCGGCGCCCACGGCCGCACGGGCCGCCTCATCGCCGAGCGATTGCATCGGCAAGCCATGCCATTCCGCGCAATGCTGCGCAAATCCGCGCACAAGAGCGAGTTCGCGGCGATGGGCGCCGAAATCCTGCTAGGCGATCTCACCAACGACTTTTCTCACGCCTTCGATGACATCACGCATGTGATCTACGCAGCCGGATCGGCGGACAACGAAGGCGTCAACGAAGAACGCGCGATCGATCGCGATGCCGTCATGCGCACCGCCGATTACGCCAGGCGCCGCCGCGTGCAGCAGCTCGTCGTCGTGAGCGCGCTATCCGCACTTCATCCGGCGCGAAGCAGTTTTGCATTGCGCCATTACTCGCGGATGAAGCGCGAAGCCGACGAATACGTCGCGCATCGCGGTGTGCCGTTCGCGGTTCTTCGGCCAGGGCCTTTATCGGACGCGCCGCCGCGCGGGACCATCGCGCTCGCCGACGAACTCACTGAACACACGCCCGAAGTCGCACGCGCCGACGTCGCGCGCATCGCCGTGCGATGTGTGACGCTCGGCATCCGCGACCGATTGATCGCGTTCGTCGGCGGCGACGTGCCGATCGATACCGCGCTCGCTTCGCTCAGCGCGGTCCGTCACGCCACGCCGACGAGCCTGTAACCCACGCCCGTCTCCGTCACGATATGTTCCGGCTGCGCGGGATCGCGCTCCAGCTTCTGCCGCAGATGCGCCATGTAAATGCGCAGATAATGCGGGCTTTCGACATGCGACGGCCCCCACACTTCCACCAGCAATTGCCGATGCGTCAGCACTCGCCCCGCGTGACGCACGAGCGTCGATAGCAGCCGGTATTCGATCGGCGTCAGATGCACGTTTTCGGCGTGCTTCGTGACGCGGCGCAGCGCGAGATCGACGGTCACATCGCCGAAAGTCACGACCGGCGTCTCGCTCGCGGACGCCTGATTGCGCCGCCGCAAATGCGCGCGAATCCGCGCCATCAGCTCGGAAACGCCGAAGGGCTTCGTGAGGTAATCGTCGGCGCCGGCATCGAGCGCGGCGACTTTCTCCTCCTCCTGCGTGCGCGCCGACAGCACGATGATCGGCAGCTCGGTCCAGCCGCGCAGTTCGCGGATCACGTCGATGCCGTCGGTGTCCGGCAGGCCGAGATCGACGATCACGAGATCGGGCTTGCGCGTCGCGGCTTCGACGAGACCTTTCTGACCGGTGTCCGCTTCGTGGACCGTCATGCCCTGCGCTTCGAGCGACACGCGCACGAAGCGCCGAATCTGCTTCTCATCCTCGATCAGGACGACGGTAAAGGACGGCTCGCTCATCGGATAGCCGTCCGCGCGGTTTCGCGTCGCTTCACGGCAGAAGAATCGTCGAGCCGGTCGTCCTGCGCGCTTCGAGGTCTTCGTGCGCGCGCGCCGCTTCCGACAGCGGATAACGCTGGCGCACGTTCGGCTTCACTTTCCCCGACGACACGACATCGAACAGTTCCGCCGCCATCGTGTCGAGATCGCTGCGTTTGGCGATGTAGCTGAAAAGCGTCGGCCGCGTGAAATACAGCGAGCCGCGACCGGCCAGCTCCGACGAATCGAGCGGCGGCAACGGGCCCGACGAATTGCCGAAGCTCACGAAAAGCCCAAGCGGCGACAGGCAATCTAGCGACGCGATATACGTGTCCTTGCCGATCGAATCGTAGACGACAGGCACGCCCGCGCCGTTCGTGATCTCGCGCACGCGCTGCGTGAAATTCTCGCGCGTGTAGACGATCGGATGATCGCAGCCGTGCGCCTTCGCGAGCTCGGCTTTCTCGTCGGAGCCGACCGTGCCGATCACCGTCGCGCCGAGCGCCTTCGCCCACTGACACGCGAGCATGCCGACGCCGCCCGCCGCCGCGTGGATCAGCACCGTGTCGCCCGCCTTCACGCGATACGTCCGGCGCAGCAGATATTGCGCGGTCAAACCCTGCAGCATGATCGACGCGGCATCTTCGTAGCCGATCGAATCGGGCAGCTTGACGACGTAATCCGCCGACATCACGCGCTCTTCCGCATAGGCGCCCGGCGGGCGCGACGCATAGGCGACGCGATCGCCCGGCTTGAACTGCGTGATGCCCTCGCCCACCGCCGTCACCTCGCCGGCCGCTTCCATGCCGAGGCCGCCCGGCAGCGGCATCGGATACAGGCCGGTGCGAAAGTACACGTCGATGAAATTGAGGCCCACCGCATGATGCTTCACGCGGATTTCGCCCTTGCCCGGCGCGCCCACGTCCACGTCGACCCACTTCATGACTTCGGGGCCGCCTGCCTTGTCGAATCGGATTGCCTTGGTCATCGCTCGTTCGTCTCCTTTGATCTTCAGGACGCCCGCGCGAAGCGCAGACGCAAGTCGTCGAGAATCATGCGCGCCGTCGCGATGTTGGTCGCGCACGGCACGTTGTGCACGTCGCAGGCGCGCACGAGCGCGTTGATGTCGGGCTCGTGCGGCTGCGGCGTCATCGGGTCGCGCAGGAAGATCACGATGTTCACGCGCCCTTCCGCCAGTTCCGCGCCGATCTGCAGGTCGCCGCCGTGCGGGCCGGACAGCTTGCGCTCGATCTCCAGCCCGTGCGCCGCCGCGATGCGTCCGCCGGTCGTGCCGGTCGCGACGAGATTGCATTGCGCGAGCGTGTCGACGAACTCGCCCGCCAGCGTGACGATGTCGTCCTTCTTCATGTCGTGCGCGATGAGCGCGACGCGTGTGGTCATCAGAGGCTCCGTCTCAGTAGGTGCCGGGATAAGCGCCGCCGTCGATCAGCAGATTCTGACCGGTGATGTAGCCCGCATGCACGCTGCAGAGGAACGCGCATGCCTTGCCGAATTCCTCCGATGTGCCGAAGCGGCCCGCGGGCAGGCTTTGCGCACGGCGCGCCCGCATTTCGTCGATCGAAATGTTCTGCGCCTTCGCCTGCGCTTCCATCGTCACGGCGATACGGTCGGTGTCGAACGTGCCCGGCAGGAGATTGTTGATCGTGACGCCCGTCGATGCGACCTTGCGCGCGACGCCGGCGACGAAACCGGTCAGGCCCGAGCGCGCGCCGTTCGAGAGACCCAACACGTCGATCGGCGCCTTCACCGACGAACTCGTGATGTTCACGACGCGCCCGAAGCCGCGCTCGATCATCCCGTCGATGGTCGCCTTGATGAGCTCGATCGGCGTCAGCATGTTGCCTTCGAGCGCCTTGATCCACATCTCGTGCGTGAAAGTGCGGAAGTCGCCCGGCGGCGGCCCGCCCGCGTTGTTGACGAGAATGTCCGGCGCGGGACAGGCGGCGAGCGCGGCGGCGTGGCCTTCGGGCGTCGTGATGTCGCCCGCGACGGTCGTCACGGTGACGCCGTAAGTCGAGCGGATGTGCGCTGCCGTCGCTTCGAGCGTTTCCGCCGTGCGCGCGGTGATGACGAGATTCACGCCTTCGGCGGCGAGCGCTTCGGCGCAGCCACGTCCCAGGCCCTTGCTCGCCGCGCATACCAACGCGGTGCGGCCCGCGATTCCCATATCCATCGTCTTTCCTCCAGTTGTCTTTCGTCACAGATCGTGACGTCTTCGCGCAATTCTAGAAGAATCGGGGCAGCAACGTCGGCGGCGGAAACGCCAAGGCCCGCGCGAATCTTCTTAGGCGTGCGCGGGCTTTTGGGTAAACTGTCGCCACTGTCCGCTCCCCGAGCGTCAGAGGCAGAACATCACACGAGCAGGACGCGCCGCGCGCGAGACCCATGAAACAAGACAGCCGCTTTCCGAATCTCTTCATCACCGATCATCCGCTGATCCAGCACAAGCTCACTCACATGCGCGACAAGGACACGTCGACGCGCACGTTCCGCGAGCTGCTGCGCGAAATCACGCTGCTGATGGGCTACGAAATCACGCGCAATCTGCCGCTTACGACCAAGCGCGTGGAAACGCCGCTCGTCGGGATCGACGCGCCGGTGATCGCCGGCAAGAAGCTCGCGATCGTGCCGGTGCTGCGCGCGGGCATCGGCATGTCGGACGGCCTGCTGGATCTCGTGCCCTCGGCGCGTGTCGGGCATATCGGCGTGTATCGCGCGGACGATCATCGTCCGGTCGAGTATCTCGTGCGTCTGCCGCCCGATCTCGAAGAGCGCGTCTTCATTCTGTGCGATCCGATGGTCGCGACGGGCTACTCGGCGGTGCACGCCGTCGACGTGATGAAGCGCCGCAACGTGCAAGCCGAAAACATCATTTTCGTCGCACTGGTCGCCGCGCCCGAGGGCGTGAAGGTGTTCCAGGACGCGCATCCGGATGTGAAGCTGTATGTCGCGTCGCTCGATTCGCATCTGAACGAGCATGCGTATATCGTTCCGGGTCTCGGCGACGCGGGCGACCGTCTCTTCGGCACGAGGAATTAAGCGTTCGCCGGAACCATTCCAGCCGCCGCGCGATTCTGCGCGGCGGTTTGCGTTTACGGCTTCGTTCCCGCGAATTCCACGCGATTCGACGGAATTTCGCACGGTTTGCGCCGATTTTCGCGTTCCGGCCCGTGCCACACGGCATTGAGAGCGCACGACGCCATGCTAAAATTTCGGTCTGTTCCTATTCGGGTCAGGCCGGATCGAAACGATCCCCGAGCGAACCCGACCGCGGCCGAGCAGCGCGCGGCAGACAGACACATTCAGCACGACAGCACACTAGGCGCCCGGCAGGTCCGCGCGCGATGGAGAAAGGTAATGGCGGGTCATTCGAAATGGGCCAACATCAAGCATAAGAAAGCCGCGGCCGACGCGAAGAAAGGCAAGGTCTGGACGCGCCTCATCAAGGAAATCCAGGTCGCGGCGCGCATGGGCGGCGGCGAGATCGATTCGAACCCGCGCCTGCGCCTCGCCGTCGACAAGGCCTACGACGCCAACATGCCGAAGGACAACATCAACCGCGCGATCCAGCGCGGCACCGGCGGCGTCGATGGCGCAAACTACGAGGAAATCCGCTACGAAGGCTACGGTATCGGCGGCGCGGCGATCATCGTCGACACGATGACGGACAACCGCACCCGCACCGTCGCGGAAGTGCGCCACGCGTTCTCGAAGTTCGGCGGCAACATGGGCACGGACGGGTCGGTGTCGTTCATGTTCGATCACGTCGGCCAGTTCCTGTTCGCGCCCGGCACGCCGGAAGACAAGCTGATGGACGCCGCGCTCGAAGCCGGCGCGGACGACGTCGTGACGAACGAGGACGGCAGCATCGAAGTGGTCTGCCCGCCGAACGATTTCCAGAAGGTGAAGGACGCGCTCGAAGCCGCGGGCTTCAAGGCGGAACTCGCCGAAGTGACGATGAAACCGCAGACGGAAGTCGAATTCAGCGGCGACGACGCAGTGAAAATGCAAAAACTGCTCGACGCGCTCGAAAATCTCGACGACGTGCAGGAAGTCTATACAAACGCCGCGATCAACGAAGACTGAGCTTTCCGAGCTTCGTAGCGCAGGGGCGCGGCGGCATCGAAATCCGCCGCGGCCTCGCATGGAACATCTTTCGCTTCGGCTGCCATGCCGGAGCAGCGCCGCACGGCCTTCGCGGCGCGGCATCGCCCGAGGAAGGCGCGTGACGCAGCCGATGTCAGCGCGAGCCGCCTTCGCGACGCCATGACGAGTGTCATACGCGCGCTTTACGGTCGATGCGCCCGCCGCTTTTTCTCAAGCCGCTTTTTGTCAGGATTTCGGGGATTCACATGAAGTTACTCGTCGTCGGTTCCGGCGGCCGCGAACATGCGCTGGCCTGGAAGCTCGCGCAATCGCCGCGCGTGCAGATCGTCTATGTCGCGCCGGGCAACGGCGGCACCGCGCAGGACGAGCGCCTGCGCAACGTCGACATCACGGATCCGGCGGAACTCGCCGATTTCGTCGAGAAGGAACACGTCGCGTTCACGCTCGTAGGGCCGGAACAGCCGCTCGCCGCGGGCATCGTCAATCTGTTCCGTTCGCGCGGGCTGAAAATCTTCGGCCCGAGCAAGGAAGCCGCGCAGCTCGAAAGCTCGAAGGACTTCGCGAAGGCGTTCATGAAGCGCCACAACATTCCGACCGCCGAATACGAGACGTTTTCCGAGCTCGCCGCCGCGCACGCCTACATCGACGCCAAAGGCGCGCCGATCGTCATCAAGGCGGACGGCCTCGCCGCCGGCAAGGGCGTCGTCGTCGCGATGACGCTGGAAGAAGCGCACGCCGCCGTCGATTCGATGCTCGCCGACAACAAGCTCGGCGACGCCGGCGCGCGCGTGGTGATCGAGGAGTTTCTGGCGGGCGAGGAAGCGAGCTTCATCGTGATGGTCGACGGCAAGCACGTCCTGCCGCTCGCGTCGAGCCAGGACCACAAGCGCCTGCTCGACGGCGACAAGGGCCCGAACACCGGCGGCATGGGCGCGTACTCGCCCGCGCCGATCGTCACGCCGCAACTGCACGCGCGCGTGATGCGCGAAATCATCCAGCCGACGGTGCGCGGCATGGAAAGCGAAGGCATCCGCTTTACCGGTTTCCTGTACGCCGGCCTGATGATCGACGCGAACGGCAATCCGAAAACGCTGGAGTTCAACTGCCGCATGGGCGACCCCGAGACGCAGCCGATCATGGCGCGCCTGAAGGGCGATTTCTCGAAGGTCGTGGAAATGGCGATCGACGGCAAGCTCGACACCGTCGATCTGGACTGGGACCGCCGCACCGCGCTCGGCGTGGTGCTCGCGGCCCATAACTATCCGGATACGCCGCGCAAGGACGACCGCATCAGCGGCATTCCCGCGGAAACCGAGAATTCAGTCACTTTCCATGCCGGCACGACGCTCACCGACGGCAAGCTCACGACCTCGGGCGGGCGCGTGCTGTGCGTCGTCGGCCTGGCGGATTCCGTGCGCGGCGCGCAATCCGTGGTCTACGATACAGTCAACCAGATCTCGTTCGACGGCATGCAGTATCGGCGCGACAT
This sequence comes from Caballeronia zhejiangensis, assembly GCF_000698575.1. Taxonomy (GTDB): domain Bacteria; phylum Pseudomonadota; class Gammaproteobacteria; order Burkholderiales; family Burkholderiaceae; genus Caballeronia; species Caballeronia zhejiangensis. The sequence goes on from NZ_JFHD01000005.1 coordinate 51,507, forward strand.
CGGCTATCGCGCGCTGAATCGCAAGCAGACGGCGGAAAAACCCGGCGACAAGCACTGACACGGCGCGGCGCACGCCGCCCAAGCACCCGCGCTGCCGGACCTCGTGTCCGGCAGCGTGCTTTTGAGAGTTTCGATACGAAGGGTTAACCCCTGCCATTCAAGGCCGCCCACAGGGGCGCACGCAGCAATCGATGAGTGAACCGAACCGCAGCGCGGAACAACGCACACAATCCGACGCAGCCCACGATATCGCCGCCGTTCGCGATTATCTGAGGGGCCTGCAGACGCGCATCGCCGATGCGCTCGGCGCCTTCGACGGCACCGCCTTCGCTACCGACGCCTGGACCCGCGAGCCCGGCGCGCATCTGCGCGGCGGCGGCGTGACGCGCATCCTCGAAGGCGGCGCGTTTTTCGAGCGCGGCGGCATCGGCTTTTCGGATGTGCAAGGCGACGCGCTGCCGCCCTCGGCGAGCGCGGCGCGTCCGCAACTCGCCGGACGCGGTTTCGAGGCGCTCGGCGTCTCGCTCGTCATGCATCCGCGCAATCCGCACTGCCCGACCGTGCACATGAACGTGCGTATGCTGACGGCGACCAAAGACGGCGAAGCGCCGATCTTCTGGTTCGGCGGCGGCATGGATCTCACGCCGATCTACGGCTACGAGGAAGACGCGCGGCATTTCCATCAGGTTTGCCGCGATTCGCTCGATCCGTTCGGCGCGGAGTTGTATCCGCGTTTCAAGACCTGGTGCGACGAGTACTTCTATTTGAAGCATCGCAACGAGCAGCGCGGCATCGGCGGAATTTTCTTCGACGATTTCTCGGAGCCGGGTTTCGAGCGCTCGTTCGCGATGATGCGAAGCGTCGGCGATGCGTTCCTGAAGGCGTATCTGCCGGTCATCGAACGACGCCGCGACACGCCCTACACGGAGCGCGAGCGCGAGTTTCAGGCGTATCGGCGCGGGCGTTATGTCGAGTTCAATCTCGTGTTCGACCGCGGCACGCACTTCGGCCTGCAAAGCGGCGGACGCACCGAATCGATTCTGATGTCGATGCCGCCCGTCGCGAACTGGCGCTATGACTGGAAGCCCGCGCCCGGCACGCCGGAAGCGCGGCTGTACGAAGACTTTCTGGTGCGCCGGGAATGGCTGTGACGCCCTGCGCCAAGCGCGTCGGCCTGCTCGGCGGCACATTCGATCCGATCCACAACGGGCATCTCGCGCTCGCGCGGCGCTTCGTCGAGTTGCTGCAACTGACCGAGCTCGTACTGCTGCCCGCCGGACAGCCGTGGCAGAAGGCGGGCGTATCGGCGCCGGAGCATCGGCTGGCGATGACGCGTGCGGCGGCGGCATCGCTTTCGCTCGATGGCGTGCAGATCGTCGTCGCCACCGATGAGATCGACCGCCACGGCGACACGTACACCGTCGACACGCTCGCGCACTGGCGCGAGCGCGAAGGCGCGGACGCGTCGATCACGCTCTTGATGGGCGCGGACCAGTTGGTCAAGCTCGATTCGTGGCATCAGTGGAAGCGGCTCTTCGACTACGCGCACATTTGCGTGGAAACACGCGCCGGCTTCGACGTCGCGACGCTGCCCGCCCCGGTCGCGGCCGAATTCAAAGCGCGCCGCGCATCGCCCGACGTTTTGCGCGGGAGTCCGCACGGTCACATGCACATCGACGAAATGCTGCTACTCGACGTATCCGCCACGGCGATCCGCGAAGAAGCGCGTTCGATGAACGGTGCGACCGACGCCCGCGCGCAGGTCCCATCCGCCGTATGGGACTATATTGTTCAACATCACCTGTACCAGACATCGTAACTATGGAACTTCAGAAGCTGCAACGCGCGATCATCGACGGTCTCGAAGACGTCAAGGCGCAAGACATCAAAGTGTTCAACACGACCCATCTGACGTCGCTGTTCGACCGCGTGGTCGTGGCGAGCGGCACGTCCAACCGCCAGACCAAGGCGCTCGCCAACAGCGTGCGCGAGAAGGTCAAGGAAGCGGGCGGCGACATCGTCAGCACGGAAGGCGAAGAGATCGGCGAATGGGTGCTGGTCGACTGCGGCGACGCGGTCGTGCACATCCTGCAACCCGCTCTGCGTCAGTACTACAACCTCGAGGAAGTCTGGGGCGACAAGCCCGTGCGCGTGAAGCTCCAAAGGCCGAACATGTTCGGCGGCGCGAGCGTCACCGCCGATGAAGACGAGGACGACGAAGACGACGCGCCCGCCGTCAAACGTCCCGCGCGGAAGACCGTGCGCAAGCACTGACACCGCTTCGTTTCATGAAGCTGGTCATCCTCGCCGTCGGACACAAGATGCCCGACTGGATCACGAATGGCTTCGACGAATACGCGAAGCGCATGCCGCCCGAACTGCGCATCGAGCTCAAAGAGATCAAGCCGGAACAGCGCTCGTCGGGACGCAATGCCGAGAGCGTGATGGCGGCCGAAAAGCAGCGCATCGAAGCCGCCTTGCCGAAGAACGCGCGCGTGGTCGCACTCGACGAACGCGGCCGCGACTGGACCACGATGCAACTCGCGAACGCCCTGCCCGGCTGGCAGCAGGACGGGCGCGACGTCGCGTTCGTGATCGGCGGCGCGGACGGGCTGCATCCGGAGGTGAAATCGCGCGCGGAACTGATGCTGCGCATTTCGAGCCTGACGTTGCCGCATGGCATGGTGCGCGTGCTGCTCGCCGAACAGCTTTACCGCGCGTGGAGCATCACGCAGAATCATCCCTATCATCGCGCTTGAGGGTGCTTCGACGCTGGATCGAATGCCCCGCGCGTCATTCGAATCCACATCACGATGCCGACTCATCCCTACGTTTATCTCGCCTCGCAAAGCCCGCGCCGTCAGGAGTTGCTTCTTCAACTGGGCGTGCAGTTCGAACTCCTTCTTCCCCGTGCCGATGAAAACGCCGAAGCGCTCGAAGCCGAGTTGCCCGGCGAAGCCGCCGATGCGTACGTCGTGCGCGTGTGCGCGTTAAAGGCAAAGGCCGCGCGCGCGCGATTGCTCGCCGGCGGCTTCGCGTCCGCGCCGATTCTCGTCGCCGATACGACCGTCACCATCGACGGGCTGATTCTCGGCAAGCCGCTTCACGAAGAAGACGCCGTCGCGATGCTCGAACGCCTCGCAGGCCGCGAGCATGAAGTGCTGACGGCGCTCGCCGTCGTCGATGCCGATGGCGCGTTGCTGGAACCCGCGCTCTCGCGCTCGCAAGTGCGTTTTTCGAACGTCGACCGTGCTGCGCTGCAACGCTACGCGGCATCGGGCGAGCCGCTCGGCAAGGCGGGCGCGTACGGCATTCAGGGCCGCGCGGCCGAGTTCATCGAGCGAATCGACGGGTCCTATTCGGGTATCATGGGTCTGCCCCTTTTCGAAACCGCTGCTCTCTTGCGCCTGGCGCGCGTCGCATTCTAAACAGGCCATGAACGAAGAAATCCTGATCAACGTCACACCCCAGGAAAGCCGCGTCGCACTGGTTCAGCAAGGCGCCGTTCAGGAGCTTCACGTCGAGCGCACGCTTTCGCGCGGGCGCGTCGGCAACGTCTATCTCGGCAAGGTCGTGCGCGTGCTGCCGGGCATGCAGTCCGCGTTCATCGACATCGGTCTCGAGCGCGCCGCGTTTCTTCATGTGGCGGATATCTGGCATCCGCGCATCGCGGGCGAGCCGCATAACTCACAGCCGCACACGCCGATCGAAAAGATCGTCTTCGAAGGTCAGTCGCTGATGGTGCAGGTCGTGAAAGACCCGATCGGCACCAAGGGCGCGCGCCTGTCGACGCAGGTGAGCATCGCGGGACGCACGCTCGTGTATCTGCCGCAGGAGCCGCATATCGGCATCTCCCAGAAGATCGAGAGCGAAGCGGAGCGCGAGGCCGTGCGCGCGCGACTGACCGCCGTCCTGCCCGCCGACGAGAAAGGCGGCTACATCGTGCGGACCATCGCCGAAGACGCGACGAGCGAAGAACTCGCGGCCGACGTGGCGTACTTGCGCAAGACCTGGGCGACGATCGTCGCGCAAGCGCAGCGCGTGCCGCCCACCACGCTGCTCTATCAGGATCTGAACCTCGCGCAACGCGTGCTGCGCGATTTCGTCAACGACGAAACCACGCGTATTCAGGTCGATTCGCGCGAGACGTTTCAAATGCTCGCGGATTTCGCCGCGGAGTTCACCCCGGCGGTGGCGTCGCGTCTGCATCATTACACCGGCGAGCGGCCGCTCTTCGATCTGTACAACATCGAGGCGGAGATTCAGCGGGCGCTGTCGCGGCGCGTCGATCTGAAGTCGGGCGGATATCTGATGATCGACCAGACCGAAGCGATGACGACCATCGACGTGAATACGGGCGGGTATGTCGGCGCGCGCAACTTCGACGACACGATCTTCAAGACCAATCTCGAAGCCGCGCATACGATCGCGCGGCAACTTCGTTTGAGGAATCTCGGCGGGATCATCATCATCGATTTCATCGACATGGAGAATGTCGAGCATCGCGATCAGGTGCTGGGCGAGCTGAAGAAGGCGCTCTCGCGCGACAGAACGCGCGTGACCGTGAATGGCTTTTCGCAGCTCGGGCTCGTCGAGATGACGCGAAAGCGCACGCGCGAGTCACTGGCTCACGTGCTGTGCGAGCCGTGTCCGGTGTGTCAGGGCAAAGGTCAGGTGAAGACGCCGCGCACCGTCTGCTACGACGTGCTGCGCGAAATCATGCGCGAGTCGCGGCAATTCAATCCGCGCGAGTTTCGCGTGGTGGCTTCGCAGCAGGTGATCGATCTGTTTCTGGAAGAGGAATCGCAGCATCTGGCGATGCTGATGGACTTCATCGGGAAGCCGGTTTCGCTGCAGGTGGAGAGTAATTTGTCGCAAGAGCAATACGACATCGTGTTGATGTAGCCTCGCCCAGAGTCATTCGAGCGAGGCCGACTGCCTCACGCCGCCTGCTGCTGATACTGAATCCGATGCAGATGCGCGTACAAGCCGTCCTTGCGCAGCAACTCCGCATGACTGCCCTGCTCCGCGATCTTCCCCGCTTCCATCACGAGGATGCGGTCGGCGCGCTCGATCGTCGAGAGCCGGTGCGCGATGACGAGCGTCGTGCGTCCTTTCATCAGCGTCTCGAGCGCCGACTGCACGTGCCGCTCCGATTCCGAGTCCAGCGCCGAGGTCGCCTCGTCGAGAATCAGGATCGGCGCGTCCTTGTAGATCGCGCGCGCGATCGCGAGACGCTGACGCTGCCCGCCCGACAGACGCATGCCGTTGCCGCCGACGAGCGTGTTGATTCCGTCCGGCAGGGACGCGACGACATCCGCGAGATTCGCCGCCGTCAGCGCCGACATCACGCGTTCGGGGTCCGGCGTCTGCCCGTACGCGACATTCGCGGCGATCGTATCGTTGAAGAGCACGACGTCCTGGCTGACCATCGCGAGCTGGCCGCGCAGGTCGTGCAGGTTGTACTCGCTGATGGGCACGCCATCGACGAGCAACTGGCCGGCGCGCGGATCGAAGAAGCGCGGCAGTAGATTCACGAGCGTCGTCTTGCCGCTACCAGAGGGGCCCGCGAGCGCGACCATCTCGCCCGGCGCGACCTTGAACGACACGCGATCGAGCGTCGGCCGGTCGACCGAGCCATAGCTGAACGACACGTCGCGGAATTCGACTTCGCCGCGCGCGCGTTCGAGACGCCGGCCGCCGCCAGCGGGCTCGGCCGGCTCGTCGATCAGGCCGAAGATCAGCTCGGCCGCCGTCATGCCGCGCTGCAAGGGCTGATTGATGTCGATCAGATGCTTGAGCGGCGAGATCACGAGCAGCATCGACGTGACGAACGCGACGAAGCCGCCGACCGTCGTCTGATCGTTGGCCGATTGTACGACCGCGATCGTGATGACGATGGCGAGCGCGATCGATGCGAGAAACTGCGTAAGCGGCTGCGCGAGACCACCCGAGACTTGCATGCGCATCGAGTAGCCGCGCAACCGCTGGCTCATCTCCGTGAAGCGGTCGATTTCGTACGGCTCGCCGTTGTGCACCTTGACGACTTTGTAGCCGCCGACCGTCTCCTCGACGATATACGACAGATCGTTCGTCAACGACTGATGCTCGCGATTCAGGCGCCGCAGCCGGCGGTTGATCTTGCTGACGAGCCAGCCGATCGCCGGCAGGATCACCGCGACGATCAGCGTGAGCCGCCAGTTGAGGATGAACAGATAGCCGAGCAGGAACACGACCGTGAGCGAATCGCGCACGAGCGTCACGACCACGCTCTGCAGTACGCTCAGGATCTGATTGACCTCGAAGACGATCGCGTTGATGACCGTGCTCGCGGTTTCGCGCTGAAAGAAGCCCGCGCTCGTATGGATCATGCGCTGGAACATTTCGAGCCGCAGTTGCAGCAGGATCTTGTTCGTCACGTAGGAGAGAAAATAGCCCGATGCGTATTGTGCCCCGCCGCGCACCAGCGCAAGGCCGATGACCGCTGCGGGCACGAGCCATTTCGCATGATCGCTGCTCTTCGAGCCGAAACCATGGTCGAGCAGCGGCTTGAGCAACATCGGAATGCCGGCCTCGGTCGCGGCGACGATGCCCATCGTCAGCAGGCCTAGCATCACCATGCCGAGCAGCGGACGGATATACGGCCATAGCCGTTTCATGACGGCCATGGGCGAGCTGCTTTCCTCGCCGCCGATCGGTTTGCGCAAACTTGCCTGGTTGTTCAAGAGCGTATCTCCACTTCGCACAGCGCCGGAATCGCCTGTCGCGCAAGGTTTGTTGGTTTGGTCATCAGCCAGGACGGCTCGCCGATCAGCCGATCGGACCGCGGCCCGGGTTGCCTTGCGGCTGGCGCGTGTCGTGTGTGATGACCGCGAGCAGCACGGCCCAGAAAAGCGCGATGAGCGCCGTGCTCATCACCACCGTGAACACGTCGATGCTCAAACCGAAGATGATAACCGACCCCGACACCGCGATCCCGCAATAGGCGGCCGTCGAAACGTCCCGTTGCGGCGATTTCCGATAGCGCACGAAATACAGAAGCGGCCCGAAGTAGAGCAAGGCCAGACAGACGACGCCCACCGCGCCGAGTTCGGATATCGTCGAAAAGAACTCGCTATGCGCGCGCTGATTGACGATGAAACCCGGAACTTCGCCCTTGTTCGCCATCTCTTTCAGCGACGCCTCCAGATGCCCCTTACCGACGCCCAGCAGCGGATGCGCCTCGAACAGATGGATCGACGCGCGCCAGAGCTGCAAACGTGCACCGATGGAACTGTAGGCGCCCGAGCCTTCCGAAAGCATCACGAGATCCGAGCGCGTCGCCATCACGCGTTCGCGGCCGAGCGGCGACGCGAGCAAGGCGGACATCGCCACGATCGCGACCAGCAACGCGGCGAGCCAATGTCGCCGCCGCCTGATCCAGCCGAAATTGAGCGAGCACAGCACGAGGAACAGCGGGATCGCGAGCCATCCGCCGCGCGTGCCGGACAAGTAGGATGCATACACGCCGCCCGCGAGCCCCAGAAGCTTGATCGCAATACCGACGCGTTTTACGAGCACGTTGGGGTAGTCGTCCCAGCGCATCGTCATCACTGAGAGAAAGCCGAGCAGGAGCGCCGTATTGCCGTAGGGAATCGGATTCGTATAGTCGTTGCCGAGACGATTGAGATCGTTGATCGTCATGTGCAGGTTGCTGTCGACGGCCCAGAGGCCCGCGCCGATCGCGCCCAGCGCGCAACCCCAGCCGAGCGCCTTCAGGTAGCGGACCGGGAGATTCACGAGCAGCAGAAAAATAGGCAGGCTCAGCGCCAGACGCGAAAGGCCGTCGAATTCACGCGGCAGATAGTAGCCTTCGATCGCCTGTTGCAGCGGCAGATAAACCATGAAGCACAGCATGGCTGCGGTGTACCACGGATAAGCGGTGACGAGCAGACCGCCCTTCAGCCGAAACGGCTTGCTGAATCCGGCAAAGAGCGCAATAGCGAGCAACAGGAAAAAGCAGTAACCGGTTCCACCGCGCACGATCAGTGTGGTCGCGGGCGCCAGCAAAACCATGCCGGCGATGACATAACGCAGAATTTTTTCCAAATCGATGAACCTGACATGGGTTCGACCGGCCGTTCCGGTCGCGCGCCCCGAAAACCCGCGATATTATAGCCGTTGCCGCCTGGCACGCTCTTCGCTCACGGAACGCCTGACTCGCGCCGGGAAGGCATGCCGGTCATTCCATGCGTTGTGAATCCGAAATGCCAGCGACACCTAAAACAGAGCCGGACGCACCGCTCGCCAGCCTCCTGCTCATCACGTTCAATCAGGAAGAAACCGTCGCCGACGCCATCCGCGGCGCGCTGGCCCAAACCTGGACGCCGCTCGAAATCCTCATTTCCGACGACGCCTCCGCCGACGGCACCTTCTCTGTCGCCGAACGCTGCGTGCGCGATTATCGCGGCCCGCACACCGTGCGCCTCTATCGCAACGAGAAGAATCTCGGCATCAGCGCGCATCTGAGCGCGCTCGCGGCACGCGCATCGGGGGAAATGCTCTTCATCGCGGCGGGAGACGATATCTCCCGCCCCGAGCGCGTCGAGCGCGTGATGCGCGACTGGCTCGCGAGCGACAGGCGCTACGACCTCGTCGCGACGGACCTGCAGGATATCGACGCCGACGGCAATGCGCACGGCGTGCTGCGCGTGACCGACCTCGACGGCTACCGCAGCTTCGAAGACTGGTCGCGGAACCGGCCGCACGTCGTCGGCGCGGCGCATGCCTGGGCGCGGCGTCTCTTCAACGAATTCGGGCCGATCGCGCCCGGCATCTACGGTGAGGACCAGATCATGACGTTTCGCGCGATCATGAGTCACGGCGCTCATACGCTGCATGAACCGCTCGTGCAGTACCGGCGCGGCGGACTGTCGAGAAAGCGCAAATGGCGCACGCCCGCGGATTTCGTCGCGCGCATCAAGCTGGCGAACGTCAACGGTACGGGCGAAACGAGCCAGCTCGTGAGCGATGCCGAGAAAGTGGGCGTCGGCGGCCCGATGCGCGCGCTGCTCGCGAAGAAGTCCGCGCGCGAAAGCTATGTCAGCGCGATGTTCGGCGAGCGCTCGCTCGCGCGCAAGCTCGCGCTCGTCATGGCGTCGAAAGACGTGGACTTCGGCTTTCGCGTCAAAATGTTCGTCTATGCGACGTGTCCGTGGCTGCTTTCCCCGTTCTTCTTCGTGAAGTGGCATGTGCGCGGATGAGCGCGCGAGCGTCGCGCCCGGCAGAACAACAAGGCGCTAGCGCCACTCGAAAGGCACCATGACATTTCCAACCCTCGGCATCGCCATCATCACCCACAACGCGGCCGCGCGGCTCGCGCAATGCCTGCAGGCCGTTTCCTTCGCCGATGAAATCGTCGTCGTCGACGGCGGCAGCAGCGATGCGACCGTGGGCATCGCCGAGGCGCATCGCGCGCGCGTGATCGTGGCGCGCGACTGGCCAGGCTTCGGCCCGCAGAAGAACCGCGCGCTCGACGCGCTCTCGACCGACTGGGTGCTGTCCATCGACGCCGACGAGATCGTGTCGCCCCAACTGGCCGCTTCGATCCGCGCCGCGATCACCGATCCGCAAGCCGACGTCTACGCGGTCGACCGCCTGTCGAGCTTCTGCGGCACATGGGTGAAGCACAGCGGCTGGTATCCCGACTGGATTCCGCGCCTGTTCCGGCGCGGCACGGCGCGCTTCTCGCCCGATCTCGTGCACGAGCGGCTCGTGCTGTCGACCGGCAAGCCCGTCGTGCGCCTTTCCGGCAAGCTGATGCACTACTCCTACGAGGATTTCGAAGCGGTATTGCGCAAGCTCGACGCCTACTCGACGGCGGGTGCGCAACAACGCCACGCGGCCGGAAAGCGCGGCAGCTTCGGCATCGCGGTGTCGCGCGGCGCGTGGGCGTTCGTGCGGACTTACGTGCTGCGCCGCGGCTTTCTGGACGGCAAAACCGGCTTCATGATCGCGCTATTCAACGCGCAGACCGTCTACTACCGGTTCCTGAAGCTGGCGCATCTCAACGAAGCGCGCTGATTGGCTCAGCGCTTCGCATCGATGTCACGCGCGAGATCGAGCAAAGCGCGCACATGCGACTCGACGCTCGCGTCATAGCGCACCGCGCCGGCTAGCGCGCGCGGGGCGTCGCGCCGCGCTTCGATCGCCTCCTGCACCGTGCGGCGCAGATCGTCGGCGTCGCCAGGTTTGAAGACGTGCTTCGCGTGATCTGCAATGGCGTCGCAACAGCCGATGCACGCCGGGAAGATCACCGGCGTCCCGGACATCACCGATTCGATGCCGACGAGTCCGAATGGCTCGTAGCTCGACGCAAGAATGGTGAAATCCGCCGCGCGATACGCATCTTCGATGTTCTTCGCGTAGCCGACATAGCGCACGTTCGCTGCCGGCTTCTCGGGCGCGCGGCCCGCGACGGCGATCACGACGTTCATCCCGGCGAGCGCCTTCTCGATCAGCGGCAAGCCCTTGCGCTCGTGGCTGCTCGACGGAAACAGCAGCACGGTTTCATCCGGTTTGAAGCCGAACTGTTCGCGCAGACGCGCACGCGCAGCGGCACCGACGGGCGAGAATCGCGCGCCGTCGACGGGCGGATAAAGCACGCGAATCTTGCGGATATCCACGCCATACAACGCGCGCAGCTCGTCGCTCATCATGTCCGAATGCGCGACGACCACGTTCGCGTGCGCGTATTGACGCCGCTCCAGTGCGATCTGCCGCGTGTCCGAGGGTTTCTCGCGCCGCCCGGTCGCGCGCAGGAAGCCGAGATGGGTGCCGCCGCAAATGGCGATCTCGGAACCTTCCACGCGATTGCAGCCGATGAGCACGTCGACCTTCGCCTTCTTGCGCGCACGCTTGAGCGCCCACGAGAAATACGCGTCGCGCAGCTTGCCCGGCAGAAACGACACCTTGATGCGATGCGGCTCGATCAATCGGCTTTCGGGCAGCGACGTGTCGATCTTGCGGGCGAAAAACGCGGGCTTGCGCTTGCCTTCGAAGCCCGCGGCGGCGAGGCCGCGCACGAGATCCATCGCGTAGCGTTCGAGTCCGCCGGAATGCTTGAGCGCATTCGCCGAAATGCCGATCCGCATCAGTAGACGATTTCGATCGCGCTGCCCGCGAATTCGCCGCGCAGCGCCGTGATGAGATCGTCGGTCGGCTTCACGCGCCACGCGTCGCCGAGGCGCACTTCGCCTTCGGCATGCTCGCTGCGATAGACGATGCTCACGTTCAGGCCGTTCGGAATCGGCGCGCTTTGACGCTGGCGGCCGTTCTCCTTCACGGGCATGGGCGGCGGCGCTTCCTGCGCGCCCGCCGCATGCGCTTCGAGCACGCGGCGCAGGCGCAAGGCATCGGCGTTGCCGTTCATCTCGACCTTGACCGACTGCGCGTAGCGGCTGCGCGCGCGTTCGAGGTCCATCGCCGTATCGACGGTGAAACGGATGCCGCCCGTGAACGCGTCGTTGCGCGCCATGCCCTGCACGACGAGCAGCTCGTCTTCCTTGAAGAGCGCCTTGTTCGCTTCGAACTGCTCGTTGAAGACGGTGACTTCGCATTGGCCGCTGCCATCGTCGAGATTCACGATCAGCATCTTGCCGCGCTGGGTCATCTGCGTGCGCATGGCGGAGATCACGCCCGCGATGAGCTTGTCGCGCCCTTCCTTTAGCTCGCCGATCTTCTGGCGCACGAAGCGGCGCACTTCACCCTTGTAGGCATCGAACAGATGGCCCGACAGATAGAAGCCGAGCGCGGTCTTTTCTTCCTGCAGACGCTTCTTGTCGGACCACTCGGCTTCGTCGACATACTCGTGCTTCGCGAGCGGCGCGTCGCCCATGTCGAAGAGGCCGGCTTGCATTGCGTTGGCGGCGGCCTGATCGGCGGCTTCCATCGCCATCGGGACGGAGGCGAGCAACTGCGCGCGATTCGCGTGAATCGAATCGAACGCGCCCGCGCGGATCAGCGCTTCCACCGTGCGCCGATTCACGACACGACGGTCGATGCGCTCGCAGAAGTCGAACAGATCGACGAACGGGCCGTCTTCGCGCGCACGCAGAATCTCTTCGATTGCGTTCTGGCCGCTGCCTTTCACCGCACCCAGGCCGTAGCGAATGGTTTTCGAGCGCTTGCCATCGGCTTCCGCGACCGGTTCGAAGCGATACGCCGACTGGTTGATATCGGGCGGCAAAACCGCCATGCCGTTCGCCAGGCAGTCTTCGAACAGGATCTTGACCTTGTCCGTGTCGTCCATGGCGAGCGACATGTTGGCGGCCATGAATTCCGCCGGATGATGCGCCTTCAGCCACGCCGTGTGATACGCGAGCAACGCATACGCCGCCGCGTGCGACTTGTTGAAGCCGTAGCCGGCGAACTTCTCCATCAGGTCGAAGGTCTCGTCCGCCTTCTCGCGCGTGAGGCCGTTCTTCGCCGCGCCTTCCGCGAAAATCTCGCGATGCTTGGCCATTTCCTCGGGCTTTTTCTTGCCCATCGCGCGACGCAGCAAGTCCGCGCCGCCGAGCGAGTAGCCGCCGATGATCTGCGCCATCTGCATCACCTGCTCCTGATAGACCATGATGCCGTAGGTCTCTTTCAGAACAGGTTCGACGCGCGGATCCGGATATTCGACGATCTCGCGCCCGTGCTTGCGCGCGCAGAAGCTCGGGATCAGGTCCATCGGGCCCGGCCGATACAACGCAACCAGCGCGATGATGTCCTCGAAGCGGTCCGGCTGCGCGTCCTTCAGCATGCCCTGCATGCCGCGGCTTTCCAGCTGGAACACGGCGACGGTGTTCGCTTTCTTCAATATCTGGAACGAGGCCGGATCGTCGAGCGGAACCTGCGCGAGGCTCCAGTCCTTCTTCGACGGATCGAGGCGGCGAATATAGCGCTCCGCCCAGTCCAGAATCGTCAGCGTGGTGAGGCCCAAAAAGTCGAACTTCACGAGGCCGACGGCTTCGACGTCGTCCTTGTCGTACTGACTGACGACGCCGCCGTCTTCGCCTTGCGTGTAGAGCGGGCAGAAGTCCGTGAGCTTGCCCGGCGCGATCAGCACGCCGCCCGCGTGCATGCCGACGTTACGCGTCAACCCTTCAACGCGCTGCGCGAGTTCGAGCAGTTGATGCACTTCGTCTTCGGAATCGAAGCGTTCCTGAAGCGTGGGCTCTTCCTTCATCGCGTCCGCGATGGTCACGTGCTTGCCCGGCTTGAACGGAATCAGCTTCGCGACGCCGTCGGTGAACATGTAGCCGAGATCGAGCACGCGGCCGATGTCGCGCACCGCCGCCTTCGCCGCCATCGTGCCGAAGGTCGCGATCTGCGACACGGCATCCGCGCCGTACTTGCCCTTCACGTACTGAATGACGCGGTCGCGCCCTTCCTGACAGAAGTCGATGTCGAAGTCGGGCATCGACACGCGTTCCGGGTTCAGGAAGCGCTCGAACAGCAGGTTGTAGCGCAGCGGATCGAGATCGGTGATGCCGAGCGCGTACGCGACGAGCGAACCCGCGCCCGAGCCCCGCCCCGGACCGACTGGCACGCCATTGTTCTTCGCCCACATGATGAAGTCGGCGACGATCAGGAAGTAGCCCGGAAAGCCCATCTTGATGATCGTGCCGCATTCGAAATCGAGGCGCGCGTAGTACGTTTCGCGCTGCGCGCTGCGTTCGGCTTCATCGGGATAAAGCTGTTGCAGACGGACTTCGAGGCCTTCCTTCGACAACTGCACGAGGTAGTCGTCGAGCGACATGCCGTCGGGCGTCGGGAACAGCGGCAGCTTCGGCTTGCCGAGTTCGAGCGTCAGATTGCAGCGCTTCGCGATCTCGACAGTGTTCGCGAGCGCCGACGGAATGTCCGCGAAAAGCGCGCACATCTCGTCCTGCGTGCGGAAATACTGGTCCTGCGTGAAGCGCTTCTGCCGACGCGGATTCGCGAGGATATCGCCTTCGGAGATGCACACGCGCGCTTCGTGCGCGGTGAAGTCGTCGGGCGTCATGAACTGCATCGGATGCGTCGCGACGACCGGCAACTTCAGCTTCGCCGCGAGCTTGACCGCTTCCTGCACGTAAGCCTGCTCGCCCGGCTGACCGGCGCGCTGCAGTTCGATGTAGAACGCGTTCGGAAAGAGCTTCGTCCAGCGCTCGGCGTTGCGTTGCGCGGATTGCACGTTGCCCGCCGCGAGCGCCATGCCGATATCTCCGCCCTGCGCGCCCGAAAGCGCGAGCAGTCCCGTTGCGAGCCCTTCTTCGAGCCATTCGACCATCACCTCGGCGCGGCCGCGATACTGGTTCGTGAGCCACGCGCGGCTCAACAGCTCGCACAGGTTGAGGTAGCCCTGTTTGTCGCGAACGAGTAACAGGAGGCGCGAAGGCTTGTCGCGATCGGCGGGATTGGTAATCCAGACGTCGCAACCGGCGATGGGCTTCACGCCCATGCCGCGCGCTTCCTTATAGAAGCGCACGAGACCGAATGCGTTGCCGAGATCGGTCAGCGCGAGCGCGCCTTGCCCGTCTTTTGCGGCAGCCTTGACGACGTCGTCCAGCCGCACGATGCCGTCGGCGATCGAGAATTCGGAGTGGACGCGGAGATGAACGAAGCGGGGATCTGACATGGCGGTATTGTACATGCGGGCCATCGGCTGAACCGGCGCCGAAGGGCGCGTTAGCCGAACGGATAAGGCCCGCGCCGCGCCCGGAATTGCGCGTGCGCAAGGCTTCGCGACGCGACAGCGGGAATCCGGCGAAGATGCGCGCCGTTTGCGGGATAATACGTGTTTTGCGCGCGATTTTCGCCCGCACTTTTTACCCGTCACAGCCGTTTTGCGCGTCATCCGATCATGAGCATCCTGAATCTCTCCGCCTATAAATTCGTCACCATCGAAGACGGCCCCGCGTGGCGGCCGCTCGTCACCGAACGCTGCAACGCGCTCGGTCTGAAGGGCACGATTCTGCTGGCGCCGGAGGGCATCAATCTGTTCATCGCTGGGCCGGTCGCCGAGGTCCGCGAGTTCATCGACTACATCCGCACGGACGCGCTCTTCGGCGGCCGCTTCGCCGATCTGCAATTCAAGGAAAGCCTTTCCGCGAAGCAGCCGTTTCGCCGCATGCTGGTGAAGCTCAAGCGCGAAATCATCACGATGAAGAAGCCCGCGATCAGGCCGGAACTCGGCCGCGCGCCGTCCGTCGACGCGCCCACGCTCAAAGCCTGGCTCGACCGCGGCCACGACGACGAAGGCCGTCCTGTCGTGATGCTCGACACGCGCAACGCATTCGAGGTCGATGTCGGCACGTTCGACAACGCGCTCGACTACCGAATCACGAAGTTCAGCGAGTTTCCTGAAGTGATCGAGCAGAATCGGGCGGATCTGGACGGCAAGACGGTCGTGTCGTTCTGCACCGGCGGGATTCGCTGCGAGAAAGCCGCGATTCACATGAAGGAAGTGGGCATCGAGCATGTTTATCAGCTTGAAGGCGGCATTCTGAAGTATTTCGAGGAAGTCGGCGGCGCGCACTACAACGGCGAGTGCTTCGTGTTCGATTACCGCACGGCGCTCGATCCGAACCTGCAGCCGACCGCAACCGCACAATGTTTCGGCTGCCGCGCGGTGGTGTCGGTCGAAGATCAGCAGTCGCCGTTCTACAAGCCGGGCGAGACGTGCCCGGCTTGCCATCCCGACGCGAAGGTCGGCGCCGCCGCGTAATGATTTATCGGGGACGATTTGCGCCCTCACCCACCGGCCCGCTGCATGCGGGCTCGCTCGTCAGCGCGCTCGCGAGTTTTCTCGATGCGCGCGCGCACGGCGGACGCTGGATCGTGCGCGTCGAAGATGTCGACGCACCGCGCACGGTTCCCGGCGCCGCCGATGAAATCCTCGCGACGCTCGAACACTTCGGCATGCACTCGGACGAGCCGCCCGTCTGGCAGAGCGCGCGCGGCGACGCGTATCGCGCCGCGTTCGAGCGTCTTCAGGCGACGGGTCTCATCTATCCGTGTGGTTGCACGCGCCGCGAAATCGCCGACTCGCTGGTGAACGCCCACGCGCGCCATGCGACGCTCGCCTATCCGGGAACGTGCCGCACCGGCCTGCACGGCAAGCCCGCGCGCGCGTGGCGGCTGCGCGTGCCGGACGGCGACGCGGCAGTCGTCAGGTTCGTCGATCGCTGGCAAGGCGCGCAGACGCAGGATCTCGCGACCGAAGTCGGCGATTTCGCGCTGAAACGCGCCGATGGACTGTGGGCCTATCAGCTCGCGGTCGTCGTCGACGATGCCGATGCCGGCATCACCCACGTCGTGCGCGGCGCCGACCTGCTCGATTCGACCGCGCGGCAAATCTACTTGCAGCAGTGCCTTGGCGTGCCGACGCCGGAATACCTGCATGTGCCTGTGGTCAACAACGGCATCGGCGAAAAGCTGAGCAAGCAGACGGGCGCGGCGCCGCTCGATCGCAACGCGCCGCTCGATGAGCTCGTCGAAGCGGCGCGGCATCTGGGCATCGAAGCGCCGGCCGCATCGCTGGAAACGTTCTACAGCGCCGCAACGGCGGAATGGGCGAAGCGTTTCGCGCGCTAGACGCAAAAAAGGCAGCCGCGCGGGCCGCCTTTTTCGATTCGAAGCGCAACGAAAATCACGACTTGCGCGGCATGCCCAGACCGCCGAGCAACGCCGCGAGCGGCTGCTTCGGCGCGCTCTTGCGCTCGGGCTCGACCGTTTCTTCCTGACGCTTCATCGCCGAGGGCGACGGCTCGTACGGCTTTAGGAAAAATTCGTCGATGGGCTGCTGACGGCCGCGCGGGCGATCGTGCGTGCCCGTCGTGCGGCGGCGCGGACCCGACTCGTCGCGCGGCGAATGCCGATGCTCCGTGCGCTCCGGTCGACCGAATCGCTCGTCACGACGCGGCGCCGATGCGTCGCGGCGCGCGCGAATCGTCACTTCGAGCGGCTCGACCTGGAGCGGACGCTTGATCAGCTTCTCGATGTCGGCGAGCTGCTTGCGCTCGTTCGCGCTGCACAGCGACAGCGCATCGCCCGATGCGCCCGCGCGCCCGGTCCGGCCGATGCGGTGCACGTAATCTTCCGCGTTGAACGGCAGATCGAAGTTGATGACCGCCGGCAATTCGGCGATATCGAGACCGCGCGCGGCGACGTCGGTGGCGACGAGCGCCTCGATCTCGCCGCGCTTGAACGCATCGAGCGCCTGCATGCGTTCGCTTTGCGAGCGGTCGCCGTGAATCGCCGTCGCGACGATGCCGTCCTTCTCCAGCACGCGCGCGAGGCGGCTCGCGCCGATCTTGCTATTGCAGAAAACGATCACCTGCTTCAGTTCGCGCTCGCGGATGAGCTGCGCGACCGCGCCGGATTTGTCGCTCTCGTGCACTTCGTAGACGATCTGGCGCACATTCGCATTCGTCGAATTGCTGCGCGCGACTTCGATCGTCTGCGGATTGCGCAGATACGTGGACGCGAGCTTCTTGATTTCCGGCGAGAACGTCGCCGAGAACAGCAGCGTCTGACGTTCCTTCGGCAGCAGATTCAGGATGCGCTGGAGATCGGGCAGAAAGCCCATGTCCAGCATGCGATCGGCTTCGTCGAGCACGAGCATCTGAACCTGACCGAGATTCACCGTCTTCTGCTGAACGTGATCGAGCAGACGGCCCGGCGTCGCGATCAGGATCTCGACGCCACGGCGCAACGCGTCGGACTGCGGATTCATGTCGACGCCGCCGAACACGACCGTGCTGCGCAGCGGCGTGTGCTTCGAGTACGTCTGCACGTTGGCGGCGACCTGGTCAGCGAGCTCGCGCGTCGGCGTGAGCATCAGCGCGCGCACCGGATGACGCGCGGGCGAGGCACTCGTGTTCGCGCTCGGCAAGAGCCGCTGGATGATCGGCAGCGAGAAACTCGCGGTCTTGCCGGTGCCGGTCTGCGCGGCGCCCATGACGTCGCGGCCCGCGAGGACGACGGGAATGGCCTGCGCCTGAATCGGCGTGGGCGTCGTGTAGCCGGACTCGCGCACCGCTTTCAGGATGTCGGCGGACAAACCGAACTGGTCGAACGTCGGCGCTGCGGCCGGTGCGGTGGACGTGTTCGTGGCGACGGAATCGGACATGGTGACTATATTGGCTTTCGCTAAAATGCCGCACGATGCGGCGCGCGTAAAAAACTCGGTCGGTTGTTTCGGTCGATCGTCGCGATCGGTTGCTTACGCGGATGGTTTCGTTGGTGCACGCGGCGCGTCGGTCAAGCGCAAGGTGCGCGCGCTGGACGGGGCGGCCGGTCAATCGAGCATCACGCCCCGCTCATTGCTCTGTTTCGATCCGCGTGCCGGCGTTCCGATGGAACACGGCTTCGATGACGCCTTCAAGGCACGCGGCATCGCGCGATCTGTCTTCCAAAGCGGCCGGGCGCTCGACGCCCATGTGCCCGCTCAAGCGGCATCGAACGGCGATGCCGGAAATTCTGGACTCGATCCGGCCGCGATTTTTACAGCCGGAAAGCCGCACATTGTAGCACCGCGCGCCGAGGCGCTCCGGCGGCGCGAGAGCGCACCCGGAGCGTACAGCAAGCGGCGCGCCTATTTCTTGCGCGCCTCGCAATCGGCGAGCAGCGGCGGCGAATCTTTCGCGGCCATCTCATCGTAGAGATTCGCCTGCGGGCCCTTGGTCCACCACGTATATTGATCGGCGACGTATTTCGCGCCCGATCCCGCGATCACGTTGACGAACAGGAGCTTACGTCCGTCGACGGTCAACGCCGCGAAGCTCTGATGGTTGCGCGTGTTCGTGTATTGAACGGACACGCTTTTGCCGTCCTTGCAGTCGTAGCGCGTGGTCTGCGTCGACGCGGTCTGGATCTGCGGCACGGTGAGCGGCATGGCGAGCGCCGCCTGGGCGCCGAGCAACGCGAGCATGATCGCAATCGGTTTTTTCATCGTTCGATTCACTTGTGTTTAGTGCGCGAGGCAGCGCTCAAGGGTCGATGACTTCCGCGCATGCGTCGGTCGGCGCGGCAGCGACATGCCCGACCACCGGCACGATTTTCAGTCCCGCCGACGCGATCCGGCACGGCGCCGCCGCAAGTCCGCAGCCCGAAAGCGCCACGCAGACCACGACGAGCGCGGACATCGGTTTCCATTTCAATTGCTCGCTCCCGCCGGCGCGCGCGCCGGTCATCTGGCCGAAACCGGCCTCACCTTCGACGCTGCGAGTTTCGCGCGTTCGCGCGCTTCGCCGGTGTCGGCGCCCGTTGCGAGCGCGACGCCCATGCGGCGCTTCACGAAACTTTCCGGCTTGCCGAAAAGCCGCAGATCCGCGCCGGGCACGGCGAGCGCTTCGGCGACGCCCTCGAACGCGATGCCCGCTTCGTCCAGCCCGCCGTAGATCACCGCCGACGCGCCGGGCGCGCGCAAAGCGGTATCGACGGGCAAGCCGAGGATCGCGCGCGCGTGCAGTTCGAACTCGGAGAAACGTTGCGTCGCGAGCGTGACGAGGCCGGTGTCGTGCGGACGCGGGCTCACTTCCGAGAACCAGACGTCGTCGCCGCGCACGAAGAGTTCGACGCCGAAGAGTCCGCGCCCGCCGAGCGCGGTCACGACCTTCGCGGCGACATCGCGCGATTTGGCGAGCGCGGCCGCGCTCATCGCCTGCGGCTGCCACGACTCGACGTAATCGCCCGCGACCTGAACGTGACCGATCGGATCGCAGAAGTAAGTTTGCGTCTCGCCGCTCGCGGGGTCCGCCGCGCGCACGGTGAGCTGCGTGATCTCGTATTCGAAGTCGATGAAGCCCTCGACGATCACGCGCCCGTGATTCACGCGCCCGCCCGCCATCGCGTAGTTCCACGCGGGTTCGACGTCGGCGTCGCTTTTGAGCACCGACTGGCCTTTCCCCGACGACGACATCACCGGCTTCACGACGCACGGAAAGCCGATCTTCGCGATCGCCGCCTTCATCTCGTCGAGCGATTGCGCGAACGCGTACGGCGAAGTCGGCAAGCCCAGTTCTTCGGCCGCGAGCCGCCGGATACCTTCGCGATTCATCGTGAGCTGCGTGGCGCGCGCCGTCGGGATGACGGTTGCGAGCCCGGCCGATTCGATATCGGCGAGCGCTTCGGTCGCGATCGCCTCGATCTCCGGCACGATCAGATGCGGCTGCTCCTTCTCGACGAGCGCGCGCAGCGCGGCGGCGTCGGTCATGTCGATCACGTGCGCGCGATGCGCGACCTGATGCCCCGGCGCGTTCGCGTACCGGTCCACCGCGATCACTTCGACGCCCAGCCGCTGCAATGCGATGATCACTTCCTTGCCGAGTTCGCCCGCGCCGAGCAGCATCACGCGCGTGGCATTGGGAGAAAGCGGCGTGCCGAGGCGCGTGGCGCCGGTGCGGCGTGGATCGGTCTGCATGAGTGCTCCAGAATCGGGTGGTGAGGTCAGCGAGGCGCAAAGCGGCTGAATTGGGCGCGATGTTAACACGCAGCACCAGCGGCGACACTTTGCCGTTCGGCCTATTGACAGGCGAATGCGCGCCGGAATTCCCGGCGCGTTTCCGATCGATGGCAAGCTCCCGAAAGCGCAGCCAGGCATTTTGTTGCATCGCGGCGCTGGACAAATCACAGGACGCGTGCGATACCCTTACGCTTTCGCCAGCTTCAGGATCATCGATGCCCACGCACTTCCCTCGCGCGTCCGCGCTTACCTCGCCGCGCTCATCGTCAAATCCGCTGTGGCGCCGCAAGAAGGCGCTCGCGCTGGTCTCCCGCACGTGCGCGCTCGTGGTCGCGGCGAGCGTCGTCGCCGGCTGCGCGATGCCGAAGCACACCGATGCAAGCGCCCCGCCCACCGATCCCTATAATCCTGCCGCCACGCAACTGCTCGACGATACGCAATGGGCGCTCACGAGCTGGACCGATGCGAGCGGCCAGCCGCGCGCCATCCCGTACGCGGGCGAGAACAACGCGCAGCCGCTCACGCTCGATTTCTCTACCGCGAACGGACGCCGTCAGGCGAGCGGCTTCTCGGGCTGCAACCGCTTTGCGGGCGCCTACGAGCTGAAGAACGGCAAGCTCACGTTCGGTCCGCTCGCCGGCACGCGCATGGCGTGCGTGTCCGGCGCGGGCGCGGCGCTCGAGCGGCCGTATCTCGACGCGCTCGCACGCGTCGCGAAGAGCGGCGTGCAGATGAATCCGCCGCAAGCGCTGCAACTGACGCTCGACGACGGTCAGGTGCTCACCTTCGCGCCACGTGGGAAATGATGTGTTGCGTACTCGCGGCAGGAACGTCGTGCGCGTGCGCCAGCCGTTAAACTGCTCGATCGAACAGCCCGGCCGACCGGCGATATCGCTGCGGCCGGGCAGCAGTCTCATTTGTTTCACCCAACATTGATTCAATCTCAAGCATGCACATGGTAGTTCTCGGCTGGTTCGGTGCATCGGTCGTCTGGTTCCTTCCGCTCTTCTGGCGCATCGTCAAACAGGCGCTGCCCGGCGGCGCAGGCGTGCGCGGCCCCGGCACGATCCGCCTCTGGATCGGGTTTGTCGCCGTGCTGATTGCGAGCAGCACGCTCGAAGGCGCGCTCGCAAACTCGCTCGAAACGCAGGCGAACATCAATCGCATCGGACTCGCGCTCGCCGCGGCGCTGAGCGGCCCGGCGCATCTGGCCGGCGCGGGCGCGATCGCGGCGCTCGTGCTCGCCATCTTTCTGCCCTGGCTGATCGAATTCAGCTGGCGCTCGGTGCTCGCATGGGCCGACGAAGCGTTCGGCTTCGGCCTGCCGCAAAGCTGGCTCACGCCCCGCGAACGCGAAAGCGAGTCGCGGCAACAGTCGACGACCCGTGACAAGGCGCGCGACAAAACGCGTGACAAGACGGCGAACTGGTTCGAACGGCGCGCCCGCGCGAAGACCGCACGCGATTCGCAGGAACGCGCCCATCGCGCCGAGCGTTTCGATTCGCCGACGCCGCGCACCTTGCCCGACGAGCCGACGCTCGGTCTGCCGACCGGTCATCGCAGCACACGTTATCAGCGGCCGACAGCGTGGCGCCCGCCCGCGACCGGCAAGAGCGGCGCGAGCCGCACGGTGGCGGCCGCCGCGAGCGCCGTCGCCACGGCCGAGGCGTACGCGAAACGCCCCGCCTTCGAGGCCGCAGGCGTCGCTCCTCCCGTGACGCAGACCGAGCCGATGGCGCCTTCGGGCTGGTTGAATTCGTCGCCATCGGCGGCGAATCGCGAGGCCCGCGCGCCGTTTGCGCCGCGTCAGGCGTCGGCGTTCGAGCCTTCCGGATCGGGCTTGCGCGCATCCGTCGCCGTCGACAAGCCGCGCGTCCAGACGCCGCCTCCTGCGCCGCGCGTGGATCGCCCGCGCAGTCCGGCGACATCGATGCCCGCGCAGCGATCGACGGGCGTGGCGAGCATGTCGACATCCGTCGGCACGAATCCCGGCACGAATCCCGGCGCGTCACGCCGGCCGCCTGTGACGCAAGCCCCGCAGGGCTTCAGGCGTCCCCCGGCGCGTCCGGCCGCAGCCGCCGCAGCCGCCGCAGCCGTTTCGACGCGCGAGTTCGCGCCCTCGCCGCTCGCCGCGCCCGCGTTCTCGCGTCCTGCCGCGCCGCTCGGACCGCCGACGCCGCCGCCCGCGCCCGAAGCCATCCAGGCGGCGCTGCGCTCGATCGAAGAGAAGACCGCGATGTGGACGTCACTCGCGGGCGCGAGTCTCGCGCGCGGGCATGTGGCAATGGCGCGCGCCGCGCAGCCCGAAGTCCAGCCGGCCACCGACGTACCGGAGCTGGCGGCGCCCGTGAAAAGCATCGTCGAAACGGCGCCGGAAGTGACGCCGCTCGTGGACGTGCAGGAAATCGATGAGCGCATCGATCCGCCGTCGATCGACGCGCACGTCATCGCGCCCGCGCTCGTCGAACCGCCGCCGCTTTTCGACATGCGTCTGCCCGAGCCGTCGATTCCCGAATTCGCGGCCTCCGAGCCCGACACGCCGCCCGCGATCGAAGCCGTCGAAGAGGAAGCGGAAGAAACTGCGATGCCGGAGCCGGCGCGCATCGATTTGCCGTCCGAACCGCCGCTGCCTCGCCCGGACGCAACGACGGCAGAACCCGCGCCTGTGGTCCGGGAGCGAGAACCCGAGCTCGAGCCCGAGCCGGACCTGCGCGATCTTGCGCAAACGCCGCCTTGGCTGGACGCGCCCGAGCCCGCCGACGAGCAAGGCGAGCCCCCTCCCCCATCGCTGCTTCGAGTGGTCGATGAGCCGGACGAAATGCCCGCCGAAGATGAACAACCGGTCGCCGAACAGCAGGCATCGGGCGACGAGTTCGCGACGCCGTCGAACATCGTGCGCTTTCCGGTGATCGCCGCCGCGCCCGTCGCGCCGCTGCCAGCGGTCGCCGCGCCCGCCGCTGCGCCCGTCGTGAATCAGCCGAGCCCGGCGCCCGAACCGCGCCCGCCGGTACGCGGTTCCGCGCCGACGGAATTCGAATTCCACGCGCCGCACGCATCGGCGGTGGAATTGCCGACGCTCGATCTGCTCGAACCCGCATCCGATGAAGTCGAGCCAGTCTCCGAGGAGCGTCTGAACGAAACCGGCCTGCTCATCGAGCAGCGCCTTCAGGAATTCAAGGTGCCGGTCACGGTCGTCGGCGCGTCGGCGGGTCCGGTCATCACGCGCTTCGAGGTCGAACCCGCGCTCGGCGTGCGCGGCAGCCAGATCGTCGGCTTGATGAAGGATTTGTCGCGCGGCCTCGGCCTTACGTCGATTCGCGTCGTCGAGACGATTCCCGGCAAGACCTGCATGGGCCTCGAACTGCCTAATCCGAAACGCCAGATGATCCGCCTTTCGGAGATCCTCGAAGACGACGTGTACCGCAACTCGAAGTCGAATCTGACGATCGCGATGGGCAAGGACATCATCGGCAATCCGGTCGTGACGGATCTCGCGAAGGCGCCGCACATGCTGGTCGCGGGCACGACGGGCTCGGGCAAGTCGGTCGCGATCAACGCGATGATCCTCTCGCTGCTTTACAAGGCGAAGCCCGAGGACGTGCGCCTCATCATGATCGACCCGAAGATGCTGGAGCTTTCCGTCTACGAAGGCATTCCGCATCTGCTCGCGCCCGTCGTCACCGACATGAAGCTCGCGTCGAACGCGCTCAACTGGTGCGTCGGCGAAATGGAAAAGCGTTACCGGCTGATGTCGGCGGTCGGCGTGCGCAATTTGCAGGGCTTCAACCAGAAAATCCGCAACACCGAAGCCGCCGGCAAGAAGCTCACGAACCCGTTCTCGCTCACGCCCGATGCGCCCGAGCCGCTCTCGACGCTGCCGCTCATCGTCGTGGTCATCGACGAACTCGCCGATCTGATGATGGTCGCGGGCAAGCAGATCGAGCAACTGATCGCGCGTCTCGCGCAAAAGGCGCGCGCGGCCGGCATCCATCTGATTCTCGCGACGCAGCGGCCATCGGTGGACGTCATCACCGGCCTCATCAAGGCGAATATTCCGACGCGCGTGGCGTTTCAGGTGTCATCCAAGATCGATTCGCGCACGATTCTCGACCAGATGGGCGCGGAATCGCTGCTCGGCGCGGGCGACATGCTGTTCCTGCCGCCCGGCACCGGCTATCCGCAGCGCGTGCACGGCGCGTTCGTCGCGGACGAGGAAGTGCATCGCGTGGTCGAACATCTGAAGCAGTTCGGCGAACCGGAGTACGAGGAAGGCATTCTGTCCGGACCGACGCCCGAAGGCGGCGGCACGCAGGATCTTTTCGGCGATTCGTCCGATGCCGAAGCCGATCCGCTCTACGACGAAGCTGTCGCATTCGTCGTGCGTACGCGGCGCGCGTCGATTTCGTCGGTGCAGCGGCAATTGCGCATCGGCTATAACCGCGCGGCGCGGCTCGTCGAGCAGATGGAAGCAGCAGGCCTCGTCTCGCCGATGGGCAGCAACGGCAACCGCGAAGTGCTCGCGCCGCCTGGCCCCGCCGAATAAGCGGCGCGCCTGAAGCGTTACCAGAGCCGCAAGCGGCGCAACAGAAAGATCGTGATGGCGGCGCAGCACGCCATCACGCCCACCACGATCCAGAACGACGCCGGATCTTTCGTGCCGGGCAAACCGGCCACGTTCATGCCGAAAATGCCGGTCACGAGCGTCGCGGGCAAGAGCAAGGCGGACATGATCGCGAGCCACAGCAGCTTGCGGTTGATGTCCTCCGAAAGCGCCGCGGCGATCTCGTCCTGCAACAGCTTCGCGCGTTCGTACAGCCCTTCCAGACCGCCGCCCAAGCCGTTCAGCACCTGGATCGCCTGCACGAGCGCTTCCATCGAACGCGGCTCGGCCCATTCGAGCTTGCGCAAGACGAGCTGCGTGAGCGCATTGCGCTCGGGATCGATGAAGCGCCGCACTTCCACGAGCCGCCGACGCACGTCGCCGAGCACGGAGCGGCACCTGGCGTGGCCGCCTTCGAGCACGCTTTCCTCGACATCGTCGAGACAGTCGCCGATTTCGTCGATGCGATCCGCGAAAGTGTCGTTCAGCGCGCGGATCAGGCCCGCGAAAAGATCGACGGTATCGCGGAACATCGCGCCTTCGAGCACGGCGTGACGCAGCCGGTCGGTCGATTGCAGCGGCCGCGCGCGCACCGTGATCATGCGATGCCGGTCGACGTAAAAGCGCAGCGCGCCGGTCGCGCGGTTCGCCTCGCGGGCATCGGGCGCGGTGGCGTCCGGCGTCTTCGCGACGAGCTCCAGGTCCGCGACGACGCCATACATGAAGTTCGATCCGATATGCACGCGCGGACGCTTGTCCTCGCCGTTCAGGAATTCGCGCGCGACGTCCGGCATCGACGTGACGCCTTCGAGCCAGCCTTCGACGGCGTCGTCGTTCGCGGACAGATGCAGCCACGTCGGGCCATCTCCGGCGACGGCTGCGCGCGCTTCGTCCCACGTCAGCCGCAACGCCTCGCCGCCCGCGAAGCTGAATGCGCTGATGAATCCCGGCGGCGCCGGTTCGTTGCGCTTCGCCGGGCGCTCGCGGGCGTCGAATGTATGAGTCGTGTTCAAGTTGCTTTCCCTGCTATTGCCTTTCGATTTCCTCAGTACACCTTTCAGTCGATGCGAAAGACAGGCGTATCAAAAAGGCATCGTACTAGAACTCGTAGCGGCCCCAGAAGAAGGCGACGTTCCCGTCGTTGAGACCGGGAATGTGCGGGATGATCGTCGCCATCACCGACGTGCTCCGGTAGCGGATCGAGCCGATCGGCAGCGCGAGCGGCAACGGCAGGTAATGCGCGATGTCGCTGCGCGCCGTGAAGCCGACGAAGAATCCGCCGCCCGCCTGCAATCCGCCGAGCACCGGCTTCGTATACCACTGGCGCGCGTAGCCGCCGATCGGCTCGAAATTGTGATGCGAATCGGAAAAGGCGAATGCGAACAGGATGTCTTCGTTACCGTTCGCGTCGGTCCAGTGCTTGCCCGCGCCTCCGCCCCACGACCACGGATTCAGTTCGCTGCGATTGTCGAAGCCGTTGATGTGCCAGCCGTAGCCCGTCACGTAAAGATCCCAGGTGCCTTCATGCGCGACGCGCATCACGCGCTGGCACGCCGACGACATCCAGTCGCGCTTGTAATCGCATTCCTTGTCGTCCGCGTGGGCCGCGCACGACACGCACAGCATCGAAATCGTGACTGCCTTGACCAGTGTTGTTTTCATCGTCCGCGCCCGGTCGTTTCAATCGCCGCGATCGACGCGTCACGATGGCGATACGAACTTGAAATCGACCGGCGAGCCGATCGACAGCCGCTTCGGGTCCGACGCAAGCTCGCCCGTCTGCGGATCGCGGCGAAAGAAATACGCGCTGTCGCTCTCCTGATTGCCGACGATGAGCCAGCGCCCGGTCGGATCGATTGCGAATTCGCGCGGCGTCTTGCCGAGCGTCGGATAGCGCTTGACGAGCTTCAGATGGCCGTTCACCGGATCGATCGAGAACTGCACGAGTTCGTTGGCGTCGCCGCGATTGGTCGCGTACAGGAAGCGCCCGTCAGGCGACAGATGAATCGCGCCGCCGCCGATCTTCCCTCTGAAACCCGGCGCGATCAGCGAGGCAGTCTGGATTTGCGTGAGCTTGCCGTCGCGGTAATCGAACGCTAGCACCGATGCGTTCAGCTCGGTCGTCAGATAAGCGTGCTTGCCGCTTGCGTCGAAGACCAGATGGCGCGGCCCCGAGCCCGCCTTGATCGGTGTGTAGCGCGATTCGGTCGGACCCAGCAGACCGCGGCTCGATGCGGACGGATCGGCCGTGTACCGATAGGCGAACACCTTGTCGACGCCGAGATCCTGCGCGAAGAGATACTTGCCGTCGGGCGAGAACACGGTCGAGTGGACATGCGAATTGTCCTGCCGTCCTTTCACCGGGCCGGCGCCTTCGTGATGCACCGTCAGCACCGAATTGCCGACGTGGCCATCGGAAGCCAGCGGAAACACCGCGAAGCTGCCGCCCGGATTGGACGCGACCGAATAGTTGGCTGTCAGCAGATATTTGCCGTCGGGCGATATCGCGAGATAGCACGGATCGTTGCCGTCCGATGACACGCGATTGAGAAAGCTCAACTGGCCGCTCGCGCGATCGAAGCGAAAGGCGCTGACGCCGCCGCGTTGCGTTGCCGGGCCGTTGTCGCCGGGCAATTCGTTCACTGCGTACACGTAATGGCGGTCGCGGCTCACGACGAGATACGACGGATTCACCGTCTGCGCCGACGCGATGCGGGACAGCTCGCCGCTGCCCGTGTCGAACCGATAGACATAGATGCCTTCGCTCTTGCCACCGCCCGTATAGGTGCCGATGAGCAGATCGTAGACGTCGCCGCTGGCCGGTTTCGACGCGGCGACGTCGCTCGCGGTGCCCGGCGCGGCGGGCGTCGCGCCCGTTTGCGCGAAGGCCTGCGCCGCTGCAAACGAGAGCATCAGCGCGACGCCTTTCGCCCACGCGACGGGCTTGGCGCGCTTCGGGCGCGCGTCTTGCAAGACGTGCATCAGCGGATTCGCGCCGCAAGGTTGGCTCGGGTGCATGAAACCTCCTCTTCGTCTCTTTGATGCTTGTTATCGGGAGCGGCGCGCGAAACCGCCGACATCGCAAGGCCCAAGGACGTGCGGGAGCAAGTTCCGCTCCAAACGATGAAAACGACGATACACCTTTGCACGACCAGCCAACCGACACGATTCGAACCAACAACAGGAGTTGCCGCGATGACCATCCACCTAAGCCTCGCCCCGCTCGTCTCGCTGATCGCCGGGATCCTCATTCTCATCATGCCGCGGCTGCTGAACTTCATCGTCGCGATCTATCTGATCGTGATCGGGCTGATCGGCCTGTTCGGCATGGGATCGGCTCATTTCTGACGGGCGCGCGACTGTCGTTGTGACGCCGATTCCCGTCGGCGGTTCCGCGGACGCGCACGAACGCGCGAACGCACGCGTACGGAATGTCCGTGCGCGTGCGCAAAGTGTCACGAAAGAAGGACGCGCGGGCCTGCCGCGCGGATCGGCCGTGTCAGCCGTTGGCGAGCTGATCGAGACGCAGGCGTCCCTGCAGCGACAGCGCACCGACCGACACGCCGGTCACGCCGAACGTATAGCGGTTGAAACAGCCGCGCTCCGTAAGGAACGCGGCGGCGGCGTCCATCGCGTTGCGCGACAGGCCGAGGTTCTTGTGATCGAGCGCGAGGAGCATGTCGGCGTCCGATACGCGGCTCGCGGCGGAAAGAATGGCGATGCAGTCAGCTTTCGACGGATAGAGCATGGGATTCTGTTCCTCGAAAACGCTACGTTGAAAACCGGAAGAGACGTTGCGCGAAGCGACTGCATGACCCGCGCGCGAGACGACCGGGAACATGCTGAAAGACAAATGAAAGGCACAGAAAGTTTCCGCCCCCTGCTCGAAAAGGCCGCGGCGCGGATGCCTTTCACGAAGCTTCATTCTAAACATCAGTCGAAAGCAGAAGCAACGGTGCGTTCGGCGCTTCGCTAGTCATTTTCCGCCAACCGTGCGACACGTCCCGATGACGCCCGGCCCGGTTTCCTGCTCGCCGTGAACGATTGCGGCAGAATGCGGCCAGAAAGCATGCATGACGTCCGTCGCCCCGACCGCCGACGACGCCGCGTTTCGCTCGGGCGCTCGTGTCCCGAATCGTTTGCTCAACCCGCGGCGCGTTTCGATTCGGCCCGCGCCGCCTGCAGGAAGATGTTCGCTTATGCCCGCACTGATCGAAGACTATGCAATGGTCGGCGACGGCCACACCGCCGCCCTCATTTCCCGCGACGGCTCCGTCGACTGGCTCTGTTGGCCGCGCTTCGATTCGGGCGCGTGCTTCGCCGCGCTGCTCGGCACGCCCGAGCACGGCCGATGGCTCCTCGCGCCCGACATGCCCGACGGCGAGTCGCCTGTCGTCAGCCGCCGCTATCGAGATGACACGCTGGTCCTCGAAACCGATTTCGAGACACCGCAAGGCGCGGTGACGATCGTCGATTTCATGCCGCTTCGCAACGGCCATTCGGAGCTGGTGCGTATCGTGATCGGACGCCGCGGCACGGTACGGATGAAGATGGAACTCGTGCTGCGCTTCGATTACGGCTCCGCGGTGCCGTGGGTCAGCCGCCTGCCCGACGACAGTGGCATCCGCGCGATCGCCGGGCCGGATCTCGCGGTGCTGCGCACGCCCGTCGATCTCGTCGGCGAGAACATGCACACGACCGCCTGCTTCGATGTGAGCGAGGGCGAGCGCGTGCCGTTCTCGCTGTGCTATTCGCAGTCGCATCTGCGCTTGCCGCACGCATCCGATCCGAATACGCAACTCGCGCGCACCGAAAATCACTGGCGCGAGTGGTCCGGGCAAAGCGAGCTCAACGGCCGCTGGGCGAGCGCGATCCGCCGCTCGCTCATCACGCTGAAGGCGCTCGCGTACGAGCCGACGGGCGGCATCGTCGCCGCGCCGACGACATCGCTGCCGGAACAGCTCGGCGGCACGCGCAACTGGGACTACCGATACTGCTGGCTGCGCGATGCGACCATCACCCTGCTCGCGATGATGCGCGGCGGCTACTACGACGAAGCCCGCGCATGGCGCGCGTGGCTGGGCCGCGTGATGGCGGGCTCGCCCGCGCAGATTCAGATCATGTACGGCATCGCGGGCGAGCGCCGCCTGCCCGAATGGGAGATCCCGTGGCTGCCGGGATACGAAGGCGCGGCGCCGGTGCGGATCGGCAACGGCGCGGTCGACCAGTTGCAGCTCGATGTCTACGGGGAAGTGATGAACGCGCTGCATCTCGCGCGCGTCGGCGGGCTGCAGAGCGATGAAACCGCGTGGTCGATCCAGTGCGCCATGCTGCAACACCTCGACACGATCTGGGAAGAACCCGACGAAGGCATCTGGGAAGTGCGTGGGGGCAAGCAACACTTCACGTTCTCGAAGGTGATGGCGTGGGTCGCGTACGACCGGGCGATCAAGTCGGCGGAAAGCTTCGACCTGCCCGGCCCGATCGATCACTGGCGGGAGATGCGTGCGCGCATCCGCGCCGAGGTGCTGAAGAAAAGCTGGAATCCGAAGCTCAACTCCTTTACGCAGGCTTATGGCAGCGACGCGCTCGATGCCAGCCTGCTGCTCATTCCGTTGCTCGGATTTTTGCCGCCAAAAGATCCGCGAGTGACCGGAACCGTACATGCGATCGAGACCGATTTGACGCACGATGGGCTCGTCAAGCGCTACCACACCGCGGAAGTCGCGGACGGGCTGCCGCCCGGGGAAGGCACGTTTCTGGCTTGTAGCTTCTGGCTGGTCGACAATCTGGCGCTGCAGGGCCGGATCGACGAAGCGCATCAAATGTTCGAGCGCCTCGTCGGTCTCGCGAACGATGTCGGGTTGTTGGCCGAGGAGTACGACACGGTGGCGAAGCGCATGGTCGGGAATTTCCCGCAAGCCTTTACCCACGTGGCTCTCGTGCACACCGGGATGAACCTGATGCGTCACGAGGAAGAAATGGCGAAGGCGACCGGTCAGCCGTCCGGCTCGGAACATCACGCCGAATCTGAAGCGCAGGCCGAAATCGACGCCGCGGCGGGAAAGTCATAAATCTCTGTTTTATTGGCGAAATCAGTGTTTTGACGGTAATATTTGTGCAATGCACAAAAAGTATGATTGCAGGATGTGTGTTTCCAGGCGAGCAATTTCAACCGATCGGTTGAATTGAACGTTTAATGCGCGGAAAATATTGCCTCGACTCAAGTTGCATTCTTCCCGCGTCGATAACGCGCAGGGGGCAACGCGAAAAGGCACGCGAAGCATCGCAGGAAGTCAGTGCCCCGGCAGCAAGGCGACAGCCCGCCGCGCCGCCGGGGATCTTCGAAAGCCGTTGAAGTTCGTCGCCGGAAGCATTGCCGGGATCAACGGGCGTACCGGTTTCCACCGGAGTTACTGGGGCAACCATGCTCTATCAAATTCACGAATTCCAACGCGCCATGCTGTCTCCCCTCACAGCATGGGCCCAGGCAGCATCGAAATCCTTCGTCAACCCGGCCAGTCCGCTCGCCTATGTGCCGGGTTCGAGCCGTCTCGCCGCAGGCTACGAACTGCTCTACCGGCTGGGCAAGGACTATGAGAAGCCGGAGTTCAATCTTCATCAGATCGTCAAGGACGGTCACAACATTCCGATCGTCGAGCAGACGGTGATCGAGAAGCCGTTCTGCCGCCTCCTGCGCTTCAAGCGCTTCGCGGACGACAGCGCAACCGTCACCAAGCTGAAGAACGAGCCGATCGTGCTCGTGTGCGCACCGCTCTCGGGCCACCATTCGACGCTTTTGCGCGATACGGTCAAAACGCTCTTGCAGGACCACAAGGTGTACATCACCGACTGGATCGACGCGCGAATGGTCCCGACCGAGAACGGCCCGTTCCATCTGGACGATTATGTCGAGTACATCCAGGAGTTCATCCGTCATATCGGCGCGAAGGACCTGCACGTCATTTCGGTGTGCCAGCCGACCGTGCCGGTGCTCGCCGCCATTTCGCTGATGGCGAGCCGCGGCGAAGACACGCCGCGCACGATGACGATGATGGGCGGCCCGATCGACGCGCGCCGCAGCCCGACCTCCGTCAATTCGCTCGCGAACGAGCACTCGTATGAGTGGTTCGAGAACAACGTCATCTACACGGTGCCGGCGAACTATCCCGGCGTCGGGCGCAAGGTCTATCCGGGCTTCCTGCAGCACGCGGGCTTCGTCGCGATGAATCCCGAGCGCCATCTCACGGCCCATTGGGACTTCTATCAAAATCTGCTGCGCGGCGACGATGAGGACGCCGAGCAACATCGCCGTTTCTACGACGAATACAACGCCGTGCTCGACATGGCCGCCGAGTACTACCTCGAAACGATCCGCATCGTGTTCCAGGAATTCCGGCTCGCCGAAGGCACATGGGAAGTCAACGACGAGCTCGTGCGTCCGCAGGACATCAAGCACACGGCTCTTTTCACGATCGAAGGCGAACTCGACGACATCTCCGGCAGCGGCCAGACGCGCGCCGCCCACGATCTGTGCACCGGCATTCCGGAGAAGCACAAGCGCCATTTCACGGCGGAAAAGGCCGGCCACTACGGCATTTTTTCGGGCCGCCGCTGGCGCACGATGGTGTATCCGCAATTGCGCGAGTTCATTCTCGAGCACGACAAGACGCCGAAGACCGAAGCCGTGCCGGCCTAAGGTACGAGCGGTACGAACGCACGAGCGCGCCGGGACCGATTCCATCGCGGAAAACAAAAACGTCACGCCTTGCAAAGGGCGCGACGTTTTTTCTCCCGACCGCGTCGATTTAGCGGCGCGTCAAAAAGGCCAGCAGCAACTCGGTATTCATCCGCACGATCTGCTCGCGCTGCGCCTGCTCGCTGAAATCGAGCCCGAAAGTCGCTTCCAGCGTGAAGCGATTCGAAACGATGTAATAACCGAGTCCCGACAGGATGATGTAGAACTTGAGCGGATCGACGTCGGTGCGAAACAGTCCGGCTTTCTGACCGCGATCGAGAATGGCCGTGAGCGTCGCGACGATCGGCGAAATGAGCTCGCGTATTCGATTCGATCCTTTGATATATCTCGCCTCGTGCAAATTCTCGTTGTTGATGAGGCGCAGCAACTCCGGATGATCCCGGTAGTAATCCCAGACGAAATGCGCGAGACGCGTCATCGCTTCGATAGGCGCAATGCCGTCGAGTTCGAGCGTGCGTTCCGCTTCGACGAGCGCCGATAGCGCATGTTCGAGCACGGCGGTGAATAACTGCTCTTTGCTACCGAAGTAGTAATAGAGCATGCGCTCATTGGTCTCCGCCCGACGCGCAATCTGATCGACACGGGCGCCGAACAAGCCACCGGCCGCGAACTCTTCTGCGGCGGCAAGCAAAATACGGCGCCGGGTGCCTTCAGGATCTCTTTTGATTTTCGGCTGATTCATGGTGGCATGACTCGGGAGCCGCGTTGCCGGATTAGCGTCACGCGGCCCGCATTGGGTACATGACGTGAACGGGCGCTGCCCAGGGTTATTGGGAAACACCGTCCTGCGGTCAAACGGAAAAGCGCTTCGATTATGCGCACATCGAAAGGACGTTGGCAATTGGGAGTAGAAGCCATTCGGCACGACTGTTGACGACTTCGGCGATAATGTCGATCAAAGCCGAGCGTGCGCCCGCGAAACGGGACGCGCGCCGAACAGGCAGCGTGCCCGTCGTCGTGGACGCCGAAGCGTTCTCTTCGCATCCGAAGCGCACCGCGCGATTCCCAACGCGATCTTCGCCCACGCTGCGCCAGTCCCCAAGGCATCATCGCAATTCCTCGTGACCGCAACCTTTTCCAAGACGCTCGCCGAGCGCATCGAAGACCTGCTGCCGCAGACGCAATGCACCAAGTGCGGCTACCCGGCCTGCCGGCCCTACGCCGACGCCATCGCCGCGGGCGAGGCGAGCTATAACCGGTGCCCGCCGGGTGGCGCCGAAGGTGTCGCGCGTCTCGCCGCGCTGCTGGGCGCGCCCGATATACCGCTCGATACGACGCATGGCGTCGAGCGCGCACGGCCCGTCGCGGTGATCGACGAGAACGTGTGCATCGGCTGCACGCTGTGCATGCAGGCGTGTCCGGTCGATGCGATCGTCGGCGCCGCGAAGCAGATGCACACGGTCATCGCCGAACTGTGCACGGGTTGCGATCTGTGCGTGCCGCCCTGCCCCGTCGATTGCATCGCGATGGTGCCCGTGACCGGCGATCGCACCGGCTGGGACGCGTGGAGTCAGGAACAAGCCGATGCCGCGCGCGCCCGGCACGACCGCCGCGTGGCACGTCTGGAGCGCGAGCGCGCCGAGGCGCAGGCACGCGCGAGCGCGCGTCAGGCCGCGCGGGCGGCGCAAACAGCGCAAGCGACGCAGGCCACGCACGAAGCGCAGCCCGCGAGCGACGATCCGGAAGCGAAGAAACGCGCGATCATCCAGGCCGCGCTGGAGCGCGCCCGCAAGAAGAAAGAAGAGATGGCGAAGCTCGGCGCCGGTCCCAAGAACACGGCTCACGTGAGCGCGGCCGTGCAGGCGCAGATCGACGAAGCGGAAGCGCGCCGCCGCCGTCTTGGCATTACGGACGACGCAAACGCGTCCCATCCCGATAAAGGCGATAAACCCGCGTAAGAACGGACATCGAATCATGAACGCCACGAAGCGCCGCGCGATCTACGAGACCTTGCAGAGCCTGAATCCGCACCCGGTGACCGAGCTCGAGTACACGACGCCGTTCGAACTGCTGATCGCCGTGATGCTCTCCGCGCAGGCCACCGACGTCTCCGTGAACAAGGCGATGCGCAAGATGTTTCCCGTCGCCAACACGCCGGCAACGGTGCTCGCGCTCGGCGAGGAAGGCGTAGCGGAATACATCCGCACGATCGGGCTGTATCGCACGAAGGCGAAGAACGTGATCGCGACGTGCCGCATGCTCGTCGAGCAGCACGGCGGCGAGGTGCCGGACAATCGCGAGGCGCTGGAAGCGCTGCCGGGCGTCGGCCGCAAGACCGCGAACGTCGTGCTGAACATCGCGTTCGGGCAGCCGTCTATCGCCGTCGATACGCACATCTTTCGCGTCGCGAATCGCACCGGGCTCGCGCCGGGCAAGGACGTGCGCGCCGTCGAAACCGCGCTCGAGAAATTCACGCCGAAGGAATTTCTGCACGACGCGCATCACTGGCTGATCCTGCATGGACGCTATGTCTGCAAGGCGCGCGTGCCGGAATGCTGGCATTGCGCGATCGAGCCGCTCTGCGAGTATCGGCCGAAGACGCCCGCGCCCGTCGAATGAAGAGGGTTTGGGCAGAACCGGTGCATCGCGGTCTACAATAGCGGATTCAGAAACCCGCAATCGAATCAATACGTTATGTTCAACCCCAGCCGCGACGAAGTTCGCCAGTTCTTCACCGAAACGTGGCGCAAGGAGCGCGCCGGCGAGATTCTGACGCCGCTCGAAAGCATGGCCGCCGACTGGATCGGCGAGCATCCGGAATATCACGACGCGCTCGTGAACCCCGAATCGCGCGAAGCCGATTACTCGCCCGATCGCGGTCAGACGAACCCGTTTCTGCATCTGTCGATGCATCTCGCGATCAGCGAGCAGCTTTCGATCGATCAGCCGCCGGGCATCCGCCGCGCGCACGACAGGCTCGTCGCACGCCTCGGCTCGCCGCACGACGCGCAGCACGCGATCATGGATTGCCTCGGCCAGATCATCTGGGAAGCGCAGCGCTCCGGCACCCCGCCCGACACCGACGCCTATCTCGCGCTGATCGAGCGCCGTGCTTCGCGCGACTAAGCATCGAAACCGGACGCATCAAGCAAAACACCCCGCTTCGAGCGGGGTGTTTCGTTGTGCGGATTGCGGGAGAAATCGCGCTTACTTCTTCAGCACGAGACTGCCATCGAGCGATTCGATGTATGCCGCGAGATCCTTCAGATCGCTCTGCGACAGGTTCTGCACCTGCGCCGCCATGATGGCGTTGTTGCGTCCGAAGTTCGGGTTGTTGCCGCCGATCTGATACTGCCGCAGCGCCCAGTAGATGTACGTCGCGTGCTGACCCGCGAGACGCGGATACTCGCCGCTCACCGGCTTGTTCAGACCGGGACCGTGACAGGCCGCGCAGTTGTGGCTGTCGGAAAGCGCCTTGCCGTTTGCGACATCGGCTGCGTGCGCGCTGCCGAACGCCGTCATGCCGATGAGCGCCGCTGCGGCGCTCGCTGCCTTGAAGCTTGAGTGAAGTGCCTTGGACGGCTTCATGAATTCTCCTTCCCGTTGTCGCTTTGCGTTCACGCGCGGATCACTTGTCGGGATTGTTCTTCGATTGGGGAGTCTGCGCAGCGTAGTACGCGGCGATATCGGCGATATCCTGATCCGACAGCGTCGTCGCGATGGCGCGCATCGTGTCGAAATGACGGTCGCCCTTCTTGTAGGCATGCAGCGCATTGGCGATGTACTGCGCGTTCTGGCCGCCCAGCATCGGCACTTCGTACACCTCGGGGTACGCGGTGCGATAGCCGGGGATGCCGTGGCAGCCGATGCACATCGCAACCTTGCCCTCTGCGGCCTTCGCGTTGCCGACGACGTCGGCCGACGCCTCACTCGCGAAGCCGGCGAGACCGGACAGCGCTGCAATCACGGCACATTTGCCGACGAAATTGTTCATAGCTCTTCTAACCTGGCTTGAGGGGAAATCCGGCGCTCACAAGGCCGCGGCCCGCGCCGAGCGCAATACAACCTTCTCGGGACTGTTTGCTGTTGCAGGGTCTGTCGCCACGCAGGCCAAAAAAATCGCGCTAATTGTACCGCGCGACCTACCCTCCGTCCACACGCGAACCGCGCCGAAGCCCTGCTGACAAGGGGAATCGGCTGAAAAGCAGCCGTTTGCCCTGCGACAATTCGTCCCTGTACACGCGATGAACCCGCTTGCGCGCACGCTTCACCCGCGCTCGGGCATGCAGCGTCGACCTGCCGATAAAGCGGCTCAAACGATACCGGGCGCGCCTCAATGCGGAAAGGTCTTCTGACTTATACTGGGATTTTTTTGCCAACCGGATCTTCGTCATGCGTTTCGAAGGCTCATCGCAATACGTCGCAACCGACGATCTCAAGCTCGCGGTGAACGCCGCGATGACGCTGCAACGGCCGCTGCTCATCAAGGGCGAACCGGGAACCGGCAAGACCATGCTCGCCGAGGAAGTTGCGGGAGCACTCGGCATGCCGCTTCTGCAGTGGCACATCAAATCGACGACGAAAGCCCAGCAAGGCCTGTACGAATACGACGCCGTCTCGCGCCTGCGCGATTCGCAGCTCGGCGACGAGCGCGTGAAGGACATCCGCAATTACATCGTCAAGGGCGTGCTGTGGCAGGCGTTCGAGTCGGACCAGCAGAGCGTGCTGCTCATCGACGAGATCGACAAGGCGGACATCGAATTTCCGAACGACTTGCTGCGCGAACTCGACCGCATGGAGTTCTACGTCTACGAGACGCGCGAGCTCGTGAAAGCGAAGCACAGGCCGCTCGTCATCATCACGTCGAATAACGAGAAGGAGTTGCCTGACGCGTTCCTGCGCCGCTGCTTCTTCCACTACATCAAGTTCCCGGACGCGGAGACGATGAAGGCCATCGTCGAGGTGCATTTTCCGAACATCAAGCAGGATCTGCTCGCCGCGGCGATGCAGAGCTTCTTCGAGCTGCGCCAGGTCTCGGGCCTGAAGAAGAAGCCGTCGACGTCCGAACTGCTCGACTGGCTCAAGCTGCTCCTGGCCGAAGACATTCCGCCCGAGGCGCTTTGCTCGTCGGATCAGAAACAGATCGTGCCGCCGCTGCACGGCGCGTTGCTCAAGAACGAACAGGACGTCGCGCTCTTCGAGCGGCTGCTGTTCATGAACCGCAACCATCGCTGATAACGACATGAGCCGCTGGATCGAACCCGTCACGCTGCAAGGCGAACACGTCAGGCTCGTGCCGCTCACGCCCGAGCACGAGCAGGCCCTCACGGCCGCCGCGAGCGATGGCCAATTGTGGAAGCTCTGGTACACCTTCGTGCCGCCGCCCGACAAGACGCGCGCCTATATCGACACCGCGCTCGACATGCGCAACCGCTCGGGCGCGCATCCATTCGCGGTGATCGATGCGAAGAGCGGCGACATCGTCGGATCGACGCGTTACTTCAACGTCGACGAAGCGAATCGTCGGCTGGAGATCGGGCATACGTGGTATGCGAAGCGCGTGCAGAAGACCGCGCTCAACACCGAAGCCAAGCTGCTGCTGCTCACGCACGCCTTCGACAGGCTCGATGCCATCGCCGTCGAATTCCGGACGCATTTCATGAACCACGCGTCGCGCACGGCGATCGCGCGGCTCGGCGCGAAGCAGGACGGCATTCTGCGCAATCATCAGGTCGGCAAGGACGGCGTGTTGCGCGACACCGTCGTGTTTTCGATCATCCGCTCGGAAT
This sequence comes from Caballeronia zhejiangensis, assembly GCF_000698575.1. Taxonomy (GTDB): domain Bacteria; phylum Pseudomonadota; class Gammaproteobacteria; order Burkholderiales; family Burkholderiaceae; genus Caballeronia; species Caballeronia zhejiangensis. The sequence continues at coordinate 90,068 of NZ_JFHD01000005.1, forward strand.
GGCCGGCGGTGCGCGCCAATCTGAATTTCCGGCTCGAACGTTAAGCACGATGGAGAGCGCGCCATGCTGATCGACTTCTTCTACTCGCTGCGCGACGCGAAGCTGCCCGTTTCGGTGAAGGAATATCTGACCTTGCTCGAAGGGCTGAAGGCGCAGGTCATTTCGCCCTCGCTCGACGAGTTCTATTTCCTCGCCCGCATGACGCTCGTGAAGGACGAGAAGTACTTCGACAAGTTCGATCGCGCGTTCGGCGCGTATTTCCACGGCCTGACGCAGCTTCCCGACGAAGTCTTCGACATTCCGCTCGACTGGCTCAGGAAACGGCTCGAACGCGAATTCACGGCGGAAGAGAAGAAGCGCATCGAGGCGCTGGGCGGCCTCGACAAGCTCATGGAACGCCTGAAGGAACTGATGGACGAGCAGAAGGAGCGTCACGAAGGCGGCAACAAATGGATCGGCACGGGCGGCACGTCGCCCTTCGGGCATGGCGGCTACAACCCGGAAGGCATTCGCATCGGCGGGGAATCGGCGGGGAACCGCACCGCCGTGAAAGTGTGGGACGAGCGCGCGTACAAGGATTACGACGATCAGGTCGAAATCGGCACGCGCAACATCAAGGTCGCGCTGCGGCGCTTGCGGCGCTTCGCGCGCGAAGGCGCGAACGAAGAGCTCGATCTGCCCGGCACGATCCGCAGCACCGCCGCCAACGCCGGCTGGCTCGATCTCAAGATGGTGCCCGAGCGCCACAACAACGTGAAAGTGCTGATGCTGCTCGACGTCGGCGGCTCGATGGACGATCACATCAAGCGCGTCGAAGAGTTGTTCTCGGCGGCGAAGGCCGAGTTCAAGCATCTCGAGTTCTACTACTTCCACAACTGCGTGTACGACTATTTGTGGAAGAACAACCGCCGCCGTCACACCGAGCGCACGCCGACCTTCGACGTGCTGCACAGGTTCACGCCGGACTACAAGCTGATCTTCGTCGGCGACGCCACCATGAGTCCCTACGAAGTGCTGCAGCCGGGCGGCTCCGTCGAATACAACAATGCCGAGGCCGGCGCGGTGTGGTTGCGCCGTCTCGCGGATCAATTCCCGCATCACGCATGGCTCAATCCCGAGCCCGAGCGGCTATGGGAATATCGCCAGTCGATCTCCGCGATCCGCAACGTGCTCGGCAATCGCATGTATCCGCTGACGATGGCCGGCCTCGAAACCGCCATGCGCGCCCTGTCGAAGTAATCGAGACACCCGAATGAAAGCTTCCGCTCCGGCGCCCGCCGCGCCGCGTTTCCTCTTTGATACGTCGCTCTCCACGATCGTCGCCGGTTTCGTCGCGATGATGACCGGCTACACCAGTTCGCTCGTCCTGATGTTCCAGGCGGGCCAGGCCGCGCATTTGTCCGATGCGCAGATTTCCTCGTGGATCTGGGCGCTCTCGATGGGCATGGCGGTCTGCACGATCGGCCTGTCGCTGCGCTATCGCGCGCCGATCGTCGTCGCATGGTCGACGCCGGGCGCGGCGCTGCTCGTCTCGTCGCTGCCGAACGTCGCCTACGCCGATGCGATCGGCGCGTTCATCGTCTGCGCGGTGCTCTTGACCGCCGTCGGCCTGACCGGCTGGTTCGACACGCTGATGAAGCGCATTCCGTCGGGCATCGCCGCCGCGCTGCTCGCGGGCATCCTGTTCGAGATCGGCATCGAGATTTTTCGCGCCGCCGAGCATCGCACCTCGCTCGTCATCGTGATGTTTTTCACGTATCTCGCCGGCAAGCGCTTCCTGCCGCGCTACGCGATCCCGGCGACGCTCGTCGTCGGCATCGCGGTCGCGGGCGCGCTCGGGCTGCTCGACTTTTCGCGCTTTCATGTGGCGCTCGCGCATCCCGTCTTCACGATGCCCGCGTTCTCGATCGCCTCGGCGATCAGCATCGGCATTCCGCTTTTCGTCGTCGCGATGGCCTCGCAAAACGTGCCAGGCATCGCCGTGTTGCGCGCCGATGGCTACACGACGCCTTCCGCCCCGCTCATCTCGACGACCGGCCTCGCGTCGCTCGTGCTCGCGCCGTTCGGCTCGCACGGCGTGAATCTCGCCGCCATCACCGCCGCGATCTGCACCGGCCGCGAGGCGCACGAGAATCGCGACAAGCGCTACACGGCGGCCGTCTGGTGCGGCGTGTTCTATCTGCTCGCGGGCACGTTCGGCGCGACCATCGCGGCGCTGTTCGCGGCGTTTCCGAAGGAGCTCGTCGTGTCGGTGGCGGCGCTCGCCCTCTTCGGCTCGATCATGAGCGGCCTCGCCAACGCGATGCAGGACGCGCGTCAACGCGAGCCCGCGCTCGTCACGTTCATGGTGACGGCGTCGGGCCTCACGCTGCTGTCGATCGGCTCCGCGTTCTGGGGCTTGATCGCGGGCGTTGTGACGCATGTCGTGCTCAATGCCAGACGCGCCTGACGCAGCCTACAATGGCGGAATCGGCCCCGATTTCCGGCCGATGCTTCCGCAATCGTTTTTGGCATTTCCGTCATGGCTTTGATCGACAGACTGCTGGCGCGCTCCACGCCGCCTGCCACCGCACCTAAGCGCAAGACGATCGTGCGCGTGCTGCTCGACGACGCCGGGCACGTCCAGGACGTCGTCATGAAGATGAGCTGCGGCGATCCGGCGAAAGACGCGCACGCGCTCGACGAAGTCCGCAAGATGCGCTTCGCGCGCGGCCAGTTGGACTCGGGCACGGTGCGGCGCTGGCACGAGCTCGCTTACGCGGCCGATTGAACGCGACTGAACGCGCTTGAACGCGATTGAACGCGCGAGGCGGCGCGCCGGTCGAATTCCGGCACGCCGCGTGCGTGCGCGCACGGTATCAGCGCGTTCGCCGCGCTCGGGACTAGAATGGGAAAATGAATTCAGGGGCGCGCCGCGCGAACGAAGTCGCCGCGCGGCGTCGCAATCATGGGCAATCCGCGGGTTGTTTTCCGCAATTTGACAAGACGCCACGCGTCTGAGACTCGACATGACATCCGCTCTCGACCAGCTCAAGCAATACACGACCGTCGTCGCCGACACGGGCGACTTCCAGCAATTCATCGCATTCAAGCCGCAGGACGCGACGACCAATCCGTCGCTGATCCTGAAGGCCGTCCAGAAGGACGACTACAAGCCGCTGCTCGAAAAGACCGTCAAGGAGCACGCGAAGAAGCCGATGCCGCAGATCATCGACAATCTGCTCGTCGCGTTCGGCACCGAGATTCTCAAGATCATTCCGGGCCGCGTGTCCACCGAAGTCGACGCGCGCCTGTCGTTCGACACGAAAGCGTCCATCGACAAGGCGCACGACATCATCAAGCTGTACGAGAACGCGGGCATCAGTCGCGATCGCGTGCTGATCAAGCTGGCGTCGACGTGGGAAGGCATCCGCGCGGCCGAAGTGCTGCAGAAGGAAGGCATTCACTGCAACATGACGCTGCTCTTCTCGCTCGCGCAAGCGGTCGCGTGCGCCGAAGCGGGCGCGCAGCTTATTTCGCCGTTCGTCGGCCGCATCTACGACTGGTACAAGAAGTCGGCCGGCGCGGAATGGGACGAAGTGAAAAACGGCGGCGCGAACGATCCGGGCGTGCAGTCGGTGCGCCGCATCTACTCGTACTACAAGAAGTTCGGCTACAAGACGGAAGTCATGGGCGCGAGCTTCCGCACGGTGAGTCAGATCACCGAACTGGCGGGCTGCGACCTGCTCACGATCAGCCCCGATCTGCTGAAGAAACTCGCCGACAGCAACGAAAAGGTCGAGCGCAAGCTCTCGCCGGAGAGCGTGAAGAACGAGAACGTGGAGAAGATCGCCGTCGACGAGCCGACGTTCCGCTTCCTCGTCAACGACGACGCCATGGCGACCGAAAAGCTCGCGGAAGGCATCCGCGCTTTTGCCGCCGATGCGATCAAGCTCGAAAAGCTGATCACCGCGCTGCAATAAGCGCGCTGAAAACAGAACCGCGAATCGCGCCGGATCACTGGTGCGATTTGCGGTTTTTTCCATTTCGCTGCTTCTTGACCTAATTTGACCGTTTCCGAGTCGACGTAGGACGCCGTTGCAATAGACTTTCGGGCTCTGGCGGCATGTCCGCTTTATATGCACGGAGTCATTCGGTCATGCAACTGGATACCTATATCTTCTACAACGGCGACTGCGCCGAGGCGCTCGAACTCTATCAGGCCGCGTTCGGCGCGCAGATCGCCGCGCTGGTGCGCTTCCGCGATGCGCCGGACGGCGGCAACGCCCCGCCCGACTGGGCAGACAAGATCATGCATGCGGTATTCTGCGTCGGCCCGAACGCGATTCTGGTGTCCGACGGCCGCTATGGTCAGCCGCGCAAGGACTATTCGGGCTTCACGCTGTCGATCGCCGCGGACGACGCGCAATCCGGCGAGCGCATCTTCAACATGCTCGCCGAAGGCGGCAACGTGCTCACGCCGTGGCAATCCACGTTCTGGACACAAGGCTTCGGCATGCTGACGGATCGTTTCGGCGTGCCCTGGCTCATCAACGTGGTGCACGAAGCCGAAGTGCAGGCAGCCTGAGCATTCACTGCTTCATGGATTGAGCGGCCGCGCCCCTTCGATATTCCACTGCCGCTCGATTTCCGACAGCCGCATCCGCAAGCGATCCACCTGCTCGACGAAACGCATCGCGAGCCAGTGCATGCCCTGCGTCGTCGCGTTCTCGTCGGCGGCGGCGTTCGATTGCGGCGCGCCCGACGCATCCATCGCGCGATACAGCAAACCGACGCGCCCGAAGCGCAGCGCGCGCGCCATCTGCAGGAGCTGTCCGCGCACCGCGTGTTCGCCCGGCGAGCACGCAATCGCAAAACGGCTGGGCGTTGCGCCCGAGACTTCCGGCATCGACGTCACGAGCATTTCCAGCGCCGCGAGAATCGAGCGATGCAGGCGCTGGATCTCTTCCAGCCGCGCCATCGGCACATCGGTTTCCTTCGCGACCGACTCCATCAGCGCGCGCGCCTGCACGAGCCGCTGGCTCATCGCATACATGCGGCGCGCCGTGTCCTCGGCGACGAGCGGCGTGCCATCCAGTAAAGCGCCGTAGATCCTCGCGCATTCGCGCAGATTGTCCGCGAGACGGTAGCGCCACGAATACGTCGCGTATTGCGGCAGCACGAACGAGAACGCGAGCGCGATCACGACGCCGATCATCACATTGGCCGTGCGCCACAAACCCGTGGAAAGCGGCAAGTCGCCGTGCCCGGAAACGATGACCATCGTGATCGCCGTGAGCAGCGCGACATAGCCCGGCTTGCCGATGGCGTAATACGCGCAGCCGCCCGCGACCAGGCACATCAGCACGAAGAACACCATCTGCGAGCCGGTCAGCGTCTCCGCGAGAATCAGCACGAGGCCGAAGCCCGCGCCGAGCGTCGTGCCGATGGCGCGTTCGGCGGCCTTCTTGCGGATGTTGCCGTAGTGCTGCAGCCCGCCGATCACGACGAGCACCGACACCGTCGCCCAGATGCCGTGCGGCATGTCGACGCCCGTCGTGACGGCGATCGACATTGCCACGGCAAGGCCGACGCGCAGCCCGTGGATCAGGTTCGCGTGCCGGTATCGGAAGTACGGCGACGTGACCCAGTGAACGAGGCGTGAGAGACGGCCGCGCCTGATTGACGTCGATGTCGGAGAAAGCATGGTTCGCTCACACGAAGGCTGTCCAAAAAAACGCCCGCAAAGGCGAGAAGCCTGTTACGGGCGTTTTACCAGCTTTTCGCGCGCCGCGCCGGGCAGGTGCGCGACGGCCGGAATCAGCCTTCCACGATGTCCAGATAATCTTCCGGACGCGTGCGGTCGTCGGAGCGCTTGAGGCCGAGAACGCGCACGAGCACGCTCACGACGATCGAAACGATGAGGTTCGCGATCAGCGCCCACACCGCCGCGTAGCCCGGCACGACGTAGCCGAACAGATGCAGCGGATAGATCGAGCCCTTCAGTTGCAGCGACACGGCCATCCACGTACCGACGCCGATGCCCGTCGCCCAGCCGATCAGCAAGCCGCGATGATCGAGCACGCGCGTATAGAGGCCGAGCACGAGCGCGGGCAGCGTCTGGATGATCCAGATGCCGCCGAGCAGTTGCAGCTGGATCGCGTACGTGAGCGGCAGCGCGAGAATGAACACCACCGCGCCGACCTTCACGATCAGCGACACGAGCTTGGCGACGTTGGTCTCCTGCTCCGGCGTCATGTTCGTGTTGACGAACTCGCGATGCACGTTGCGTGTGTACAGGTTCGCCGCCGCGATCGACATGATCGCCGCCGGCACCAGCGCGCCGATGCCGATCGCCGCGAACGCCACGCCCACGAACCACGACGGGAAGTAGTGCAGGAACAGCGCCGGCACGGCGAAGTTCGCGCCGTAGGCCTTGAAGTACTGCGCGTATTCCGGCATGTCCTTCACGCCCGAGGCGAGCGCCATGTAGCCGAGCAGCGCGAGCAGGCCGAGCACGAGCGAGTACGCCGGCAGAAGCGACATGTTGCGGCGGATCGTGTTGCCCGAATTCGACGACAGAATCGCCGTCACCGAGTGCGGGTACAGGAAGAGCGCGAGCGCCGAGCCGACCGCGAGCGTCGCGTACGCGCTGTAGCCGTTCAGGCTCGCGGCATCGGGCGCTTTCAGCAGCAGCTTTTCAGGCGGCACGGTGCTGAAAATATGGCCGAAGCCGCCGAGCTGCGCTGGAATCACGATCATCGCGGCGATGATCGTGACGTAGATCAGCACGTCCTTCACCACGGCGATCATCGCGGGTGCGCGCAGGCCCGACGTGTACGTGTACGCGGCGAGAATCGCGAACGCGATGATGAGCGGCAGATCGCCGACGAAGCCCTGCGTCGAGAAGCCGAGCGCGCCGATCACCACTTCGATGCCGACGAGTTGCAGCGCGATGTACGGCATGGTCGCGACGATGCCCGTCAGCGCGACGGCGAGCGCGAGCATGCGGCTGTTGTAGCGCGCGTGCACGAAGTCGGCGGCGGTCACATAGCCGTGACGCTTCGCGATGCTCCAGAGCTTCGGAAACACGACGAACGCGAATGGATAAATGAGGATCGTGTACGGCAGCGCGAAGAAGCCCGTCGCGCCCGCGCCGAACACGAGCGCCGGCACCGCGACGAACGTGTAGGCGGTATAGAGATCGCCGCCGAGCAGGAACCACGTGACGATGGTCCCGAAGCGGCGTCCGCCGAGGCCCCATTCGTCGAGCTGGGCGAGATCGCCCTTGCGCCAGTGCGCGGCGATGAAGCCGAGAATCGTGACGCCGACGAAGAAGAGGACGAAGACGAAGGTTGCGGTGGTGTTCATCATCGCGCGCCTCCGTTCTTTCGTCCCGAGGGCAGCGCCTTCGTCTTCTTATAGACGACGGCGGTGATGACGGCGCTGATCAGCACCCACAGCAGCTGATACCAGTAGAAGTACGGAAAGCCCCACAGAACGGGCTCGATCTTGTTGTAGAAAGGCACCCAGACCACACCGATCCACGGAAGGATCAGAAGCCACAGCCAATGCTTGTTGCGCGGTTGTCCGGTGCCGGTCGTAGCTTCGTGAGCCATGAACGGTCTCCTCTTGTTTTGTCGTTATTGCGAGCCCGGCGGGATGCCGGTCGTCGGGTAGACATGCCGCTTGAAGCGCCCCGAAATAACAGAGGGAGTATATGGACCGATAAATAGCGCTCAAATCAGGGAGAATCCCGACTATTCAGATTCCGCTGATTTCTCTGCTTGCTTCTGTGATAGCCGCGAAAGGGCCAGAACGCACGCTCCGGCCCGATGCATGTTCGGTCAGATGGAGAACGAACCCGTCGTCGGGATGCCCGCGCTTTCGGCGAGACCCTTCACCCACTTGCGCGCGGGCAGGCCGAGTTGGGCTTCGATGAGCTTCGCGCGCGTTTCGAGCGCGGCGAATGGCACGTCGAGCGCGGGACCGGCGAAGGCGAGCGCGACGCGATTGCCGTCGTGCACTTCGGGCAGCGCGATCACGCGATGATCGAACGCTTCGTTCAGATGCCGCATGTTGCGCACGAAGCTCGGATGATCGCCGAACAGATTGATCGTGACGACGCCCGCCTCGGGCGTGAGACACGCGCGGCACGCACGATAGAACGACACGCTGTCGAGGACGGGGCCGCGCGCGGTGGCGTCGTAGAGATCGATCTGCAATGCGCCGATCGTGCCGTGGTTCGCGCGATCGTTGACGAACTCCCACGCGTCGCGCTCGGTGACGGTGAGGCGCGCGTCGTCATAGGGCAGTTCGAACATCGCGCGCGCGGCGATCACGACCGCGGGGTTCAGTTCGACCGCTTCGACCTTCGCGCGCTTGAGAAAGCGGTGACAGAACTTCGTGAGCGCGGCCGCGCCGAGACCGAGTTGCGCGATGCGCTCGGGCGTTTCGATGAAGAGCAGCCACGCCATCATCTGCTGCGCGTATTCGAGCTCGATGTGATCGGGCTTCTTCAAACGCATCGCGCCTTGCACCCATTCGGTGCCGAAATGCAGATAGCGCACGCCGCCCTCTTCCGAGAACGTCACGGGCGCGAAGCGCGGCTTGCGCGGCGCCTCGATGCGCGGGGCGTTCGCGAGCTCGTCATCGTCGCGATTGCGCTTCGATTTGGCGTTGTCTTTCTTGCGGCCGAACGCGCGGGCTTCGGCCGACGCGCGCTTGATGAGATTCGTCATTGTGTGGTGAGGATGTCGCGCCAGATGCGCAATTTTTGATCGAACGAGAGGATAGCATTGGCCGCGCTCGACGACGGCAGCACGAGCGTCGCGTAGCCTGCCGCTGCAAGGACGGGCGCGAACTTGCCCGAGGTCTTGCCGTTGAAGCAGACCTTGCGCAAGTTCGGGAAGCGCGTGCGGAACACGGCGAAGTCGTTGGGCGATGCGTTGCGGATCGCGGCATCGAGACTGCCTTCGCGTTCGCACGCGGCGAGCACGTCCCATAAGCCGATGCCGTGCTGCTTCAGGCGCGCCAGACGTTCGTCGTAGCTCAGTTCGTGGAGCGGTTCCCCGATCGCCGCGCCGACGAGCCGCCAGAACTGATTGCGCGGATGCGCGTAATACTGCGTCGCCGCCAGCGATGCGACGCCCGGAAAGCTGCCGAGGATGAGGGTGTGCGTGGCGTCATCGCCGACCGGTTCGAATCCCGCGAGCTTCATTTCGCCTCGCCGTGCGCGACGCGCTTCGCATGCGAGCTCAGATGTTCGAGCGAACGCGCGTGTTCCCAATGGTGCTTTTTCGCGGCTGATACGTCGAGGCGCGTCCAGAGCGCATCGAGCATGCATTCGGTGACCATCAGCGGCGCGCCGTGACGCTTGAACACGGATCGTCTCGCGACGAGCGCATGCGCGCTTTCCCTATGCGCCGATGCCAGCCGATGCAGCGGATGCCGCGCGGTGATCCTTCTGCTGACGAGCGCCGAGCGCGACACGCTGCTATCGCTATAAAGCAGTTCGGCGAGCGGACGCGTGCGCAGACGGCGCATCGATTGCCAGATACCCGTGCTGTGCGAAAGCGGCACGACGCTATGCGCGACGACAAACGGCGCGCCATCGACCTTGAGCGTGACTTCGCGCGTCCAGACGGGCGTGCGCGGCGTGACATCGAGCGCGCGCCATTCGTCGCGCCACGGCATAGCGACGGCTTCGCGCGTCACTTCGACCGTCACCGCGCCGAGCGTGCGCAGATGCGCGGTCAGCGAGCCGCCGCGCGTGAGCCAGTCCTTTTGAGCGTCGGTGAGCGAGGCAAGCGGGACGACGCGCCAGTGTGCGTCGATGGGATCGTTGGGCGTGAGCATGCGGCGGATTATAGAGGCACCCGCTATTCGGACGTTTCGGCTGGAATTGCTCGCCATCCACGGATATAAGGGGATTGGCCGCGAACACTGCATCACCGAGGCGCGGCGTCCAGACGAAGAATCAATGAAACAAGACTATGACAATCAACAAGAAACAGTCGTCGAAAGCAGTCACCGAGATCGCCGAAAAGACATTGCATGATCCGCACGCATCGAAGATTGCGAAGAGCTTCGCGGGATCGGTTCTCGCGCAGCGCCACACGAACAAACAGACCGGCGCGGCAATGGAACACAAGGCATCGCAAGCATTGAGAAGCCCGAAGTATTCGGAAGAGACCCGAAGGATGGCGGCATCGCTCATCGCTCAGTCGAACAAGGAACGCAAGAGCAAGTAAAAAACGCGCCGCCGGTTCCCCGGCGGCGCGTTCATTCAAATCACCTGCAAAGACTTACCGCGCAAGCAACAACGCGTTCGTGCGCTTCACGAAGCTCGCCGGGTCCTCCAGCGCGCCGCCTTCGGCCAGCAACGCCTGATCGAACAGCAGATGACACCAGTCGACGAAATTGGCGTTATCCGCATTTAACGACTTCACCAGCGGATGCTCAGGATTCACTTCGAGAATCGGTTCCGCTTGCGGCGCGTTCTGCCCCGCTGCCTTCAGCATGCGTTGCAGATAACCGCTCATGTCGCCTTCATCCGCGACGAGACAGCTCGGCGAATCGGTGAGACGGAACGTGAGGCGCACGTCCTTCGCCTTGCCTTCGAGCGCTTCCTTCATCTTCTCGACGAGCGGCTTCATTTCCTCGCCGACCTTCTCTTGCTGCTGCTTTTCCTCGTCGTCGAGCGCGCCGAGATCGAGGTCGCCGCGCGCGACGCTCTGCAGCGGCTTGCCATCGAACTCATTGAGGAACGACAGCATCCACTCGTCGACGCGGTCCGTCAGCAGCAGCACTTCGACGCCCTTCTTGCGGAACACTTCGAGATGCGGGCTGTTCTTCGCGGCCTGCCAGCTATCGGCGGTGACGTAATAGATCTTCGTCTGCTCGGGCTTCATGCGCGCAACGTAGTCCGCGAGCGACACGTTCTGCTCGTTGCTGTCGTTGTGCGTCGATGCGAAACGCACCAGCTTCGCGATGCGCTCGCGATTGCTGAAGTCCTCGCCGATGCCTTCCTTCAGCACTTGCCCGAACTCGTTCCAGAACGTGGCGTACTTCTGCTTGTCGGCGTCTTCGGTGGCTTCGGCCGAAGACGTCGCGAGCTCTTCGAGCATCGACAGCACGCGCTTGGTCACGCCTTCGCGAATCGCCCTCACGTCGCGGCTTTCCTGCAGGATTTCGCGCGATACGTTGAGCGGCAGATCGGCGGAATCGACGACGCCCTTCACGAAACGCAGATACGCGGGCAGCAGTTGCTCGGCGTCATCCATGATGAACACGCGCTTCACGTAGAGCTTCAGTCCGCCGCGATGCTCGCGGTTCCACAGATCGAACGGCGCGTGCTTCGGTACGTACAGCAGTTGCGTGTACTCGCTGCGGCCTTCGACGCGGTTATGCGTCCACGCGAGCGGCTCGTCGTGATCGTGCGAAACGTGCTGATAAAACTGCTTGTACTGCTCGTCCGTGATGTCGTTCTTCGGACGCGTCCAGAGCGCGCTCGCCTGGTTGACGGTCTCGTCCTCGTCCTTCGTGACCATCTCGCTCTTTTCGGCGTCCCACTCTTCCTTCTTCATCAGGATGGGCAGCGCGACGTGATCCGAATACTTCTGGATGATCGACTTCAGACGATGCGTCGACAGGAACTCGTCCTCGTCCGCGCGCAGATGCAGCGTGATGGTCGTGCCGCGTTGCGCGCGCTCGATGTCCTCGACTTCGAAATCGCCCTCGCCCGCGCTCGTCCAGCGCACGCCCTCGTTCGCCGCGAGACCGGCGCGGCGCGTCTCGACCGTGATCTTGTCCGCGACGATGAAACCCGAATAGAAGCCGACGCCGAACTGCCCGATGAGCGCCGCGTCCTTCTGCTGGTCGCCGGAGAGCTTCGAGAAGAATTCCTTGGTGCCCGAACGTGCGATCGTGCCGAGGTGCGAAATCGCTTCGTCGCGGCTCATGCCGATGCCGTTGTCGTCGATGGTGACCGTGCGCGCGGCTTTATCGAACGACACGCGGATGCGCAGATCCGGATCGTTCTCGTAGAGCGCGCTGTTCTCGATGGCTTCGAAGCGCAGCTTGTCCGCGGCATCGGATGCGTTGGAAATCAGCTCGCGCAGGAAAATTTCCTTGTTGCTGTAGAGCGAATGGATCATCAGATGCAGAAGCTGCTTCACTTCTGCCTGAAAGCTCATGGTTTCTTGCGCCATGTCGGTTCCTCTTTGATTTCGTTGATGCGGATGCGTTGGCCGTGTTGGCCGAATTCGTCCGATATAAGGGCGCGCCGCTCGATTTCAAGAGCGACGTGCACGCCGTTATGATGCCTGCATGCACCGCACCGCCCGCGCACTCACACCCGGCGAGATCGACATCGCCCGTTCGATCTTCCGCGACGCCATCGACTATTCGCGGGTGCGCGTGCACGCGCGCGCCTATCTGCCGTTCGGCCTGCAGCCGCGCCGCACGGCGATGGCGCCGAACGGCAACCTCTATTTTCCGCGCGGATGTTTTCAGGACGACTTCTCCGCCTGCGACATCGCCGACCGCATGTGGTTCATCCACGAGATGACGCATGTCTGGCAATTCCAGCTCGGCTATCCGGTGCGGCTGCGCGGCGCGATTCGCATCGGCCTGCGGTATGCGTACACGCTCGCCGATGACAAGCGCCTCTGCGATTACAACATGGAAGCGCAAGGCAACCTGCTCGCGGATTATTTCGCGCTCAAGTTCTGCGACGGGCAAAACCGCCTTTACGAGCATCGCTACCGGCATACGCCCGGCGCGCTCGCGCTCTATGAGACCGTGCTCGCGGAGTTCATCCGCGCGCCCGCCGCGCGCCGCAATCTGCCAAGGCTTGCCGGACGGCGCCGCTAGGCGCTGCGCCGCGCGGCCTTTTCCAGATAGTTCGACAGCAAGGCGGGCAAGGCCGGATCGCCGCAATTGGCGATGTTGAAGCGCATCCACGTCGTCGGAGACTGATGCGGCGAAAACAGGCTGCCGGGCGTCAGCAGAAAGCCGGCTTCGTGTCCGGCTGCCGCGAGTCCATCGGAATCGATGCCCGCGTCCGCCCACAGGAACATGCCCGCCGCAGCCGGCGGCGCGAAAAGTCTGAGGCCGGTTTTTTCCAGCATGCGCGCGGTCTTGTCGCGCACGCCGTCGAGCCGGGCCCGCAGCCGCTCGACGTGACGCCGGTAATGCCCTTCCGTCAACACCTTGTAGACGACGCGCTCGTTGAGCTCGGGACTCGTCATGCCGACGAGCATCTTCTGATCCGCGAGCGCTTTCGCGACTTCCGGCGCCGCCGCGATATACCCGACGCGCAGATTCGCCGCGAGCGTCTTCGAAAAGCTGCCGAGGAAGATCACGCGCTTCAACTGATCGAGCGATGCGAGGCGCGTCGCGGGAAAGCCAGCGGGACACAGATCGCCGTAGACATCGTCCTCGACGACGATGAAGTCGTATTCCTGCGCGAGTTGCAGGATGCGGTACGCCTGCGCCGCCGTCAGCGACGTGCCGGTCGGATTCTGCAGCACCGAATTGATGATGAGCATCTTCGGCCGCCAGGTCGCGACGAGCGTCTCCAGCGCATCGAGATCGGGGCCGTCGGGCGTGTACGGCATGCCGACGAGCCGCGCGCCTTGCGAAGCGAAGCGGCCGAACATCTGAAACCACGCCGGATCGCCGACGATCACGGCATCGCCCGGCTTCACATAGAGACGAGAAATGAGATCGATCGCCTGCGTGATGCCCGACACGAGCACGATCTGCCGCGCCGCCGACGCGCCGATCTCCAGTTCCTCGAGCCGCGTCTGCAACTGCTGGCGCAGCGGCAAAAAGCCTTGCGGCGTGCCGAAGCCCAGCATCTGCGCCCCGCTCTGGCGCGACAGCGAGCGCAGCGCGTTGGTGATCAATTCGCCGTCGAGCCAGCGGCCCGGCAAATAGCCGAGCCCCGGCCCTTTTTCAGGACTGGACGTATGCAGCATGTTGCGCAGCAGCCAGACCACGTCGATGGTGTTCTGCACCGGCTCGCGATCCGCCGCGACGGCGGGCGTCTCGCCCTTCGCGACGAGCGTCGGCGCGATGCGCTCGCGCACGTAAAAACCGGAGCCGCGCCGCGAATCGAGATAGCCGTGCGCGACGAGCCGCTCGTACGCCTCGACCACGGTAAAGCGCGACACGCCTTTATCCAGCGCGAGTTTGCGGATCGACGGCATCCGCATGCCCGGACGAAACACGCGCTCGTCGATGCGCCTGCGCCCCCATTGCACCAGTTGATCGACGAGCGTGAGCTGCGCGGCGTCGTGCGGGGCGGGAATCTGATCGAGCGGAACGGACATGCGGGCCTCCGGTCTGCGGCGCGCAGCGTGACTGGGCCGTCAAAAAGTGTACCGAATAGTATGGGGCCGATTGTACCGTTACTGTTCCGGTGCAAGCGGCTACATTTTGCTTTCGGGCTGCGCGGCGCGTGCGAACGAAGCGCTATGCTATCGGCCCTTTTTATGGCTTTGCCCGTCATGACCGACCATCGACTGAAACTCGATCACCTCGTGATCGCCGCACGCACGCTGGAAGAAGGCGCGCAGTTCGTCGCCGCGAAATTCGGCGTGGAAACCGCGCCCGGCGGCGCGCATCCGCTGATGGGCACGCATAACCGGCTGCTGAATCTGTGGGGCGGCGCGTATCTCGAAGTGATCGCGATCGATCCGGCGGCGAATGCCGAAGCAGCGCGGCCACGCCTTTTCGCACTCGACGATCCGTCGATGCAGCGCCGCCTCGACGAGCACGGACCGCAGCTCGTGCACTGGGTCGCGCGCGTGGACCGGCCGAAGTCGCTCGCGCGCTGGCGCGAGCAGTATCCGGAGCGCATCGCGCCCGTCGCGGCGATGTCGCGCGCAGGCAATACCTGGGGCCTGACCGTTCCCGACGACGGCGCGTTCCCCGCGTGGCAGGGCGCCGGCGATGGCGTGCTGCCGTCGCTGATTCAGTGGGACACGCCGCGTCATCCGAGCGGCGCGCTGCCGGAAACCGGCATCGCGCTGCGTTCGCTGACGGGGTTTCATCCGCGCGCGCGGGCCGTGGCGGAGCAGCTCGCGTGGCTCGGCGCGGCGCATCTGATGCGCGTCGAGGAGACGGCGGGCGCGCCGGTGCTCGTCGCGCAGTTCGATCTGCCCGATGGCACGACGCTCACGCTCGGCGAATCGGCGGAACAGGCCGAGGCGCGGGCGGCATCGAAGCCACGTCGCCCGAAGAAAACGGAATCACCCGACATGACCGACCACGGAGACACCGCACAATGAAGACCCGCGAAACCGAAGGCATGCTGCTCGGCCTGATCGGCGTCGTCACTTTCAGCCTGACGCTGCCGATGACGCGCATCGTCGTCGCGGAAGTCAATCCGATCCTGAACGGCCTCGGACGCGCGCTCGTCGCGGCCATTCCCGCCGCCGCGCTGCTTTTGTGGCGTCGCGAAAAGCTGCCGACGTGGCCGCAGGTCAAGAGCCTCGCGGTGGTCGCGCTGGGCGTCATCATCGCGTTTCCGGTGTTTTCCGCGTGGGCGATGAAAACCGTGCCCGCGTCGCACGGCGCGGTCGTGAACGGCCTGCAGCCGCTGTGCGTCGCCATCTA
Source organism: Caballeronia zhejiangensis (assembly GCF_000698575.1). Lineage (GTDB taxonomy): Bacteria > Pseudomonadota > Gammaproteobacteria > Burkholderiales > Burkholderiaceae > Caballeronia > Caballeronia zhejiangensis. Next base: position 105,674 of record NZ_JFHD01000005.1, read on the forward strand.
TGCCGCGTGGCTCTCGCACGAGCGGCCGTCGAAGGCGTTCTGGGCGAGCGCGATCGCGGGCAGCGGGATCGTCGTCGCGTTCGCGTTGCAGGCGGGCGGCGGCGGGCTGCAGGCCGGCGACCTGCTGATGCTCGTCGCGGTCGGCATCGGCGCGCTCGGTTATGCGGAAGGCGCGCGGCTCGCGCGTCAGATGGGCGGCTGGCAGGTCATCTGCTGGGCGCTCGTGCTCTCGGCGCCGTTCCTGCTGCTGCCGGTCGGCTGGCTCGCGTGGGCGCAACTGTTCGGCAGCCACGCGACGCATCCCGAACCGCTCGCTCTCAAGACCTGGCTCGCGTTCGGCTACGTGACGCTGTTCTCGCAGTTCATCGGCTTCTTCGCGTGGTACGCCGGACTCGCGATGGGCGGCATCGCGCGCGTCGGGCAAGTGCAACTGCTGCAGATCTTCTTCACGATGGCGTTTTCCGCGCTCTTCTTCGGCGAGCACGTAAGCGGGTCGACGTGGCTGTACGCGGCCGCCGTCATCGTGACGGTCGTGCTCGGACGCAAGTCCGCCGTGCGCGCCGCGCCGCAGCCGGCCGTGGTCGCTGCCGGCACGACGCACGCAAGATGACGCCTTCGCGCGATAATCGACGTTTGCGGTACGTTCCGCGATAAGAAATCACCCCAGAGACAATCGAGGCATTTCATGAATCAAGCCGATCTCCGCGCCACGCCGTGGCAACTCTCCGAACGTGCTCGCAAGCTCACCAGTTCGGCGATTCGCGAAATCCTGAAGGTCACGGAGCGGCCGGAAGTCATTTCGTTCGCGGGCGGCCTGCCCTCGCCGGCGACGTTCCCCGTCGAGGAAATGCGCCACGCCTCCGAACGCATCCTGCGCGACCAGCCCGCCGCCGCGCTCCAGTACAGCGCGACCGAAGGCTACATGCCGCTGCGCGAGTGGATCGCGAAGCGGTATTCGGTGAACGGCGCGCATATCCGTCCGACGCAGGTGCTCATCACGACGGGCTCGCAGCAGGCGCTCGACCTGCTCGGCAAGACGCTCGTCGATCCGGGCAGCCGCGTGCTCGTCGAAACGCCGACGTATCTCGGCGCGCTGCAGTCGTTCTCGCTATTCGAGCCGCACTACGTGCAGGTGCCGACCGATGAATCGGGCCTGATCCCCGAAGCGCTCGACGCCACGCTCACCGCGAACGCGCGCCTGCTCTACGCGCAGCCGAATTTCCAGAACCCGACCGGCCGCCGCCTGCCGCTCGAACGCCGCCGCGCGCTCGCCGCGCTGGCTCAAAAAGCGTCGTTCCCGGTGATCGAGGACGATCCCTACGGCGCGCTGGACTACGCGGGCGCGCCGCTGCCCACGATGCTGTCGATGGCGCCCGATCACATCGTGCATCTCGGCTCGTTCTCGAAAGTGCTGGCGCCGGGCCTGCGCGTGGGCTACATCATCGCGCCCGAGGAGTTGCACTTCAAACTCGTGCAGGCCAAGCAGGCGACCGACCTGCACACGCCGAGCCTCACGCAGCGCATCGTTTATGAAGTGGTGAAAGACGGCTTCCTCGACACGCACGTTCCCAAGATCCGCGCGCTCTATCGCGATCAATGCAACGCGATGCTCGACGCACTGGAACGCCACATGCCCGCGGGCGTCGAATGGAACCGGCCGGAAGGCGGCATGTTCGTGTGGGTGAAGCTGCCGCAACACATCGATTCGATGAAGCTGCTCGAACAGGCGATCGCGCAGAACGTGGCCTTCGTGCCGGGCGGCCCGTTCTTCGCCAACGAAGCCGAACACAACACCATGCGTCTTTCGTTCGTGACGGTGCCGCCCGCCACGATCGACGAAGGCGTCGCGAAGCTCGGCGCGCTGATCCGCGCGAGCATCTGATTTCAACGTTTAGAGGAGCAACCGATGGCATCGAACGTGTACGACAAGCTGAAGGAACTCGGCATCGACCTGCCCGTCGCGGGCGCGCCCGCCGCCGCTTACGTGATGAGCGCGCAGAGCGGCAACACGGTGTATCTCTCCGGACACATCGCGAAGAAGGACGGCAAGGTCCACGTCGGCAAGCTCGGCGACAACATCACGACGGAAGAAGGCAAGGCGGCGGCGCGCAGCGTCGCGATCGACCTGATCGCGACGCTGCACGCGCACGTCGGCGATCTGAACAAGGTCAAGCGCATCGTCAAGGTGATGAGCCTCGTCAACTCGACCTTCGATTTCACCGAGCAGCACATCGTCACGAACGGCGCGTCCGAGCTGATCGCGGAAATCTTCGGCGATGCCGGCAAGCACGCGCGCTCGGCGTTCGGCGTCGCGCAGATTCCGCTCGGCGCGTGCGTCGAGATCGAGCTGATCGCGGAAGTCGCGTAAGGCGCGCTTTCGCTTCTGCATGGAGGCGAACCAAACGCCTGCTCCAATGACAACGCCCCGTCCTCAGACCGCGAGAACGGGGCGTGCGTCACGTCACTTCATGTGAGTCTTACTTTGCCGGACGGCCGAAGCTCTGGAACTCGAGGTCCAGCCCCATCGGGCGCACCACGGCGACGCGGAAGGTCAGCGAATCGTATGCCGCGGCGGAGACGCCCTTCAGATCGGTGCTGATCGTTGCATTCGGACCCGACCACGTCAAACGTGCTGCATCCGCGACGGACAGATAACCGCCACCGGCCGGATTGGCCACCGCATCGGCTCCCAAGGTCGCATAGACGGGATTACCGTTCCTGTCGGTGATTGCCTTGCCGTTGCCGTCAAGCGTCGGGGTGTTGTCGAGCGCACTCGTGACAAGCACGCCGAGTTGATAGTCGATCGCCAGCGAGATCGCGTACTTCGCATTGTCGACCGTCGAAGGTGAAACGCCGACGAAGCGGCTTGCCGCCGCATTGGTCGCTGGCGCCCGGCGCCAGACCGCAACGTGAAGCGCGGACCGCGACCTTTCACAGACCGCGCCGGAGTGTATTGGGGGCAGAATGGCCCTTCCATCGAACTCATTCGAAAACCATGTCCTCACGCACCGTCCAGTTCAAGCAGGTCGATGTCTTCACAGCCGTTCCATTCAAGGGCAATCCGCTCGCGGTGATCTTCGACGCCGAAGGCCTCACGGCCGAGCGCATGCAGGAAATCGCCCGCTGGACGAATTTGTCGGAGACGGCGTTTCTCCTGCCGCCGACCGATCCGCGCGCCGACTACCGCGTACGCATCTTCACGACGGCAGTTGAACTGCCGTTCGCCGGACATCCGACGCTCGGCAGCGCGCACGCGCTCATCGATGCCGGTTACACGCCGAAGACGCCCGGCCGGCTCGTGCAGGAATGCGGCGTCGGACTCGTGGAGCTCGCGCAACGCGGCGATGCCAATGGCGATGCCGATGGCGGCGAGTGGGCGTTCGCCGCGCCGCCCGCCACCATCGCGCCGCTTTCAGATGCGCAGTGCGAGCGCCTCGCCGCCGCACTCGCACCCGCCGTAATCGATTTCAGTTCGCCGCCCGCCGCCTTGGACAACGGCGTGCCGTGGCTCGTCGTGCGCGTGAAGGACGCGGCGCAGTGTTTCGCGACGTCGCTGCAAGGCGCGGCGCGCGAATCGCTCGCGGCGCTCGTCGCGGAAGTCGGCACGCACGGCATCGCCATGTATGGGCCGCACGAAGCCGGCGGACCCGCGACGTTCGAATTGCGCGTGATTCTGCTCGGCGCGGAGAACATCGAAGATCCGGTGACGGGCAGCGCGAACGCGGCGCTCGCGACGCTGCTGCGCGCGCGGGACCAGCGGCCCGGCCAGCGTTTCACGGTGAGACAGGGCACGGCGCTCGGCCGCGATGGCCGCGTCAGCATCGAATACGACGATGCGGCGGACGGCGCACCGATCTGGATCGGCGGCGCCTCGGTAACTGTGATCGACGGCACATTCCGCATCTGAAACAATGACCTACGCGCTGCCCGACGCCGCGCGTATACCCCCAAGCGCGGCCCCTTTCTTAATCCCGGCGGCTTCGTTAATATCTGAACAATCGGGGATCGGAACGCAATGGCGGTTCACATCGGCGGGCGACAGGCGTCGTGAGGGTGAACCGCTCGCGCCGCAGCGCAAACGTATGCACTCGACGACACCGGATGCTCGCCGTCTCGCTCATGCCGGGCTTCGGGCGCTGCAGCGGCAAACGGCTCGCCGAACGGCCGTCGCGCGCGGACCTGAGGTGGATCGAGATGTGGATCGGGTCTCGGAGAAAATATCCGCCGATCATCCGCTGTGCGCCGCGCGCGGTATATTCACTCGTTTCGGTCGAACGCCTCAGAACATGCATCGCTTCATCCACCTCGCGCAGTCCGCAGCACGCAAGGCGCCACGCGACAGAGCGCCGACGGACACCCCATGAAGCGCACGCGCTCCCACGCCTTTTCCGACACCGTCCTCGGCGCGCCGTCGGCGCGGCGTCGGCGCGCGCTTCTCGCGATTCCCGTGCTCGGCACCTTCGTGCTGGTGCTGCTGTGGGCGGTGATCTTCGCCCGGCTATCGGTCGAGCGCGAAGCGACCACGCATGAGTCGATGTCGTCCGCCGCCATTCTTTCGTCGGCGCTCGAACAGCACACCATCAAGGCGATTCACCAGGTCGACCAGATCACGCGCTTCGTCAAATACGAGTACGAGAAGTCGCCCGACAACTTCGATCTGATCGCCACCGTCGAAAAAGGCGTCGTGCAAAGCGACACGCTCGTGCAGGTTTCGCTGATCGACGAATACGGGACGCTGATCGCCAATACATCCGATCCGCATCCGAAACCGATCGATCTCTCCGACCGCGAACACTTCAAGGTCCACGCGCATTCGAACGACGATCTGCTCTACATCAGCCGCCCGGTGCGCGGGCGGGTATCCGGGCTCTGGACGCTGCAGATCACGCGGCGGCTCAATCATCCGGACGGCTCGTTCGCGGGCGTCGTGGTCGTGTCGGAAGACCCGGCGTATTTCACGAACGACTTCTACAACGTCGCGTCGATCGGGCACGAAGGCGTGATCGCGGTCGTGTCGGACAACGGCTCCGTGCTCGCGCGCAGCACGGGCGGCAGCCTGGCCGAGAGCGCCGCCGCGAATGCCGCCGCGAGCGCCCCGGCGAAAGGCAGCGCGCGCAGCGGCCCGGCCGATCGCTCGCACGCCGCGTTCAGCGCGACCGGCGTGTATCCGACGACCGATCACGCGTCGGGCATCTACGTCGATCCGATCGATCACGTGAAGCGCATCGTGTCGTACCGGCATATCGACGGCTATCCGCTCGGCGTGCTCGTCGGCCTGTCCGAGCGCGAGGAGATGGTCGACTACAACCACACGCGCAATGTCTATCTGCTGATGGCGAGCTTCATTTCGCTCGCGATGCTCGGCTTCTTCGCGGTCGCGACGGGCCTCATCGGCAAGCTGCTCGGGCGCGAGCGCGAGATGACGCATCTCGTCGAATACGACCTGCTCACCGGCCTGCGCAACCGGTATTCGACGCTGCGCGCGCTCAGGCTCGACGTGGCGCAGCCGGAAAACATCGGGCGCCTGGCGCTGCTCTTCATCGATCTCGACAACTTCAAGACCGTCAACGACACGCTCGGCCACAACGCCGGCGACATCGTCCTGCAGATGACCGCGTCGCGGCTCGCCGAAACGGTCGGGCAAAGCGGCACGCTGTCGCGCATCGGCGGCGACGAGTTCGTGGTCGTCGTGAAGGGCGACGACGTCGAGCAACGCGCCGTCACGCTCGCCGACGACATCTCGACGATGTTCGCCACGCCCTTCGACGTGCGCGGCAGCGCGTTCGTGCTGCATGCGAGCATCGGCATCGCGCTCTTTTCCGTGTCGAACGAGAGCGAAATCGATCTGCTGAAGAAGGCCGATCTCGCGATGTACAGCGCGAAGGACGCGGGCCGGAACTGCTATCAGTTCTATTCGCCGCAGTTGTCGCATCGCGCGGACCATTTGATGAAGTGGGAGCAGCAACTGCGCGTCGCGTTGACGGAGCAGCAGCTTTTCCTCGTCTATCAGCCGAAGATCGATCTGACGCGCCGCTGCATCACCGGTTTCGAGGCGCTCGTGCGCTGGAATCATCCGCAGCACGGGCTCATTCCGGCAAACGAGTTCATTCCGGTGGCGGAATCGACAGGACTGATCGTCGCGGTCGGCGATTTCGTGATTCACACCGCGTGCATGGAGCTCGCGCAATGGCAGCGCGACGGGTATACGGGACTGTCGCTCGCCGTGAACATTTCGGCCGTGCAGTTCTGGCGCGGCGATTTGCTGGAGACGGTCGCGCGCGCGATCGAGGCGAGCGGCATTCCGCCCGACAAGCTGGAGCTCGAAATCACCGAGACCGTGATGGTCGAGTATCCGGAGCTCGTGCAGGAGAAGATCGTCGCGCTGAAGCGGCTGGGCGTGCGTATCGCGCTCGACGACTTCGGCACGGGATATTCGTCGCTGTCGTATCTGAACCGCTTTTCGGTCGATACGCTGAAGGTGGATCGCTCGTTCATCCAGGCGATTCCGGAAGATCGCAGCGTCTGCGTGATGGTGTCGGCGATCGTCAATCTGGCGCGCTCGCTCGGGTTGACGGTGATTGTCGAAGGCACGGAGCGCGAGGAGCAGATTGCGTGGCTCGCCGCGCTCGGGCCGGTGGAAGCGCAAGGCTTCCTGTTCTCTCGCCCGGTGCCGGCGGATGGCGTGCAGGCGCTGCTCGACCGTTTCGGCGTATGCGGATGGCCGCGCGGACACGCCCCGCGATCGCGCAAGGACGCCGGCCACGAATCGAGCACCGCGCTCAGCGACGAGCGCGGCGTTTAAGCGACGGGTCGAATCAGAAGCCGCGCGAAAGAACCGCCGTGCCGATGGTCACGACGCCCAGCACGAGATTGATCACGACGAGCCTTCTCACGGTGCCGACCGCCCTCGCGCCATCGGGCCAGTTCTGCGCCTGCACCGCGCGGCGGATGCGCGGAAAAACGGCGAAGCGGATGTGACCGAAGATCAGCATCATCACGATGCCGAGACCGGCCATCGCGTGCAGCGGCCACGCCGCATGACCGCCGCCGAATTGCATGAGCAGGAAACCGCCGGTGAGCAGGATGACGATCACCGAGGCGCCCACCCAGTTGAAGAAGCGCGCGAATACCGACTCCCAAAGCGGAAGACGCAGTTGCGGCGTGAGATCGCCGAGCGCGGGACGCAGGCAGAAATGCGCGAAGATCATTCCGCCTATCCAAACGGCGACGCCGAGCAAATGCAGAAAGAGCGCCGCTTCGATGGCTTTGTTCATTGTGAATTCCGGGGCTGATTTGAGTTGTTGAGTACGTGCAGGCACAAGGCATAGGAATACGCGCGGAGTGTGGAGTTCCCCGCCCGGCCGATTTTGTTCGACGATGACAGCGTGGCACGCGAAAGAACCGGATTATTCGTGACCCTAAGGATCGCGCGAATGGGATATGTTTTGCCGATGCCCCATGCCAGTCCGAGGCTTGCCTTAGTGACGGATATCGGCCGCCGGGCAGCTTTCCCGCCCCGGCTTCGCCGAGCGCCGCGGTGGACCGACGACGATCTGCACATTGCGACCAAGGCGCGCGAGCAGTTCGAGCATCTTCGCCTCGCCGAGCCCGCGAAACTGGCCACGCATCAGCTGCGAGAGCTTGGGCTGACTGATGCCAAGAAGCGTTGAAATGATTAATGTCTGAATCTCGCGAACGACAGACGATAAAAAGCCCGCACTGAGCGGGCTTCATGCCGTCATGGAGCGCGCGCGGCGCCCCACTGAAACATCACCCCTCGAACACCGGCCGCAGCTCCGTCACCTTCAACGACGAATCCGGCGCCCTTCCCTTTCTCGATCGCTTGCCGAGATGCAGTTGCAACTGCGATCCGCTGAGCTTCTCGTCCCTCGCCTTCCCGCCGCGCCCGGTGCCGATCATCATCACGCCGCGCGCATCGATGGCGAGCGCCTGGCGCAGCGTTTCCTTCGGATCGAGGCCCATCAGAATGACGCCGCGACCCCCGCCCGACAACGTCTTCATCTCGTCCATGCCGAAGACGAGCAGTTTGCCCGCGCTCGACAAGCACGCGACATAGATCGCGCCCGGAATGACGGGCATCGGCGCGAGCGGTGCCGCGCCTTCGTCGATCGTCATGAACGCCTTGCCGGCCTTCTGGCGGCTCACCATGTCGCCGAGCTTCGCGATGAAGCCGAAGCCGTTGCTCGATGCCAGCAGCAGTTGTTGTTCAGCATTCGCCGCGAAGTAATGCAGCAGATGCGTGCCCGATTCGAGCTCGATCAGCGACGTCACCGGCACGCCATCGCCGCGTCCGCCCGGCAACGCCGAAACCGGCACCGAATACACGCGACCCTTGCTGCCCCACGCGACGAGCGAATCCGGCGTGCGCGCCTGGAACGCGGCGTACAGCCCGTCGCCCTGCTTGAACGTGAAGCCCGCCGGATCGAGCCCGTGGCCCTTCAGCGCGCGCACCCAGCCCTTCTGCGACACGACCACCGTCACCGGTTCGTCGACGACACGCGCCTCGAACGTCGCGCGCTTCTCCTGCTGAATCAGCGTGCGGCGATCGTCGCCGTACTGCTTCGCGTCCGCTTCGATTTCCTTGATCAGCACGCGCTTCATCGCGGCGTCGCTGTTGAGCAGTTCTTCGAGCTTCGTCTTTTCGTCGCGCAAGTCGGACAACTCTTGTTCGATCTTGATCGCCTCCAGCCGCGCCAACTGACGCAGACGAATCTCGAGAATGTCTTCGGCCTGCCGGTCAGAGAGATTGAAGCGCGCGATCAGCGCCTGCTTCGGTTCCTCCGACTCGCGGATGATGCGGATGACTTCATCGATGTTCAGGAAGACGATCATTCGTCCTTCGAGAATATGGATGCGGTCGTTGACCTTGCCCAAACGATGCTGCGTGCGCCGCGTCACCGTGACGAAGCGAAAGCCGATCCACTCGTGCAGGATCTCGACGATGCCCTTCTGACGCGGCCGGCCATCCGAGCCGATCATCACGAGGTTGATCGACGCGTTCGATTCGAGGCTCGTGTACGCGAGCAGCGTGTTGACGAACTCGGTCTGATCGATACGGCTCGACTTCGGCTCGAACACGAGCCGCACGGGCGCGTCCTTGCCCGACTCGTCGCGCACGGCGTCGAGCAGCGCGAGCATCGACTGCTTGGTCTGCACCTGCTCGGGCGTGAGCGTCTTCTTGCCGAGCTTGATCTTCGGATTCGTGAGTTCCTCGATTTCCTCGAGCACTTTCTGGCTCGACACGCCCGGCGGCAATTCCGTGATGACGACCTGCCACTGGCCGCGCGCGAGATCCTCGATCTTCCAGCGCGCACGCACCTTCAGGCTGCCGCGTCCGGTTTCGTAGGCCGTCGAGATTTCCGTCGGCGATGAAATGATTTGCCCGCCGCCGGGGAAATCCGGTCCGGGCAGTTTCTCCATCAAGCCCGCGTGGCCGATCTTCGGATCGCGGATCATCGCGACAGCGGCTTGCGCGACTTCGCGCAGATTGTGCGACGGAATTTCCGTCGCCAGCCCGACCGCGATGCCCGATGCGCCGTTCAGCAACAGGAACGGCAAGCGCGCGGGCAATAGCTTCGGCTCTTCGAACGAGCCGTCGTAGTTCGGCATGAAATCGACCGTGCCCTGATCGATTTCATCGAGCAGCAAGCGCGCGATCGGCGTCAGACGCGCTTCGGTGTATCGCATGGCCGCTGCGCCGTCGCCGTCGCGCGAGCCGAAATTGCCCTGACCGTCGATGAGCGGATAGCGCATCGAAAAGTCCTGCGCGAGACGCACCAGCGCGTCGTACGCCGATTGATCGCCGTGCGGGTGATATTTACCCAGCACGTCGCCGACCACGCGCGCCGACTTCACCGGCTTGGCGTTGGCCGCGAGGCCCATCTCGCTCATCGCGTAGAGAATGCGGCGCTGCACGGGCTTCTGTCCATCGCACACGTCGGGCAGCGCGCGGCCCTTCACCACGCTCACCGCGTAGTCGAGATAAGCACGTTCGGCGTAATCGCCGAGCGTCAGTTGTTCGCCGTCCGGTGCAGTCTGTTCGGCGAAGAGATCGTCTGTGATTCCCATCGAATGTCCGTGTTAATGCGTTCGCGTCAGATGTCCGCTTCGACTTCGTTGCCCTTTTCTTCGAGCCAGCTTCGGCGCGAGGCCGCTTCGCCCTTGCCCATCAGCATCGTCATGCGCGAAACGGTGAGATCGAAGCCGAGATCGCCGAGCGCGACCGGCAGAAGACGGCGCGTGTCCGGGTTCATCGTCGTGTCCCAGAGCTGTTCGGCGCTCATTTCGCCGAGGCCCTTGAAGCGGCTGATGGTCCACGCCGTTTCGCGCACGCCGTCCTTGCGCAGCTTGTCGAGGATCGCTTCGAGTTCGCCTTCGTCGAGCGCGTAGAGCTTCTGCGCGGGCTTCTTGCCGCGCGCGGGCGCATCGACTCGGAACAACGGCGGACGCGCGACGCACACATGGCCGCGCTCGATCAGTTGCGGGAAATGCTTGAAGAAGAGCGTGAGCAGCAGAACCTGAATGTGCGCGCCGTCGACGTCCGCATCGGAGAGAATGCAGATCTTGCCGTAGCGCAGATTCGACAGATCGATCTGATCGTCGGGACCGTGCGGATCGACGCCGATCGCCACCGCGATGTCATGCACTTCGTTGTTCGCGAAGAGCCGGTCGCGTTCCGTTTCCCACGTATTCAGCACCTTGCCGCGCAACGGGAGAATCGCCTGGAACTCCTTGTCGCGGCCCATTTTCGCGGAGCCGCCCGCCGAATCGCCCTCGACGAGAAAGAGTTCGTTGCGGGAGATATCCGTCGATTCGCAATCGGTGAGCTTGCCCGGCAACACGGCGACGCCCGAACTCTTCTTCTTCTCGATCTTCTGGCCCGCGCGCGTGCGCGCCTGCGCCTGGCGAATCACGAGCTCCGCGAGCTTCTTGCCGTATTCGACGTGCTGATTCAGCCACAACTCCAGCGCCGGCCGCGAGAACGACGACACGAGCTTCACGGCATCGCGGCTATTGAGGCGTTCCTTGATCTGCCCCTGGAACTGCGGATCGAGCACCTTCGCCGACAGCACGAACGACACGCGCGCGAACACGTCTTCCGCGAGCAGCTTGACGCCCTTCGGCTGGAGATTGTGAATCTCGACGAAGTTCTTCACCGCCTGAAAGAGACCGTCGCGCAGACCGGATTCATGCGTGCCGCCCGCGGGCGTCGGAATGAGGTTGACATACGATTCGCGCAGCAGCGGCCCTTCCTCGGTCCACGCGACGACCCACGACGCGCCCTCGCCTTCCGCGAAGGTTTCCTCGGTGTTCTTCGAGCTTTCCGCGTAGCGTTCGCCTTCGAACAACGGAATCAGCAGTTCGCTGCCGCCCATGCCTTCGAGCAGATAACCGCGCAGACCGTCTTCGTATTTCCACGTCTGACGCTCGCCCGTTTCCTCGATGACGAGCACCACTTCGACACCCGGCAACAGCACGGCTTTCGAACGCAGGAGGCGCTGCAATTCGCCGAGCGGCAGATTCGGCGAGTCGAAATACTTCGGATTCGGCCATGCACGCACGCGCGTGCCGCTCTTCTTCGCGCCGCGTTCGGCTGGGCGCGTCGTCAGTTCTTCGATGACGTCGCCATTGGAAAACGCAAGCTGCGCGACCTTGTTGTCGCGCCAGACGGTGACTTCGAGACGGGTTGCGAGCGCGTTCGTCACCGAGACGCCGACGCCGTGCAGACCGCCCGAGAACGTATAGGCGCCGCCCGCGGCCTTATCGAACTTGCCGCCCGCATGCAGCCGCGTATAGACGATCTCGACGACCGGCACGCCTTCTTCCGGATGCAGGCCGAAAGGAATGCCGCGGCCGTCGTCCTCGACGGTCACGGAGTTGTCCTGATGCACCGTGACGGTGATTTGCTTGCCGAAGCCGCCGAGCGCTTCGTCGGAGGCGTTGTCGATCACCTCCTGAATGATGTGCAGCGGATTCTCGGTCCGCGTGTACATGCCGGGCCGCTGCTTGACCGGCTCCAGGCCCTTGAGCACCTTGATCGATGCTTCGCTGTAGCCGGCTGCCTTGGCGTTCATGACCTGGCGCTTGCCTCGTTCAGTGCCTGTCGCCATTGCGCTGGATTTTTTCGTGGACATAGTTGAACGTTGATCCGGCTCTCGAACGCCTGACGGAATGTCACGACATGACGCCCGATCTGCCGGCAAATGCTTGATGTTGTGCCTGGCCGGATGCGTTGAAAGCGAGGCAAAAAAACGCCCGCCGATCCGAGCCGCGCTAGGAGAATAGCGGTTTTCGCCCGCCGCGCCCACCTCGGCGCGATAAAACGCGCTTCGTTCGCGTACATGCGTTCGGCACACGCACAGCGGGCGCGAGCCGCTATTTGCGCTTCGCTTCGAGCTCTTCCCAGCGCTCGAGGGCGACGAGCAACTCCTCTTCGATCGCCGCGTGTCGCTCGGAAAGACGCGCACCTTCCTTCGCGTCCTTCGCGAAGATCGAGCCGTCTTCGAGTTGCGCGCCGATAACCTTCTGCTCGTCTTCGAGTTCGGCGATGCGCCCCGGCAGCGCTTCGAGTTCGCGCTGTTCCTTGAACGACAGCTTCACCGTGCGCTGCGCATTGCGGCCGGCGGCGCTGTCTTTCGGCGCATCGTCTTTCGGCGTGTCCTTCGCGGTCTGACGCGCCGCTTCTTCGGCAATGCGCTCCGAACGTTCGCGCTGAACCTGCCAGTCGGAGAAACCGCCGACATATTCGCGCCACTTGCCGCCGCCTTCCGCGGCGAACACCGACGTCACGACGTTGTCGAGGAACGCGCGGTCGTGGCTCACGAGCAACACGGTGCCGTCGTAATCCGCCAGCAGTTCTTCGAGCAGTTCGAGCGTCGGGATGTCGAGATCGTTGGTCGGCTCGTCGAGCACCAGCACGTTCGCCGGCCGCGCGAAAAGGCGCGCGAGCAGCAGGCGATTGCGCTCGCCGCCGGACAGCGACTGCACCGGCGAGCGCGCGCGTTCGGGCGCGAACAGGAAGTCGCCGAGATAGCTCATGACATGCTTCTTCACGCCGTTCACTTCGACCCATTCGCTGCCGGGACTGATGGTGTCGGCAAGCGATTTGTCGAGATCGAGTTGCGCGCGCATCTGATCGAAATACGCGACCTGAATGTTGGTGCCGGTCCGCACGCGGCCTTCGTCGGGCTGCAGTTCGCCGAGGATGAGCTTGAGCAGCGTGGTCTTGCCCGCGCCGTTCGGGCCGACGAGACCGATCTTGTCGCCGCGCATGACAGTTGCCGTGAACCGGTCGACGATCGTGCGTTCGCCGTAGCGCTTGGTCACATCGGTCAGTTCGGCGACGATCTTGCCGGACTTCTCGCCCTGCCCGACATCGAGCCTGACATTGCCCTGCACGTTGCGGCGCTCGGCGCGTTCCTTGCGCATTTCGACGAGCCGCGCGATGCGTCCGACGCTGCGCGTGCGCCGCGCCTCGACGCCTTTGCGGATCCACACTTCTTCCTGCGCGAGCAGCTTGTCGAACTTCGCCTGTTCGATCTGCTCGACTTCGAGCTGTTGCGCCTTCCTCGTCTGATACGCGCTGAAATTGCCGGGATACGACAGCAACCGACCGCGATCCAGTTCGACGATGCGCGTCGCCACGCGATCCAGAAACGCGCGATCGTGCGTGATGAAGAGCAGGCCCGTGCGCAACGTGACGAGCAGTTCCTCCAGCCAGCGGATGCCGTCGAAGTCGAGGTGGTTGGTCGGCTCGTCGAGCAGCAGCACGTCGGGCTGAACGACGAGCGCGCGCGCCAGCGCCACGCGCTTTTTCATGCCGCCGGACAGATCGCCTGCGCGGGCATCGCCATCGAGACCGATCTGCGCGAGTGTCGTCGCGACGCGCGTGCGCCAGTTCCACGCGTCGCGGGTATCGAGCGCCGACTGCAGCGCGTTCATGCGCGCGAGCAGCTCGTCGTGCTTCGCGCCTTCGGGCGTATCGGCGAGCGCGTGCGCGACGGCGTCGTACTCGTCGAGCAACGCGCGCGCTTCGGTGAGGCCGGAGGCGACGACATCGAACACGGATGCGTCGAGATCGAACTCGGGCTCCTGCGGCACGTAGACGGTCGTGAGCTCGCTCTGACGCGTGACGAGCCCGTCGTCGGGCGCGGCGAGCCCCGCGACGATCTTGAGAAGCGACGACTTGCCCGCGCCGTTGCGGCCGATCAGCCCGACACGCTCGCCCGCTTCGAGCGAGAAGTCGGCGTGATCGAGCAATGCGACGTGGCCGAACGCGAGCTGCGCGTCCGAGATGGAATAAAGCGACATGGGAAAACCGGATGAATGGCGAAGAATCGGCGCCGAACACGCGAGCAACCGATGGAAGCGGCCATTGTACCGGGCGCGGCGCGCGATCACGCACGCTGCATCCGCCATTGGCCGAACGGACGAGGCGCGCGGCGCCAGCAAGCGCGAAAGGCCGCCCGGATGCGCTCCGTGGCGGCCTTTCCTCGCGTCGTGCCGAAACAACTTACTGCACGTGCACCTTGATCGTCTGGCTCATTTCGGGGCCGTACGAGCGGTGCGCGCCGTCGCCGAACTGCATTGTCAGCGTGTGATCGCCGGGCGGCAGCTTCACGTCGGCTTCGGTCTGGCCCTTGCCGAAGTGCAGCGACGTGTCGTTCGCGGGAATCACGGTGCCTTTGGGCAGCGGCTTGCTATCGATCAGCAGGTGGTGATGGCCGGTTCCATCGGTCATCGTGCCCGCCGGAGCGACCGACATGCCGTCGACGCCGAATCTGACGTGCACGGGGCTCGTGACGGTCGCGCCATCCTTCGGTTCGACGAAATAGACGCGCGCCTGCGCATGCGCCGCGCCGGCGTACTGGGTGAGCAGGACCGCGCCCGTCAGCATCGCGCCCAAGAGCTTTTTCTTCATCGTTTTCTCCACGTTGTGAAACCGGTCCATGGCGCGAGTCGGCGCCGGAGCCTCGAAAAGCATACACCGGGCTTTCCGCACGCCGGAATCGGGACCATCCTGCCTACGGCGATCGGGGAACGATCGCGCCGATTACGGTAAGATGCCGGCTCGCTGCGCCGCGCATCGTCTTCGAACGCACGCGGTCCGTTTATTTCTTTCGAATCAAGAGTCTGTCGTGAGCGAAGTCATCGAATTCAAAAGCTGGGTCTGCCTGATTTGCGGCTGGATCTACAACGAGGAAGAAGGTCTGCCGGACGATGGCATCGCTGCCGGAACCCGTTTCGACGACATCCCCGCCGACTGGCGCTGCCCGCTGTGCGACGTGGGCAAGGCCGATTTCGTCGTCGTCGAGTTTTGATGCGGGCGCCGCGCCTAATTGGCGGTGCGGCGCAGGCCCTGTCAATCGCAAAGTTTTAGCATCGCGACAAGGTGGCGGGTGCGCCATCTGGTTGTGACCAATCTACTTTGCAGATATGACGCTACGATGCGCGCGGCATGAAGCAGTCGGTCATGGCGCAATTCTAGCGCCGCCAGCCTGCTACTCAACATCACCGCATCGCTTTCTGCTTTCTCGCGCAACGCGACTTCCGTTGCTTTCTGCGCGTTGATGTTTGCAAATTCCTCCCTTAAACGCTCGTGTTCTTGCTTTGCAATTTCCCGCGCTTCCTTCGACTCCGCCAACTCCAGCCGTAACACTTCGGCTTCTGCCGACAGCCGATCAAGCGCAACGTTGCGGTCATTCAGCGCGAGTTCCTCGGCAGCGCTTCGGCCATCCCGTCTTTCCGAACTTGCGTTGTGCTCGATGCCGCAGGTTTCCAGCACCCGAATTCTGGCGTCTCGCTCCTCGATCCACTGATCACGCTCTTTTATCCAGCCGTCCCTATCGCTTATCCAGCGATCACGGTCGAGAATGAACGTCTGCAGTTGTGAGATACGGGTATTTTGCTCAGCGCACTGACGTCTCAGATTGAAGAGCTCATCAAGGATTTTATTTGGAGCATCAACCTCCAGCGTTCGGCCGCTAGTTTCCGGAACTGGCTTTTTGTCCACGAGCCGTTCACCGCGCCGTTGATTCTGGAACGAAACGAAGTGCTTTTCTGCGATGTCCGCAACTGAAGGGTTCGATAACCGCCATAAGTAGTATTCAGACGAAAACAACAGCGAATACGGTATCAAATAATTCAGGAAGAACCATATCCGAAATAACCGTGACGACTCGCCGGACTCGTCGAAAAAAGTCTGAATAGGGGTGCTACCGAAGAATCGAACCTTTTTGCGCCACAGTACCGCCTCGATCCCGAGGCTCGAATTGATGGTCCATAATTCCTGAATCGCGCCAAGGAATTTCAATGGCGAGCTTCCCAGGTCGACCTTGCCGGGATAAAGCGCCTTTCCGTTCGGATGATATCGGACAAGCGGAGTGTGTTCGGAGGTTGATCTTGACGCGAATTCGAGCAGCGAGAGATTGTTCCATCCTTTGCTGAAGGCGAGCGCGTTAGAGTCCGTTTCCACCTGCAGCGCGACGCCGATCGTATGCGAGTCTTCCGAAGAACGATACATCTCGCGCGCTGCATCCGAGATCAGTACCGATTCGAGAGTCTCGGAAATCGCGGCGTCACCTCGATCGCCGACCCAATCGCGAAATGCGGCTTTCTCGCGCTGCCACCGGATGCCGACTTCAGTATCTCCGTTGACTCCGCTCGTGTCCCAGTAGGCGCATTGTGCGTAATACGGTTTTCGCAGTGGTCCGATCTCATTGAAAACAAGCGCGCAACCGGACTCTTGGGCCGCGCGTCGCATTGACGGACAATTGAGCCATGTGACCGCGACAACTTCTTGATGCAGCGCTTTCAAGCGCGAAAAGGCGTCTGCGAAATATCGATGCAATTCCGAAGAGTCTCGTGTCACGTAAGAGATGAACCGGTCAAGCGGTGCTTTGTCAAGTGACCAGTCCGTCAAACCGTCTTCATAGCAAACCAGCCGGACCCTTTCAGAATCCAAATTCCCCACGTTATACTCGTGAAACTGCTTTGACCAGTCCGACAGTTCCCAACGAGAAAGGTCGGATTCGATATTCAAGTAGTACCGCGGTAAAAGAATGGTCGACTGCTTTGCTCTGAACGCGTGAAGCCATTTCAGGATTACCCAATAGTAATGAGCAGTTCCTTCCACCGGAGCGACGAGTGGAACGAACAGGACGAAATGCGTCATACGATTTGCCGGTCTGATGCTTCGTTATTTTCGATGGGACTTGAACGAAGCGTGCAATGCGTCCTCGCGTCGTGCGCGAGCCATTTGCGGCGCTTCTTCCTCTCAGCAATCCAGCTACTTGTTTTAAGTTAGCGCATTCAATACATCAAAACCAGCCTTCCAGAAAGAGCGAGCTCTGCTGAGCGCGATTTCCTCGTTACTCGGCCGGCCATTTTTGACGTCAAGCCGTTCGGCGAGACTCGTTCGTGCGCTGGTGTCGCCTGCAGAATCCGAGTGCGTGAGCGCGCCGAATAACGCCGCCTCGCTCTTGCTCGGACGCTCGACCAGTCGGCTGAACGGCTGCGCCCATGCCGGCGAGATGAATTTCTCGTAGCCGAAAGCCAGGATCGTCGGCAAGACCGTATGCACATATTCGAGCGCGCCAGCTTGAACCTCCGCCGCAAGCTTTTGCACGGAGATGTCTTCGTTGTTCTCCTCGAGTATGGGAACGATCTCGTCTCCTTCACGACGGTATCCCAATGTCGTGCCGTGCGGTGCTACCGTCGCAAACTCCAGAATTTCGACGCCCCCCGCTTGCAAAAGCTCCGTTTCGTGACGGGGATCGCTGTTCTGAACCATGAAACCGAAGTAGGCGTCACTCGGTAGCTGATTGATTCGCACCGATTCGAAAGTCCCGAAATAATAGCCAAACGTACGGAAGTCGCTTCGAGACGTCTGGAGGATACGTGAGAGGCCCCCTTGCATGTTTCCTCCCCAGCCAATGTCAGACACGGCGATTCTCTTGCATCCGATAACTGTCTTCGACAAGTACGCAGATACCAGCGCACGCTGCTCGGCTGCGACGTCCATGAGTTGCGAAAGAAGAATACTGATCAGCCGGTGCATTCGCATGTCGCCGCCTACTACTCGCTCGTCTTCGCTTGCGAAGCCGACCGCCTTTATCGCGGCACGATTACGCGAAACGTCGAGCCCCAGACGTTTGAAATGCTGCTTGACCGTTCTCTCCGTTTTTCCACCGAAAAGATGCCACACACGATCGGGCGGAAAATCGACGAAGCTCGGCAGGAGCGTGGCGGCGCGCGAAATGTAAACGTACTCGCTCGGAATTTTGACACCCATTTGCTCCGCGTACTGCTCATACAGCTTATGGAACAGGTAACTGTCACGCGCGAAGAACAGAACCTTGTCAACGTTGTCCAGCTTCAACTGATGCATCATCCAGATGAAGTAGCCGAGGAACAACGGTCCAAACACCTGTGCGCCGATGTCGAACCATGGCTCCGCCACCTCGCGCTTTCTCTGCATAAGTACTGCCCGCGTCCCGCCGGCGATGAGACTGGCGGTGTGCGGCATGTCCACTGACGACACTATCGGATTCCGTAAGAAATCGGACTCGATGCGGGCGAGATAATCGAAATGCACGCCCTTCACGCCAGCGCGCTTCGCCATTTCTACGTCTGCGTGGAGGTTGTCACCGAAGTGCAGCATGCCCCGCGTCGTGCCGCCTGTCCTTTTTGCAGCGATCGCGAAAAGAGAGCCTTCGTGCTTGCTGGCTCCCTCCTCGCAGGACACCACCAGTTCTATCTTTCCGTATCCGCATGCCTGAATGAGTTCGAGAATGACCGTCGACGGGAGATACATGTCGGAGCAAAGCACCACGGGCTTGCCAATGGCTTGCGCGTATTGCACTAGCTCCCGCATGACTGGGTTGCAACAGACGATTGCCCGCTCCACCTGGAGTTCTACCACCTTGCACCGGTCAACCAGGCGATCCGCTCCCAGTTGCGATGCCAACTCTTCATAGATCTCGTCGTAAGTCACTTCGTAGGAGTTGCGGAGCCTGTAGTACTTCTCGCGCGTCTGAATTTCCGCGAGAAGTCGATTCGCCGGAAACGAGTCGACCATCCCGTAATCCAATTCAGTGTACTCATCGTGCCGCAATTGAGCCGCCACCAAGTCGAAAACGTCAGCAGGTCTTGCAACCAGACGATGAATGAGCGTATCGAACACGTCGAACGACACGATTCCTGCTTCGTCGATCAGACGTTTTGCGTCCTCAAAACTGCAATTCTTGTTTATGCGCCACATATCTATCGCTGCAGGAGTAACCAGGTTTTTGTTCGGTCCACGGCTTGCCGCAAGCCGACCGAATTCGCCGTCCGCAAGAACTGAAGCAAGTAATGAAGTGCGCGGCCAGAGCGCAGCCACAAATAGCCGAGCTTGAACACGTTTCGCACTGGACGACGTGAGACTCTGCCGGACACGTTCGACAGCTCCGCCCCCAAGGCCCCTATGTCGCCGTGTAATCGTTCGAGCATCGCTCGGGACGAGTTGCTGCTTTGCGTCGCGTACCACGACAAGTGCTCAAGAACCGGTCGAATGCTGTTCAGAAACCCAAGGCCGACTGTTCCCGATGAAATGTCGGCTCTAAGCCAGGCATTTCCCAAAATCGTTGCTTCTGCGACGGTCCCGGCAAATGCACGAGCGGCGGCCGAACGGTTTGCATAGGGGCCGCGTACCGAGCTTCGGACGTGAGAAAACACTAGCACCTGCGGAATAACATAGATATCTCCTGCCATGAGCAGACGAAGGTGAAAATCCCAGTCTGACATTCCGCCGAATAGCGAATCGAAGCGAATTTTGGCAACCGCACTTTTCTTTACGAGTAGCTGAATGTTCTTGAACTGATTTTCGACCACCATCGCATTAAGCGAAATAAATCCCGCGCTCATATGCGGCCGCATCAGCTCCGTGCTTTTGACACGCACCACGTTACCGTCGATTTCCTCATCGACGCGTTTTCCCAAAGCTATCACGGCCACCGTTGCCGGATATATTTCCGATAATGTTTCTAATTGCCTAACGCAGATTCCCAGAAAATCCGGGGCCCAGCTATCGTCATCGTCGTGAAATGCGATATGCTCTGCGCCGCTCAGACGCTCCAGCGCCGCGTTCGTTGCATCTTCCGCGCTGAGCTCCTTGTCCAGATGCACTATCTCGATAGCTAGACCGTCGGTGGCTCCCAAGCTTTCCAACACGCGTTGAACGACTCGCGGATCACCGGTATTAGCAATGACGACGTGCCATTTTTTCCACGATTGCCGCATGACGCTTTTCAGCGCTCTACGCAGAAGGACTGGCCGGTCCTTCGTACGCATCACAATCCCGATCATGACGATTCCTTGACCGCTGACTTGTAGAGGTTTCGCGACATCGAGAAATCCGATGCCGAGATGGGACGGGTTGAATTCATAAAGTGCGAACCATTTGCTTTTATGCGCCTTAAGGCCCGAACCAGCCGGATGTCTAACTGGGTCTCAAATTGACGATCCGAGCCATGCGCGATAATTGCCGAAAATCAACAGACGCTTGCCCTTCAGCAGACCTTCGGAATTAACCTTCGCATCTTCCGCTAAGGCCTGAACACTATAAGTGTAATCGCCGATGCTCACAGGTCGATCATGATGCGCTGAATACAACGATGATTTAGGAAATTTCGGCGTTTATTCTGTGATAAATTGTTTTCCGATGTACAGGTTTAGATGCGCAACTGCTATTTGTATAAGCCTATTTATCAGGATAATATCGCGAATTAGATTGCAAACGTCCGAGGTTTTCGGCGCGTCAACTTATCGATCTCGGCGAAAGGCATAGGATTCGCGCATGACACCGCGCGCCGAGGTTCAAACAATGCGAAGAACATCGATCCGCTGGACAGAATGCCAACGCGTTAAGTCAGGGGATTGAACTTGATCCAGTCAGCGCGCCACCGCGATCAACTCGCGGCTCACTTCATCGACCGGCGCGCGGTTCCAGTCTCCGAACCAGTCGATTTTTGCGAAACCCGCATCGGTCAGCAAGCGCGCAAGTTCGTCACGCGTGCGAAAGCGCAGCTCGCTCACGGCGCTCAGCGTTTCCTCCGGCGCATCGGGCGTCGGCATGAAGCGGTAATGCGTCGTGAACGCGACGCGTCCCGTCGAAAGCGGATCGGGCTCGGCGTGCCGCTCCTGCCACACTTCCACCGCGCGTCCATCGGGCGCGCTCACGCATCTCGACGAACGCTCGCGCGTCCAGTTGTCCCACGCGCGCGCCGCCGGATGGCGGCTCTCGAACGCGATCGCGCCGCCCGGCCGGATCGCCCGGCGCGCGGCTTTGAGCGTCGCGAGAAACGCGTCATCGTCGAGAAAGACTTGCGCGACGTGGCCCGTCATCACGAGCAGATCGGCCGCGCCGACGAACGGCAGCGCGCTCGCGTCGCCGTCGATCCACGTCACCTCGTCGCCGTCGGGACGCGAGCGCGCGACGCGCAGCATCTGCGGCGACGGATCGATGCCCGTCACGCGATGGCCGCGCTTGGCCAGCTCGCAAGCCAGCAACCCCGTGCCGCAACCCAGATCGACGACGTGCCGCGCCGATTGCGCCAGCGCGAGATAAAACGCCGTGTCGGCGGCGAACGGATTGAGGACGTCGTAGAGCGCGACGAGGCGCGGATCGTCGTAGAGCATCAGCGGGATTCGTAGGAGAGCGCGTCGCGCATCGGCTGGCTGCCGACCATGATCGGCCCGGTGAACGGCGTATCGAGGTCGAGGATCACGAGCACCGCCGACGCGATCGACAGCGCGCCGAGCATGATCGTCACGAGCGAGAGCGCGTTGCGCGGCGCGATCAGCCCGAAGCACAGAAAGATGATGAGCAGCCAGCCGACGAGAATCCGGTCGAACGGATACGAAATCGATCCGTGCGCCTCCTCGATCAGCTTCCAGCGCAGCGCGATCAGCTGCTCGAAGCGCGCGGCGGCTTCGACCGCGAGCTGGCGATGATAGTCATCGCGCGGAACCAGCAAGCGCACTTCGCGCTGCGCCTCGCTCAGCATGGCGCCGAGCGTGCTGCTCGCGAGACTGTCGTTCTTGTTCGGTGCCTCGACCGCCGGATATTCGCCGGGCGGCCGCGGCTCGCTCGGCCACGTGCTCGCCACCGCCGCCGCCGTGTATTTGCGCAGGAGTTGCCGCGCGTGACCGAGTTCGGCGCCGTAGTCGCGCATCGTGCGATCGAGTTCGATGATCGAGGACGCGTAGCTGCGCATGTCGTTGTTGGTCGTGTCGAAAACCGTTTTCGCCGATGCGGTCAGAAGGCCGAGCACGAGCGCCGCGAACGTGACCAGCATGCCGACGAGCAACTGGACCAGTTGCACCGTCTCCTGCGCCTTGTGTTCCTCGGGCAGAAGCGGCCGCACGATCGCGCCGATGCCCGTGCTGGCCAGAAGGAGAACGAAGACGAGCACCGCGGATTGAATTTCCGTCATGAGCGCGCGAGCCGTGATGGCGTGACCGGAGTGGACGCATTATCGACGGGAAAGCGCGCGCGGTCCAATGCGGACCGGATACGGCGAAGAAAAAGAAGGGGGAAAAACGGCGTGCGGGAATCGTGGTCCCCCCGGCAGGAATCGAACCTGCATCTAGCGCTTAGGAGGCACTCGTTCTATCCATTGAACTACGGGGAGCGGACCGCGCAGGGCCGACAGCGTCGGCGAAGCGAGCGCA
Organism: Caballeronia zhejiangensis; assembly: GCF_000698575.1. Taxonomy (GTDB): domain Bacteria; phylum Pseudomonadota; class Gammaproteobacteria; order Burkholderiales; family Burkholderiaceae; genus Caballeronia; species Caballeronia zhejiangensis. The sequence continues at coordinate 128,408 of NZ_JFHD01000005.1, forward strand.
GAGTATAGCAAACGCTTTCGTTCGCCGCGTATCCGAAAAATCGGCGAAAACCAGGGTTTGCACCTATCAAGTTCCGCCTGATCGCGCCGCCATCGGAGTAATGGACCCATTTCCCGATACAAAGCCGCAGGGCGCGTTTTCGGCGTTGCTGGCAGACCAAGACCTGACGCACCTCGAACTGGTGCTGCGCCGTTCATTGTCGTGCGATCTCGGCGGCCCGCTGCTGCCGCCTTCGTACTGGCGCGAGCGGCTCGCATCGATCACACGTCGGTCACATCTCTCTCATACGCAGATCCAGACCGTGCATCGGCTGTTTCTGCACATCGACGCGTTCGAGGCCGCCGGCCGCGCCCGCGAAGAAGAACTCAGGCGCGAGCGTGAACTCGCCGCGGGCAGCGGAAAAACCGCAAGCGCCTGAGCGTCTTCAGGCCGACTGACGCGCGCGCTGTTGCGCGTGCGCGGCGAGCCGCACCGCCGCGTTGGCCGCGCCGTAGCCGTCGTAGCCGCCGCGCCGCTCGATCACTTCGAGGAAGAAGCGCTGATCGAGCTGCTCCGTGTACGCATGGAAGAACTCGCCGCCGCGCTCGTCGCGGTCGTAGAGGATATTGTGCTCGCGCATCTGATCGATCTGCTCGTCGGGCAGGCCGAAACGCGCGACAAGGTCGTCGTAGTAGTTGCGCGGGATTCGCAGGAATTTGACGCCATCGGCTTCGAGGCGCGGAATCGCGTCGAAGATATCGGGCGTGCTGAACGCGACGTGATTCAGACCCGAGCCCCGATACGTCGACAGCGACTCCGACACCGCCGTATAGCGATCCATCGACGCATTCAGCGCGATTCGCACCGAACCATCGCGGCTTCGCACCGCGCGGCTGCGCACGAGCCCGTACGGATCGGGCACGAGCACGGCGGGCTCGGTCTCGAAACCGAACGCGCTGCGAAAGAAAAGCACCCAGGTATCGAGCGCATCGGCGGGAAGCGACAGGCACACGTGATCGATGCGCGACAGCGGGCCGACTTCGTACGGCCCGTCGATGTCCGTCAGGATGAAATCCGATTCCCACAAAGTCGGGCCGCCTTTCGCTTCGTCGACGAAATAGTCGAGGCTGCCGTCGGGCGACTGCACGCCCGGCACCACGCGCTCGTTCGGACCGACGCGCCCCGAGAACGGCTGCGAGCCATACGCGGCGGCGCGCTCGAACGCCTGCTTCGCGTCATCGACGTGAAACGCCGACGCGCACAGCGACAAGCCGTGCTTCTGGAAGAACGCGCTCGCGAAGGAATCGGCCTCGGCGTTCAGCACGATCGAACCCGCGCCATGCCGATACAGCGCGACATCCTTCGAGCGATGCTTGCCCGCGAGCCTGAAGCCGAGCCGTCCGAGCCATTGCGACAGATGCTCGCGCGTCGAATCGTCGACGGCGAATTCGAGGAACTGAAAGCCGATGTGTTCGGGCGGCGCGGGCGGATTGAACAACTCCGGCGGCACGGCCTTGCCTTCGGAAACCAGCAGCTCGCGCGTCTGCTCTTCCAGAAAGCGCAGCGAGCGATAGCCGTCCGCCGCCGTGATCGCGGTCGGCGCGGCGCGAAAGCCGTCGTTGAAGATTTCGAGCGACAGCGGCCCCTTGTAGCCCGCTTCCAGCACGCGCGCGGTGAAGCGTGCGACATCGAACGCGCCTTGCCCCGGAAAGCACCGATAGTGACGGCTCCATTCGAGCACGTCCATCGCGAGAATGGGCGCATCGGCGATTTGCACGAACGCGATGCGCTCGCCCGGAATCGACGCGATCTCGTCGACGGAATCGCGGATCGACAGCGTGTGGAACGTATCGAGCGCGAGGCCGAGACTCGGATGATTCACGGCATCGACGAGTTTCCACGCGTGCTTGTACGAGTTGACGTAGCGGCCCCACGCGAGCGCTTCGTACGCGACGATCACCCCCGCTTCTTCCGCGATTTTGGCGAGCACGCCGAGCTGGTCGACGATGAGCGCGTCGTCGCGAATCGTATCCGGCGACACGTTGCTGCAGACGAGAATGCGGTCTGTGCCGAGCTCGTGCATCAGCTCGAACTTGCGCTTCGCGCGCTCGACGTTGCGCGCGAGACGCTCGGCGCTCACGCCGTCGAAATCGCGGAACGGCTGAAACAGATAGATCTCGAGGCCGAGATCCGCGCACATGCGGCGCACGTCGGCGGGCGTGCCGTCGAAATACAGCAGGTCGTTCTCGAAGATCTCGACGCCGTCGAATCCGGCGGCCTTGATAGCGTGCAGCTTCTCGGGAAGCGTGCCGCTGATGGAAACCGTCGCGATGGAAGTGCGGATCGAACGCAGCATCGCTGCCTCCTCGTTGCAATTCAGTGAATGCGGGATGGATCGAGCGGTGCCTTCCAGTGTAGGACGTCCGCATGGCGAACGCGCGCAATCCATGTCATTCTGCGAGATAATAACAAACTAACTAGACCGTACAAATCAGTGGAAACACGAACCGACAAGCCTCGCGCGGGCGTTCACACTGCGACGTATTCATCTCGCACTGCAGCATGCAGTGCTCATCCATGCCGGAGCGCTCGCATGACCAACAAGACTTCGTATCTCATCGGCCTGATCGGATCGGGCATCGGCGGCTCGCTCACCCCCGCCATGCACGAAAAGGAAGGCAGCAACCTCGGACTCAATTACGTCTACCGGCGCATCGACCTGCAAGCGCTGGAACTGGAGCCGTCCGCCCTGCCCGATCTGCTCGATGCCGCCGAGCGCATGGGTTACGACGGCCTGAACATCACGTATCCGTGCAAGCAAAGCGTGATCCCGTTGCTCGATGACCTCGATCCCGACGCGCGCGCGCTCGGCGCGGTCAACACCGTCGTGCTGAAGGACGGCAAGCGCATCGGCTACAACACGGACTGGTCGGGCTTCGCGCGCGCGTTTCAGCGCGGTCTGCCGGACGCGCCGCTCGAACGCGTCGTGCAACTGGGCGCGGGTGGCGCGGGCGCGGCCGTCGCGCACGCGGCGCTCACGATGGGCGCGCGCGAACTCACGCTCTTCGATTCCGACGACGCCCGCGCGGCTTCGCTCGCCGCCGAGCTCGCGGCGCGCTTTCCGGATCGCGTCGTGAAAAGCGGCGGCGACTTGCGCGACACGCTCGCCGGCGCGAGCGGCCTCATCCACGCGACGCCGACCGGCATGGCGAAACTGCCCGGCCTGCCGTTGCCGGCCGAGTATCTGCACAAGGAACTGTGGGTCGCGGAAATCGTGTACTTCCCGCTCGAAACCGAGCTGCTGAAAGTGGCGAAGGCGCTCGGCTGCCGCACGGTGAGCGGCGGCGGGATGGCGGTGTGTCAGGCGGTCGATGCGTTGCGCATCTTCACCGGGCTGGAGCCGGATGCCGAGCGCATGTTCGCGCACTTCCAGAGCCTGCTGGAACGCTGATGCATCGGCAGCAATGAAAAAACGGCGACCTCGCGAGAGCGTCGCCGTTTTTGCTTTGCGCGCGGGGAAATCAGCCGTCGCGCCGCATGAACCGCAGCACCGCATCGACGATCATCTCGCGATGACGCGCACGCGAGCGCGCGCCCGACGGATCGCGCCCGAACGCCGCGCCCCAGGTATGACGGTTCGCCACGCGATGAAAGCAGAACGAGCTGATCATCAGATGCAGGTCGATCGGATCGACGTCTTCGCGAAACTTGCCGGCCGCGACGCCACGCGCGATGAGATCTTCGATCGTCTTCACGACCGTCGAATTGCGCGCCTTGAAGGTCTTCGATTGTTCGATGTACTTCGCGCCGTGGATGTTTTCGATTGTCACGAGCCGCACGAAATCGCGATGCTTGTCGTGATAGTCGAACGTGAAGCCGACGAATTCGCGCAGCGCTTCCTCCGGCTCCATTTCCGCGAGCTGCAATTCCTGTTCGAGCGCGCGGATATCGCCATAGACCTGCTCCAATACCGCTTCGTACAGCCCTTCCTTGCTGCCGAAGTAGTAATACAGCATGCGCTTCGTGGTGTTGGTGCGCTCCGCGATGGCATCGACGCGCGCGCCCGCGAGTCCCATCGCCGAGAACTCCTGCGTGGCGATGTCGAGAATGTTCCGCTTGGTCTCCTCAGGATCGTACTTGCGCCGCCCCTGCTCCGTGGTCGACGAGGGCGCGGCGCTAGCGGCCTTGCTTCCTTTTTTCATTTTTCTGTCTGAGAACGGCGTTGAAAATCGATTCTAGCACGCGATATTGACGCATCCTCGCCATAACAGACGTTGCGCACGGAGGGCTTCACCTATAATTTTTTGACCCCACGAACAAAGCGAAAAATCACATGCCGACGAAGCGCTCGACCCTACTCGTTCCCGCCGTTCTGACCACATGGTGCCTGTGTGCGATGGCGCAGACCGCGATGCCGCCGGGCCATCCGTCATCGAAGGAACTGGCGGCTGCGGAAGGCGTGATGACGAGCGCGAACATCGCTCGGGGCGCGGCGGATGTCTGTCATATCGACGCCGCCAAGGTCGCGCGCTTCAAGAACGTCGTGCGGACAAGCTATCCCGACGCACCCGATTTCGATGGCGAATGGAAGCTCGGCCTTGCGCAGGCGCAACCGACCGTCGATCGCTTCGACAAGCTGAAGACGAGCAATCCCGCCGAGTACAAGAAGCAGATCGGCGAAGCGTGTCCGGCGCTCAGCCGCGGCATCGACGAAGTCACACAGTCGCAGTGATCACTCGCTCGCGCCGTCGTAATGCGCGCGCTTTTCCGCGTACATCGCGGCATCGGCGCGTTGCAGCATCGGTTCGAGACGCTCGCCTTCGTGCGCGGTGGCCGCGCCCGTCGCGAAGGAAAGCGGATTGCCCGAATAGAACTGATTGTTCACTTCGAGCAACTGGCGAATGCTCTCGATGACCGTCTCGCCGCCGCGCTCGTCGGTGCCCGGCAAGAGCACCATGAACTCGTCGCCGCCGATGCGCGCCGCCTGGAACGGCTTCTCCACCGCCTTGGCGAGCACTTCGCCGGCGCGCCGCAGAAGCGCATCGCCGGCGGCGTGGCCGAGTTGATCGTTGACGGCCTTAAGGCCATTCACGTCGATGGCGATCGCCGTCACCGGGAACGGGCCTTTGCGTTCGAGACGATTGATCTCATCGATATAGAACGAGCGATTCTTGAGCTTCGTGAGCACGTCGTGCTTGCCGAGAAACTCCAGATACGCCTCGGCCTTCTTGCGCGCGGTGATATCCGTCAGCGCGACGAGCACGAGATCCCAGCGCGCCTCGTGCCCCGGAAACACCGAGAACTGCAGATGCACGTGCACCTCGTGGCCTTCGAGCGAATAGTTCAGCACTTCGCGCTGCTGGAAGAGCTTGCCGTCCCACAAATCGATGAGCTGTTCCTGAAAGTACTGTTGCATGTCGTCGCGGAACACATCGGACAGGCGCGCGAGCAGCGTCGCCTTGTCGGGCGCGGCGAACATCCGCAGCGTGTGCTGATTGACGTCGAGAACGTGAATCTCCTGCATGCAGCGCTCGACGAACTCCGGGTGCACGTTCGTGAAAGTGCGAAAGTCGACGATGCCGCGCTCGCGCACATCGTCCAGCAACGACTTGACGGAACTGAAATCCTCGACCCACAGCGACACCGGCGAATGCTCGAAGAGCCCGCGTGCATAGAGCTCGCTCGCGGCGGCGCTGCGGCGCATCGCTTCGAGCTCGGTGATGTCCTCGATCGTGACGAGCACGCGGCTCCATGTGTCCTCGTGTCCCGGCAGCACGACCGCCTTGAGCAGCACGTCGAGACGCTTGCCGTCGAGCGTGTAGTTGACCGTCTGACTGACGAAGCGCGATTGACCCGCCCAGAGTTGCTCGAGTTCGTCGACGTGCGTGGTGAGCATGTCGTCGCGGAACACGCGATCGAGGTTCTGCACGAGATGATCGACATCCTTCGCGTGAAAGAGCGACAGCGTGCGCCGGTTGACCTTCACGACCCGAATGCGCGACGAGCACTCCGCGATACGCCCGGGATTCTCCGCGAGAAACGACCGCAGATCGGCGACGCCCGCCGCGCGCCAGCGTTCGAACTGCTCGCGCACGGCGCTGAAATCTTCGAGCCAGAGCGAAACGGGCGCGAGCTCGAACATGTCGGCGTCGTCCGCCGGCATGCTCGCCGGCACGAATTGACCGGCAGCGCGGCGCGGGTCGTTTGGCATGGTCGTCCTTTCGGCTCGCGCCGGCTGAATTCATCTCATTATTGTAACGCGCGTCGTATTTCGAGGGCTCGATCGCCCGCTTCCGGCCGTCTTCGCGCATTCCGTCCAGCGGCATTCGCGCTCATGCGGGATATCGGGGGCGGATGCTACACTCGACTGGCTTCGTCCTTGCCGCCTCGGGCACGTTTGCTGCACCAGCTCACGCGAGGCTCGCGGCGCCACGCAGTCCGATGCGCCGTGCCGCATCCATCCACATCGCTATAAGAAGGAGGCTCGACTCTCATGGCTGATTTCCGCATCTGGTCCGACGAATTTCCGGCGAACGGCTTCATGACGCGCGCGCAGGAATTCGACCAGCAGGCCTTCGGCGGCTCGGGCGAGAACGTATCGCCGGCGCTGCAATGGGAAGATCCGCCCGCCGAAACGCGCAGTCTCGCGCTCACCGTCTACGATCCCGACGCGCCGACCGGCAGCGGCTTCTGGCACTGGATCGTCGTCAACATTCCGCCCGACGTGCGCTCGCTGCCGCGCAACGCCGGCAAGGCCGACGGCAGCCTGCTGCCGCCAGGCGCGCTGCAGTTGCGCAACGACTACGGCACGGTCGGCTTCGGCGGCGCGGCGCCGCCGCGTGGCGACAAGCCGCATCGCTACATCTTTCGCATCCACGCGCTCTCGGCGGAAAGCCTGCCGCTCGATGTCAACGTGACCAATGCCGTCGCGCGCTTCATGACGCATCTCAACGAGATCGATTCGGCAACTTACACCGGCCTCTACGAACTGAAGTAAGCACGCGGGCGAAGACGCGGCCCCGCGTGGCGGCGTCTTCGTCCTGGCCATTCGAAAAAACGGCGCGACACACGATGCGCCGCCCGCCACTTCCCGCCCATCGATGGACTCCGATAAAGGTCTGCCGCTGCCCCAGCGATACTGGGCCATTGCCGTCGTCGCGCTCGGCATCACGCTCGCGGTGCTCGACGGCGCCATCGCCAACGTCGCGCTGCCGACCATCGCGCGCAATCTGAACGCGTCTCCCGCCGACTCCGTCTGGATCGTCAATGCGTATCAGCTCACGATCACCATATCGCTGCTGCCGCTCGCCTCGCTCGGCGACCGCATCGGCTACCGGCGCGTGTACATGACGGGGCTCGCGCTCTTCACGCTGTCGTCGCTCGCGTGCGCGCTGTCGGGCTCGCTCGCTGCGCTCACCATCGCGCGCGTCGTCCAGGGCTTCGGCGCGGCAGGCATCATGAGCGTGAACACGGCGCTCGTGCGCATCATCTATCCGCAGGATCAGCTCGGTCGCGGCGTGTCGATCAACGCGACGGTCGTGGCGATCTCGTCGGTGATCGGGCCGACCGTCGCGTCCGGCGTGCTTTCGGTCGCGACGTGGCCGTGGCTCTTCGCGATCAACGTGCCGATCGGCGTCGCGGCGTTCGCGATCGGCTGGAACGCGATGCCGCGCACGCCGGGGCATCGGCAGCCGTACGACTACATCAGCGCGATCATGAACGCGCTCTTTTTCGGCCTCGCGATCGTTGCCGTCGACGGCATCGGGCACGGCGAGCATCGGCCGTATCTCGTCGCCGAATTCATCGCGACGGCGGTCATCGGCTATTTCTTCGTCAAGCGGCAACTGACGCAAAGCGCGCCGCTTCTGCCCGTCGATCTGCTGCGCATTCCGGTGTTCGCGCTGTCGGTCGGCGCGTCGGTGTGTTCGTTCTGCGCGCAGATGCTCGCGTTCGTTTCGCTGCCGTTCCTTTTGCAGAACAATTTCGGCATGGGCCAGGTCGAGACCGGGTTTCTGATGACGCCGTGGCCGCTCGTGATCGTGTTCGTCGCGCCGCTCGCGGGCGTGCTCGCGGACCGGTATTCGGCCGGCCTGCTCGGCGGCATCGGTCTCGCGATACTGACCGTCGGACTCGTGCTGCTCGCGAGCGTCGGCGCGCATCCGACGGCCCTCGACGTCGCATGGCGCATGGCCGTGTGCGGGCTCGGCTTCGGGCTGTTCCAGTCGCCGAACAACCGTCAGATGCTCGCCTCCGCGCCGCGTCATCGCAGCGGCGGCGCGAGCGGCATGCTCGGCACCGCGCGCCTCACCGGTCAGACGCTCGGTGCCGCGCTCGTCGCGCTGATCTTCGGCGTCGCGCCCAAGCAAGGCCCGGTGATCGCGCTCGGCGTCGCAGCCGTGTTCGCGGCTGCCGCAGCGGTCGTCAGCGTGCTGCGTCTGACGGGCAAACGCAGCGTCGAGCCCGCCTGATCCGCCCTTCCCGCTCAAGGCCGCCCGGCCGTTCCGCTGGGCACAGCCTTTGCTGAACTTCGACCATGGATTCCGCACGCGCGGAAGAGTCGAAATCAGCAATAAGGAGTGTGTTCATGGCCAATTCCCTCAACGGTTGCAAGGTCGCGATTCTCGCCGTCGACGGCTTCGAGCAGGCCGAACTCGTGGAACCGCAACGCGCGCTCAAGGAAGCGGGCGCGCAGGTGGACGTCATATCGCAGAAAGCCGGTCAGATTCAGGGCTTCAAGCATGTCGACAAGGGCGACAAGGTCGATGTCGACGTGACCTTCGACGCCGCCAATCCCGCCGACTACGACGCTATCGTCCTGCCGGGCGGCGTCGTCAACGGCGACGCGATCCGCCTCGACGCGAAAGCGCAAGCCTTCGTCAAGGACGCCGACCGCGCGAAGAAGCCGATCGCAGTGATCTGCCACGGCGGCTGGCTGCCGATCTCGGCTGGCATCGTCGCGGGCCGCACGATGACGAGCTGGCCGAGCCTGCAGGACGACGTGCGCAACGCGGGCGGAACGTGGGTCGATCAGGAAGTGCAGATCGACGGCAATCTCATCACGAGCCGCAAGCCCGACGATATTCCGGCGTTCAACGAGGCGCTGATCGACGCGCTCGGCAAGGCGCGCGCGTGAGCGCATGTTCATCGGAGGCCCGCCGATGCCGAAATACTTTCCATCCGTGACGCGCGTGATCGTGCTGTCGCTCGCCGCTGCTTTCGCGCCGCTCTCGCAGGCACAGACGCCAAGCGAGAAGCTCTCGCCCATCGATCAGCAATTCCTGCAGGACGCGGGTCAGGCGGGGGCGACCGAACTCACGGCGAGCAAGCTCGCGCTCACGCATGCGAGCGACCGGCAGGTGCGGGAGTTCGCACAGCGAATGATCGTCGATCACACGAAGCTCGCGCGCAATCTCGACGTGCTCGCGAAGCGTCACGGCATCACCGCGCCGCCCGTCGCCGATACCGCCGTGATCGGCAGCCTGCAAAATCTCCAGGGTGCCGAGTTCGACAAGGCCTATATTGAAAAGGTGGCCGTGGGCGGGCATCAAAAGGCCGTCGAACTGTTCAGAAAAGAGAGCGAAACCGGCAACGACACCGCGCTGAAAGCCGCGGCGACCAAGGCGTTGCCGATCATCAGCCATCACTACGAGATGGCGCAGCAGCTCGCAAAAGCGAAGGCGGCGTCATGAGGATCGCGCACGTCGCCGGTCGCGCCGCCTTGCGTTCCGTTTCCCGTCCCGCTTATGAGGACTCGACCATGCACATCACGTTTGCCGACGAACCGCCTGTCTACGACGGCGACGATCTCGCGATTCACTTCGCCGCGCTCATCGACGGCGAGCCGGTCGTCTGCTCGATCACCGCCGAAGCCCTCGAAGATCACTTCGGCGCGAAATCGCCGCGCGAGGACGATCTGCTCGCCGCGTTCGAACAAGGCGCGTCGCGCATCCGCGCGGTGTGCGCCGAAGTGCTCGACGACAACGGCGGCCAGCCCGCCGTGCTGAGGAGCGGATTGTTCCGCGTCGCCGGCCTGGAGCCGGAGTGAGCGGCCTTGCCGTCTGAACGACGCATTCCCAAAACCCAAGCCAACAAGGAGGGAACATGTCCCTGATCATTGCGGGCCGATTTCAGACTTTTCGCGCGGCCGAAACGGCAGCGCAGAAGCTCTTTGCGCGCGGCTTCCTGGAAGAAGACGTGACGCTTTTCTTCGTCAATCCGAGCGGCCAGCACGCACGCCATCCGATCGGCGGCGATGTCGGCACCGATGCGGGTGCGAGCGGCGCGCCCAAGGGCGCCGGCAAGGGCGTGACGATCGGCGCGGTGGTCGGCGCGGTCATCGGCGCCGCGATCTTCGCCGTCTTCAAGGCGCCGCTGCTGGTTTCGGTGATCGCGGCGGGCGTCGGCGCGTACGTCGGATCGCTCGTCGGCGCGATGTCGCATACGAAGAAGAAGCCGCACGGCGCGGCGCAAGCGGAAGAGCCCGCGCGTCATGCGGGCGTGCTGGTGGCCGTGCACGTTTCGCCGGAAACGCACGATCAGGCCGCGGCGGTGCTGCGTGAAGCAGGCGGAATGGACATCGAACGCGCGTCGGGCCGCTGGCAACAAGGCCGCTGGAGCGACTTCGATCCGCTGAAGCCGCCGCAACCGGCTGGCGAGTTCGCGCAATCGCGCGTGTGATCGTAGTTTCGCGCCGTATCGATGAAACGCCCGCTTCGTGCGGGCGTTTTCGTCTGTGCTAGACCCAGGGCGCGCTCGGCCGATTCGGCTGCACGTTGGCGCGAATGGCGCAGTCGGCCGGCAGCACGCGCCCCTTCTCCGCATGTGCGACGGGCGGCTCGCAGATGCGTCCATATTCCGCGCGCGAAACGTGTGCCGAGCGCGCGTGCGCGTCGATGCTTTCTTGTCGGACATGCAAGGTCAGCGCCGATGCGGCGACAGCCGCCAGCACCAGAAACTCGCGATGCGCGAGCCGGTTGAAAAATTTCACTACGTTCTCCTGTTGCCTTGTCGTGCGCACGTCCCGAACCGGTCGCGCGCTGTAGTGCGGTGACGGCAGCAAGGCGTATGCCGCGCGGCCCGCGATCGGGCACGCCGCGTGCGTCATGAATCCGCGAGCCGCATCCCGCAGGGGTTGCGCAGTGGCAATGTCCTAACGAAAAGGAGGTCTCATATGAGCACGAATGTCGTATCGGTACTCAACGATCTGGTCGAAACCTCGAAGGACGGCGAAAAGGGTTTTCTCAAGGCCGCCGAGGATACGCGTGATCCAAGCCTCAAGCTGCTGTTTCAGAATCGCGCGCAAAAGTGCGCAGAGGGCGCGCGCGAATTGCAGGACATCGTTGCACGCCTGGGCGGCAAGCCCGAAACCGGCGGATCGGTGTCGGGCGCGCTGCATCGCGGCTGGGTCGACGTGAAGTCGGCCGTAACCGGCCATAGCGATCACGCGATCCTCGCCGAATGCGAGCGCGGCGAGGATGCAGCGAAGAAGAATTATCGCGAGGCGCTCGACAAGGACCTGCCCGCCGATGTCCGCGCCGTGGTGGAGCGCCAGTATCAGGGCGTGCTGGAGAACCACGACCGCATCCGCGATCTGCGCGATCAATACGCAGCCGCGAAGTCCTGATGCTGACGCGGTGAAGCACGCGGCCCGGCTTTCCGGGCCGCTTCGAAAGCAAACGGCCGCACGAAGCGGCCGTTTGTTCGTCAAGCGACAGTACGACGCGGGTTACTGCGGCTGACCCTTGTCATTGGTGCCGAGCGCCGAAGCCGCTGCCGCTGCGGATGCGCCGTGCAGCTTATGCGCCTTGTTCTGCTGATGCAGATTGGTGCCCTTCTGCTTCTTCGCCACCGGCGCCGAGGCTGCCGCATCGGAGGCTGCCTGGGCGAATGCCGTCGTCGAGAATGCCAGCGCGAGCGCGCCGATCAATGCCATCTTTTTCGTCTTCATGAAGAGCTCCTTTTTGCCGGGGCCTCTGAACGCCGGGCTACTGCGCATTCGTGAGCCGCCTGTTTGAGTGTCGACCTGAACGGCCGTCTCGTTTTTGAGTTTCGAAGTGCTGCGAGGTGCTGCGCACTGGTGAAGCGTCTTGCGAGAACTTGCGACTGAAGCACCGGACGACGAAAACGTGAACCGATGCCTCCAAGCGAGAACCCGCGCTTCGTCCGAGTCATCGCCTTTTGCGGCGAATCGTCGAACCCGCGCGGGTTCCGGTACTGCTGGCACTCAACCGCGGCCCGCCGAGGCGAAGCCGGGCATACGAACTATGCCATTACTTGGCGGCAATTTTAAGATGGTTCTTCACGGAAGCAACACCCGAGACGTTCGAGACGACTTCTTCGGCGGCGGTCTTGTCTTCCGCCGACGGCACCGTGCCCGTCAGCGACACGACGCCCGCGTGCGTCTTGACGTGGATATGCGTGGACTTGACGTTCTTCGCGCCGAGCAGTTCGGCCTTCACTTTGGTGGTGATCGCGCTGTCGTCGACCTTCTGGCCCATCGACGTGCCAGAACCGCTCGTCGACGACGCTGCGTTGGTCTGTGCGCCGACGTTGAGCGCGAACACCACGCACGCGATACCGCCGGCTGCCTTCAGGATTTGAGTCGTCTTCATGTCGATACTCCCTTTTTTCGATTTTGGTCTGACGCCGCGTTCACGCATTCCGTGCTAGATGCGGCTCTTCGATGACGTCCGCGCCGTAGCACGCGGATCGTGAACTTCGATCCGCAACTTGCGTGCCAGATCCGGCGGCCGCGCGAGCCGACCGAAGCCGAAGCGTCCTGAATGCCCCGCGCGGCAAGGCCTGAGTGCGTGGGCGAACAAATCTTCGACGTTCATTGGAAGGCTTGCCCGCACGCAACGCGACGCGCCTGAAACCCGCAGCGGTTTTGTCTGAGCGCGTGTAAAAACTGCGTGAAAGCGGCCTCGGAAAGGCTTCAAAAGAAGGGTGCCGGTGACGAAAAACGTAGTCCCTGCACGACCTTAACGTTCGATGGCATGGCTGTTGCTTTATTAGTCGCAAACCTGCCCATCACGTCTGGAACAATCGAGGATTAGCAAGCAATGCCGCCTACACTCGAACTACGCGCGAAGCAAACGCTCGCACTCACGCCGCGCCTTCAACAGTCGGTTCGCCTTCTGCAACTCTCGTCGCTCGAGTTCCAGCAGGAACTGCGAAACGCACTGGATACCAACCCCTTTCTCGAATACGACGAGTCCCAGACCGAGGACAACGCGCTCGGCGCCGACAACGGCAGCTCGATGTCCGACTCGACCCTGTCGACCACATCCGACAACGCCACCGAGACGCCGCTCGCGCCCGAAGCGAGCATGGAAGCCGAATCGAACGTGGATTCCGGCTCGCGCGACGATTCCGTCAGCGAATTCTCGTCCGATCCGTTCGGCCGCGGCGCGTCGCGCAACAACGGCGACGGCGAAGGTTCCGATCCCGCCGACTGGGTTCGCATCGAACCTTCGTTGCACGAAACGCTCCACGACGCGCTGCGCCTTTATCAATTGAACGAACGCGATCGCGCCATCGCGCAGCTCATCATCGAAGCGCTCGATGACGACGGCTATCTGCGGCAGGACTTGAGCGACCTCGCGAATGTCGTGGAGATCGAACCCGCGCTTCACGAGGACGAACTCAACATCGCGCTGAAGCTCGTGCAATCGCTCGACAAGCCGGGCGTCGGCGCGCGCAATCTCTCGGAATGCCTGACGCTCCAACTCCAGGCGCTCGACGAGGACACGCCGGGCCGCGCCGTTGCGATGGAAATCGTCGCGCATCATCTGGAGCGCCTCGCACGCCGCGAGCAGGCGGAACTGCAGAAGAAGATCGGCTGCAGCGCGGATGAACTGCGCATCGCGTGCGCGCTCGTACGCCGCCTCGATCCGAAACCGGGCGAGAACTACGGATCGAGCGAGGACAACTACGTCGTGCCCGACGTCATCGTGCGTCAGGTGAAAAAGCAGTGGGTCGTGACGATCAATCCGGCGGTGTTGCCGCGTGCGCGCATCCATCGGATGTACGCGGAACTGTTCGCGCAGTCGGCCGGCGCGAGCCGTTCGCCGCTCGCGCAGCAGTTGCAGGAAGCGCGCTGGCTGATTCGCAACGCGCAGCAGCGCTTCACGACGATTCAGCGCGTGGCCGAATGCATCGTGTCGCATCAGAAGGCGTTCTTCGATTACGGCGAAATTGCGCTGAAGCCGCTCGTGCTGCGCGATGTCGCCGATGAACTCGGCCTGCACGAATCGACCATCTCGCGCGCGACGGGCAACAAGTACATGGCGACGCCACGCGGCATCTTCGAGTTCAAGCACTTCTTCCCGCGCGAGCTGTCGACGGAAAGCGGCGGCACGTGTTCGGCCGCGGCCGTGCGCGCGCTGCTCAAGGAAATGATTTCGAAGGAGAACACGCGCGATCCGCTCTCCGACGTGAGTCTCGCGAAGATGCTCGCCGATCAGGGCGTGATCGTCGCGCGCCGGACGGTAGCGAAGTATCGCCATCTGATGAAGGTGCCGCCTGCGGAATTGCGTCGTCAGGCGTAAGGCGTTTCACCCATCACAGCGGGTAACTGCTGAAGAGGCCGTCCCTTCGCGGACGGCCTCTTTCATTGATGCTCAACGCCAGCCCGATGCGCGATGCGTGCGCTTCCTCGCCGCCGTCGCCGCTAGCTCCGCGCCTAGCAGAAACACCGCCGCCGAGTAGTACAGCCACATGAGGATGATCGCGAGCGAACCGGCCGCGCCGAACATGTTCGCCGTGCCCGCGTGCGCGAGATAGAACGCGAAGAGGCGCTTGCCGGCTTCGAAAAGCATCGCGGCGGCGGCGGCGCCGAGCGCGGCATCGCGCCAGAGCATGCGCGTCGTCGGCAGGAATTTGAGCAGCACGGTGAAGGCGATCATCAGCACGCCGAGCGATATCGCGCGTCGCGTCAGCCCCGAGAGCACGACGAACGGACTGCCATCGCCCAGCACCCAATGTCCGAGCAACTCGACGAGCGCGTCGAGCACGAGCAGCACCGCGACCAGCAAACCCGAACCGACCACGAGCCCGAACGACATCAGCCGCACGCGCAGCAGCGTGACGATGCTTTCGCGCGTGCTCACGGCGGGCGTCGGCCAGATGACGTTGAGCGCGCTGTGCAGCGACGAGAATGTCGCCGATGCGCCGATCAGCACGCCCGCGAGCGACAGGATCGCCGTGCTGCGCGCGATGTCCGCGTGCCACGCGTTCGCGACGATCGCTTCCAGCGCGTGCGCCGCATCGACGCCGACGACGCCGCTGATTTCGTCGAAGAGCCTGCCTTGCACGGCATCGGCGCCGAAGAAGACGCTCGCCACCGCGATCACGATGACGAGTGTCGGCGCAAGCGAGAACGCGGCGAAGAACGCGATCGCCGCCGAGAACATCAGGCAGTGGTCCTGCGACCATTGCATGACGGGATCGACGATCCACGAAAGCCAGCCGAAGCGCGACGTGCGGCCCGATGCGACGGGCGCGGATTGTGTGGCGGAGACGTCCTGATCCATCGTGAGCGTGACTGGGAGCAATCCGACGATGTTAGCCCCGCGATGCGAAGCGCGTGTAAAAAGCGGCGCGCTCCGTCCGGAGCGCGCCGCTTGCAGTGTGCCTCAGCCGATGCGTGTCAGGATCGGTCGGCTGCGGGGTCGGCGTCCTCGTCGGGGAGATCGCGCGTTTCGTCCTCGATTTCGTCGGGCAGGATGTCGGCATCGGCTTCCAGATTGTTGTCGCCATCCGCCGATGCCGCCTCGCCCGTGCCGAAGCGGTCCGTATCGCTGTTCAGCTCCGCCTCGGACTGCCCGAGCGCGTGGGCGTCGAGCTCGTCCTCGATGTCGCCGGGATAGCGCTTTTCGCCCTGCACGTCGGAGCCGCTATCCGACGAGTCGCTCGGGCCGAGCGCGCCGGTGCCGTGTCCCTTGCCGTATTCCGCGCCGTCGTCTTCGGGCGGGTTCAATGTGCTTCCGCTCATCATGACCTCCTTCGTTCGTGTCCACGATGAATCCGCAAGTCCCGTTCCGCGCGTAAAAAACCCGCGCTTCTTTCGAAGCGCGGGTTCTTCTCTATCGGCGAATCGGAGCGTTCAGGCCTTGGCGGCCGGCCGCTTGGCTTCGGACGCGCCCTGCTTCACGGTCTTGACGGTTTTCTCCGTGACGGAAGTCGCCGTCGCGACGCTGCGCAAGTCCGACAGGAACGAATCGCGCCAGACCGAAAGATTATTCTCGCGCAGCGGCGCCATCATGTCGGCGTGACGCGCCTGGCGTTCGGCGAGCGGCATCGACAATGCGCGCTCCAGCGCTTCGGACATCTGCGACAGATCGAACGGATTGACGACGAGCGCGCCCGGCAACTGGTCCGCCGCGCCCGCGAACTGCGACAGGACGAGCGCGCCTGGATCGGCCGGATCCTGCGACGCGACATATTCCTTCGCGACGAGATTCATGCCGTCGCGCAGCGGCGTCACGTAGCCGACTTGCGAGAGCCGGAACAGCGCCATCAGCAGATTGCGCTCGTATTTGCGGTTGAGATACTGGATCGGCGTCCAGTCGAGCTGCGCGAAACGTCCGTTGATGCGCCCCGCCTCGCCTTCCAGATTCTGTCGAATGCGCTGATAGGTCTGCACGTCCGAGCGCGTCGGCGGCGCGATCTGCACGAGCGACACGCGCCCATGCCAGCCGGGCGCATTCAGCAGCAGGCGCTCGAACGCCTGAAAGCGCTCGACGAGACCCTTCGAGTAGTCGAGACGATCGACGCTCATGATGAGCTTGCGGCCGCGCATGCTGTCACGCAGGCTTTTCACCGGCTTGCGGTTCGAGAACTGCTCGGCGGCCTTGGCGATGGCGTCCGGATAAATGCCGATCGGATACGCGCCCACCTTGAGCATGCGGCCGAAGGCCTGAAGCATGCCGTCGTCGTCGTTGTAGTGGCCGCGGCTCGTGCGTTCCACGTAATCGATGAACGACTGCTTGTCGGCATCCGTCTGAAAGCCGACGACGTCGTACTGGCACATCGCCGCGATCAGTTCCTCATGCGGCGGAACCGTACGCATCATCTCCGGCACCGGAAACGGAATGTGCAGGAAGAAGCCGATCGGATTCGCGACGCCGAGCTTGCGCAGCTCCTGCGCGAACGGGAGCATGTGATAGTCGTGCACCCAAATGATGTCGTCGGGCTTGAGCAGCGTCTTCAGCTTGGCCGCAAGACTCGCGTTCACGCGCATGTAGCCCGCGTACTCCTCTCGATCGAAGCGCGAGAGGTCGTTGCGATAGTGAAAAGTCGGCCACAGGGTGGCGTTCGAGAAACCTCGGTAATACTGGTCGTAATCGCGGCGCGTCAGGCCGACGGTCGCGTAGGTCACTTTTCCGCTGTTCTCCAGAACAGGCGCGCCCGATTCGCCGACGATCTCGCCGCTCCATCCGAACCACACGCCCCCAGTCTCCTTGAGCGCGTCCAGAACGCCGATCGCGAGGCCGCCCGCGCTGGGCTTGCCTTCCTGGATCGGTGCGACGCGATTCGATACCACGATCAATCTGCTCATTACAGCATCACCTCTCAGTTGTCGTTGCATGCTCGAATTGGCGATCAAGGGTATGCAAAAGCTGTGCCTTTTTGTTGGTTTTTGTAAACGAAAGTTTGTATGGAGATGTTACGGACGAACGAAAACACGCGGCGAAGGCGCGCCGCGTAGAAATTTTTGTTCTTTTGCCGGATGCTGCCGCCGGCTGAAATCACGAGTCCTGCTCGGAGCCCAAATCGCGCTGATAGTCGATTCCTTCGCGCCGCACGCCGCCCTGATTGTGTTCGCCATCGGGCGGAACGCCAGGCGCGGGGCGGTTCTGCGAGGCGGGATCGTGTTCGGCGGGCGGTGCGGACGCGCTCTGCGTGCCGGCCGACTTGGCGGCTTCGGCGCGCGCTTCGCGCTTGGAAGAATGACGCGCGGAGCGTCGAAGTGCGGGATGCCTCATGATGCCTCCAGGTAAGAAGGCCGTCGCGATAGTGACGTCGGCGGCGTCGGACCGATGCGCTGCGATGAGCGCGGCTTCAGAAAAAACGACCGGCGACAGAACGTGTCGCCGGTCATCGTTGCGTCATCCGTTGTAATCCCTACGTCCGGGATGGAAACTTATTCAAACCTTGCACGAATTCTGGGCATTGTCCAACGTCTGCGGTTCAACATCGTTCTGACACGCTATTGCACATGCGGCTGATCGCCCGGTCCAGGCGGCGGATCGCCGATCGGCTGCGACGGCGGTTCGGGCGGCTCGCGCGTCGGGTCCGGATTGGTGTCGGGCGGAATCGGCGTGGGCGGCGGCTGGTCCGGCGGCGTCACCGGCGGGTCCGGCGGCTGCGGCGTCTGAGCTTCGAAACGGGCATCGTCGGAAGCGCGGATCGACATGTTGAGTGACATGATGGGCTCCTTGCGGTCTTGTGATCGTACTTTTCCCATCCGCGACACGCACTGGCGCGACTGCGCGGATGTCATTCGATCGGCAGCAAGGGCCATGCCCCTGAGACACATCGGCTACGTTCGCTTCTGAGACATTATCGGCGTAGAAAACGCGCCTGCCAATGAAAAACGCCTGCGGTTTTACAAGCCGCAGGCGTCGATTTGTCTAAAGATACGCGAAGTTCAGGGATTTTCGCTGTCGGAATCGCTTATGTCGCCGCCTTCGCCGACGGCAGCCTTGTTCGCATCCTCGCCGTACTCGACGAGCCGGTTATAGAGCGTTTTCAGGCTGATGCCGAGGATTTCCGCCGCGCGCGTCTTCACGCCGCCGCATTGATCGAGCGTCGCCAGAATGAGCTGACGGTCGGCCTGCGCGAGCGACGTGCCGAACGGAATCGTCACCGCCGTGCCCGCCGACGGCTTCGAAAGCGAAATCTGCAGCGGCACGGTCGCGGTGCTGTCCGAGTCCGACGCCGACATGATGTACGCGCGCTGCACGTAGTTCTTCAGTTCGCGCACGTTGCCGGGCCAGTTGTACGACGCCAGCATCTCGCGGACGGCGGGCGGGAAATCCTTTTTCGTGTTGTACCGGGCGTTCAGTTCGTCGAGAAACGCCTGGCCGAGCAGCTCGACGTCCTTGCCGCGCTCGCGCAGCGGCGGCAGGTTGATCGGGAACACGTTCAGACGGTGATAAAGGTCGAGGCGCAGCTTGCCTTCGAGCACGGCCTGCTCGGGATCGCGATTGGTCGCGGCGATCAGGCGCACGTCCGTCTCGATTTCCTTGGTCGTGCCGACGCGCATGAACATGCCCGTCTCCAGCACGCGCAGCAGTTTCACCTGAAGCTCGATCGGCATTTCCGTGATTTCGTCGAGGAACAGCGTGCCGCCGTTCGCGCGTTCGAAATAACCCTTGTGCTGCCGATCCGCGCCCGTGAACGAGCCGCGCTCGTGGCCGAACATCTCCGATTCGATCAGGTTCGGCGAGATCGCGCCGCAGTTCACCGCGATGAACGAATGCTTGCGGCGCAGCGAGAGCTCGTGCAGCGTCTGCGCGGCGACTTCCTTGCCGGTGCCCGACTCGCCGATGAGCAGCACCGATGCCGCCGTCGGCGCGACGCGGCCGACCTGGTCGTAGACGGTCTGCATGGCAGGTGAATTGCCCAGCATCAGGCCGAAGCGCCCCATGCGGCGCAACTCGCCGCGCAAGGTGCCGATTTCCGCTTTCAGGTCGCCGGCGCGCGGCAGGCGCGAAAGGATGGCCTTCACGCGCTGCATGTTGATCGGCTTGACGAGGTAGTCGGCGGCGCCCATCTTGAGCGCGCTGACGGCGGATTCCACCGTCGCGTGTCCCGTAATGACGATGAACTCGACGCCCGAGCGCGGATCGAGATCCTCGAACAGGTCGACGCCCGTGCCATCGGGCAGTTTGAGATCGGTGAATACGACGTCCGGCGTTTGCCGCACGAGCTGGATGCGCGCCTCGCGCAGATCGCTGGCGGTGGCCGTCGTCAATCCGTCTTCGCCGATGATCGCGGCTAGCGCCTCGCGGGTACTGGGATCGTCATCGACAATCAATACGTGTGGCATTGCGTTTCGAATTCTTCCTAAGCGTTTCAGGGTCACACGCCAGGTGGCGGCGTGGTCTTCTCCGCGCGGCGGCGCTGCCGCACGGGCCGGTGCGATTCGCGGTTACGGCCGAAAAAAGATAATCGGCGTCACGCAGAATGCGCGAAAAATAAAATAATTTCCGATTTCTGCACGCTTGATTCGGCCCAAGTAAGTTTTTCCATTTAGGCAACTTATGGCCGAAGTTTCACTGATTATAAGCGTTTATCAAGATGAAAACGCACGCTGGTCCAGCGTGCGTTTGATTGATCGGACCATTAATTCGGCCGAATGTCTGAAGTGAATCAACTCCGCGGAAAATGCCATGCATCGGCGGTGCCGCCGACCGCACCGTGGCCATTTACGGCCTGCCCGCTCGCGCCGGTGGCGGGCGTGAGCACCTTGCCGCCCTCGTCTTCCCAACGGCTCAGATCGCGTGCAGTGCGCCGCCCGGCGTCCTGAGACTGCACCCACTTCCATGCGAGAACGCCGCCTAGCGCGAACAGCGCGCCGAAAATTCCGATTGAAGGCCGTGCCATTTGTGTTCTCTCCTTCGTCTAATGAAAATCGCCGCTGTCAGGAAAGCCGGCCGGAGCGATAAAGCTGTAAATCACCGCGAAACCAGAAGTCCCACCAGAAAACCGACGCCCGCCGCCATGCCGAGCGATTGCCAGGGATTGTCCTTCACGTATTTCTCGGTGCAATCGACGCCTGCGCGGTATCGGCTTTGCGCACTCGCCTGTGCATCTTCGAGCGCGCCGCGCGCCGAATCGACGTGATCGCGCAGACGCGAGCGCAGCGCATCGACGCCCTCGCCTGGCAGCGTCGCCGACAAGCGCAGCAATTCCTCCGCGTCGTTCAGCAGCACCTTGATGTCTTCGATGATCTTTTGCTTGCCCAACGCAAGCTGGACAGTCGTTTGACTCATGGAATGTAGTCCTCGCCCAAGTGGGTTTGCGGGATCGTCGGCGCGCGTCAGCGCGTTTCGGCGACCGGCACGCCCGCGACGCGGAGGCGCTCGCCCGCCGCGCTCCGCGCGCGCAGGCTGCGCACGACGCCGCTCGCCATCAACGCGCCGCCCATCGCGCCGAACACGAGGCTCGTCACGTTCGCGGCACGCGCGAGCGCTGGCGTGCCCGCCGCATAGCCTAGCACCGCGCACATCAGCGCGGTCACGAGCGCGACAGCGGCCCAGTGATAGATGTCGATCGGCTCGCCGGCCGTGAGTTCCTTCCGGGTCCGGGCCGGCCGCGTGGGAATCGAGCGCGGATGTGCGCCCCCGTCGAAGTTGAAAATGTCTTCCATGATGCGTTGCCTCTCTCGCCCATCCTCGTGTGTGCGCCTCCGAGACCGCGCCCGTCGGCAATTTTTCGAATATGAGTCACGATGTGAGCCCTATCATGCAGCTTTCGTGCCAGATCCGGCGACACCGCGCAGGACTGCCGATGGGAGGCGAACCCGCCGACGATCGGGTAACAATTACGCCGTCGCCTTGTAAATTTTCAGTACGGCAAGGAGAACCTTTCCGGAAGCGCCGCGAGGGCCCGCGCGATGCAGACAAAATGCGCTGAACGGCCGGCCCGCGCATTGCCGCAATGTCGTTGCGAATGGTTAAATAGCGTTTATGAGATAGGTGCGTTTGCAACGAACCGGCTCTGAACAAGCAGCCGATGCAGACGCGCCTGGACCGACGCTCAACCAGGAACGACGCTCACGGATCGCGTGAGTCTCAAGGGCAGCGCGCAAGGGCGCGTCATATGCCGATGCGCGCGGTCATCCACGGTTGCGCCGCTCGCGCGCGCCGAGCCGCGCCAGGCCGATTGCAACCGGAAGCGCCCGCGCGAGTCCGCCGCCCGCCCACTACATACGCAGCACTCAGGAACGATCAGGACACATGGCGTCAACCGATCTGGATCAGCCGCCCGCCGCGGTCGGCGATACACCCGCGCAAAGAAAACGCAACACGGGGGAAGTGCCGGGCTTGAAGTCTTATGGACTGCTCTATGGCTCGTCGCCCGTGATGCAGGAGTTGTACGCGCAAATCGAGCGCGTGGCCGCGACCGATGCGACCGCGCTCATCATCGGCGAGTCGGGCACAGGCAAGGAGCTCGTCGCCCGTACGATTCACGACCACAGCGCGCGCAAGGACGCGCCGTTCATCGCGGTGAACTGCGGTGCGATTCCCGACAATCTCATCGAGGCCGAGCTCTTCGGCCACGAGAAAGGCAGCTTCACGGGCGCGGTGCAGGGACGCATCGGCTATTTCGAGCATGCGAACGGCGGCACGCTCTTCCTCGACGAAGTGACCGAGATGTCGCCCGTGCGCCAGGTCAAGCTGCTGCGCGCGCTGGAAACAGGCACGTTCTTTCGCGTCGGCGGCAACGATCTCATCAGCTCCGATGTGCGCGTGATCGCAGCGACGAACCGCGATCCTGTCGCGGCCGTGAAGGAAAACGGCCTGCGCGAGGATCTCATGTACCGGCTCGCCGTATTCCCGCTGCGCGCGCCGCCGTTGCGCGAGCGCGATTCGGATCGCGAACTGCTCGCACAGCATTTCCTGTCCGAAATGAACGCGCAGGAAGGCACGAACAAAGTGTTCAGCAAACGCGCGCTCGACGTGCTGCGAACGTATTCGTGGCCGGGCAACGTGCGCGAACTGAAGAACACGGTTTATCGCGCGTTCATTCTGGCGGAGAAGACGGTGGAGATCGCGCATCCGCATCTCGCATCGCGCGTGAAGAAGCCCGTCACGCAAGGCGACGCGATGAACGTCTGGGTCGGTACGCCGCTCGCCGATGCGCAGAAGCAGATCATCCTCGGCACGCTCAAACACTGCGGCGGCGACAAGCGGCGCGCCGCGAAAGCGCTCGGGGTGAGCCTGAAGACTTTGTACAACCGCTTGGGCGCGTACGAAAACGAGGACACCGAGGGCAGCGACGCGTCGTCGAATAGCGAAAGCTGAAGCGTATCCGAGGCGATATCCGCATGACCGGGAAGCGAGCGCAGACATCCGCGCTCGCTTTTTTTTTCGCGCACGGAGCGATACGTGGATCGAAACGTGCTCTTCACGCTTGCAATTTCTTGCAATTTTCTCAAACCGGTAATTAGAAGCATGCTTCAAAATGCGCGAAGCCCGCGTGCGCGTTTCGTCTCTGCGCGTTGCCGGGCGGTGACTTGAGGGCGGAACCTCAAGTAGATTCGAGCCCCTCGAACCCCGATCGCAAGCGTCGGGAAACGGAAGACGAAGGAAAAGCAACATGCAGATCAGGGTTCATCGGCGCGGGTCGCGTGCCGCCGCGCTCGCCGCGATCGTTTCGGGCGCCATCGCTTGCGTGAGTCTCAGCGGATGCAACTCGCTCTACAGCGCAGGCGCGACGGCCGGCGCCGGTATCGCGGGCGCCGCGGTGGCAAACAGTGTCACCAGCAACGCCGCCGTCGCAACGGGCATCGGCCTCGGCGCGGTCGCCGCCGCGCGCGCGGGCGTGCAGTACACGCAGCGCGTCGCGCATACCTACTCGCAGGATCAGATTGCGACGGTCGCCGGTCCGCTTGCGGTCGGCGCGGTTGCGCCGTGGAAGGCCGTGCATTCAGTGCCGATCGAGGACGACGAAAAAGGCCGCGTGACGGTGAGCCGCACCATCAGCAGCGGCGTGCTCGAATGCAAGGAGATCGTGTTTTCCGTCGATCGCGACGCGACCAAGGACCGCCCCGCCGACAGCGCGTTCTACGTGGCATCGGTTTGCCGCGACGGCAACAAGTGGAAGTGGGCGTCGGCCGAACCGGCTACGCCGCGCTGGGGCGCCCTGCAATGACGCTGTCTTTCGACGTATCTTTTGCGCTGCGTCTTGGGCTCGTCGCTGCCGGCGCGGCCGCGTGCGTGACGATGAGCGGCTGCGCATCGATCGGCGCCGCGACGGGTGCGGTGGCGGGCGTCGCGACCGGCGCGTTCACGACGAACCCGGCTGTGGGCCTGGGCGTCGGCATCGCGGTGCAGGCCGCCACCGACGAACTCGTCGCGCGCACGATGAAATCGCTGCATCAGGATCAGCAGGTCATGATCGCGGTGACGGCGGGCATGTCGCAGGTCGGCGAAACGCGGCCATGGAAGGTCAAGCATACGTTGCCGGTCGAGAACGGCCACGGCGAGGTGCGCGTGCTGCGCGAGTTCAATAGCGCGCTCGCGAGCTGCAAGGAATTCGCGTTTTCGGTCGTCGATGGCGACGATGCGAAAGCGCCCGCCGAGTGGTTCGTCGCTACGGCCTGCCAGCAATCCGAAGGATGGAAATGGGCGTCGGCGGAACCGGCCGTCGAGCGTTGGGGGAATCTGCAGTAGGTTTCCCGCGGCTGGATATCGAACGCGCGGCGCTCGTCACGAGCGCCGCGCTTTTTTGCGGTCTCAGCCGTTCGCGATCGCTTCGAGCGCGACCCGCGCCAGAAAGCCGCTGCGGGTTTCGTGGCGCGCCTCGACGTAGCTGTCGATCTTGCGCAGCACGAATCGCGGCAGGCTGATGTTGATGCGCTCGGGACGCGAGTCGAGCTTCGAGAGATCGACTTCGACGTAGGCCCAGATTGCCGTGGCGAAGTCGGAATCGACGATCAGTTCCTCGATGCTTCGCGACGTGATTTCGACTTCCCCGCCGTCTTCGATAATCGACTCGATGTGGAAGAAGATGGCTTCCCGGGCGTTATGAATCGCTTCGTCGATCGTATCGCCGGCCGAAAAAACGCCGGGCACATTGGGCACGGTCACGCCGTAGCAGCTATCAGGATCCTTGTGAATGGCGAGGGCAAACTCCATGTCCAACTCCGTTACGACGAATACAGACGGTTGAGCAATCCGGCGGCTTTGAGTACCGATCTGACGGTCCCGATCGCCACGTCTTTCTTTGGATGAACCACAGTCACACAACCGGTCTTGGTCCTGTGTCTGAACTGGTGATGACTGCCGCGCGAGCGAACGCGCTCCCACCCGTCATCCAGCAGCATTCGTATCAAGCGCGATGAATCCATCTCGTCTCCGAACGCTGCGTGTGTAGCTTTACACACGCAGCAACACTGTTCAAGACGAAAACGGTACGATTCAACGCACCGCGCGAACATTCAGCCAAACGGCCAACGCGCAAAGAAAAAGCGCGGCGCCGTCGCCGGCAACCGCGCTTCACGTGCTCGCATCCACAGGAAACTCAAGCCTCCACGTCCTCCAGGCTCAGCATCTCGGTCTGATCGTTGTACGAGAAAATTTCCCCGTAGCGGCCCCAGTCGATAACCGCATCGAGCGTTTCCTGCGCGGCCTTGTCGGAGAGAAAGTCCTCCAGTTCCTGCTCGAAGCGCAAGCGCGGCGCGCGATGCCCAGGCCGCTCGTTCAGCACCTTCTTGATCCGCGCCGCCAGCGGCACGTGCCGCAGCAGATGCTCCGCGAACATCATCTTGCGCTCCTGCGTGCCGAACTCCGCGAACACGCGCGCCTGCGGCGTCAGATAGATGTCGCCCTCGCGCACGTCCGCGAAACCGAGATGTTGCAGCACTTCCGCGATCGGGAAGAGATCGTCCACTTCGAGATGCAGCGACCGCGCGATTTCCGGCATGTCCGCGCGGCCGTGGTACGGCTCGGCCGCGAGCGTTTCGATGAGACCCGCCATCAGGTTCGTCGAGACTTCGGGCAGCCAGCTTCCCAACTCCAGCCCCTTCTTCTTCGCTTCGCCCATCTGCCGCGCGGTCATCTTCGCGTAGATATCGTCGACGAGACGCCGGAACGCCGGATCCAGGCGATTGCGCGGATGCTTGAACGGCACCTTGATCTCGGCCATCACGCGGCCCGGATTCGACGACAGCACGAGAATGCGGTCGCACATGAACACCGCTTCCTCGATGTTGTGCGTGACGATCAGCACCGACTTGATCGGCATGCGCCCTTGCGTCCACAAATCGAGCAGGTCGGTGCGCAGGTTTTCGGCGGTGAGCACGTCGAGCGCGGAGAACGGCTCGTCCATCAACAGCAAGGTCGGATCGACGACCAGTGCCCGTGCGAAACCCACGCGCTGACGCATCCCGCCCGACAATTCACGCGGATACGCGTTCTCGAAGCCGTCGAGACCGATCAGGTCGATCGCGGCCAGCGCGCGCTCGCGCCGCTCGCGCGCGGCCACGCCTTGCGCTTCCAGACCCGCTTCCACGTTCTGCAGTACGGTCAGCCACGGAAACAGCGCGAAGGTCTGAAACACCATCGCGACGCCCTTCGCGGGACCGCGCAACGGCTCGTTCAGATAAGTGACTTCGCCGCCCGTCGGCTCGATCAGCCCGGCGATGATGCGCAAAAGCGTCGACTTGCCCGAGCCCGAACGTCCGAGCAATCCGACGATCTCGCCTTCGCGCAGCGAGAGATTCGCATCGTCGAGCACGAGCAGTTCGCCCTGCGTCTTGTTGAAGCCGCGGCTCACGTTCGCGACGCGCAGGATTTCCGCGCCGAGACGCGGCGGCGTGCCCTGGGGTCGCCGCGAGTCTTGCGCAGCGGACGTCTGCGTAGTTTTCAGGTTCTGCATCGGAACTCGTCCTCAATCCAGCCGGAGTCTTGCTTCGGCGTAGGCGTATAGCGGGCGCCACAACAGTCGGTTGAACAGCGTGACGAACAGCGACATCACGGCGATGCCAAGAATGATTTTCGGATAGTCGCCCGCGGCGGTCGTCTGGGCGATATACGCGCCGAGACCATGCGCGACAACCTCCGTCTTGCCCCACGACACCGCTTCCGCGACGATGCTCGCGTTCCACGCGCCGCCCGAAGCGGTGATCGCGCCGGTGATGTAGTAAGGGAAGATGCCGGGGAGCATGCACTTCTTCCACCACTGCCAGCCGCGAATCTGGAAGTTGGTCGCGGCCTCGCGATAATCGTTCGGGTAGGAAGACGCGCCCGCCACCACGTTGAAAAGGATATACCACTGCGTGCCGAGCACGATCAGCGGCGAGAGCCAGATATCCGGGTTCAGATGCCAGCGCACGATCACGACGACGAACACCGGAAACAGCAGGTTCGCCGGGAACGCGGCTAGGAACTGCGCGAGCGGCTGGATCTTCTCGGCGAGCGCCGGGCGCAGGCCGATCAGCACGCCGAGCGGCACCCAGATCACCGAAGCGATCGCGATCAGCACGACCACGCGCAAGAGCGTGATGAAGCCGAGCACGAACACGTGGCCGACTTCGCTCCACGTGACGCCCGTCGCGACGAACGACGCGACCTTCCACACGACGAACACCGTGACTAGCAGCACGGCCGTGCCCCACGCGATATCGCCCGCGCGCGTGGACGGCACCTTCGCGCGCAGCGGCAGGCCGACGTTTTCCAGCGCGCCCTGCAGCGACGGCAGCTTGATCGGCACGCGCGCCGCCTTCGCGAGAATCCAGCCGGCCGGAACCAGCAGACGATGAATCAGGCGCGTGCGGCGGATCAGGTCGAGCAGCCACGACTTCGGCTCGTCGCCGGAACTCGTGTTCTCCATGCGGAATTTGTCCGCCCACGCGACGAGCGGGCGGAACATCAACTGGTCGTAGGCCAGGATGACGACGGTCATCGCGAGAATCACCCAGCCGATCGCGGAGAGATTGCGCTCGCCGATGGCGGTCGCGAGATACGCGCCGATGCCCGGCAGTACGATCGTGCGGTTGCCGACCGTGATCGCCTCGGAGGCGACCACGAAGAACCAGCCGCCCGACATCGACATCATCATGTTCCAGATGAGGCCCGGCATCGAGAACGGCACTTCGAGCTTCCAGAAGCGCTGCCAGTTGGTGAGATGAAAACCGCGCGAGACTTCGTCCAGATCGCGCGGCACCGTGCGCAGCGACTGATAGAAGCTGAACGTCATGTTCCACGCCTGACTCGTGAAGATCGCGAAGATCGCCGCGCATTCGGCGCCGATCACGCGCCCCGGGAACATGGCGAGGAAGAACGTCACCGTGAACGAGATGTAGCCCAGCACCGGCACCGACTGGAGAATGTCGAGAATCGGCACGAGCACGATCGACGCGCGCCGGCTCTTCGCCGCGAGCGTGCCGTAGATCAGCGTGAAAATGAGCGACGCGACCATCGCCAGCAGCATGCGCAAGGTCGTGCGCAACGCGTATTCGGGGAGATTCGCGGGGTCGAGCGAGATCGCCTGGGTCTGCAGGGTCGAGATCGGCGCCAGGGTCTCGTGGAAACCGACTGCGGCGAGCGCGATGATGCAGATGATCATCGGGAACGCGACGAAATCCCAGCGGTTGGGCAGGATCCGCCACGCCGACGCATTCGCCGTGCGATTCAGATTGAAACCAAATTCCATGCAAGGCCCTCCCCGTAAGGCTTTGTTCCGACCGCGCCGGGCGCGGGATGTTGCTTCCGACGGCAGATAACCGTCAGGCGGGCAAGAAGCCTCTGCCCGGGACGACCCCATGCTCAACGCACGGAGCCGCCGAAACGACGACACGTTCAGCTCGCAGCGCGGCGCCAGGCAGTCGCCGCGTCAGACGATCCCCGTTCTGAACCGCGCGACACTACACCAACCCGCGTGACAGGCACAACCTTCATGCGGTCCGGCACGCGAATCATGCGATGTTTCTGTTGCTCTTCGGCACGGCACGGGCAAAATGAAGGGCAGCCCGCGTCGAATGCGCCCGGCGCTCGTGCTTTCGCTTCCTTTCAGTTTGGCTGCGGCTCGCCGCTATTCGACGAAGAAGCGCCAGCGCGTGCGCCCGGCGCGCGTCCGTTGTGTTGGACAGACGTCGCACGCCGTGACATGGCGCTTGATAGGCGGCAAAAAACATCGTCCAATCTGGGCTTATCACAAACAATAATTTGAGCGCCGATGCGATGCGAGACGCCAGATCCGAGCCGAATAACCGCCTGAGCCGCGCCCGCCGCCCCGTTGCGAGCACAAGCCGGAATACGGCAGACATCACGCGCTGCAATCCACACGCCCGCGTCGACCGCCATGTGCACACCGCGCCGAATGGCCGGCATGGCGCATGCGACCTTTGTCTCGCGTGAACCTCCCATGCGCGCGCGTCCGATGAACAAACTCATCCTGCACCGTGTGATCGCGACGCTCGGCATCGCCGCGTTGGCGTGCGCGTGCTGGGTGGCCGCCGGCTTGTTGTCGGACCGAATGGTACAACAGGAGATGACGGCGACGGTGCGTACCGAGCGTCAGATGGCGGGGTCGATCGTCGACAACATGGCGCAGATCATCGCGAGCGATCTGGCGATGTCGCGCGCCATTCCCGCCACGCTCGCGCAGATGGACCTCACGCAGCGCGCGCTCGCGGAGTCGCGGAATTATGCCTCGAACCCGGCCGGGACGGAACTCGAACGCCGCAAGGACTGGACCGCGCGCCCCGCGCTCGAAAAGGTCAATCACTTCCTGCACGACGCGCAGGGCTTCTCCGGCCTCGACTCGATCTGGCTCGTCAACGAGCGCGGCTTCTGCATTGCGTCGAGCAACGCCGCCGACGACGACAGCTTCATCGGCTACGACATGAGCGCCCGGGGCTATGTCGCCCGCGCGCTGCTCGGCGGCTTCGTCGAGATGTA
The DNA here is from genome assembly GCF_000698575.1 of Caballeronia zhejiangensis. Taxonomy (GTDB): domain Bacteria; phylum Pseudomonadota; class Gammaproteobacteria; order Burkholderiales; family Burkholderiaceae; genus Caballeronia; species Caballeronia zhejiangensis. The sequence continues at coordinate 158,023 of NZ_JFHD01000005.1, forward strand.
CGGCGTCGGGCGGCTGTCCGGCGAGCCGGGCATCTTCATCGCGGCGCCCGCTTACGAAGACGGCATCCTGGTCGGCGCGGTGATCGCCAAAGTGAGCATCGACCGGCTGCGGCACTGGGTGTCGCGCGCCGGCACCTTCGTGACCGATGAAAACGGCGTCGTCGTGATGGCGCACGACGGCCGGCTCGAATACCAGGCGATGCCCAATGCGCCCATCGCGCGCATGACGGAGCGCGAACGCGTCGAGCACTATCGGCGCGAGTCGTTTCCGGAGCTGCGCATCGCGCACATTGGCGAGCAGATGCGCGCCTCGGAGCACTGGCTCGCGCCCGCGCTCGCGCAAACCTTCTACGCCGCGAACGGCAGCAACGTGCCTTCGCTCTACGACGAGCGCACGGGTCTCAATTCGGGACTGTCGGCGCATATCGTGCATCCGCTCACGAGCTGGCCGGAGATCAGCCGCAATCACAGCCGCGACCGCTTCCTCGTGTTCCTGACGATGCTCGGCGTCGTGACGCTCGCGATCGTGATCGCGACGTCGTATTCGCGTGAGCGGCGCCTGCACCGCGCGACCCGCGATCTCGCTGAACAGCTCCAGTCGGCCAATACGCTGCTTTCGGCCGAAGCGCGCCACGACGCGCTCACCGGCGCCCTCTCGCGCCGCTATTTCCTCGACACGCTGCGTCACGAAGTGGAGCTCGCGCGCTCGGTCGGCACCCCGCTGTCGGTGGCGATCGCGGATCTCGATCACTTCAAGCAGATCAACGACCGCTTCGGGCACGCGTCGGGCGATCGCGCGCTGGAGCATTTCGTCGAAGTGTGCCGTGCGCAGCTTCGTCCGAGCGATGCGATCGGGCGGCTCGGCGGCGAGGAATTCGGCATCCTGCTGCCGCAAACCCCGCTCGCCGACGCGCACGCCGTGCTTGAGCGCCTGCGGAAGCGCTTCCATCACGAGCACTGCGCGCATCTGCCGGACGACGCGGCGCTGTCGGTATCCATCGGCATCACGGAGCTCGCGCCCGACGACGCGCTCGAATGGATTCTCTCGCGCGCCGACCTCGCGCTTTACGAGGCGAAATCGCGCGGGCGCGACCGCAGCGAAGTGCGCCCCGCCGATCCCGGCCCGTCCACCCGGCATCCCGAAGACACGCTGGCCGGCAAGTAGCCGGCCGAACCGGCGCGTCGAGTCACCGCACGGTCATGCGCGTGCCGCGACGCGCACGCATCGCGCAGGTATCATCGATGTTCGAAATCGAATGCCGCTGGCGTGAATCGGGAGGATTGCATGAAGGGAAATCTGGTCATCGTGTGCCGGGATCAGGACGCAGAAACGTTCGACCACCTGCTCGCCGAGTACGGCTCTTTTCAGACGCGGCTGTCGTCGACGACGTGGTTCCTGAAGATCGATCTCGCGCCCGAGGTGATTCAGGAGGAGATTCTCTCGCGCCTCGGCAAGTACACGACGCACTACATCTTCGAGGCGTCGACGGTGACGTACAACACGGTGGACAGCGAAGCGGCGTCCGCGCTCGAAACCCTGTTCGACTGACGCCGCTCCGCCTCTCTGACCGAGCGCGCCGTTACAGCGCGCGCTCTTCGTGCTGCGACCCGGCGCGGCGCTCCTGCACCGGCCGCGTGGCGCTGTCGAACGGAAAGGTCATCGTGACCTGCAATCCGCCGTCGGCACGATTGCCGATCTCGCACTCGCCGCCCGCACGTCGCGCGAGCCGCTCCACGATCGCGAGTCCGAGCCCGCTGTGGCCGCTGCCGCCGCGCGCCGGATCGAGCCGCACGAAAGGCCGGCTCGCCTTGATGAGATCGTCCGGCGCGATGCCCTTGCCGTGATCGGACACCGACAATACCCAGCCCTTGGCTTCCCGCCGCGTCTCGATGACGACCGGCGGCGCGCCGTATGCATGGGCATTATCCAGCAGATTCGACAACAACCGGTCCAGCGACGCCGCCGGCAGCGCGAAAGCGGGCCCCGCTTCGAGCTTCAGGCGGATCGGCTGCGCGTCCGGCGACACCGCGCGATACGCCCGCGCGATCCGCTCGCACTGCTCGTCGACGGGAACCGGCTCGCTGCCGTCCGGGCGGTCGTGCGCGAACACGAGGAACTGGTCGACGATATGCGCCATCGAATCGACATCGCGCACGACGCCGTCGCGCATTTTGTCGTCGTCCATCATTTCGGCGCGCAGACGCAGGCGCGCGAGCGGCGTCTTCAGATCGTGCGCGACGCCTGCAAGCATGACGGCGCGATCGTTCTCCGTCTGCGAGACCTCGCGGACCATCTGATTGAAGCCGTGCGTGAGCTGCCGCAATTCGCGCGGACCGCGCTCCGGCACGGGCGGCGTCGGCTGGCCGCGTCCGAAGCGCCCGACCGCCTGCGCGAGCGCGCGCAGTGGCGACTGCAGCTGCCACGCGCCGAAAAGCGCGGCGAGCACGGCGGTCGAAAAGATCAGCGCGAGCCAGACGAGCATGCGGTCGCGCGAGCGCGGCGGACGCAGCGGCTGCACCGGCACGACGACCCAGCCTGCGTCCTTCGCGCCGTGCACCCAGACGCTCGGCGGGCCGCCGGGCTCGTTGAGACGCACGTCGGTGCCGTCGGGCAGACGGTCTTTCAGATCCTCGACAAAGCGCTGCAGCGGCGGCGGCGTGCCCTCGTCGGGCTGCTTCGGCACGTCCGGGCTATCGAGCGCCACGAGGCGCACGCGCGGCGGCAGCGGTTGATCCGGCGTATTGGCGATGTGCTGGCGCACCGCCTCGACCAGGAACACGGCCTCCTCGACGGCGAAGCGCGTCTGCACGTTATCGCGCTCGAAGCGGATGATCGCGAACCACGCGACATGCGACAACACCAACATGCCGATGACGATGACGACCAGCCGGCCGAACAGCGTGTCAATTGCCCGGCGCATTTTGCTCGCCGTCCGGCACGAACACGTAACCGCGTCCGCGCACCGTCTGGATGAAGCGCGGCGCCGACGGATCGGTTTCCAGGATGCGGCGCAGGCGCCACACCTGCACGTCGATGCCGCGATCGGTGCCGTCGTACTCCGGACCGTGGAGCAGTTCGAGCAGGCGCTCGCGCGTGAGCGTGCGCATCGGGTTGTTCACGAAAATTTTCAGAAGCGCGAATTCGCTGCCCGACAGCGTGAGCGGCCTGTCGTCCTGTTGCAGCGTGCGCGACTGGAAGTCGAGCCTGAAGCGGCCGAACGAATACGGTTCGCGCTGCTCCGGCGCGGCGGACGGAATCGTGCGGCGGCGGCGGAGCACGGCCTGCACCCGCGCGAGCAGTTCGCGCGGATTGAACGGCTTGCCGAGGTAATCGTCCGCGCCGAGTTCGAGGCCGACGATGCGGTCGACGTCGTCCGCGCGTGCGGTCAGCATGATGACGGGGATGTCGTCGCCGGATGCGCGCAATGCTTTGAGCGCGGTCAGCCCGTCGACGCCCGGCATCATCAGGTCGAGCACGATGAGATCGGGCCGCTCGCGTTCGATGCGGCGTTCGAGACCGCCGGCGTCATGCAGCACCGATACCTCGATGCCCTGCCGGACCAGATAGTCGCGCAAAAGGTCGCGCAGTTCGGCGTCGTCGTCGACGACAAGTATTTGCGTAGTCATGGAATGGAGTTTAGCGCGTGCGTCAGACCTCGATTGATGACAGGCCTGCCATAAGGGTTACGGGGTGTTACGACGAAAGCGAGGCGTAAACCTGCGTAACAAGCCTAAACCATGCCGTAACACGCCGTGCACGGCGAACCCCTACGCTGTGTCTCACCGACAAGCGCGAGACCTCCACGCATCAACCCGTACGTCGATGCAGGTTTCGCGGCTTCGGCTTCGAAAACAATCAAGGGAGTACCAAGATGGCCAAGCAATATCGCATCCTCACCGCCGCCGCTGCCGCAATCGCGCTGACGTTCGGCACGGCCTACGCCGCGACGAACGACGCGCCGCCCCCGCCGCCTCCGGGCGGTCCGGCCATGATGGGCGGCCCCGGCGGTCACGGCGGCCACCGCATGGAAATGCGGATGCAGAAGCAGCTGGATGAACTGCACGGCCAGTTGAAGCTGAACGCGGATCAGGAAAAGCTGTGGCAGACCGCGCTCACGACGATGAAGCAGAATCGTCAGGCGATGCGCGAAAGCTTCAGGCAGATGCACGATCAGATGAAGTCGATGGAAAACCAGCCGATCCTCGACCTGAACGCGATGCACGCCGCGCATCAGAAGATCGAGCAGCAGAACGAGCAGTTGCGCGAGCAGACCGCGACCGCGTGGTTGAACTTCTATAACGCGCTGAACGACCAGCAGAAGACGACGGTCAGCACGGCGCTGAAGAAGCACTTCGCGAAGATGCGCGAGCACGAGCAGAAGATGCACGAGCGCTGGGGCAAGCACCGCGGCGGCCCGGACGGCGCACCGGGCGCGGCGGCGGGCGCATCCGCCACGGCCAAGCCGTAAGCCGTCTCGGCGCATGAAAGAAGGCCGCGGAGCATGCGCTCCGCGGCCTTCTTTACATCAGTGGAACGATCAGGCGAGGTCGAACAGCAGCACTTCCGCGTTATCGCCCTTCTCGATCGTCACCTTCGACACGTCTTCGAGCTTCACGGCGTCGCCCGCGCCGAGCGCTTCGCCGTTGACCGTCACCGCGCCGCGCGCCACATGCACATACACGCGGCGGCCCGCCGGCACGTCGAAGTCCGCGCGCTCGTCGCCGTCGAAAAGTCCCGCGAAGATGCGCGCGTTCGCGCCGATCTTCACCGAACCGTCGGTGCCTTCCGGCGATGCGATCACCCGCAGGCGGCCGCGCTTTTCATCGTCGGCGAAGCGCTTTTCCTCATACCCGGGCGCGCCGCCCGGCGCATCCGGAATGATCCAGATTTGCAGGAAGTGCGCGGTGTCCGTCGGCGAACCGTTGAATTCGCTGTGGCGCACGCCGGTGCCGGCGCTCATGCGCTGGACATCGCCGGGACGGATCGTCGAGCCGTTGCCCATGCTGTCGCGATGCGCGAGCGCGCCCTCGAGCACGTAGCTCACGATTTCCATATCGCGATGGCCATGCGCGCCGAAGCCCTGTCCGCCCGCGACGCGGTCCTCGTTGATCACGCGCAGCGCGCCGAAGTGCATGTGCTCGGGATCGTAGTAATCGGCGAAGGAGAAGCTGTGATACGAGTCGAGCCAGCCGTGGTTGGCGTGACCCCGTTCGTTGCTGCGGCGAATCTCGATCATGGTGTTTGCTCCCGCCCAAGGCGTTGTTTTGCGATGGAGAGAATGTAAGGGCGACGCCCTTCCGAAACAACGCGCGCCACGGCACTACATCGTTCCGCTGATGCATGTAATCGGACACATCCTGCTTCGAACTCGCGCCCTGGCCGGCTTCGGGTAAAATACCGCGCTTTTCCGGGCGGCGACGGGTTGGGAACGCCCGCGAGACGCCGGAACGCGCCGCGATGCGCCGGAAAAACGCATCCGAAACGTTGGCAGGGTTAGCAGCAGCGGCTGCTCGCAATTTTGGCCATCTAGAATACCGACCGCCGCGCTCGTCACACTCCATGCACGTCAGGCACCTTACCAAGGAATCACCATGTTGCAAGGCTACGGTCCGCTGATCCTCGCGGGCACCTGGCAGACCGTCAAGCTGGCGGTGCTGTCGCTCGTGTTCGCCTTCGTGATCGGCCTGATCGGCGCGGCGGCGAAGCTGTCGAAGAACCGCGTCGCGTCGGGCGTCGGCACCGTCTACACCACGCTCATCCGCGGCGTGCCCGATCTCGTGCTGATGCTGCTGCTCTTCTACAGCATCCAGATCTGGCTGAATCTCTTCACCGACGCGATGGGCTGGGATCAGATCGACATCGATCCGTTCCTCGCCGGCATTCTGGTGCTCGGCTTCATCTACGGCGCGTATTTCACCGAAACCTTCCGCGGCGCGTTTCTTTCCGTGCCGCGCGGCCAGCTCGAAGCGGGCGCGGCCTACGGCATGACGCCGTGGCAGACCTTCGCGCGCATCATGTTTCCGCAGATGATGCGTTTCGCGCTGCCGGGCATCGGCAACAACTGGCAGGTGATGGTCAAGGCGACGGCGCTCGTGTCGATCATCGGTCTCGCGGACGTCGTCAAGGCCTCGCAGGACGCGGGCAAGGGCACGCTGCGTTTCTTCTTCTTCACGCTGCTCGCGGGCGCGATCTATCTCGCGATCACCACGATCTCGAATCTCGTGCTGATCTGGCTGGAGCGGCGCTATTCCATCGGCGTGCGCAAGGCCGACCTCTAATCGGTCCATTACAGGGCGGCAGGGATCATGATCGAAATCATCCAGGAATACTGGAAGAATTACCTCTTCACCGACGGCTACCGCATCACCGGTCTCGCGATCACGATGTGGCTGCTCGTCATCTCCATCGGCCTCGGCTTTTGTCTTTCGGTGCCGCTCGCGGTCGCGCGGGTGTCGAAGAACAAGCTGCTCTCGCGTTCGGTGTGGCTCTATACCTACGTGTTTCGCGGCACGCCGCTCTATGTGCAGTTGCTGCTCTGCTACACGGGCCTGTATAGCCTCCAGGTCGTGCGCGATCACATGCTGCTTTCCGAGTTCTTCAGAAGCGGGATGAACTGCACGCTGCTCGCGTTCACGCTGAATACGTGCGCCTACACCACCGAGATTTTCGCCGGCGCGATCAAGGCGACGCCCTACGGCGAAATCGAAGCCGCGCGCGCGTATGGCATGTCGAGCTTCACGCTGTATCGGCGCGTGATTCTTCCGTCGGCGTTGCGGCGCGCGCTGCCTTACTACAGCAACGAAGTCATTCTGATGCTGCACGCGACCACCGTCGCGTTCACGGCGACCGTGCCGGACATCCTCAAGATCGCGCGCGATGTCAACTCGGCGACGTATCAGTCGTTCGAGGCGTTCGGCCTCGCCGCCCTGCTCTACCTCTGCATTTCGTTCGCGCTCGTGTGGCTGTTCCGCCGCGCCGAGCATCGCTGGCTCGCTTATTTGCGGCCGCAAGGCAAATAAGTTCACCGCCGCTCAAGGACCGTTCATGATTTCCCAGCAGCACAAGCTTTTCGTCGATGACATTCACAAGCAGTACGGCAGCAACGAAGTTCTCAAGGGCGTGTCGCTGAAGGCGAAGGCCGGCGACGTCATCAGCATCATCGGGTCGTCGGGCTCGGGCAAGAGCACGATGCTGCGCTGTATCAACTTTCTCGAACAGCCGAATCAGGGGCGCATCTTCGTCGACGGGAAAGAAGTCCGCACGATGAAGGACAAGACCGGCGCGCTGAAGGCGGCGGACGCGCAGCAATTGCGGCAGGTTCGCTCGAAACTGTCGATGGTCTTCCAGCACTTCAATCTCTGGTCGCACATGAACGTGCTGGAGAACGTGATCGAGGCGCCCGTCAACGTGCTCGGACTTTCGCGGAAAGAAGCGGAGGAGCGCGCGCGCACCTATCTGGAGAAAGTCGGGCTCGCGCCGCGCGTGGAGAAGCAGTACCCGTCGCATCTGTCGGGCGGGCAGCAGCAGCGCGTGGCCATCGCGCGGGCGCTCGCGATGCATCCCGATGTCATGCTCTTCGACGAGCCGACCTCCGCGCTCGATCCAGAGCTCGTCGGCGAAGTGCTGAAGGTGATGCAGACGCTCGCCGAGGAAGGCCGCACGATGATAGTCGTCACGCACGAGATGGCGTTCGCGCGCAACGTGTCGAACCATGTGGTGTTTCTGCATCAGGGGCGCATCGAGGAAGAAGGCCATCCGGATGCCGTGTTCGGCAACACGAAGAGCGAGCGCCTGAAGCAGTTTCTGTCGGGCAGCCTGAAGTAAGCGATCGCTGCCGGAAGCAGCCTTCCACTCCAAAAAAAGCGTCCGTGAGGCGCTTTTTTTACGCCCGGCCGCAAGGCTTTAGACCTCTTTCGCGCCCTGCCTCGACCTAGCGCCGCGGCGAGCGCCCGTCAATAGGCGACAAACCTGACCCCGAAACTTACATGCCGCTGAAGCCCTGATGGAATAAGGCTTTGCGGCGTATTTCCCATCCTGTGGGTCGACTGCCTAGCACATGGGCATTGCATTTTTGACACAAACGGTCGGCGATCGTCATTTTTCTTTGGCGACCATAACGTAATTTGTTAAATTGGTAACGAAAGTACCAAAACGAAGTACACAAAAAGTAGTTTTACTTCAAAAGTCCAAAAGAAACTGAGGAACGGCACCGATCGACGGATCGGGGTCAGATTCGCGCCCACGACGTGCGAATCGTCACTAGCACTACAGCCCGCGCGTGTCCTTCCTCTGAAAACATTTTCGGTTGGGTGCGCTCGCATCGAACCACACAGCAGCACTTGGGTTCTATTTCTTGACAGGGTTGGAGGAGATGATGAAGAAAGCTTTGCTCGCGTCGGCAGCACTGCTGGCGTTCAGCGCGGGGGCGCACGCTCAGAGCAGCGTGACGCTGTATGGCCGCCTGGACGCGGGGCTCGAATACATGAACGGTGTGCCGACCGGTCCGGCCGGCGCGCCCGCCACCGGCTCTTCGCACCGCTTCAAGGCGGAAAGCGGCGATTGGGGCACGAGCTTGTGGGGTTTGAAGGGCGTCGAAGATCTGGGCGGCGGCTATCGCGCCGTGTTCCAGTTGGAAGGCAGCTTCAACACCATGACGGGTCAAGGCCCGGGCGGCGGCGGCCTCTTCAATCGCTGGGCGACGGTCGGTATCGCGAACAATCAGTTCGGTACGCTGTTGCTGGGTCGTGAACTCTTCATCGCCAACGGCGTATGGGACTTCGATCCGTTCGGTCAGTCGAACTGGTCGTCCGCATCGCTGGTGCGTGGCCGCAACTGGCCGCAGTCGAGCAACAACATTTCGTACCAGTCGCCGAAGTTCGCGGGCTTCGACTTCTACGGTCAGTACTCGCTCTCGAACGCGACGAACTGGAACGGTAACGGCACGACGCCGCAAGGCCGCGAAGCGGGCGCGTACATCACCTATACGACGCCCCTCTTCCAGATTCGCGGTATGTACGACGAAATCCGCAACCCGGCAAACGGTATGCTCGGCGGCGCGTACAACCCGATCGACGGCGGCTCGGGCGGCAACGGCGTCTATGCGTACTCGCGCGAGTACACGGCGATGTTCAACCTGTTCCTCGGTCAGTTCAAGGTACAGGGCGCTTATCAGGCAATCCGCAGCTCGGGCATGACGGGCCAGTTGCCCGGCCAGCCGACCACGCTCGATCACGAATGGGGCGGCGTGACGTGGCAAGCCACGCCGGCAGCAGCGCTGATCGCGGCGGTGTACCACGTCAACGGCAACAACGGCGCGGGTAACGCGACCATCTACACGGTCGGCGGCTCGTACAACCTGTCCAAGCGCACGCTGCTCGACCTGCAGGTTGCGACGGTGCAGAACAGCAAGGCCGCGAACTACGGTCTCAACGCCAACAACTATGGCTCGGCTGCTTCGACGGACAACCCGTTCCCTGGCCACAGCCAGACGGGCGTGTACGCAGGTATCCAGCACTCGTTCTAAGCAACGGGTCTGACAGAAAAGTCTTTTAGAAGGTTTTCACGCTGCTGCGAGAGGCGCGTATCGGTGCGGTGCCCGAAAGGGTATCGCACCGTTTTTTATTGGATCGCGAGACTTTCGGGCGTTTGCAGCTCGGGCATAACGAACGTCGATGCCGACGGTATCCTGCCCGCGCACGACATTTGTCAACTCGGCAACTAAAACTACAAAACCGGGCATCCGACAAAGTAGTTCTACTTCACAATCCCTCCGAATTCGAGAAATGACGCGGATCGCGGCGTGATCGCGATGCCTCGTCATGCACATGTTTTCTTTGACAGCGTTTTGGAGGGGATGATGAAGAAGGTATTGCTCGCGTCGGCAGCACTCATGGCGTTCAGCGCAGCGGCACATGCACAGAGCAGCGTGACGCTGTACGGCCGCATCGACGCGGGACTCGAATACATGAGCGGCGTGCCCGACGGCGCCGGCGGCAGCACGCATCGTTTTCGCGCCGAAAGCGGCGATTGGGGCACGAGCCTGTGGGGCATCAAGGGCGCCGAGGACCTGGGCGGCGGCAACCGCGCCGTTTTCCGGCTGGAAAACGGCTTCAACGCGATGAACGGCCAGGCGCAAGGCAACCTCTTCAATCGCTGGGCGACGGTCGGTATCGCCAACGATCAGTTCGGTACGGTTCTGCTCGGCCGTGAGCTCTTCATCTCGAACGGCATATGGGACTTCGATCCGTTCGGTCAGTCGAACTGGTCGTCGGCATCGCTGGTGCGTGGCCGCAACTGGCCGCAGTCGAGCAACAACATTTCGTATCAGTCGCCGAAGTTCGCGGGCTTCGATTTCTACGGCCAGTACGCGCTGTCCAACGCGACCAACTGGAACGGCAACGGCACCACGCCGCAGGGCCGTCAGGCCGGTGCGCAGATCACCTACACATCGCCGCTGTTTCAGGTGCGCGGCATCTACGACGAGATCCGCAACCCGGCGAACGGCACGCTCGGCGGTGACTACAGCACGGGCAACGGTGCCTACGCCTACTCGCGCGAATACACGGCGATGTTCAACGTGTTCCTCGGCCAGTTCAAGCTGCAGGGCGGCTATCAGGCGATCCGCACGTCCGGCATGACGAACCTGCTGCCCGGCCAGCCGAGCACGCTCGATCACGAATGGGGCGGCGTGACGTGGCAAGCCACGCCGGCAGCGGCGCTGATCGGCGCGGTGTATCACGTGAACGGCAACAACGGCGCGGGCAACGCGACCATCTATTCGGTCGGCGGTTCGTACAACATCTCGAAGCGCACGCTGTTCGACATTCAGATCGCCACGGTGCGCAACAGCAGCACCGCGAACTACGGCCTGAACGCCAACAACTACGGCACGTCGGCGGCGACGGACAACCCGCTCGTCGGACACAGCCAGTCGGGCGTGTACGCGGGCATCCAGCACTCGTTCTGACGCGCCGGTTCGATCCGCAAGACAAAGGGCCGCCGATTCGCATCGGCGGCCCTTCGTTCATCGCGCTTCGAAAGCGCTTCAGTCCCGCGCCATTCCCGATGCGCCGTGGCTCAGCCAGTCGAGCACGGCGGCGGCGTCATCGTCGCTCGACTGACGCGCCTTCGCGACCGTCTCGCTGATCTTCGCGCCGGGCTTCGGCGCGGCACGGCGAATCGCGACGCCGACCGCGAGAATGTCGATGATGACGAGGTGCAGAATGCGCGAGATCATCGAAAGCTGCGACTCGCGGATCTCGATGTGATCCGTCTCCAGCGCGACCGTCGCGCGCTTGGCGAGCGGCGTGTTGCTCGACGTAATAGCGATGACCGTCGCGCCTTGCTGCATCGCCACTTCGAGCACGCGCAGCAGTTCCGGCGCGCGCCCCGACTTCGACACCGCCACGATCACATCGCCCTTGCCGAGCAGCGCCGCGGACGCCGCCTGCATGTACAGGTCGCCGTACGCGATCGTCGGAATGCCGAAGCGGAAGAACTTGTAGTGCGCGTCCTGCGCGACGATATTAGAATTCCCGAGCCCGTAGAACTCGATGCGCCGCGCGCCGTTGAGGATATCGATCGCGCGCTCGACGTTCTCGAAGTTCAGATGCTCGCGCAACTGCAGGATCGCCGACACGGTGTTGTCGAGCACCTTCGCGCCGAAGTCCGTGGCCGTATCGCCGAGATGCACCTGGCTGTGGCTCACCGGAATGGTGCCGGTCAAGCCGGTCGCGAGCTTCAGCTTGAAGTCGGACAAGCCCTGGCAGCCGAGCGAGCGGCAAAAGCGGATCACCGTCGGCTGGCTGACGTCGGCCTTGCGCGCGATGTCGATGATCGGATCGTTGATGATCGAGCGCGGATGATTCAGCGCGAGATCGGCGACGCGCCGCTCGGCGGGCGTCAGCGCGTCACGCATCTGGCGGATGCGTTCGAACACGGCCGACGAACCGCTGTTCGCGCGATTCGACAACTGCTCCGACAAAATCGCCGACACGCCGAGAAACGCCGGATATTCCGCCGTGATGATGTACGTCGGAATGCCCGACAGATACTGCTGGAAGCGCCCTTTCGACTCGAAGCGCTCGCGAAACGGCGACTTGTGGAACAGCTCGCCGAGCTTCAGCACGATGCCGCCGCCGATGTAAATGCCGCCCAGCGCGCCCAGCGTCACCGCGATATTGCCCGCGAACGTGCCGAGGATCGCGCAGAAACAGTTCACCGTTTCGAGCGCGAGCGGCTCGCCTTGCAGCGCGCGCGTCGTGACATCGGCGGCGGTGAAGGTGTCGGCGACCGTGACGTTGTCGCGCTCCGCGAACGCCCGGTAAATCAGCTCCAGCCCCTGCCCCGCGCACACGCGCTCGAACGAGACGTGCGGAAACTTGCGGCGCGCATAGCGGGTGACGAGGTCTTCGTTCTCGTCGAACGGCGAAAACGTCGCGTGGCCGCCTTCGCTGCCGAGCGCGATCCAGCGATCGTCCGCCGGAATCAGCCCGGAGACGCCCAAACCCGTGCCGGGGCCGAGCAGACCGATCACGCTGTTCTGCCGCCGCGAGCCGCCGCCGACCTGTTCGCGCTGGGCGTCGGTCAGGCCGGGCAGCGCCATCGCGAGCGCGGTGAAGTCGTTCACGACGAGCAGCGTGTCGAAGCCGAGCGCGCGGCGCGTCGCCTCGATCGAGAAGCTCCAGTCGTGATTGGTCATCTTCACGTGATCGCCGTCGACCGGATTCGCGATCGCGATCGCCGCATGATTGACGCGGCCGACCTTCGTGTCCTTCAGATACTGCTGCATCACCTCCGCGATGCCGGGGTAATCTGCCCCCGGATACACGCGGATCTGCCCGATCTCGCCGGTTGCGGTCTCCAGCGCGAAGCGCGCGTTCGTGCCGCCGATGTCGGCCAGAAGCCGCGGTCCGTCGGCGTGCTGAGCCGCTGTCTTATGCACACCAGTAGACATCGAGCTTCACTCCTTCAGCGTGGGCCAGCGTCGAGATGGCGTTTTTTTGCGGCGCGGCGAGCGCCGCGTTCAGGACGTCGAGTTTCTTCTGCCCGGCGATGAACAGATACAACTGCCCGATCTGCTTGAGCGCCGACATCGACAGGCTCACGCGCGCATGCGGCGCCGCGCCCGGATGCACGGCGATGAACCGGTCCGGCGTGGAGATCGCGAAATCCCATTCGGGCGCGTCGGCGAAAATCGAGGCCGTGTGGCCGTCCTCGCCCATGCCGAGCACGGCCACGTCCGGCAAACGGCGGCGCGGATCGGCGTTCAGTTCGGCGATGTGCGCCTCGAGCGGCTTGGCCGTATCGACGAGCGGCAGGAAATACGCCGACCCCGCCGCGTTCTGCAGCAGCGTGTCGCGCACGAGCTGCGCGTTGCTCGCGGAATCGGTTTCGGGCACCCAGCGGTCGTCGACGAGCGTCACGTCGATGTGCGCCCAGTCGAGCGGCTCGCGCGAGAGCGACTGCAAGAACGGTTTCGGACTCGTGCCGCCCGAGACCGCCAGCGTGGCGTGAGCGGTTTGTCCGGCGGCGTCGGCCGATGCCGCGCCTCTTGCCGCGAGGGACGCTTTCAGCGCGTCGCTCACGGCTTTCGCCAGCGCGTTCGAATGGGCGCGCGGATCGTCGAAAGTATGAAGCTCGATCACTGCTCCTCCTGCTTGTTCTGGTTTATCGATCCGCTTTCTGTTCGCGCCGTCGCAATGACGGGCGAAGCGGTGTCCTGAATCTTCGTGCGCGCCGCGCGCCTCTTGCGGGCTGCGTCGGCGTCACTCCCTCAATTCTCTTCTTCCAGCCAGCACGTGCCCGCCTGCGCGAGCATCGCGCTCGATGCCGCCGGTCCCCACGTGCCCGCCGCATACGGCTTCGGCTTGCTGGTCGCCGATGCCCACGCGTTCAGGATCGGCTCGACCCAGCGCCACGCCGCTTCCTGCTCGTCGCGCCGCACGAAAAGCGCGAGGCGGCCGTGAATCACATCGAGCAGAAGCCGCTGATACGCCTCCATCTGTCCTTCCTTGAAGAACTGATCGAACGCGAGATCCAGATGTACGCTCGCGAGGTTCATGCCCTCGCCCGGCTGCTTCGCCAGGCAGTAGAGACGAATCGACTCGTTCGGCTGCAACCGGATCACGAGACGGTTCGCGCCCGCGCGCAATGCGTTCGCGCCGAGCGCCGAATGCGGCACCGCGCGGAAATTCACGACGATCTCCGCGACGCGATCCGCGAGCCGCTTGCCCGTGCGCAGGAAAAACGGCACGCCCGCCCAACGCCAATTCTCGATCTCCACCTTCAGCGCGACGAAAGTTTCCGTCGTGCTGTCGGGGCGCACGCCCGGCTCGGTCACGTACGCGGGCACCGCCGTACCGCGGATCACACCCGCATGATATTGCCCGCGCACCGCGACGCGGCTGATGTCGCGCTCGTCGACGGGCTTGAGCGCGCGCAGCACGCGCAGTTTCTCGTCGCGCACGGAGTCGGAGTCCATCGAGTGCGGCGGCTCCATCGTCACGATGGAAAGCAACTGGAGCAAGTGGTTCTGCACCATGTCGCGCAGCGCGCCCGTATTGTCGTAGAAGTCGCCGCGCGCTTCCACGCCCAGTTCCTCGGCGATCGTGATCTGGATGCTCTCGACCCATTCCCGCCGCCACAGCGGCTCGAAAAGCGCGTTGCCGAAGCGCAGCGCGAGCAGGTTCTGCACCGGCTCCTTGCCGAGATAGTGATCGATCCGATAGATCTGCTCTTCCTGGAAGATTTCGCCGACGGCGTCGTTGATCGCGTTCGACGACTTCAGGTCGTAGCCGAGCGGCTTTTCGAGCACGATGCGCGCGTTCTGGTTCAGGCCGACATCGGCGAGCGCCCGGCAGATCGGCACGAACAGCGACGGCCCCGTCGCCAGATAGAAGACGCGCGTGCCGTCGAACCGGGCGAGCGCGTCGCGCAAGACGACGAAGTCCTCCGGACGTCCCAGGTCCAGCCCGACGTACTCGAAGCGCTCGATGAAGCTCTGCCACGCGGCTCCATCGATGCCGTTCTTCGCTACATGCGGCTTCACGTGATCCTCGACCCACGCGCGGTATTCCTCTTGCTGCTTGGCCTCGCGCGCGACCGAGACGATTCTGCCCGCCGGATTGAGCATGCCCGCGCGATGCGCCTCGAAGAGCGCGGGAAGAATCTTGCGCATGGAGAGGTCGCCGGTGCCGCCGAAGAGTACGAAGGTGAAGTTCGAGTCGCTTTGCATGAGTCTCTACGTGGGTTCGAGAGCGGATGTGAGTCGAATCGGGGCGAGTCGCCCGGGTGACTACGGATGACAGCGTAGTCCGATAAAATTTTTTTTGACACTGAATTGTAGTTTAACTACAATCCAAATCAAGAGGAAATGTCATCTACAGAAAATTGCCAAAGTCAATCAGACAAGTCTGGTGACGAGCTTTTTTACAGATGATCGTTCTGAGCGCATGTTAACGGAGCGCGCGGCGCGCCGCTTTCCACGGAAAGCGCCCCTTGCGGCTCACGATCGTTCAGGCCTCGCGCCTCGCCGTCGAGTGCGTCTTTCGGGGCAACGCTCGAACGAACGGGTAAAAATCAAAAGAGGAGACAGCCGTTGCGATTCAACCCACTCATCTCTTGAGCGCCGTGCGGCCGACTATCGGTCTGCCGGCCCGGCACGTCGCGTCCGTCGTGACTCGCGCCTGCCGCATCCCCGCCGACACCGCCGATTCCCGGCCATCCAGTTTTGCCGTTTTTTCGACCACCGCTTCTTAGCCATGCTTCTGGCTGCATCGGGAGCCAATCGTTTCTTGTCAGGTGTCTGGAGGAGATAAACAATGAAAGTCCGTAAGCTCATGGGCGCGCTGTGCGCCGCAGGTCTTCTGTGCGGCGCGACGGCGTCGGCGGTTCAGGCTGCCGAGGCCGTTTCCGTGTTGCACTGGTGGACGTCCGGCGGCGAATCCAAGGCTGTCGGCGTGCTCAAGGACGACATGACGAAGCAGGGTTACACCTGGAAGGACTTCGCTGTCGCGGGCGGTGCGGGCGCGGCCGCGATGACCGCGCTGAAGACGCAGGTCATCTCGGGCAACGCGCCGTCGGCGGCGCAGATCAAGGGTCCGCTGATCCAGGAATGGGCCGAGCAAGGCGTCCTCGTGCCGATCGATTCCGTCGCGGGCGACTGGAAAAAGAACCTGCCGCCGGAAATCGACAAGATCATCCACGCCGACGGCCACTACGTCGCCGCGCCCTTCTCGGTGCATCGCGTGAACTGGCTGTACATCAACAAGGCCGCGCTCGACAAGGCGGGCGGCAAGGTCCCGACCAACTGGAACGAGTTCTTCCAGGTCGCCGACAAGATGAAGGCCGCGGGCATCATGCCGATCGCGATGGGCGGCCAGCCGTGGCAGGACCTGACGCTGTGGGAAGACGTCGTGCTGTCGCAGGGCGCGGACTTCTACAAGAAGGCGATCGTCGATCTCGATCAGAAGACCTTGACCTCGGACAAGATGGTTCAGGTGTTCGACACGGTCCGCAAGATCCAGGGCTACTTCGATAGCGGCCGCACGGGCCGCGACTGGAACCTCGCGACCGCGATGGTCATCAACGGCAAGGCCGGCATGCAGTTCATGGGCGACTGGGCGAAGGGCGAATTCGCCGGCGCCGGCAAGAAGGCGGGCACGGACTACGTGTGCGCGCCGGTGCCGGGCACGGAGAAGGCCTACACGTTCAACGTCGACTCGTTCGTGTTCTTCCAGCAGAAGGGCCAGAAGGCTGCGACGCCGGGCCAGCTCGCGCTCGCGAAGACCATCATGACGCCGGAATTCCAGGAGCAGTTCAGTCTGAACAAGGGGTCGATCCCGGTGCGTCTCGGCGTCCCGATGGATAAGTTCGACGACTGCGCGAAGAAGTCCTACGCTGATGAACAGACGGCGATCAAATCGGGCGGCTATGTTCCGTCGCTCGCGCACGGCATGGCTCAGGGCGATGCCGTCGCCGGCGCGATGACCGACGTCGTGACGAAGTTCATGAATTCGTCGCAGGATTCGAAGAGCGCGGTTGCCGCACTCGCGAACGCCGCCAAGACGAAGTAAGGCCGCATCCGCCCGGCGCGTGTGCGAAAGGCATGCGCCGGGCGGGGCAAGACAGAGCAGGACTGCATCTGTAACGTCGCAACATTTCAGCGCCAGCAGGCATTCGCCACAGAAGCGCCAGTCAGTGCACCTAAACGCACGAAAAGCGCCGGCGCATCTTCCAGGAGTCGAGTCGTGACTGCCTCCATCGCCGCGGACAAGAAACCGCAAAACCCGCCCCGTCGCGCGTCACCGACGGCGGCGCTCGCCGATCGCATGATTCCGAAGCTGGTGCTCGCTCCCAGCGTCGTGATCGCGCTCGTTTTCGTGTACGGCTTCATCGCCATTACCGGGTATCTGTCGCTTTCCGAATCGCGGCTCATGCCGCGCTACGATTTCGCGGGCTTCGACCGCTACAAACAGCTTTTCGCCAACGATGTCTGGTGGACTTCCGCCGCCAACCTCGGCTGGTTCGGCATTCCGTTCATCGGGATTTGCGTGTTCCTCGGCCTTTTCCTTGCGATCCTTCTCGACCAGAAGATCCGCAACGAAGGTGCATTGCGCGCGGTCTTCCTCTATCCGATGGCGCTTTCGTTCATCGTGACCGGCACCGCGTGGCAGTGGATTCTGAACCCCGGCCTCGGTCTGGAGAAAGTGTTTCATGACTGGGGCTGGACGAGTTTCTCGTTCAACTGGCTCGGCGACCCGGACAAGGCGATTTTCTGCGTCGTGATCGCCGCGGTGTGGCAATCGACGGGCTTCGTGATGGCGCTCTTCCTCGCCGGTCTGCGCGGCGTCGACGGCGAAATTTTCAAGGCCGCGCAAGTCGATGGCGCGACGCTGCCGACCATCTACCGCAAGATCGTGATTCCGAGCATGCGCCCGGTGTTCTTCTCCGTGCTGCTGATCCTCTGCCACATCACGATCAAGACCTTCGACCTCGTCGTCGCGTTGACGGCGGGCGGTCCGGGCACGTCGTCGTCGCTGCCGGCAATCTTCATGTACACGTTCTCGTTCAATCGCGGGCAACTGGGCGTGGGCGCCGCATCGTCGATGATGATGCTCGCCACCGTCGTCGCCGTGCTCGTGCCGCTCATGTATCTCGAATCGAGGAGCACCCGCAATGCAGCCTAAGATGACCCTGAGCCGCGCCGTCATCTACGCGGTGCTCATACTTTTCGCGCTCTACTTCCTGTTCCCGATCTACGTGATGCTGTCGACGTCGTTCAAGGATCTCGACCAGCTTCGCACGGGCAATCTGCTCACGCCGCCGACGCACTTCACGTTCGCGCCGTGGGTCAAAGCGTGGCAGGAAGCGTGTACCGGCGTGCGCTGCGACGGCATGGAGCCGTTCTTCATGAACTCGGTCCGCATGGTGATCCCCGCCGTGCTGATCTCGTCGTTCATCGGCGCGTTCAACGGCTACGTGCTCACGCACTGGCGCTTCCGCGGCGCGGACGCCATCTTCACGATGCTGCTCGTCGGCTGCTTCATCCCCTTCCAGGCGATCCTTCTTCCGATGGCGCGTCTGCAGGGCTTTCTCGGCCTTTCGAACACGACGACCGGCCTCGTGCTCGTGCATGTGATCTACGGCATCGCGTTCACGACGATGTTCTTCCGCAACTTCTACGTGAGCATTCCGGCCGAGCTCGTGAAGGCGGCGCGCATCGACGGCGCGGGTTTCTTCACCATCTTCACGAAGATTCTGCTGCCGGTGTCGCTGCCGATCTTCATGGTGTGCCTGATCTGGCAATTCACGCAGATCTGGAACGATTTCCTGTTCGGTATCGTGTTTTCGGGCGTGGATTCCATGCCGATCACGGTGGCGCTGAACAACCTCGTGAACACATCGACGGGCGTGAAGGAATACAACGTCGACATGGCCGGCGCGATCATCGCCGCATTGCCGACGATCCTCGTCTACATGATCGCGGGACGTTATTTCGTGCGCGGGCTGACGGCCGGCGCGGTGAAGGGTTAAACGAGCAGTATCGAGAGATAGAGGATTCACATGGCAAGCCTTTCCATCCGTGACGTGTACAAGACCTACCCGAACGGGGTGCCGGTTCTCAAGGGCGTCAATATCGATATCGAGGACGGTCAGTTCCTGATCCTCGTCGGCGGCTCGGGCTGCGGCAAGTCGACCCTGCTGAACATGATCGCGGGTCTGGAGACCGTGACCCGTGGCGACATCATGATCGACGGCAAGACGGTCAACGACCTCTCGCCGAAGGACCGCGATATCGCGATGGTGTTCCAGTCCTACGCGCTCTACCCTTCGATGAGCGTGCGCGACAACATCTCGTTCGGTCTCAACATTCGCAAGGTGCCGAAGGACGAGCAGAAGAAGATCGTCGATCGCGTGTCGGAGACGCTGCAGATCGGTCATCTGCTCGATCGCAAGCCGGGGCAACTGTCGGGCGGGCAGCGTCAGCGCGTCGCGATGGGCCGCGCCCTCGCACGCGATCCGGTGATGTTCCTGTTCGACGAGCCGCTTTCGAACCTCGACGCGAAGCTGCGCATCGAGATGCGTTCGGAGATCAAGCTCTTGCATCAGCGCCTCGGCACGACGATCGTCTACGTGACGCACGATCAGATCGAAGCGATGACGCTCGGCGATCGCATCGCGGTGATGAAGGACGGCATCGTGCAGCAGTTCGGCGCGCCGCAGGAGATTTACGATTCGCCGTCGAATCTGTTCGTCGCGGGCTTCATCGGCGCGCCGCCGATGAACTTCATCACGGGCAAGCTCGTCGAGTCGGGTTCGGGCGTCGGTTTGCAACTCGATACGGGCGTCACGCAGAAGGTGCTGAATCTGCCGTTCGATGCGGGTCGTTTGCGCAGCAAGGTCGGGCAGGATGTGATTCTGGGCCTGCGTCCGGAGCGCATCACCGATTCGCGCAGCGCGCACGATGTGTCGGATGCGAGCCTGCAGCCGGTCGACGTGCGCGTCGACGTGATCGAGCCGACCGGCCCGGACACGCTCGTGTTCGCGCAGGTGAACGGCAAGCGCGTCGTGTCGCGCGTGCACCCTGCGAGCAATCCGCAGCCGATGACGAACATGACCCTGCTGTTCGATGTGTCGAAGGCCGTGCTGTTCGATCCGCAGACGGAAGAGCGGCTGGCTTGAGTCTGCCTGGTCGTTCAAGTCGAAAGCCGCGCTGATGCGCGGCTTTTTCATTGCGCCGCCATAACAGGCACAATCGGCGTTTTGCCTTTCGAAGCTCCGATTCCGCATGACTATCCTCGATCAGAATCCCGAACTCGCCTGGCCGCCCTCCGACGGCCCCGATCCCTTCATCGGCCTCGAAGCGCTCGACGACGCCCGCGTGCAGTCGTGGATCGACGCCCAGAACCGCCGCACCGAAGCCGCGTTCGGCAACACGCCCGACGCGCGCGCCCTCGCCGGCCGGCTCGAAAAGGCGTACACGTCGAAAGACCGCATCGTCGCCTGTTCGCGTTACGGCGACTGGGGCTACAACACATGGCAGGACGACGCGCATCCGCTCGGCATCGTACGCCGCACGCCGTGGTCTGCGTGGCTCGAAGGCAAGCCCGCATGGGAAACGATCCTCGACGTCGACGCGCTCGACCTGAACACCGACGCGGTGGGCGACACACGCTGGGCCCTCGCCGACTTCGACATGCTCTATCCCGACTACGATCGCGCGCTCGTGAGCCTGTCGCCGGGCGGCTCGGACGCGTGCATGGTGCGCGAGTTCGAGATCGCGTCGAAAACGTTCGTCGCGGATGGCTTCGCATTGCCCGATGTCGGCAAGCACGACATCTCGTGGATCGATCGCGACACCGTGTACGTCGGCTGGGACGACAGCAAGACGAACCCGAGCCCCGCGCTGACGACATCCGGATTTCCACGGCAGGCGCGTCGCTGGAAGCGCGGCACGCCGCTCGCGGATGCGCCAGTCGTGTTCGAAGGCAATCGGCGCGACGTGTCGGCGGGCGTGGACTACGATCCGATCGAGAAGCTGCATCTCGCGTCGCGCGCGGTCACGTTCTACGACACGCTCAACTACTGGCTCGACGAAACCGCCAACGAATGGCGCCAGTACGATCTGCCGTCGCACGCGGAAATCGAGCACTGGAACGGCTGGCTCTTCGTCACGCCGCGCAAGTTCTGGAACGCGGGCGGGCGCCGCTACGCGCCCGGCACGCTGACCGTCATCCGCCGCGACGCGTTTCTCGCCGGCTCGCGCCGGTTCACGGCGCTTTTCACGCCGTCGGAACGCCTCGTCCTCGCGGGCATCGACTTCACGAAGCAGTTCCTCATCGTTTCGCAGATGGATGACGGCACGCCGCGCGTCACGCTGCTGCGCCCGGACGCGAATCCCGATGACGCATGGCAGGCGCGCGAATTCGCGCTGCCGGAAGCGAGCCAGTCATGGGTCGATTCGATCGACAGCGAACGCGACGACACCGTGCTCATCCACGTCGAGCATTTTCTGTTGCCGCCGTCGCTCTATCACGCCGATCTCGCCAGCGACGCGCCCTGGCGACTGCTCGCGCGCCTTCCCGCGCAATTCGACGCAACCGGTCTCGCCGCCGTGCGCCGCCACGCGATCGCGCCGGACGGCGAACGCATTCCGTACTGGCTGATCGGAAGAGACATCGAGACCACCGCCGAACCGCGCCCTTGCCTGCTCTACGGCTACGGCGGCTTCGAAGTCGCGCTCGACCCCGGCTACGACGCAACCACGGGCATCGCGTGGCTCGAACGCGGCGGGCTGTACGCGGTCGCGAATATCCGTGGCGGCGGCGAGTTCGGCCCGGCGTGGCATCAGGCGGCATTGCGCGAGAACCGTCAAATTTCGTTCGATGATTTCACCGCGGTGGCGCAAGCGCTCGTCGATAGCGGCGTCACGACGCCGAAGAAGCTCGCCATTCGGGGCGGCAGCAACGGCGGCCTGCTCACCGGCGCGTGCATGGTCCAACGGCCCGAGCTTTTCGGCGCCGTGCTGTCCGAAGTGCCGCTGCTCGATATGGCGCGCTTTCACTTGCTGTTGCAAGGCGCATCGTGGATCGACGAATACGGCGATCCCGACGACGCCGGCGATCTTCATCATCTGATGGCGTATTCGCCGTATCAGAACGTGAAGGCCGACGTGACGTATCCGCCGGCGCTGTTCACGTCATCGACGAGCGACGACCGCGTGCATCCCGGCCACGCGCGCAAGATGGCCGCGAAGATGCAGGCGCAAGGCCACGCCGACGTCTGGTATCAGGAGACCGGCGACGGCGGGCACGGCGCGGGCGTCGAACCCGGAGCGGTCGCGCAGGCGGAAGCCGCGGCCTTCACGTTTCTCGCGGCGACGATCGGCCCCCTCGAATAGCAGCACGCGGGGACGTTTCAGTCGATGCCTATCGAGAAGCGCGAACGCATTCTGCAGGATCTGGACCCTTCCAATGCGCTTCCCGAGTCATGCCGATCCCGATCCCGCCGACACGCTTCACGCTCGACCCCGATGCGTTCGCCGCCGGCGAACGCGCCTTCGTCACGTCGAACCTGCATGAGATCGTCGCGCTCTGCGTGATCTCCGATGTCAACGAGGCCACGCTGTCCGCGCTCGCGGCGCGCGGCATTCGTCTCGCGCCGCCCATGCCGACGCTCGCGCGCGCAGTTTAGGCGAACATCGGTTTCACGGCGCGCAACAGCGCGTTTCGGCCGTCACGCGGCCTTGCCCACCGATTCGAACTCCTTCGATATGTCGTCGTTCGACGACGGCCTACACTCGTCTCATTCCTTGATGCAGTCCAGCTTCGTCGACAAGGCTGAAACGGCAACGAGGAATAACCGAATCGACACGAACCCGATCAGGAAGCACCTTTGACCCAGGCACCACTGATCGCTCATCTGGAGAACATGCCTATTGCCCCTGCGACCGAAGCGAGCCGGTAAACAACTTTGACCCAGTAAGTTACCGAATCGACAAACAACTGCGATCGACCCAGGAAGCACCTTTGACCCAGGCACATCTGATTCGAGACCGCAAAAACGAGCATCAAATGTTGAGCCTCGCCACATAGCGAGGCTTTTTTGTTTCTGCGCGCCGTTCAGACCTTCACGGGCGCCGCGTGCGAGCGCAGCACCAGCGTGCGCCCGGCGAATGTCAGCACGCCGCACACGCCTATCACGATGCCCATGCCATGCGGCGAAACATCGTGAAACAAGCCGACGGCGAGACTCGCGAGCGCGCCGAGCGCGAGCTGCATCGCGCCGAAAACCGCGGCGGCCGCGCCCGCGTTGTGCGGATACCGATGCATCAGCTCGGTCGTGCAATTGGCCGACAGCAGTCCGACCACGCCGACCACGAAGAACAGCGTCACGACGATCGACCACAGGCCGCCCAAGCCCGTCAGCGCCACGAACGCGACCGCGAGCGCCGCCGCGACGCTCACGAACGATGCAGCCGAAATCATCTTCATCGCGCCGACGCGGCCGACGAACTTCGTGTTGAGCACATTCCCCGCGATGATGCCGACGATGTTCAGGCCGAACAGCAGCCCGTAATACTGCGGCCTGACGTGGAAGTAATCGATATAGACGAACGGCGTGGCGGTGATGTACGCGAACATCGACGCGAAAGCCATGCCGCCGCACATCATGTGGCCCCAGGTGACGGGATCGGTCAGCAGATGCCCGTAAGCGGCGAACGATTTGCCGACCGCCGCGCTCGCGCGCCTTTCCTTAGGCCATGTCTCCGGCACGCGCAGATACGCCGTCACCGCGCATGTCACGCCGAAGAGCGTCAGCGCGACGAACACGACGCGCCAGCTGCCCAGCAGCAGCAATTGCCCGCCGATCAGCGGCGCGAGCAACGGTCCGATCGACGTGACGATGGACAGCATCGACAGGACGCGTGCCGCGTCGGTCGGCGCGTGGGCGTCGCGGGCGATCGCGCGCGCGAGCACCGACGCCGCGCCCGCGCCGAGCGCCTGCAGGAAGCGCACGAAGACGAGCGCGTCGATGGAAAACGCCGCCGCGCAGCCGATGCTCGCGAGCGCGTACAGCGCGATGCCGCCGAGCAGGACGGGGCGGCGGCCATAGGCGTCGGACATCGGACCGTAGAGCAGCATGCCGAACGAGAAGCCGAACATGAAGCTCGTCAGCGTGCTTTGCGCGGCGGCCGGGCTCGTGCCGAACGCGGCGGCGAGCGACGGCAGGCTCGGCAGATACATGTCGATCGACAGCGGGCCGCACGCGGCGAGCGCGCCGAGCAGAAGGATCAAACGGCCATCGGGCCGGCGCCGGGTGGTGTCGGACATGGGGTTCGGGAGACGGGGAAGCGTTGAGGCCGCGCGGCATCCTTACCGCGCAAGGAGCAAACATTGTACGCGAGCCCTTGCCGCGATCCGGCCCCGGTCGCGACGCTGCGTTAAGCTCATCGCTCTCTTCTCGTCCGACCGAACCCATGACCGCCTTTCTGCTGATCTGGAGCCCAAAGAAATGGCCGTGGCCCGACTTGCCCGAGTTCGCGCGGCGCGTCGCCGCAGGCGATGCCGTTGCCGACGTATGGGGCTGCGGCACCGCGCGCGGACTCTTGCCGGGCGACCGGGTCTTCGTGCATCGCGTGTCGCAGGAACCCAGGGGCGTGTTCGCGTCGGGCTGGGTGACGCGCGCGCCGTACGAAGTGCCGGATGCCGGAGCCAAGCGCGGCTATCGGCTGCGCATCGACTTCGTTTATGACTGGCTCGTCGATGCGCGCGAGCAGGTCGTCGTCACGCGCGACGAATTGCGCGCGCATCCGTTCTCCGTGCAGACGTGGGACGCGCAGATGTCCGGCACGCTCATCAAGCCGATCGCCGAGGGCGCGCTGGAAAAACTGTGGGCCGCACGCACCGGACGGCGCTCGATGCGACCCTAGCCGGACACGGTTGCATTGCAACGACTCCGGTACAATTTCAGCATCGTTTTTCGCGCCGGACGGCGCGTTTCGCGCGCCGTGCAGACGTTGCAGCGGCAGCCGGGCGCGTGTCCTCGCGACTCCCGCATCCACTTTTCAGTGCAGGCTTCCATCCATGTCCAAGAATCAAGCTCTCTTCGAACGCGCGCAGCGAACCATTCCCGGCGGCGTGAACTCGCCGGTGCGGGCGTTCCGCTCGGTCGGCGGCACGCCGCGCTTCATCGAGCGCGCAGAAGGCGCGTATTTCTGGGATGCGGATGGCAAGCGCTATATCGACTACATCGGCTCGTGGGGCCCGATGATTCTCGGCCATGTCCATCCGGAAGTGCTCGGCGCCGTACAACGCGTGCTCGCGAACGGCTTCTCGTTCGGCGCGCCGACCGAAGCCGAAATCGAAATCGCCGAGGAAATCTGCAAGCTCGTGCCGTCGATCGAACAGGTGCGGATGGTGTCATCCGGCACCGAAGCGACGATGAGCGCATTGCGCCTCGCGCGCGGCTTCACGAACCGCAGCCGCATCGTCAAGTTCGAAGGTTGCTATCACGGGCACGCGGACAGCCTGCTCGTCAAAGCCGGCTCCGGTCTGCTCACGTTCGGGAATCCCACTTCCGCCGGCGTGCCCGCCGACATCGCGAAGCACACGACCGTGCTCGAGTACAACAACGTCGAGCAATTGAACGAGGCGTTCAAGGCATTCGGGCCGGAAATCGCGTCGGTGATCGTCGAGCCGGTCGCGGGCAACATGAATCTCGTGCGCGCGACGCCCGAGTTTCTCAACGCGCTGCGCGAACGGTGCAACGAATACGGCTCCGTGCTGATCTTCGACGAAGTCATGTGCGGCTTTCGCGTGGCGCTCGGCGGCGCGCAGCAGGTCTACGGCATCAAGCCCGATCTCACCTGTCTCGGCAAGGTCATCGGCGGCGGCATGCCGGCGGCCGCGTTCGGTGGACGCCGCGACATCATGGCTCATCTCGCGCCGCTCGGCGGCGTCTATCAGGCGGGCACGCTGTCGGGCAATCCGATCGCGGTGGCCGCGGGCCTGAAGACGCTGCAACTGATCCAGCGTCCCGGTTTCTACGACGATCTCGCCAAGCAGACGCGCAAGCTCGTCGACGGCCTCACCGGCGCCGCCCGCGACGCGAAGGTGCCCTTCTCCGCCGATTCGATCGGCGGCATGTTCGGCCTGTATTTCATGGACAGCGTGCCGGGCAGCTTCGCGCAGATCCAGCAAGGCGACACGAGGCGCTTCAATGCGTTCTTTCACGCGATGCTCGATGCCGGTGTGTACTTCGCGCCGTCCGCGTTCGAAGCGGGCTTCGTGTCGAGCGCGCACGACGACGCGATCATCGACGCGACGATCGACGCGGCGCGCGGCGCGTTCGCGTCGCTCGCCGCCTGACGTTTCCGGGCCGCGCCGATGTTCTCGCAAACCGACTTCACGCACATGGAGCGCGCGCTCGCGCTCGCCTCGAAGGGCATGTACACGACGACGCCGAATCCGCGCGTCGGCTGCGTGCTCGTCAAGAACGGCGAAGTGATCGGCATGGGCTACACGCAGCCGGCCGGCCAGGATCACGCCGAAGTGCAGGCGCTGAAGGACGCCCGTTCGCGCGGCAAGGATCCGCGCGGCGCGACCGCGTATGTGTCGCTGGAACCGTGCAGTCACTTCGGCCGCACGCCGCCGTGCGCGCATGCGCTCATCGATGCGCGCGTCGAGAAAGTAATCGCCGCGATGGAAGATCCGAACCCGTCGGTGTCCGGCCGCGGCTTGACGATGCTGCGCGACGCCGGCATCGACGTGCGTTGCGGACTGCTCGCGAACGAGGCGCACGAGATGAACATCGGCTTCGTGTCGCGTATGACGCGCCGCCGTCCGTGGGTGCGAATGAAGGTCGCGGCCACGCTGGACGGCCGTACCGGTTTGCCGACGGGCGAGAGTCAGTGGATCACGGGCGAAGACGCGCGCGCCGACGGCCACGCGTGGCGCGCCCGCGCCTGCGCGATTCTCACGGGAATCGGCACGGTGCGCGAGGACGATCCGCAACTGACCGTGCGCGCGGTCGACACGCCGCGCCAGCCGCAACGCGTGCTGATCGACAGCCGGCTGGATGTGCCGATGCACGCGCGCATCCTCGACGGCGCGCCGCCCTGGATTTTCCATTCCGCCGACGCCGATCCGGCGCGCATCGACGCGTTGCGCGAGAAAGGCGCGGATCTGATCGAGCTGTCGAACGAGTACGGCAAGGTCGATCTGCCCGCGATGCTCACGGCGCTCGCCGATCGCGGCATCAACGAATTGCATGTCGAAGCGGGCCACAAGCTGAACGGCTCGCTGCTGCGCGAAGGCTGCGTCGACGAACTGCTGATCTATCTCGCGCCGAGCCTGCTCGGCAGCGCGCCCGGCATGTTCGACTTCGCGCCGCCCGACACGCTGGATGCGCGGCCGCATCTGAAATTTCATCGCATCGACCGGCTCGGCGACGATCTGCGCATACTTGCGCGTTTTGCCGAAGCCAACGTGGCGAGCTGACCCAGCACCGAATCGAGGAATCCGACCGATGTTCACAGGAATTGTCGCGGCCGTGGGCCGAATCGAAAAAGTCACGCCGCTCGGTGCCGAGCCGGAAGCGGGCGTGCGTCTGACGGTCACCGCGGGCGATCTCGATCTCGCCGACGTCGAGCTCGGCGACAGCATCGCGATTCAGGGCGCGTGCATGACGGTTGTCGAGAAATCGGCCGGCAGGTTCGACGTCGAAGTGTCGCGCGAGAGTCTCAACAAGACCGTCGGACTCGGCGATGCGGGCGCCGGCGTGAATCTGGAAAAGGCGTTGCGCGCGCACGACCGGCTTGGCGGGCACCTCGTATCCGGTCACGTCGATGGGCTGGGCGTCGTGTCGAAGTTCGAGCCGGTGGGCGAATCGCACGAATTGCGCGTCGTGGCGCCGAAGGATATCGGCAAGTACCTGGCTTACAAGGGCTCGGTGACGGTGAACGGGGTGAGCCTCACGGTGAATTCCGTCAGCGACAGCGCCGACGGCTGCGAGTTTTCCATCAATCTGATTCCGCATACCGTCGAAGTGACGACGCTCAGGGCCCTTGCCAAAGGCGCGAAGGTCAATCTGGAGATCGATCTGATCGCGCGGTATGTGGAGCGGATGATGAGTGCGGGGTGAATGCTCGCGTTGTCCTGACCTAGCGCTCCGGACCCCACAGGTCCCTGAATTCGGAGGAAGTCTCTTTCATGTGCCGGAGCGACAAGAAAGTGATCGTGTCACCGGACAACAGATAGAGCAGCACGTAGTCATCGAACAGATGTTCGTGTAGCTCGCCTTGATGAGGCGCGCCCGACTTCGTGACGTCCACGATCTCCTCGATCGTCAGCAAAGCATCGACCGTATCCGGCTTCGAATTGAGAAGGCGTCGTCCAAGAGCCGGAAAGCGCCGAAGCACCGGCACGACCTTCTTTTCGATCGCCTCGACTAGCCGAAGGAAGATTTCAGGCCGGTCTACGCGGTTCCAGTAGCGCTCGATATCCGTGAGTCGGGCATTGAATTCGCTCGAGATTCGGATGGTCGTGCGCTTGCGTTCATCATTCACGGTCCGACTCTCCGTCATCGGTTTGCGGCGCTCCCAGACGCGCTTTCAGACGGATGAAGTACTCGTCGGCATCTTCCGTTTCGTTCTTGTCGAGGCTCTTCAGAGCGGTCAACGCGTCGTTCAGCAGCACCAGATGAATGCGGGACCTCTCCATGCGGTAGAACGCTTCGAGCTTTTCCGCGCTGATCAACGCGGCATAGCTTTCTCCGTTCTTCGTGATGATCTTTTCATTGCCGCCGCGAACCTCGTCGACGAGTTCAGAGAGATTTGCACGCGCCTGAGAGAGCGGAATGATGTCCCTTGCCCTATAAGCCATGTTCGGCCCCATTAAGTTTAATGTACACAACATTGTACAAAACCCATCCGCTTTAAAGTTACAGTGAGGACAGTTTCCCAAACGCTTGCCCGTCGCGCCATTCGTCCGAATGGCTTAGGAAACCTCCACCTCTCGAAGAGAGTCGATTTCCCCGACGCTCCACCAGCCGTGGCGTAAAATACGCGCTTTCCCCAAATCAGAGCCCGCTCGGGACGTCATCATGTCGCTCGCCTCCACTCCTGAGATCATCGCTGAACTGAAAGCCGGCCGGATGGTGATCCTCGTCGACGAAGAAGACCGCGAGAATGAAGGCGATCTCGTCGTCGCCGCCGAATTCGTCACGCCCGAAGCGATCAACTTCATGGCGAAGCACGGCCGCGGCCTCATTTGCCTCACGCTCACGCAGGAACGCTGCAAGCAGTTGAACCTGCCGCTCATGACGCATCGCAACGGCACGCAGTACGGCACGGCGTTCACGGTGAGCATCGAAGCCGCCGAGGGCGTGACGACCGGCATCTCGGCCGCCGACCGCGCGAAAACCATCGCCGCGGCCGTCGCGCACGATGCGCGCGCCGAGCACATCGTTCAGCCGGGCCACGTCTTCCCGATCATGGCGCAGCCGGGCGGCGTGCTCGTGCGTGCGGGCCATACGGAAGCCGGCTGCGACCTGACCGCGCTCGCGGGTCTCACGCCCGCCGCGGTGATCTGCGAGATCATCAAGGACGACGGCGAAATGGCGCGTCTGCCCGACCTCATCGAGTTCGGCCAGCAGCACGGCATCATGATCGGCACCATCGCCGATCTGATCCACTACCGCAGCCGCACCGAATCGATCATCGAGAAAGTCTGCGAGCGGACGATGCAGACCGCGCACGGTCCGTTCCGCGCGCTGCTGTATCGCGACGAGCCCACCGGTTCGCCGCACATCGCGCTCGTGCGCGGCACGCCGCGTCCGGATCGCGACACGCCGGTGCGCGTGCACGAACCGCTCTCCGTGCTGGATCTGCTCGAAATCGACTCGTCGACGCACTCTTGGACCATCGACGCCGCGATGAAGGAAATCGCCGCGCGCGATCTCGGCGCGATCGTCATGCTCAATTGCGGCGACACGAAGGAACATCTCGTCGACGTGTTCCGCGCGTTCGACCAGAAGGACAAGGCGGCGGAACTCAAGCGCCGCCCGATCGACTTCAAGACCTACGGCATCGGCGCGCAAATTCTGCGCGATATCGGCGTCGGCAAGATGGAAGTGCTCGCGAATCCGCGCAAGCTCGGCAGCATGTCGGGCTACGGCCTGGAAGTGACAGGCTTCGTGCCGATGCCCGGCTGCCCCGCCACCGCCGCGCCCGCCGATACGAGCATCACGCAGTTGCGCTCGGCCTGAACGCCAAACCCAATCTGAACCAACGGAAATCATTCATGGAAATCGGACAATACCAGCCGAACCTCGACGGTGACGGCCTGCGCATCGGCATCGTGCAGTCGCGCTTCAACGAACCGGTGTGCAACGGCCTCGCCGACGCCTGCATCGAGGAGCTGGAACGCCTCGGCGTGATCGGCCAGGACGTGCTGCTCGTCACGGTGCCCGGCGCGCTCGAAATTCCGCTCGCGCTGCAAAAGCTCGCGGAATCCGGCCAGTTCGACGCGCTGATCGCGCTCGGCGCCGTCGTGCGCGGCGAGACGTATCACTTCGAGCTCGTGTCGAACGAAAGCGGCTCGGGCATCTCGCGCATCGCGCTCGACTTCGGCATTCCGGTTGCGAACGCCGTGCTGACGACCGAGAACGACGAGCAAGCCGTCGCCCGCATGACCGAAAAGGGTCGCGACGCCGCGCGCGTGGCGGTCGAAATGGCGAATCTGTCCGTCGCGCTCGAGCAGCTCGGCGGCGACGATGAAGACGAAGACGAAGAAGACGAGGACCGCGCATGAAGAGCGCACGACGCCGTTCGCGCGAACTCGCGACGCAAGGGCTTTACCAGTGGTTGCTGTCGGGCGCGCCCGCCGGCGAAATCGACGCGCAGTTGCGCAATTCTCAAGGTTTCGACAAGGCCGACAAGGATCATCTCGATGCGATCCTGCACGGCGTGATCAAGGAATCCGACGCGCTGTCGGCCGAGTTGCAGCCGTGCCTCGATCGTCCGATCGAGCAGCTGTCGCCGGTCGAGCGCGCGGTGCTGCTGGTTGCCGCCTTCGAATTCAAGCATCACATCGACGTGCCGTATCGCGTCGTCATCAACGAAGCAGTCGAGTTGACGAAAACTTTCGGCGGCTCCGACGGCTACAAGTACGTCAATGGCGTGCTGGACAAGCTCGCCGTCGTGATGCGGCCCACCGAAGCGCAGGCGCGCGGCCGCGGAGCATA
Source organism: Caballeronia zhejiangensis (assembly GCF_000698575.1). GTDB lineage: Bacteria > Pseudomonadota > Gammaproteobacteria > Burkholderiales > Burkholderiaceae > Caballeronia > Caballeronia zhejiangensis. The sequence continues at coordinate 189,272 of NZ_JFHD01000005.1, forward strand.
AATGAACCAGACAGCCGAACCGCTCGTGCGGCTGGCGTCGCGCGTCGACGCAATCGAGCCGTTCTACGTGATGGAGCTGATGAAAGAGGCGCAGGCGCTCGAGCGCGCGGGCCGCGACATCATCCACATGAGCATCGGCGAGCCGGATTTCACCGCGCCGGAGCCGGTCACGAACGCCGCCGCCGATGCCCTGAAGCGCGGCGTGACCCAGTACACCAACGCGCTCGGCATCCACGCGCTGCGCGAGGCGATTTCGCAGCATTATCGCGATACCTTCGGCCTGGCCGTCGACCCCGAGCGGATCGTCGTGACGGCGGGCGCGTCGGCGGCGCTGCTGCTGGCGTGCATGGCGCTCGTCGATAACGGCGACGAAGTCCTGATGCCCGATCCCTGCTATCCGTGCAACCGGCATTTCGTGTCGGCGGCGGATGGCAAGCCGGTGCTCATCGCGAGCGGCCCGGCCGAGCGCTTCCAGTTGACGGCCGAGCATGTCGAGGAGAACTGGAGCGAGAAGACGCGCGGCGTGCTGCTCGCGTCGCCGTCGAATCCGACGGGCACGTCGATCGAGCCGAACGAACTGCGGCGCATCGTCGACACGGTGCGCGCGCGCGGCGGCTTCACGATCGTCGACGAGATTTACCAGGGCCTGAGTTACGACGCGAAACCCGTGTCCGCGCTCTCCTTCGGCGACGACGTCGTCACCGTGAACAGCTTCTCGAAGTACTTCAACATGACCGGCTGGCGGCTCGGCTGGCTCGTCGTGCCGCACGCGATGGTCAGCGCGGTCGAAAAGCTGTCGCAGAATCTGTTCATCTGCGCGTCGGCGCTCGCGCAGCATGCGGCGCTCGCGTGCTTCGAGCCGGAGACGATCGCGATCTACGAAGCACGGCGACTGGAGTTCAAGCGGCGTCGCGATTACATCGTGCCGGCGCTGCGCTCGCTCGGTTTCGGCGTGCCGGTCGTGCCGGACGGCGCGTTCTACGTCTACGCCGACACGACGACGGTTCATCACCCCGCCGCCGGCGACAGCGATGCGCTCACGCATTCGATGCTCCACGACGCGGGCGTCGTGCTCGTGCCGGGCGCGGATTTCGGTTTCCACGCGCCGCAGCGCTACATCCGGCTGTCGTATGCGACGTCGCAGGCGAAGCTGGAAGAAGCGGTCCAGCGACTGGGCACGCTGTTCCGTCGATAATCGCGACGGCACACGCAACAAAAAGGGCACCCGCGGGTGCCCTTTCCTTTTTACGTCTGCCGAAAGCCTTACGCGCCCAGCTCCGCCGATGCGACGTGCTTCGTCTCCCCGTCGCCATCGTCCTGCGATTTCTTCGGCGATTCGATCGTCGCGTGAACGCGTTTGTCCGCGGACGTCGAGGCGAGAACCTGCTTCGGCGCGGCCTGGACCGGCGCCTGCGGCGCGTTGATCGGCACATTGCGGCCGCGCGCGACATCGCGCAGACGCGAGCGCTCGGCCAGCACCTTCGCGCCGTAACCGCCGTCGTCCTGCGTCGTCGAGCCGACGTAGTAGCGCAAGCCGCCCGCCACCGAGCCGCCGCGCGCGATGCAATCCTTCAGCACGAGCGCGCCGACCTTGATGTTCGCGAGCGGATCGAGCGCCGCGTGCGAGCCGCCGAAGTACTCGAATTTGTCGGAATGCACCTTCGACATGACCTGCATGAGGCCCTGCGCGCCGACGCCGCTTTCCGCATACGGATTGAAGCCCGATTCGATCGCCATCACCGAAAGCAGCAGCAGCGGATCGAGGCCGACTTCGCGACCCGTATCGAACGCGGCGCGCACGAGTTCCGTGACCGGCTCTTGCGCCACGCGATAGCGACGCGCGATGAAATTCGCGACGAGCTTCTGCTCACGCGCCGAGACGAGCACGCGGTCATCGCGCGCATCCGCGACGACGCGTTGCGCAGGAATCAGGTTCGCCAGCATGCCGACGGACGGCATCGTGCGCGGATCGAGCCCGTTGGGCGACACGGCCAGGCTGATGCCGCCGGTGAGCTGACGGGTGCTGGCGTCGTCGCTGGCCGCCGCGCCGAGCGACGGGGTCACGGCGGCCGGCGCCTTGGCAATTTCGGGCGCCGCCGTGTTAGCGGCCACGTTCACGGGCAGCGCGGCGTCGCCGGGCGCGCGATGCACCGCCGAGAACGGCGGCAGCGGCTGGCCGGCGAGCAAACGCGCCGGACCGGCCTGGACCGCGGCCGACACGAACGGCATGATCTTTGCGGCGAACGTCGTGCGCCAGGAAGGCGCCAGCCAGAGCGCGAGCGCACTGACAACGGCCGCGCAACCGACCACGGCGAAGAGATGGTGACTCAAACGGCGTCCGCGACGTAGCGCTACGCGCACAACCTGCGCGGCGCGGGAGTCGGAACCCCACCAAACCGAAGCATTCATCGATACTCCCAATGTTGCATGATTTGCGCAGATGAATACGAATGAAGCACGTACTCGAAAGACAAATCAGACACCGCTCACTCTCGGTAAGCGTCAGCGGCATCGGGGATACGGCAAGCGCCGTCTGAAAAGCCGATCCGGCAAAAATCCGCCGGGTTGCGCGGCACGAACTGCATGCCCTGAACGCGCACGTGGCTTTCCACGCGAAAAACCGGCGTGTGAAACGCCGGCAATGACAACCAACAGCCATGGATCGCCGGGCAGGAGCGGCGCAGGCGACGCATTGGCGTCTGACAGACCTGAGGCTAAGGTAAAAAGTTTCAAAACCTGCAATGGATGCCAAGCGATTCTAACAGGGTTTAATGATCCGTCAATGCTATAGACTTTGGTTTCAATTACTTACAGTTATATTGAACAGTGTTCAGCAGCCGAAAACCACGTCTCCCGGGCGATTCCAAGCGGTTTTCGCTGAATGTCGCCCAACGCACGGACGCCGACGCAGGTAAAATCGACAATCGCTTAGCGCGCAGCCGTCCCGCCCGGCGAGTTCTGCCTCCGGGCGCCTTCGAGTCCACTTCCGACCATCGATGAAATACAAAGATCTGCGCGACTTCACCGCCCGCCTTGAAGCGCTCGGTGAACTCCGCCGCATTCGGCAGCCCGTCTCTCCCGTTCTCGAAATCACCGAAGTCTCCGATCGCGTGTTGCGCGCCGGCGGACCGGCGCTGCTGTTCGAAGCACCCACCGGTCACACGATGCCCGTGCTCGCGAACCTGTTCGGCACGACGCGGCGCGTCGCGCTCGGCATGGGCATCGAGACGGACGCGCAAAGCGGTTCCGATGTGAGTCTCGGCAGCGACGTCGCCGCGCTGAGTTCGTTGCGCGATGTCGGCAGGCTGCTTTCCGCGCTCAAGGAGCCCGAGCCGCCGAAGGGCCTGAAGGATGCCGGCAAGCTGCTCTCGCTCGCGAAGGCCGTGTGGGACATGGCGCCGAAGTCGGTCAGCGCGCCGCCCTGTCAGGAAATCGTGTGGGAAGGCAACGACGTCGATCTCAATCGGCTGCCGATCCAGACATGCTGGCCCGGCGACGCCGGTCCGCTGCTCACCTGGGGCCTCACCGTCACGCGCGGGCCGAACAAGCCGCGTCAGAATCTCGGCATCTATCGGCAACAGCTGATCGGGCGCGACAAGCTCATCATGCGCTGGCTCGCGCATCGCGGCGGCGCGCTCGATTTCCGTGAGTTTGCGCTCGCGAATCCCGGCAAGCCGTATCCCGTGGCGGTCGTGCTCGGCGCCGATCCCGCGACGATTCTCGGCGCAGTGACGCCCGTGCCCGATTCGTTGTCCGAATATCAGTTCGCCGGTCTCCTGCGCGGATCGCGCACCGAACTCGCGAAATGCCTGACGCCGGGCGTCGATGCATTGCAGGTGCCGGCACGCGCGGAAATCGTGCTCGAAGGTTTCATCTATCCGCAGGACGGCGCGCCGCCGCCCGCGCCCGCAGGCGCGCCGCCGCGTCCGTCGGCGGGGGCGTCGGCGAAATACGAGCACGCGCTCGAAGGCCCGTACGGCGATCACACCGGCTATTACAACGAGCAGGAATGGTTTCCGGTCTTCACCGTCGAGAAGATCACGATGCGCCGCGACGCGCTGTTCCATTCCACCTACACAGGCAAACCGCCGGACGAGCCTGCCGTGCTCGGCGTCGCGCTGAACGAAGTCTTCGTGCCGCTGTTGCAGAAGCAGTTCACCGAGATCACCGATTTCTATCTGCCGCCCGAGGGCTGCAGCTATCGCATGGCGATCGTGCAGATGAAGAAGAGCTATCCCGGCCACGCGAAGCGCGTGATGTTCGGCGTCTGGAGCTTCCTGCGGCAATTCATGTATACGAAGTTCATCGTCGTCGTGGATGAAGACGTGAACGTGCGCGACTGGAAGGAAGTGATCTGGGCGATCACGACGCGGGTCGATCCGACGCGCGACACCGTGATGGTCGACAGCACGCCGATCGATTATCTCGATTTCGCGTCGCCGGTTGCGGGTCTCGGCTCGAAGATGGGACTCGACGCGACCAACAAGTGGCCCGGCGAAACGAATCGCGAATGGGGCCGCCCGATCGTCATGGACGAAGCCGTGAAGCGCCGCGTCGATACGCTCTGGACCGAACTCGGACTCGACAAATGACGATCGCGGCCACGCTCTATCGAGGCGATGTCATCGAGAACACGCACGCGGCGCATGTCGCGGTCGTCGATGCCGATGGCCGCCTCATCCATTCTTTCGGCGATCCGCGCCGCGTGACGCTGCCGCGCTCGGCCGCGAAGCCCGCGCAGGCGCTCGCCGTCATCGAAACGGGCGCGCTCGAACGCTTCGGCTTCACCGACGAGGACCTCGCGCTGATGTGCGGATCGCACAGCAGCGAGCCGCGTCATATCGAGCGCGCGCTCGCGATGCTCGCAAAGTCGAACGCGCGAGAAAGCGATCTGCGCTGCGGCGGCCATCCGCCGATTTCGGACGCCGTTTACAAGGACTGGATCCGGCGCGATTTCACGCCGACCGCCGTCTGCAGCAATTGCTCCGGCAAGCACGCCGGCATGCTCGCGGGCGCGCGCGCGATGAACGCGCCACTCGCCGATTACCACTTGCCCGGTCATCCGCTGCAGGCGCATGTGAAGCGCACGGTGGCGCGCGCCGTCGATCTCGCCGATGACGAAGTGCAATGGGCCATCGACGGCTGCAATCTGCCGACGCCCGCCTTCCCGCTCGAACGTCTCGCGCGGCTCTATATGAACATCGCCGCCGCGTCGGACGGCTCGCCGCTCGCACGCGTCCATCGCGCGATGACGTCGCATCCGGAACTCGTCGCGGGCGAAGGCCGCTTCTGCACGCTACTGATGCAGGCGTTCGGCGGCGCGCTCGTCGCCAAGACCGGCGCGGACGCGAGTTACGCGATCGGCGTGCGCCGCGAGACAGGTCCGATCGGCATCGCGGTGAAAGTCGAGGACGGCAATACGGCCGTGGTGAACGCGGTCGTCGTCCATCTGCTCGATGCGCTCGGCATCGGCACGCAAGCACAGCGCGATGCGCTCGCCGCCTTCCGTAATCCGCCCACACGCAACACGATGAACGTGCCGACCGGCCGTCTCGATGTCAGCTTCACGCTTCACAACCATCAATAACAACATGCATTCGTGGTCGTTGCTGTCGGACGGGTTCTTTCTGTCGCTGTCGTTGTGTCTGGATATCGGGATCGCCAACGTCGCGATCATTTCGCTCGCCCTGTCGCACGGATTCAAGCCGGGGATGGTGCTCGGCCTCGGCACGTGCTTCGGCGATCTGTTCTATGCGGCGCTCGCGCTCGCGGGCATGTCCGCGCTCTTGCAGTTCTCCGCCGTGCGCTGGGTCGTGTGGATCGGCGGCGCCGTCGTGCTGCTCTTTCTCACCTGGAAGATGGCGCGTGAAGCGCTCAACCCGGCGTCGGCGCCGCCCGTCGAAGGCGAAGCGGATCTCACCGTGCCGCGCCCGAAGCATTGGCGAAGCTTCGTGCGCGGATGCCTGCTCGCGGTGTCGTCGCCGAGCGCGATATTGTGGTTTGCGGCGGTCGGCGGCGCGCTCATCGCCAAGGCCGGCGCGACGAGTCCCGTCAGCGCGTCGGTGTTTCTGATCGGCTTCTTCTGCGGCGGACTCGGCTGGACGATCTTCATTTGCACGCTCGCGAGCCACGGCCGAAAGCGCGCCGGCACGCAGCTCCTGCGCGCGTGCCACGTGATGTCCGCCGTGCTGTTCGCGTACTTCGCGTACAGCGTGATCGTGAACGGCTACCGCGATCTGATCGTCAACGCAGCGTCGTGACGATCCGCCATCACGCGAGATACTGCGACAGCTTCGGCAAATCGACGTTGCCGCCCGACACGATCACGCCGACGCGCTTGCCTTCGACCGGCACGACCTTCTGCAGCACGGCGGCCGCCGCGAGGCAGCCGGTCGGCTCGACCACCATCTTCATGCGCTGCGCGAAGAAGCGCAGCGTGTCGATCAATTGCGCATCGCTCACGGTGACGATCCGGTCCACGTGACGCTGGATGATCGGAAAGTTGTATTCGCCGACGTGCGTCGAAGCGGCGCCATCGGCGATCGTGCGCGGCACGTCGATATGCACGATTTCGCCGCGAGCGAGCGATTGCTGCGCGTCGTTGCCCGCCTCCGGCTCGACGCCGATCACCTTGCAGTCCGGCGACAACGCCGCCGCCGCGAGCGCGCATCCGCCGATGAGCCCGCCGCCGCCCAGACACACGAACAGATAATCGAGCGGACCGGTTTCCTCGATCAGTTCCTTCGCCGCCGTGCCCTGCCCCGCGATCACATGCGGATGGTCGTAGGGCGGAATCAGCGTCATGCCGCGTTCCTCGGCGAGCTTGCGGCCGATTTCCTCGCGATTTTGCGTGTAGCGGTCGTAGGTGATCACTTCGCCGCCGTAGCCGCGCGTCGCCTCCATCTTCGCGGCGGGCGCGTCTTCCGGCATGACGATCGTCGCGCGGATGCCGGCGAGCTTTGCGGACAGCGCGATCGCCTGCGCATGATTCCCCGACGAGTACGTGATGACGCCCGCTGCGCGCTGGCGGTCGTTGAAATGAGAGAGCGCGTTGTAGGCGCCGCGGAACTTGAACGCGCCCATGCGCTGGAAGTTCTCGCACTTGAAGAAGAGCGACGCGCCCGCGATGGCGTCGGCGGTGCGGGAAGTCAGGACGGGCGTGCGATGGGCGAATCCTTCGATGCGCCGGGCGGCGTCGGCGACGTCATCGAAAGTCGGGGCGGGAAGAGTGGACATCGGCGTGAGAGCGTGAGGTGAGGAGGATCATCATTGTCCCAGTTCCGTCGCAAAAATCCAGAAATCGGCCCGTAAACGCAGAAGGCGATGCATGCATGCATCGCCTTCGGAATAAGCCGTTCGGGCCGATCAGCGGCGCCAGTAGCCCGGTCCGTGACGGTAGTAACCGTGATGCCGGTAATACGGACGGCCGTAGTAGCCATAGCCGCCGTAGCCGCCATAAACCACCGCGGGCGGCGGCGCATACATGACAGGCGGCGGCGCGACATAAACGGGCTGCGGCGGCGCGACATAGACAGGAGCCGGCGGCGCCGCATAGACCGGATAGGCCGGCACCCCGATACCCACGCCCACCGACACATGCGCCTGCGCTGCACCGACGAATCCCACGCCGAGCGCACCAGCGACCAACAAACCACCGAGCTTTTTCACTTTCGTTCTCCTCGCCGCTACGCATGATGGCCGGTCCAGGCGGCTCACGAGCGACGGTATGAGTCGAATTTATCGAAAAAGCAGATCGGTCGGCGGAGTCATTTGTTGCAAATTGCAAGATGCTTAACGCTGCCAGGAGACCGAAAGCCGGGCGATGGCCGCAAACAGGCTCCGATCGACCGTTCGGCGGACCTGCGCGCGGTGGCTCGACTCGATATACGCCATAAGTTAAAAAACGGCGTAACGTCTATTTACAAAAGAACGGAAAAGCCCCGACGGACAATGCGTCCGCCGGGGCTTCTCATGTAATGCGCGAGATTCTTAAAAGCTCGAAGCGTCGTTCAACCCACTTTGACATAAGCGAATTCACGCGTGACGTTCGGCGGCACATAAGCCGCGCCGATAACGACGCGAGGCGTCAGGCGCTTTTTCTGATCCCACCAGCGGCGCCGTTGGGCTTGGCTCAAAAATCGCAGATGCTTTCTATAAGAGAAAATGCTCACGGCAACCTCCGAACGTAGCGAATGAAACCTTGATGGGAGAGCCGGCCGCATCCCGCCGCGCCTGCGCTCCCGCTGAAATCGTCTTCTCTTTAGTATCGAGCGCCCTGTTCGTTCCTCAATGTACGCAAAGAAACCAAGCCTTCACGTCGATATGCGATTGATGTGTGTTAAACCACATTCAGCGAAAAGCATGCTTCTTGGCCGGAAAATTCGTCCTGTCTGATTTCTCGCCCACTCATTCGAAGGGAAACAATCCCGCCCAATGAAGCGCTCGGCCCTTTCGCTTTCCGTCTTTATATCCTGCCAGTTTTGCGTGAAATACGCTTTTCGCGATCGTCTCAAAATGGCAACACTAGGGTTTTCCGACACTGGCGTTTCATGCGGATGAGTCTCCTGCGATTAACTTTCGCGTACCTTTCACGCAATCGCCCGACCAATCGCGCGCGGCGCGTGCGACAACGTCCCCAAGCGGCTGCAAAGCCATGTTAAGGTGACGTCCGGCGCCCCATCAGGCAAGCCTGTTGGGCGGGGAGTTCGAATCGCCGAGAACAGAAAAACGCGAAGCTTCGTCTAACGGCGTGCGTGCGACGGGCGCGCAAACGCGCATGATGCGCCGCGCGCCGCGATGACTTCGACGAGATACTCAGTCCAGAGAACGAACAATGATCAAGGTCAGCATTCAAGATTCGCGCCGCGCGGACGGCCGCCATCCAGACATCACTCGCGGGCGGCTCTGCGCCCGCTAGCGCCTTTCGTCTCCCTTCACCTTTCGCTTAACCCGACCCGGCGCACGTCGCAACACTGCGCACGCATCCTAGAGGACCCGAGATGTTCGGCGATATCGCCCGTTTTCTGCTCAACACCCTTTTCACCCTGTTCGGCGCGGCGCTCCTGCTGCGCGCATGGATCCAGGTCGTGCGGATGCCGCCCTACAACCCCGTGTCGAACGCCGTGATGCAGGCGACCAACTGGCTCGTGCTGCCGCTGCGCAAGATTCTTCCCGGCGGGAAGATCGACTGGGCGAGCATCGTCGCGGCGTTCATCGCCTCGGCTGTCTACGTGACGCTGATGGTCGTGCTCGCGGGCGTCGATCCGACACTCATGGCGCCGACCCTTCTGCTCGTCGCGTTGCTGACCGTCGTCAAATGGGCGCTGAACCTGATTATCTGGGTGACGATCCTCATGGCGCTCCTGTCGTGGCTCAATCCGCAGTCGCCGGCGATGCCGCTGCTGTATCAGATCACCGCGCCGTTTCTCGATCCGCTGCGGCGCATCCTGCCGCGACTCGGTGGCATCGATCTTTCGCCGATTCTGCTCTTCGTGATCGTCCAGGTGCTGCTGATGGTCGTGACGCGCGTCGCCGTCTCGATGACGCTCTTCGGCATCTGAAACCCGCGCGCAATTGCGCCTCGGGACGCGTTGCGCTTACAATAGCCGGCTCATGCGGGCGTCGTATAATGGCTATTACCGTAGCTTCCCAAGCTACAGACGTGGGTTCGATTCCCATCGCCCGCTCCAGAATCCCAGCGAAAGCCGCCCCAAGTCACGTTTGGGCGGCTTTTTAGTTTCGCGCATCTGTTCCAGCATCGCCTCATGAGCCACGATCCCCAAGACGAAGCCGACGACAACGGCACGCACCCGTCCGACGTCAACGAAAACGCCACGCTGCGGCATCGGCGCATCCGCAGCTTCGTCACGCGCGCGGGGCGCGTATCGCCGGGCCAGCAGCGCGCGATCGACGATCTCGGCCCGCGCTACGTCGTGCCCTACACGCCGCAGCTCGCCGACTGGGACGCGCACTTCGGCCGCCACGCGCCGCGCGTGCTCGAGATCGGTTTCGGCATGGGCGCGACGACGGCGGAAATCGCGGCCGCGCGTCCGGGCGATGACTTCATCGGCGTCGAAGTGCACGAGCCGGGCGTCGGCGCGCTGCTGAAGCTGATCGGCGAGCAAAGGCTCGGCAATATCCGCATCCTCCAGCACGACGCCGTGGAAGTGCTCGAACACATGATCGCGCCCGACAGTCTCGACGGCGTGCACATCTACTTTCCGGATCCGTGGCACAAGGCGCGCCATCACAAGCGCCGCCTGATTCAGCCGAAGTTCGTCGCGCTGCTCGTGTCGCGCATGAAGCCGGGCGGCTATATCCATCTGGCGACCGACTGGCAGAACTATGCCGAGCAGATGCTCGAAGTGCTGTCGGCGGAACCGGCGCTCGAAAACACCGCCGACGGCTACGCGCCGCGCCCCGATTTCCGCCCGGTCACGAAGTTCGAGCGGCGCGGCCTGCGGCTCGGCCACGGCGTCTGGGATCTGATGTTCCGCCGCCGCTGAACGGCATCGCGCAGAAAGGAAAACGCCACGGCAAGCCGTGGCGTTTTCCTTTGCGTGGCGAGAGCGGGATCAGTCGGCCCAGCTCAATCCGCCGCTGTATCCGACGATCAGGATCAGCAAGCCGAAGCCGATGCGATACCACGCGAACGCCGTGAAATCGTGCGACGCGACGTAGCGCAGCAGCCAGCGCACGCAGACGAACGCGCTGACGAAAGCCGCGACGAGCCCGATGACGAACAGCCCGATATCGTTCACGGTCAGCGTGCGCCAGTACTTGGCCATTTCGTAGAGCGTCGCGCCGAAGATGATCGGAATGGCGAGGAAGAACGAGAACTCCGTCGCCACGCGCCGTTCGAGCCCGAACAACATGCCGCCGATGATCGTCGCACCCGAACGCGAGGTGCCCGGAATCAGCGCGAAACATTGCGCGAGGCCGACCTTGAAGGCATCCCCATAGGAAAGATCGTCGACGGAATGCACGCGCGTGATGACGCCCCGCTCGCGCTGGCGCGACTCCGCCCAGAGAATGACGATGCCGCCGACGATCAGCGCGACCGACACCGGCACCGGCGAGAACAGCACCGCCTTGATGTGCTTTTCGAGCAGGAGACCGAGCACGATGGCCGGAATCGTCGCGATGATGACGTTGAGCGTGAAGCGCCGCGCGTCGGAGCGTGCGGGCAGGCCGGCGACGACGGAGCCGATCTTCGCGCGGTATTCCCAGCAAATCGCGAGAATCGCGCCGAACTGGATGACGACGTCGAAGGTTTTCGATTGCGCGTCGGTGAAATTCAGCAAGCTGCCCGCCACGATCAGATGCCCCGTGCTCGAGACCGGCAGAAATTCGGTCAAGCCCTCCACGACGCCCAGGATGAGCGCCTTCACCATCAATATCCAGTCCATCCGTCAGCCCTTGTTCGCGGTGTAGCCGTAGGTTTTGATGCACATTGCGCAGCGATTTCGATTCACTTCTCGACAATCTGCACACGTATGCCGTTTGTAAGGACTGTGATTGTACCGGGTTCGTAAGACACCCCGGCGAACTGGAGCTCCTCGGGCTTGAAGGTGTGGATCGGATAGCGGTCGAGCAATTGCGCCGCGAGTTGCGCGCCGACCGACGCGATCTGCTGGTTATATTGCGCGGCATCGCCCGTGAACTGCGCATCGTCGACGGACGGCGACACGAGAATGACCGAACGGCTCGGCGCATCGTAGCCGAGCTGCGTCGAGAGCGTGAACGCGCCGATCACGGGATTCGGCATGAACGGCGTCGAAAGTCGCGCATCGACGCGCACGGTCACGCGATTTCGATCCGGCGCCATCCCGACGACGGGATTGCTCAGGACGACGTCGAAAATCTGCGAAGCCGTGCGTTGCAGCGGGAACTTGCGCGCGACGGCGGCTTGCACCTGCTGCGTCGAGAATGTGTAGTGATCCGGAATGAAGGGGAATATCGAGTTCGAGGCCGCGTGGGCCTTCGATGCGAGTGCGAGCGCGGGCAGCGCCATCAGCCCTGCCCGCACGAACCGGCGCCGCAGCGGCGCGACGGGTTCCGTCATGCTTGATCCTCCAGTGTTCTTCTTCGAATCTGCGCCGTCTTCGGCGCGGTCCGCGAATTGGACTGTCGATCGTCACGACAGTTGCGTCGGCTGCGTCGCTGTTTCGAGCCGCTCGATCCACGTCAGCGCATATTCGCGCGTCTCGCCGCACATCTCGTGCGAAGGCTGCAATCCGCCGCAGCACGCCGGCCTGCGCGGATCGCCGAAAATCCTGCAGCGCAGATCGTCGCCCAATTGAACGCAGCGTTCGCCCGCGCGCTTGCCATCCGGCATCCCCGGAATCGGACTCGAGATGGACGGCGCGATGCAACAGGCGCCGCAGCCCTCGCGGCAGGCATGGGGCGAAGAATCGATCGACATGGCGTGACTGAACAGCGCAAAGAGAACCGGCATTTTCTCATGCCTCTTCTTTGCGGTTCGTCAAATGCTGCCATTGGGCTGCGACCTTATCACGCAATGTTCGCGCGCATCGTCCGACTACACTCGGACGTTCCCCCCGAGGTCCGCCATGACTCCCGCCGCCCCGCTCTTTCGCCCCGACCTGCTCGCGCGCTACGACGCGCACGGTCCGCGCTACACGTCCTATCCGACCGCCGTCCAGTTCACCGATTCCTTCGACGCCGCGCACTATCGCGAAGCCGCGAGCCAGTCCAACGCGAACGCCGATCTCTCGCTCTACTTCCACATTCCGTTCTGCGACACCGTCTGCTTCTACTGCGGCTGCAACAAGGTCGCGACGAAGAATCGCGCGCACGCTCGCCCGTACCTCGATCGCATGAAGCGCGAGCTGGCGCTGCAAGCAGCGCTTTTCGATACGTCGCGCCCGGTGACGCAGCTTCACTGGGGCGGCGGCACGCCGACTTTCCTCTCGCACGACGAGATGGCCGAGCTGATGTCCGCGACGCGCGAGCACTTCAATCTCGTTTCCGACGAGCGCGCGGAATATTCGATCGAAGTCGATCCGCGCGAGGCGTCGGCGCAAACCATCGCGTTGCTGCGCGAACTCGGCTTCAACCGCCTGAGCCTCGGCGTGCAGGACTTCGACGAACGCGTGCAGCGCGCCGTCAATCGCATTCAGCCGCGCGAAATGACCGAAACCGTGCTCGACGCCGCGCGCGCGAACGGTTTCAAGTCGGTGAGCGTCGATCTGATCTATGGCCTGCCGCATCAGAGCGTCGAAAGCTTTTCGCGCACGCTCGACGCGATCGTCGATCTGAAACCGGATCGCGTCTCCGTGTTCGGCTACGCGCACATGCCGGCACTCTTCAAGATGCAGCGGCAGATCGACGAAAGCGCGCTGCCTTCACCGGCCGTGCGTCTCGCGATTCTCGAGCGCGTGATCGGGCGCATGAGCGACGCGGGCTACGTGTACATCGGCATGGATCATTTCGCACTGCCCGGCGACGAGCTCGCGCGCGCCTTCGAAGCCGGCACGCTCCAGCGCAACTTCCAGGGCTACAGCACGCATGCGGATTGCGATCTGATCGGCATCGGCGCGTCGTCGATCGGCAAGATCGGCGATGTCTATGCGCAGAACGCCCGCGAACTCGCCGACTATGCCGCGGCAATCGACGCGGGGCGGCTCGCCATCGCGCGCGGCGTGCGCCTGTCCGCCGACGATGCACTGCGCCGCGACGTCATCATGCGTCTCATGTGCGGCGGCGAGCTGCGCTTCGACGATGTCGCGAACGCGCACGGCATCGAATTCCCCGCCGTTTTCGCCGACGAACTCGCGCGCCTCGCGCCGATGGCCGGCGATGGCCTCATCGATCTCTCGCGCGACGCGATCCGCGTGCTGCCCGCTGGCCGCATGCTGGTGCGCAACGTCGCATCGGTATTCGACCGCTATCTGGGTCAATCGAGTCTGCGGCGCTTCTCGCGCACGATCTGAGCGGTGTTCGATCGGCGTCGGTGGCTTAGAATGACAGCCACCTTGGACGCCCCGGCTTTCGGCTGCGGCGTCCATCCACTCACTGCCGATGCGAAGCGCCGGGCATTGCCGGCTTCTCGCAGACGGCGACGCCACTGCCCGACGCCATGCCGACCACTTCGCCGCAGTTCGCCCCTCTCGCCCAACTCGCCGCCGATCTGAAAAGCGGCCGCACGACGAGCCGCGCGCTCGTCGAGACGGCGCTCGAACGGATCGCCGACCCGGCGGGCCAGGGCTCGACCGTTTTCCTGCATGTCGATGCCGATCACGCACGCGCCGCCGCCGATGCGCACGACGCGCTGCGCCGCGCCGGGACCGTGCTCTCGCCGCTCGCGGGCATTCCTGTGTCGATCAAAGATCTCTTCGATGTCGAAGGCCAGGTGACGCGCGCCGGCTCGAAGGCGCTCGCCGACAACGCGCCCGCCAGCGCCGACGCCGTGACCGTCGCGCGCCTGCGCCGTGCGGGCGCGGTGATCGTCGGGCGCACCAACATGAGCGAGTTCGCGTTCTCGGGCCTCGGGCTCAATCCGCATTACGGCACGCCGCGCTCGCCGTGGCGCGCGAACGTGCCGGGCGACGCGCGCATCGCGGGCGGCTCGTCGTCGGGCGCGGCGGCATCGGTCGCCGATGGCATGGCAGCCGTCGCGCTCGGCACCGACACCGGCGGCTCCATCCGCATTCCGGCCGCGCTGTGCGGCCTCACCGGCTTCAAGCCGACCGCGAGCCGCATCCCGAAGCAAGGCGGCGTGCCGCTGTCTAAAACGCTCGATTCGTTCGGTCCGATCGGCGTGTCGGTCGCATGCTGCGCGCTCGTCGACCGGATTCTCGCGGGGCGCGATCCCGGTGTGCCCGCGACGCGCCCGCTCGAAGGCGTGCGCCTCGGCGTGCTGACGAACTACGTCACCGATGGCGTCGAGGCGAGCGTCGCCAGCGCCGTCGCCGCGGCCGTCAATCATCTCGCGGCGGCCGGCGCGCTCGTGGAAGACGTGCGCTTTGCGCCGCTCGATCGTCTGCCGGAGATCAATCGCTATCCGCTCGTCGCGATCGAAGCGTATGCATGGCATCGCAAGCTGATGGCCGAGCGCGGCGCCGATTACGATCCGCGCGTGCTGGCGCGCCTGCAACGCGCCGAAGCGGCGAGCGCGGCGGATTACATCGACTTGTGCGAGGCGCGCGCCGCGATGATCGAAGCCGCGCGCACGACGCTCTGGCAACGTTTCGACGCGATTCTCTGCCCGACGGTGCCGGTGCTGCCGCCGCGCATCGCCGATCTCGAATCGGATGACGACGCCTTCACGCGCACCAACGCGCTGATCCTGCGCAATCCGACCGCGTTCAATTTTCTCGATGCCTGCGCGCTCTCGCTCCCCTGCCATCCGCGCGGCGAGGCGCCCGTCGGCCTGATGCTCGCGGGCGCGCCGAACTCCGACGACACGTTGCTGTCGATCGGACGGGCGGTCGAAGCGGTGCTGGAAACGACGCGCTGAACGGGCCGGGAAACTCGGCCAATCGTCGCGGCTGATTTTGCGCACCGGGCGTTCGCGCTAGAATTCCCCGCGATCCCCGCGCAACTCAGGTGCTTCCTTCTCGAATCGTTGCGAAATAATGAACAACTCTTTACATCACTTCACGATGCATCAGGACGACCGGGTGATGCGCCGCGAGCGCCGCCTGCTCGTGCTGCTCGGTTTGGTCAGTCTCGGTCTCGTCGGCGGTGCGCTGTATCTGCAGTTCTTCCATAACGAAGATCCCTGCCCGCTTTGCATCATCCAGCGCTATTTCTTCGTGCTGATCGCGATCTTCGCGTTTCTCGGCGCGGCATTCCGCAACTGGCGCGGCATCGCGCTTTTAGAGACGCTGGTCGCGATTTCGGCGCTCGGCGGTCTCATCACCGCGATTCGCCACGTCTATGTGCAGTCGCATCCCGGCTTCAGTTGCGGCTTCGACGCGCTGCAACCGATCGTCGACGGCCTGCCGCCCGCAAGCTGGCTGCCGCAAGTGTTCAAGGTCGCCGGTCTGTGCGAAACGCCGTATCCGCCGATCCTCGGACTCTCGCTGCCGCAGTGGTCGCTGATCGCGTTCGCGCTGATCTTCGTGCTCGTCGCGGCCAGCCTGCGATTCAAGCGCAAACTGCGCTCGACCGTCCGGTAATGTGTTCCGGGCGGCCGTCCGCGCCGCCCGTCCTTCCCCGCTTCATCGCGCTTTGCGCGCTTTCTCTTTCCCGCATCAGCGCATCCGCATAATCTTGATACGTCTGCCGCAATGTTTTTGAGATATTGCGGTGTTAAGGTCGTGTCTGGATGGCGATCTACGTGCGCGCAGTCCGCTTCGCTCAAAGGCAACCGGTTTTTTTCACGGTAACGCATGAAACGAACGGAAACCGCGTAACGCGCGCCCGGTCCGCAATGTCTTCCTGAATCATGACAACGCAAACCATCCGCTTCCCTTCGGCTCTGCGCCCTATTCCTATGCGCTCGCACGCGTTTGCGTGTGCGCGCTTTTCCCGCTTTTCTCTCGCTGGCCGATGGGATGTCCATCGCCCGGTAAACTAGCGTCTGCGACGACGCAAATCCGCGCAAACCCCGCACAAACCCGATCACTTCCGGAGCTCACTCGATGCAAGTTTGGCTGAACGACCTGCAACACCTGCTCGCGCACGGCGACGCCGTCGTGCTCGTGACGGTCGCGCGTGTCGAAGGCTCCGCGCCGCGCGAGCCGGGCACGAAGATGATCGTCACCCGCGAGGACGCGCGTTACACGATCGGCGGCGGCCATCTGGAATGGAAGGCCATCGAAACCGCACGGCAAGTGCTGAAGGACGGCATGCGCAGCCCGCGCATGCGCAGACTCGAGCGTTTCGCGCTCGGCCCGAGCCTCGGCCAGTGCTGCGGCGGCGCCGTCGTGCTCGCATTCGAGCGGCTCGACGTCGCGGATCTGAACTGGGTGACGACGCTCGGCAAGCGCACCGCGCAAGGTTTATCGACCGTGCGCAGCGTTTCCTTCGCGCCGGATCCCGAGCTTCGCGATGCGGTGATGCTCTCCGATCCCGAACCGGGCGCGACCGACGCCGACTGCCTGCTGTGGGACGGCGCCGGTTTCGACGAGCGCGGCGCGCTTTTGACCGAGACCATCGCACCGAACGACTTTCAGGTCGTGCTGTTCGGCGCGGGCCATGTCGGGGCAGCGCTCGTGCGCGTGCTCGCGACGCTGCCGTGTCACGTGACCTGGGTGGACGAGCGCGATGCGGCATTTCCCGCACCGCAGTTCGTGCCCGATAACGTGACGATCGAGCCGACCGACGCGCCCGACGAAGCTGTCGATAATGCGCCGCCCAACGCGTACTTCATCGTGATGACGCACAACCACACGGTGGATCTCGCGCTGGCCGAATGCATCCTGCGGCGCGGCGACTTTGCGTTCTTCGGCATGATCGGCTCGTTCACGAAGAAGAAGCAGTTCGAGCATCGGCTCGCGGCGCGCGGCATCGACCCGGCGCGCATCGCGCGGATGGTGTGTCCGATCGGCATCGACGGCATCGTCGACAAAGCGCCCGAAGTGATCGCCGTTGCAGCGGCAGCCCAACTGCTGCAGGCGGTCGAAGCCAACGCTTCGAGCCATGCGTCGTCGCAACAGACCGCCTGACCCACAGGCGAACTTGTAGCCCCAAAACTCAAAAGCCCAAATGAATCCCACACTCGCCGACAAGATTGCGCACGCGCCGAAAGCCGAGTTGCATATCCATATCGAAGGGTCGCTAGAGCCGGAACTGATCTTCGCGCTCGCGAAGCGCAATAACGTGAAGCTCGCGTACGACTCGATCGATGCGCTTCGCGCGGCTTACGCGTTCACCGACTTGCAGTCGTTTCTCGACATCTACTATGCGGGCGCGAGCGTGCTGCTCACGGAGCAGGATTTCTACGACATGACGATGGCCTACGTCGAACGCGCACTCGCGGATCACGTCGTGCATGCGGAAATCTTCTTCGATCCGCAAACGCACACGGAACGCGGCGTGCCGATCGAAACGGTCGTCGCGGGCATCGACGCCGCGCTCGCGGAAGGCGAAAAGCGCGGCTTGTCGAGCAAGCTGATTCTCTGCTTCCTGCGCCATCTGTCCGAAGACGACGCGCTCGCCACCTTCGACAGCGCGTTGCCGCTGTTCGACAAGTACGCGCATCGGCTGATCGGCGTCGGGCTGGATTCGTCGGAACGCGGCCATCCGCCGTCGAAATTCGAGCGCGTGTTCGCGAAAGCGCGCGAACGCGGTCTGAAGCTCGTCGCGCATGCGGGCGAAGAAGGACCGCCGTCGTATGTCTACGAAGCGCTCGATCTGCTGAAAGTGGATCGCGTCGATCACGGCGTGCGCAGCATCGAGGACGCGGCGCTCGTCGCGCGTCTCGCCGATGCGCGCATCGCATTGACGGTGTGCCCGCTCTCGAACATCAAGCTCTGCGTATTCGACGACATGACGAAGCACACGCTGAAGGATCTGCTCGATCAGGGCGTCGCGGTGATGATCAATTCCGACGATCCGGCGTACTTCGGCGGCTACGTCAACGCGAATTACTTCGCGATCGTCGATGCGTTGAAGCTCACCGATCACGAGGTCTACACGCTGCTGAAAAACAGCCTCGAAGCCTCGTTCGTCACCGAAGAAGAACGCGACGCGATGGTCGCGCGCCTGGATCAGCACTGGAAGCAGTAAGCAAGCACGATGGAAACAACCGCAACAACACAACAAGACAGCACCGCGCTCGAACGATTCTTCGGCATTCGCGCGGCCGGCTCGCGCACGAAGACGGAAATCGTCGCGGGCATCACGACGTTCCTCACGGCGATGTACATCATCGTCGTCAATCCGGGCATTTTGTCGGCGGCGGGCGTGCCGTTTCCGGCGGCGCTCACCGCCACGGTCATCGTCAGCTTTCTCGGCAGCTGCGCAATGGGCCTGTATGCGCGCAATCCGGTGCTCGTCGCGCCCGGCATGGGCATGAACGCGCTTTTTGCGTTCGTCATGGTTCACGGCGGCAAGATGCCGTGGCAGACCGCGCTCGGCTGCGTGTTCTGGTCCGGCGTGATCTTCGCGATTCTCGCGGCGTTCAACGCGCGCAAGCTCGTCGTCGATGCGATCCCCGCGAATCTGCGGCACGCGGTCTCGTGCGGCATCGGACTCTTCATCAGCCTGATCGGGCTCGTGAACGCGAAGTTCGTCGTCGGCGATCCGGTGACGATCGTGCATTCGGCGTCGCTCAATCCGGTGGTCGTCACGTTTCTGATCGGCCTCGCCGTCACGACGATTCTCGTCGCGCGCAAGGTCACGGGCGCGCTGATGCTCGGCATCGTGTTCACGACGATCATCGCGATTCCGATCGGCCGCTTCTACGGCGACGGCACCGCCTACTGGCCCGCCGCCATCGCCACGAAAACGCTCGTCAACTGGAACGGCCTCTTCGCCGCGCCGGACTTTTCGGCGCTCGGGCAGCTCGATCTGATGGGCTCGCTGAAGGTCATCTACTGGCCGTTCATCTTCGTGATGCTGTTCACGTCGTTCTTCGACGCGCTGTCCACGTTCATGGCGATTTCGGAAGCCGGCAAGCTCTACGACAAGGACGGCAATCCGCGCAACATCCGCCAATCGATGATGGTCGACTCCTTCTCCGCGCTCATTTCCGCGCCGCTCGGCACGAGCCCGGCGAACGCGTACATCGAATCGGCGGCGGGCATTTCGGCGGGCGGACGCACGGGTCTCGTCGCGGTCGTCGCCGGCTTGTGCTTCCTGCCGTTCCTGTTCCTTTCGCCGCTCCTGTCGCTCGTGCCGGCGATCGCGACCGCGCCCGCGCTCGTGCTCGTCGGCGTGTTCATGATGGAAGCGATCACGAAGATCGAATGGCATCGCTTCGACGAAGCCATTCCCGCGTTCCTCGCGATGATCCTGATCCCGCTGACGTACTCGATCACCGATGGCGTCGCGTACGGCTTTCTCGCGTTCGTCGTGCTGAAGTCGGCGACCGGGCGCGCGCGTGAGATCAGGCCGGCGATGTGGATCATCGCGGCTTTCTCGTTAGTCCTGCTTTCGCAGCTTTGAAAATCAGTTACGGAGACGTTGCACCATGACTCAGACCGCCTACCGCGCCCAATTGCTGACCTTTCGCGAGGACCCCGCGCATGCCGCCGACGGCGCGGTGTACGAGGCCGATGGCCTCCTCGTCGTCGATGACGGCAAAGTGGTCGCGGCAGGCGCGTATGCGTCGCTGCGCGACACGCTCGCCGCCGACGCGACCGTCCACACGATGCGCGACAAGCTGATCGTGCCGGGTTTCATCGACTCGCACATCCACTATCCGCAGACGGACATGATCGCGTCGCCCGCGCCGGGCCTTTTGCCGTGGCTCAACACGTACACGTTTCCGACCGAGCGCGGCTTCGAGAATCCCGCCGTGGCGCGCGAGACGGCGAGCTTCTTCATCGACGAGCTGCTCGCGTGCGGCACGACGACCGCGCTCGTCTACTGCACGGTTCACAAGCAATCCGCCGATGCGTTCTTCACTGAAAGCGAAGCGCGCGGCACGCGCATGATCGCGGGCAAGGTGCTGATGGACCGCAACTGCCCCGAGTTTCTGCGCGACACGGCGCAATCCGGCTACGACGACAGCGCCGAACTCATCGCGCGCTGGCACGGGCGCGGCCGTCAGCAGTACGCGCTGACGCCGCGTTTCGCGCCGACATCGACGGAAGCCCAACTCGAAGCATGCGGCGTGCTCGCGCAAAAGCACAACGACGTGTTCATCCAGACGCACGTCGCGGAAAACACCGACGAGATCAAATGGGTCGAGAGCCTGTTTCCGGGACATCGCAGCTATCTCGACATTTACGATCACTACGGCTTGCTGCGTCGCCGCGCGGTGTACGGCCACTGCATCCATCTCGACGACAAGGACCGCGCGCGCATGGCGGAAACGGGCTCGGTTGCATCGCACTGCCCGACTTCGAACCTCTTCCTCGGCAGCGGCTTGTTTGATTTCGAGAAAGCTGGCGAGTCAAACATGCCGGTCGCGCTCGCGACGGATGTCGGCGGCGGCACGTCCTTCTCCATGCTTCAGACGATGGGCGCCGCGCACAAGATCGCGCGTCTCACCGGCCATCATCTGACCGCGACGCGCATGTTCTGGCTCGCGACGACAGGCGCCGCGCAAGTGCTCGAACTCGACGACAGGATCGGCACGCTCGCGCCCGGCAGCGAGGCGGATTTCGTCGTGCTCGATCCGAACTCGACGCCGCTGCTCGCGCGCCGGACGTCGCGCACCGAATCACTGGAAGAACTGCTGTTCGCGTTCGCGCTGCTCGGCGACGATCGCGCGGTCTTCGAGACCTACGCGGCCGGCAAGCGCGTGCACGCGCGCGACACGCGCAACACGGCGAAGCTGGAACTGGCGGCCTGACGCGTTCAGGAATCCGCGCAACCGACGCCCTTCCTTCGAAGGGCGTTTTTGTATGTAGCGTCACGCAAACCGCGACGATCCACTCGACGGAATGAGCACTTTTGTTGCAATCTCGTTAAAGTGCTGGCTGTTACGTTCGCTGCTTCGCCATGATCGCTGCCCGACTCGTTCGCTTTGTTCTGCCGATGACGCTCGCGTCGCTGGCCGCGCTCGCCCACGCGGAAGCGCTCGATGCGCAACTCGATTGCAAGTCGACGCCGCACGCTTTCATCGCGCCGCTGCAAGAAAACAATTTGCTGGAAAAGAAGCCGATGCGCGTCGAGCCGAACTCGATCAACGCGTTCCGCGCGGCGAAAGGCGCGACGCTGACGGCATATGGATTCAAGGTCTACGCGCTGGTGGCGTATCAGAAGGACGATCCGCTCTTCAGGCAGGGCAAGGGCGAGCCGATCGGGGATGCGGCATACGGCGCGGTCGTCTGGGGCGGCGACGCCGAAGTCGAGCAGAAAGTGCGCGCGGCGGGCAGCGACGCGGTCGTGCGCCACGTCGCGCCCTTCATCACGGCGATTTTCTGCAAGCTGTAATCAGCGCAGCAGCGTCACGAACGACGAAATCAGGCGATCCATGTCGTTCGCGTCGAGCGCGCCCATCGTCGAGATGCGGAACAGTTCCTTCGACAGGCCGCCCTGCCCCGCATAAATCACGAAGCCCTTCGCCTTGAGCGCGTCGTGCAGCGTTTCATACGTGACGCCCCTCGGCAGCCGATACGCACGCAACACCACCGACGACTCTTCCAGCGGCAACGCGCTCTCGATGCCGAGCGCAGCCAGCCCCGCGCGCACCTGTTCGGCGAGCTTCGCGTAACGCTGATGCCGCGCGCGCCAGCCGCCTTCTTCCTCGAACTCGCGCAGCGCCTCGACGAGCGCGTAATACGCATGCACCGACGGCGTGAACGGCGTGTTGCGCTCGTCCTGCAGCTTCGCGAGACGCGCGATGCCGAGGTAATAGTTGCGGCTCGCGGCCTGCGCCAGCGCATCGCGACGCGCGATGACGAACGCCGCGCCCGGCACGCCGTGCAGGCACTTGTTCGCGGTCGCGGCAATCGCGGCGATGCCGCCGCCCGCGAAATCGATCGCTTCGGCGCCGAAGCTGCTCACCGCGTCGAGCAACAGACCGACGCCGCGTTCCTTGCACGCGCGCGAAAGCTGATCGATCGCGTTCAGGCGGCCGGTCGTCGTTTCGTGATGAATGATCGCGACATTGCTGAACTTCTTCGTGTCGAGCAGGCCGACGATCGCGTCGATGTCCGGCGCCTGCATCCACTCGTATTTGACGACCTCGTGATCGATCCCGTACTGCTTCGCGATCTGCGCGATGCGATCGCCATACACGCCGTTTTCCACGACGAGCAGCCGCCCGCCTTCCGGCACGAGCCCGGCGATCATGCTTTCGACCGCTGCCGTGCCCGAACCGGTCATCAGCACGGCGCTCCACACGGCCGGATCGAGCGCGTAAGCGGCGACGAGACGCTCGCGCGCTTCGTCCTGCAGATCGAAGAACTCCGGCTCGCGATGGCACAAGTCGGTTTGCAGCAGGCTCTTGCGCACGCGTTCGCTCAGCGTGACAGGGCCCGGATTGAGCAGCAGCATCAACGGCCTCCTATGTGTTGTTGCAGACGCGCGCGTACATCCTCGGGCGTGATTTTCGGACGAGGCAAGTCGGCGGGCGTGCCGGTTCTGATCGACAGCCGCGCGAAACGCACGCCGCCGACATCCTTCGCTTCGAAGAGACGATCGATCACGCCGATGTCGTCGCCGTCGAGCGCGAGCGCATAGCCGCACGCCGATGCGATCGACGCGAAATCGACTTCGCGCGACACCGTCGCCTGGCCGCCGGTCGATTCGTGCGCGCCGTTGTCGAGCAGCAGGTGAACGAGATTCGACGGGCCGTATGCGCCGAGCGTCGCGAACGCGCCCATCCGCATGAGCGCGGCGCCGTCGCCATCGAGCGCGACGACGGTCAGATCCGGACGCGAAAGCGCGAGGCCGAGCGCCATCGGCGTGACGCAGCCCATCGAGCCGACGAGATAGAGCTGATTCTCGCGGTCGTCGATCGCGTACAGCTCACGTCCGCAAAAACCGGTCGATGCGAGCACGACCGTCGCATCCTTCGGCGTCTTCGCGATGACCTTTTGCAGCGCGTCGTGGCGCGTCACGCGCTCGCCTTCGAAGCGCTGCACGCTCGCCGGATTCGCATTGACGCGCACGCCGGACAAGCCGGTTTTCTTCAGCTCGTAAGGCGCGACGCTGCCCTTTTGCATCACGAGCGCGTACGGACGGCCCGTGCGGTCCATGTAGTCGGTCGCGCGATCGAGCGCCGGGCCGATCTCGCCGGCTTCCGTGGGGAACAGCTCCCACGGGATTTCCATCGTCTCGAGCATCTGCGGCGTGATGGGGCCCATCAGCGCGTGCTGCGGCTCGTCGTGGACGCCCGGCTGGCCGCGCCACGTGACGATCAGCAATTGCGGCAGACGGAAGGTCCACGTGAGCGACGTCAGCGGGCTTACGGCATTGCCGAGACCGGAGTTCTGCATCATCGCGATGCCGCGACGCTTCTTCCCGCCGCCCAACGCGACGCCGGCGATCAGCGCGACCGCGTCGCCTTCGTTCGCCGCCGACACGTAATGCAGCGATTCGTCCTGCAACACGTAGTTGATGAACGGAGTCAGAAACGAGCACGGCACGCCCGCATACCAGTCGAAGCCTCGTTCGCGCGCCGCCTCGACAAACTGGGCGGCCTCAATCACGCGCGTTCTCCGTGCTTTCCGAGCCGATCGGCGTCTGACCGTGCGCGAAATCGCCCGCTCGACGGAAATCGTCGAGATCGTTCACGCCGCGCCAGTGGCCGTGCACGTATTGCACTTCGATTTTCTGGCCATCGGCGATCAGCGCGTTGAGAAGCGCGGCCGTGTCGAGCGTGTCGAAATCGGCGCGTTGCTGCAGCGTGCCGAGCGTTGCGAGCAGGCGTTCGCGCGCAGCGGCGCGCACCTTGACGAGGCCCATCCAGCGGCCTTGCGGCGCGCGTCCATCGGCGATCATCTGGCCCGCGCCGACCACGCTTTCGAGCCACACTTTCTGGCCGAAGAGCGCGCGGTCGTCAGCGGTCGAGCAGTACGCGAAATCGGTTGCCGCCGCGCCCGCCTGTAGCGTCTGCGACGAATCGACGACCACGCAGAAGTCGCTGTCCGACTCGACCAGATCGCGCAGGATGTAGCTGCGGAACAGCAGGTCGCCGTAGGAAATCACAGTGTCGCCGTTCATGTGCTGGACGGCGCACGCGAGCGACGCAAGTTCGCCCGTGCTTTCGTGCTTCTCGTTGACGACGAGGCGGATGCCGCCCTTCTCGATCGCATCGGCGCGATATCCGCCGACCACGGTGATGTCGTTGATGCTTTCCTTCTTGAACGCCTCGACGAGATGGCGCAGCAGCGGCTTGCCGGCGACCGGCAGCATCACCTTCGGACGCGCTTCGGTCAGCGCTTCGAGGCCCGCGCCGCGGCTCGCGGCGAGCACGATCGCGCTGCGCTTCTCGTTGGCCGCGCTCAGGTAGATGTTCTCGGCGGCGGAATATTCGTCCGCGTCCTGCAGACGGAAAATCTCGTTCACCGACGCGATGCGGTCCTCGACGTTGACGAGCGTCTCGCTGTCGTGGATTTCCTTCGCGATCGCCTGCATCGCCGAAACCGCGCCGCGAATCAGATGATTCGCCCAGATCACGCAGCTGATGCCCGCCTGACGGAACGCATCGGTGGGCGTGCTGTAGTACTTCGTCGGCACGATGACGAGCGGACCGCGCCCCGCCCATTCGCGCGCGAACGTGAGGATTTCGTCGGGCTTCGAGAGCTTGCTGTGGATGAGAATCGCATCGGCGCCCGCCTGGCGATACGCTTCGGCGCGCTTCAACGCCTCTTCCATGCCCCAGCCGGCGATCAGCGCTTCCACGCGCGCGACGATCGAAAAATTCGGATCGCTTTGCGAATCCTTGCCCGCCTTGATCTTGCCGCAGAACTCGTCGATATCCGCGAGCGGCTGCGCTTCGCCGTTGATGAAGCTGTTGGTCTTCGGAAACTGCTTGTCTTCGATGCACACGCCCGCGATGCCGCGTTGCTCGAGCTTGCGCACGAGACGCCGCACGTTGTTGAAGTTGCCGTAGCCGGTATCGCCGTCGAGCAGGATCGGCAGATCGCTTGCGTCGGCCATGAATTCGAGGTTGTCGACGACCTGCGTCCAGCTCGCTTCGTTGTTGTCGCGCACGCCGAATTGCGCGGAGATCGACAGGCCCGAGCCCCAGATCGCCTTGAAGCCGGCTTCCTTCGCGATGCGCGCCGAAATGCCGTTGTGCGCTTCCATCAGGAATTCGAGGCGGTTGCTTTGCAGCATTTCGCGCAGGCGCAGCGTGCGCGAGTAGCCAACCGGGATTTGCGTGGGTGCGTTCATTGTTGCGAGGCTCCTGCAAACTGACGCAGCGCGTTGAGCGACGGCAACACTTCGTCCGCGGCGCGCTTCACGTCGTTCTGAAAATCGATTTCGATCCACGGCGCGCCGGTCACATCGGCGATATCGAACGCGTGGGACTTTTCCAGCAACAGGTCGCGCACCGCTTCTTCGTGCGGCATCTTCGCGCGGCCCGTCGCGACATAATCGGCGCAGATTTCGGCGAGGCGCGTGGCCGTCGCGTGATCGAAGCGGAAGAAGCCGACAGATTCGCCGATCGTGTCGTACTTCAGCCCCGCCGCGACCTGCTTGCGCAGTTCGACCGGCACGCCGTTCTCGACGCACAGCTTCACCGGCTCGTCGCCGGCTTCGAAATCGCGATCGATCAGCAGACGATTCAACGAGCCGCCCGCGACGAGCGGCTCGAAGATGCGTTCGTCGTAGAGCACGTCGGCGTCCATCAGGAGGACGTCGCCGCCGCGCGTCATCGCGTCGCGCGCGGTGTGCACGGACAGCACGCTGCCGAGCGTGAATTCGTCGTTGACGACGATTTCCGTCTTCGGCTTCCAGTCGATCGCCGCAAGCTCCGCCTCGATCTGCTCGCTCTTGAAGCCGGTCACGAAGACGACTTCATCGACGTTCGCGGCTTTCAGAAAGTGCAGATGGCGTTCGAGCAACGATGCATCACCAAAGCGCAGCAGACACTTCGGCTTTTGCTGGCCTTCGGGCTGAACGAGGCGCAAGCCCATCCCGGCCGCAAGAATAATTGCGCGCATGCTTGTGTTCCCTTCGTGGGTGGGTCAGTCGATATCCGGCACGCGCGCGAGACGGCGGCGCTGCCAGCCTTTTTCAACGAAATGCAGATAGACGATGCCCGGCACGCCGAGCAGCAGTTCGCGCGCGCGCTTAGCAAGCGACAGCGCGAGCGCCGCTTCCGGCGGCAAGCCGACCAGACGCGCAAGCAGCAGATAGCCGCCTTCCTGCACGCCGAGCGAGCCGGGAATGGCGAAGGCCGCGCCGCGAATCGCCTGGCCGAGACTTTCGAGCAGCAACGCTTCCGCCCAGCCGACCGGATGGCCGAGCAGATGCAGCGCAAGCCACACTTCGCCCGTGCCGACGATCCAGCCGACGAGACTCAGCCCGAAGCTCGCCGCGACCTTGCCGCGCTCGCGATACATCTCGTGGACGGCGGCGTCGACGGCTTCGGCGCGCGTGACGAGCGACGACCAGTCGCGCTTCGCCGAGAACTTCGCGGCGATGCCGGACGCAAAGCGCATCGCGCGGCCGAAGAGACCGCGCCGCTGCGCGAGATAGAAACCGAAGATCATCAGACCGATCACGCCGATCACCGCGAGCACGGCGATCGTGACCGTCGATGACGAGCCGCCCGCCGCATAGCCTGTCAGCAGCACGACGCCGATCAGCGCGAAGATCAGTTGCGCGACGGTCTGCATCGTCGTGCTGACGGTGATGACGGCGGCCGCGTCGCGCGCGCGCATGCCGCGCTGCGCGAGATAGCGGACCATCAGCATCGGCCCGCCGATCTGGCCCGCTGGCATCAGGCTATTGACCGATTCGCCGGCCCAGCGCGCGAGCAAGGCGTCGCGCAGGGACACGTCGCGTTCCTTGCTGGAGAAGAGCACGCTGATCGCGCCGGCATCGACGACGAGCGGCACGAAGTGAAACGCCGCGACCGCGATCAATCCCCAGCCCGCCGCGGCCAGCGTCGATGCAACCGAACCGAAGCCTTGCCAGCCGAGCAGCGCGATGAACAGCACCACGCCGACCGACAGCAGGAATGTGCCCGCGCGGCTCATGCCTGTCCGTTCTTGCCGCCCTTGCGGCGAAAGACCTGCCTGAATCCGAAATACGCGATCGAGTCTTTCATGTTCGAGATGAAGCGCTGAAACGGACGCATGTTCGGGTTCGTCACGTACTCGAACGTGAGCGACACGCGCATCTCGTTTTCGCCGAGCGGCGTGACGCGATGGCGCAGCTTGTCGCCGTCGAAAAACACGAACGCGCCGGGCGGATATTGCACGGAGCCCGGCTGATCGGGAACCGCCGGATTCTTCGTGTGCAGTTCGTAATCGAGCTTGCAGGACGAATCGTCGATCACGCCGAGCAGGAGCGTGTAGCGGCGGCCATCGTAATACGACGTGTCGTAATGCCAGCCGATGTGGTCGCCGGGCTTCGTGTAAAAGTAAAGCGCGTAGGCGTGAGGATCGTCCTCCGGCGAGAGTTGCAGCTTGTCGCCGGTGATCGATTCCAGCCACTTGATGAGCGCTTCCGATCGATACAGGTCGGCGATGAACGGCGCGAGCTTGTCGAGCGTGTGACGGCTCACGCTGCCGCCCGCCTTGTGCCCCGGCAGATAGTTGCGGTTCACGGACGGCATCACGTCGTGCACGGCGGCGATCAGCCGCTCCGTGTAGTCGCGCGGCAGGAAGTCTTCGATATAGAGAAACGAGCCTTGCTGACCGTACTCGTCGCGCAGCTTCGGCGTCTGCAGCGCGGCGAGGCGCGCGTTCATCGTCGAATCGATATCGCGCTTCGACGGGCGCGCGGTCGTCGCCGTCTGCGCCGGTTGTGTCAGCGTGCTCTCCGGAGTTGCCGTATCGCTCATCTCACCGCCTGGAAATCTTTGTCGTCTTTTGCATGCGTGGCCTGCGCGCGGCGTTTCGTCTGCGCGACGACGCGCTGATAGTCCACCGCCACATAAATGGCGAAGAGCGGCGCGCCGATCGCCGCGGCGATCAGAAACGGCGTCATGCCGTTCAGAATGGTCACGAGCGGAAGCAGATACAGCACGTCTTCCGTTTCGAATCCGGCCAACGACGCCTGTTTCGTGCCCGACTTGCCGATCATCGATTCGATACGCATGCGCAGGAAAAAGATCAGCGCAACCGCCACGCCCGCCATGCCGCCGAGCCATTGGGCGGGCACGATCATCGACGGATGATGCACGGCCACGTAAAACCCGATGCCGAGGAACAGCAGCACCGTCACGAGCGCATCGCACGCGAGATCGTAGAAATGGCCGATCTTGCTCGACTGGCCGCTGATGCGCGCGAGTTCGCCGTCGGTGTGATCGACGAAATTCGACAGCGCGATCAGAAGCGCGCCGAGCGTGCACATCCAGAACTGGCCGAGCGACAGATACCACGCTCCAGCCAAGCCGATGGCGAGGCGCAGCGTGGTCAGATGGTTGGGCGTTACCGGCGTGCCGACGAGCGGCGTGACGAGACGGCGTGCGAGCCGCGCATCCCATGTGGTGGGCTCGGGAACGGCTTCAGGATTGGGCGGACACGATTTTGTCATCCCGGGAATATATCGCTAATTGACCGAAGCTGCATATATTGCGGCCCGGCGCCGCCGCGATATTTCCCTGTTTAGTCAAGGGCGGCGGGCGTGTTTGAAACATTTCCCGAAGCCGTAAAAGGCAATGCTCACTGCGCATGACGGCAAAAAATTCCGATGCCGTTTTCGCGTCGATGCGACGGCCCGATCAATCGACGGTTTTCGCTGCGGGCGCGGGTGCGACGCTGCGCTCGTTCGGTCCGGCCGACGCGGCCGTCTCGTTCGACATGCCGCCGCTCTTGTCCACCGGCAGCGTCACCGTTCTGACCGTGCCGTTACCGAGCGGAAAGTCCGCCAGCGCGCTGCGCACGAGATACGGCATCGCCTGATACAGCGACGGATCGCCCGTCGCGTTCACCGCCGTCACCTTGTACGTCTCGCGGCCGGTCTTGCGGTCGTTCATGCGGATCTGCAGCGCGTGCGTATAGACCGGATAGCTCTGATCGACGTAACCCGTCGCGCCCCACGAACCGTACGGCCCCCACCCGCCCCACGGTCCGCCCCAGTATGGGCCGGCGCCCCACGGACCGTACATCGGCCACGGATCGTAGTAGACCGGTTGACGCACGGTCACCATGTCGCCGCGAACCGAATAGGCGATCGCGATCTGATAGTTCGCGCTCGCCTCGGGCGCCTGACGGAAGTTGTACTTCGCGAGTTCGTTGGCGACGAGCGTCTCGTAGGTCGTCTGCTCGATGCTGTTCTGCTGCTCGCTCTTGCGCGTGAACGCGTAGGTGCGGGTCGCGTCGCTGCCGCTCCAGTCGGAGAATGCAGTGACCTGCGTCTGCACGTAGGTCGTGCAGCCGGCGAGCCACATCGCCGCCAGCATCAGCGGCCATGTGACGAGCGTCCTGATCGGGAATTTCATGGTCGTCCTCACTTCGTTCAGCACCCTTCTCCGTTATAGACAGCACCGCCTTGCGTCGCATGGCGGCGTCCTTGTTTTGTGGGGTCCACGACGCGTGGCGCCGCCCGATTCACGATCGCCGGGCGGCTTGTACAATGATTCGACCAGGCGCGCACGCGCGAGACGCCGGCGCCGTTCAATCCAAACATGAAGATCTTGCCATGTCTACCACGACCGCATCCGCTGTGATTCGCCGCCAGGACTACACGCCGCCCGCGTTCCTGATCGATTCCGTCGCGCTCGAATTCGACCTCGTGCCATCGCGCACGGTCGTGAAGAACACGATGAAGCTGCGGCGCAACCCCGACGCCCAAGGCGACGCATCGCGCCTCGAACTGATGGGCGAGCAGCTCGAATTCGTGAGCGCGGCGATCGACGGCGTCGCGCACGCGGATGTCCGCGTCAATGAAAACGGACTGTCCATCGGCAGTATTCCCGCGGATGCTTTCGAGCTTAGCATCGAGAGCATCTGCAATCCGGCCGAGAACACGACGCTCTCCGGACTTTACGTCTCCAGTGGCAACTTCTTCACGCAGTGCGAAGCCGAGGGCTTTCGGCGCATCACCTACTTCCTCGATCGCCCGGATGTGATGGCTACCTACACCGTCACGCTGCGCGCCGACAAGACCGCGTGTCCGGTGCTGCTGTCGAACGGCAATCTGATCGAGGAAGGCGATCTGCCCGATGGCCGCCACTTCGCCAAATGGGAAGATCCGTTCAAGAAGCCGAGTTATCTGTTCGCGCTCGTCGCGGGCAAGCTCGTGTGCATCGAGGAACGCATCGAATCGGGCTCGGGCAAGGAAAAGCTGCTGCAAGTCTGGGTCGAGCCGCACGATCTCGACAAGACCCGTCACGCGATGGATTCGCTCATCAACTCGATCCGCTGGGACGAGAAGCGCTTCGGCCTCGAGCTCGATCTGGACCGCTTCATGATCGTCGCGGTGAGCGACTTCAACATGGGCGCGATGGAGAACAAGGGCCTCAACATCTTCAATACGAAGTATGTGCTCGCAAACCCGGAAACCGCGACGGACACCGACTTCTCCAACATCGAGGCCGTGGTCGGCCACGAGTACTTCCATAACTGGACCGGCAATCGCGTAACCTGCCGCGACTGGTTCCAGTTGAGCCTGAAGGAAGGCCTGACCGTGTTTCGCGATCAGGAATTTTCCGCCGATATGGCCGCCGGCGACGTCGAGGGCGCGGCGAGCGCCGCCGCGCGCGCGACCAAGCGCATCGAGGACGTGCGCGTGCTGCGTCAAATGCAGTTCGCCGAGGACGCCGGCCCGATGGCGCATCCGGTGCGCCCGGAAAGCTACGTCGAGATCAACAACTTCTACACGATGACCGTCTACGAAAAAGGCTCGGAAGTCGTGCGGATGTATCAGACGCTTTTCGGTCGCGACGGCTTCCGCCGCGGCATGGACCTGTATTTCAAGCGGTTCGACGGCCAGGCCGTGACCTGCGACGACTTCCGCCAGGCGCTCGCCGACGCGAATCATCGCGATCTCGCGCAATTCGAGCGCTGGTACAGCCAGGCGGGCACGCCGCGCGTGTCGGTGCGCGCAAATTACGACGCCGGGACGAAGCGCTACACGCTGACGCTCACGCAGGGTTACGGCGACGGGTCGGAAGCTGCGCGCGAAACGCAGAAGGGGCCGCTGCTGATTCCGTTCTCGGTCGGCCTGATCGGCCAGAACGGCGCGGACTTGCCGCTGCGCCTCGAAGGCGAGAAGGAACCGAACGGCACGACGCGCGTGCTCGAATTCACGGAGCGCGAGCAGTCGTTCACTTTCGTCGACGTGAACGAGGCGCCGCTGCCGTCGCTGCTGCGCAATTTCTCCGCGCCGGTGATCGTCGAATACGACTATACGAACGATGAACTCGCGTTCCTGCTCGCGCACGACAGCGATCCGTTCAACCGCTGGGAAGCCGGCCAGCGGCTCGCCACGCGCGAGTTGCTGGCGCTCGCCGAGCGCGCGGCCAAGGGCGAGGCGCTCGCCATCGACGATCAGGTGATCGCCGCGTTCGCCCGCGTGCTCGACGACACCACGCTCACGCCCGCCTTCCGCGAGCTCGCGCTGATGCTGCCGTCGGAGAGCTATCTGGCCGAGCAGATGACCGTGTCCGATCCCGCCGCCGTCCACGCTGCGCGCGTGTTCATGAGCCGCCGTCTCGCGTCGCAAATGCGCGACAAATGGCTCGCGACGTACGAAGCGAACCGCACGCCGGGCGAATATCGTCCGACGCCGGAAGACGCGGGCAAGCGCGGCCTGAAGAACCTCGCGCTCGCCTATCTCAGCCAGCTCGACGATCCGCGCGACGCCGTCAAGCTCGCGCAGGCGCAGTACGACGCCGCCAACAACATGACCGACCGCTCGGCGGCGCTTTCCGCGCTGCTGCTTGCGAGCGCGACCAAGGGCGCGGATGCGACCGTCGCGGACGCGGCGCTCGCGGACTTCTATCGCCGCTTCGAGAACGAGGCGCTCGTCATCGACAAGTGGTTCGCGCTTCAGGCGACGCAGCGCGGCGGTCCGGATCGCAAGGTAATCGAGATCGTGCGCAAGCTGATGCAGCATCCGGCGTTCAACATCAAGAATCCGAATCGCGCGCGCTCGCTGATCTTCAGCTTCTGCAGCGGCAATCCCGCGCAATTCCACGCCGCCGACGGCTCCGGCTACGCGTTCTGGGCCGAACAGGTGATCGCGCTCGACGCGCTCAATCCGCAGGTCGCGGCGCGGCTCGCACGCGGGCTCGAACTGTGGCGCCGCTTCACGCCGCAGTTGCGCGAGAAGATGCACGCGGCGTTGAGCGACGTCGCCGCGAAGGCGAAATCGCGCGACGTTCGCGAGGTCGTCGAAAAGGCGCTCGCTGCTTAAGCGCTGTTTCGTCGGGAGTTTTTGGTGTTTAGCGGCCGCCGCGCGAGAACCTCGCGCGGCGGCCGTTCTCGCTTATGGCGGATGCAGGCGGTCGCTGTCACATGGAGCGGCCGGGTCGAGCGGTTAGAATCGTGAATATTCGTCTAACGCTCACGGAGCCTAAGCATGTCCTCCATTTCCAGCCGCACCACGCTCTCGAAGTATCTGATCGAGCAGCAGCGTGAACATCAGAACCTGCCTGCCGACTTGCGTCTGTTGATCGAAGTCGTCGCGCGTGCCTGCAAGCAGATCAGCTATCACGTCAGCAAGGGCGCCCTAGGCGAGGCGCTCGGCTCGGCGGGCAGCGAGAACGTCCAGGGCGAAGTGCAGAAGAAGCTCGACGTGCTTTCGAACGAAATCCTGCTCGAAGCCAACGAATGGGGCGGCAATCTGGCCGCGATGGCATCGGAAGAAATGGAAAAGATCTTCCCGATTCCGAATCGCTACCCGAAGGGCAACTATCTGCTGACGTTCGATCCGCTCGACGGCTCGTCGAACATCGACGTGAACGTGTCGATCGGCACGATCTTTTCGGTGCTGCGTTGCCCGGACGGCGCCGATCCGAGCGAAGCGGCGTTCATGCAGCCGGGTTCGCAGCAGGTCGCGGCGGGCTATGCGGTGTACGGTCCGCAAACCGTCCTCGTGTTGACGACCGGCCACGGCGTGAACTGCTTCACGCTCGATCGCGAGCTCGGCTCTTGGGTGCTCACGCAGCGCGACATGAAAATCCCCGTCGAGACCCGCGAATACGCGATCAACGCGTCGAACAGCCGTCACTGGTATGAGCCGGTGCAGCGCTACATCGGCGAGCTGAACGACGGCAAGGACGGCCCGCGCAAGGAAGACTTCAACATGCGCTGGATCGCATCGATGGTCGCGGACGTGCATCGCATTCTGAATCGCGGCGGCATCTTCATGTATCCGGCCGACAAGCGCGATCCGTCGAAGCCCGGCAAGCTGCGTCTGATGTACGAGGCTAACCCGATGTCGTTCATCGTCGAGCAGGCGGGCGGCGCCGCGACCAACGGCGAACAGCGCATCCTCGATATCGTTCCGACGAGCCTGCATCAGCGCGTCGCCGTGTTCCTCGGCTCGAAGAGCGAGGTCGATCGCGTGACGCGCTACCACGTCGAAAAGAAAAATTGATCTAAGGTATTGCCAAAGCCAGAAAGGCTCTGCATAATCTCACTTCTTCGTTGCTGACGAACTAAACGAACGCAAAAAACGAAGAAAAAATTCGGAGCCGGAATAGCTCAGACGGTAGAGCAGCGCATTCGTAATGCGAAGGTCGGGGGTTCGATTCCTCTTTCCGGCACCACAAGAATTCAGGCAGTTCTAAAAACCCGCGATCACGCATGTGTCGCGGGTTTTTGCTTTTTGCGCCGCGTTTCTCGAAACCCCCGCAATCTTTCGCACTTTCGCACTTTCGCAACGATCGCCATCGCGACAACAGGTTTGCGATTCGAACCGAAAATCGGCTTCAGCGATTTCACATTCGGCAGCACCCGCGCGCCTGATTCGTCTTATATGTGCGCTTTCGTACAACAACGAGCCATTTTCCGCTGCGCACCATGAAGCGTCAACGCTGGTTTCCCGGTATCGTTATATCCATAGAGGAAAAGCTACAGTTTAAGTACGCGCTGATGCCTTTCGGGGTACAGCCCAAGCTGGATGCGGCTCGCGGGGCGGCAGTCGCTAGGCGATAAAACGTAGTTTTTGCAGCAACGAATACAGCGGCCGGCAATCGATTACCGAAGCCATTCCGGTCCCGACACGAACGATCATGCGTTCTTGATGAAACGCGCCGATTCGGCTCAAGCAGAAGCGGTGGCGATCCGATAACGCATCTATGGAAGGAACCGTAATCGGCAATTCGGCTGCATGCGGCGGCGCAATAGCCGCATCGACCGTGTTAGCGCAATTGTTGTAGTCATTCAGGAGAGAAATCATGGACGCAAAACCGACGAAAATCCCGACGCCCGACAAGGTGCTTTGTCCGGATCCGGAACCGGTTGGCGTCGAGTTTCTCGCGACGGAGCTGCCCGAGCATGTGCGCGCGTTCTTCGACGAACAGCGCGACTCGGCGCAGTCGAAGTAGGCGGACCCGCTGGATCACGCCGTCGTCGTG
The DNA here is from genome assembly GCF_000698575.1 of Caballeronia zhejiangensis. Classification (GTDB taxonomy): domain Bacteria; phylum Pseudomonadota; class Gammaproteobacteria; order Burkholderiales; family Burkholderiaceae; genus Caballeronia; species Caballeronia zhejiangensis. The sequence continues at coordinate 224,511 of NZ_JFHD01000005.1, forward strand.
AGAACGACGCCCGCCGCGCGCGGCGCACTCGGATCATCCGGTCCGCACATGGCTCACGCCAGGACGCGTCGCGCCTCTCGTTCATGACCGCATCGGGGCGGGTCGTGCGCTACGGCTCGCCTCGTGAAATCCCCTCCGCCAGTTGGCTGCCGTCGTTCCCGTTTGACCGCGGTGCGCTATTCTGGCGCTTTTGCCCGGATCCCGATGCGCCGCCGATCGCCCCCTTCTCTCCTCGCCTCCACCACGTTCGCCTGTGCGCTTGCGTTCGCCGCCCCCTCTTCCGTGCATGCAGACGGCGACGACACTCCGTTCACCAACCTCATCGCCCTCGTCTCCCAACGGCTCGCACTCGCGGAGCCGGTCGCGCGCTGGAAGTGGGCGCATCACGAGCCGATCACCGATGCGCCGCGCGAAGAAGCGTTGCTCAAGCACGTCGAGGAAAAGGCCGGCGCCGCGCAGGTCGATCCCGAATTCGCGCGTCAGTTCTTTCGCGATCAGATCGAAGCCAGCAAGGATGTGCAGAACGCGCTCTTCGCGAACTGGCGCGCGCTGAAAGCTGCGCCGGAAGAAGCGCCGCCCGATCTCGCCAAGGACACGCGTCCGAAGCTCGATCGGCTGACGCAGTCGCTCGTCTCGGCGCTCGCGCATGTCGAGCCGATCCGCCATGCCGAAGACTGCCCAGTGCGGCTCGCGGAAAGCGTCGCGCGATGGAAGCATCTGACGCGCTACAACTCGTCGATGAACGCGCCGCTCATGCGCGCGCTGTCGCACGTCTGCGCGTCGGGCGGCGTGGGCGCGGTCGGGTGACGGCGCGTCAGATGGCGGACGCGAGCGTTGCGGCGACAAGCGGTGTCGCGACGAGACCGCGCGCGAGACGCTCGCTCAGAATTCGATAAGTGGACAGCTCGAACGCGGGAGAATCCGCGCTTGCGCGCAGCGCGCCGGCTTCCTCGAGCGTGCCGGCCGTGCCGAGATAGCGCCAGTTGTCGATGACATGCCACGCGCGTTGCCCCGATGCCGCATCGCACTCTTCGATCGCGATAGCACCCGCATACGGCCAAGGCGCGCCGCGAACGTCGCCGGAACGCGACTTCGGCGCGCGGTTGTGCGCTGGACGCGCGCTCGCGATCCATTGCGCCTCGGCCAGCAATGCCCCGATTTCGCCGCCCGTCGCCTTCCATTCGAGACGACGCACCAGCGCGGAGAGACGCAGATCCTTCGCCGAGCGCCGCGGGCCGACGAGATGCGAACGCACACGCTGACGCAAGCGCACGCTGCGGCCAGCGTAGAGCGGCGCGTCGTCGTCGCCATAAAACATGTAGACGCCGCAGCCCGAAACGATCTGCTCGATCGTGTCCTCGTCGATGTGCGCGGCGAGGTGGAACCGGCGCGTCACGCGTTCGAGATGCGTGCGCATCACATCCGGCGCATGCGCGCGATGCAGGTGCTGCCAGAATTGCCACAGCAAATCGGCATCGGCGAGCGCACGATGCCGCGCCGCCGGCACGAGCGCGTGGCGCGCGACGAGCGCATCGAGACCGTGACGGCTTTCCGCCGGATAAACGGCGCGGGAAAGCTGTACCGTGCACAGCACGTCGGGCGCGAAGCGAAGGTCCACGCGCCGGAATTCGTCCTTCAGAAAGCTGTGGTCGAAGTGTGCGTTGTGCGCAATGAAAAGGCGGCCCTTCATGCGGTCGAGCAAGCCGGACGCCAGCTGCTCGAACGTCGGAGCCTCGCGCACCATTGCATCGGTGATGCCCGTCAACTGTTGCACGAACGAAGGAATCGGCCGCTGCGGATTGACGAGCGATGTCCACTGCGACACGCCCGCCGGCCCGACTTCGACAACGCCGATCTCGGTGATTCGGTCCACGCCGAATGTGCCGCCGGTCGTTTCGAGATCGACGAAGACGATGGGTTCGGAGGGATAAGCGTAGCTTGCGGACGGATCGGGATGCATCGTGAACGGCGAGAGACGGCGGGATGCGCCTTGGATGGAGCGAATGCTGGATTGCCCATTCTAACGCAGCCGGAAGCGGCGGACTTTTACCGGAACAGTCGGTGGTCGGGACGAGTCGGCTTTTTTGGCTAGTTTTTGCTTCAGTTAAAACCACACCATTTTGATAGTTTTCCATTAAGCCGATGCTGAATTTAACGCATCGCAATGGCGGATAACCCTTAAAAGCATTTCCGGATTATCAAGGATACGAGTTTGCGGCCGTCGCGGCTCGCTGAGCCGCAGGAAGGCGAACCTTGCGAGGCTTGGGCGAGGGCCGTTGCGCCGCGCTCGCCCGTGGCTGCCGCCCGCCAGCGTCCATTTAGGGCGCTGACCGTTTTCTCGCTTAGTTAATCGGTCCGCATTAAATTAAAATAGCGCAAGCACGGTTTATCGGCGAAAAAGAACGCGATGCAACGCGGCTTCTCCTATACCGAACGATATTAAGACTTTAGTGCCTCCTGGGCTGCACAGAGCATTATATTAATCGTCAGCGCCTTTCGTCTTGCCCGATTCTCCGACATTAACCGACGTGCAAACTAAGTCGCAACTTAAATGTAATGAAACAAATCGGCGATGATTCCGCTCGACCGATTCGAGCAATGATGCCAAACGCTTGTCGCGTCTTCCTTATTGCGCGCAGCCGCCGCTCAAAAGCTTTCGCGACGCGGACGCGAACCCAAGTCCCACAAGGCTCCGGGCAAAAAAAAGCGCGACCGGGAAGTCGCGCTGACAAAGTTTGGAGATCTTTTTCCGTCAACGAAAAAGTCTGCTTCGGAAAGCAGAGACGACAGTATAACGATGCGGCCCGCATTCATTACCCGCAAAAGCAGCAAACTTCTGTTTCAAATATCTCAACAATCGAATTTCCAGAAGTTTCCCGTTGTTTTCTTGCGGCAATCGTGTCGCGCATGCGCAACGTCATTTGGTTGACACCGCATCTCTTACGACTTTATTCGCGGATAAACCCTTGTATATAAAGAAAAATATGCGTTCCATCGATCATTGCCGCATCCACAATGATTTATTGTGGAAATTGGAACGCCTAGCGCTGTAACACCGTCTTTACACTTCGTCTGGTCCGGAAACAAATGTGTCGGTGACGCCGATCCATTGCTCCTCCGCCCGCGCCTCTCGCAGCGCGCCGGAGCGAGGTTTCCTCAAAGCCTGGGTCCCCGGCCCTATCTGCTCTCGGAGTTACAAAGATGAAAAAGACTCTCATGGTCGCCGCCCTGTCGGGCGTTTTTGCTACCGCCGCCCATGCGCAAAGCAGCGTCACGCTGTACGGCCTGATCGATGCGGGCATCACCTACACGAACAACCAGCAAGGCCACAGCAACTGGAAGGCGACGAGCGGTTCGGTCAACGGCAGCCGTTGGGGCCTGCGTGGTTCGGAAGACCTCGGTGGCGGCCTGAAGGCGATCTTCACGTTGGAAAACGGCTTCAACATCATGAACGGCACGAACGGCCAGGGCGGTCGTGAGTTCGGCCGTCAGGCGTTCGTCGGTCTGTCGAGCAACCAGTTCGGCTCGATCACGCTCGGCCGTCAATATGACTCCGTGGTCGACTTCCTCGGGCCTCTGGCTCTGACGGGCACGCAATACGGCGGCACGCAGTTCGCTCACCCGTTCGACAACGACAACCTCGACAACACGTTCCGCGTCAACAACTCGGTCAAGTACACGAGCGCGAACTACGCTGGCTTCAAGATGGGCGCGATGTACGGCTTCTCGAACGAAGCCGGCGGTTTCGCGGATAACCGTGCGTACAGCGTCGGCGCGTCGTACAACTACGGCCCGTTGAACGTTGCTGCAGCGTACATGCAACTGAACAACGTCGGCTCGCCGACGAACAACACGGCCGGTGCGGTCACGACCGACAACACGCCTTTCGTCGCTTCGCGTCAGCGCATCTTCGGCGGCGGCATCAACTACGCGTTCGGCCCGGCAACCGTCGGCTTCGTGTTCACGCAGACGATGCTCGACAACGCGACGCAGCTGACGAACGTCGGCTCGCAAGGCGCTGGCAACATCGCGCTGAACGGCGACAGCATGCGCTTCACGAACTACGAAGTGAACGGCCGCTACAACCTGACGCCGGCTCTGTCGATCGCAGGTGCGTACACGTACACGGATAGCCGTATCGAAGGCGAAAAGCCGAAGTTCCACCAGTTCAGCCTGCAAACGGCGTATGCGCTGTCGAAGCGCACCGACGTCTACCTGCAAGGCGAATACCAGCACATGACCGACCAGGACGGCCTGCCGGTCGGCGCGGTGATCAACGGCGTTGGTATGTCGTCGAACGGCAACCAGGTTTCGGCGACGGTCGGCATGCGTCACCGCTTCTAAGCTTCACAAGCAGTCCCGCTGTAGAAAAGCCGCTCTTCGGAGCGGCTTTTTTTCGTCGTTGCGCGTCGCTTCAGCGTGGATATCGGACGTCCAGGATGTCGATCTGCTGAATGCCTGCAGGCGTGTGCAACGGCACCGTATCGCCGATCTTCGCCTTTAGCAGCGCGCGCGCGACCGGCGAGATCCAGCTCACGTAGCCGCGATCCAGATCGACTTCGTCGACGCCGACGATCGTCACCGTCTTCACGTCGCCGTCGTCGCCCGCGTAGTCCACCGTCGCGCCGAAGAACACCTGATCGACATTCTCCTGCTTGCTGCTGTCCACCACTTCCGCGAGATCCAGGCGCTTGCCCAGGAAGCGGATGCGCCGGTCGATCTCGCGCAGCCGCCGCTTGCCGTAGATGTAGTCGCCGTTCTCCGAGCGATCGCCGTTCGAAGCGGCCCACGAAACGAGCCTGACGACTTCCGGGCGCTCCGTATCGAGAAGCTGCAGCAACTCGTCACGCAGCCGCTGATGGCCTTGAGGCGTGATGTAGTTCTTCGTGCCCGCCGGGACGTCGGGCTGGCCGAGTTCGAGGTCGTCGTCGGTGTCGTCCGACTCTTTGACAAATGCCTTGTTCATGATGCCGCTCGTTGCCGATTGATGTCGAATTCCGGAATGTACTTGCTTTCGAAACATCAACTTACCACGTCGAGGCCATCTTTCGTCGGAGGCGCATCGACCGAAAATTCGAAATTCTGGCCAAAACCCCTTCCTTTTCAGAATAGGCTTGGCTATAATTCCGCTTCTGCGTGCGGCTGTAGCTCAGTTGGATAGAGTACTTGGCTACGAACCAAGGGGTCGTGGGTTCGAATCCTGCCAGCCGCGCCACCTTTTCGGATGTTCTCGCTCTAACGAGGTCATCAAGCGCTTAACCATTAGCGCGTTGAAGTAACATAGTGTTGTACCGTTTTGCGTGCGGCTGTAGCTCAGTTGGATAGAGTACTTGGCTACGAACCAAGGGGTCGTGGGTTCGAATCCTGCCAGCCGCGCCATCTTTCGAAGGGCCTTCCATATGGAAGGCCCTTTTTGTTTGTCCCGACCGTAGCGCGCAATCTACTGTCGCGGCACCGAGCCGATATCGCCGATACCCAGGTCCGGCCTCGGCACATCCTCCACCGAAGCCACCGCGCTCGACTCCCCGATCGCCTCAGCCCGCGCGCCGAGCAGCGTCTGAGAACGGCGCGGGAATTCGTCGTCGACGGCATCGCCGAAAGCATGCCGCACGAACGCCCGCAGCAAGGCGATGCGTAGCGACGCGCCGCGCCCTTCCACGGGTTTGCCGTCCTTGCCGAACGTGACGGTGCAGACCACTTCCCCGCGCCCGTGATCGTGCATCTCGAGCTTGCAGGCGCGCTCCAGAACCACGGCCGCTGCATCCCATGACGTCGATGGCAGGAAACGCCCGTCCCAGGGCTTGCCGCGATCGTTGCCGCGAATGGACAGCGTCTCGCCGCTATCGGTGAAGTGGATTTCCCGGATGAATTCGTGCAGCCCGCGCGCGACCCAATAGTCGAGCGTGGCGCCTTCGAGATCGGATGTGTTCATTACGGCGCTCTCTCCTGTTCGTCGAACGACGACAGGCATGCACGCCGCATACCCGCGCCGCGTCAGTAGTCGGCGCGCTCGCGGTCGATGCGCATGCCGCCGTCCTGATTGCGGTGATGCGGTTCGTCGCTCGGACGCTCGCGCGCGATGCGCATCACGTCCGGATTGGTGCGCACGCGGCGCATGACGTTCGCCAGATGCACGCGGTCGCTCACCTGGATCACGAAGCGCAGCAGCTTCGCTTCCTGCGACACGTCTTCGTCCATCGCGATATGCACGATGTTCGCGTCCGCCGACGTGATGTCCGCCGCGACGCGCGCGAACACGCCCTTCGTGTTCTTCACGAGCACCTTGACGGCGACGTCGAACAGACGGCCCGGCTGCGGCGCCCACGCGACGTCGATCCAGCGGCCCGGATCGCGCCGATGGATGCGCTGCGCCACGCGGCATTCGGTCGTATGGATGGCCATGCCGAGTCCGATGCCGATATAGCCCATGATGTCGTCGCCCGGAATCGGTCGGCAGCACGGTGACAGTTGCACCGACATGCCTTCCGTACCCGTGATGACGACCGGCGGCGCGGTATTCGTGTTGTGATGCTCGCGATGCGGGTGATCTTCGTCATCGGCGATGCCGTTCATCAGCACCTCGATGCGCTTGGCCATGACCGCCGCCACGCGCCGGCCGAGACCGATATCGGCGAAGATTTCCTGACGCGTCTTGTTGCCGGTCCAAAGCACGAGCTTTTCCCATACTTCCGGCGTGACGTCGGATAGCGCGAGACCGTAACCCTTGAGACTCTGATCGACGAGCCGCTCGCCCAACTGGACCGACTCGTTCAGTCGCATCGTCTTCAGATAGTGACGGATGGCCGAGCGCGCCTTGCCGGTGCGCACGAAGCCGAGCCACGCGGGATTCGGCTTCGAGTACGGTGCGGTGATCACCTCGACGATGTCACCGCTCTTCAACTCCGTGCGCAGCGGCAGAAGTTCGTTGTTGATCTTCACCGCGACGCACTGGTTGCCCAGGTCGCTGTGAATCGAATACGCGAAGTCGAGCGCCGTCGCGCCGCGCGGCAGCGGCATGATCTTCGACTTCGGCGTGAACACGTAGACGGCGTCCGGGAACAGGTCGATCTTGACGTGTTCGAGGAACTCGCTCGAGTCGCCCGCCTCGCTTTGGATGTCCAGCAGCGACTTGAGCCATTGATGCGCGCGCTTCTGCACGTCGTTCAGATCGGCGCCGCCGTTCTTGTAGAGCCAATGCGCCGCGACGCCCGCCTCGGCGATCTCGTGCATCTTGCGCGTGCGGATCTGGAACTCGATCGGCGCGCCGAACGGGCCGACCAGCGTCGTGTGCAAGGACTGATAGCCGTTCACCTTCGGAATGGCGATGTAGTCCTTGAATTTGCCCGGCACGGGCTTGTAGAGCGCATGCAGCGCGCCGATGCACGTATAGCATTCGAGCGCGCCCTCGACGACGACCCGAAAGCCGTACACATCGAGCACCTGCGAGAACGACAACTGCTTGTCGCGCATCTTCTTGTAGATGCTGTAGATCGTTTTTTCGCGGCCGGTGACTTCCGCGTTGATCTTCGCATCCGCGATGGTGCGCTGCACCGCTTCGAGAATCTTGCCGACCACTTCGCGCCGGTTGCCGCGCGCTGCTTTCACCGCTTTTTCGAGCGTCGCGTAACGATTCGGATTGAAGTTCGCGAACGACAAATCCTGCAACTCGCGATACGTATTGTTCAGACCGAGCCGATGCGCGATCGGCGCATAGATATCCAGCGTCTCGCGCGCGACGCGCCTGCGCTTTTCCGGCGGCACCGCGCCGAGCGTGCGCATGTTGTGCAGCCGGTCCGCGAGCTTGACGAGAATGACGCGCACGTCGCGCGCCATCGCGAGCAGCATCTTGCGGAAGTTTTCCGCCTGCGCTTCCTCGCGATTGCGGAATTCCATCTTGTCCAGCTTGGACAAGCCGTCGACCAGTTCCGCGACCTTGGCCCCGAAGCGCTCCGCGATTTCGGTCTTGGTCACGCCCTGGTCTTCGATCACGTCATGCAGCAGCGCCGCCATGATCGATTGCGCATCGAGCTTCCAGCCCGCGCAAATTTCCGCGACCGCGACCGGATGCGTGATGTACGGCTCGCCGCTCTGCCGATACTGGCCGAGGTGCGCTTCGTCGCTGAAGTGGAAAGCCGCCTTGACTTCCTTGATCTCTTCCGGAGTGATGTAGCTCGCGAGCGCGTTCGTGAGTTTCGCGATGGAAACGACGTCGTGCTTGCGCGGCTGCTCCGGCGTGGCGGTCGGCCCGAACAGATGGCGGAAGGATTGTTCGAGAACCGCGTCGATGTACTTGCGCGCCGCGTGCGGCTTTTCGGCATCGAGCATCGAGTCGGCGTCGACTTCGATATCGGGATCCACGGCGGTGGAGATGGGCAACGGTGTCTGACTCATCTTCCCCTCCGTGGTGACGTGACGCGCTGGGTTGTCGGTTGCAAAAAATGAAACCGTGTGGAACTGCGGCCCTTAGACGGGCACCTTCTTCAACATTTCGATGCCAACCTGGCCCGCGGCGATCTCGCGCAGCGCGACGACGGTCGGCTTGTCGCGGCTTTCGATCTTCGGCGTGTGGCCTTGTGCGAGCTGGCGCGCGCGATACGTTGCCGCAAGCGCGAGCTCGAAGCGATTCGGGATTTGTTTCAGGCAGTCTTCGACAGTGATGCGGGCCATGTTTGTTTCCTTCGGAATATGGGTTTTATTCTACCTTATGTGACCGATCGACCCGGCCACTGCAATGCGTCACGCTTGCGGCGTGGAGTGGATGCCGAGGTCCACGAAAAGCTGCGTGTTGCGTGCGTATTGCGACGTGAAGCGCAGGCGCGTCGCGGCGACGAGACAGCGCAGTTCGTTAAGCGCGCGATCGAAGTTCTCGTTGATGACGACATACTCCGCTTCCGATGCATGCGCCATCTCGCTGCCGGCCGCGAGCAGACGCCGCACGATCACTTTTTCGGAATCCTGGCCACGTTTCTTGAGGCGGTCTTCGAGCGCATCGAGCGACGGCGGCAGAATGAAAATCTCCACCGCATTGCGGAACTGCTTCTTCACCTGCTGCGCGCCCTGCCAGTCGATTTCCAGCAGCACGTCATGGCCCTGCTTCATCTGCTCCGCGATCCACAGCTTCGATGTCGCGTAATAGTTGCCGTGCACTTCGGCGCTTTCGAGAAACTCGCCCTTGTCGCGCCGCTCCATGAATTCATCGACGGACACGAAGTGATACTGCACGCCATTGGTTTCCTTCGAGCGCGCCTCGCGCGTCGTATACGAAACCGACAGCAGAATGTCCTTGTCCTCGGCGAGCAGCGCGTTCACGAGCGTGGACTTGCCCGCGCCCGAGGGCGCTACGACCATGAACAGGTTGCCCGGATAGATGCCCGTGTAATGGCTGTGCGAGCGATGCGTGGTATTCGGCATGATGTTGCGTTACTCCAGATTCTGTACTTGCTCGCGCATCTGCTCGATGAGCAGTTTCAGCGTCATCGATGCGTCGGCGAGTTCCTTCGCGGCGGCCTTCGAGCCGAGCGTGTTCGCTTCGCGGTTGAGCTCCTGCATCATGAAGTCGAGACGCTTGCCGACCTTGCCGCCCTTTTGCAGCACATGGCGCGTTTCGTTCAGATGCGCGGTGAGACGCTGCAATTCTTCCGCGATGTCGATGCGAATGCCGTACATCGTCACTTCCTGGCGGATGCGCTCGGCGATTTCCTCGCGCGGCACGCTCGTCGTGACCGCGCCGCCGCCTTCGGTCGTCGCGATGCCGAGCGCGTCCTGCAGCCGCTCGACAATTTTCTGCTGATGCTTCGCGATGAGTTCCGGCACGAGCGGCGTGATGCGCGCGACGATCGTTTCCATCTCCGTCACGTTGTCGATCAGCACTTTGCCGAGCGCCGCGCCTTCGCGCGCCCGCACTTCGATGAGATCGGCGATCGCCTGCTTGCCGCACGCGAGCACGGCCTCACGCAACGTTTCCTGCGACACCGAGCTTTCCGCGAGCACGCCGGGCCAGCGCAGGATTTCGCCGGTACGCATGCGCTCGGCGTCGGGGAAGATATCGAGCACGGCGCGTTCGAGCGCGGCGAGCTGCGTGAGCGCGTCGCGATTGAGCGCGCCCGCGTTTGCCGTCTGCTCGACGCGATTCAGGTTGATGCGGATATCGACCTTGCCGCGCGAGAGCTTGGTCATCAGCATTTCGCGCAATTGCGGCTCGGTCGCGCGCACGTCTTCGGGCATGCGGAAGTTCAGGTCGAGAAAGCGCGAATTCACCGTGCGCAATTCCACCGATACACCGACGCCCGAACCGCCCGCGCCATTGGGTCCCGCGCCATCCGCGACGACTTCGCGCGTCGCGCTGGCATAGCCTGTCATGCTGTAGATCATGGTACGTCTCGCGATAGAGAGCCTTCGTTGCGAAGACCCATTCGATACGAAACGCCCGGCGCTGTCGAAAGTGCCTGTGAGTGGCCTGCGTTGGGCCGCCGGGCGAGGAACCCGCATTATCCCATTTTTACCGCGAAAGCCGCCCGGACGGCGGACCGGTGCGCATGGCGCACGCGCAACGCCTGAAAGTGAATGACGATAAAATCGCTGGGTTTGCTGGTTCCACACTCTTCTTCCGACATCCATGACCGACTCTCCCCTGCTCAAGCCTTCTCCCCCGCGTCCGAGCGGCCGCCGTGCGAATCAGCTGCGCGACGTACGCATCACGCGGCATTACACGAAGCACGCGGAAGGCTCGGTGCTCGTCGAATTCGGCGATACCAAGGTGATCTGCACGGCGAGCATCGCCGAGCGCGTGCCCGAGTTTCTGCGCGGCCGGGAGCAAGGCTGGCTCACCGCGGAATACGGCATGCTGCCGCGCGCGACGCACACGCGCAGCGACCGCGAAGCCGCGCGCGGCAAGCAGACGGGCCGCACGCAGGAGATTCAGCGGCTGATCGGCCGCGCATTGCGCTCGGTGTTCGATCTCGACGCGCTCGGCGCGCGCACGCTGCATATCGATTGCGACGTCATTCAGGCCGATGGCGGCACGCGCACGGCGAGCATCACGGGCGCGTTCGTCGCCGCGCACGATGCGGTCGGCAAACTGCTCGCGTCGGGCAGGATCGCGAAGTCGCCGGTGAAGGATTTCGTCGCGGCGATTTCGGTCGGCATCTTCGCAGGCTCGCCCGTGCTCGATCTCGACTACGACGAAGACTCGCAATGCGATACCGACATGAACGTCGTGATGACGGGCGCGGGCGGCTTCGTCGAAGTGCAGGGCACGGCGGAAGGCGCGCCCTTCACGCGCGACGAGATGAACGAGCTGATCGCGCTCGCCGACAGCGGCATCAAGGCGCTGATCCTGAAGCAGAAGGAAGCACTGGGGATTCGCGGTGTCTGACGTCAATGGTCTTGGGCGCGTCGTGCTCGCATCGAACAATGCGGGCAAGCTGCGCGAATTCGCATCGCTGCTGGATGCGGCGGGCATCGAACTGATCGCGCAGGGCGAACTCGGCGTGCCCGAAGCGCCCGAACCGCACCCGACCTTCGTCGAGAACGCGCTGGCGAAGGCGCGGCACGCCGCGACGTTCACCGGCCTGCCCGCGCTCGCCGACGATTCCGGCCTTTGCGTGCGCGCGCTCAACGGCGCGCCGGGCGTGTATTCGGCGCGCTATGCGTCGATGAGCGGCGGCGCCAAAAGCGATGCCGCGAACAACGCGAAGCTCGTCGCCGACCTCGCTCAGCACACGGATCGCCGCGCTTACTACTTCTGCGTGCTCGTGCTCGCGCGTCACGCGGACGATCCCGAGCCGCTCATCGCGGAAGGCCGCTGGCATGGCGAAGTGATCGATGCGCCGCGCGGCGCAAATGGCTTCGGCTACGATCCGCACTTCTTCCTGCCGACGCTCGATGCGACCGCCGCCGAACTCGATCCCGCGCGCAAGAACGCGCTCAGCCATCGCGCGCTCGCGTTGCGCGAGTTACTGCAACGACTGAAGGAACTTGCGTGAGCGCCGGACCGAAGACGATCAACATCGTGCAGGCGTTCACGTCGCCGGGAAGCATCCGGCTGACGTCGCTGCCGCCGCTTTCGCTGTACGTGCATTTCCCGTGGTGCGTGCGCAAGTGTCCGTACTGCGACTTCAACTCGCACGAGTGGAAGGACGACACGTTTCCCGAAGAACGTTATCTCGATGCCCTGCGCGCCGATCTCGAAAGCGCGCTGCCGCTCGTGTGGGGACGGCAGGTGCATACGATTTTCATCGGCGGCGGCACGCCATCGCTGTTATCGGCGAAAGGGCTGGACCGCCTTCTCTCCGATGCGCGCGCGCTGCTGCCCATCGATGCCGACGCCGAAATCACGCTCGAAGCCAATCCCGGCACGTTCGAGGCGGCCAAGTTCGCGTCGTTTCGCGCGAGCGGCGTGAATCGTTTGTCGATCGGCATTCAGAGTTTCAACGAGGCGCATCTGAAGGCGCTCGGCCGCATTCACGATGCGATGCAGGCGAAAAAAGCCGTCGAGATCGCCGCGAAGCACTTCGACAACTTCAATCTCGATCTGATGTTCGCGCTGCCGCAGCAATCGCTCGACGAGTGCAAGCACGATATCGAGACGGCCATCTCGTTCGCGCCGCCGCATCTGTCGCTGTATCACCTGACGATGGAGCCGAACACGGTCTTCGCCAAATACCCGCCCGCGCTCCCCGACGACGACGCTTCCGCCGACATGCAGGACTGGATCCACGAGCGCACGCGCGAGGCCGGTTACGCGCGCTACGAAGTGTCGGCGTATGCGAAGCCGCACCGTCAGAGCAGGCACAACCTGAACTACTGGCGCTTCGGCGATTACCTCGGCATCGGCGCGGGCGCGCATACGAAGCTGTCGTTTCCGTCCAAGATTCTGCGTCAGGCGCGCTTCAAGCATCCTTCGAGCTATATGGATCACGCGCTTTCGCCGGCCGAAACCGCGATCCAGGAAGAACGCGAAGTCGGTCCGCGCGATCTGCCGTTCGAGTTCATGCTGAACACGCTTAGGCTCGTCGAAGGCTTTCCGGTGCATTCGTTCGTCGAGCGCACGGGACTGGCGCTGTCCGCGATCGAGCCGGCGCTCGCCGAAGCGGAAAAACGCGGGCTCATCACACGCGACATCGAACGCATTGCGCCGACCGAACTCGGCCAACGCTTTCTCAACGATCTCCAGGAACTGTTCTTGAAGGATCCGCACAATTGAGCGCGCCGACGATGGCGCCGAACTCGGTGATGCGGCATCGCCCGTTCGCGCTTTTCTGGAGCGCTCGGGTGATGTCGTCGGTGGCGTTTCAGATGATGTCGGTCGCGATCGGATGGCAGGTTTATTCGATCACGCATAGCGCCTACGCGCTCGGTCTCGTCGGCCTCGCGCAATTCCTGCCGATGTTCGTGCTGACGCTCGTCGTCGGGCACGTTGCGGACCGTTACGACAGACGCGTGATCGCGTACGTGTGCCAGTCGATCGAGGGCACCGCCGCGCTCGTGCTGTGTCTCGGCGCGTGGCACGGCTGGCACGATGTCGCGCCGATCTACGCGATCGCCGCCGTGACGGGTGCGGCGCGCGCGTTCGAATCGCCGTCGATGGCCGCGCTCTTGCCCAATCTCGTCGCCCGCAATCAGTTGCAGCATGCGAGCGCGTGGTCGACGTCGGCGAATCAGACGGCGCAGATCCTGGGTCCCGCGATGGGCGGCGTGCTCTACGGGTTCGGCGCGCTGACCGTGTACGGCGCGGTGAGCGTCGCGTTTCTCGTCGCGGCGTGCGCCGTGGCCGCGATCAGAATCGACGAAGCCGTGCGTATGCGCGCGCCGCTCTCGTTCGAAGCGCTCTTTTCGGGTATCGGTTTCATTCGCAGCAAGCCGGTGATTCTGGGCGCGCTGTCGCTCGATCTTTTCGCCGTGTTGCTCGGCGGCGCGACCGCGCTCCTGCCGGTCTACGCGCGCGACATCCTGCATACCGGACCGTGGGGACTCGGCGTTCTGCGCGCGGCGCCCGCGGCCGGCGCGCTGGCCGGATCGATCTGGCTCGCGCATTTTCCGCTGCGGCAGCGCGCGGGCAATGCGCTGTTCGGCGGGGTGATCGCGTTCGGAATCGCGACGATCGTCTTCGGACTGTCGCGCAATATCTACGTGTCGCTGATTGCGCTGGCGGCGCTGGGCGCGTCGGATGTGATCAGCGTCGTCGTGCGGATGTCGCTCGTGCAGTTGCAGACGCCCGACGAAATGCGCGGACGCGTCGGCGCGATCAATTCGCTGTTCATCGGCACGTCGAATCAGCTCGGCGAGTTCGAATCGGGGATGACGGCGGGACTGCTCGGCGCGGTGCCGGCGGTGCTGATCGGCGGAATCGGCACGATTGTCGTCGCGCTGTTGTGGATGCGCCTTTTTCCCGCGCTCAAGGCGACGAAATCGCTCGAAGGATGAGCGTTCCTGCGCGGCTGCGAGTTGCGCTACAATACGCGCCTTGCTGGAGGTGTGGCCGAGCGGTTTAAGGCACCGGTCTTGAAAACCGGCGAAGGAGCGATCCTTCCGTGAGTTCGAATCTCACCGCCTCCGCCAGATCAAATCAAGCCTCGTAAGTTCAAACGCTTACGGGGCTTTGTCTTTTGCCGCTGCGTTTTCGCGACGCGCTCGAACGCGCCAAGGCTGGCCCGTTGCTTCGCTATCCTGAACCATCAATTTCAGACAAAACGCCTATCCGACGTCTCCGGAGCCACGTATCTTCCCTTCTGCCTCCTTCCGAGTTCCCCCCATGCTCGATTCGAAGGAGGTCTTCAATGGGAAAGGTTGGACTTGGGCCTCGCACTCGCGAGGCTTTTTTTCGTCCGATGCCACGCCCCGAGAAACAATCGACGTGAACACTACGGCCATAACGCCATCTAACCGCCTCATCGATCACAACGCGGAGAGTCGCCCGTGAAGTCAGGCCGCATCATGCCCATCCTCGTCGGCTGCATCGCCGCCGTGAGCCTGTCGGCGCATGCCCAGCCTCAGCCAAACGCGCAATGGCGCGCGACCGAAACAACGCTCTTCGACCTGATTCAAAACGGATATGGGATCGTCGCGGTGACGAGCGTGGCCGCGCGCAACTCCGGCCTTCCCGAAGACACCTACGTGCTTCAGAAAAACAATAGCCTCTACCGCTGCGTGGAAACGCGCGCGGCCGAAACCGGCGCGGTCAGATCTGCCGCGCCGATGCGCTGCGCCGAACTCGTCAAGCCCTACACCGAATAATCGAAACCGAACGCTCAATTGTCATCGGATCTGACGGGCGGCCGGACGTGCGGAACCGGCTCCGCCTTCGCAGCGTCCTGTTTGGGCGCGGCGCGTTGCGATTCGCTCTTCGAATGCGCCGCGGAAGCCGGTTGCTGCTTCCTTGCGGGCGCGCCCGACGGCGCAGGATCGTTCTTGCGTGTCATGGCATTCTCCCGAAATCCGGGGACATCCCCTTTCCACATTAGCACCGCGCCGTCGATACCGCACACGTCATGCACGACTCAGCCGACCGGCGCCTCGCCCTCACCCGACTGCTTGCCCGGCCTGTCGTTCGGACCTTGCTTGCGGTTGTCGTCATCGCGCTCGGGCAGCTTGCTTTTCTCGTTGTCGCTGTGCTCGGCCGTCTTTCCGTCTTCCGGACGGTTGGTCTCGCTGTTCATGGCGCCCTCCTTAAAGTGCTTTCGAATGAAAGCATCGGCAGCAAAACGCGCGCCTGAATGCGTCCGGGCGCACGAATTCGGTTCGCTGACGGCCTTTGCAGCGACTACCATTTAAGTAACGCCATCCCGCCATTGTTGCGATGTCCGCGTCACGTTTTCGCCGTACCGCCGCCGCGCTCGTCCTTGCGTCGGCGATGAGCGCCTGCACGATCACCCCGCCCCCCAGCGTCGTGGCTGCGCGCGCGCCCGCGCCGACCGTCTCCGGTCAAACGCTCGACGAGTACAAGGCGCGCATCGCGCAGCGCATCTTCGAGCGCAATCCGTCGCTCGTGCTGAAGGGCACGCCGCAAGCGATGCTGCGCTCGTTCGTGCTCGTGTCGTTTACGGTGGATCGCGGCGGGCGGCTCGTCGAATCGTCGGTGTATCGCACCAACGGCGATGACGAAGCCGAAGCCACCGCGCTCGCCTCGCTGCGCCGCGCATCGCCGCTGCCCGCGCCGCCCCCGCGCCTTTTGAACGGCAACGGCCAACTGGAGCTTTTCGAAGGCTGGATGTTCAACGACAACGGCCAGTTCCAGCTACAGACGTCCCATTCGCCGCAAGCCACGACCATCGATTGATTGGCGCTCGGCCGGCACGCTCGTTATAATTTTTTGCACCCCGGCCGGACCCGCTTCCGGCGTGGCCTGCGCCTCGCGCTCACCCCGCGCGTCCGGCGCAGCGCCCGAGCGCAGCCGAACTGCGCCGCGACACCGCGCGCCACTCACGCGCCGTCCAACCCTGGCTTTCCCGCCATTGCATCGCAATCCCTACAAAAAGCTGACGCGCGCCGGACGACGACATCGTTCGTCATTCCGATCGCTCTTGCCCGGCGATGCGCGCGACAATGCTTCGCACCAAGGCAACACGACAACGGAGACAACATGGCCTCACCCTCGCTTTCCGCCGCAAAGCCCGGCGACGGATCCCAAAGCGCTTCCCGCGTGATTTTCGCGAGCTTCATCGGCACCGCGATCGAGTTCTACGACTTCTATGTCTACGCGACCGCCGCCGCGCTCGTCATCGGACCGGTGTTCTTTCCGCACGACTCGCCCGCCGCGCAGGCGCTCTCGGCGTTCGTCACCTTCGGCATCGCGTTCTTCGCGCGGCCTATCGGCTCGTTCATCTTCGGACACTTCGGCGATCGCATCGGCCGCAAATCGACGCTCGTCGCCTCGCTGCTCGTGATGGGCCTCTCGACGACGCTCATCGGCTTCGTGCCCGGCTACGATTCGATCGGCAGCGCGGCCCCGATCCTCCTGTGCATCCTGCGGTTCGGCCAAGGCATTGGGCTGGGCGGCGAATGGGGCGGCGCGGCGCTGCTCGCGACCGAATACGCACCGAAGGGCAAACGCGGTCTCTTCGGCATGTTTCCGCAGCTCGGGCCGTCGATCGGCTTTCTCGCGTCGAACGGTCTGTTCTTCGGTCTCGCGCTCTCGCTCTCCGATGAGCAATTCCGCAGCTGGGGCTGGCGCGTGCCGTTCATCGTGAGCGCGGTGCTGGTCGCGCTCGGCCTGTATGTGCGCCTGAAGATCGCGGAAACGCCGGCGTTCCGCGCGGCCGTCGAGCGCGAAGAACGCGTCAAGGTGCCGGTCGCGACGCTGCTCGGCCGCCATCTCGTGCCGACGCTGCTCGGCGCGTTCGCGATGGTCGTCTGCTACACGCTCTTCTATATCTCGACGGTGTTTTCGCTGTCGTACGGCGTGGCCAAACTGCATTTCGCGCGCGAGACCTTCCTCGGCCTTCTGTGCCTCGCCGTGGTGTTCATGGCGCTCGCCACGCCGATCTCCGCGATCGCGAGCGACCGTTTCGGACGCAAGCCGGTGCTGATCGTCGGCTGTCTGCTGGCGATCCTCTCCGGCTTCGCGATGGCTCCGCTCCTCGGCAGCGGCGACACGATCCAGGTCGCGCTCTTCCTGACGATCGAGCTCTTCCTGATGGGCGTCACGTTCGCACCGATGGGCGCGCTCCTGCCCGAGCTCTTCCCGACCAACGTGCGTTACACGGGCGCGGGCGTCGCGTACAACCTCGGCGGGATTCTGGGCGCATCGGTGGCGCCGTACATCGCGCAATTGCTCGCCAATCGCGGCGGGCTCGCGTGGGTCGGCGGATATGTGTCGGCGGCTGCGGCGGTGAGTTTGATCGCCGTGCTGTGTATGCGCGAGACGCGCCACATCACGCTGGAGTAAGCACGAGAGAAACCGGCGCGCTCAGCGATCGCGCCGGTTCGTGGCGTGCGCCGGGACCGGCCTGCCCTCGATGACGGGCATACGCGGCGCCGGCCGCTCGACGCTCTTCGCACGCGCCGCTTTCGCCGCCTTCCGATCCGCCCAGAAGCGCGCGAGCGCAAGCAGGCCGACGATGGCGATGCCATCGGCGATCAGCCCCAGAATCCAGTGCGACGGATACCGCCCGAGCCCGAGCACGCCCATCGCGCGCAGCGCCGAATCGAGCACGAGCGACACGCATGTGCCCGCGATGAAGCACACGAGCCCCTGCTGGCCGATCGTGACGACGCCCGGCAGCCTGCGTGCGAGCTTGCCGACCCAGCCCGCATACACGCCGCGCGCGACGATCCACGCGATGGCGGCGAAGCTCACGATGCGCAGCGTCGCGAGATTCTGCTTCATGTATCCCGGCGGCGCCTGCGTTTCGAGGAAGAGCTTGGCGAACGCGAAGGTCAGCGCCAGCGCGATCGCCCCGGCGGTCAGCCAGCGCGCGAATCGGCCGGCGTGGAATTCGTCGCTGATCGGCTGCACGCGCGCGAGCACGCCGGTCATGAACATCAACTGCCACGCGAACGGATTGAACGACCACGCTTCGCCGTATGTGCCCGGCAGGAAGCGCAGCAGCGGCATGGCCGCGAGCCACACAAGCAGGCTGCCGAAAATGGCGATGACGGGTTTCTTCTGCGCGAGCGGCACGATCGCCGGGACTGCGAGCGCGAACACCGAATACATCGGCAAAACCGCCGACAGATACGGCTGCTGACGCAACAGCACGATATCGACCGCAAGGCCGAACGGCCGCGTGAGAAAGTTCGGCCACTCGGTGTACTGGACCATCGGCGTGTCGACTTGAAGCGCCATCAGGATCGCGCCGCCGACCAGCATCAGAAACGCCGTGAACAGATACGCGCGATAAATTTCCCAACTGCGTTTGAAAAAGCGTCGGCGGGCGGCTGAATCGCTACGGCGAGTCGCAAGCGCCGTATAAGCCGCCGCCGACGCATAACCTCCGAGAAACACGAAAACTTCGGCGGAATCGCAAAACGCATACTGGTGCAGCGTAAAGCGCGATAGCACGCTTCCCGTTATATGGTCGACCGCGATAATGAGCAGCACGATTCCTCGAAAGAAATCGACTTCGAGAGAACGTGTCGTCGGGGAAGTCATCTGGCGAATGCTCCACGGACCTGCGGTTTCGGCGCGCCGCCGGACGGGCTGGCGCGCATACGCGGTTTGTACCTGCTCCGAAAGGAAAATTCCCTTAATCAACGAGTATTTAAATTAACACTCGGTGCCAGTCGGCAAGCTGGCGGCAAAATGACTTTTTTGTCCGCTTTCCAGTAAATATGCCGCTGCCTATACTCGAAAGAAGTTCGACAAAAACGATGCGCGGAAAACTTGTGCCGCGAACCAGAAGGAGGCCGGGCATGCGTATTCATGTTGAGAGCGCTCATCTCGTCGCGATGATCGCCATCGCGCTTTCGACCGCGTTGCTGCTCGCGATCAAGTTCCGACCGGCGACATGGCGAGGCGTGCTCGTCGAAGCCGTCATCGCGAATGTCGGCGCGATCCTGGCCGTGCTCGCCTTCGAAGTGCTGACCGCCTGAGCCGCGCGCGCCGGCATCAGACGCCGGACCTACAGAAAAATTTCAAATCGGTTGAACTTTCCCCCGCGCGGGCACTCTTAGCAGGTAATGCCGTTCGTCGGATCGCTCGTCGAACCTAACGCACGGCTCTCATCTCCTCTCCGCTCCTGCTTATGGCGGGAGCGTTTCTTGGGCGCCCGGCGAAAGCCTCGCGCCTGTTCTTTTTTCTGGCCCCGGAAAACGCTGATCGACCGCGCATCGGCGGCGTCGAAATGACACGCGCAAACGATAACGCGCCAAGCAAAAGAGCCAGAATCCCGAGATTCTGGCTCTTTCGATAAACGCGGCGCGCAAGCACGCGCCGCACGCGGCATCACGCCTGCGGAATTTCGATCTTCACTTCCAGCACTTCGAGATCGTCCTGACGTTCGAGGCTGACTCGAATATCGTCATCGGAAATCTTCACGTACTTCGAAATCACGGCAACCAGTTCCCGTTGCAACGCCGGCAGATAATCGGCGGCGGCTTTGCCACCCGCGCGCTCGTGCGCAATGATCAACTGCAAGCGTTCCTTCGCGACCGTAGCGGACTTCTTCTTCTCGCCCAGCAAAAACGAAAGAATCGACATTGCGTCCCCTTACTTGGTGCCGAAGATGCGTTGCAGCAAACCGGGCTTCTGATAATCGGTGAAGCGCAGCGCCTTTTCCTCGCCGAGGAATCGCGACACCACGTCCTTGTACGATTCCGCGACATCCGTGCCATCGAGATGCACGGCCGGCAAACCCTGGTTCGATGCGTGCAGCACCGCTTCCGATTCCGGAATCACGCCGATCAGATCGATGCGCAGGATTTCCTGGATGTCGGAGAGCGACAGCATTTCGCCCTCGCTTACGCGCTTCGGGTTGTAGCGCGTGATGAGCAGATGTTCCTTGACCGGTTCCTTGCCTTCGATCGCGCGCTTGGTCTTCGACGACAGAATGCCCAGAATGCGGTCCGAATCGCGCACGGACGACACTTCCGGATTCGTCACGATGAGCGCTTCGTCGGCGAAGTGCATTGCCATCAGCGCGCCGGATTCGATGCCCGCCGGCGAATCGCAGACGATGTACTCGAAGTCCATCTTGATCAGCTCGTTGATGACCTTCTCGACGCCTTCGAGAGTCAGCGCGTCTTTATCGCGCGTTTGCGATGCCGGCAGGATGTAGAGGTTCTCGCACTTCTTGTCCTTGATGAGCGCCTGATGCAGATTCGCTTCGCCCTGGATGACGTTGATCAGGTCGTACACGACGCGGCGTTCGCAACCCATGATGAGGTCGAGATTGCGCAGACCGACGTCGAAGTCGATCACGGCCGTCTTGTGGCCGCGCAATGCGAGCGCCGATGCGAAGCTCGCGCTGGTGGTCGTCTTGCCGACGCCGCCCTTTCCCGAGGTCACCACAATGATTTTTGCCATACAAGTACCTTGTGTTCGTCAATAAGTCCGCTTGCGTTGCCTGCGAGCGCGCGCCAAGGGCATCGGGCGCGCGGATCGATGCAACCCGTCAGGTCAGACGCAGCGGTTCGATCATCAGTTTTTCTTCGTTCAGCCAGATCTGCACCGGCTTGCTGAGCACGTCGGCCGGCAGCGGGTTCTCGGTCGTTCGATAGATGCCCGCGATGGAGATGAGTTCCGGCTCGAGACAGGTGCAGAAGATGCGCGCGTCGAGATTGCCGTGCACGCCCGCGAGCGCGCGGCCTCGCAACGGCGCATAGATATGGATATTGCCTTCGGCGATCACTTCGGCCCCGTACGACACGAGCCCGAGGACGATGAGATCGCCCTTCGCATAGACCTGCTGCCCCGAGCGCAGCGGACGATCGATGATGGTCGCCGGCGCCGGCAGCGCGGGCGGCGGCGGCGTGTTCGCGACCGCGGCTTCGATCACCGCGGCAGCTTCGGTGTTGGGCTTCGCTTCGTCGACGGAGGGCTTGGGCGCGCCGCGCCGGTCACGTGCTTCGAGAACAGGCAGGCCGCCCGCGTTCGCCCATTGAATCGCCCACGTCTGCTCGGGCAGCGCGACGATGCCGATCGGACGCATGCGGACGTCTCTCAGCACCTTTTCCAGATCGGCAAGCGCGACACGTTCGCCTTCGGCGAGACGGCGCACGTCGATGGCGACGACATCGCCTGCGAAAAATTCGGGAGTCGCTTCGAAGCGCCGCGTGAGTTCAGTGCGCAGGGCATCGAGGTCGGGAGTCTTGACGACGAAGAGAAGCGTGTCGACGGAGCCGCTGCGCAGTTCGAAGAAGGGCGTTTTGTTGAGCGACATAAGAACGGCCAAAAATTTTGCGTATTTTACAGGCGTTGTCGCACACGGCCATAATTTTTAGGACCGATTTCAGCTATCGGAAACGAGAAGTGCGTGCGACGAAGGCGCACGACGAACATGCGTGAAGCGAAGACGAAGCCGAAGCGGAGGCGCCTCAGTCGTCCTCTTCGGGATGCATGTGGCGCACGAAGAGCGACTCGGCTTCTTGCTCGTGAGACGGCATCGCGCGACGATCGCCGGTGGGACCGAAGCCGAGGCGCTCGTAGAAGCGCACCGCGGTGCGGTTCTCCTCGGATATCCACGCATGCACCTCTGCGACGCCTTGCTGCGCGAGCCATCGCGACGCGACGTTCACGAGCAGTTCGCCGCCACGCAGATGCCGCACGGCCGGCGCGACCCACAGCGCGCTCACGAATGCGCGCTCGTTCGGCGCCTCTTCGATGTACGCGTGCACGAGACCGCAAGGATGGCCTTCGGTGTAGAGCAGAAACGTCGCGAGCCGGGGCGAACTCGCATGCAGCGACGCGGTGTCGTCGAACGACGACGGATCGACGAGCAGCGCATCTTCCAGCGTTTCGCCGAATGCGTATGGCGCTTCGCGCAGCGATGCCGTGCGAAGCTCGCGCAAGACCGAACCTTGTTGCGCGGCGATGCGGCTGACGGTCAGTGAGGGACTCATGCGGGCGCTCATGCGGACAATTTCTCTCTGGCTTTCAGGCGGGATACGCGTGCGGCTCTGTCGGCCGGTCCGGCGCTCGGGCCATCGGCATAGCTTCAACCGAACGGGCGAACCCGTCAATTCCTAAATCCGGGAAAGTGCTTTACAACGCACACGGCATGGCGAACGCGCGCTCATGGCGCTCCATAGCTGCCCGTGCCATCCGGCCACGGCGTGAGCACTTCGAAGCCGTCGTCGGTCACGGCGACCATGTGCTCCCACTGCGCGGACAACGAGCGGTCCTTCGTCGTCACGGTCCAGCCGTCGCGCGACTGCTGCGTGGCGGCGCGGCCCGCGTTGATCATCGGCTCGATCGTGAAGACGAGGCCCGGCTTCAGACGCAGGCCCGCGCCACGCTGACCGTAATGCAACACTTGCGGATCTTCGTGATACACGCGGCCGATGCCGTGTCCGCAATACTCGCGCACCACCGAGAAGCCTTCCCGATGCGCGACGCTTTGAATCGCCGCGCCGACGTCGCCGAGCGTCGCGCCGGGACGCACTTCGCGCATGCCGGCGACCATCGCTTCGTAGGTGGTTTCGGTGAGACGGCGCGCCTGCTCGCTCGGTGTGCCGGCGTAGTACATGCGGCTCGTGTCGCCGTAGTAGCCGTCCTTGATGATCGCGACATCGATGTTGATGATGTCGCCTTCCTTCAGTTCCTTCGCCCCCGGAATGCCGTGGCATACGACGTGATTCACCGACGTGCAGATCGTTTTCGGAAAGCCCATGTAGCCGACGTTCGCGGGCACGGCCTTCAGTTCGTTGACGATGAAGCGATTGCAGATGGCGTCGAGTTCGTCGGTGGTGACGCCCGGGCGGACGTATTCGCCGATCATCGCGAGGACTTCGGCGGCCATGCGGCCGGAGATGCGCAACTTTTCGATGTCGGCGGGTGTCTTGAGGGTGATGGCCATTGAGCAATGCGAATGGGTTCGTGCCGCCTCGCGCGCGCCTTTTCGCCGATGTTCGACGCAGGCGGCGCGCGAGGACAATGGGCCCGATGATAGCACTCCCGCGCAGCCTCTCCGCTCGCGGAGGCGCATCGGCGCTGCATTTCGAGCCTTCAGGCGCGTTGTTTGTACGTGCGTCGCCGTCGTCGTTCGATCTTGTGATGAGCGACCGTTTGTGTTTTAGTGGCGCGACTTCTGACCTGCCGGAGTGTTATGAACCTGCATCGATCTGCTTCTCTTTGCGCCGTGCTGTCGGGCGTCGCCACCCTCGCCGCCTGCAGTTCGACGAGCGATCCCGAACTGCGTGCGTCGAAACCCGTGATTCATGTTTCGTCGGCGCGGCCTGCGTCGGATATATCGAGTTGTCTGCAACGCATGATTCCGTCCGCGCAGACGCGACGCGATCAGGGCTCGACGGAGTTGCTGGTCGGCTCGAATGCGTGGCTCGTGACGCTCACGCCTTCGGCTTATGGATCGATCGTGAAGGTGCAGCAGTCATCGAGCGACGATGGCGGCGTGCCCGAACCCGAATTGCGCTTCGATATCGCGAGGTGCACGACCTGAAGACGCGCTCCGCCTCGACGAAGCGGAGCCACAAAAGCAAAACCCCGCAAGCCTTTCGACTTGCGGGGTTTTTGTGTCTTGGCGGAGAGGGTGGGATTCGAACCCACGGTACGGGAAAACCGTACGCCTGATTTCGAGTCAGGTACATTCGACCACTCTGCCACCTCTCCGTCTACCCTTGCGGGTCTTCGTGAACTGGTCGTTGCTCAACGAAGAACGAAAGTATATCGAACCCTTTCGCGCTTTCCAAGCCCCTTTTTGAAAATAAACATCAGGCCGACGCGGAAACTTCGATTCTTTCCGCGCCGCGCATGTACGGACGCAGCACTGTGGGAATCGTCACCGAGCCGTTCGCATTCTGGAAGTTCTCCAGCACCGCGACGAGCGTGCGGCCGACCGCCAGGCCCGAGCCGTTCAGCGTATGCACGAACTCCGGCTTGCCCTGCGCATTGCGGAAGCGCGCCTGCATGCGACGCGCCTGGAACGCCTCGGTATTCGAGCAGCTCGAAATCTCGCGATACGTGTTTTGCGCCGGCAGCCACACTTCCAGATCGAACGTCTTCGCCGCCGAAAAGCCCATGTCGCCGGTGCACAGCGTAATCACGCGATACGGCAGTTCGAGCTTCTGCAAGATCGTCTCCGCCTGGCCGACCATCTCGTCGAGCGCGGCGTACGAATGCTCGGGCGCCACGATCTGCACCATCTCGACCTTGTCGAACTGATGCTGGCGGATCAGGCCGCGCGTATCGCGCCCGTACGAGCCCGCTTCGGAGCGGAAGCACGGCGAATGCGCGGTCAGCTTCACCGGCAGCGCGTCGGCTTCGAGGATGCTGTCGCGTACCGTGTTGGTGAGCGAGATCTCCGACGTCGAGATGAGGTACTGCGTGACCGTGTTCTCGTCGCCGCCTTTCTCGACGCGGAACATGTCGTCGGCGAACTTGGGCAGCTGGCCCGTGCCGTAGAGAATCTCCGGATTCACGATGTACGGCGTGTATGCCTCGGTGTAGCCGTGCTGCTCCGTATGCGTGTCGATCATGAATTGCGCGAGCGCGCGATGCAGCCGGGCGATCGGCCCGCGCAACAGCGTGAAGCGCGCGCCGGAGAGCTTCGCGCCCGTTTCGAAATCGAGACCGAGCGGCGCGCCGACATCGACGTGATCCTTGACTTCGAAGTCGAACGAACGCGGCGCGCCCCAGCGCCGCACTTCGACGTTCTGCGTCTCGTCGTTGCCGACCGGCACGCTTTCGTGCGGCAGGTTCGGCACGGTCAGCATCAGGTCCGACAGACGCTTCTGGATCTCATCCAGCTTCGCCGCCGATTCCTTCATCGTGTCGCCGATGCCGCTCACTTCCGCCATCACCGCCGACGTGTCCTCGCCGCGGCCTTTCATCGCGCCGATCTGCTTCGACAGGCTGTTGCGGCGTGCCTGGAGTTCTTCGGTGCGGGTCTGGATCTCGCGACGCTCGGCTTCGAGCGCGGCGAACGCGGCGACGTCGAGCGTGTAGCCTCGAGTGGCGAGACGCTTCGCGACGCCGTCCAGGTCTTTGCGGAGGGTTTGGATGTCGAGCATGGCGGGGCTGCTTTGTTAAGTAATCGGAAACGCCGATTTTAGCGCACGGTCATCGCGCGCCGGGCGGGATCGGCGAAACGCGGCGAGCGCGCGCGCGAAACGGACCGCGCCGGTTTCAGCGCTTCTTCTCGTCGCGATGCTCGCGCCGCCACGCATCGTCGAGTTCGGCGAGACGCGAGAGCTTTTCGCCGATCTTCCCTTCGAGTCCGCGCGGCGTCGGCTTGTACCAGTACGGATCGCGCATGCCGTCGGGCAGATAAGTCTCGCCGGCCGCGTAGGCGTCGGGCTCGTCGTGCGCGTAGCGATATTCGTGGCCGTAGCCGAGTTCCTTCATCAGCTTGGTCGGCGCGTTGCGCAGATGCACCGGCACGCCGCGCGACTGATCCTTGCCGACGAAGCGCCGCGCTTCGTTGTACGCGTTGTAGCCGGCGTTCGATTTCGGCGCGACGGCGAGATAGATGAGCGCCTGCGCGAGCGCCAGTTCGCCTTCGGGCGAGCCGAGCCGCTCGTAGGTTTCGGCGGCGTCGAGCGCGATGCGCGCGCCGCGTGGATCGGCGAGGCCGATGTCCTCCCACGCCATCCGGACAATGCGCCGCGCCATGTAGCGCGGGTCCGCGCCGCCGTCGAGCATGCGGCAGAACCAGTAGAGCGCCGCGTCCGGATTGCTGCCGCGAACCGATTTGTGCAGCGCGCTGATCTGGTCATAGAACGCGTCGCCGCCCTTGTCGAAGCGGCGCAGGTTTTCGGCGAGCGCGCTGCCGAGCAGTGCGCCGTCGACCTCCGTCTGCTTTTGCTGCGCCGCCGCGCGCGCGACGATTTCCAGATTGTTCAGGAGCTTGCGGCCGTCGCCATCGGCGGAACCGATCAGCGCGTCGCGGGCTTCGTCGGTGAACGTGAGGCCGCCGAGTTCCTTCGTTGCGCGTTCCAGCAGTTCCTTGAGTTCATCGGCGTCCAGACTCTTCAGCACGTACACCGCCGCGCGCGACAACAATGCGCTGTTCACCTCGAACGACGGATTCTCCGTCGTCGCGCCGACGAACACGAACAATCCCGATTCGACGTGCGGCAAGAACGCATCCTGCTGGCTCTTGTTGAAGCGATGCACCTCGTCGACGAACACGAGCGTCTGATGCCCGTTCGCGCGATGAATCTGCGCCGTTTCCACCGCCTCGCGAATGTCCTTGACACCGGACAGCACCGCCGACAGCGAGATGAACTGCGCGTGAAACGCATCGGCCATGAGACGCGCGAGCGTGGTCTTGCCGACGCCGGGCGGGCCCCAGAGAATCATCGAATGTGCCTCGCCCGATTCGAAGGCGACGCGCAGCGGTTTGCTCGGCCCGAGCAGATGCTTCTGGCCGATCACGTCGTCGATGGTGCGGGGGCGCAGGCGCTCCGCGAGCGGAACGGTGCCACGGTTTTCTTCGAACATGTGCTGTGCGATGCAGATTGACGCAGTTGGGTGGATCGCGGCGATAATCTCGCGCTTCGGCAAAGGCGCGGCGCGGCCGCAGAATCGGGTCATTATGACAGCCTGAGGGCCGCGACCAACGCGGGCCACGCCTGAACAATCCATATAAGGACGCAATCCGATGGGGCAAGAGCACACCACGAACGCCGCAGCGCACGGCGAAACTTCGACTTACGCGCCGCTCACGCCGGTGCCGCCGGAGCGGCGCGCATTCGGCACGGGCGACGCCTTCGCGCTCTGGTTCTCGCTCGGCATCGGCCTGCTGGTCGCGCAGGCGGGCGCGCTGCTGGTGCCGGGATTGTCGCTGCCGCACGCCCTCGCGGCGATCGTCATCGGCACGGTGATCGGCGTCGTGCTGCTCGCGCTCGCGGGCGTCGTCGGCACGGATACGGGGCTTGCGGCGATGTCCTCGCTGCGCCCGACGCTCGGCGTGCGCGGCGCATCGGTGCCGGCGGTGCTCAACGCAATCCAGCTCGTCGGCTGGGGTTCGTTCGAGATCATCGTGATGCGCGATTCCGCCGACGCGCTCGCGAAGCAATCCTTCAATCTCTCGATGCCGCTCGTCTGGACGCTCGTCTTCGGCGCGCTCGCCACCTTGCTCGCGGTGAGCGGCCCGCTCTCCTTCGTGCGCCGCTTTCTGCGAACGTGGGGAATCTGGCTCCTGCTCGGCGGCGCGGGCTGGCTCACCTGGAATCTGCTCGCGAAGCACGATCTCGCCGCGCTGATGGCGCGTCCCGGCACCGGCGAAATGGCGTTCGGCGCGGGCATCGATCTGGTCGTCGCGATGCCGCTGTCGTGGCTGCCGCTGATCGCCGATTACACGCGTTTCGGCAAGAGTGCGGGCGGCGCGTTCCGCGGCACGCTTCTCGGCTACGGCATCGCGAATCTGTGGTTCTATGCGCTCGGCGCGATCTACGGGCTCACGGCGGGCGGCGGCGATGCGCTTCTCACGACCGCGTTCGCGCAGGCGGGCGGCGGGCTCGCGCTCTTCCTGATCCTGATCGACGAAACCGACAACGCCTTCGCCGATATCCACTCCGCCGCCGTATCGACGGGCACGTTCTGGGCGCGCGCGAGCGTGCCGCTGCTCTCGTGCGCGTTCGGCGCGCTGTGCACGCTCGTCGCGCTCGTCGTCGAGATGGGCAAGTATCAGAACTTCCTGCTGCTGATCGGCTCGGTGTTCGCGCCGCTCTTCGGCGTCGTGCTGGCGGATCACTTCATCGTGCGCAAGCGCCGCATCGAAGCGGCCGTGCTCGCCGATGTCAACGGCCGCTATGGCTTCTCCGGCGGATGGCACGTCAGCGCGTTCATCGCATGGGGCATCGGGATCGCGGCGTATCACGCGATCAACCAATGGCTGCCGAATCTCGGCGCGACGCTGCCCGCGCTCGCACTCGGCGCGGTGTGCTATCTGCTGCTCGTGTCGGGCAGACGTCGCGCCTACGCGTAAGCGTTATCTCGCCGCGCGATACTCCACGCCCGGCAGCACGCACAGCAACTCGAACGCGAGGTTCGCGCCGAGCAGCGCGGTCGTGCCGAACGGATCGTAAGGCGGCGCGACTTCGACGAGATCCGCGCCGACGATGTTCAGCCCGCGCGCGCCGCGCACGATCTCCAGCGCTTGCGGCACCGTCAGCCCGGCGATTTCCGGCGTGCCGGTGCCGGGCGCGAACGCGGGATCGATGCCGTCGATATCGAAGGTGATGTACACCGGCCCATCGCCCATCTGCGCGCGCACTTCGTCCATCAACGGAACGAGCGACTTGTTCCAGCATTCCTCCGTCTGCACGACGCGAAAGCCCTGCTCGCGGCACCAGTCGAAATCGCCCGCTTCGTAGCCCGTGCCGCGCAGCCCGATCTGCACGACGCGCGAGCAATCGAGCAAGCCCTCTTCCACCGCGCGGCGAAACGGCGTGCCGTGCGCGATCTTCTCGCCGAACATCGTGTCGTTGACGTCCGCGTGCGCGTCGATATGAATCAGCCCGACCTTGCCGTGCTTCGCGTGAATCGCGCGCAGGATCGGCAGCGCGATGGTGTGATCGCCGCCGAGCGTCAGCGGCTTGCAGCCGTGCTTCAGGATTTCGCGATACGCGCGCTCGATGCGGTCGATCGAATCGAGCAGGTTGTACGGATTGATCGCGACATCGCCGATATCAGCCACGCGCAGCGAATCGAACGGCGCGGCGCGCGTCGCCATGTTGTACGGACGCAGCAGCACCGACTCGCTGCGCACCTGACGCGGGCCAAAGCGCGCGCCCGTGCGATTCGACGTGCCGAGATCGAACGGCACGCCGACGAAACACGCATCCAGCCCTTCCGCCGATTGAACGTGCGGCAGACGCATCATCGTCGTGATGCCGCCGCAGCGCGGCATCTGATTGCCGGAAAGCGGCTGCGGACGCTCGGCGCGCTGTTCGAGGAAATGCGAATCGAAGTGTTCGGCTGGAGCGAAAAGCGACGAAGGCGAGGAAGGATTCATGGCGTCGAATGGCGGCGGGTGGTCGATCCGACAATTAATAGCCGCTTTCCCGCGGAGATAAAATGGCGAAGAAATCAACTTAACATCGATATTTATCGATGTATCGACGGCGGCCATGTTCACTCACCTTTCCGATCTGGATCTGCGCCTGATCCGCGTGTTTCTCGCCATCGTCGATGCGGGCGGCGTCTCGTCCGCGCAAGCGACGCTCAACGTCGGGCAGTCGACCATCAGCACGCAGCTCGCGACGCTGGAAACGCGGCTCGGCTACCGGCTTTGCGAGCGCGGACGCGGCGGCTTCGCGCTGACCTCGCGCGGCGAGCCGTTCGTCGAGGCGTGCCGGACGCTGCTCGCGGCCATCGACACCTTCGATTCGACCGCGCGCAATGTCGGCAAGAAGCTCGTCGGCACGCTGACGCTCGGGATGATCGGCAACACGCCTGTCAGCGCAAACGCGCGCGTCAGCGAGGCGATCGCGCGTTTCCGGCAGCGCGACGAATCCGTGCGCTTCGCGGTGCTCGTGCGCTCGCCCGGTGAACTCGAAGAGATGCTGCTCGCCGAACGCATCCAGATGGCGATCGGATACTTCTGGCATCGCGTGCCGTCGCTCGAATACACCGAAATTTTCGCGGAGGATCAACTCGCGTATTGCGCACGCGAGCATCCGCTGTTCGCGCGCGCGGGACGCGTCGCCGTACCAGAAGCGTTCGAGCACGACTGGGCGTGGCGCAGCTATCCGCTGCCGGAAGCGGGCGAGCTGACGCCGCGCAATATCGGGGCGGTCGCGGACAACATGGAGGCCGTCGCGATGCTCGTGCTGTCGGGCCGGCATCTCGGCTATCTGCCCGAGCATTTCGCCGCGCCCTACGTGAAGGAAGGGTTGCTCGCGCCGTTGAACCCGAAAGCGATGCGCTATCGCGTCGCGTTTCAGATGGTCACGCGCGCTGAACGCTCGGG
The DNA here is from genome assembly GCF_000698575.1 of Caballeronia zhejiangensis. GTDB lineage: Bacteria > Pseudomonadota > Gammaproteobacteria > Burkholderiales > Burkholderiaceae > Caballeronia > Caballeronia zhejiangensis. The sequence continues at coordinate 255,041 of NZ_JFHD01000005.1, forward strand.
CAGCGCGAAACGGGAAATCGTGGAAGCGTTCGTCGAGGACATGCAAGCCGCGCACGCCTGACGCGCGCGGCCGGACCTGAAACCTCAGCCGTTGATGACATCCGCGCCCTTCGGCACGGTGAATTTGAACGTATCGCTCTTGATGGGCGGGTTCTTCTGGATGTTCGAGAACGTCAGCAGCGTCACGTTGCCGAAAACGTCGTGCAGTTCCATCGCCTGCAGGTTGCCGTCCTTGAAGCCGATGCCGACCGTCTCGAATTGCGTGTCCTTCGCCTTGGGCGTGAGTTCGAGCCAGTCGATGCCGCCCTTCTCCCCCGCGTCGCGCAGGTTGAAGTTCTTTTCCAGATCGTTACTGCCGAAGAGAATCGCCGCCGGGCTCGCACCGAGCGCGCCGCCGAGCGTGCGTACCGTGACCTGGTTCAGATCCTTGTCGTAGACGTAGAGCTTGTCGCCGTCGGCCTGGAGAATTTGCGAATACGGCTTCTGATACGACCAGATGAACTTGCCCGGCCGCGCGAACATGAACGTGCCGCTGGAGGCTGCGCCCTTGGTCGGCACTTGCGTGGACGTCGCGCCGTTGTTGGTCTTGCCGGGCGCCTTGATTTCCTGCTGCGTGAAGTCGCCGCGCGCCGCGTGGACTTGCGACACGAACGCCTTCAATTGCTCCGTGCCGCTCGCGAATGCGTGCGATGCGACCAGCATCGACGCCGAAACCAGCGCCGTGCCGAATGCCTTAACGAAACTGCGCCCCGTAAACTGCTTCATGCTTATGTTCTCCATATAACGCGCGGTCATTCCGCGTCGCGCGCCGGCGTGAGGATTTCGCGGTTGCCGTTCGACGACATCGCCGACACGAGCCCCGAGTTCTCCATCTGTTCGAGCAGACGCGCCGCCCGGTTGTAGCCGATGCGCAAATGCCGCTGCACGAGCGATATCGACGCGCGACGGTTCTTGATGACGACCTCGACCGCCTGATCGTACAAAGGGTCCGACTCGCCATCGGCGCCGCCGGTTCCGCTTGCGCCCGCCGAGCCTTCGTCGCCATCGCCCGCGAGGCCGCCTTCCAGAATGCCCTCGATATAGTTCGGCTCGCCCTGCTCCTTCAGCTTGTCGACGACGCGATGCACTTCTTCATCCGACACGAACGCGCCGTGCACGCGTACAGGCAGGCCCGAACCGGGCGGCAGATAGAGCATGTCGCCCATGCCGAGCAGCGACTCCGCGCCCTGCTGATCGAGAATCGTGCGCGAATCGATCTTCGACGACACCTGGAACGCCATGCGCGTCGGCACGTTCGCCTTGATGAGGCCGGTGATCACATCGACCGAAGGACGCTGCGTCGCGAGAATCAGATGGATGCCCGCCGCGCGCGCCTTCTGCGCAATGCGCGCGATCAGCTCTTCGACCTTCTTGCCGACGACCATCATCAGATCGGCGAGTTCGTCGATCACGACGACGATGTTCGGCAGACGCGTGAGCGGCTCCGGCTCGTCGGGCGTGAGGCTGAACGGATTCGGAATGTTTTCGCCGCGCTTCTTCGCTTCGTCGATCTTCGTGTTGAAGCTCGCGAGATTGCGCACGCCCATCTTGCTCATCAGCTTGTAGCGGCGTTCCATTTCGGCGACCGCCCAGTTGAGCGCGTGGCCGGCCTGCCGCATGTCGGTGACGACCGGACACAGCAAATGCGGAATGCCTTCGTAGACGCTCATTTCGAGCATCTTCGGATCGATGAGGATGAGACGGACCTGATCCGCGCTCGCCTTGTACAAGAGCGAGAGAATCATCGCGTTGATGCCGACGGACTTGCCCGAGCCCGTCGTGCCCGCGACGAGCAAGTGCGGCATCTTCGCGAGATCGGCGCAGACTGGATTGCCGCCGATGTCCTTGCCGAGGCCCATCGTCAGCGGCGATGCGCCGTTCGCATAGACTTCGGAGCCGAGAATTTCGGAGAGCTTGACCGTCTGACGGCGCTGATTCGGCAATTCGAGCGCCATGAAGTTCTTGCCCGGAATCGTCTCGACGACGCGAATCGACACGAGCGACAGCGAGCGCGCGAGATCCTTCGCAAGACCGACGATCTGGCTGCCCTTCACGCCCGTCGCCGGCTCGATTTCATAGCGCGTGACGACCGGCCCCGGATACGCCGCGACCACGCTCACTTCGACGCCGAAGTCCTTCAGCTTCTTCTCGATGAGACGCGACGTGTATTCGAGCGTATCGGCGGCGATGGTTTCCTGCGTCTTCGGCGGCGGATCGAGCAGCGCGAGCGGCGGCAAGGTGGAATCGCCCGGCAGGTCCTTGAAGAGCGGCACCTGCTTTTCCTTCTCGGCGCGTTCGGAACGCGCGGGCGCGGGCGCGGCGGGCACGATCATCACCGGCTCGTGATCCTCGCTCTTCTCGCGCGAACGCACGACCTTGCCTTCGCGCTTGACCGCGGCCGCTTCGCCCAGCTTGCGATCGCGTCCGGCTTCGCGGCGCAGTTGCGCGCCGGTGATCGCATCGAGAATGCCGTCGCCGACCTTCTCGCACACGGACAGCCACGAGAAGCGGAAATACAGCGAGAGGCCGATCGCGAGCGCGATCAGCAGAAACAGCGTCGCGCCCGTGAAGCCGAGCGCGTGCGATACATGGCGCGCGACCACATCGCCGACGACGCCGCCCGGCGCGCGCGGCAACTGCACCTTGAGCGACCACATGCGCAGTGCCTCGATGCCGTCGGAGGCAAGCAGCACGAGCACGAACGCGAACGCTTCGGCGAGCCAGGTGCGGTCTTTCGGCGCGTCTTCGTCGACGACCGGCGGATGCGTGATCTTTCGATAATTCGCGATGATGCGCCGCGCGAGCAGCACGATCAGCCAGTAGGACGAAAGCCCGAAGACGAGCAGGAGGATGTCCGACGTGTACGCGCCGACGCGCCCCGCCCAGTTCGCGATGTGATCGACGCTCACCGCGTGGGTCCAGCTCGGATCCTTGCGGCTGTACGAGAGGAGCGCCATGACGAGAAACAGTCCGAGTGCGACCTGGAGAATCCAGCGAATCTCGGTGAAGAGCCGCGACATGCGGTGCGGCAATGCCTGCGGGCTCGCGGAATAGGTAGCTTTGGCCATTGATTCGGTGTCGCTTTGTATCGCTTTTTTGCGGCTCGCGCCTGTTGCGCAAGAGCGGCATGGAACGGTGAACTATTGTAAACGCTGCATTGCGGTGAAAGGCGCAAAAACCGGCGCGTTCTTGCAACCTGTAACACTCGTCACGCGCGCGTCATGTCGCGGTTTCGGCCCGGCGCGGCTATCAATCCGATTGAAAGGTTCATTCGGAAGGCTTTTTCCGACGCCTTTATAATCGTCGTTTTGCACTCAAATACGGTTCATCGGATGTACCGGGCGTCGAGATTGCTGCGTCGCAGGCAATCGCTCGCGCGCCTCGAGGCGCGCATCCGAAACCATCAATAACGGACCATCATCATGTCTTCGCCCAAACACGCCAAAGTGCTGATTCTCGGTTCCGGCCCCGCCGGCTACTCCGCCGCCGTCTACGCCGCGCGCGCGAACCTGTCGCCGCTGCTCATCACCGGCCTCGCGCAAGGCGGCCAGCTGATGACCACCACGGACGTCGAGAACTGGCCGGCGGATCCGTCGGGCGTGCAAGGCCCCGAACTGATGCAGCGTTTCGAGGAACACGCGCGCCGCTTCAACACCGAGATCGTCTTCGATCACATCCACACCGCGAAGCTCAACGAGCGCCCTTTCCGTCTGATCGGCGATTCCGGCGAGTACACCTGCGATTCGCTCATCATCGCGACGGGCGCATCGGCGCAATATCTCGGCGTGCCGTCGGAAGAAGCGTTCATGGGCAAAGGCGTGTCGGCCTGCGCAACGTGCGACGGCTTCTTCTATCGCAACGGTGAAGTCGCGGTGATCGGCGGCGGCAATACGGCCGTCGAGGAAGCGATCTATCTCGCGGGCATCGCGAAGAAGGTCACGGTCGTGCATCGCCGCGACAAGTTCCGCGCCGAGCCGATTCTCATCGACCGCCTGCTCGCGAAGGAGAAGGAAGGCATCGTCGACATCAAGTGGAATCACGTGCTCGACGAAGTCACCGGCGATCAGTCCGGCGTCACCGGCCTGCGCATCAAGGACACGCAATCGGGCAAGACGACCGACATCGCGCTGCAAGGCGTGTTCGTCGCGATCGGCCACAAGCCGAACACCGATCTCTTCGTCAACCAGCTCGAGATGAAGAACGGCTACATCATCACGAAGGGCGGCACGAGCGGCGACGCGACCGCGACGAGCATCCCCGGCGTGTTCGCGGCGGGCGACGTGCAGGATCACGTCTATCGCCAGGCGATCACGAGCGCGGGCACGGGCTGCATGGCCGCGCTCGATGCGCAGCGTTATCTCGAAACCATCGACGAAACGCCGACGCCGCATTCGATGAGCCACGAAGCCGACCGCTGATCGGGCGGCGCGAGCCGCTAGAATGCAGCAACGACGGGCCACGGTTCACTCCGCCGGCCCGTTTTCGTTTCGGCGCGCGCGTGCCGTCGTTTCACGCGGCGGCGCCGGCGCGCGGCGCGCCGAGTCCGATCCCCGACCCATTCCGCTGGCCGAACGATGCCGAAGAATCTCCCTCATCCGAACGAACCGAAAGTCCGTCGCAAGGAAGCGCCGCGCCCGGCCGCGCCCGCGCAAAAACCGGTGGATGCGCGCGATGTCGCCGCCGCCGTGAAACGCGAAGGCCTGTCGGGTCTGTCGTCGCTGAAGGGCGCGCTGAAGGCCGACGCCGAAAAGCGCGAAGTCCAGCGGGTCGCGGCGGCGCGCGCCGAGCGGGAAGCCGTCGCGGATGCCGACGAGTTTCGTCGCGCGATCGGCGAAATCGAGCCGCTCAAGACGCCGCCGCGCACGACCGTCACGCGCGTACCGCCGCCGCCCGTGCCGCTGCAGAGCCGCCGCGACGAAGAAGCGGTGCTGCAGGAAGCGCTCTCCGACGAATACGATCCCGAAAGCCTGCTCGACATCGACGAAACGCTGTCGTTCTATCGTCCGGGCGTCAGCCAGGAAGTCGTCAGAAAGCTGCGGCGCGGGGCGTGGATCGTGCAGGCGCAGCTCGATCTGCACGGCATGCGCCGCGAGGAAGCGCGCGAGGCGCTCGCGGAGTTCATCCGCGAATCGGTGAAGCGCGGGCTGCGCTGCCTGCGCGTCATTCACGGGAAAGGGCTCGGGTCCATCGGCAAGGAGCCGGTGCTGAAGGGCAAGGTGCGCGCGTGGCTCGTGCAGAAGTCGGAGGTGATCGCGTTCTGTCAGGCGCGGCCGCACGACGGCGGCGCGGGCGCGGTGCTCGTGCTGCTGCAGCCGGGCGGCACGCCGCGTCATCACAATCATCCGCAGGACAAGTCGCAGGACCGGAGCCTCGGCAAGAACAGCAATCCGGGGCCGGACAGTGCATCCTAGACTCACCCTCGCCATCACCATCATGGAGGCGCTCGCGATTTTCGCGTACGCCTTCTCCGGACTCATCGAGGCGCGCAAGCGCCGGCTCGACGCGGTAGGCGCGTTTCTCGTCGCGCTCGTGACCGCGTTCGGCGGCGGCACGGTGCGCGACGTGCTGCTCTCGCGCCGGCCCTTCTACTGGGTCGAGCATCAGGACTACGTGCTGTTCATCTTCGCGATGGCGATCTTCGCGCCGCTTTTTTTGCGCGTCACGTCACGCCTCTTCGACCAGCGCGCGCTGCTCGTCACCGATGCGATCGGGCTCGGACTCTTCAGCGTGTCGGGCACGTCGATCGCACTCGACGCCCAGATGCCCGCCTTCACCGCGACGATGATGGGCGTCATCACCGGCGTGTTCGGCGGCGTGCTGCGCGACGTGCTCTGCAACGAGATTCCGCTGATCCTGCGCGACTCGCGCCCGTACGCGGTCTGCGCGTTCGCCGGATGCTGGATGTATCTCGGGCTCGAACGGCTCGACGTCGACACGATCTACAACGTGCTATTTTCGACGGCGTTCATCCTGATCGCGCGGCTCATCACCTTCAAGTTCGATATCCGCCTGCCGCATTAGCCGCACGGGAGGCCAGCGCGTCGGGCGCAGGTCGGGCGCAAAGCAGGCGGGAAAACCCTTCGATTTGCTACAATCGCGTAGTTTTCTAGCCCCGCATCCGGCCGCGATGCAAGCCGCTCCGGTCGCCATCACGCACACAGAACATGAACATCGAGCAAGCGCGTTTCAACATGATCGAGCAACAGATTCGTCCGTGGGAAGTGCTGGACCAGGACGTCCTGAACCTGCTCGCGATCGTCAAGCGCGAGAACTTCGTTCCCGCCGCGTACCGCAACATCGCTTTCGCCGATCTCGAAATTCCGCTGCCTGGCGGCGAGCGCATGTTGTCGCCCAAGGTCGAAGCGCGCGTCCTGCAGGAACTCGCGATCCACAAGGGCGAAACCGTGCTGGAAATCGGCACCGGCTCGGGCTACATGGCGGCGCTGCTCGCGCACCGCGGCCGCAGCGTGACGACGGTCGAAATCTCGCCGGAGCTCGCCGCTTTCGCGCAGCAGAACCTCGCGGCGAACGGCGTGACGAACGTCGACGTGATCACCGGCGACGGCGCGCTCGGCTGGAATCAGGGCGCGCCTTACGACGTGATCTGCGTGTCGGGCGGGCTGCCGGTTATGCCGCAGGAATTTCTGGAACAGCTGAAGATCGGCGGGCGCATCGCGGCGTTCGTCGGCTCGGCGCCGGTCATGAAGGCGCAGATCATCACGCGCGTGGACGAAAAGCAGTTCCGCGTGTCGGATGTCTTCGAAACGCTCGTCGCGCCGCTGAAGAACGCGGTGCATCCGTCGCAGTTCAAGTTCTAAGCCGAAAGCGCGCTGCCGGCCTTATCCGGTAGCGCGCATCTTGCCGGAATCTCCATGCAAAACCTGACCGCACCCGAACTCGCCGCGTGGCTCGCCGATTCGTCGCGCCCCGCTCCCGTTCTGCTCGACGTGCGCGAGCCCTGGGAAATCCAGACGGCGAAGATGGACAACATCGTGTCGATTCCGATGCGCGACATCCCCGCACGCAGCGAAGAACTCGACGACGAAGCGCAGATCGTCTGCATCTGCCATCACGGCGCGCGCAGCGCACAGGTCGCGATGTTCCTCGAATCGCGCGGCTTCACGAAGACGTTCAATCTCTACGGCGGCATCGACGCATGGTCGCGTCAGGTCGATCCGTCGGTTCCGACGTACTGAAAGCGCTCGGCGCGGCGCTTCATCCCTCGCTCGACCAGAGTGCGGTGCCGCGCGCCGAAAAGATGACGAGATAGCCGTTCGGCAAGATAGTCGCGTAGGCGCCCGGATGGCCCGACGTGTGCGTCTGCCAGACCGTCGCGCCATTGTTGTCGTACATCGCCAGATTGCCGTCCTCCTGCATGCGCAGTTCGACGCCCGGCGTGCCGCTCACCTGCGATGACCAGATCGTCGCGCCATCCTTCACCGCGACGAGATAGCCGTCGCCGCGCAAGTTCACCTGCACGTTTCCACTGCACGCCGCGATCGATTGCCCTTCCGCAAGGCCTTCGCCCATCGCGATGCGCCCGCACGCCGTCGGCGCGTTGATCGGCGGCAGCGCGGCGAACCAGCCCAGATCGACCGCATTGGCGATCGCCAGCATGCCGGCATCGTCCGGATGAAGGTCGTCGCCGCTGTTGTAGGCGCGCGCGAACGCCGTCGAGTCGTGCGCGCCGGCCGGGTGGCCCAGCGCCGCGGCCTGATCCAGCACGGCATCGCAACCGCTGCTCTTGCTGCGCAGATAAGCGTTCACCGTCTGGCGCGTGTTCTCGATATCGGGCGTCCATTCGTCGAGGCCTTCGAAGGGCGTAAGCGTCGAGCAGATCAGGCCCACTTTCGCCGCGGCAGCCTGGTGAACGAGTTGCTGATACGCGCCGATGAGCTGCTGCGCGCTCGGCGGATTGCCGCTGATGAGATTGTTCACCGCGTCGTCGGAGACTATCACCCATTTGACGTTGGACTGCGCGAGCACGTCGCGGGCGAAGCGCGTCAGCCCGGCTTGGCCCGAACCGTTCGTGAAGAAATCGTTGCCGCTGATGCCCTGATTCAGCACGCCGACCGTCATGCCTGAGCGGATCAGCCGCTCCGCGAGGCGGTTCGGCCAGCGCCGGTTCGTATTGGGCGTCGACGCGATTCCGTCCGTGATCGACGCGCCGAAGGTGACCACCGCGCCCGTCGCCGCGGCGTTCATCACATCGACATTGGTGAGGAAATAGTACGACTGCTCGCCCGCCGCGTTTACGACGCCGCCCGTGAACGCCGGGTCCGCGCTGACGTCGCCCGGTGCGATCCAGTTGTCCTGCAAGCCCTCGACGTGCCCGGTCGATCCCGGCGGCGTCTGCGACGGAATATGGAAGCTCACGGAGATGTCCGCGAGCGCCGGCACCTGAAACGGAACGGGGTCGGTCTGGACGGTGCCGCCGACGGGAATCGTCACATAAGTCTGCCCGTTGAAGGTCGCGGCCTTGTCGCTGCCGGCGATCGTCCGCGCGCCGCTCGCGCGACGGGCGACATGCACGTCGCCGAGCGTAACGGGCTGCGTGCCGAACAGATTGGAGAACGTCAGGCGCGCCGCCGTCCCGCCGATGCTCGTCCGCACGACGTGGCGAATCGTCTGATTGTTGAAGCCCCGGTCGGCGGTGACATCGGGCGCGGCGGCCCAGGTTCCGGTCCACGGCGCGGACGTGATAACGCCCTGTGCGAAGTAATGCGACGTATCGGGCCAGGACAGAAAAACGACGAGCGCAAGCCCGATCAACGTGTGTAGCGCCCGTCTCACGCCGCCTCCTTTTCTTTCGATCCTCGTATCGGTGGAAGGAAACTAGACCATCTTACAAGCGCATCGGCCGTGCGGTGGCGTACAGACAACGCAAAAACGCCGGTCCGGAAAGCGCGTGCAAAAAAATGGGCTGCATGAGCATCGCGCCCGTGCAGCCCGTTCCTGAACGCGTCAGGCGAGCGCAATCAGACGACGTTCATCGCCAGCGCGCTTGCGCGGTAATGTTCCGCGGCCTTGTCCGCGTCGCCGAGCTGTTCGTGCAGACGGGCGAGCGCGCGATGCGTGCGAATCTTCAGCGGTTCGTTGTCGGCGAGCTTCAGCGCCGATTCGAGGAACGCCTGCGCCTTGCCCCACAACTGCTGATGCAGGCAGAGACGTCCGAGCGTGAAAAGCAGGTCGGCGTCTTCGGTGCGTTCCTTCTGCCACGCTTCGGCGCGCTGGATCAGCGGGAAAGCGTCGCCGCCGACGATGCAGTCCGGATAACGCCGCAACAGCCGCGCGTCCCAGTTGTGCGCGAGCGCGTCTTCGACGATCTTCTTCGCCTCCGCGCGACGATCGAGCGCGATCAGCAGTTCCGCGGCGAGATCGGCGAGACGCGGCGACTGGCGCTCGGTCGCCGACAGCGATTGCCACAATTCGAGCAGCGCGTCCGGGTTATGCCGGCGATCGCGCAGCAGATTTTCCGCCGCGACCTGGCGCAGCCGCACCGCGACCGCCGGATGCAGCGCCTCGCGCTTCTCCAGCATCCGCACGAGCTTCAGCACTTCGCCCCAGTTCTTCAATTGCTGCTGCGCGCGCAGCGCGATTTGCTGCGCGTGGATGCGCCGGCCGCCCTGCGCCTGCATTTCGGTGAGCGCGACGAGCGCGCCGTCGGCGTCGCGGCCATCGGCGCGCATGTCGGCGGTGGCCATCAGGCGCGCGTCCTGCCAGTCGGCGCCGGAAACCTGCGCGAGCCACTCGTCGCGGCGCGCATATTCGTGCAGACGATGCGCCGCGTTCGCGCCGATCAGCCCGGCCGCACCCTTGTTGTCTTCGACGGACAACGCATCGCGCGCGGCCTTCTCGGCTTTCGAGAAACGTCCGGCGTACAGATGCCCGACCGCATCGCGCAGCGACGCATTCGCCTTCGCGATCTTGCTGCGCGTGCGATACGCGGCGACGCGCGACGGCATCTTCCAGACGCCACGCACCGCGCGGATGATCGCGTACAGCACGATGAACAGCACGACGAGCGCGACCGCGAACAGATTGAGCGACATGTCCACGCGATACGGCGGTATCACGAGCAGGATTTGTCCGTTGTTGAAGCCGCCGACGGTCGCGACGATCACCGCGACGGCGAACAGCAGCGCGAGCCAGATGAGTCCACGAATCGTCATCATCCGCCTCGCTTGAACTGATGGACGGCGGCGAGGCTCGCGTTCAGGTTCGGCACGGCGACGGCGAGCGACGCCTGATCGACCTGCTTCACGAGCTCGCGCACGGCCTGCACTTTCTTCGACGAGGCATCGAAGTAGCGGCCGAGCGCGGCGTCGGCGGCGCGCAGGTCCGACTTGAGCGTCGGCTCGCTGCGCGACAGCAGCGAAAGACGCGCGGACAGCAGCCGCAGCTTCACATTTTCGCGCACGAAATAACCTTGATCGGGCGATGTGAGCATCGCATCGGCGTTATCGATGCGGCGCACCGAGACGAGGCTCGACAACTGCTGGCCGATGCCGTTCGTGATCTGATGCCACAGCACCTTCCAGCGCGGCTCGCCGGTCGCCGCCGCGATCGACGCGCTGTTGGCCGGCTCGGCGGCCTGCGCGCGGGCGCGGGCGATCGGCGCCTCGCCCGAAAGCGGCAACTGGTCGATCTGGTCGATGGCCGTGTCGAGCTTGATCGCGAGACCGGTGAGATCGGTCGTCGGCGTGGCTTTCAGCTTGTCGATGTCCTGCGCGATCGCCTTGCGGATCGCGACGACCTGCGGACCGGTGGTCGCGGCAAGACGCGTGTCGGCGCTTTGCAGCGCGAAAAGCGCGAGTTGAACGTTGCCGGTGAGTTGCAACTGCTGGCTCGCGCTCGACAGAATCTGCTCGACTTCGGCGACGGTCCAGTCGTCGCGATTGCTCGCGAGATCCTGATATTGCTGCTGCAGCGCCTGACTGTGCGCTTCGGCATCGGCGAGCTTGCCCTGCAACTGGATGATCTGCGTGTTCAACGCGGTGGTCGCGCTCGCGGCCTGATCGGCCTTCGCGCGCAGATCGGCGTTCTGCTCGTCGGACTGGGCGAGGCGCTGCGACAGTTGCGCGTCGGTGCGCTCGAACTTGCGGTTCAGGACGAAGGCGCCCGCGCCCGCCGCCACCGCCAGAATGACGACGACGAACCACAACACCACGATGCCCGCGCCGCCGTTCTTCTTCTGCTGCTCATAAGGCGTGAAAGGCGTGTTCGGCGGCAAGGGCGGTGTCACGTTCGGCTGAGGTGAAGCTTTCTTGGAATCGTTCGAATCAGTCATGCGTGATTGAGCCGTTTGTTGGGCCGGCGCGGTGGCCGGATTGGCGTCCGTCGGCGCGGATGAGGAATTTATCGAAGCCGATGCGCTCGCGTGCGCGTGAGCCTCCGGATCCCGTTGGAGCGGGAACAGCGCTTCCAGCGCGTGCGCGATGCGCTCATCGCCCGCGCCGGACACCGTAATCCTATCAAAACCCGCTCCCCGCGCGGCCTCGGCGATGCGCGGGTGCGGGCAGACGAGCGGCGCGCGCTTGAGCAGCACGATTTCGTCGGCGGTGAGATGTTCGTGGGCGAGCTCGTCGAGATTGCGCACGCCTTCCGAGCTTGTCAGCAGCCACGCGTGCGGTTCTCCGGCCAGCAATTCGTGGATGCGCTCCCACTCTTGCATCGACGGTTCCGGCAACACGCGGCGATAGGCGGCGGCCTTTTCGACCCGCGCGCCTGCTTGCGCGAGCCGCTCGGCGAGCCATTCGCGGCCGCCGTCGCCGCGCACGATCAGCACGCGCTTGCCTTCGAGACCGTTCGTGCCGAAATGCGCTTCGATCGCGGTGAAGAGCGCCTCGGAATCGAAGCGCGGATCGAGCGCTTGCGCCGACGGACTGATCACGCGATGCGACGGCGCGTGCACGCCCTGACGCGCGAGCGCCGCGACCGAGCCCGGACCGACGACCGCGACGGGCAAATCGACGGGCCACGGCGCGGCGAGCCGCGAGAACGCATGATCGATCGCATTCGGCGACACGAACACGACGAGCGCATAGCGCCCCGGCGCTTCCGGCGGCAGAAAAAGCTCGTCGAGCGCGGCGCGCAGCGGCGCATCGTCGGCGACGGGCGCGATATCGATGAGCGGAAATTCCAGCGCGTCGAAGCCGGCGCTCGCAAGGAGCGCGAGCAGCGCGGACGACTGTCCGGCGGGACGCGTGACGACGACGGTGGCGCGGCGCTCGCTCGCCATCAGGACTTCGGCCCCGAGGGCGCGGTGTTCGGGCCGTCGGCGCGCGACATGGTGCTGAGCGCGGCGACGATATCCATCGCGCCTTGCGCTTCGAGATCCGACGACACGCGCTGGCCGAGCGCGAGCGCGGCGGCGAGATCGGGCGCCTGCACGCTTTCCTCCGCGCGCAGCACGCGCTTGCCGTCGGGCATCGACACCGCGCCGCGCAGATTCAGCGCGCCGTCGCGCCATACGGCGTACGCGGCGAGCGGCACTTCGCAACTGCCGCCGAGCGCGCGCGACACCGCGCGTTCCGCCTCGACCGCGAGCGCGGTGTTTTCATCGTGCAAAGGTGCGAGCCACGCGGCGAGATCGGCGCGGTCCGCGCGAATCTCGATACCGAGCGCGCCCTGCCCCGCTGCCGGCAAGCTCTCGGACGGATCGAGCAGCGCACGGATGCGCGCTTCCAGACCGAGACGCTTCAAACCCGCCGCCGCGAGGATGATCGCCGCGTACTCGCCGCGGTCGAGCTTGGCGAGACGCGTATCGAGATTGCCGCGCAACGGCCGCACTTCGAGATGAGGAAAGCGCGCGCGAATCATCGACTCGCGACGCAGGCTCGACGTGCCGACGATGCTCCCCGCAGGCAGCGCATCGAGCGATGCGTAATGCGGCGACACGAAAGCGTCGCGCGGATCTTCGCGCTCCATGATGGCGCCGAGCGTGAAGCCTTCGGGCAGTTCCATCGGCACGTCCTTGAGCGAATGCACGGCGAGATCGGCGCGGCCCTCGGCGAGCGCGGCTTCGAGCTCCTTCACGAACAAACCCTTGCCGCCGACCTTCGACAACGTGCGATCCAGAATCTGATCGCCGCGCGTCGTCATTCCGAGGATTTTCACGTCGCAAGATGGATATAATTTGTGCAGCGCACACCGCACGTGCTCGGCTTGCCACATCGCAAGCCGGCTTTCCCGCGAAGCGATGATGATGCTCGCGGGCGGTGTCGTTGAATGCGTCTCGGAATTCATTGATGCTCGATCGAATGACGGGATGGATGAATAGACATTAGCGAACAATGGTAGCACGCACGCCAAGGTCCACCGACACCCGGGCAGCGCGCGAGAGCCTTGTCCGATGCGCCTTTCGGGGCGTCCGTGGTGTGTTCGTAGCGGCGTGAACGACGGCCCCGGCCGCGTCGTGCGCGATGAACGCTTCGGGGCGCGAAGAATGCCGCGGCATGCTGTCGCCGGTTTGACGCACGGCCGTTCGCGCGGCCCGCGATTTTCTGCCGATGCGGCGCCCGTCGAGGTCGCCGGATCATGTCGATGTACCCTGGCTTCGCAGCTTTCGAGAGGAACCCAACGTGACGTCATCCGGATCGGCTCGCCCGGCGCGCCGCAACGCCGCATTGCCCAAGTCTTCCTCCTCCGACGCGCCGCGCGCGGCGTCGTCGCCCATCGTCACGACGAAGGCCGCGACGGCCGCGAAGGCTTCGAAAGCCGCCATCGCGCCGAAGCTCGCGAAGAAAGCCATCGCGACCAAGACCGCGCCGACGCAGCTCAAAACGCCGCGCCCCAACGGCGCGGCCGTCGCGAAAGCCGCGAAGCCCACGAAGCCCGCGAGCCGCACGCGCGACGACAAGGACCGCCCGCTCTTCGAAGACATCCGCTTTCTCGGGCGTGTGCTCGGCGAAGTGCTGCGCGAGCAGGAAGGCGACGCCGTGTTCGAGGTCGTCGAGGCCATTCGTCAGACGGCCGTGAAGTTCCGCCGCGAGGACGACGTCGAAGCCTCGCAGACGCTCGAAAAGAAGCTGCGCGCGCTGTCGCCGGAACAGACGGTGTCGGTCGTGCGTGCGTTCAGCTACTTCTCGCATCTCGCGAACATCGCCGAAGACCGCCATCACAATCGCCGGCGGCGCATTCACGCGCTCGCGGGCTCGGGTGCGCAGCCGGGCACCATCGCGTATGCGATCGAGCGCATGCGCGAGCACAAGAACATCAGCGCGACGCGCAAGCTGCTCGAGAGATTCTTCGGCGATGCGCTGATCGTGCCCGTCCTCACCGCGCATCCGACCGAAGTCTCGCGCAAGAGCATTCTCGACGCGCAACACGATATCGCGCGTCTGCTCGCCGAGCGCGATCAGGAACTGACCGCGCGCGAACGCGCACAGAACGAAGCGGTGCTGCGCGCACGCGTGACGTCGCTGTGGCAGACGCGCATGTTGCGCGACGCGCGCCTTTCCGTCGCCGATGAAATCGACAACGCGCTGTCTTACTATCGCGCGACCTTTCTCGCCGAAATTCCCGCGCTCTACGCCGATATCGAAGCCGCGCTCGCGGAACACGGCCTGCCCGTGCGCCTGCCGCCGTTCTTTCAGATGGGAAGCTGGATCGGCGGCGACCGCGACGGCAATCCGTTCGTCACCGGCGAAACGCTCGAAAACGCGATCACGCGTCAGGCGATCGTCATCTTCGAACACTATCTGGAAGAGACGCACAAGCTCGGCGCGGAATTGTCCGTGTCGGACCTGCTCGCCGGTTCGAGCGATGCCCTGAAAGCACTCGCCGATGCCTCGCCCGACCAGTCGCCGCATCGCAAGGACGAGCCGTATCGGCGCGCGCTCATCGGCATCTACACGCGGCTTGCGGCGAGCGCGCGCGTGCGGCTCGGCGAAGGCGTCGTGACCGTGCGCAGCGCGGGTCCAGGCGCACCGCAGATTCGCGCGACGCCCTACGCCGATGCCTCCGAATTCGTGCGCGACCTGCACGTGCTGATCGATTCGCTCGCGGAGCATCACGGCGCGTCGATGTCGAGCCTGCGTCTGTCGCCGCTCGCGCGCGCCGCCGAAGTGTTCGGCTTCCATCTCGCGAGCATCGACTTGCGGCAAAGCTCGGACATTCACGAGGCCGTCGTGAGCGAGCTGCTCGCGCGTGCGGGCGTCGTCGAGGATTACGCGTCGCTCACCGAAGAGCAGAAGCGCGAAGTGCTGCTGAAGGAGCTCGCGCAGCCGCGCCCGCTGCGCCTTCCCTACGCGCACTATTCCGATCTCGCGAAAAGCGAGCTCGGCGTGCTCGAAGCGGCCCGCGAGACGCGCGCGAAGTTCGGTGCGCGCGCGGTGCGCAACTACATCATTTCGCATACGGAGACCGTCAGCGACTTGCTGGAAGTGATGTTGCTGCAGAAGGAAACGGGCGTGCTGCAAGGCTATCTCCGCGCGAAGGACGATTCCCCGCGCGACGGCCTGATGGTCATTCCGCTCTTCGAGACCATCGCCGACTTGCGCAACGCGCCGGTCATCATGGGCGAATTCTTCGCGCTGCCGGGCATCGACAAGCTCATCGAAAATCAGGGCAACGAGCAGGAAGTGATGCTCGGCTATTCGGACAGCAACAAGGACGGCGGTTTCCTCACGTCGAACTGGGAGCTGTATCGCGCGGAACTGGCCCTCGTCACGCTGTTCAAGGAGCGTGGCACGACGCTGCGCCTCTTCCACGGACGCGGCGGCACGGTCGGACGCGGCGGCGGCCCGACGTATCAGGCGATTCTGTCGCAGCCGCCCGGCACCGTCGACGGGCAAATCCGCCTGACCGAGCAAGGCGAAGTGATTGCGAGCAAGTTCGCGAACGCGGAAATCGGGCGGCGCAATCTGGAGACGGTCGTCGCCGCGACGCTGGAAGCATCGCTGTTGCCGCACGAGAACGCGCCCGCGCAGTTGCCGCAATTCGAAGCGGCGATGCAGACGCTCTCCGATTCCGCGATGGCCGCGTATCGCGCGCTCGTCTACGAGACGCCGGGCTTCACCGACTACTTCTTCCTGTCGACGCCGATTTCGGAGATCGCGGAGCTGAACATCGGCAGCCGGCCGGCGTCGCGCAAACTGCAGGATCCGAAGCAGCGCAAGATCGAGGATCTGCGCGCGATTCCGTGGGGCTTCTCGTGGGGCCAGTGCCGTCTCTTGCTGACGGGCTGGTACGGCTTCGGCAGCGCGGTGACGGCGTATCTCGAGCGCGCCGGTTCCGACGATGAACGCGCGAAACGTCTCGCGACGCTGCGCAAGATGCACAAGACGTGGCCGTTCTTCAAGAACCTGCTGTCGAACATGGACATGGTGCTCGCGAAGACCGATCTCGCCGTCGCGTCGCGCTATGCGCAGCTCGTCACCGACAAGAAGCTGCGCAAGACCGTGTTCGACAAGATCGTCGCGGAGCATCAGCGCACGTGCGACGTGCTCGGCGAAATTACCGGCAAGATCGATCGTCTTTCGGACAACCCGCTGCTCGCGCGTTCGATCAAGAACCGCTTCCCTTATCTCGATCCGCTCAATCACTTGCAAGTGGAGCTGTTGAAGCGTCACCGCGCGGGCGATCAGAACGTGCGGCTGCGGCGCGGGATTCATTTGACGATCAACGGGATTGCCGCGGGGTTGCGTAATACCGGCTGATGCCTTCCCTTGGCGGGGCGTTTTGGTTCGGGATGCAACGTTGCCTCGATGTATGCGTGGGTTTCGGCGGATCCCGATTTCGTGTCGGTCTATTGGCGTTGCCCCTGTGCGGGGCGGCACCTACTTTCTTTGCTGCTGCAAAGAAAGTAGGCAAAGAAAGCAGCTTTTCAGGCCCACGGTCACACGCACGTTGGGTAGTTCTCTCGTCCCGGGCGGCACTCGCCTAAAGAGTGCCCTCAAAGGACCAATCGGGCTTGGCTCGCGCACGGTCTGCCGCCCGAAGGTGTTCAGAACATTGGTTCAGCACGAAATAGCTTCGGCACAGCGCTTCGCGCTGCCGTAGGGCATGCAAGGGAAACCATCGGTTTGCGTGCGCAGTGCGATAGCGATGTTAATAGCGAAGCACTGGCAGTCCCGCTTAACCGGTCGGCCGCGAAGCGGGCTGGAGCTGTTTGGTGCTGAACCAGTTCGTTGTGTGGTGCGATGTGGCAGACCGTGCGCGAGCCAAGCCGGGTGATTGTGATGAGGGCACTCCTTAGGCGAGTGCCACCTGGGACGAGAGAACTACCCAAATTGCGTGTGACCGCGGGCCTGAAAAGCTGCTTTCTTTGGTCACTTTCTTTGCAGCAGCAAAGAAAGTGACTGCCGCCCCGCACAGGGGCAACGCTAATAGACCGACGCGAATAAGGGATCCGGCGAAATCAACAACCGTTACCGACACGAACCCGAGGATCCACCGACATCCAACAATCTTCAACCACGCCGCTTCCCCTCCACCATCACCGCATCGAGCTCGAACGAGCAATCATCCTTCACGTTGAAATACTGCCGCACCTCATCCGGCGCGCTCGCCCACATCGATCTGATGGCCGTCACGCGCTCGGCCGGCGTACGCATCCGCGTCACCCACGACTCGAATTCCAGCGGGATGCGCCAGCGCTCGGCGATTTGCGCATCGAAACCGGCGGCATCGAGCATCGCGATCCATTCGTCGGCGCGATAGTCACGGATATGCGACGCATCGCGCAGGATTTCGATCGCCTGAATGTGCGTGTCGTAGAGCGGATCGTCGATGCCCGCGATATCGATGAACTTCAGCCGCCCGCCAGGCTTCAACACGCGATGCACTTCGGCAAGCGCTGACGAAACGTCGCGCCAATGATGCGCGCTCATCCGGCTCACGGCCCAGTCGAACGACGCATCCGCGAACGGCAGCGTTTCGGCCGCGCCCTGCTGCGTGCGAATCGTCGTCAGGCCGCGTTCCTTCGCGGCGGCTTCCACGGTCGCGAGCATCTGCGGGGCGATGTCGTACGCCACCACTTCGCGCACGTGCGGCGCGATCGCAAAGCTCGCGTGTCCCGCGCCGCATCCCATGTCCAACACGCGCGCGTTGCCGCAAGTGGCCGCGAACGTCGCGGAGAGATTCTGCAGATCCGCGCCGCTCGCATGGACGGCGCTCGTGAGATACGCGGCAGCGGTGCTGCCGAATGCGTCTGCGACCTGATCGTGGTGTTTCATCGTGGGCTCCGGTTTCGTCGTGGTCTTGTGTCGCTACAATAGAACCCGCTTTGTACCAGTACAAGTTGTGCAGTTATTCTGGTATGTACACCACCTGCCACGCATGAATCACATCGACAAGAACGAAACCCTCGCCGAAACGTCCGCGCACGCGCTTGGCGAGTTCATCCGCGCGCATCGCGAAAGGCTGTCGCCGCAAGCGGTCGGACTCGCGCCCGGCCCGCGCCGCCGCACGCCCGGCTTGCGCCGCGAAGAAGTCGCGCAACTGTGCGGCGTGAGCCCGACCTGGTACACCTGGATCGAGCAAGGCCGGCCCGTGTCCGCTTCCGCCGATGCCCTCGCGCGCATCGCCGTCGCGCTGCAACTGTCGCGCGCCGAACGTGCGTATCTTTTCGAGCTCGCCGCCCAGCGCGATCCCGCCGAGCCCGATCCGGCTTCGCAGGACGCGCCCGCCGCGCTGCTCCAGACCGTCGGGCTGATCGGCGCGCCCGCCTACGTGCTCGATCGTCAGTGGAACGCGCTGCGCTGGAACGAGCATGCGTCGGCGCTGTTCGTCGGCTGGCTCGACGGCGAGCACGACCGCAATCTGCTCACGTACACGTTCACGTCGCCGGCGGCGCGCGCGCTGATCGTCGACTGGGAAACGCGCGCGCGGCGTCTGGCGGCCGAATTCCGCGCCGATTCGATCCGCCATCTGAACGATGCGCCGACGCGCGCGCTCATCGACGATCTCTCCGCCGCGAGCGATGCCTTCGCGCGCTACTGGGCGTCGCAGGACGTGTTCGAGCGCGAAGGCGGCGAGCGCGCGTTCAATCATCCGTCGCGCGGGCGCGTCGTGTTCAATCAGATCACGTTCAAGCCCGCGCATCGCGAGGATTTGAAGCTCGTGATTCTGGTCGGATCGGAATAGTGCCGAATGTTAAAATTGTCGACTTCCCGAAGCCCGAACCGCTGAAAACATCACCATGACGTCCCAACTCCACAAAAAAGGCGAAGCCTGGTCGGCTCGCTTCTCCGAGCCGATGTCGGAGCTCGTCAAGCGCTACACGTCGTCGGTGTTCTTCGACAACCGGCTCGCGCTCGTCGACATTCAAGGCTCGCTCGCGCACGCGTCCATGCTTGCGGCGCAGAAGATCATCAGCGCCGACGACCTCGCCGCCATCGAGCGCGGCATGGCGCAGATCAAGGGCGAAATCGAGCGCGGCGAGTTCGAGTGGAAGCTGGATCTGGAAGACGTGCATCTGAACATCGAGGCGCGCCTGACGGCGCTGATCGGCGATGCGGGCAAGCGCCTGCACACCGGCCGCTCGCGCAACGATCAGGTCGCGACCGACATCCGCCTGTGGCTGCGCGGCGAAATCGACCGCATCGGCGAGCTGCTGAAGGAGTTGCGCGTCGCACTCATCGACATGGCCGAAAAGCATGCCGACACCATCATGCCGGGCTTCACGCACCTGCAGGTCGCGCAGCCGGTCACGTTCGGGCATCACCTTTTGGCCTATGTCGAAATGTTCTCGCGCGATGCCGAGCGCATGCGCGATCTGCGCCGTCGCGTGAACCGTCTGCCGCTGGGCGCGGCGGCGCTCGCGGGCACGAGCTATCCGATCGACCGTCACGCGGTCGCGGCGGCGCTCGGCTTCGACGGCATCTGCGCGAATTCGCTCGACGCCGTGTCCGACCGCGACTTCGCGATCGAATTCACGGCGGCGGCCGCGCTCGTCATGACGCACGTGTCGCGCTTCTCCGAAGAACTCGTGCTGTGGATGAGCCCGCGCGTCGGCTTCATCGACCTGGCGGACCGTTTCTGCACGGGTTCGTCGATCATGCCGCAGAAGAAGAATCCCGACGTGCCCGAACTCGCGCGCGGCAAGACGGGCCGCGTGAATGGCCATCTGATGGCGCTGCTCACGCTGATGAAGGGCCAGCCGCTCGCGTACAACAAGGACAATCAGGAAGACAAGGAGCCGCTGTTCGATACCGTCGATACGGTCGCGGATACGCTGCGCATCTTCGCGGAAATGGCCGCAGGCATCACGGTGAAGCCGCAGGCGATGCGCGCGGCCGCGCTGCAAGGCTTCTCGACCGCCACCGATCTCGCCGACTATCTCGTGAAGCGCGGCCTGCCGTTTCGCGACGCGCACGAAGCCGTCGCGCACGCGGTGCGTATCTGCGACGATCGCGGCTGCGATATCGCGGACCTGTCGCTCGACGCGATGCGTATCGAACTGCCGAACGTCGCGCATCTGATCGGCGAAGACGTGTTCGACTATCTGACGCTCGAAGGCTCGGTCGCGAGCCGCAATCATCCGGGCGGCACCGCGCCGGATCAGGTGCGCGCGGCGGCGAAAGCGGCGCGCGCGGCGCTCTGATCACATTGTCGCGTTGCTGATCTCGAAGGCCGTTCGCAAGGACGGCCTTTTCGTTTCCGCACGCGACGCCATGTCTCGCGCGCGATGCACCTTATTTTCGAGATAATCGGAAATTCATTGCGGTTTCACCGGCAAGCTCGTCCATGATCATTCGCCCCAAGCTCAACTGGTTCCGGCTGCTGTTCGTGTGGCGCGGCTCCGTGCTGCCGCAACTGCTGCCGCGCCTCGGGCTGATCTTCGCGCTGTCGCTCGCGGCGATCTTCATGCACGACCACATGCGGCACTATCCGCTCGGGCTCGGCACGCCGCCGTTCGCGCTCGTCGGCATCGCGCTCGCGGTGTTTCTCGGTTTCCGCAATAGCGCGAGTTACGAGCGATGGTGGGAAGGCCGCAAGCTGTGGGGCACGCTGCTCAACACATCGCGCGCGCTGGCGCAGCAGGCGCTGTCGCTGCCGGACAATCGCGACCGCGCTGAGGAGCGACGTTTTCTGTCCGCGCTCGGCGCGCTGCCTCACGCGTTGAGACATCAACTGCGCAACACCGACGCGCTCGCCGATCTCGCGCCCCGCCTCTCGCCTGAACTGCACGCACGCGTGGCCGCCGCGAAGTTCCGGCCCGCGCTGATTCTGCTCTGGCTCGGCGAATGGGTCGCCGAACGCAAGCGGGAAGACGCGCTCGACGGCTATGCCGTCCTCGCGATTCAGCACAATCTGAACGCGCTTTCGGATGTGATCGGCGGATGCGAGCGCATCGCCTCCACGCCGCTGCCCTTCTCCTACTCGGTGATGATTCACCGCACGATCTACCTCTTCTGCGTGATGCTGCCGTTCGGCCTCGTCGATGGCGCCGGCCTGCTCACGCCGCTTTTCGCGTTGCTCGTAGCGTATGCGTTCATGGCGCTGGAGGCGATCGCCGCGCAGATCGAAGATCCGTTCGGCCTCGAGGAAAACGATCTCGCGTTGAACGCCATCTGCGACGCGATCGAAGCCGCGCTGCACGACATGGCCGCCGACCCCGACTTCCCGATGCCGCCGAAGACCGTCGCATCCTCGCGCGATTTCATCCTCGATTGATCGCGGTTCGATCTTTCATCAAACGACACAATTCGTTTCGCGATAGCGGATGCTGCGCAAGCACGACATCGTTCATAATCGTGCGACTCATCCTGGAGGAATTGTTTTGAAACTGTTCTACAAGGCAGGCGCCTGTTCCCTCGCGTCGCACATCGCGCTCGAAGAATCCGGGCTCGCCTACGAAACCGAAGCCGTCGATCTCAAGACCAAGCTCACCGCGAGCGGCGCGGATTTCACCAAGATCAACGCGAAGGGTTACGTGCCCGCGCTCCTGCTCGACAACGGGGAACTGCTGACCGAAGGCCCGGCGATCATGCAATACATCGCCGATCAGGTTCCGGCGAAGCATCTCGCGCCGCTCAACGATGCGATGGCGCGGTACCGTCTGCAAAGCTGGCTCACGTTCATCGGCACGGAACTGCACAAGAACTTCTCGCCGTTCTTCAACCCGGCCGCAAGCAGCGACTGGAAGGCCGCGGCGATGGCCAATCTCGAACGCCGTCTCGCCTACGTCGCGCAGCAAGTCGATGACAAGCAGTTCCTGCTCGGCAACGAATTCAGCATCGGCGATGCGTATCTGTTCACGGTTTTGAGCTGGGCGAAGCATATCGATCTCGACCTCGGCAAGTGGCCCGCGCTCGTCGCGTATCAGGCGCGTGTCGGCGCGCGCCCGGGCGTGCAGGCCGCGCTCAAGGCCGAAGGACTGATCTGAATCCACGTCGTCTCCGGTAGCCAGGCGGCCTCCTTCGGGAGGCCGTTTTCACATGTAGCGTCGGCATCTCGATAAACGCGTCAGCACAATGCCATCCGGCGAAACCGCTCGTTTCACCATCTCAAATAAGAGTCGTCTCATTCAGTCTTAGACGCGCGCTCCCTATCATTTGCTCATGTTCTCGCGACGCCAAACGCAATCGGCGTCGTCAATCTGATACCGGAGATTCTCATGCGCAATCTGTTCAGCAAAGCCGCCGTCATCGCCATCGTTGCCGGCGCCGCCACGCTCGGCGTCGTCGCTTCGCCCAATGCAATGGCCGCCAGCAAGAGCGCGACCTTCGATGTCACGCTGACCGTGCAGGACGACTGCTCCATCGCCGCGAACCCGCTGAATTTCGGCAGCACCGGCGTGATCAGCAACAACCTCGATCAGACGACGACGCTCTCGGTCACATGCACCAAGGGCACGGCCTACAGCGTCGCGCTCGACGCGGGCACCGCGAACGGCTCGACTGTCGCGGACCGCAAGATGAGCAACGCGGCCGGCGATGCATCGGTCGAATTCAATCTGTATCGGGATACGGCGCGCACGCAGGTCTGGGGCAATACGGTGGACAGCGACACGGTCGCAGGCACGGGCGACGGCTCGAGCCAGAGCATCACGGTTTATGGCCGCGTGCCGTCGCAAGACACGCCGGCTGCGGGCACGTATTCGTCGACCATCACCGCGACGCTGGTTTTCTAAGCATTTCGGTTTCCTTTTTTCAAAGGCGCGGGGCTTTTTAGAAAGCACCCGCGCATATGCACTGTTGCATGGCGCGAAAAATCAATATCCCCTCGGGTCCATTCATGAAAAGTCACTCGCTCTACCATGCCGCATTCGCCGCCTTGATTGCGGCGGAAACGCTTGCTGTGTCTCCCGAAGGTTTCGCGAAAAGCGGCACGGCCAAAATGGACATCGCGCTGACAATCGAAAATGCCTGCTCGATCGTCACGCCCGGCGCACCTGTCGAAATCGATCAGGCAAGCCGCGTCGCGGTGAATTGCGGCGGGACCAAAACGCCGTATCGCGTCGGCGTCGAAGCGAGATCGGCTTCGGGTGAGGCGCTATCGTTGCAATCGATCGAGCACGCATCTCACGTCAAGGGCGCGGCGGCATCGACCAGTGTGTCCGGCAGCGAAAACTATCCACCGATCGTTGCCGTCACGGTTCAGTTCTGACGCACCGATACGCCGATATACCGGCCGGCGATTAAAGCGATCCCGCATACGGACCTGCGGCGCGTTTCATATTCGCATCGCTGCATGCATCAACGATCCATATCGCCGGAATGCCGATTGAAAATAACGGCCCGATGTCGAACTCACGACGTGCATATTCAAATCGACGGTGCCATATTTCGAAGCAGTATTCTTTGCGTCGCGTAAAAAGCACGCCTATAAGAAAACCAGAAGGAAAACTAATCATCAATTTCCAACTTGCTTAGTGGAGAAGCTTGGATTATCAATATATCCGCGTATAGGCGCTTGAAATGCGCGGCGTTTGAGGCAAACAGCTTGACAATGTAGAGAATCGAAACCAACCATAATCGAAACAAAGGAGGCCATTCTCATGAATCGCCTTGTTAAGCATTCCAAAATTAGCGCATTGACGCTGGCATTGCTGGTTGCCTATTCAGTCAGCGCCAATGGCGCCGAGTGGCAGGAAGGGACCACATATTCGGCAGGCGCCACCGTCACTTACAACGGCCACACGTATCAGGCGCTGCAATCGCATACCGCCTACCCCGGCGCGGGATGGACGCCTTCCACCACGCCGACGTTGTGGAAGGATCTCGGCGCAACGGGCGGCACGCCGACGCCGACTCCAACGCCGAGTCCCACGCCGACACCGACTCCAACGCCGACTCCAACACCGACTCCAACACCCACGCCAACGCCGACTCCGACTCCGACTCCGACTCCGACTCCGACGCCCACGCCGACACCGTCGGGCTCCGCGTGTTATGACGCGTGGTCGTCGACGCAGGCTTATGCGACGGCGGGCACGCGCGTGACGTACAACGGCCGCAATTATCGAAACAAGTGGTGGACGCAGGGCGAAAATCCGGCGCA
>NZ_JFHD01000006.1 GCF_000698575.1 Caballeronia zhejiangensis
GGGGCGTGAAAATCTAAATCGCAATTAAGCCAGCAGAGGCGTAACGGCGACCATCAACGGGCGAGGAATTTCTCCGCCAGTCTTACCCAGTACGACGATCCGATCGATAACAAATCATCATTAAAGTCGTAGCTGGCGTTGTGCAACATGCACGGCCCCGCGCCGTGTCCTTGCTCCCGGTGCCCGCCGTCGCCGTTACCTAGAAACGCATAACATCCGGGCTTTTCGAGAAGCATGAACGAAAAGTCCTCGGCGCCCATCGTCGGCTCGACGGCGCTATCGACCTTATCCTTGCCCACCACTTCTGCCATAACTTCCGCCGCGAATCTTGCCTCTTCAGGCGAATTGATCGTCGGCGGATAGTTTCTGTGGAAATGAATTTCCACCTCGCAGTCGTAGGCCGCTGCGGTTGCATCGGCGATTTTGCGCATGCGCGCCTCGATCAGATCGAGCGTCTCCACCGTAAAAGTACGCACAGTTCCTCCGAGCCAAGCCTGATCGGGCACCACATTGGCAGCCTGGCCAGCGTGAATCTGGGTAATCGAAAGCACGGCCGTATCGATCGGCTTCTTGCTTCGCGTGATGATGCTCTGAAGCCCGTTCGCGATCTGAACCGCCGTAAAAACGGGATCGCGCCCGTTATGTGGCAAGGCCGCGTGCGAACCGGTTCCTCGAATGGCGATGCGAAACTCGTTGCTCGAAGCCATGATCGGCCCTTCGACGACACCGAAATGCCCCGCCGGAATGCCAGGCCAGTTGTGAATGCCGAACACCGCATCGACCGGAAACCGCTTGAAAAGACCATCTTCGATCATGGCCTTCGCGCCCGCGCCGCCTTCCTCAGCCGGTTGGAAGATGAAGACGACCGTCCCATCGAATTTGCCGTGCCTGGCCAGATATTTCGCCGCGCCGAGCAGCATCGCCGTATGACCATCGTGGCCGCAGGCATGCATACGGCCGTCGTTCGTCGATCGATGGCCGAATGTATTCAATTCCTGAATGGGCAGCGCGTCCATATCCGCGCGCAGCCCGATCGAGGCGCTGCCGGCGCCGCGCTTCAGCACGCCGACGACGCCCGTCTTGCCCAATCCCCGATGCACTTGGATTCCCCAACTTTCGAGGCTCTCGGCAACCAGTTTTGCGGTGCCAACCTCTTCATAGCGCAATTCGGGATGGGCATGGATCGTTCGTCGGAGCGTCTTGATCTCGTCGTGCGATGCTTCGATTTCTGGGATCAGATTCATTTTAACTGCTCTCACGTTTGAATTCGGATTGCGCGTATTGACCGCGCCTGGTCGTTCCATTCTACGCCGCCGCTATTTGCGCCATCGGACGGTCGATCGCATAGCGGCCGTAATAGAATTCCGTCATCTGCCGCTTTTACTTCGATTTACGGACTTTCCGATGAACGCTCCAGCCGAGTTTGCCCGAGCCGTGTGCCCGCACGATTGCCCCGATACTTGCGCGATGCGCGTAACGGTCAAGGATGGAAAAGCGGTCAAAGTCAGCGGCGAACCTGATCATCCACCGACGCAAGGTGTGTTGTGCACAAAGGTCACGCGCTATGCCGAGCGTACGCATCACAAGGATCGTCTTCTGACTCCGTTGCGTCGAATCGGCAAAAAGGGCGAGGGCAGATTTGAGCCGATCGGCTGGGACGAAGCGTTGCAACTCGCCGCCGAACGCCTGCAGCCTATCGCCCGGCGCACGCCTGAAGCCATCGTTCCGTACAGTTACGCGGGCACGATGGGCCTGGTGCAAGGCGAAAGCGTCGCTGCCCGATTCTTCAACGTGCTTGGCGCATCGCGACTCGAACGCACGATTTGTGCGGCTGCTGGCGCCGCCGGCCTGCGCTACACGTACGGCGCGAGCCTCGGAATGCATTCGGAGTATTACGAAGAGAGCGAGCTGATTCTGATCTGGGGCGCGAATCCGATCGCGTCGAGCCTGCACTTCTGGACGCGCGCGCAGGAGGCAAAGCGTCGTGGCGCGAAGCTGATCGCGATCGATCCGTACAAGTCGCTCACGGCGGAAAAGTGCCATCAGCACATCGCGTTGCGCCCGGGCACCGACGCCGCGCTGGCGCTCGGCATGATCGACGTGTTGATCCGCGAGAATTTCATCGATCACGAGTATGTGAGCGCGCATACCGTCGGCTTCGATGAACTTGCGGCGCGCGCGGCGCAGTATCCGGCTTCGCGCGTGGCGCAGATCTGCGGCATCGACGAAAAGGTCGTTATCGAACTCGCCCGTGCTTTCGGATCGACGAAGAAGGCCGCAATTCGCCTCAATTACGGCATGCAGCGCGTGCGCGGTGGCGGCAATGCCGTGCGGGCGATCGCTTGCTTGCCGTCGTTGACTGGCGCGTGGCGCGAGCGCGCCGGAGGCCTGCTGCTTTCGTCGTCCGGCTGGGCGCCGATCGACGGCAGCGCGCTCGAGCGTCCCGATTTGCTGCCGGGCTGGCCCTCGAAGCTTCCGCGCGCGATCAACATGAACGCGATCGGCGACGCGTTGCTGCATCCGGGCGACGAAGCATTCGGGCCGAAGATCGAAGCGCTGATCGTCTACAACTCGAATCCCGTTGCGGTCGCGCCCGATTCGGCGAAAGTCGAGGCGGGCTTCGCGCGCGAGGATCTGTTCACGATCGTGCTCGAACACTTCCAGACAGATACCGCCGATTACGCGGACCTCGTCTTTCCCGCGACGACGCAGCTCGAGCATCTCGACGTCCACAAGTCCTACGGGCACACGCACGTAATGGCGAATCTGCCGGCGATTCCACCCGTCGGCGAAGCGCGCCCGAACACTGAAATATTCCGCGGACTCGCACGCGCCCTGGGCCTTACCGAGCCGGCGCTTTTCGAGACCGACGAGCAGATCGCATCGAAGGCATTCCGCTGGAACGACCCGACGCTCGAAGGTCAGAGCTGGGACACGTTGAAGGCGTCCGGCTGGCTGAAGCTCGGAATCGCGGAAGCGCCGCTGGCCGAAGGCGGGTTCCGCACCCCGTCGGGAAAATGCGAGTTCTACAGCGA
The DNA here is from genome assembly GCF_000698575.1 of Caballeronia zhejiangensis. Taxonomy (GTDB): domain Bacteria; phylum Pseudomonadota; class Gammaproteobacteria; order Burkholderiales; family Burkholderiaceae; genus Caballeronia; species Caballeronia zhejiangensis. The sequence continues at coordinate 3,036 of NZ_JFHD01000006.1, forward strand.
GCGCCTGAAACGCGAAGGTCTCGATCCGTTGCCCGATTACCTGCCGCCGTACGAATCTGCGGACGGATCGCCGGATCTGGCGGCCCGCTATCCGCTCGCGATGATTTCGCCGCCCGCGCGCAACTTCCTGAACAGCAGTTTCGTGAACATCGAAAGTCTGCGGGCGGCGGAGCGCGAACCGCATCTCGATATTCACCCCGCCGACGCGCAAGCGCGCGCCATCGCCGATGGCGCAGTCGTGCGCATCTTCAACGATCGCGGTTCGATGCATGCCCGCGCGCGCGTGACGGAACGCGCGCGCGAAGGCGTCGTCGTCGGCTTGTCGATCTGGTGGAAGAAGTTGTCTCCCGATGGCCGCAACGCCAATCAGGTGACGAGTCAGGCGCTGACCGACCTCGGGGGCTCGGCGACGTTTTACGACTGCCTGGTGGAAGTGGAGCCAATGCATTGACAAGCTTCGGAGCGGCGGACTCGGACGGGTTTGGTGGAAGGCGTCTAACCCGATTGTCGGAGACCGGCCGAAAAGCTAGGATCTCGTTTCCGCACGATCATTCTAAAATCATATAAAGGAGACGCCGTATGGAGAAACCCTGGCTGAAGTCTTACCCGGCCGGCGTGCCTGCGGAGATCGATCCATCCGCTTATCGGTCCGTTTCGGAGCTGCTCGAGGACAGCTTTCGCGCGAATCGCGATCGCCGCGCGTTCGTCTGCATGGGCCAGGCGATCACGTACGCCGAACTCGACGCGATGTCGAGAAAGCTGGCCGCGTGGTTCCAGAAGCGAGGAATGAAGCCGGGCGCGCGCGTCGCGCTGATGATGCCGAACGTGCTGCAGTATCCGATCGCGATCGCGGCGGTATTGCGCGCGGGTTACATCGTCGTCAACGTGAATCCGCTTTACACGCCGCGCGAACTCGAGCATCAGCTCAAGGACAGCGGCGCGGAAGCAATCGTCATTTTGGAGAATTTCGCCGGCACGTTGCAGGCGGTCGTCAAGAACACGGCGATCAAACATATCGTCGTCGCGGCGATGGGCGATCTCATGGGTTTGAAAGGGGTGCTCGTCAACTTCGTCGTGCGCAGCGTGAAGAAGATGGTGCCAGAGTGGAAACTGCCTGGCAGCGTCCGATTCAACGAAGCGCTGAGCGAAGGCGGCCGCGGCACGCTCCAGCCGGTCACCCAAAGTCCCGATGACGTCGCGTTCCTGCAGTACACCGGCGGCACGACGGGCGTCGCGAAAGGCGCGACGCTGACGCATCGCAATCTGATCGCGAACACGCTGCAGTCAGAAGTGTGGCTCGACCCGGCCCGCAAGCGCCGTCGCGACATCGATCAGTTCGTTTGCGTGGTCGCGCTGCCGCTTTATCACATCTTCGCGCTGACGGTCTGCGGCATGCTCACGATCCGTACCGGCGGCCTTGGCGTGCTGATACCGAACCCGCGAGATATCGCCGGAACCATCAAGGAACTGAAGGGCGTTCCCATCAACACATTCCCGGCCGTCAACACGCTCTACAACGCGTTGTTGAATCATCCAGACTTCAACAAGCTCGATTTCTCGAAGCTCATCGCTGCGAACGGCGGCGGGATGGCCGTGCAGGAAGCCGTCGCGAAGCGCTGGTTCGCGGCGACCGGCGTGCCGATCGTCGAGGGTTACGGCTTGTCCGAAACCTCGCCGTGCGTGACCTGCAATCCGGTGACGGCGACCGAATACACGGGCACGATCGGCTTGCCGCTTCCGTCCACGGAAATCTCCATCCGCGACGACGACAACAACGAAGTGCCGCTCGGCCAGCCCGGCGAGATCTGCATTCGCGGCCCGCAGGTGATGGCGGGCTACTGGAATCGTCCCGACGAAACCGCGAAGGTGATGACCCCCGACGGCTTCTTCCGCTCAGGCGACGTCGGCGTGCTCGATGAGCGCGGCTACGTGAAGATCGTCGATCGCAAGAAGGACATGATTCTCGTCTCCGGCTTCAACGTGTATCCGAACGAGATTGAAGATGTTGTCGCGATGCTGCCCGGCGTGTTCGAAGTTGCCGCGGTGGGCGTGAAGGATCAGGCGTCGGGCGAAGCGGTGAAGCTCTTCATCGTGCGCAAGGATGCGAGCCTGACGGAAGCGGATGTCATCGCGTACTGCAGGGAACGGCTGACCGGCTACAAGCGTCCGCGCATGATCGAGTTCCGCAACGAGTTGCCGAAGAGCAATGTCGGCAAGATCTTGCGGCGGGAATTGCGCGACGGCCGCGCGTAGCGGCTGCATCGTCCAAAGCGAAAAGCCTTCGTGTCGCGAGATGCGAAGGCTTTTTTGTTGCCCGCAGCGGAACGAAAAAAAGGCGCCCGAAGGCGCCTTTCAGTGCGTACTGCTTTGTTACGACCTTATTAGAACTTGTGGCGGATACCGACAACAGCGGCAACCTGGTTCGACGTCGACGACGCCGACAGGCCGTTGATGTTCGCAACCGCAGGGCGGTTCAACGAATCCGTGCCGCTTGCGTGCTGGTAGATACCGTCGATGTACACGTCCGTGCGCTTCGACAGGAAGTAGTCCGCGCCGAGCATGCCTTGGTGGTACTTGGCATCGGCCAGGCCGTAACCCTTCGTGTAGTCATATGCCACGCCCAGCAGCAGGGCCGGGGTCAGCTGATACTTGAAGTTGATTTCGGCGTTATGGAACTTGCCCGAGCCGCCCGTGTAGCCAGCCGGGTTCAGGCCAGCGCCTGCTTCGTTGTTGACGTCCTTGAACTGCGTGTTGCTATACGTCGCGCCGATGGTCGCTGCGCCGAACGTGTAAGCACCGCCAGCCGAGATGACTTGCTGCGTCTTGGCGGATGCGAAGCCCGAGTACACGCGGCTCGACATGTTCGAAGCCGTAGGCGTCGTGGCAGCGTTGCGGCTCGTGGCGTTGTTGCCGAAGAACGAGTAGTTCGGGTCCTTGACGTTCAAGTAGCCCGCGCCCAATTGCAGCGGACCCTGCGAGTAGCCGAGACCAACCGACCAGATCTGGTTGCGGTTGAACTGGCCAGCTTGGCCGCCGAGGCTGTACAGGCCGCCGAACGTGAAGCCGGCGTAGTTCGCGCTCGTGTACTTGATCGCGTTGTTCACGCGATTCGAGTTGTTCATGTTGTCCAGGTCGCCCGGGTGCGCGCCGAAGTACGACGCCCACTGGCTACCGACTTCGAATGCCCCGGTGTAGTCAACCACGGAGTCGTACTGGCGACCCAGCGTGACCGTACCGAATTGCGTCGAGCCCAGACCGACATAAGCCTGGCGGCCGAACAGGTCGCCGCCTTGGCCCAGCTGGCCGTTGAACACGTTGAAGCCGCCTTCCAACACGAAGATGGCCTTCAGACCGCCACCGAGGTCTTCCGTGCCGCGCAGGCCCCAACGGCTACCTTGCAGGTTGCCGCTGTTCATGGAGTACAGCTTTTGGCCGTTGCTGTTGTTGTTGTACGCGAAGCCAGCGTCGATGATGCCGTACAGCGTCACACTGCTCTGCGCATGTGCGGCGCCTGCGAATGCGCCCAGTGCGGCGAGAGCGAGAAGCGACTTTTTCATTGATTGAATCTCCAAGGAGTGTTTGCGACTTTTGGCAAGGTCACTGTTCTTAGCGCCAGTGTGTTGACGGTCCCTGCCTGCTTCTTAACGAAGGTGACACGTAATGTAACAAAGAGGCTTTAACGGACAAAGGAAAAGGGGCTGGTCCGCCGGACTCATGTGACGTTTACGCAACAGGCGCTAAAATGTTGGTTTTGCAGGATATTTGCGACCCGTGTTTGCCCTAATTACCAAAACAGGTGCTTCATAAGGGGCGATCGGGCGGTCGACGGTGTCAGGTTGGCGCCATATTCGCGATCAGACTTCGAGCCTGTAATCCGGAGAAATCGCACATGCTCCGTGGCCGCTGAACGCGGTATCCGGCAAGCCCGCGCCCCTTCGGCGCCAGTCGATGTGCGCTAAAATTCGCGTTTTCCGCGAGCGTCCGCTCCGTCTGCGGACCATGAAGAGAGAGGTGACACCATGACGCTCGATGAAGTCATCAGCGAATTCGATCGAGGCTTGCGGTCCATGACGGGCGTGAGCCGCATGTCGCGTCCGATTCCTGAATCGACGATGTCGCCTCTGGACGCGACCGGCGATGTCCTCTCGGAACAATCGCAACTCACCGAAGAAGAACGCGCCCATTCGGCCGGACTGATGCGCGTGAATCACGTTGGCGAAGTCTGCGCGCAAGCGCTTTATCAGGCGCAGAAGCTCGCCACAAGCTCGCCCGAGCTCAAGGCCAGTTTCGAGCGAGCGGCGCGTGAAGAGGAAGACCATCTCGCGTGGACTTCGACGCGGCTCAAAGATCTGGAATCGCGGCCGAGCCTGCTGAACCCGTTGTGGTACGCGGGTGCGCTGGCGATCGGTTTCGTCGCGGGGCGCTTCGGCGATCGCGCGAGTCTCGGCTTCATGGCCGAAACCGAGCGTCAGGTCGAGCAGCATCTCGATGGCCACATGAAGACCTTGCCCGTCAACGATCACGCATCCCGCGCGATCGTCGAGCAAATGCGTCTCGATGAAAGCGCGCACGCCGCAGCAGCCATCGGCGCTGGTGGGAGCGAGGTTCCGTTTCCGGTGCGCGCGTTGATGCGCGCAGCTTCCAAAGTCATGACGCGCACGGCCTATTACATATAGTGTGACAAAGCCTCGTTCGCTCGCTTGCCGGGTCGAGCGAGGCATTCGCCGCCGAAACTCATCATCGAATCAAAAAACGGCTGTAAGAACCGTTACATTTCCCTCATTTCGCCTGCTCTTTTCACGTACTACCTTCACATCCCGCACTAGCTCTCTAATTCATAACGGTTTTCTCTTTTGCCGTTACTTCAAGCTCCTGCGCTAAGTCCTTGTTCTAGCAAATAAAAAGCACTCGAAAAAAAGGTACGCGTCTTGACCGAGGAAATGCGTTCCTCTAAAGTGGGAGACAGTGTGAGAAAGTGGTCTTTTGTGTGATTCACAACCCATTTTCGAGCAAAACTGGAGAGGGACGGGCGTCGTGGTGGGCGTCCGAAAACGGGGAGAAGGGCGAGTGTTCCAAGGGGCGTCGGCGCTGACGCTCGATGCGAAAGGGCGGATGTCGGTTCCGTCGCGCTATCGGGAAGCGCTGCAAGGGCAGGCAGAAGGCCGGGTGACGCTCACGAAGAGCCCGGATGGATGCCTGTTGCTCTTTCCCCGCCCGGAGTGGGAAGTCTTCCGCGCCAAGGTCGCCGCGCTTCCGATGGAAGCCATGTGGTGGCGGCGCATCTTTCTCGGTAATGCAATGGATGTCGAACTCGACGGCAACGGGCGCGTGCTGGTCTCGCCCGAGCTGCGCGCTGCCGCGTCGCTGGAAAAAGAAGTGACGCTGCTCGGCATGGGCGCGCACTTCGAGTTGTGGGACTCGCAGACTTACGCGGCGAAGGAAGCCGCGGCCATGGCGCAGGGCATGCCCGACGCGCTGAAAAACTTCACTTTCTGACGCGGCGCTGAACAACATGGCTCCTGCGATGGGAAATGAACTGCAGCATCGCACGGTGCTGCTGAAGGAAGCGGTAGACGGGCTGCTCACGCGCGCGGACGGCATCTATATAGATGGCACTTTCGGGCGCGGCGGTCATAGCCGGGCGATTTTGCAGCGACTGGGTGACGCGGGGCGGCTGATCGCCTTCGACAAGGATCCTCTCGCGATCGCCACGGCGCAACAGATTCAGGATTCGCGCTTTTCGATCGTGCACGACAGCTTCGCGGCGTTGCGCGACGCGGCGAGCGAGCGCGGAGTAGGGCGGGTGTCGGGCGTGTTGCTGGACCTTGGCGTGTCGTCGCCGCAGGTGGACGACCCGGAGCGCGGCTTCAGCTTCCGCGCAGAAGGTCCGCTCGACATGAGGATGGACCCGACTCGGGGCGAGTCGGCGGCAGAGTGGCTCGCGCGTGCCACGGTGCAGGAAATCACGGAGGTCATCAGAGATTATGGGGAAGAACGGTTTGCTTTTCAGATTGCAAAGGCGCTTGTTGCTCGCCGGGCAGAGTCCGACCGTCTTGGGCCTCTCGACAGCACGCGCGAGCTTGCCGAAATCGTGGGTCACGTCGTCAAAACCCGTGAAAAGGGCAAGGACCCGGCAACTCGCACCTTTCAGGCTATACGGATTCACGTCAATCAAGAGCTTGCGGAGCTGCAGGTAGTACTCGAATCGGCATTGGCATTGTTGGAGCAAGGGGGGCGGCTGGTCGTGATCAGCTTTCATTCACTCGAAGACCGGATCGTCAAGCGGTTCATGCAGGCGCACGCGAGCGCGCCGGCGGTGGACCGTCGTTTGCCGATCCGCGCGGTCGATCTTCCCAGCCCGCCGCTGCGCGTGGTCGGCCGCGTGTTTCCGAGTGATGCCGAAGTCGCCGATAACCCGCGCGCCCGTTCCGCGGTGATGCGTATCGCCGAGCGGATCGCGCCATGAATCGCCTCAATATCTTCCTGCTCATCATCGTGCTCGGGTGCGCGCTGTCGGTCGTCAGCTCCACCAATCAGCAGCGGGAGATTTTCATCGACTTGCAAAGGGCGCAATCGCAAGAGCGTCAACTGCAACAGGATTACGCGCAGTTGCAGTACCAGCAGAGCGCGTTGTCGAAGACATCGCGCATCGAGCAGTTGGCCACCAACTCACTGAAAATGCAGCCCGTGACGACCGGCCGAACGCAATATCTCACCTACGACACGGCCGCCAACAAGGCCGCCGACGCACCCATGCCGCCGCCGCTGCCGGCGTCGGCGCCGCCTGCACGCGGAGCCAAGCGATGAAAAAGTCCGCGAAGCAGAAAGACATCGCTCACACGCCGAATCCGCTTCTCGCCGTGCGCCTGCCCATGTGGCGCTCGAAGCTCGTCGTGTTCCTGCTATTCATGGCGTTCGTCGCGCTGGCCGGGCGCGCGTTCTGGATTCAGGGCCCGGGCAACGCGTTCTTCAAGAAACAGGGCGAAAGCCGCTATCAGCGCACGCTCGAAATGCCTGCGACGCGCGGGCAGATTCGCGACCGTAACGGCCTCGTGCTCGCAACGAGTTTGCCGGTGAAGGCCATCTGGGCGATTCCCGAAGCCGTGCCGAACGATCTCGGCGCGGACAAATTCGCGCAATTGTCCAAACTTCTCGAAATGCCGGAAAAAGAGCTTCGCGCGAAGCTCTCGATGGACAAGACCTTCGTCTATGTGAAGCGCCAGGTGCCGCTCGAAGTCGCGCAGAAGGTCGCCGCGCTCGACATTCCCGGCATCTATTCGCGTGGCGAATACAAGCGCTTCTATCCGGAAGGCGAAATCACCGCGCACCTGATCGGCTTTACTAACATTGAAGACAAGGGACAGGAAGGCGTCGAACTCGGCGACCAGAACGTCCTCGCCGGCACGCCGGGCATGCGCCGCGTCATCAAGGACCGCATGGGCCATATCGTCGAGGACGTCGACGAGCAAGTCGTGCCGCACAACGGCGCGGACGTCGAACTTTCGATCGACAGCAAGATTCAGTACATCGCGTACACGAACCTGAAGGCCGCCGTCGAGAAGACGAAGGCGAAGGCCGGCGCGGCAATGGTCATCGACGTGAAGACGGGCGAAGTGCTCGCGCTCGTCAACTATCCCACGTACAACCCGAACGATCGTTCGCGGATGACCGGCGAGCAGTTGCGCAACCGCATTCTCACGGACACCTTCGAGCCGGGCTCGATCATGAAGCCGTTCACCGTTTCGCTCGCGCTCGATCTGCATCGGGTGACGCCGAATACGCTCGTCGAAACGGGCGGCGGCGTGTTCGTGCTCGACGGCGCCCGCATTACGGACGATTCTGGCTTCGGCACGCTCACCGTCGGCGGCGTGATTCAGAAGTCGAGCAATATCGGCGCGACCAAAATTGCGATGCAATTGCGTCCCGAGGAAATGTGGAACATGTACACGAGCATCGGGCTCGGTCAGGCGCCGAAAGTCGGTTTTCCGGGCGCCGTGACCGGGCGTCTGCGCCCGTGGAAGAGCTGGCGACGCATCGAGCAGGCGACGATGTCGTACGGCTACGGCCTGTCGGTGTCGCTGTTCCAGCTCGGGCGCGCATACACGGCCATCGCGAACGACGGCAAGATCCTGCCGGTCTCGATTTTCCGCACGGCGGGCGATCAGCCGCCGCTCGGTCAGCAAGTGTTTTCGCCGACTACCGCGCGCGAAGTGCGTGCGATGCTCGAAACCGTCGTGTCGAAGGGCGGCACGTCGCCGGATGCGGCGGTGGCCGGCTATCGCGTCGGCGGCAAATCGGGCACGGCGTACAAGCATGCGGGCCACGGCTACGACCATTCGAAGTACCGGGCATCGTTCGTCGGCATGGCGCCGATGCCGAATCCGCGCATCGTCGTGGCCGTATCGGTGGATGAACCGACGGTCGGCAGCCACTTCGGCGGTCAGGTGTCGGGTCCGGTGTTCTCGGGCATCGTCGGCGATACCTTGCGCGCGCTGAACGTGCCGCCCGATATGCCAGTGAAGCAAATGGTCGTGACGGACGATCCGAACTCCGCCACGCAAGCGGCCGCCAAGCAGCCGGCGAATACGAACAACGCGAATACCGCGAAGAAATTCGCGGTGTCGAGCAATACGAAGACGCACCCGGGAGTCGTGCGATGAGCGCGCAAACCCGACAGAGCAAGATGCAAAAGGACGTATCACAAGCCGTTCAATGGCTGCGCGCCCACGCGCAGCCCGAGGCGCAATTGCACGCCGACACGCGCTCGCTCAAAAGCGGCGACGTGTTTCTAGCCTATGCGGTCGACGGCGCGGACAACCGTCCGTATCTCGACGCCGCGCTCGCCGCAGGCGCGGCTGCGGCGCTCTATCAGCCGGAGAATTTCGCGGGCAAGCCGGACGCGTCGAAGACGCTCGCCGTGAAGGCGCTGAACGAACTCGCGGGCCCGATCGCATCCGCGTGGTACGGCGAGCCGACCGCGTCGATGCTTACCGTCGGCGTGACGGGCACGAACGGCAAGACTTCGTGCAGCCAATGGATCGCGACTGCGCTCTCCGCGCTCGGCCGTCCGTGCGCGATCGTCGGCACGCTCGGCATCGGCATGCCGGGCAAACTGGTGCATAGCGGCTTCACCACGCCCGACGCGCCGCAGCTTCAGCGCAATCTTGCGCAATTGAAAGCTCAGGGCGCGGAAGGCGTCGCGATGGAAGTGTCGTCGCATGCGCTGCATCAGGGGCGCGTGAACGGCGTCGATTTCGATATCGCTATCTTCACGAATCTCACGCAGGATCATCTCGACTACCACGGCACGTTCGAGGCGTACGAAGCGGCAAAGGCGCGTCTTTTCGCGTGGCCGTCGCTGAAGACGGCAATCGTCAATCGCGACGATGCGGCCGGTCAGCGTCTGATCGAATCGCTGCGCGGCAAGGTGCGGACGATTGCCTACGGCGTCGAGATGCCCACCGATGCCGCGCCGAGCGCCGACGCGTTCCTGCTCGCAACGCAAGTCCGCGCGACTGCGACCGGCACTGCGTTTCATCTGTCGTCGGACTGGGGCGAAGCCGATGTCGAAGTCGGCACGCTCGGCACGTTCAACGTGAGCAATCTGCTTTCCGTGCTCGGCGTGCTGCTCGAAGTGGGCGTGCCGTTCGATGCCGCCATCGCGCGCATCGAAAAGCTCGAATCGGTCAACGGCCGCATGGAGCGTCTCGGCGGACGCATTCAGAGCGACGAGCCGCTCGTCGTGATCGACTACGCGCACACGCCCGACGCGCTCGACAAGACCCTCACCGCGCTGCGCCCGATCGCCGAGGCGCGCGGCGGCGAGCTCGTCTGCATGTTCGGCTGCGGCGGCGACCGCGACGCCACCAAGCGTCCGCTGATGGGCGAGATCGCCGAACGCCTCGCGGATCAGGTCGTCATCACGAGCGACAACCCGCGCAGCGAAGATCCCGTCGCGATCATCGATCAAATCGCCGCCGGCATGAGCGAAGCCGCGAAGGCGCGCCGCGTCGAAGACCGCGCGAGCGCGATTCTGCAAGCAATACGAAGTGCGGCGCGCGAGGACGTCGTCGTGCTCGCCGGAAAAGGGCACGAAGCCACGCAGGAAATCATGGGCAAGAAGCGCGCGTTCTCGGATCAGGATCACGCGCGTCTCGCGCTGGCCGCACGCGCCACACAACAACGCGGAGGCGGCGAATGACGATGTTCACTTTGCGCGAAGCCGCCGCGATGATTCCCGGCGCCGTCCTTAAGGGCGATGCGGGTATCGCCATCGCGCGCGTCGTCACGGACAGTCGCGGCGTGCAGGCCGGCGATCTGTTCGTCGCGGTGAAGGGCGATCGCTTCGATGCGCATGATTTCCTCGATCAGGTGGCGAAGAGCGGCGCGGCTGCTGCGCTCGTGTCACGCGACCCGAGCAACTCCGGTGCCTGGCCACTTCCGGTCATCAAGGTAAAGGACACGCGCGCGGCGCTCGGTGCGTTGGCGCACGGCTGGCGCAAGCGCTTCACGATGCCGCTCGTCGCGGTCACGGGCAGCAACGGCAAGACGACGGTCAAGGAGATGATCGCGTCGATCTTCGCGGCTGCGGTCGGCGAGGAAGCGCGCCTCGCGACCGCGGGCAACTTCAATAACGACATCGGCTTGCCGCTCACGCTGTTTCGCCTGAAGGCGTCGCACAAGCTCGCGGTCGTCGAGCTGGGCATGAATCATCCGGGCGAAACCGAAGTGCTCGGCAAGATCGCCGCGCCGGATGTCGCCGTCGTCAACAACGCGCAGCGCGAGCATCAGGAATTCATGGCGACGGTCGAAGCGGTCGCGCTCGAGCACGCATCGGTCATTCATGCGCTGGGCGATACGGGCACGGCCGTGTTTCCCGCCGACGACCAGTACGCCGTCTTCTGGCGCACGGCCGCGACCGGCAACGCGATCATCGGTTTCGCGCTGACCGCCGATGCATCGCAGGCCGCCGTCACCGGTACGCTCGAAGGCACGACGGTCCACATGCAAACGCCGCAGGGCGCGGTCGACATCGCGCTGAACGTGCTCGGCGAACACAACGCGCGCAACGCAATGGCGGCAACCGCGGCAGCGCTTGCCACAGGCGTTTCGCTCGATGTCATCAAGCGCGGTCTCGAAGCGTTCGAGCCGGTTAAAGGCCGCTTGCAGGTGAAGCGCGCGATGCTCGGCGCGCTCGCCGGCGCGACCGTCATCGACGACACGTACAACTCGAATCCTGATTCGATGCGCGCCGCGATCGACGTGCTCGCATCGCAGGCAACGCCCCGCGTGCTCGTGATGGGCGACATGGGCGAAGTCGGCGAGGAAGGTCCGGCGTTTCATCGCGAAGTCGGCGCGTATGCGGCGGAGCGCGGCATCGATGCGCTCTTCGCGCTCGGCGCCGCGAGCGTCGATTCGGTGAACGCATTCAACGCGGCCGCATCGAAGCAAACCGCGCAGCATTTCGCCGATGTCCGCGAACTGCTCACCGCGCTCGAACAGGCAGGCTACGGCAACAAGGCCACGTATCTCGCGAAAGGCTCGCGCTTCATGAAGATGGAGCGCGTGGTGGATGCCTTGACGAGTCCACAACAACCCGCAGCGGGCCATGCGCCCGCTGCACATTGATTCACTGAAGAGAAGGACCAGCATGCTACTCGCACTCGCGCAATGGCTTCAGAATGACGCCAGCTTCATGCGCGTGTTCACCTACATCACGTTCCGCGCGGTGGGCGCCACGGCAACGGCGCTTCTGATCGGTCTCGTCTGCGGCCCGTGGGTCATCCGCAAGCTGACCTTGCTCAAGGTCGGCCAGGCCGTGCGCAAGGACGGCCCGCAGACGCATCTCGTGAAGTCCGGCACGCCGACGATGGGCGGCGTGCTGATCCTCATCGGCATTGCCATTTCCACGTTGCTGTGGGCCGATCTCACGAACCGTTTTGTGTGGATCGTGATGCTCGTCACGTTCGGCTATGGCGTGATCGGCTGGGTGGACGACTATCGGAAGGTCGTGCACAAGGATCCGCGCGGCATGTCGTCGCGCGAGAAGTATTTCTGGCAATCGGTGATCGGCCTGTTCGCGGCGGTGTATCTCGCGTTTTCCGTGTCCGAAGCGAACAACGCGCGCGTGTTCGATCTCTTCATGGCGTGGGTGCGCAGCGGCCTCTCGATGGGCCTGCCCGCGCGCGCCGACCTGATGCTGCCGTTCCTCAAATCGATCACGTATCCGCTCGGCGTGTGGGGCTTCATCGCGATGACCTACTTCGTCATCGTCGGGTCGAGCAACGCCGTGAATCTCACCGACGGCCTCGACGGCCTCGTCATCATGCCGGTCGTGCTGGTCGGCGCGTCGCTCGGCGCGTTCGCGTATGTGATGGGCTCGTCGGTCTATTCGAAGTACCTGCTGTTCCCGCACATTCCCGGAGCGGGCGAGCTTTTGATCTTCTGTTCCGCAATGGGCGGCGCCGGTCTCGCGTTTCTCTGGTACAACACGCACCCCGCGCAGGTCTTCATGGGCGATGTCGGCGCGCTCGCGCTCGGCGGCGCGCTCGGCACGATCGCGGTGATCGTTCGTCAGGAAGTCGTGCTGTTCATCATGGGCGGCGTGTTCGTCGCGGAAACGCTTTCCGTGATGCTGCAGGTCTTCTGGTTCAAGTTCACGAAGCGCCGTTATGGCGAAGGCCGCCGTTTCTTCAAGATGGCGCCGCTGCATCACCATTACGAGCTGTCCGGCTGGACCGAGACGCAAGTCGTGGTGCGCTTCTGGATCATCACGTTGATGTTGTGCCTGTTCGGTCTGTCGACGTTGAAGTTGCGTTGATTCATTCAAGTTTCGGTAAAAGGTAAAGCGATGTTTGGCGAGAAGTTTATCGGTCGGCAAAGTCCGATGGTGCTCGTGCTTGGGCTGGGTGAATCCGGTCTGGCGATGGCGCGCTGGTGCGCCAGGCACGGTTGCCGCCTGCGGATCGCCGACACGCGCGAAGCGCCGCCGAATCTCTCCGAACTCGCGATCCACAAGATCGATGCGGATTTCGTCGGCGGCGCGTTCACGCCCGCGTTGCTCGATGGCGGCATCGAACTCGTCGCGATCAGCCCGGGGCTGTCGCCGCTCGCGGATGACCTCGCGCCGCTGATCGCTGCAGCGAAAGAACGCGGCATTTCTGTCTGGGGCGAACTCGAACTGTTCGCGCAGGCGCTCGCCGGACTCGGCGCGAACGGCTATGCGCCTAAAGTCATCGCGATCACGGGCACGAACGGCAAGACCACCACGACCGCGCTCACCGGCCTCTTGTGCGAGCGCGCGGGCAAGTCGGTCGCGGTCGCGGGCAACATCAGCCCGGCGATGCTCGACAAGCTGACCGAAGCCATCGACCAGACCGCGCTGCCCGATGTCTGGGTGCTCGAACTGTCGAGTTTTCAGCTCGAAACCGCGCATACGTTCGCACCGGATGCCGCCGCGGTGCTGAACATCACGCAGGATCATCTCGACTGGCACGGCGGCCTCGACGCCTATGCCGCCGCGAAAGGGCGCATCTTCGGCCCGGCCACGACGCGCGTGCTGAACCGCGACGACAGCCGCGTCATGAAGCTCGCGGCGAACGTCGCGCAACATCGCGTCGTGACGTTCGGACTGAACGAGCCGCTGAATGTCGGCGACTACGGTTTGCTGCGCGATAACGGCATGCAGTGGCTCGTCGTTGGCATCGATCAGGACGCGTCGGAAGAGACTGCGACTTCGCGTCGCCGCAAGAAGGACGAGGCCGAGCCGAACCTCGTTTCCAAGCGTCTGATGCCCGTCGACGCGCTGCGCATCCGCGGTCTGCACAACGCGGCGAACGCGCTCGCAGCGCTGGCGCTGGCTCGCGCGATCGATCTGCCGCTGGCGGCGCTTTTGCACGGCTTGCGCGAGTATCGCGGCGAGCCGCATCGCGTCGAAGTGATCGCGCAGATCGACGGCGTCGATTATGTCGATGACAGCAAAGGCACGAACGTCGGCGCGACGGTCGCCGCGCTCGACGGCCTCGCGCAACGCGTCGTGCTGATCGCCGGCGGCGACGGCAAGGGCCAGGACTTTTCGCCGCTCGAAGCGCCGGTCGCACGCTGGGCGCGCGCCGTGATGCTGATCGGCCGCGACGCGGCACGCATCCGCGAAACGCTGGCATCGACGAATGTCGAATTGCAGGATCACGCGACGCTCGAGGAAGCGACGAACGCCGCCGCGAAAATCGCGGAAGCCGGCGACGCCGTGCTGCTTTCGCCCGCGTGCGCGAGCCTCGACATGTTCAAGAACTACGCACATCGCGCCGACGTGTTTCGCGGCGCGGTCGAAGATATCGCCGCCGCGCGGGGAGTGATGCTATGAGCTGGTCGGAACGCTTCGGATCGAAACTCACCGGACAGCGCAACGCCATGCCCGGCGACTCGCTCGCGGGCCGCTCGAATTCGGGCACGCGCGGCGGCATTTCGAGCGCGGTCAACGGCGTGCGCCCGGCGCGCTCGCGCATGCTCGACTACGACTATTCGCTGTTGTGGGTGATGATCTCGCTGCTCGGCCTGGGCATCGTGATGGTGTACTCGGCGTCGATCGCGATGCCGGATTCGCCCAAGTACGCGAGCTATCGCGACTATCACTTCCTCGTGCGTCACCTCGTTTCGATCACGACGGCGCTCGTCGGCGCGACCATCGCGTTCAAGATTCCAATCAAGACGTGGGAAAAGTACGCGCCGAAGCTTTTTCTCGTCGCGCTGGCGATGCTCATCATCGTGCTGATTCCGCACGTCGGCAAAGGCGTGAACGGCGCGCGCCGCTGGATTCCGCTCGGCATCACGAACATGCAGCCGTCGGAGATCATGAAGCTCGCGGTGACGATCTACGCCGCGAACTACACCGTGCGCAAGCAGGAATTCATGCACAGCTTCGGCAAGGGCTTTCTGCCGATGGCGGTCGCGGTCGGCGCGGTCGGTGCGCTCTTGCTGCTCGAGCCCGACATGGGCGCGTTCATGGTGATCGCCGCGATCGCGATGGGCGTGCTGTTTCTCGGCGGCGTCAACGGCAAGCTGTTCGGCGGCCTCGTGCTGACGGCGGTGGGCACGTTCACGATGCTCGTGTGGCTGTCGCCGTGGCGTCGCGAGCGGATCTTCGCGTACCTCGATCCGTGGGACGACCGTTACGCGCAAGGCAAGGCGTATCAATTGACGCACTCGCTGATTGCGTTCGGGCGCGGCGAGTGGTTCGGCGTCGGCTTGGGCGGCAGCGTCGAGAAGCTGAACTATCTGCCGGAAGCGCATACCGACTTCATTCTCGCGGTGATCGGCGAGGAGCTCGGTTTCGTCGGCGTGATCTGCGTGATCCTGCTGTTCTACTGGATCGTGCGCCGCGCGTTCGAGATCGGCCGTCAGGCGCTTGCGCTCGATCGCACGTTCGCCGGTCTAATGGCGAAGGGCGTCGGCATCTGGTTCGGCGCGCAGACGTTCATCAACATGGGCGTGAATCTCGGTCTTCTGCCGACCAAGGGTCTCACGCTGCCGCTCGTCTCCTACGGCGGCTCGGGCATTTTGCTGAACTGCGTCGCGCTGGCGGTGTTGCTGCGCGTCGATTACGAAAATCGCGTCTTGATGCGCGGAGGAAAAGTATGACCGCGCAACGCGACCGCACCTTGATGGTGATGGCGGGCGGCACCGGGGGCCACGTGTTCCCGGGGCTCGCGGTCGCGCACTGGATGCAGGCGCACGGTTGGCGCGTCGTGTGGCTCGGCAATGCGAGCGGCATGGAAGCGACGCTCGTGCCGAAGCACGGCATTCCGATGGAATACGTGCGCTTCGGCGGCGTGCGCGGCAAGGGCGTCAAGACCAAGCTGATGTTGCCGGTGAATCTGCTGCGCGCATGTTCGCAAAGCCTCGCCGCGCTGCGCCGCGTGAAGCCGGACGTCGTGCTCGGCATGGGCGGCTATATCACGTTTCCGGCGGGCATCATGACGAAGCTCGCGGGCTGCCCGCTCGTGCTGCACGAACAGAACTCCATCGCGGGGCTCGCGAACAAGGTGCTCGCGCATCTCGCAAAGCGCGTGCTCGTCGCGTTTCCCAATGCTCTGCCGAATGCAGAATGGACCGGTAATCCGATCCGTGCGGAACTAACGAGCGCATTGCCACCCAAAGAACGCTACGCCGCGCGTTCGGGGCGCCTGAACGTGCTCGTCGTCGGAGGCAGTCTCGGCGCTGCCGCGCTCAACGAAACCGTGCCCAAGGCGCTCGCGATGCTCGCATCGGAAGAGCGCCCGCGCATCGTGCATCAGGCGGGCGCGAAGCATATCGAAGCACTGGAAGCGAACTACGCGGCTGCGGGTCTCACGCGCGGTGAAGACCTGCAACTCGTGCCGTTCATCGAAGACATGGCGAGCGCGTATGCATCGGCGGATCTCGTCATCTGCCGGTCGGGCGCGATGACCGTCTCGGAAATCGCCGCGGTCGGCGTGGCGGCGCTCTTCGTGCCGTTCCCGTTCGCCGTCGACGATCACCAGACGACCAACGGCGCGTTCCTCGCGAAGAACGGCGCGGCTGGACTGATACAACAACGCGATCTGTCGGCGCAAAAGCTCGCCGACTGGTTACGCGTACAGACGCGCGACACGCTCGCGGCTATGGCCGAGCGCTCGCGCGCGCTGGCGAAACCGGACGCGACCGAAAAAGTCGCGAGCATTTGCGCCGACGTGGCCGGCGCGCGTTTCGACGCGCAAGCTCGGGAGGCACACTAAATGAAGCACATCGTCAAACATATACATTTCGTCGGGATCGGCGGCGCGGGCATGAGCGGGATCGCCGAAGTGCTGCTCAATCTCGGCTATCACGTGAGCGGATCCGATCTTTCGAACGGCGCGGTCACCGAGCGTCTGCGTGCGCTTGGCGCGCGCGTCGAGATCGGTCATCACGAGCAGAACATCGAAGGCGCGAATGCGGTGGTCGTTTCGACGGCCGTGCGTCCCGACAATCCAGAAGTGCTCGCGGCGCGGCATCGCCGCGTGCCGATCGTGCCGCGGGCCGTGATGCTCGCGGAACTCATGCGCCTGAAGCAGGGCATCGCCATCGCCGGCACGCACGGCAAAACGACGACGACTTCGCTCGTCGCGAGCGTGCTGGCGGCGGGCGGGCTCGATCCGACCTTCGTCATCGGCGGGCGGCTGAACAGCGCGGGCGCGAACGCGCGTCTCGGCACGGGCGATTTCATCGTCGCTGAAGCCGATGAGTCGGACGCTTCGTTCCTGAATCTTTTCCCGGTGATCGAAGTCATCACGAACATCGACGCCGATCACATGGACACCTACGGCCACGACTTCGCGCGGCTCAAGCAGGCGTTCATCGAGTTCACGCATCGGCTGCCGTTCTACGGCATTGCCGTGCTATGCGTCGACGATCCGAACGTCCGCGAAATCCTGCCGTTCGTGTCGAAGCCGATCATCCGCTACGGTCTCGGCGCGGAAGCGCAAGTGCGCGCGGTGAACGTCGAGGCGCGCGACGGCCGCATGCATTTCACGACGCTGCGTGAAGACGCGCCGTCGCTCGACATCGTGCTGAATCTTCCGGGCACGCATAACGTGCAGAACGCGCTCGCGGCAATCGCGATCGCGACTGAACTCGAAGTCGCGGATGCCGATATCCAGCGTGCGCTCGCTGAATTCAACGGCGTGGGCCGTCGCTTCCAGCGTTACGGCGAAGTGAGCGCGGCGAGCGGCGAAGGCGCGTACACGCTCATCGACGACTACGGTCATCACCCGGTCGAAATGGCCGCGACGATCGCGGCGGCGCGCGGCGCGTTTCCGGGGCGGCGTCTCGTGCTCGCGTTCCAGCCGCATCGCTATACGCGCACGCGCGACTGTTTCGAGGATTTCGTGAAAGTGCTGTCGACGGTCGACGCCCTCGTGCTCACCGATGTCTATGCCGCCGGCGAAGCGCCCATCGTGGCCGCCGACGGCCGGGCGCTCGCGCGTGCGATCCGCGTCGCGGGCAAGGTGGAGCCGGTGTTCGTCGAGACGATCGACGAAGTGCCCGACGCGGTGACGACCATCGCGCGCAACGGCGACGTGGTGATCGCCATGGGCGCGGGTTCCATCGGCGGAGTGTGCGGCAAGCTGGCTAACCCCCAGCCTCAGTAAGAGCAAGACCATGAGCAATCAAGTGAATCAAATCGATCCGAAAGTCTTCGGCAAAGTCGCGGTGCTGCTCGGTGGCAATTCCGCCGAACGCGAGGTCTCGCTCAATTCCGGGCGCCTCGTGCTCGAAGGCTTGCGCGAGGCGGGCATCGACGCGCACGCGTTCGATCCGGCGCGGCATCCGCTTTCGGATCTGAAGGCGCAAGGCTTCGTGCGCGCGTTCATCGCGCTGCATGGCGGTTACGGCGAGAACGGGCAACTGCAGGGCGCGCTCGATTTCTACGGCATCCGCTATACGGGCAGCGGCGTGCTCGGCTCGGCGCTCGGCATGGACAAGCTGCGCACGAAGCTCGTGTGGCAGCAGACCGGCATTCCCACGCCGCCGTTCGAAACCGTCTTTCGCGGCGAAGACTACGCGGCGCGCGCGCAGGACATCATCGCGAAGCTCGGGCTGCCGCTCTTCGTCAAGCCGGCGAGCGAAGGATCGAGCGTCGCGGTCATCAAGGTGAAGAGCGCGGAGACGCTCGTGCCCGCGCTCGAAGAAGCGGTGAATTACGACAAGATCGTGATCGTCGAGAAGAGCATCGAGGGCGGCGGCGAATTTACGTGCTGCATCGCGGGCGATCTCGACTTGCCGGTCATCAAGATCGTGCCGGCGGGCGAGTTCTACGACTATCACGCGAAGTACGTCGCGGACGACACGCAGTACCTGATTCCGTGCGGCCTGACCGAAGCAGAAGAGACGCGCATGAAGCAGCTGACGAAGCGCGCCTTCGAGATTCTCGGCTGCACCGACTGGGGTCGCGCGGACTTCATGCTCGACTCGGACGGCAACCCGTATTTCCTCGAGGTGAACACGGCGCCCGGCATGACCGATCACTCGCTGCCGCCGAAAGCCGCGCGCGCGGTCGGCATCAGCTACAAGGATCTCGTCGTGAAAGTGCTGTCGCTCACGCTGAAGAACTAGGTCGATCACACACAGGACACGAACAAGCGAAACCATGTGGAACAACGTTCGCCAACTCAACCTCGCCGCCAACGGGCTGCACGTCGTGCTCGTGCTGCTGCTTCTCGGCGCCGCGGGGTACTGGGCGATCCAGCGTCCCGAGTTTCGCCTGCGCGAGATTCAGATCGACGGGGATACGGCGCACATCAGCTCGCCGGTCGTGCGGGCAAGCGTGATCGGTCATCTGAAGGGCAACTACTTCACGGTCGATCTCGATGCGGCGCGCGCCGCGTTCGAGCAGGTGCCGTGGGTGCGCCACGCGAGCGTGCGCCGCGTATGGCCGAACGCGCTCGCGGTGACGCTCGAGGAATACAAGCCGCTCGGCACGTGGGGGAACGATCAACTGGTGAGCGTGGACGGCGATCTCTTCACCGCGAATCAGGGCGAACTCGACGACGATCTGCCAGCGTTCGACGGCCCCGAGGGCACGGCGAAGGAAGTGGTCGCGCGGTATCACGATTTCGAGAAGTGGTTCGCGCCGCTCGACGCGAAGCCGGAAGAAGTCACGCTGTCGCCGCGCTTCGCGTGGACGGTCAAGCTGTCGAACGGCACGCAGGTCGAACTCGGACGCGAGCGTAATCAGGACACGCTGAACGACCGTTGCAAGCGTTTCGTCGCGTCGTGGCCGTCCGTCACGGGACGCTGGGGGAAGGACATCGAATATGCGGATTTGCGGTACCCGAACGGCTTTGCCATACGAGCCGCGAACATGCGCTTCATCAACGACACCGACAAGGCCAAGAAGTAAGCAGACATCACAGGCATGAGCACGCTATGAGCAAAGACTACAAAGACCTGCTGGTTTCCCTCGACATCGGAACGTCGAAGGTGGTCGCGATCGTCGCCGAATTGAAGGGCGAAGGCCACTACGAGGTAATCGGACTCGGTCAGAGCGACTCGAAGGGGTTGAAGAAGGGCGTCGTGGTCAATATCGAGGCCACGGTGCAATCCATCCAGCGCGCGCTCGAAGAAGCCGAACTGATGGCGGATTGCAAGATCACAAACGTATTCACCGGGATCGCGGGCAGCCATATCCGCAGCTTCAATTCGAGCGGGATGGTCGCGATCAAGGACAAGGAGGTCACGCAGGCGGATGTCGCGCGCGTGATCGAAACGGCCAAGGCGATCAACATCCCGACCGATCAGCAGGTGCTGCATATCCTCACCCAGGAATTCATCATCGACGGGCAAGAGGATGTGCGCGAGCCGATCGGCATGAGCGGCATCCGCCTCGAAGTGAAGGTGCACATCGTGACGGGCGCGGTGAGCGCGGCGCAGAACATCGTGAAGTGCGTGCGCCGCTGCGGCCTCGAAGTGAACGACCTCATTCTGCAGCCGCTCGCGTCGTCGCTTGCGGTGCTGACCGAGGACGAGAAGGAACTGGGCGTGGTGCTCGTCGATATCGGCGGCGGCACGACGGACATCGCCATCTTCAGCGAAGGCGCGATCCGACATACGGCGGTGATTCCCATCGCGGGCGATCAGATCACGAGCGACGTCGCGATGGCGCTGCGCACGCCGACGCCGGATGCGGAAGACATCAAGGTGAGCTACGGCATCGCGAAGCAGGCGCTCGCTGATCCGGACGAAATGATCGAAGTGCCGGGGCTGGGCGAGCGCGGTCCGCGCACGCTGTCGCGGCAGGCGCTGGCGGCGGTCGTGGAGCCGCGCGTCGAAGAGCTGTTCTCGCTGGTGCAGCAGGTCGTGCGCGAGTCGGGCTATGAAGAACTGCTGTCGAGCGGCGTCGTGCTGACCGGCGGCGCGGCGATGATGCCCGGCATGGTCGAGCTCGGCGAAGACATCTTCCTGAAACCGGTGCGCATCGGCGTGCCGGAATACGCGGGCGGCCTTGCCGATGTCGTGCGCAATC
Organism: Caballeronia zhejiangensis; assembly: GCF_000698575.1. GTDB lineage: Bacteria > Pseudomonadota > Gammaproteobacteria > Burkholderiales > Burkholderiaceae > Caballeronia > Caballeronia zhejiangensis. Next base: position 24,055 of record NZ_JFHD01000006.1, read on the forward strand.
CGCGCTATTCGACGGCAATGGGCCTGCTCGCCGAAGGACGCTCGCAACGCATGCGCGGCCGCAAGGTCGCGGTACAGAACGGTTCGATGGGACAAGTCTTCTCGCGGATGAAAGACTGGTTCCTCGGGAATTTCTAAGCAATACGCAACACGCAACAAAAAGAATTTCGCGCCGGTACCGGCGGCTGGTGCGCGACAAGGGGTTGCCCGATCTCTCGTCGAATAACGCCGATCTTCATTCTTGACGGAGGCAACATGGATTTCGAAATGCTGGAAACGGAAACCAACGGAACGATCATCAAGGTCGTGGGCGTTGGTGGTGCTGGCGGCAACGCGGTTCAGCACATGATCAACCGCGGCGTGCAGGGCGTCGACTTCATCGTGATGAACACCGACGCGCAAGCGCTCGCCCGTTCGCGCGCGCCGGCGGTTCTGCAACTGGGCATGACCGGTCTCGGCGCTGGCGCGAAGCCGGAGAAGGGCAAGGAAGCGGCGGAAGACGCGCGCGAGCGTATCGCCGACGCACTGCGCGGCGCGCACATGGTGTTCATCACCGCGGGCATGGGCGGCGGCACGGGCACGGGCGCGGCGCCGGTGGTCGCGCAGATCGCCAAGGAAATGGGCATTCTCACCGTTGGCGTCGTGAGCAAGCCGTTCGAGTTCGAAGGCGGCCGCCGCATGCGCGTCGCGGAAGCGGGCTCGCAGCAACTGGAGGATCACGTCGACTCGCTGATCGTCGTGCTGAACGACAAGCTGTTCGAGGTGATGGGCGATGACGCCGAGATGGACAAGTGCTTCCAGTGCGCGGACGACGTGCTGAACAACGCTGTCGCCGGTATCGCTGAAATCATCAATGTCGATGGTCTCGTGAACGTCGACTTCGAAGACGTGAAGACGGTGATGGGCGAGCAGGGCAAGGCGATGATGGGCACGGCGACGGTTGCCGGCGTCGATCGCGCGCGTCTCGCCGCGGAACAGGCGGTCGCGAGTCCGCTGCTGGAAGGCGTGGATCTGTCGGGTGCGCGCGGCGTGCTGGTGAATATCACGTCGAGCCGTTCGCTGCGTCTGTCGGAAACGCGTGAAGTGATGAACACCATCAAGTCCTACGCAGCCGACGATGCAACGGTCATCTTCGGCGCCGTGTACGACGACGCGATGGGCGACGCGCTGCGCGTGACGGTGGTGGCGACGGGCCTGGGCCGCGCGGCGAAGAAGCAGCAGCAAGCGCCGATGACCCTCCTGCGCACGGGCACCGACAATCAGCCGGTCGCACACGCGCATCACGCCGCCGCGCACAATTCGTACGGTACGCAGCACGGTCAGAGCACGACGGATTACGGTCAGCTCGACACGCCGGCAGTGTGGCGCTCGACGCGTGAAACGGCGGCTTCGCACGTGCAGGCGCTGCAGGAAAAAGGCGTCGATACTTACGACATTCCGGCGTTCCTGCGCAAGCAGGCGGACTGAGCGAAGCGCACGTTATTTGCTGCTGAGTTCGTGACGAAGCGGCACACCGCGTGCACGCGCTGAACGTCCGGCGCGCACGATGCAGGCTTCGCGTGGGGCGACTGTCCAAGGCCGCGTCCTGATGCAAAACGGACGCCGGGCCGTGGCCAGCCGACCTCCACGAATCTGCCCCTGACGTCGAGGAAGGCAGAGTGAAGCCGAAATCGCTGCGGAGACTTTCGGCGCGGTTGCGGGACGATGCGATCGCGAGGATGTCCGCGAGCACTGATGAGGGAAGGACCGAGCATGATCAAAGTGGGTGAAACGTTGCCCGACGTGCGTCTCTTCGAGTTCGTCGACGAGGCCACCGAGGGCTGTGCCGTGGGACCGAATGCGTTCCCGGTGCGCGAGCGGAGCGCAGGCAAGCGCGTGGTGATCTTCGGATTGCCGGGCGCGTTCACGCCGACGTGCTCCGCCAGACACGTGCCCGGCTATGTCGAAGCGGCGGCGGATTTGTCCGCGGCAGGCATCGACGAAGTCTGGTGCGTTTCCGTCAACGACGCGTTCGTCATGAACGCGTGGGGACGCGATCTTCAAACCGCGGGCAAGGTGAAGATGATTGCGGACGGCAGTGCGCGTTTCACTCAGGCACTCGGACTGGATCAGGATTTGTCCGAGCGTGGCATGGGAATCCGTTCCCAGCGCTACGCGATGGTGGTCGACGACGGCGTGGTCAAGACGCTGAATGTCGAAGCGCCCGGCAAGTTCGAAGTCAGCGACGCTCGCAGTATCCTGGCGACGTTGCGCTGAGTGCAGCGGCGCGCCGCGTTGCCCGCGCGCAACGCTTGAAGCGCCCTCGCATTGAGCTGCAATTTGGGGCCGATGACCGGAAATGCCTCCATTCCGGCCATCGGCCCGTTCTACTTCACAAATCCTTCGCCTTGGCGTAACACAGGGAAACAGTTGATACCACCTGGATCAGGACGGCATGCGGCGAATGGAGTATAATTCGACCTATTAGAATTTAACGCACGATTAATTTCCTTTATAGGATCTTGAATCGGAAAGAACATCATGTTGAAGCAGCGAACAATCAAGACCGTCGTCAAAACCGTGGGGATCGGGCTCCATTCCGGCCGCAAGGTCGACCTGACCCTGCGCCCAGCGCCGATCGGGACGGGCATCGTCTTTTCGCGTATCGACCTGCCCGAGCCGGTCGATATTCCCGCGTCCGCGATGGCGATTGGCGACACGCGTCTCGCTTCCGTGCTGCAGAAGGACGGCGCGCGCGTCTCGACCATCGAGCATTTGATGTCGGCGTGCGCGGGCCTCGGCATCGACAATCTGTATGTCGATGTGACCGCCGAGGAAATCCCGATCATGGACGGCAGCGCGGCATCGTTCGTGTTTCTGATTCAATCGGCGGGTATCGAAGAGCAGAACGCGCCGAAGCAATTCATCAAGGTGACGAAGCCCATCGAAGTACGCGACGGCGACAAATTCGCGCGCCTGGAACCGTATTTCGGCTTCAAGCTGAGCTTCACGATCGATTTCCGCCATCCGGCCGTCGACAAGACCGGTCAGGCGCTCGAAGTGGATTTCGCGACCACGTCGTATGTGCGTGAAATCGCGCGCGCCCGCACGTTCGGCTTCGCGCATGAAGTGGAGATGATGCGCGAACTGGGGCTCGCGCGCGGCGGCAGCATGGACAACGCGATCGTGCTCGACGAGTACCGCATCCTCAACAATGACGGCCTGCGTTACGACGACGAATTCGTGAAGCACAAGATGCTCGACGCGATCGGCGACCTGTACGTGGTCGGCCGTCCGTTGCTGGCGTCGTACAAGGCGTACAAGGGCGGTCACGCGATGAACAACATGCTGCTGCGTGAGTTGCTCGCGAACGAAGACGCTTATGAAATCGTCACATTTGAAGATACGAAAACCGCACCGCGCGGTTTCGGTTTCGACACGCAGACCGCGTTTGCTTAACTGAAAGCCTCAACGGATGAACAAGAATGAGCGGCCGGGCGCCGCTCATTTTTTTTGTCCGCGCGCCTGATGCCGCTCCGCCATCCGCGCGAGCGCTTCCTGTAGAGGCGACGGCTCGAGCGAGGCCGCCAGATCATGCAGCGCCGTTGCGCCCGCCGCCGACATGCGCGCCTGCTTCGGCGGCGCGGATTCTTTCATCGGCTGCGGACGGACGCGGATTTTCAGCGCGTTGACGGCCCAGCCGCGTTGTTGCAGGTCGGAAAGCAGACGCGGCTCGATATGCCGCAGCCGCGCCGCCAGCGCGTTGTGCGCGGCGAAAAGCGCGAGGACTCCGTCCTTGATGAAACCCGGTTCCACGTTCGACGCCAGATAATCCGGCAAAAGCGAGCTCAGATCGCGCTGCAGCGCCGCCACTTGCTCGACGCCCGCGCGCAACGCGCGGAACGCATCGGTGCGATCGAGGACGTCGGCGACGGCTTGCGGCCGCCGCGGATCGAAACCCGATCTTGAATTCGTAGAAAAGCGGCTCATTTTTGTATAGGCGCAGGCCCGACGGAACGGTTCGATTGTACGCGAGGCGGCCAGATGCTTCGGGCGGGGAAACGAGTTTCGCCCGAGCTTTCAGCGGGTTGACTGTCGCGTTCCGTCTACGCACGCGCGGGCACGCCGACGCAAGGTCTGCCAAACTCACATGCTAAAATTCCCGATTCGAATTTCACCTTATGGACTTAAGTCGCCGAGGTTCTCCGAGCCCGGACGCAGCTTTGTGCTGTGGCCGTCCGAAGCCGCGACGCAGACACTGATCCGATGACGACCGGTTTCCTTCAGAAGATTTTTGGCAGCCGCAATCAGCGGCTGGTCAAGCAGTATCAAAAGACCGTTGCGGCAATCAATGCCCTCGAGCCGACCGTCGAGAAGTATTCGGACGACCAGCTGCGCGCCAAGACCGATGAGTTCCGCCAGCGCGTCGCGGGCGGCGAATCGCTCGACGTGATCCTGCCCGAGGCGTTCGCGGTCTGCCGCGAGGCGAGCAAGCGCGTCCTGAAGATGCGCCACTTCGACGTGCAGCTCATCGGCGGCATGGTCCTGCATTACGGCAAGATTGCGGAAATGCGTACCGGCGAGGGCAAGACGCTCGTCGCGACGCTCGCCGCGTATTTGAATGCGCTGTCGGGCCGCGGCGTGCACGTCGTGACGGTGAACGACTACCTCGCCCAGCGCGATGCCGAATGGATGGCGCGCCTCTACAACTTCCTCGGTCTGTCGTGCGGCGTGAATCTGTCGCAGATGGAACACTCGCAGAAGCAGGAAGCGTACGCGGCGGACATCACGTACGGCACGAACAACGAGTTCGGTTTCGATTATCTGCGCGACAACATGGTCTACGAGACCAACGCGCGCGTGCAGCGGCCGCTCAATTTCGCGATCGTCGACGAAGTGGACTCGATCCTCATCGACGAGGCACGCACGCCGCTCATCATCTCCGGTCAGGCTGAAGATCACACCGATCTCTACGTGCGCATGAACGCGCTGCCGCCGCTGCTCGAGCAGCAGATCGGCGAAGAGAAGGCCGACGGCACCGGCGTCGAAAAGCCGGGCGATTACACGCTCGATGAAAAAGCGCGTCAGGTGTTCCTGACCGAATCGGGCCACGAGAAGGCCGAGCGCCTGCTCGCCGAGTGGGGTTTGATCGGCGAAGGCGAGAGTCTCTACGCGCCGCAGAACATCACGCTGATGCACCACATCTATGCCGCGTTGCGCGCGCATACGCTTTTCCTGCGCGATCAGCACTACGTGGTGCAGAACGGCGAAGTCGTGATCGTCGACGAATTCACCGGCCGCATGATGACCGGCCGCCGCTGGTCGGACGGTCTGCATCAGGCGGTCGAAGCGAAGGAACACGTCCAGATTCAGGCCGAGAACCAGACGCTCGCGTCCATCACGCTGCAGAACTATTTCCGCATGTACTCGAAGCTGTCCGGCATGACCGGCACGGCGGACACGGAAGCCTACGAATTCAACGAAATCTACGGCCTCGAAACGGTCGTGATTCCGACCAACCGTCCGCCGAAGCGCGTCGACAAGCAGGATCAGATCTACAAGACGTCGAAAGAGCGTTACGACGCGGTGATTCGCGACATCCGCGATTGCGTCGAGCGCGGTCAGCCGACGCTCGTCGGCACAACGTCGATCGAAGCGTCCGAATTGCTGTCGCATCTGCTCACGCAGGCGGGCGTGAAGCACGAAGTGCTCAACGCCAAGCAGCACGCGCGCGAAGCGGCGATCGTCGCGGAAGCGGGCCGTCCGGCCGCCGTCACGATCGCGACGAACATGGCCGGCCGCGGCACGGACATCGTGCTTGGCGGCAACGTCGAGAAGCAGGCGTCGTTCATCGAAGCGGATCTCTCGATCCCCGAGAACGAGAAAGCCGCGCGCATCCAGAAGCTGCACGACGAATGGCAGGCGCTGCACGATCACGTGAAGGCGGCGGGCGGTCTGCATATCATCGGCACCGAGCGTCACGAGTCGCGCCGTATCGACAACCAGCTGCGCGGCCGCGCGGGCCGTCAGGGCGATCCGGGTTCGTCGCGCTTCTATCTGTCGCTGGACGATCCGCTTCTGCGCATTTTCGCGGGCGACCGCGTGCGCGCGATCATGGATCGCCTGAAGATGCCGGAAGGCGAGCCGATCGAAGCAGGCATGGTCACGCGTTCGATCGAAGGCGCGCAGCGCAAGGTCGAAGCGCGCAACTTCGACATCCGCAAGCAACTGCTCGAATACGACGACGTCGCGAACGATCAGCGCAAGGTCATCTATCAGCAGCGTAACGAACTGCTCGAAGCGAACGACGTGCAGGAAACCATCGCGGCGATGCGTCAAAGCGTGATCGGCGACGTCGTGCGAACCTTCGTGCCGGCGGGCAGCATCGAAGAGCAGTGGGAAGCGCCGGAGCTGGAAGAAGTGCTGCGCAACGACTGGTCGCTCGATCTCGCGGTTCAGGAGATGATCAACGAGTCGAATTCGATCGACGCGGAAGAAATTTGCGAAGCCGTGCTCGCCGCCGCCGACGAAGCGTACGAAGCGAAGGTCGCGATGGTCGGCCGCGAATCGTTCAGCGCGTTCGAGCGCTCGATCATGCTGCAGACGCTCGATAGCCGCTGGCGCGAGCATCTCGCCGCGCTCGATCACTTGCGGCAGGGCATCCATCTGCGCGGCTATGCGCAGAAGAACCCGAAGCAGGAATACAAGCGCGAGGCGTTCGAACTGTTCGCCGCGATGCTCGACGCCGTGAAGCAGGAAGTCACGCGCGTCGTGATGAACGTGCAGATCCAGTCGCCGGAGCAGCTCGAAGAAGCCGCCGAGCAGTACGAAGAGAAAGGCAGCCATCTGGAAAACGTGTCGTTCACGCACGCGGATTTCAACGCGCCGGCCGCCGAGCCGACGCCCGCCGCAGCGGCGGCGAGCGCCACCGCGCAGATGGTCAGCCAGGCGATGGCCGCGGGCGACGACATCAGCGTGGCGACGCGTCCTTCGGACGACGTGCCGAAGGTCGGCCGCAACGATCCGTGCCCGTGCGGCAGCGGCAAGAAGTACAAGAACTGTCACGGCAAGCTGGTGTAATCGGCTCGTGACCTGACGAACAAGCGACGCAGCGATGCGTCGTTTGTCTTTGCAGCATCCATCATTCACGGCGCCGGTTCGAATCCGCTGGCCGGCGTCAGTCTTTCATCATGTGCCGGTTCGATGAGCCGGCATTCGCCACTTTCAGCGAGACGCGAACATGGCCGTCAACTTCCCCTCGATCGATCCCGCAGCGCTTCATCCCGTCCCCGGCGTCACGCTCGGTTACGCGGAGGCGAACATTCGCAAGCCCAACCGCAAGGACGTGCTCGTCATTCGCGTCGATGAAGGCGCGAGCGTCGCGGGCGTTTTCACGCAGAATCGCTTCTGCGCCGCGCCGGTTACGGTCTGCCGTGAGCATCTCGCGGCGGCGGGCCAAGGCGGCAAGGGCATTCGTGCGCTCGTCGTGAATACGGGCAACGCGAACGCGGGCACCGGCGAGCCGGGCATGGCGCACGCGCGCGAAACCTGCGCGGAGCTCGCGCGTCTCGCCAATCTCGATGCGCAGCAAATCCTGCCGTTCTCGACCGGCGTGATTCTGGAGCCGCTGCCGATCGATCGCCTGAAGGCCGGTCTGCCCGCCGCGCTCGCGAATCAACAAGCCGCGCACTGGTTCGACGCCGCGCAAGCGATCATGACGACCGACACGCTGCCGAAGGCGGCGTCGCGCCAGGTAACGATCGACGGTCACGTCGTCACGCTGTCGGGCATCAGCAAGGGCGCGGGCATGATCCGCCCGAACATGGCGACGATGCTCGGCTTCCTCGCATTCGATGCGAACGTCGCGCAGCCGGTCCTCGATCAGCTCGTGAAGCACGTCGCGGATCGTTCGTTCAACTGCATCACGATCGACGGCGATACGTCCACCAACGATTCGTTCATCCTGATCGCGTCGGGGAAGTCGTCGCTGCCCCCGATCACATCGACGGATTCGCCCGCGTACGCCGCATTGCGCGACGCCGTGACCGAAGTGGCGCAGGAACTCGCGCAACTCATCGTGCGCGACGGCGAAGGCGCGACCAAGTTCATGACGATCACGGTGGAGGGCGGCCAGGACGCGGCGGAGTGCCGTCAGATTGCCTACGCGATCGGCCATTCGCCGCTCGTTAAGACCGCGTTCTACGCGTCCGATCCGAACCTCGGCCGCATTCTCGCTGCGATCGGTTATGCGGGCGTAACGGATCTCGATGTCGGCAAGATCGATCTTTATCTCGATGACGTGCTGGTCGCGAAAGCCGGCGGGCGCAATCCCGCGTACAAGGAAGAAGACGGCCAGCGCGTGATGAAGAAGAGCGAGATCCTGATTCGCGTCGTGCTCGGGCGCGGCGACGCGCAAGCGACCGTCTGGACCTGCGACCTTTCGCATGATTACGTGAGCATCAACGCCGACTATCGCTCCTGAACGCGGACAACTCGATGGATAAACTCGAACAATTTCTCACGCGCGCCGAAGCGGTGCTGGCGCGCATCGAAGGCATGTTGCCGCCCGCCGCGCCCGATATCGACTGGGAATCCGCGGTGGCGTTTCGCTGGCGCAAGCGTCAGGGACGCGGCTTCCTGCAACCCGTTTCCGCCATCTCGCAGATCTCGCTCGACGACCTTCAGAACATCGATCGTCAGAAATCGCTCATTCAGCAGAACACGCAACAGTTCGTGAACAAGCTGCCCGCGAACAACGTTCTGCTGACGGGCGCGCGCGGCACGGGCAAGTCGTCGCTGATCAAGGCGTGTCTGAACGCGTATGCGAAGGACGGCTTGCGCCTGATCGAAGTCGACAAGGACGATCTGCATGATCTCGGCGATATCGTCGATCTGATCTCCACGCGGCCCGAGCGTTTCATCGTCTTCTGCGACGATCTCTCGTTCGAGGAAGGCGAGTCGGGCTACAAGGCGCTGAAGGTCGCGCTCGACGGCTCCGTCGCCGCGCAATCGGACAACGTGCTCATCTACGCGACGTCGAACCGCCGCCATCTGTTGCCCGAATACATGAGCGACAACGAGACGTACAAGCACACGTCCGACGGCGAGATTCATCCCGGCGAAGTGGTCGAAGAAAAGATTTCGCTTTCCGAGCGCTTCGGCCTTTGGGTCAGCTTCTATCCGTTCAAGCAGGACGACTATCTGTCGATCGTCGGACACTGGCTGAAGCACTTCGGCTGCGCCGACGCCGAAGTCGAAAGCGCACGCGGCGATGCGCTCGTGTGGGCGCTCGAACGCGGATCGCGCTCGGGCCGCGTGGCGTGGCAATTCGCGCGCGACTGGTCGGGACGCAAGCAATGACCGATGCGAAGCCGGACATCGCGCCCGATGGCCGCAAGGTGACCGAAGTGGCCGTCGGCGTGATGGTGCAGCACGACGGGCGCTATCTGCTTGCGCAGCGGCCCGCGGGCAAACCGTATGAAGGTTACTGGGAGTTTCCCGGTGGCAAGCTGGAGCCGGGCGAGAGCATCGAGGCGGCGCTCGGTCGCGAACTGCACGAGGAACTGGGCATCGATGTCACCGCGTGCCAGCTCTGGCGCACGCTGGAGCATGATTATCCCCATGCGTACGTGCGGCTTTTCTTCTGCAAGGTGACGGAGTGGAACGGTTCGCCGGTCGGCCGCGAAGGTCAGGCGATCGCCTGGCAGACGCTTCCCGTCGAGGTCGCGCCGCTCCTGCCGGCAGCCATTCCGATTCTGGAATGGCTCGAAGAGGAAGAGCGCGAATAACGGCGCTCAGTTGAGGCCGCCGCGATTGTCTTCGTCCGGCGGCGTTTCCTGCGAATTACCCGCGATCTTGTACTTCTCGGCCGCCCACGCGCCGAGATCGATCTGCTTGCAGCGCTCGGAACAGAACGGGCGAAAGCGGTTTTCGGGAACCCAGCGGACATCCTTGCCGCAGGTCGGACATTTGACGACAGTGGTCATGACGAATACGAATTGAGCCGGTTACGGACGATATTTGACCACATGAGGCCAAACCGTTCCGATTCAAAGGCTGCAAAGCGTCAGATGAAACGGCACGTCGACATCGACGGCGCGCGGTTTCAGATCGCCGTCCTGCACCGTGAAGCGCACCCACAGCATGTACTTGTTCGCGCTTGCTTCCGGAATCACGCGCGTGTCCGGTGAGACGCGCACTTGCATCAGCTGATACGTGCGGCCGGACAACATCTGCTGGTAGCTGCCCTGCATCGCCATGACTTTCGATGCCTGACCCGACTCACGCGCGAGCCGCAATACGATGGCCGCCGCGTCGCGCAACGCGAGCATGGGCATGACCCACTTCGCGATGTCCTGGCGGCGCTCCTCGACCGGCAACTGCTGCCAGGCGTAATACGACGGCAAATCGAACTTGCACGTTCCGCCGGGAATGATCGTGCGGCTACGGATGCTCGCGAGCCATTCGTTGTCGGCGAGATGCTGGCCGGTCTTGCCGTGCATTTCGGTGAGGCCGGCGAGCGTCTGCTCTATTTCGCCGAGCACGGCTTCGAGCGCTTCCTGTTCGATGCCCGGATTGCCGCGAAACGGCGCGAGCGTTTGCCGCTGCCGTTCCAGTTCCTTCATGAGGTCGGCTTTGAGGTCCGTGCGGCCAGCGACTTCCGCGATCTCGAAGAGCGTCGTGAGTGCAACGTGATGTTCTCGCGCGTCTTCCTGAGTCAGAAAGAACGTGAAGCGCTCGAACAGGTCTTCGAGGCGCAGCAGCGTCCGGATTCGCTCGTTGAAGGGATACTCGTAAAGGATCAAGCGCGCTCGCCTCGGCGTGGGTCGGTTGCTTCCATGAGCGGAAGTGAGCACATTCTAATGCCGCATCCTCACCCTAGCAAATCGGGCCATATTCGGGCGCCGAATGGCTCGTTTCGGCGGAAAACGGGGAACTTTTCGACGATTTCGCTAACTCAGGCGATCGCCGTCGCGTCATGCGGACGCAAGCGAAAGATAACGGCCGTGCAGTGTTTCGACTTGCTGCGCGAGCGTGTCGAGCGTGGCGGTTTCATCGTTGAGCACGATGTCGTCGGCAGCCGCGAGACGCGCTTCGCGAGACGCCTGCTTCGCGATGATCGCGAGTACCTGTTCGCGCGTGAAGCCGTTGCGCCGCATGACGCGAGCGATCTGCGTCTCGAGGGGGCAATCCACCACGAGCACGCGCGACACGCGGCTCGCCCATTTACCGGACTCGACGAGCAAGGGCACCACGACGATGTGATACGCGCCCTGCGCCGCGAACCGCTGGCGTTCCGTCTCGGCGCGAATCAGCGGATGCACGATGCCTTCGAGGCGCGCCTTCGCGGTGTCGTCGGCGAAGACGAGCGCGCGCATCTTCGCGCGATCGAGCGAGCCGTCCGCCGCGATGAATCCGTCGCCGAATTCGCTCGCGATGAGCGGCATCGCGACGCCGCCCGGCGCCGTGATTCGATGCGCGATCAGGTCCGTGTCGATCAGCGGCACGCCGCGCGCTGCGAAGAGATCAGCGACCGTGCTCTTGCCGCTGCCGATGCCGCCGGTAAGACCAATGCTGAACATCCGTTGCTCCGTTCGGTTCGATCAACCTAACAATGCATAAAGCGGCGTGCCGATGAAAAGCGTGATCGCGCCGCCCGCCGCGAGAAACGGTCCGAACGGTAACGGCTCTTCGAAACGCATGCGCTTGCGCCACGTCGCTACGATGCCGAACGCGGCGCCCGCGACGGCCGCGATCAGAAGCACTTGCGCGAGCGCCGACCATCCGAGCCACGCGCCGATCGCGGCGAGCAGCTTGAAGTCGCCGTAGCCCATGCCTTCCACGCCGCGCACGAGCTTGAAGAGCCAGTACACGCACCACAGGAACAGATAGCCTGCGACTGCGCCCGTCACGGCGTCGTGCAGCGTCGCGAATCCGCCTTCGCCGAAATTGACGAGAAGCCCGGCCCAAAGCAAGGGCAGCGTCAGTACATCGGGAAGATAGCGTGTGTCGTAGTCGATGAGCCCTGCCGTCAGCAAGGCCGCGCATAGACCGAGCGCGGCCAGCGCGGGCCACGTGGGACCGAACGCGTAAAGCGATAGCGCCGCCAGCGCGCCGGTCGCGAGTTCGGTCAGCGGATAGCGCGGGCTCACGCGTGCGCCGCATGCCGAGCAACGTCCGCGCAGGGCCAGATAGCTGATGACGGGAATGTTTTCCCACGCGCGCAGCACGTGCTTGCAATGCGGGCACGCGCTGCGCGGCACGGCGAGATTGAAGCGCTCGGGATAGGGATCGGCGGCGGCGAATTTGGTGGCATCGGACGCCTCGGGAATGGCTGCGTCGACTTCCGCGCGCCACGCGCGTTCGAGCATGACGGGCAGACGATGCACGACGACAGTAAGAAAACTGCCGATCACGAGGCCGAACACGATGGCGAACCCGTACTGCACGGCCACGGGCAGCGCCGCGAACGCCGCCAGATAGCGGCTCGCGAAATGCGCGGCGGTCGGATCGAACGAAGGCTGCATGATGGACGAACGGTTGCTTTGGCCCGCGATGCTACACCACGTTGCCGAGCTGAATGACAGGAAGATACATCGCGATGACAAGGCCGCCCACGAGCGCGCCCAGCACCGCGATGACGATCGGCTCGCAAAGACTCGCGAAGCCGCCGATGCGCTCGTCCACCTGACGGTCGGCGAGCGTGGCTAGATCGAGAAGCATCGCATCGAGCGAGCCTGATTCTTCGGCGACCGCGATCGGCTGCACGACGTCCTGCGGAAAGCATCCGACGGCGCGCATTGCGGCCGCGAGACGCTCGCCGTTGTGCAGGCGCGCGGCGATGTCGACGGTGGCGCGGTCGAACACGCGGTTTCCTGTGGCATGCGTGAGTGAGTTGAACGCATCCGACAGCGGCGTGCCCGCCGAGAGCAGCGTGCCGAGCGCGCGGCTCCATCGCGCGACCGCGAGCGAGCGCAGCAGCTTGCCTGCAAGCGGCAGGCGCAGCGCGGCGTGATCGGCGGCGGCGCGTGCATCGGGCGAACGCTTCATCCAATTCCATCCGATGAATACCGCAGATGCGGCTGCAATCCCGAACGGCACGCCGACATTCGCGACGCCGTCCGAAAGCGCGAGCACGAAACGCGTCGGCGCGGGCAGCGCGGCGCCGAAGCCGTCGAAGATCGTCTTGAAGGTCGGCACGACGCCGATCAGCAATCCCGCCGTAATCGCGAGCGAAAGCAGCAGCACCATCACGGGATAGGTGAGCGCGGCGCGCAATCTGGCCCGTTGCGACGCCGCCCGCTCGCGGTCGTCGGCGAGGCGGGCGAGCACCGTCGGCAACGCACCCGCGACTTCACCGACCGAAACCAGCTGGCAGTACAGCGTGCCGAACGCAGCCGGATGCCGTGCCAGCGCGCCCGAGAATGGCACGCCGCGCGTGATATCGCGGGCCAGCGCGCGCACGATGCGCGGCATTCCGCTGGCGGACGCGCTGCCGGCGAGCAATTCGAGCGCGCCGACGAGCGGCAGTCCCGCGCGCAGCAGGCCGGCGAGCTGTCGCGTGAAGACGGTCACGTCGGCGGTCCTCGCTTTGGGCGGCGGCGCGGCGCCGAGCGTTTCGAGCAAGGTGACGATCACGCCTTCGCGCCGCAGCGACGCGCGGGCCGCGAGTGCGTCGGCGGCGATGATCTTTCCCCGCATCGGCTGGCCTTCGCTGTCCATGCCGCGCCACGCGAAGCGCAGTTCGAGCGCGTCGTTCATCATTCGATCTCCGTCGCGTCGACTGCTTCGGCGACGCTCGTTACGCCTTCGCGCACGCGCGCGAACGCCGCATCGCGCAACGCGGGCATGCCTTGCGCCTGCGCCGCGCGCGCGATCGCATGCGTCGCGGCGCGCGAGACGATCAACTCGCGCAGTTCATCCGATACCGGCATCACCTGGTGCACGCCGACGCGCCCGCGATAACCGACGCCATGACACGCCGGACAGCCGCGCGGCTCGAACGGATGAAACCCGTCCGCGAGCGCCAACGCCGACGGCGCGCGGCAGAACTCGCACAGCTTGCGCACGAGCCGTTGCGCGGTGACGAGCTTGAGCGCCGACGCGAGGTTGTAAGGCGCGACGCCGATATCGATGAGACGCGCGATCGCGGCGGGCGCATCGTTCGTGTGCAAGGTCGAGAGCACGAGATGGCCCGTTTGCGCAGCCTTCACCGCGACGTCCGCCGTTTCCGCGTCGCGTATTTCGCCGACCATGATGACATCCGGATCCTGACGCTTGAACGCGCGCAGCGCCACGGCGAAGGTCAGTCCCGCCTTTTCGCGCACGCTCACCTGATTGATGCCCGCAAGTTGAATTTCGACAGGATCCTCGACCGAGGACACGTTGCGGGCTTCCGCGTTGAGCATCTGGAGGAAGCAGTAGAGCGATACGGTCTTGCCGCTGCCGGTCGGACCGGTCACGAGGACGAGACCGTGGGGTGCCCGAATCGCCGATTCGACCGCGCGGCCTTGCGCGTCGTCGAGACCGAGCGAGGCGAGCGAAAGGTCGGGCGGCAGCGCTTCGAGCCGCCGCAGCACGAGTTTTTCGCCAAAGAGCGTCGGCAGCGAATTGACGCGATAGTCGCCGATCCGCCCGCCCGGCAGATTCAGCCGCAGCCGGCCGTCCTGCGGCACGCGCCGCTCGGCGATGTCCATTCGCGCCAGCACCTTGATCCGCGTGACGAACGCATCGCGCAAATGGGGCGGCGGGCGCTTCAATACGTGCAACGCGCCATCGACGCGCAGCCGGATGCGCCATGCGTGCTCGGACGGTTCGACATGGATATCGGACGCGCCGCGCTCGGCGGCTTCGCGCAAGGTGTCGGTGAGCAGCGAGACGGCGGGCGTCTCGTGGTCGGATGGCGTTTCGCGGAAGGAAGGGGAAATCATGGCGTCGGCGGTCGAGTCGAGATGATCCGATGATCCCGTCCTCGGCCGCCGGCGCACAGTCGTCCGAATGGCTAACGCAGCGCGTGTCGCGTGCCTTCGGGCGGGCGGAAAATCTTGACGGTTCGGATCGCCTGATCGTCGCTGCGCATCACTTCGAAGGTCACGCCCGCGATCTGCACCGAAACGTCGCCGTCGGGGATGTCTTCGAGCGTTTCGAGGATCAGGCCGTTGAGCGTTTTCGGGCCGTCCGTCGGCAGCGACAGATGCAGCCAGCGGTTCAGTTCGCGCAACGGCATGCTGCCCGCCACGATGCACTCGCCGCTCTCGTCCCAGCCGCCGCGCGAGCCGGCGCCGCGCGGAATCGTCGTCGTGAATTCGCCGATCAGCTCTTCGATGATGTCCTCCGGCGTGACGAGGCCCTGCAATTCGCCGTACTCGTCGACCACGATCGCGATACGGTGGCCGCTTTCCTGGAAGTACTGCAATTGCTGGAAGACAGGCGTGCCCGCGGGCACGAAATACGGTTCGGTGAGCAGTTCGCGCAGCGTGTCGCGCTCGAGTTCCTGGTTGTGCAGCGCCGAGAGCGTCTTGCGCACGTGCAGAATGCCGAGCACGCGATCGATGTCGCCCTGAAAGACGACCAGCTTGTTGTGGTAGCACGTCTCGAGCTGGTGCAGGATCTGTTCGAAGGGCGCGTCGAAGTCGAGCGCTTCGATGCGCCGGCGCGGGATCATCACGTCGTCGACGGTGATGTTCTCCAGATCGAACAGATTGAGCAGGATGCTGCGGTGCTTGGTCGGCATGAAGCTGCCCGTTTCCAGCACGATGGTGCGCAACTCTTCGGGCGAGATCCGCTGATCGCGCTTGCCCTTCGTGTTGATGTGCAGTGCGGCGAGAATCGCGTTGGCGAACAGATTGACGAACCAGATGAGCGGCCGCGCGACGCGCATGAGCGGCGCGAGCACGAGGCTCGCCGGCAGCGCCACTTTCTCGGGATACGTCGCGCCGACGATCTTCGGCGCGATTTCCGCGAACACGATGATCAGGAATGCAATGACGCCCGTCGTGATCGACAGGACGAGGTTGTTATGGCCGAAGGTGCGCAGCGCGATGGATGTCGTGAGCACCGGGATGATCGTGTTGATCAGGTTGTTGCCGATCAGGATGACCGAGAGAAGCTGATCGGTCTTCGCGAGCAGGCCTTGCGTCGTGCGGGCGCGTAGCGATCCTTGGCTCGCCAGATATTTCAGGCGATGGCGATTGAGCGCCATCATCGACGTTTCGGAGATCGAGAAAAAGCCGGAAAGGAAGAGAAGCAGAAAAATGGCGCAAATTTGCGCCCATAAGGGAAGGTTGTCCACGCGGCGATCGAGTAGGGGCGGAGATGGGAGGCAATATAGCAGACGGGCCGGCAAGCTCGCCCTCGGCCTTTCGGCCAGCGTACGCGGTTTTGCCGCCGGAAATAAAAAACCCGCATGGCGAACCATGCGGGTTTTTGCAATTCTGGTCGGGGTGAGAGGATTCGAACCTCCGGCCTCTACGTCCCGAACGTAGCGCTCTACCAGGCTAAGCTACACCCCGAATTTGACCAACTTGGACTCTTACGCTGCTTCAGTCTCGTTCAAGACTGCCGTGACGTCGAGTAAGAACATAATTCTAGCAGGCTATCTTTGTAGATGGAAGAGGGAAATGAAGAAATCGCATTTGCCGCTGCCTGAGCTTCCTTGCGCGCGCATTCCAGCGTGTGATCGAGCGCGCCGGACGTCGTGATTGCGTGGAAGATCGTGTCGAAGCGATCCGTGCCGCCTTGCTCGATCGCCTCGCGTGCGAGGGCCGCCTGGTCCGGCGTGCCGTGCTCCATCAAATAAATGAGCGGCAGGGTGGGCTTGCCTTCGCGCAGGTCGTCGCCGGCGTTCTTGCCCATCGATTCGGGCGTGCCGGTGTAGTCGAGCCAGTCGTCCATGATCTGGAACGCCGTGCCGATGCGCCGGCCGAACTCCGCCGCCGCCGCTTCGGTCCGCGCATCCGCACCCGAAAGCACCGCGCCGAGCTGCGCCGCCGCTTCGAACAGCTTCGCCGTCTTGTAGCGGATCACCTGCATGTAGCGTGCTTCGTCCACGTCCGGATCGTGCATGTTGAGCAGTTGCAGCACTTCGCCTTCGGAAATGATGTTGGTCGCGACGGACAGGATTTCCATCACGCGCATCTTGCCGACGCTCACCATCATCTCGAACGAGCGCGAATACAGGAAGTCGCCGACCAGCACGCTTGCCGCATTGCCAAACAGCGCGTTCGCGGTCTTGCGGCCGCGGCGCAAATCCGATTCGTCGACGACGTCGTCGTGCAGCAGCGTCGCCGTGTGGATGAACTCAACCACCGCCGCCAATTCGTGACGATGCCCGGTCGTGTCGCCCAGCGCGCCCGAGACGAGGAGCAGCAGCGCCGGCCGCAGCCGCTTGCCGCCCGCGCCGATGATGTACTCCGAAATCTGGTTGATCAGCATCACTTCTGATGCCAGGCGCTGCCGGATGACGCGATTGACCTGCTGCATGTCCTCGGCGATCGGGGCGAGCAGCGCGGCGGCGTTGGGAGAGGAAGTGGCGGTGGACGACATGATCGGCAAAAAGGGTAATCCGGCGGATTATAAGGCGAATCCGACAGACGCCGGGTGGTCCGGTGTTCCGACTCGCGCAATGTCGGCGAATTTCGGCTGCGATTCGCTTCGTTTTCGCCGAGGTTCGGAGCCGGATCGCGCGTTGCGCCGCCCGCGCGGGCATCGTCACGGCGCTTTGACGTCGAGCGTAACTCTATGTATAATCGCGTGTTTTCCCCGCGTGGTGCGTGGAAAAAGAATTCTGAGTGAGGTTCTCAATGTACGCGGTCATAAAAACCGGCGGCAAGCAGTACAAAGTTGCCGTTGGCGAAAAACTTAAAGTAGAACAGATACCGGCAGACATTGACGCTGAAATCACGCTCGACCAGGTTCTCGCAGTAGGCGAAGGCGAATCGATTCAGTTCGGTACGCCGCTGGTCAGTGGGGCTTCCGTCAAGGCTACCGTCGTGTCCCAAGGTCGTCACAAGAAAGTGACCATCTTCAAGATGCGCCGCCGGAAGCACTACCAAAAGCACGCTGGCCATCGCCAGAACTACACCGAACTGCGCATCGACGCGATCAACGCGTAAGCGCATCGGTTAAGGAGCTAAGCAAATGGCACACAAAAAAGCAGGCGGGTCTTCCCGCAACGGCCGCGACTCCGAGAGCAAACGCCTCGGCGTGAAGGTGTACGGCGGCCAGGCAATCAACGCAGGCGGCATCATCGTTCGCCAGCGCGGCACGCGCATGCACCCGGGTGAGAATGTCGGCATCGGCAAGGATCACACGCTGTTCGCGCTGGCCGACGGTCACGTCAAGTTCGTGACCAAGGGCGCTGCGAAGAAGCACACGGTCGTCGTCGTCCCGGCAGCGTAAGTTTTACGCACGGGCTTCAGGACCGAAGAAATGGCCCCGCGAAGTTCGCGGGGCCATTTTTATTTGGTGCGGTCAAAAATTGGTTATGAGTGACCGGCCAGGTCGGTCACGGCAAAATAGAGCGAATACACGGGACGGAGCAACGCATGAAGTTCATTGACGAAGCGAGGATCGAAGTCATCGCCGGCGACGGAGGAGATGGCAGCGCGTCGATGCGCCGCGAAAAGTTCGTCCCGTTCGGCGGACCGGACGGCGGCGACGGCGGGCGCGGCGGCAGCGTCTACGCGGTCGGCGACCGCAACATCAACACGCTGATCGACTACCGGTTCTCCAAGAAGCATCAGGCGCGCAACGGCGAAAACGGCCGCGGCGCGGATTGCTACGGCAAGGGCGGCGACGACATCACGCTGCGCATGCCGGTCGGCACGATCATTTCGGATCAGGAAACGGGCGAGATCATCGCCGATCTGACCGAGCACAATCAGCAGGTCTTGATCGCGAAGGGCGGTGCGGGCGGCCTCGGCAACCTGCATTTCAAGTCGAGCACGAACCGCGCGCCGCGTCAGAAAACCGACGGCAAGCCGGGCGAGCGCCGCATGCTCAAACTCGAGCTGAAAGTGCTCGCGGATGTCGGTCTGCTCGGCATGCCGAACGCGGGCAAGTCCACTTTCATCTCGTCGGTGTCGAACGCGCGGCCGAAGATCGCGGATTATCCGTTCACGACGCTCGCGCCGAATCTCGGCGTGGTGCGCGTCGGGCCGAGCAAGAGCTTCGTGATCGCGGACATTCCGGGTCTCATCGAAGGCGCGGCGGAAGGCGCGGGCCTCGGGCATCGTTTCCTGCGGCACTTGCAGCGCACGGGCGTGCTGCTGCATCTCGTCGACATGGCCCCGTTCGATGAAAACGTCGATCCGGTCGCGGAAGCGAAGGCGATCGTCAACGAACTGCGCAAGTACGACGAGCAGCTTTACGAAAAGCCGCGCTGGCTCGTGCTGAACAAGCTCGACATGGTGCCGGAAGACGAACGCGAGGCGCGCATCGCCGATTTCGTCGAGCGCTTCGAATGGGACGGTCCGGTCTACGAGATTTCGGCGTTGACCGGTCAGGGCTGCGAGGCGCTCACCTACGCGATCTACGATTACATCTCGCAGCATTCGGACGCATCGCGCGCGGCTGAAGCGGAAGATCTCGCCGCCGACGTGCGCTTCCGCGACGACGAAACGAAGGAATAAAGCAACCACGAGGAGAAAGCGCACGATGCGTTCGGTCATCGCCGCTGCGAAGCGAATCGTAGTGAAAGTAGGGTCGAGCCTCGTCACCAATGACGGTCGCGGGCTCGATCATGCGGCAATCTCGCGCTGGGCGTCGCAAATCGCGGCGCTGCGCGAACAGGGCAAGGAAGTCGTGCTCGTGAGTTCGGGCGCGATCGCGGAAGGCATTCACCGGCTCGGCTGGACAAAGCGACCGCGCGAAATCGACGAATTGCAGGCGGCGGCCGCGGTCGGCCAGATGGGTCTCGCGCAAGTCTACGAAAGCAGCTTCGGCGCGCACGGCATCCGCACCGCGCAGATTCTGCTCACGCACGCCGATCTCGCCGATCGCGAACGCTATCTGAACGCGCGCTCGACGCTGCTCACGCTGCTGCGCCTGGGCGCCGTGCCGATCATCAACGAGAACGACACCGTCATCACCGACGAAATCAAGTTCGGCGACAACGACACGCTCGGCGCGCTCGTCGCGAATCTGATCGAAGGCGATGCGCTCGTCATTCTCACCGATCAGCGTGGCCTCTTCACCGCCGATCCGCGCAAGGACCCGAACGCGACGCTCGTCGAGCAAGCCGACGCCGGCACGCCCGAACTCGAGCAGATGGCGGGCGGCGCGGGTTCGAGCCTAGGACGCGGCGGCATGCTGACCAAGATTCTCGCGGCGAAGCGTGCCGCGCACAGCGGCGCGAACACGGTCATCGCGAGCGGCCGCGAAGCCGATGTGCTCACGCGCCTCGCATCGGGCGAGATGATCGGCACGCAACTCATCGCGCGCACCGCACGCATGGCGGCGCGCAAGCAGTGGATGGCGGATCACTTGCAGGTGCGCGGGCATGTCGTCATCGACAAGGGCGCGGTCAACAAGCTCACCGCCGACGGCAAGAGCCTTTTGCCGATCGGCGTTATCGACGTGAAAGGCGCCTTCGATCGCGGCGAAGTAATCGCGTGCGTCGACGATCAAGGGCAGGAAGTCGCGCGCGGCATCACGAACTACAGCAGTTCGGAGGCGCGGCTGATTCATCGCCGGCCGAGCGGCGAGATCGAATCGGTGCTCGGCTACATGCTGGAGCCGGAACTGATCCATCGCGACAATCTCGTGCTCGTCTGAAACGAAAACGCCCGCTGAATCAGCGGGCGTTTTCACATCGTCACGCCGACGCGCGGCGCAATCAGCGCAGATTGATCACGCTTTGCGTGCGCTTGTATTCCATGTTGTTGACGATCTGTTTCGCGGTGCCGACGGGCAGCTTGCTCGTGCAGAAATAATCCTGATAGAGCGCCGCCTGATACGCGTTCAGCTCGCCGTTTTCGATGCGCTTGAAGTCGAATGCGGAACCTTGATCCCAGCCGTTCTGATCGTCGTTGATGCTCGCGTAGCGACGCCATTCGTAGGTGTCGCAACGAATGCCTTCATAGTTGACGTTGCGCGCGCCCGCCGGACTCGTCGCGACGATCACGTAACGAATGACGCCATCCTTGCCGACCGTGAGCGTGGTCTTGTCGACGGCGAACGTGAGCGGCGTGTTCTGCGACACGTTGAACGCGACCAGATTCGATGCCTGCGGCAGCGGTGGCATCGTGTCGATTTTTTCTTCGGTCCAGTTCGGCTTGCGGTCGAGCAGATAGGTGAACACGCCGTCGTCCTGCGTGGACGGCGCCTTGTTGCTGGAACAGCCGGCGAGCACGGCGAGCGCTGCCGCGGATGCCGCGATTACCGCGAGTGAGGCATTCACTTTCAATTGGGTCTTCCCGGAAACATGCGCGCGGGCTTCATGCGCCCGCCCGGCGGAACAAAGCGAGATGGCACGGCGAGAAGTTCGCCGTGCCATCGATCGCAATCGCGTTGAGTGTCAAAGTGCTCGAAGCGTTGCAGTGCCCGGATTCACGATGAGCGCTGCACGATCACATGCACTTCTTCGCTGACCGTGCATTCTGCCTGAACTGCCGCGCCGGAGGCAGTAACGGCAGGAGCTTCGATCGTCATCGTCTGGACGACGCGTGGATAGCGCGGTCCGTGATGCGCGGCTCGCTCGCCGCGCTCACCGCGGGAGTTGGTACGCCGCAGAAAGCGGGACAGCTCGGATAGAGCCATTTGATAAACGTCGCGCTTGAACTCGATGACCGCATCCAGCGGTACCCAATACTCGTTCCAGCGCCAGGCATCGAATTCCGGATGGTCCGTCGCGCGCAGGCAGATGTCGCAATCGCGGCCCACCATGCGCAGCAGAAACCAGATCTGTTTCTGACCGCGATAATGTCCGCGCACCTCGCGCTTGATGAACTTGTCCGGCACCTCATAACGCAGCCAGTCGCGCGTGCGACCGACAACTTTTACATGCTCCGGTAGCAGGCCGGTTTCTTCGTGTAACTCCCGATACATCGCTTGCACAGGGGTCTCACCGTATTTGATGCCCCCTTGCGGAAACTGCCAGGAATGTTCACGCAGCCGCTTGCCCCAAAACACTTCGTTGCGCGCGTTCAAGAGGATGATGCCGACGTTCGGGCGAAAGCCTTCACGATCCAGCATACAGCCACCTTCAAATCCTTTAAAATTGCTTTGATTATAAACAGTTATTGGCCTCGACGCACTGGCACGAACCCCAATTCGGGGCATCCGTGTGAATGTCTTTGCCAGAGCATCCGGCAGGCGGCAAAATCTTCTTTTCTCGCCGGTCGTTCCGTCGTTCACCTTGATCCGCCTGCTTCGGCGCTATCCGCTCCGAAGCGCGCCGCATTTGGAAAATTTGAATGAAAGCATCCCGTTTCTTCATCGGCACCCTGAAGGAAGCTCCCGCCGACGCCGAGATCGTCAGCCACAAGCTGATGATGCGTGCAGGCATGATCCGCCGCGTCGCGGGCGGCATCTACGATTACATGCCGATCGGTCTGCGCTCGGTGCGCAAGGTCGAGGCCATCGTGCGTGAAGAGATGAACCGCGCGGGCGCGCTCGAATTGCTGATGCCCGCCGTGCAGCCCGCCGAACTGTGGCAGGAGTCGGGCCGCTGGGAGCAATACGGCCCGGAACTGTTGCGTTTCAAGGATCGCCACGAGCGCGATTTCGTCATGGGCCCGACGCACGAGGAAGTCGTGACGGACATCGCGCGCCGCGAGATCAAGAGCTATCGCCAGTTGCCGGTGAACTTCTATCAGATTCAAACGAAGTTCCGCGACGAAATCCGTCCGCGCTTCGGCGTGATGCGCGGCCGCGAATTCATCATGAAGGACGCCTATTCCTTCGATAAAGACCTCGACGGCCTCGCAGAGTCGTATCGCAAGATGTACGAAGCCTACGTGCGCATCTTCACGCGCATCGGGCTGGAGTTCCGCGCGGTCGCGGCGGACAACGGTTCGATCGGCGGCAGCGGTTCGCATGAATTCCACGTGATCGCCGATACGGGCGAGGATGACATCGCGTATTGCCCGAGCTCGGACTTCGCGGCGAACGTCGAAGCCGCCGATGCGCTGCCGCTCATCGCGCAACGCGCCGCGCCGACCGAAGAACTGAAGAAGACGCCCACGCCCGGCGCCGCGAAGTGCGAGGCGGTCGCGCAGCTTCTGAACATTCCGCTGGAACGCACGATCAAGTCGATCGTTCTCGCGACCGACAACGAAGGCGCCGAACCGACCATCTGGTTGCTGATGCTGCGCGGCGATCACTCGCTCAACGACATCAAGACGGGCAAGCTGCCGGGCCTGAAGGGTTATCGCTTCGCGACGGAAGCCGAGATCGTCGAATGGTTCGGCACGCCGCCGGGCTACCTCGGTCCGCTCAACACGAAGAAGCCGGTGCGCGTGATCGCGGACCGCACGGTCGCGAACATGAGCGACTTCGTCGTCGGCACGAACGAGGTCGATTACCACACGACCGGCGTGAACTGGGGCCGCGATCTGCCCGAGCCGGAAGTCGCGGACATTCGCAATGTCGTCGCGGGCGATCCGTCGCCGGACGGCAAGGGCACGCTCGAAATCTGCCGCGGCATCGAAGTGGGTCACGTGTTCCAGCTCGGCACGAAGTATTCCGATTCGATGGGCGCGACCTTCCTCGACGAAAACGGCAAGCCCGCGCCGATGCAGATGGGCTGCTACGGCATCGGCGTGACGCGCGTGCTGGGCGCGGCAATCGAACAGAATTTCGACGACAAGGGCATCATCTGGCCGGAAGCCATTGCGCCGTTCGAAGTCGTGATCTGCCCGATGGGCTACGACCGCAGCGACGCGGTGCGCGAGCAGGCCGACAAGCTGTACGCGACGCTGCAGCAGGCCGGCATCGACGTGATTCTCGACGATCGCGGCGAGCGTCCGGGTGTGATGTTCGCGGACTGGGAATTGATCGGCGTGCCGCATCGCATCGTGATCGGCGATCGCGGGCTGAAGGAAGGCAAGCTGGAATATCAGGGCCGCCGCGACGCGGAAGCCACGCTGCTGCCGGTCGATGAAGCCGCCGATGTCGTCGTCGGGAAAGTGCGGGCCGCGCTCGCGAAGTAATGCAGTACAACTTCCTGTCGGCGACGATCCTGCTGCTGCTGATCACCGATCCGCTCGGCAATATCCCGATCTTCATCAACGCGCTGCGCGGCGTCGCCAAAGAGCGGCGCCGCGTGGTCGTGCTGCGCGAAGTGGCGATCGCGTTCGTCATTCTGCTGGTGTTCATGCTGGCGGGCGATCGCTTCCTGCGCGCGATGAACCTCACCGATGTCTCGTTGCGCATCGCGGGCGGCATCGTGCTGTTTCTGATCGCGCTGCGCATGATCTTTCCGCATCCGGACGGCGCGATGGGCGGCGATTCGCGCGGCGGCGAGCCGCTGATCGTGCCGCTCGCGATTCCGGCGCTGGCGGGGCCATCGGCGCTCGCGACGGTGATGCTGCTGACGTCGCAGGCGCCCGGCAAAATGTTCGAATGGATCGGCGCGCTCACGGTGACGATGATCGTCTGCGCGATCGTGCTGATTCTCGCCGAGAAGATTCAGCAATGGCTCGGCGAGCGCGTGGTGACGGCTTTCGAGCGTTTGATGGGGCTTGTCCTTGTCGCGATTTCCGTCGAGATGATGCTCACGGGCATACGCACTTTCGTGCATCAGCTATGAAAAAAGCGGCCCGCGGGCCGCTTTTCTTTTGGATACGGGCGGCGATCACGCCCCTTCCGTCAACGCCCGGATCGTCGGCAGATTACGCCAGTAACCCTTCGCGTCCATCCCGCAGCCGAACACGTAACGATCCGGCACTTCGAATCCGCAAAAATCCGGACGCAGCGGCTTCGCCTTCGGGATGATCTTCTCGCACAGCACCGCGGACAGAAACGTCTTCGCGCCCATCGCCATGATGCGATCGCGGATCGCGGCCATCGTTTCGCCTTCGTCGAGAATATCGTCGAGCACGAGCACCACGCGATCCTTCACCGATTCCGCCGGTGCGACGCGCCACTGCATCTCGCTGCCGCCCTTGATGGCGTTGCGATAGCGCGTCAGGTGGATGTAATCGAACTCGAGCGGGAAGTCGAGATGCGGCAGCAGCATGCCGGTGAACACGGCCGCGCCCCCCATGACCGAGAGCACGAGCGGGAAGTCGTCTTTCGTCGCAGCCTTGATGGCCGTGGCCATCTTGCCGATCGATGCGTTGACTTCGTCAGCCGTCACGATCTCTTCTGAGTGGCTGAAAATATGGAGGGCTTCTTCGCGATTCATAAGGGGAAGCGGGAAAGGCTGACTTCTAAGTGTGGAAAAAAACGGCGGCGTGCGCCATATGATAAACCCGCGTTTCTTTCGAGTCGGACGCCCGAAGAGAACGCGGGTTCAATAAAAGTGCGGGTCAGCGCATGCCGGGCAGCATGCCCTTCATGCCGCGCATCATCTTTTGCAGGTTGCCGCCTTTCAGCTTCTTCATCATGCCGCGCATCTGCTCGTACTGGTTGAGCATGCGGTTCACCTCCTGAACGTGCACGCCCGCGCCCGCGGCGATACGGCGTTTGCGCGCCGCCTTGATGAGCTCCGGCTTCGCGCGTTCCTGCAGCGTCATCGAATTGATGATGCCTTCCATGCGGCGCATCTGCTTTTCCGCGTTGTTCATGTCCGCGCCTTGCGCGGCCTGCTGAAACTGCGCGGGCAGTTTGTCCATGAGTGACGAAAGGCCGCCCATCTTCTTCATTTGCGAGAGCTGCGCCTTGAAGTCGTTCAGATCGAAGTCGCCGCCTTTCTTGACCTTGTCGGCGAGCTTCTGCGCGGCCTGGCTGTCGACGCCGCGTTGCGCTTCCTCGACGAGCGCGAGAATGTCGCCCATGCCGAGAATCCGGTTCGCCATGCGATCCGGATGGAAGACTTCGAGGCCGTCGAGCTTTTCCGCGACGCCGACGAACTTGATCGGCTTGCCGGTGACGTTGCGCACCGAAAGCGCCGCGCCGCCGCGCGAATCGCCGTCGAGCTTGGTGAGCACGACGCCGGTGAGCGGCAGCGCGTCGTTGAACGCCTTCGCGGTGTTGACCGCGTCCTGCCCCAACATGGCGTCGACGACGAAGAGCGTTTCAGCGGGCTTGAGCAGCGCGTGCAGCTCGCTGATTTCCTTCATCATCGCTTCGTCGATACCGAGACGGCCGGCCGTATCGACGATCACCACGTCGTGATAGTGCCGCTTCGCCCAGTCGATCGCCGCGCGCGCGATATCCGCGGGCTTCTGATTCGCTTCCGACGGGAAGAAGTCGGCGCCGACCTGTTCCGTCACCGTCTGCAACTGACGGATAGCGGCGGGGCGATACACGTCGACGGAAACGGTGAGGACCTTCTTCTTGCTCTTTTCGCGCAGCAGCTTGGCGAGCTTGCCGGTCGTGGTGGTTTTGCCCGCACCCTGCAGACCGGCCATCAGGATCACGGCGGGCGGCGCGACCGCCAGATTCAGCTCGGCTGCCTTGCCTTCGTAATCGCCGCCGATCACGGCCGTCAGTTCCTTCTGGACGACGCCGACGAGCGCCTGACCCGGCGACAGGCTCGACAGCACTTCCTCGCCGAGCGCCTTTTCCTTCACCTTCGCGATGAACTCGCGCACGACCGGCAGCGCGACGTCGGCCTCGAGCAGCGCGAGACGCACTTCCCGCAACATCTCTTGCGTGTTGGCCTCGGTGAGCCGGGCTTCGCCGCGCAGCGTCTTGACGACGCGGGCCATCCGTTGAGTCAGGTTATCGAGCATGGGAAACGGTAGTGAATGCGGCCCTTTTTCAGCGCAAAACGACGTAATCGCCCCGCGTTGCCGCAAGGGAGAAAACGTCGTGATTCAAGGGCCTAGTGTAAACTTCGAACATGGATATTGTACTGTATGCCCTCACTGCGCTTCTCTATGGCGGACTCGCCGTAGCGGGCTGGCGCGCGCATCGCCACACGGCCGTGGAGCCGGCGCTGGCCGGCGTGCCTCCGGGCATCGCATCGCCGGCGGCGGCCAAAAAATCGCCGGACATGGGCGGATTGGGCCGCGCTCTATTATTAGTAGCGTTGCTCGTGCACGGCCTCCTGCTGCACACGACCATCTTTCCCCAGAACGCGATGATCTTCGGCTTCGCGTTCGCGCTCTCCGCGATGTTCTGGCTCGGCGCGGGCATCTACTGGATCGAGAGCTTCTTCTTTCCGCTCGACGGCCTGCGCCTGCTCGTATTGCCGCTCGCGTGCATCGCGTCGCTGTTGCCGCTCGTCTTCGGCGGCGTGCGCGTGCTGTCGTATTCCGCCGCGCCGATGTTCAAGCTGCATTTCCTGATCGCGAACATCGCGTACGGACTCTTCGCGATCGCCGCGCTGCACGCCGTGCTCATGCTGATGCTCGAACGCCGCCTGCAGCGCATGCGCGGCCTCGCGACGCGTCATACCGGCAATGGCTGGCTCGCGAGCTGGCTCGACACGCTGCCGCCGCTTCTGACTCTTGAAAAGCTGCTGTTCCGCCTGATCGCGGCGGGCTTCGTGCTGCTCACGCTCACGCTCGTGTCGGGCATCGCGTTCAACGAGCAACTGGTCGATCGCGCGCTGCGCTTCGATCACAAGACCGTGTTCGCGTTCGTCTCCTGGCTGATGTTCGGCGCATTGCTCACCGCGCGCCGCCTCTCCGGATGGCGCGGACGCGCCGCGTTGCGCTGGGTGCTGGCGTCGTTCGCCGCGCTGCTGCTCGCGTACGTCGGCAGCCGCTTCGTGTTCGAAGTGCTGCTGCATCGCGCGGTCGTCTGAGCGTCTGAATCTATCGGCATTGAATCGATGCGAAATTTCTTCTTTCTGATCGTCCTCTTTTTTCTGTGCCAGTGGCTTCTGAAGAAGCTGCGCCGCGCGAACGAGCGCGCGCAGCAGGGCGACGCGCCAGCCGGCGGCGCGACCGCGGGCGGAGCGCATGACGCACGCCGCGCCCGCAGCGGCAACGGTCATGGCAACGGCGCGGCCGCGAGCGCGCCGCAACTCGCCGATCCGCTCATCCGTTGCGCGCAGTGTGGCGTGCACACGCCGCGCAGCGAATCGATCATCGTCGCGGGCGAGCGCTTCTGCTGCAGCGATCACGCGCGCCATTACGCGGCCCGTCCGACCGGACGCGACGCACGATGAACACCAACGTCGTCAGACAGCGCGATCCGCATATCGACGCGCAAGGCTGGTTCACGCACGCGACGCGCCTGCCGTCGCCGAACTTCGAGGCGCGTCCGGGCGACGCGGTGCCGACGCTCATCGTCGTGCACAACATCAGCCTGCCGCCCGACGATTTCACGACGAACGCCATCGCCGATTTCTTCCTCAACAAGCTCGATCACGACGCGCATCCGTACTTCGATCATCTGCGCGGCATGCGCGTGTCGGCGCACTTCGTGATCCGTCGCGGCGGCGCGATCGAGCAGTTCGTCTCCTGCGACGAACGCGCGTGGCACGCGGGCGTCTCGTCGTTCTGCGGGCGCGAGCGCTGTAACGACTTTTCGATCGGCATTGAGCTCGAAGGCAGCGATCGCGTGCCCTTCGAAGACGCGCAGTACGACGCGCTCGCCGCGCTCGTGCGAGTCGTGGTGAAGCGCTATCCGATCGATGCAGTCGCGGGTCACTCGGACATCGCGCCCGGCCGCAAGACCGATCCGGGCCCGCATTTCGAGTGGTCGCGTCTGCGTCACGGCAGCGCGCTGCCGCCGTCGTTCTTTCCGTTTCAATCCAACATCTGAGCGCTGCGTAAGGTCTTTCTCGTTGCGGCGCAGCAGCGTCGCGCGCGAGGCCTTGTCGCGCTTTGCGATAGCAAAAGTCAACCCCGCTGCCGCAGACTCAGGGCAAATAAAACTTTTTGAGACTGCAATGTTGTCCACTATACTTGGTGCCGACAGACGTACTTTGCACTAGATCTTGTGTTGTTGACGCGGCGCCCGCTCCAGTGAGCCGGCGCCGTCGGCTTTCCGGCGTAGAAGAAGTTTGGCTGGCCCGGGGCGATGCGCGAGACGGTTTCTCTTTGCGAGGAGAGAGGCGTCGGGCGCGTCGGGCGCCAGCGAGCAGCACCGTGAAGAAGGCATGCAAGCAAGCGCGAATTGCGTCGACCGACACCGCGCGCCAACGCGGGCACCGCATGAGACGCCAATGACAATGCGGGCCGTAAGCGCCGCGATTCGTGTTTTCAGCCTGCTGCATTCACAGCCCGGCTTGACCGCCAAAACACCGCGCGACTTTCACGACGAGTTCGTGACGCGCGCGGCATAAGTGATAAATCCGCGGACCATCCGCACCAATCGAACACCAGGAGTTTTGCACATGCAAACCACCGAAAACGCCACGACTTCATTCGAAGGCGCATCCGCACAGCCGATGAGCGGTGCGCAGGGCGTGGGCGCTCAGGCGCTCGCGCCGAACACGACGTTTGCCGACTACAAGGTCATCCGTCGCAACGGAAGCGTGGTGTCGTTCGAGCCGACGAAAATCGCGATCGCCGTGACGAAGGCATTCATCGCGGTGAACGGCGGTCAGGGCGCAGCTTCGGCGCGTGTGCGCGAGCAAGTCGAGCAACTGACGCAAGCCGTCGTGCGCGCGCTCGTGCGCAGCCGTCCGCACGGCGGGACTTTCCACATCGAAGACATTCAGGATCAGGTCGAGCTCGCGCTGATGCGCGGCGGCGAGCACAACGTCGCGCGCGCGTACGTGCTGTATCGCGAGAAGCGCACGCAGCAGCGTTCGCAAGAGCGCTCGGCCGCGCAAAACGCGCAGTCGCACGAAGGCGCGATCAACGTGACGGACAACGGCGTCACGCGTCCGCTCGATCTCGAAGCGCTGAAGGCGCTGATCGTCTCCGCGTGCGCGAATCTGGGCGATGCGGTGTCCGCCGAGCCGATCGTCGCGGAGACGGTGAAGAACCTGTACGACGGCGTGCCGATGTCGCAGGTCTACGATTCGGCCATTCTCGCCGCGCGCACGATGATCGAGAAGGATCCGGCGTACAGTCAGGTCACGGCGCGCATCCTGCTGCACACGATCCGCCGCGAAATTCTCGAAGAGGAAGTGACGCAAGCCGAAATGGGCGAGCGTTACGCCGAATACTTCCCGCAGTTCATCAAGCGCGGCGTCGAAGCCGGCCTGCTGGATGACAAGCTGCAACAGTTCGACCTCAAGCGCCTCGGCGCCGCGCTCGATCAGAATCGCGATCTGCAGTTCGGCTATCTCGGCCTGCAGACGCTGTACGACCGCTACTTCCTGCACGTCGACGGCACGCGCATCGAGTTGCCGCAGGCATTCTTCATGCGCGTGGCGATGGGCCTGTCGCTGAACGAGATCGACCGTGAAGCGCGCGCGATCGAGTTCTACAACGTGCTGTCGTCGTTCGACTTCATGTCGTCGACGCCGACGCTCTTCAATTCGGGCACGCATCGCTCGCAATTGTCGTCGTGCTATCTGACGACGGTCGCCGACGATCTCGACGGCATCTACGAAGCGCTGAAGGAAAACGCGCTGCTCTCGAAGTTCGCGGGCGGCCTCGGCAACGACTGGACGCGCGTGCGTGCGCTCGGCTCGCACATCAAGGGCACGAACGGCAAGTCGCAGGGCGTCGTGCCGTTCCTGAAGGTCGTGAACGACACGGCCGTCGCGGTGAACCAGGGCGGCAAGCGCAAGGGCGCGGTGTGCGCGTACCTGGAATCGTGGCACCTCGACATCGAGGAATTCCTCGAGCTGCGCAAGAACACCGGCGATGACCGTCGCCGCACGCACGACATGAACACGGCGAACTGGATTCCCGATCTGTTCATGAAGCGCGTCGTCGAAGGCGGCGACTGGACGCTGTTCTCGCCGTCGACCTGCCCGGACCTGCACGATCTGTTCGGCGCCGACTTCGAAAAGGCGTACGTCGCTTACGAAGAGAAAGCCGCGCGCGGCGAAATCAAGCTGTTCAAGAAGCTGCCGGCGGCGCAACTGTGGCGCAAGATGCTTGGCATGCTGTTCGAGACGGGCCATCCGTGGATCACGTTCAAGGATCCGTGCAATGTGCGTTCGCCGCAGCAGCACGTCGGCGTCGTGCACTCGTCGAACCTGTGCACCGAAATCACGCTGAACACGAGCGAGACGGAAATCGCCGTCTGCAATCTGGGCTCGGTGAACCTCGTCGCGCACATGGTGAAGCAGGCCGATGGCAGCTACGCGCTGGATCACGCGAAGCTCAAGCGCACGATCAGCGTCGCGATGCGCATGCTCGACAACGTCATCGACATCAACTACTACGCGGTGCCGAAGGCGCGCAACTCGAACCTGAAGCATCGTCCGGTCGGCATGGGCATCATGGGCTTCCAGGACTGCCTGCATCTGCTGCGCACGCCTTATGCGTCGGGCGAGGCGGTCGAGTTCGCGGATCGTTCGATGGAAGCCGTCTGCTACTACGCGTACTACGCGTCGACGGAACTCGCGGAAGAGCGCGGTCGTTACGCGACGTATCGCGGCTCGCTGTGGGATCGCGGCATTCTTCCGCAGGATTCGCTGAAGCTCCTGGCCGAGGCGCGCGGCGGTTATGTCGAAGTGGATACCTCGGAGACGATGGACTGGGCGCAACTGCGCTCGCGCATCTCGACGTACGGCATGCGCAACTCGAACTGCGTGGCGATCGCGCCGACGGCGACGATTTCGAACATCATCGGCGTGTCGGCGTGTATCGAGCCGACGTTCCAGAACCTGTATGTGAAGTCGAATCTGTCGGGCGAATTCACGGTGGTCAACGACTACCTCGTGCGTGATCTGAAGGCGCGCGGCCTGTGGGACGAAGTGATGGTGTCCGATCTGAAGTATTTCGACGGCACGCTTTCGCGCATCGACCGCATTCCGGCCGATCTGCGCGCGATCTACGCGACCGCGTTCGAAGTCGACCCGAAGTGGCTCGTGGAAGCGGCGTCGCGCCGTCAGAAGTGGATTGATCAGGCGCAGTCGCTGAACATCTACATGGCGGGCGCGTCGGGCAAGAAGCTCGACGAGGTCTACAAGCTCGCTTGGATTCGCGGTCTCAAGACGACGTACTACCTCCGCACGATGGCGGCGACGCACGTCGAGAAGTCGACCGTGGCGCACGGTGCGTTGAATGCGGTGCCTTCTTCTTCCGGTGACGGTGGGGCGGGTGCGGCTGGCGGGTTTGGTGGCGGTGCGGCGTCGGCTGCCGGGAATGGTGGCTTCAATGCTGCTGCCGCGAGCGCGCCGGCGGTGGAGGCGGCTCAGGAAGCCGATGGTCCCGTCTGTATGATGCGCCCCGGCGATCCGGGCTTCGATGAGTGTGAGGCTTGTCAGTAAGTTTTTGAGCTGAGAGTCGGTCTCTGCGGACCGGTGCTGGGTGCTTCCTGCTTATGGAAGCGGTCGGTGCCGGTCCGTTTTTGCTTTTTGCTTTTTGCATTTTGCTTTGCGTTTTGGTTTCGGTTTCGCCGGATCCCGCTTTCGTGTCGGTCTATTAGCGTTGCCCCTGTGCGGGGCGGCACTCACTTTCTTTGCTGCTGCAAAGAAAGTAAGCAAAGAAAGCAGCTTTTCAGGCCCGCGGTCACACGCACGTTGGGTAGTACTCTCGTCCCAGGCGGCACTCGCCTAAAGAGTGCCCTCAAACACCTAATCGGGCTTGGATCGCGCACGGTCCGCCGCCCGAAGACGTTGAGGACATTGGTTCAGCACGAGATGGCTTCGGCACAGCGCTACGCGCTGCCGCTGGGTCTGCAAGGGAAACCAACGGGCGACGATTGCAGTGAGATGGAGGCGCTAGTGGAGAAGCACATGCATCCCCGATTGACCGTTCGGCCGCGAAGCGGGCCGGAGCTATTTGGTGCTGAACCCGTTTGGTGTGTGGTGCGATGAGACGGACCGTGCGCGAGCCAAGCCCGATGGGACCGATGAGGGCACTCTTTAGGCAGCCCACGATGGACGAGAGGACTACCCAAATTGCGTGTGACCGCGGGCGTATCAGTAGCTGCTTTCTTTGCTTACTTTCTTTGCAGCAGCAAAGAAAGTGAGTGCCGCCCCGCACAGGGGCAGTGCTAATAGACCGACACGATCACGGGATCCGGCGAAACACCGAGCCGACACGATCACGGGATCCGGCGAAACAAAAACGCAAAACAGCGAACTCACCCCCGCGTACCGCGAGAAATCTCCGTCCCCGCATCATGCGAAAGCCGCGCCGTAATCGGCATCGAAAGAAAAGAGAACAGCCCGACGACGACAAACGCCGGCCAGAAATCCGACCATTGCACACTCGCATGACCGTTCAGATATTGCGAGAGCTCGAGCGTGATCCCCGCGATCGTCACGCCAAGCCCGAGCGAAACCTGCTGCACGAAGCTAGCAAGGCTCGTCGCGCGGCCCACATCGCGTGTTTCGATCTCAGCGTAAGCAAGCGAGTTGAGGCTCGTGAACTGCAACGCAGGGAAGAAGCCGCCGAGCAGCACGACGGCCCAGATCACCCAGGCCGGCGTGCCGGGAAAGAACGCGCCGCACGCCGCGATCGCGATACCCGACAACGCCGCGTTGTAGAACAGCGTCTGACGGAAGCCGAAGCGATGCAGCACGCGCGATGCGAACGAGCGCATGAACATGCCGCCGAAAGCCGACGCGCACGTGATCGCGCCGGACTTGAACGCGCTCATGCCGAGACCCTCCTGCAGCGCGAGCGGCAGAAGAAACGGCACGGCGCCAAGCCCGATGCGAAACATCGAACCGCCGAGCACGCTCGCCTGAAACGTCGACACGCGGAAAAAGCGCAGATCGAGCAGCGGCTTCTCCACACGTCGCGCGTGGACGCAGTACAGCACGACCATCAGCGCGCCGGCGACGCACATCGCAAAGGCGACGCGCTGCGGAATCAGTTCGCCGCCGACGAGCGAGAGCCCGAGCAACAGCAGCACGCCCGCGCTCGCGGAGAGAAAGAAACCGAACCAGTCGAGACGGCCCGGATGTTCCTCGTGCGAGTTGGCGATGTAGCGGTTGGTCAGCCAGATGCCCGCGATGCCGATCGGGATGTTGATGAAAAAGATCAGGCGCCAGTGCAGATACGTCGTGATGAAGCCGCCGAGCAACGGCCCGACCGCTGGTCCGAGCATTGCGGGCACCGAGAGGTAATTCATCGCGCGTATGAACTCGGAGCGGCGCACCGAGCGAAAGATGATGATGCGGCCGACAGGCACCATCATCGCGCCGCCGACGCCCTGGATGAAGCGCGCGACGGTGAAGGGGCCAAGCGATGTGGAAGCCGCGCACAACAGCGAGCCGACGACGAACACGCCGATGGCCGTGCGGAACACGGCGCGTGCGCCGAAGCGGTCGGCGACCCATCCGCAGATCGGTATGAAGACGCCGAGTCCGAGCACGTAGCTCGTGACCGCAACCTTCAGCGTCACGGGATCGCGTCCAAACGCGCGCGCCATTTCAGGAATCGCGGTAACGATGACGTTGGCGTCGACGCTTTCCATGAACATCGCGCACGCGACGATGAGAGGGGCAATGAAAGCTTTGACGGCCAGCGGCATGTTGATTCGCGATCGACTCTCGGCGGCAAGAGCGGCGATTATGGCACCGATATGCAGCAATCGCTGAAGGATCGAAGCGCGCTGCGTGGTGCGATGAACATTGAACGAGGAGTGAAGAAGCGATGGACCCGCAAGACCTGCAGCGTCTCGTCACGCAGACGATGCCCTATGGCAAATACAAGGACAGGCTCATCGCCGATCTGCCCGGTCACTATCTCGCGTGGTTCGCGCGTGAGGGTTTTCCACAAGGCAAACTCGGCAGCCTGCTCGCGTTGATGCAGGAGATCGATCACAACAATCTGCGCTCGCTGCTCGATCCGTTGCGCGGCCGATGAGCCTTGCGCAGCGCGGTTTCGGGTGAGACGGATCGTCGCGTAAACACGCTATAGATTGTGTTGGCGAGATTTGCAAGCACAAGATATTGTGGAAATACGAGACGTCAAATGCTAAACTTCGGCAACGAATTCGACGCGCGCAGCAGGCATCGACGCTCCATCCAAGTGCTTGCGTCAGCGTGTATCGAGCGATGCGAAGTGCGTGCGGTCACACACATCGAAGCTCATCGAAGAGGAGCGCATGAAGGTCGCGCGTTCATCGATTCGCGACGCATGTTTTGCATCGCATCGCGGGTCGACGAGAGACTTCGATCGATGATCGCAACGCGTCACGCTTCGATGCGTTCGCGCTTGGCAACACAGCATCGAGCGGATCTTCGCAATGAAGCGCGCGTGCTTCGCATTGCACAAGCCGCGTCGTCCGCAGAGCCTTGCGCGACAAGGCTTGCAGAGCAGCGATGAAGTCACGCGAAAGCACGCTGCGATGTCACGGAAGTCACTCGATCAGGACCGCTTCACACTCGATTCAAGAGATGTCGCATCGAGCTTCACACACACGGCTTCGAGCCAAGTGTTGTATGCAGGTAGCAACGTCGAATCTAAATCGCATGAAAACGAGAATTTTCATGAGCAAACTCTTTTATCGCTCATGAAAAGATGGTACAAACCGATCTAAATTGATGGTGAGAATTTATGCTCAACTGGGATGACGAGACCACTGCCGTAGCTCCCTCGAGCGCTCCGCAACCGAACCCGTTGCGTAACGCTCAAGGCACGACTTTCGGTACGCAGGCAGCGCAAGCTGCAACTCATCAAGCTGCCCATCAGATTGCTCAGGCGAACAACATCTTTTCCGATGGCTTCGTTCCGCCCGCAGCCGCAACGCCTTCCGCCAGCGCGATCGCCGCGCAAAGCGAAGCGCGCGTCAATGTCGCCGACAAGCGCATCATCAACGGCAAGACCGACGTCAATCAGCTCGTCCCGTTCAAGTACAAGTGGGCGTGGGAGAAGTACCTCGCCGGTTGCGCAAACCACTGGATGCCGCAGGAAGTGAACATGTCGCGCGACATCGCCCTGTGGAAAGACCCGAACGGTCTCTCGGATGACGAGCGCCGCATCGTCAAGCGCAACCTCGGCTTCTTCGTCACGGCGGACTCGCTCGCCGCGAACAACATCGTGCTCGGCACGTACCGTCACATCACCGCTCCGGAGTGCCGCCAGTTCCTGCTGCGCCAGGCGTTCGAAGAGGCGATCCACACGCACGCGTACCAGTACATCGTCGAATCGCTGGGTCTCGATGAAAGCGAGATCTTCAACGCGTATCACGAGGTCAAGTCGATCCGTGACAAGGACGAGTTTCTGATTCCGTTCATCAACACGCTGACCGACCCGGCCTTCACGACCGGCACGCTCGAAGCGGACCAGAAATTGCTGAAGTCGTTGATCGTGTTCGCCTGCATCATGGAAGGCCTGTTCTTCTATGTCGGCTTCACGCAGATTCTGGCGCTGGGTCGCCAGAACAAGATGACGGGCGCGGCGGAACAGTATCAATACATCCTCCGCGATGAATCGATGCACTGCAATTTCGGCATCGACCTCATCAACCAGATCAAGCTGGAAGAGCCGCAACTGTGGACCGCCGACTTCAAGGCAGAGATCCGCGAGCTTTTCAAGCAGGCTGTCGATCTTGAATATCGCTACGCTG
The DNA here is from genome assembly GCF_000698575.1 of Caballeronia zhejiangensis. Classification (GTDB taxonomy): domain Bacteria; phylum Pseudomonadota; class Gammaproteobacteria; order Burkholderiales; family Burkholderiaceae; genus Caballeronia; species Caballeronia zhejiangensis. The sequence continues at coordinate 60,690 of NZ_JFHD01000006.1, forward strand.
AAGACACCATGCCGCGCGGGGTTCTCGGCCTGAACGCGTCGATGTTCAAGAGCTACTTGCGGTTCATCTGCAACCGGCGTTGCCAGCAGATCGGACTGGACCCGCTCTTCCCGAACGAGGAAAACCCGTTCCCGTGGATGAGCGAAATGATCGACTTGAAGAAGGAACGCAACTTCTTCGAGACACGCGTGATTGAGTATCAAACCGGCGGCGCGCTCACCTGGGAATAATAAAAATCAGGACGTGTTGCAGACGAAATCGATGGGACGGACGGGCAGCAGCGTGTCGCTCACGCGCGCCCGGCCGACAAGGTTTAGGAGAACGGTCGCCTGATGCAAAGTGCGCCTACTGACTTGGCGGGCCGTGTGGCCCGAATAGAAGACAGGCGTTTTGCGCTCCCTGAAAAGGGATGGGCAAACTTCCCCCCGGAAAATGCCAGCGGCATGCTCGCTGGCTCGATCAAGCGATGGCCGGCGCCGCGAAGAAGCGGTGCTGACTCAATTTGGCGCGCGGTGCCTCGGGGCACGGCGCGCCTTGCCGTATTCATTAGCGTAAGCAGGTGGCATCAGCGTACGCCGATGAATAATCCGCTTCGTAGCGTGCGTTATAGAGAAGGCGACACGTGGGAAGCGGGTTTTGACGAAGGGTGTTGTTTGAACTGACTCTCATCTGAAAACCTGAAGGAGAAAAACCATGGCAGTTGCCAAGAAAAAACCCGCCGCAAAGAAGGCTGCAGCGAAGAAAGTCACCGCCAAGAAGGCCGCTCCGGCGAAGAAGGTTGCGGCCAAGAAGGTCGCTGTGAAGAAGGTTGCAGCGAAGAAAGTAGCGGCGAAGAAGGTCGCAGCGAAGAAGGTCGCGGCGAAGAAGGCACCCGCGAAGAAAGCCGCAGCGAAGAAAGTCGCGACCAAGAAAGTAGCGGCGAAGAAGGTTGCTGCAAAGAAGGTCGCGGCGAAGAAGGCTCCCGCGAAGAAGGCCGCAGCGAAGAAAGTCGCGACCAAGAAAGTAGCGACGAAGAAGGCCGCAGCCAAGAAGGCGCCTGCGAAGAAGGCCGCGGCGAAGAAGACCGCGGCGAAGAAGGCGCCGGCGAAGAAGGCCGCAGCGAAGAAGGCCGCTGCGAAAAAGGCTCCCGCGAAAAAGGCTGCTGCGAAGACCGCAGCCGCTGCGCCTGCGCCTGCTGCTGCGCCCGCACCCGCTGCGAAGAAGGCCCCCGCGAAAAAGGCTCCGGCCAAGAAGGCCGCTGCTGCGAAGAAGACTACGGCTGCCGCTCCTGCCACGACGGCAACGACCGTCTCGGCGCCTGCTCCGGCCGCTCCGGCTGCTGCGGTCAAGACGGCGTTGAACCCGGCAGCGGCATGGCCGTTCCCGACGGGCAGCCGTCCGTAAGCTCTCGCAGTACGCAGCACCCAGGCACAGTGCGCTGTGCCCTTAGTCCGGGTATGCCTACCCGGCCTGAACCCGTCGTCGGGGAGACCTGGCGGCGGGTTTTTCGCTTCGGCCAACGAATTTCATCGCTTGCTCGGGGCGCCGAAAAAGAAAAAGCGCATGCGTCTTTCGATACATGCGCATTCTTAGGATGACGCGGCGCTATTCGTCCGCTGAATGCCCTCGTCAGTGAGTGACGCGCGTAACGCCGCCGCTCGACAACAGACGCACCCGCTCGCCCGCCTGGAAGACTTCGCCGTTCGCGGTCTGCGTGATCGCGCGCAGGTCGCCGTTATCGAGGCGCACGGTGATCTCGAGACCGTTCTTCATCGCGACGTTATTCTCGACCGCGTTGCCCGCGACGGCGCCAGCCAGCCCGCCGATGATGCCCGCGATGATCGAACCGTTGCCGCCGCCGATCGCACTCGCCGCCGCGACGCCGCCGAGCGCGCCGCCGCCGATCGTGCCGAGGCCCGTAGGCTGGCCGTTGTTCGAGCTGATCTTCACGCCGCGCACGCTTTCGACGGTCGCCATGCGCACCGTTTCCTCACGCTGCGCCTGCGACGCCGTGTAGACGTCCGACGAACTGCTGTTGTAGGCGCAGCCCGTCAGCGCCACCGAGCCGACGAGCGCCATGGCCAGCGCGATACGACTTACCGTTTTCATTCCTTCACTCCAATCATTCAGAACAGGCTGCTTCCGAAGGCCTGCTTGAAACGCTCTTCGATTTCGGCGCGCGTCGGCGCGTAGGTTTGCGGCCCCTGATGTTCGATTTTCAGCGAACCCATCAGACTCGCGAGACGACCCGTTTTCTCCCAGCCAAGCTTGTTTTCGATGCCGTACAGGAGCCCGCCGCGGAATGCGTCGCCGCAACCTGTCGGATCGACCACCTGACGCGCCGCGACGACCGGAATCTCGGCGACGCCATCTTCATGATAGATCTGCGCGCCGTGTTCGCCACGCGTGACGACGAGGGCATCGACCCGGCTCTTGATGTCTTCGATCGACCAGCCGGTCTTGTTGCTCAGCAGCTTGGCTTCGTAATCGTTGACCGCCACGTAGGTGGCGAGTTCAATCATGCGACAAAGTTCCACGCCGTCCAGAATCGGCAATCCCTGGCCCGGGTCGAACACGAACGGCACGCCCGCGCGCGCCAGCCCTTCGGCGTGCTCGCGCATGCCTTGAGCGCCGTCCGGTGCGACGATGCCGAGCGAGATGCCCTGCGCTTCGTCGGCGCGGTTCAGATGCGATTCCATCATCGCGCCGGGGTGGAACGCGGTGATCTGGTTGTTCGCGAGATCGGTCGTGATGAAGCATTGCGCCGAGTGCTGATCGGCCAGCACGCGCACGTATTCCTTTGACAAACCGAGCGCGTCGAGCCGGTCGATGTAGAGCTGCGCATCCGCCGCGCCGAGCGTCGCCATGATCTTCGGATCGCCGCCGAGCAGCTTCAGCGCATACGCGATGTTGCCCGCGCAGCCGCCGAAGTTGCGCCGCATCGTCGGCACCAGGAAGCTGATGTTCAGCATGTGCACCTGATCCGGCAGGATGTGGTCGCCGAAGCGCCCCTGGAAAGTCATGATGTTGTCGTAGGCGAGCGAGCCGCAAATGAGCGTAGCCAAGGCGAACGTCCTTTATAGATAGGGGCCGAGGTGAAAAATCCGCATACGGCGCGCGGCGAGCGCTTCACCGTGCCTCGTATGCGCGGACCGCTCCGGTCGGAAGCGGTCCGGCGAGATTTACTTCAGCGCGGCGAGCGCTGCGTCGTAGTTCGGCTCATTCTTGATCTCGGGCACGAGCTCCGAATGCAGCACCTTGTTGTTCTCGTCGAGCACGACCACGGCGCGCGCCGTCAGACCCTTGAGCGGGCCGCTCGTCACGTCGACGCCGTAAGCCTGCGCGAATTCGTGGCCGCGGAACGTCGATGCCGTCACGACATTGGCGATACCTTCGGTCGTGCAGAAGCGCTTCGCGGCGAACGGCAGATCGCCCGAAACCACGACCACGACCGTGTTGTTCAGACCGGCGGCCGCTTCATTGAATTTGCGCGTCGAGGTGGCGCAGGTCGGCGTGTCGAGACTCGGCACGATGTTCAGTACCTTGCGCTTGCCCGCGAAGTTCGCGAGCTTGACGTCGCCGAGATCGGCGCCGACGAGTGTGAATTCGGACGCCTGCTGGCCCGGGCCCGGGAACTTGCCGCTGACGTCGATAGGGTTGCCGCCGAGGGTAACTTGACTCATGTTGCGCTCCAGAGAATTGTCAGATGCTGACGGGAAAATCGCGCGTGCAGGCGCCGTGAGGAGCATGACGCGCGTCGTGTGGAACCGGGGCAGGCGGCGTTCGCGCGCCTGCCCGACATCACGGGTAAAAGACCTGAACCCGGTAATTGGCGGCAACCGCGTCGCCCGTATCCAGCCGGACGATCACCGGTTGCGCGCTTTGCGGCGCGAGGCCGACGGCGAATATCGTACCCGGTCGCGCGTAATCCTGCGGCCAGAGCACGCGCCGGATCGCGACGTTGTTCTTGTCGTCGAGCAGCGTGAGTTCGAGCGCCGGATACGCCAGCGCGACGTCCATCCGGTTGCGCAGCGACAATTTCAGTTCGAGCTTGTGTGGGCCGTCCACCTGACGCAGCCCCGAACTCTCGATCTGCAATCCGTCGATGTCGCGCGGCGGCGAGATCGTGCAGCCGATCTGATCGCAGACGTTCGAATAGAGCGCGTGCGAGCCGGGCACGTAGACCATCAACGTTTCGCGTTGCCACCATGCGAGCTGCACGAGCAACAGCAACGCCAGCAGCACGGCGACGATGACACCCACGACACGTCCCGCCTTCCCGGCTCCGCCGCGGCCACGCACCGGCGCGCGCGTTTCCCGCGACTCGCGAATCACGGGAAACGCCTCGTTCGCGCTGACGCGCCGAGCAGGAGCGGGCGGCTTCTTGGCGCCGAAACCGGGCTCCGCGTCGTCGCGCCATGCGGGTACGGCCGGTTCCGCGGCGGCGCGCGCGGGCGGCGCGTCCGGCTGATGAACCGGACCGATGAACGGCTCGGCGCGATCGTCGACAGCATTGGCGAGCGGCGCGACGGGCGGTTCGCCGAGCGGCGTATCGTCGGCTTGCTCGGAGTTCGCGGCATCGGGATGTGGCACGCCGACGCGAATGTACTGCTTCAGGCGGGCGGGTTCCGAAGGCAACGCGGACGGCTCGTTCGCGGCATCGGCTTGATCGGGTTCGCTGCGCGGCGGCGCGGTGCGTGTCTGGCTCGACGCGCTCGACGATGCAGGAGCGTTCGCATAGACGGTGCCTTCGCTGTCGGCATCGGGATGCTTGATGGAACTCGGCGCGCCGAGATCGAGGTTGCGCGGCGCGAACGGGCGCGGCTTGAGCGGCGCATCGGGCGGCGCGGTCACATGCGCGGGTGCATCGGCGGCGGCAGCGTGGCCTGCGCCCGAGCTTGTCGCGGGACCGACGGCGGCATCATCGTCGATGATCGCGGCATGCTGAGCGACGCCTGCCGCGGCCGGCTCGTCCGGAAGCTCGAAGCGATGATGCGCGGCATCGAAAACTTCCTGACAGTGTCCGCAGCGCACGCGGCCGTCATGCGGCGCGAGCAGATGCGGGTCCAGCTTGAATACGGTTTCGCAGTGGGGGCAGCGGGTTGCCAGCGCCATATAAGAAGTGCCGTTGGCCTGACGGCCTGATCGTGGAGGATGGCGCTATTCTAAAGGCTTTCGCGCCGCGTTCCCGCGAGGCATACCCAGCCTTCGTGCTCGCGCCAAACGCCGATGTCGATCCACTTCGCATAGACCGCCGCGACCTCGTCGGCCTGGCGCGCGAGCACGCCCGACAGCGCGATTCTGCCGCCCGGCTTTACCTTCGCGGCGAGCATCGACGCCATCAGCTTGAGCGGATTCGAGAGGATGTTCGCGACGACGATATCGAACTCGCCGGCGGGGCACGCATCGGGCAGGCCGTAGCTCACGTCCGCGCGATTGCGCTCGCTGTTCTGACGCGCCGACTCGACCGCTTGCGGATCGATGTCGATGCCGACGACCGGATCGGCTCCGCACTTCTTCGCGAGAATCGCGAGGATGCCGGAGCCGCAGCCGTAATCGAGCAGCGATTGTCCCGGCTTTACCGACTGCTCCAGCCATTCCATGCAAAGCCGCGTGGTCGGATGGCTGCCGGTGCCGAACGCGAGGCCCGGATCGAGTTCGAGCACGAGCGCGTTCGGATCGGGCGCGTCGTGCCACGAAGGCACGACCCAGATGCGCTCGCCGATGGCGATCGGATCGAACTGCGCCTGCGTGAGACGCACCCAGTCCTGCTCCTCGACCTCGCGCACCGTGAACTGCGGGGTTGCCGCGAGGCCGATCTCGTTCGCGGCCGCGGCGAGCAGCACGTCGGGATCTGCGTCCTCGGCGAGCAGCGCGACGACGCGCGAACGGTTCCACGCACTCTTTTCAGGCACGAGACCCGGCTCGCCGAAGAGCGGCTGTTCGTCGGGCGTGTCGGCGTCGGCGTCTTCGACGGACACCGACAGCGCGCCGACTTCAAGCAGCGCATCCGACAGCGCTTCCGCGTGCTCGCGATCCAGCTCGGCGATCAGTTCCCGGTAACTCATGCTATCTCTCTGAATAAGGCGTGCTTCAGGACTCTTCGGCGACGGCGGCCTGGCGCGCGGCCAGCTTGTTCTCGAGATAGTGAATGCTCGTGCCACCTTCGACGAACTTCGCGTCGATCATCATTTCGCGATGCAGCGGGATGTTCGTCGAAATGCCTTCGACGACCATTTCCGACAGCGCGATACGCATGCGGTTGATCGCCTGCTCGCGCGTCGCGCCGAACGCGATCAGCTTGCCGATCATCGAATCGTAGTTCGGCGGAACGAAGTAGTTCGCATACGCGTGGGAATCGACGCGAATGCCCGGGCCGCCCGGCGTATGCCACGACGTGATGCGTCCCGGCGACGGCGTGAACTTGAACGGATCTTCCGCGTTGATGCGGCACTCGATCGCGTGGCCGCGGAACTGGATGTCCTTCTGGCGGATCGAGAGCTTTTCGCCCGCGGCGATGCGGATCTGCTCCTGCACGATATCGACGCCCGTGATGAGTTCCGTCACCGGATGCTCGACCTGCACGCGCGTGTTCATTTCGATGAAGTAGAACTCGCCGTTCTCGTACAGGAACTCGAACGTGCCCGCGCCGAGATAGCCCATCTTCTTGCACGCGTCGGCGCAACGGTCGCCGATGCGCTCGATCAGCCGCCGCGCAATGCCCGGCGCCGGCGCTTCCTCGATCACCTTCTGGTGACGGCGCTGCATCGAGCAGTCGCGCTCGCCGAGCCAGATCGCGTTACGGAACGAGTCCGACAACACCTGAATCTCGATGTGGCGCGGGTTCTCGAGAAACTTCTCCATGTACACCTGCGGGTTGCCGAAGGCGCGGCCCGCTTCTTCGCGCGTCATGTTGACGGCGTTCACGAGCGCCGCTTCGGTGTGCACCACGCGCATGCCGCGCCCGCCGCCGCCGCCCGCCGCCTTGATGATGACGGGGTAGCCGATTGCGCGCGCAATCTTCACGATCTCGCGCGGATCGTCCGGCAATGCGCCTTCAGAGCCCGGTACGCACGGCACGCCGGTCTTGATCATCGTCTGCTTGGCGGTGACCTTGTCGCCCATCAGGCGGATGGTCTCGGGACGCGGCCCGATGAACGTGAAGCCCGATTGCTCGACGCGCTCGGCGAAGTCGGCGTTTTCGGAGAGAAAGCCGTAGCCGGGATGGATGGCTTCGGCGTCGGTGACTTCGGCCGCACTGATGAGCGCCGGCATGTTCAGGTACGAGAGATTCGAAGGCGCCGGTCCGATGCATACGGCTTCGTCGGCCAGCTTGACGTACTTCGCTTCCTTGTCGGCTTCGGAATAGACGACGACTGTCTTGACGCCCAGCTCGCGGCACGCGCGCTGGATGCGAAGCGCGATTTCGCCGCGGTTCGCAATGAGAATTTTTTCAAACATAGTGGGTCGGCTCATCAACGGGCTCGCGCGAGCGGCCCTCGGGGATCCAATCGGCGGCGCGCTTCTCGACGAATCGATGCCGCATGAAGCGCGCCGGCGCGGCGGGGCCGGGCGGCGGCTGCGAGGCGCATCCGCGGCACGGCCCGGTGCGCCTTTAGTCGCCGATCACGAAGAGCGGCTGGCCGTACTCGACCGCCTGGCCGTTCTCGACGAGGATTTCCTTCACGACGCCGGCCTTGTCCGCTTCGATTTCGTTCAAGAGCTTCATCGCTTCGATGATGCACAGCGTCTGGCCTTCCTTCACCGTATCGCCGACCTGGATGAACGGATCCGCGCCCGGCGACGGCGCACGGTAGAACGAACCGACCATCGGCGAGGTCACGATGTGACCTTGCGGCGCGGCGGCCGCGGGCGCAGCGGCTGCCGGCGCGCCGGCTTCGCCTGCACCGCCGAATTGCGGCGCGGCCGGCGACTGCACTTGCGGTGCGTACTGCTGCGGCGCCTGCATGTAGACCGGCGCGGCGTTCTTGACGATGCGAACCTTGCCTTCGCCTTCCGTCACTTCCAGCTCCGAGATGCCGGATTCCGAGACGAGGTCGATCAGCGTTTTCAGTTTACGAAGGTCCATCGAAAAATCCCCTTTCAATACTTGGAGACCGGGACTGCCCGGCACTTGACTTGATTTGTGGGTGCTCTGACTGCTCAGCCGCGAGTCGGCGCGGCCAGCCGTCCCACGCGCGCGCTCGCGAAAGCGCCCGCGCAAACGACGGCTGCAGAATCGGTCGGCACGCCGGTAGCGTTCGTGTCGAACGTATCGGCGTGGTCGCTTCGAAGCGCGCGCCCGAACAGCACGCGGATGACGGCTGCGGATGCTCCACGCCTTCCGACCGCCGTTTTGCGGAGGTCGGACTTGACGGCGAGGGGGCCACATGGCACCGGCAGAGTTGTCATAGTCGCTTCGGGTTGTGCGGAATTCGGCGCACTTTAGCGCCGTTTAGAGAATTTTGTCTAGTTTTACTGTGCAGTCCGGCTCGCAACCATGGGACAAATTACCGCCGCGTATTGGGAGTCGCGTCGAATTTCCAGCAAGATCGGCGTACTGCGTGCTAACTCGCAGCTTACTCGACGCAAGCCACGGCGTACACGCAGCCAATTTTTACAGGCTGTCGAGCGTATGTTTCAGCTCGGCCGGGTCCACTTCGCCCAGTTTCGTGGAGCGGATTGTCCCATTCGCGTCGATCACGACGGTAAATGGCAGGCCGCCCGCATTATTGCCGAAGCTACGCGCAAGATCCGCGCCGCCGAAGCCGGTGACGTAGACGGGATAGTCGACCGGCACTTTCTTAAGAAAATCGTTGACGTTCTTCTCGCTATCGACGCCGAGTCCGATGAACGTTATGCCTTTCTTTTCGTAATCGCGCTGCATCGCGGAGAGCGTCGGCATTTCCTTCACGCACGGTCCGCACCACGACGCCCAGAAGTTCACGACGACCGGCTTGCCCTTGAACGCCGCGAGCGGTTGCGACGTGCCGGAAGCGCCCGGCGGCGTCGCCTTCCACAGTTGATCGACGGCGTTGCCGCTCGGCTGCGTCGCGGCCACGGTATCGCCGCCAGTGAACAGATGGCCCGCGTAGAAGCCGCCGACGGTCGCGGCGACAGCGACCACGAGGGCCGCCAGAATGCGTGTGCTTTTCATGAGCGTAGAGAAGAAAGATCAGCCGCTGATCTCGAGCGGCGGGACATCGGGATGATCGAGCAGCGTGCGTACGGCCGCCGCGTTCGCGCGGGCGAGGCGGCCGCGGTTGTCCGCGCGCACCGCGCCGCGCAGATCGTCGGGACCGTAGAGCGCGATATGCACGCCGACCGGCTCCTCGTCGCGTGCGCGATGCAGAAAGCTCAGCGTCTCGACATAGCCGCGCCCGGCGAAGTGCCGCGTCTCGGACACGTCGTATTGCACGTTCGCGTTCAGCAGATAGATCGCGACTTCCTTGGGATTGTCGCAGAAGCATTGCAGATGAATATCGGAGTGCTCGCCTGCGGTGCCGTTGAGCACCGCGCCCGTCAGATATGGATCGAAGGGTGTCAGGCGCTCCATCCAGTCGAGCGCGACTTCGCGCATCCGGCGCAGCACGGCTGGCTGGCTGTCGCTCTGGAAAATCGCCTGATACTCGCGGATTTCCTCTTCGATCTGGTCGTTATCGGGCAGGAACTCGCCGCCGATCTTCGCCTCGCCGACGACCTGCCGCGCAGCCTTGCGCTTGGCGGTGGAGTAGTCGAGGCCGTCTTCGGCGATCATCCTCGCGGCAGCGATCGCGATTTCCTCGCGCACGCGCTGCGGATCGAAATGTGATTTGCGAACCATGCCGGAATGATACTAGATAAGCTCGAGCGGCCCTTTTGCGGGCCAAGGACGGCAGGCTTGCGCCGGCGAAAAAGCGCTTAGCCTGCTCGGTTACAATATGCGCCTTCAGGCGCCTTTCTGCACGGGTTTGCCCTCAGGTTCACCGGTACGGCGCCGTTCCTGTTTTCGCATCTCAATCGCCCGCGCGGCGCGACACGGTTTATGCACATCCACATCCTCGGCATCTGCGGCACCTTCATGGGCGGACTTGCCGTCCTGGCGCGCGAGGCGGGCCACAAGGTCACCGGCTGCGACGCCGGCGTCTACCCGCCGATGAGCACGCAACTCGAAGCCCAGGGCATCGAACTGATCGAAGGTTACGGCATCGAGCAGCTCGCGCTCGAGCCGGATCTCTTCGTCATCGGCAACGTGGTGACGCGCGGCAATCCGCTGATGGAAGCCATCCTCGATCGCGGCCTGCCATACACATCGGGCCCGCAGTGGCTCGGCGAGCATGTGCTGAACGGCAAATGGGTGCTCGCGGTGGCGGGCACGCACGGCAAGACCACGACGAGCTCGATGCTCGCATGGCTGCTCGAAGACGCGAGCATGAATCCCGGCTTTCTGATCGGCGGCGTGCCGCTGAACTTCGGCATTTCCGCGCGCCTGACCGATTCGAGCTTCTTCGTCATCGAAGCCGACGAGTACGACACCGCATTCTTCGACAAGCGTTCGAAGTTCGTGCATTACCGTCCGCGCACGGCCGTGCTCAATAATCTCGAATTCGATCACGCCGATATCTTCCCCGATCTCGCGGCCATCGAAACGCAATTCCACCACCTTGTGCGCACGGTGCCGGGCGTCGGGCGCATCGTCACGAACGGGCGCGAGACAGCGCTGGAACGCGTGCTCACGCGCGGCTGCTGGTCGGGCGTCGAACGCTTCGGCGTCGAAGGCGGATGGGAGGCGCTGCCCGTCGAACAAGGCGCGGCCGTCGACGAGCAGTTCGCCGTGTACTGGGAAGGCGAGCGCCAGGGCGTCGTCGACTGGCAGGTGCAGGGCGAGCACAATCGGATGAACGCGCTCGCTGCGATCGCGGCCGCGCGCTCGGTCGGCGTGCCGGCGGCGCAATCGGCGAAATCGCTCGCAAGTTTTCGCAACGTTAAGCGGCGCATGGAAGTGAAGGGCAGCGTCGACGGCGTCACCGTCTACGACGACTTCGCGCATCATCCGACCGCAATCGAGACGACCGTCGCGGGCCTGCGCACGCGCATCGGCAATTCGGATACGTCGCGCATCCTCGCCGTGCTGGAGCCGCGCTCGAACACGATGAAACTCGGCACGATGAAAGCGCAATTGCCGGCGAGTCTCGCGGGCGCGGATCTCGTCTTCGGCTACGGCGCGCGCGAAGGCCGCGACAAGCTCGGCTGGAACCTCGCAGAAGCGCTCTCCCCGCTCGGCGACAAGGCGCGGGCATTCGACGAAATCGAACCTCTGGTGAAGGCGGTCGCGGCCGCCGCGCGCCCCGGCGACCACGTACTCGTGATGAGCAACGGCGGCTTCGGCGGCGTCCATCAGAAACTGCTCGACGCGCTTTCGGCGCGTGGCGCAGGAGGACATTCGTGATTCTCTATCTGCACGGCTTTCGCTCGTCTCCCCAATCGTTCAAGGCGCGCGTGATGCACGCGCGGCTCGCGGAACTCGGGAGGCTCGGCGAATGGCAGTGCCCGTCGCTGCCGGTATCGCCGTGCGATGCCGTCGCGCTGGCCGAATCGCTCGCGGCGGGCGAGAAAGCGGGCGATGTGACCGTCGTCGGCAGTTCGCTCGGCGGCTATTACGCGACGTATCTCGCGGAGAAACACGGCTGGCGCGCCGTGCTGCTCAATCCGGCGGTCGTGCCGGATCGCGATCTGAGCCATTTTCTCGGCGAGCAGCCGTTGTGGCACGGCGGCGGAACGATCACCGTGCTGCCGCGCCATCTCGACGAGTTGCGCGCGCTCAAGGTCGAATCGATCACGCGGCCCGAGCGCTACTATCTGATCGCGGCGACGGGCGACGAAGTGCTCGATTACCGCACGATGCTCGACCACTATCCCGGCGTGCGAACCACGCTGATTCAGGGCAGCGATCACGCGATCAGCGACTTCCCGGCTTATCTCGCCGATGTCATCGCGTTCTGCGACCAGGCGCCGCCACCCGTGCGCGCGACCGCAGCCGCCTGAGCCCATTCATTCGCCGGCGCGCGGCAAGCGCGGCCCGGTCCACCGTTTTACGAGAGTATTGAGTGAACGTTTTCTTCGAGGAATCGGGTAGTTTCAAGGCCGGATCGGTGTTGTCGAAACAGGGCGACGCGTTCCAGGTCGAATTGCCGGGCGGCCGGCGCGCGAAAGTGCGCGCGAAAGACGTGCTGATCGAGTTCGAGAAGCCCGCAGCCGGCGATCTGATGCAGGAAGCCGACGCCATCGCGCAGGAGATCGATCTCGACTTCCTGTGGGAATGCGCGCCCGACGAGGAATTTCCGTTCGCCGCGCTGGGCGCGGATTACTTCGGCGACAAGTTCGGACCCGCCGAACGCGCGGCGCTCGTCCTGCGCATGCACGGCGCGCCGGTTTACTTCCGGCGCAAAGGGCGCGGCCAGTATCAGCGCGCGCCGCAGGAACAATTGCAGATGGCGCTCGCGTCGCTCGAACGCAAGCGTCAGCAGGCGCTCGTGCAGCAGGGCTGGGAAGAGGAACTGAAGGCGGGCAAGCTGCCCGATGCGCTGAAGGGCAAGGCGATCGGCCTGCTCACGAAGCCGGACAAGAATTCGATCGAGTACAAGGCGCTCGAAGCGGCGGCGGCGGCGCGCGGCATCTCGCAGGCGCGGCTGATGCTCGAATGCGGCGGCATCGCGTCGCCCCGACAGTTGCACGAGGCGAAGTTCCTGTCGGAGTTCTTTCCGCACGGCATTGGCTTTCCGTCGGTACAGCCGGGACCGCTGCCCGAGGATTTGCCGGAAGCGCACGTCGAAGCGTTCTCCATCGACGACGTCACCACCACCGAAATCGACGATGCCTTCTCCGTCGAGCATCTTTCGGATGGCCGCGTGCGCGTGGGTATCCACATCGCGGCGCCGGCGCTCGGCATTACGCGTGGCGACACGATCGACGCCATCGCGCGCGGGCGTCTCTCCACGGTCTACATGCCCGGCGACAAGATCACGATGCTGCCCGACAACGTCGTCGACGTGTTCACGCTCGGCGAGGGCGGGCTGCGCCCGGCGCTGTCGCTGTACATCATCGTGAATCGCGAGACGCAGGATATCGTCGCCACTGAAACGCGCGCCGAACGCGTGTTCGTGAAAAGCAACCTGCGCCACAACCATCTCGACGAGTTCGTCACCGAGGAAACGCTCGCGGCCGGCACGGGCGACTATCCGCACAAGGAAGACATCGCGGTGCTGTGGCCGCTCGCGCAGGCGCTCTTCGAAAAGCGTCAACAGGCGCGCGCGACTTACGGCCTCAAGCGCGAAGTGCAGCGCAACAACGACTTCAACTTTTATGTCGATGGCGAGCACATCACGATCACGCCGCGCCGTCGCGGTTCGCCGCTCGATCTGATCGTCGCGGAACTGGCGATTCTCGCGAATTCGTCGTGGGGCGCGTTCCTCAACGATCACGGCGTGCCGGGCATCTATCGCTCGCAGCGCGGCTTCGGCGGTCCGGGACCGAAACGCACGCGCATGCAGACGACGCCCGCGCCGCACGAAGGCCTCGGCGTCGCGCAATATGCGTGGAGCACGTCGCCGCTGCGCCGTTATGTCGACCTCGTCAATCAATGGCAGTTGCTCGCGTGCGTGCAGCATGGCGTGACGGCCAAGCTCGCCGCGCCGTTCAAGCCGAAGGACGCGGACCTTTTCGCCGTCGTGCAGGGTTTCGACGACACGTACACCGCGTATGCCGATCACCAGCGCCGCATGGAGTATTTCTGGTGCCTGCGCTGGCTCAAGCAGGAGAACAGGAAGCACGTTCCCGCTTCGGTCATCAAGGACGATCTCGTGCGGCTCGAAGAGATTCCGCTGATCCTGCACGTGCCCGGCCTCGGCGTGCATGCGCGCGGCACGCGTGTGATGCTCGAAGTCGTATCGATCGACGAGCTGACGGTCGAAGCATCGTGCCGTCTGCTGCACGTGATCGACGCGCCGTCCGCGAGCGCGCCGGTCGAGGAAGAAGAGGCGGAAGAAGAGATCATCGAGACGAGCGATCTTTCTGCCGAAAGCGAAGCCGAAGCGCAGGCGGAAGCGTCGGTGGAGCAACCACAACCGGAAACGCCCGACAACGCGCAGGAACCGACGCCATGAAAGACCAATACGCGGTGATCGGCAATCCGATCGAGCACAGCAAATCGCCGTGGATTCACGCGCAGTTCGCCGCGCAGACCCGCGAGCCGATCGAATACGGCCGCATTCTCGGGCCGCTCGATGGCTTCACGCGTGAAGTGAAGGCGTTCATCGCGTCGGGCGGACGCGGCATGAACGTCACCGTGCCGTTCAAGCTCGAAGCGCACGCGCTCGCCGATTCGCTGTCGCCGCGCGCGGCAGCGGCGGGCGCGGTGAACACGCTCGCCTTCGGGCCGGATGGCGTGCGCGGCGACAACACCGATGGCGTCGGCCTCGTGCGCGACATCGAAGTGAATCTCGGCGTGAGTCTGAAAGGCGCGCGCATTCTGCTGCTCGGCGCGGGCGGCGCGGCGCGCGGCGTCGTGCTGCCGATCTTCGATCGCGCGCCGGCCGCCCTCACCATCGTCAACCGCACGGCGGCGAAGGCGCTTCAGCTCGTCGATCAGTTCGCGCAGAACGCGTCCGAGTGCGGCGTGCGTTTTTCGGGCGGCGGCGCCAACAGCGCGGAAGCCGGGCAGTACGACGTGATCGTCAACGCGACCGCGGGCAGCCTCGACGCCGCCTTGCCCGATTGCGACGACAGCGCGTTCGGCGCGGGCACGCTCGCCTACGACATGATGTACGGCGCGCAGCCGACCGTCTTCATGCAACACGCGTCGAAGCTCGGCGCGCGCGCATCGGACGGTCTCGGCATGCTGGTCGAGCAGGCCGCTGAATCGTTTTTCATCTGGCGCGGCGTGCGCCCGGATGGCGGCGCGGTGCTGCGCGATCTGCGCGCCGCGCTGGCCGCGAAAGCCTGACATGACCACCGCGCCCGTCGGCAGCCAGGGCAGCCGCTCGCCGCGCGTGCGCAAAGCGGTGCGGCTCGGCCCTGCGCGCTGGATCGCGTACGGCATATCGGTGCTCGGCATCGCGTTCATCGCGACGCAAATGTGGTTCTTCGCGCAGATCGGCATCTGGACGATCGTCAATCCCGGTCCGACGGCCTTCATGCGCGCCGACGCGTGGACGCTCGCGAAGACGCATCCGGGCATTTCGCTGCAACGCACCTGGGTGCCGTACGAGCAGATTTCGCGCAATCTGAAGCGCGCGATCATCGCTTCGGAAGACGCGAATTTCGTCAATAACAACGGCTACGAAACCGACGCCATTCTTCAGGCGTGGGAGAAGAACAAGGCGCGCGGAAAAATCGTCGCGGGCGGCTCGACCATTTCGCAGCAGCTCGCGCGCAACCTGTTTCTGTCGCGCGAAAAGAGCTATGTGCGCAAGGCGCAGGAGCTCGTCATCACCTGGATGCTCGAGTTCTGGATGGACAAGGAACGCATCTTCGAGATCTACCTGAATTCGGTCGAGTGGGGCAACGGCGTGTACGGCGCGGAAGCGGCGGCGCGGTATTACTACAAGACATCGGCGGCGAAACTGACGGCCTGGCAGAGCGCGCGGCTTGCGGTGATGCTGCCGCGTCCGAAGTATTTCGACGACCATCGCAATGCGCCGTATTTGTCGCAACGCGCGGGCGTCATCGCACGGCGGATGGGGGCGGCGGAACTGCCGCAGTGAAATTTAGCTGGCCGCGATAAACAATGCAAAGCCCTGATAATTCAGGGCTTTTTTGTTTTCCAGAAGCTTTCGGCTGCAAGCTTCTCTCCCATTATGTGAGCATGACGATCACATATTGAATAAATCGAAGAGCCGGAACTACAATCCGGCCAAAGCCTGAAACGGCACACGCGTGCGACGACCGGAGCGACTTCCGGCGCGCACGACCAGAACAATGGAGACACGTCATGCATTCGATCGCACGCCCGCGCTCGCGGGCCTCCTTGCACGATTCGTACGCTCATTCCATCGGGGACGCGCCCGCGTGCGTCATCCGGCGCGCATCGTGATCGACGAGGGATTCGCGCCATGACCAAATTCCAGACCCCTGAAACCGACGTCGCCGAGGCGGGCGCAGCGCGCGCCAAGTCCAACGGCGCGAGCGGGACGAAGCACACACCCGATCCCGACGCCATCGCGCTGCCGAGCGCGCTCGTCGACATCACGCCGCAGCAGGCGGGCACGCAGACGCTATTGCGCGGCCTCGCGATTCTCGAAGCCGCCGCGAACGGCGCGCGCGACCTGCGCGCGTTCGGCGCGGCGCTCGGCACGACGCGCAGCACGACGCATCGGCTCGTGAGCTCGCTCGTGCAAGCGCGCTATCTGCGTCAGGTGCAGGGCGGCTATCTGCTCGGGCCGAAGCTCATCGAACTCGGCACGATCGCGCTCGAACAGATGCCGCTCACGACCGTCGCGCGCCCGCATCTGCAGGCGCTCGCCGAGCATACGCACGACACGATCCATCTCGGCGTGCGCGACGGCGACGACGTGCTCTACATCGACAAGATTCCGGGCACGCGCGGCCTGGAGATGCGTTCGCGCGTCGGGCACCGGATGCCGCTCGCGTCGACGGGCATCGGCAAGGCGATGATGCTCGACCTCGAAGCGAACGCGTGGAAGAAGCTGCTGGAAGCGTCGCATCGCGTGCTGGCGAGAATGAGCTTCAAGCCCGACAACCGCCCCGACTTCGACACCTTCCAGCAGCGCATGACGCGCTATGCGCAAGGCGGCTTCACGTTCGATCTCGAAGAGAACGAGGCGTCGATCCGCTGCGTTGCCGCGCCGGTGCGCGATGCGTCGGGCGCGATCGTCGCGGCATTGTCGGTGGCGAGCACCATTCCCTACATGCCGCACGAGCGCATGGAGGAACTGATTCCGGTCGTGCAGCGCGAAGCGCACGCGATCTCCGAGGAACTTGGCTGGCGCGCGCCGCAGGCCGCCCGCAGGATCAAGCGATGACCGCATCCGTTTCCACGCCCGCGCTCATCGCGCTCGACTGGGGCACGACTTCGCTGCGCGCCTATCTGCTTGGCGCCGACGGTCTCGCCCTCGATACGCGCGCATCGTCGGCGGGCATCATGAATCTGCCGGCGGGCGGGTTCGATCAGGCGTTCGAGGAAACCTGCGGCGCGTGGCTCGACGCGCACGCGCACTTGCCGGTGATCGCGGCGGGCATGGTCGGCAGCGCGCAGGGCTGGGTCGAAGCGCCGTACGTCGAAACGCCGGCGAACGCCGATGCGCTCGTCGCGGGCATCGTCGATGTGAAGACGGCGCGCGGCGTCGTGCTGCATGTCGTGCCGGGCGTGCTGGAGCGCGGCGTGTTGCCCAACGTGATGCGCGGCGAGGAAACGCAGATTTTCGGCGCGCTGGCGAGCGAGCCGGCGCTCGGAAACGCGGGCGGCGCGCTGATCGGACTGCCGGGCACGCACGCGAAGTGGGCGTTCGTCGCCGATGAGCGCATCGAGCGTTTCTACACCTTCATGACGGGCGAGACCTTCAGCGCGCTGCGCGATCACACGATCCTCGGCCGCACGATGCATCCCACCGCGACGCACGACGAACAGGCGTTCCTGCGCGGCGTCGATACGGCGCGCGATGCCGGTCATCCCGGCATGCTCGCGACGATCTTCAGCACGCGCACGCTCGGCCTCACGGGCCAACTGAGCGCGGAGCAGCAATCGGATTATTTGTCGGGCCTGTTAATCGGCCATGAATTGCGCGGGCTGAACGAAGTGCTTACGCGCGAACAATCCGCGCTCGCGGGAAAGCCCCTGCGCCTGATCGGCAACGATGCGCTTTGCAATCGCTATCGCGCCGCGCTCGCGCGTTTCGGATGCCACGGTGCCGCCACGGTCGCGCACGCCACCGAGCACGGCCTTTATGGAATCGCCGCGCTGGCCGGGCTGGTCGCGGCCAGGCGCGCGGCCTGAAAAGGAGAGAACACGATGCAGCCTCCCATCAATCTGCCCGCGCCCTACGGCATGCACGCCGGTCTCGCAAAGGCGTTCGCCGCGTGCCCGCTGATCGCGATACTGCGCGGCGTCACGCCCGCCGAAGCCGCCGATCACGGCCGCGCGCTCTATGAAGCGGGCTTTCGCATCGTCGAAGTGCCGCTGAATTCGCCGCAGCCGTTCGACAGCATCGCGGCGATCCGTCAGACGCTCCCCGCCGATGCGATCGTCGGTGCGGGAACGGTGCTGCATCCGAGTTACGTCGATAGCGTGAAGGCCGCGGGCGGCGAGCTCATCGTGATGCCGCACAGCGACGCCGATGTCGTGCGCGCCGCGAAGGCGCAAGGTCTCGCGTGCGCGCCGGGCGTCGCGACGCCGAACGAGGCGTTTCTCGCGCTGAAGAACGGCGCGGACGTGCTGAAGATGTTTCCCGCCGAGCAACTCGGCCCAACGGTGACGAAGGCATGGCGCGCGGTGATCGCGAAGGACGTGCCGCTCGTGCCGGTCGGCGGTATTGCGCCGGACAACATGGAGCCGTTCTTGAGCGCAGGCGCGAACGGCTTCGGCCTCGGCTCGGCGCTCTACAAGCCGGGCCAGAGCGCGGACGTCACGGCGCGGCACGCGAAGGCGTTCATCGACGGACTGGCCGTTGCACGAGGCGCAGCCAAATGAACCGCCTCGCCGGCAAGGTCGCGATGGTCACGGGCGCGGGACGCGGCATCGGCGCGGCGATCGCGCTGGCGTTCGCGCGCGAGGGCGCACGCGTCGCGCTCGCGGAACTCGACATCGGCACGGCCCGCGAAACGGCCGAGCGCATCGGGGAAGAAACCGGCGCGAACGTCATCGCGGTCGAAACGGACGTGACGCAAAGCGCATCGGTGAAGGAAGCCGTCGCGCAGACCGAAGCCGCGCTCGGCCCGCTCGACGTGCTCGTGAACAACGCCGGCATCAACGTGTTCTGCGATCCGCTCACGATGACCGACGACGACTGGCGCCGCTGCTTCGCCGTCGATCTCGACGGCGTGTGGAACGGCTGCCGCGCGGTGCTGCCGGGCATGGTCGAGCGCGGGCGCGGCAGCATCGTGAACATCGCGTCGACGCACAGCTTCAAGATCATTCCGGGCTGCTTTCCGTATCCGGTGGCGAAGCACGGTGTGATCGGCCTCACGCGCGCGCTCGGCATCGAGTACGCGCCGAACAACGTGCGCGTGAATGCGATCGCGCCGGGTTACATCGAAACGCAACTGACGCTCGACTGGTGGAATTCGCAGGCTGATCCGAAGGCCGCGCGTCAGGCGACGCTCGATCTTCAGCCGATGAAGCGTATCGGCGAGCCGCGGGAAGTCGCGATGACGGCGGTGTTCCTCGCATCGGACGAGGCGCCGTTCATCAACGCGAGCTGTATCACCGTGGATGGCGGGCGAAGCGCGCTGTACCACGACTGAAGCAAACGAGATCACGAAAGAATGACGCACTGGCCGCTGTGCGGACATCAATCAACAAGAAAGCGGCCACACACTTCGTAGCGCCCGCGCGCGGGCATTTTTCGACATCGGAAAAAGTCGGGAGACAAAAAATGAAACGCAGACTGTTCCTCACGCTGATCGCCGCTGCCACGGCAACGAGCGCGTCCATGATCGCGGCGCCGGTCGCGCAGGCCGCCGACGAGGTCAAGATCGGCTTCCTCGTGAAGCAGCCGGAAGAGCCGTGGTTCCAGGACGAATGGAAGTTCGCCGAAATCGCCGCCAAGGAAAAGGGCTTCACGCTCGTGAAGATCGGCGCGCCGTCGGGTGAAAAGGTGATGAGCGCGATCGACAACCTCGCCGCGCAGAAGGCGCAGGGCTTCATCATCTGCACGCCGGACGTGAAGCTCGGGCCGGGCATCGTCGCGAAGGCGAAGGCCGACAAGCTCAAGATGATGACGGTCGATGACCGCCTCGTCGACGGTTCGGGCAAGCCGATCGAATCCGTGCCGCACATGGGCATTTCCGCATACAACATCGGCAAGCAGGTGGGCGACGGCATCGCCGCCGAGATCAAGAAGCGCGGCTGGGACATGAAGGATGTCGGCGCGATCGACGTGACTTACGAGCAATTGCCGACCGCGCATGACCGCACGGCCGGCGCGACCGATGCGCTCGTCGCCGCCGGTTTCCCGAAGGCGAACATCGTCGCCGCGCCGCAGGCGAAGACCGACACCGAGAACGCGTTCAACGCCGCGAACATCGCGCTGACGAAGAATCCGCAATACAAGCACTGGGTCGCCTACGGCCTGAACGACGAAGCCGTGCTCGGCGCGGTGCGCGCAGCGGAAGGCCGCGGCTTCAAGGCGGACAACATGATCGGCATCGGTATCGGCGGATCGGACTCGGCGTTGAACGAGTTCAAGAAGCCGAATCCGACGGGCTTCTACGGCACCGTCATCATCAGCCCGAAGCGCCACGGCGAAGAGACGTCCGAGCTGATGTACGCGTGGATCAAGGACGGCAAGGCGCCGCCGCCGCTCACGCTCACGACCGGCATGCTGGCTACGCGTGAAAACGTGGCATCGGTGCGCCAGCAGATGGGACTGGCATCGAACTAAGTCTTTCGTGAGGGAAGCGGGCCGCGCGTGCGGTCCGCTCGAGAATAGGAGGCGATGTGTCAGCGACGCTGCGTTTTGACAATATCGGCAAGGTGTTTCCAGGCGTGCGCGCGCTCGACGGCGTGTCGTTCGACGTCAACGCCGGCGAAGTTCACGGTTTGATGGGCGAGAACGGCGCGGGCAAATCGACCTTGCTCAAGATTCTCGGCGGCGAGTATCAGCCCGATTCGGGGCGCGTGCTCATCGACGACAAGGAAGTGCATTTCGCGAGCGCGGCGGCATCGATTGCCGCGGGCATCGCGGTGATTCATCAGGAATTGCAGTACGTGCCGGATCTGACGGTGTCCGAGAATCTGCTGCTCGGCGCATTGCCGAACCGGCTCGGCTGGGTCGACAAGCGCGCGGCCAAGGCGCACGTACGCGAGCGGCTTGCGGCGATGGGCGTCGATCTCGATCCGAATGCGAAGCTGCGCAAGCTGTCGATCGCGCAGCGGCAGATGGTCGAAATCTGCAAGGCGCTGCTGCGCAACGCGCGCGTGATCGCGCTCGACGAACCGACGAGTTCGCTGTCGCATCGCGAGACGGAAGTGCTCTTCAAGCTCGTGCGCGATCTGCAGGCGGATAACCGTGCGCTGATCTACATCTCGCATCGCATGGACGAGATTTACGAACTGTGCAACGCGTGCACGATTTTCCGCGACGGGCGCAAGATCGCCTCGCATCTTTCGCTCGCGGATGTGCCGCGCGAAACGCTCGTGCAGGAAATGGTCGGGCGCGAGATCAGCGACATCTACAACTATCGCGCGCGTCCTTTGGGCGACGTGCGCTTCTCCGTGAAGAACGTGGAGGGCGATGCATTGAGCGCGCCCGCGAGCTTCGAAGTGAAGCGCGGGGAGATCGTGGGCTTCTTCGGGCTCGTCGGCGCGGGACGCAGCGAGCTGATGCATCTCGTGTACGGCGCGGACAAGAAGAAGGGCGGCGACATCATGCTCGACGGCAAGCCGATCAAGGTTCGCAGCACCGGCGAGGCGATTCGTCACGGCATCGTGCTGTGTCCGGAGGATCGGAAGGAAGAAGGCATCGTCGCGATGGCGACGGTCGCGGAGAACATCAATATTTCGTGCCGGCGACACTATCTGCGCGGCGGGCTGTTTCTGGATCGCAAGAAGGAGGCGCAGACGGCCGAGCGCTTCATCCAGTTGCTGAAGATCAAGACGCCGAGCCGGAAGCAGCGCATCCGTTTTCTTTCGGGCGGCAATCAGCAGAAGGCGATTCTGTCGCGCTGGCTCGCGGAGCCGGACCTGAAGGTCGTGATTCTCGACGAACCGACGCGCGGCATCGACGTCGGCGCGAAGCATGAGATTTACAACGTGATCTATCAGCTTGCGGAGCGCGGCTGCGCGATCGTGATGATTTCGTCGGAATTGCCGGAAGTGCTGGGCGTGTCGGACCGGATCGTCGTGATGCGGCAGGGGCGTATCGCGGGCGAACTGGCGCGCGAGAAGGCGAGCGAACAAACAGTGTTGAGCCTTGCGCTGCCGCAGGCGGAAACGGTCGCGCAGGCGGCGTAAAGACGAGAGGAGCGAATCATGGAAGCAAGAGAAAACATCGTGGGGCAGGCGACGGAAAGCGTCGCGAACGCGCTGATCCCGCAAAAGAACGACAAGCAGA
Source organism: Caballeronia zhejiangensis (assembly GCF_000698575.1). Classification (GTDB taxonomy): domain Bacteria; phylum Pseudomonadota; class Gammaproteobacteria; order Burkholderiales; family Burkholderiaceae; genus Caballeronia; species Caballeronia zhejiangensis. The sequence goes on from NZ_JFHD01000006.1 coordinate 82,934, forward strand.
AGTGGTGGCAGCAGATCACGGAGTACAGCCTGATCGTGATCTTCATCGTGATGTTCCTGACGATGTCGCTGACCGTCGATCACTTCTTCTCGATCGAGAACATGCTCGGCCTCGCGCTGTCGATCTCGCAGATCGGCATGGTCGCGTGCACGATGATGTTCTGCCTCGCGTCGCGCGACTTCGACTTGTCGGTGGGCTCGACGATCGCCTTCGCCGGTGTTCTGTGCGCGATGGTTCTGAATGCGACGGACAACACGTTCATCGCGATCATCGCGGCGGTGGCTGCGGGTGCGGTGATCGGGTTTGTGAACGGCGCGGTGATCGCTTATCTGCGAATCAACGCGCTGATTACGACCTTGGCGACGATGGAAATCGTGCGCGGGCTCGGGTTCATCGTGTCGCACGGGCAGGCGGTGGGTGTGTCGTCGGATACGTTCATCGCGCTCGGCAGTCTGTCGATGATCGGGATTTCCCTGCCAATCTGGGTCACGCTTGCGTGCTTCATCGTTTTTGGCGTATTGCTCAATCAGACGGTGTATGGACGTAATACATTGGCTATCGGCGGTAATCCCGAGGCTTCGCGGCTCGCGGGGATCAATGTCGAGCGCACGCGTGTGTGGATCTTTTTGATTCAGGGCGCTGTGACCGCGCTGGCTGGGGTCATTCTCGCTTCGCGCATCACGTCGGGTCAGCCGAATGCCGCTCAAGGCTTCGAGCTCAATGTCATTTCTGCCTGTGTTCTTGGCGGTGTTTCTCTGCTGGGCGGTAGGGCGACGATTTCCGGTGTCGTGATTGGCGTGCTCATCATGGGCACTGTCGAGAACGTCATGAACCTTTTGAATATCGACGCGTTTTATCAGTACCTCGTGAGAGGGGCTATCCTGCTTGCTGCCGTTCTGCTCGATCAGTTGAAGAATCGCGGGTCGCGGGATTGATGTTTTTGCGGTTGATGTCGTTGTTGATGTTTTGCCGTTGATGTCGCTGGATCCCGTTTTCGTGTCGGTCTATCAGCGTTGCCCCTGTGCGGGGCGGCAGTGCTAGTAGACCACTAAGAAACCGGGATCCGGCAAAAAGCGCAAAGCTAACGAGCGCGACAAGCGAAGCAAGGAGAGACAAAACCCAATGGCAACGATCGAAAAGAACCTCGCAAGATACCCCAGCCTCCAAGGCAAAACAGTGCTGATAACCGGAGGCGCAACAGGCATCGGCGAAGGCTTCGTCGAACACTTCTTCGATCAGGGCGCGAAAGTCGCCTTCTTCGACATCGACACCGACGCTGGCGAAGCGCTCGCCGACCGCCTCGGCGCAGCCCTGCAAGAAGGCCAGACCCGCCCGATGTTCCTCAACGTCGACCTGACCGACATCGACGCACTCCGCAAAGGCATCGCCGATGTAAGAGCCGCCCTCGGGCCCATCAACGTGCTTGTCAACAACGCTGCCAACGACAAACGCCACGCAATCGAAGACGTCACGCCCGAGTCGTACGATGCAGGCATCGCGGTCAACATCCGCCATCAATTCTTCGCGGCGCAGGCCGTCATCGACGACATGAAGCGCGCGGGCGGCGGCTCGATCATCAATCTCGGCTCGATCAGCTGGATGCTCAAGCAAGGTAACTTCCCCGTCTACACGACGTCGAAATCGGCAGTGCAAGGCATGACGCGCGGCCTCGCGCGCGATCTCGGCAAATTCGGCATCCGCGTGAATACGCTCGTGCCGGGCTGGGTGATGACCGAGAAGCAAAAGCGTCTGTGGCTCGACGAGGCCGGCAAGGAAGCAATCAAGCAAGGCCAGTGCATCGACGGAGAACTGCTGCCCGCACACCTCGCGCGCGCGGCGCTCTTTCTAGCATCGGACGACAGCAAAATGATCACGGCGCAGGACATGATCGTCGACGGAGGATGGGCCTGATGAATCCGATGCGAGCGCAACTTCTCATCGACAGCCAGTGTTCGCTCGGCGAAGGCGCGACGTGGTGCGCCGCGAGCGGCCGCTTCTGGTGGACCGATATCGAAGGCAAGAAGCTGTGGCGCTACGATCCGCGCGACGGCGCGAGCGAATCGTTCGACATGCCGGAGCGGCTTGCGTGCTTCACGCCGTGCGCCGATGCGCGTTTCCTGCTGCTCGGCCTCGCATCGCGGCTCGCGTTCCATGAAATCGCGACGGGCAAGATCGAAACCATCATGGAAGTCGAAGCCGATCTGCCGACGCGCCTGAACGACGGCCGTTGCGACCGCGAAGGGCGATTCGTGTTCGGCACGAAACACGACGTGGACGATGCGCAACCGGTCGGCGCGTTTTATCGGCTGAATGCGGATCTGTCGCTGGAAAAGCTGCCGCTAGGGAATTGCGCGATCTCGAATAGCATCGGCTTCTCGCCCGATGGGACGACGATGTACTACTGCGATTCGCCCACGCGTCAGATTCGCGTATGCGACTATCCGACCTTCGACAACGACCGCGTGTTCGTCGAGCTGACGGATGCGACCGGCGTGCCCGACGGCTCGATCGTCGATGCGGACGGCGGCTTGTGGAACGCGCAGTGGGGCGGCGCGCGCGTCGTGCGCTACGAAAGCGACGGCCGCGAGACGGCGCGCATCGACGTGCCGAGCGCGCAGCCGAGTTGCGCCGCGTTCGGCGGCGCGGACTTCGGCACGCTGTATGTGACGACGGCGCGCATCGGCCTCGGCGAAACAGACGCGCACGCAGGCGGCGTGTTCGTCGCGACGCCCGGTGCACGCGGCATCGCGGAAGCCGTATTTGCGGGCAAGGCGTAACCAGAACACGAGGCGGCGCGCGATCGACGCGCCGCCCGACCCATCCCGGCAACGCCGGGTTCTTCGCCTCTCGATGGAGCACGAGTCATGGCTGTCGCGCGAACAGAGCAAAGACCGAATCCTGCATCGATGTCCAAGGAACAGGCGAACGCCCGCCGTGCGCGGCTCGCCGCCGCCACCGAACCGCCGATCCGTCCCGGCCCGAGCACGGCGGTCGTCGCGATGGGCGGCGCCGATGTCGACGGCTGCATCACGCTCGCCAACGCGCATTTGCGGCTCGAACTGGCACCGTCGCTCGGCGGCGGCATCACGCGCTTCGACTGGCGGCACGAAGGCACGCTCGTGCCGATCTTCCGGCCGTGCGTCGCGCCGGGACCGGACACCGATCCGAATCAGCTCGCGTGCTATCCGCTTTTGCCGTATTCGAACCGCATCGGCAACGGACACTTTCAGTTTTCCGGACGCTCGATCGCGGTGCCGTGCAATCGCCCGGGCGAACCGCTGCCGCTGCACGGCGATGGCTGGCTCGGCGCGTGGGAAGTCGCGGATCAGGATTCCGCGCGCGTGCGTGTCACGCTCGATCGCAGCGGCGGCATGCCTTACGCGTTTCGCGCCGCGCAGACTTACACGCTCGACGAAGCGACGCTCGCCGTGACGCTCGATGTCGAAAATACCGGCGACGAAGCGCTGCCGTTCGGCCTCGGGCTGCATCCGTTCCTGATGCGCGAGGCGGACACGGAGTTGTCGGCGGCGGCGGGCGGCGTGTGGCTGTGCGGCGACGACTGGCTGCCTGTGCGGCATGTTCCGACGCCGCCCGCGTGGCAATTCGGCGTTGCGTATCCGATGCCATCGGAAATGGTCAACAACGCGTTCACCGGATGGAGCGGGCGCACGAGCGTGCTGTGGCCGAAGCGCCGCCTGTCGCTAACGATCGCCGCCGACACCGACTACTACGTCCTTTACGCGCCGCCCGGCGAAAGCTTTTTCTGCTTCGAGCCGGTCGATCATCCGATCAACGCGGTGAATCTGCCCGGCGGCGGGGAAGCGAACGGCATGACCGTGCTCAAACCGGGCGAACGCTTGTCGCGGGAATTCCGCTTCACCGTCGAGCGCACCGGGGAAGCGACGCGGCGCGGAAGGCCGCGCACGCGGGCAGGCGCGAAGGCGCGGGCACGGGACGCGGCGCGCTAAGCCGCGCCGGAAGACGCGACGGAAGATGACGCCACGCACGTTAAAATGCGTGGCATCGACGTTTTCAACATCTTCCCGCCATGTCCTTCATCGAATCGCTCAATGCCGCGTGGTCGCGGACTCAATCGCTTCTGTGCGTCGGCCTCGACCCGGAGCCGGCGAAGTTTCCCGGCGCACTCAACGGCCGCGCCGACGCGATCTTCGAGTTCTGCAAGACCATCGTCGATGCAACCGCGCCGTATGCATCGTCGTTCAAGCCGCAGATCGCGTACTTCGCGGCGCATCGCGCGGAAGATCAGCTCGAAGCGTTGATCGCGCATATCCACGAGAAGCACGCCGGCATTCCGGTGATTCTCGATGCGAAGCGCGGCGATATCGGCAGCACGGCCGAGCAGTACGCGAAGGAAGCGTTCGAGCGCTATCGGGCCGATGCCGTCACCGTGAATCCGTACATGGGCTTCGATTCGATCGAGCCGTATCTCGCGCATGAGGGCAAAGGCGTGATCGTGCTGTGCCGCACGTCGAACGCGGGCGGCTCCGATCTGCAATTTCTCACGACCGATGGCAAGCCGCTGTATCAGGTCGTCGCCAGGCTCGCGGCGGAAAAGTGGAATGACAAGGGCCAGTTGGGCCTCGTCGTCGGTGCGACGTTTCCGAAGGAAATCGAAACGGTACGCGGGATCGTCGGCGACATGCCGCTTCTGATTCCGGGCATCGGCGCCCAAGGCGGCGATGTCGAAGCAACCGTGCGCGCGGGCCGCACCGCGAACGGCACGGGCATGTTGATCAATTCGTCGCGCGCGATCATCTACGCCGGCAAGGGCGATCATTACGCGCAAGCCGCGGCCGAAGCCGCGAAGAAGACGCGCGATACGATCAATCAGTATCGGTGAGCGCGCGCTTCAACTATCGGCAATAGGCGCGAACAGCGCCTCGATGTCTTCGGCGGAGAACTTCTCCACCGCGCGCGCATCTTCGGACAGAATGCCCGCCGCGAGCGCTGCCTTTCGCCCCTGCATCTCCAGAATCTTTTCTTCGATGCTCCCGGCCGCGACGAGCTTGTACACGAACACCGGCTTTTCCTGGCCGATGCGGTGCGCGCGATCCGTCGCCTGATTCTCGGCCGCCGGATTCCACCACGGATCGTAATGAATGACGGTATCGGCCGCCGTCAGGTTCAGGCCGACGCCGCCCGCCTTCAGGCTGATCAGGAAGACCGGCGCTTCGCCCTTCTGGAAGCGCTGCACCGGCGTCTTGCGGTCAGCGGTGTCGCCCGTCAGCGTGACATACGCGAGACCGGCCTCGTCGAGCGCGGCGGCGATGATCGCGAGCATGCCCGTGAACTGCGAGAAAACGAGCACGCGCCGGCCTTCCTCGATGAGCGCCGGAAGCATCTCGAGCAACAGCGCGAGCTTGGCCGATCCCGCGGTTTTCGGCGCCCCCGGCAGCTTGACGAGCGACGGATCGCAGCACACTTGCCGCAGTTTCAGCAACGCGTCGAGCATCACGATATGGCTGCGTGCGAACCCCTGCTTCGAGATAGCGTCGCGCACCTTCTTCTGCATCGCGGCGCGCACGGTTTCATAGAGATCACGCTGTGCGTCTTCGAGTTCGACGCTGCGCACGATCATTGTCTTCGGCGGCAATTCCGTCGCGACTTCATCTTTGCGGCGGCGAAGCATGAACGGGCGAATCCGGCGCGCGAGCAGATCGCGGCGCATCGCGTCGTTCTGCTTTTCGATAGGCTTGCGCCAGCGAGAGGCGAACTCCTTTTTCGAGCCGAGAAAGCCGGGCAGCAGGAAATCGAACTGCGACCAAAGTTCGCCCAGATGATTCTCCAGCGGCGTCCCCGTGAGACAGAGCCGATGCCGCGCGCCCAACGTGCGAACCACGCCCGCCGCCTTGCTCGATGCGTTCTTCACGTAATGCGCTTCGTCGAGTATCAACAGGTGATAGTCGTGCTGCGACAGCGCTTCGTGATCGCGCCAGACGAGCGCATACGTCGTCACGACGAGGTCGTGCCGCGCAATTTCCGTGAAGCGTTCGTGACGCAACGGGCCATGCAGATCGAGCACTTTCAGCGAGGGCACGAAGCGGCGCGCTTCGTCGATCCAGTTGTTGACGAGCGTGGTCGGCACGACGATCAGCGCCGGGCTCGTGAGCCGGCCCGCCTCCTTCTCGACGAGTATGTGCGCGAGCGTCTGTATGGTCTTGCCGAGCCCCATGTCGTCCGCGAGCACGCCGGCGATATCGTGTTCGCGCAGGAATTGCATCCAGTCGACGCCCTCGCGCTGATAGTCACGCAGCGTCGCTTGAAGCCCGCGTGGGGCGTCGATGCGGCGCGTTCCCGCGACGTTGCGTAGCCGTTTCGCAAGTTCGATGACCGACGCGTCGCCATCGAATTGCCAGCGAAGCGTTTCGTCGGCGGCGGCGAGACGGCCGGCTTCGAGCGCCTGCAGCCGCAGTGACGCGTCGGCTTTCGGCTCGGCGCGGTCGAACAGGTCGATGAGCGCGCGCACGAGCGGCTTGATCCGCGCGGCGCGCAGCGCGAAGCGCCTGCCTTCGTGCGTGCGGAATTCGACGGCGTGCGCATCGTCGATGGCGTCGATCGCGCCGTTCAACCAGCGGCGATCCCGGGCGAAAAGTTCGGCGAGCAACGGTTCGAGGCGCACGCGCTCCGTCTCGACGAGGATGCCCAACTCGAGATCGAACCAGCCGTTTTCGGCGGCGCGCGCGGTCGCGTCGATTTGCTCGACCTCGACGACATCGAAGCGCGAATTGGGCGTGATCTCGATGCGCCAGCCGGCGTCGCGCAAAGCGGGAATGTCGTCGCTGACGAACGCCGGCCACGCGTCGCGCGCCGGCATGATGAAGCCGCCCGCATACGGTGAGTCGGCGCGGCTGACAGGCGCGCCGGAGACCGACTTCATCCCGCGTCCGAGCAGGCGTCCGGCGCATGCATCTTCGATATCGATCCGGCGCGCGATACGGACGAGCTCGCCGTCCGCGAGCCGCAAAAGAGCGTCGGGACTGTTCGCCGCGATCGTCACGCCGCCGTAGTCGAAATCGAGCAACGCGATGTCCAGTTCGGTCGCGGGCATATCCAGCCTGGCGGGTGCATCGAGCAACAGCGTATCGAGCGTGAGGACGGGCGCCGGCGTCGCGTCGATCGTGCGTATTCCGGTCTCGCCGTCGGAGGGCGGCGCGGGCAGATCGGGCGCGAATTCGGCGAGCGCGTTACGCACGGCGGCCGCTTCGTCGAGCGTGAGCACCGGCATCGACAGATAATCGGCGAGCAGTTCGTCCGAAATCGGTACGTCGATGGATCCGGTTTCGTTCGTAACGATGTCGATGTACAACGGCGGCTCGGTCGGCAATGTGACGTTCGATTCCGGCGACGTTTCGAGCGAGGCGAAGATCATGTCGTCGCCGTGCGGAATCCATTCGATGTTTCCGCTGCGCATCGCGCCTTCGCGCAACGGCTGTGCGAGTCGCGGATCCCGGATGTCCGGTTCGAAGTAGAGGCGGCCCGTCGCGAGCATCATCTGCCAGACGATCGCGCCGCGCTTGCCCTTGAGCGCGTAGTAGCCGCTTGAACCTCCGCGCTCGTTCCTGAGCGCACGGACGATGGGTTCATCTGCCGGCGTCACGAATTTCGGCGGATTGTTCCACTGGGCGTAATTTGGATACCACGCTTCGGTCGCGCGAATGTCGCCGTTGGTGCCGAGCCGCGCCTTCAGCATTGCGATCTCGAAAGGCAGCGCCCCGTACATGGACGGAACGAGCACATAGAGAATTTGGTAGTTTGCGCCTGTCGTGCGCCGGACCGCTGTCGCGCGTGCCCGACGCGTCGCCTCGACCTTCGCCCGAAAGCTGGAAAGCCACTGCTCGACCTCGAAACTCACGCCCGTTTGATCGGCTGCTTGCGTGCGATCCAGATAGGCGAGCAGCGTCGCCGCGACATGCTTGCATTCGTAACCGACGGGACAAGAGCAATAGCCGCGCGGCCGTTCTTCGCGGAAGGAAATCTCGACCGAGTACGGCTGTAGCTGCGTGCCGGGCACGCGCGCGCGCAGGATTTCGCCCGTCCAGCCGAGATCGCGCACCGCATTAACGTAGTCGAGCGCCTTGCCGAAGGTCTTCTGACCCATCCAGCGGGCCACCTGATCCTTGCTGAACGTGATGGAATCGGCCGGATTGTCGATGCGCTTGTTCATGCGATAGACGCTCGCTCAGCGCTCGCTCTGATCCATGAACTCCAGCAGCCTGCGCAAGGCATGCGCGGCGGCCTGCGTTCTGACCTGTTCGCGATCGCCCTTGAAATGCTGGGTCTCGATCTGCGTATTCAGACGATTGCTCCATCCGAAGCACACGGTTCCAACCGGCTTCGCCTCGCTGCCGCCCGCCGGTCCCGCCACGCCCGTAATCGATACCGAGACCTGCGCGCGGCTGTTGCGCAGCGCGCCTTCGGCCATGGCCTTCGCGACCGGCTCGCTGACCGCGCCGTGCTGTTCGATCAGCGTCGCGGGCACGCCGATCATCTCGATCTTCGCGAGATTCGAATACGTGACGAAGCCGCGCTCGAACCACGCGCTGCTGCCGGAAATATCGGTGATGGCGGTCGCGACCATGCCGCCCGTGCACGACTCAGCGGTGGCGAGCATCAGCCGTTCGGCGTGCAGCTTGTTGCCGACGCGAATCGCAAGTTGGTGAACGACGGTGTCGGTTGGCATGGCGGTGGTCCCGATGGATGGAAAAAATCAGAGGGTCATGCGCCAGAGCGCGATCACGAGCAGCGTGAAGAACGCCGCGACAAGATCATCGAACATGATGCCGAAACCGCCTTTCAACCGGCGATCGAAATACCGGATGGGCGGCGGCTTCACCATGTCGAAGAAGCGGAACACGACGAACGCCCACAATTGTCCGGTGAAGGTCGCGGGCGTGACGAGCAGCAGCACGAGCCAGAACGCGACGATCTCGTCCCACACGACCGGCGACGGATCGTTGGTGCCCATTTTCTTGGCCGTGAAGCCGGTGAACCAGCATCCCGCAATGAAGCCGGCGACGATCAGCGCGCCCCATTCCGCGACCGTCAGATGCGGATTGAACACGACGAACGACACCCATGCGAATAACGTGCCGACCGTGCCCGGCACGATGGGAGACAGTCCGCTGCCGAAGCCGAGCGAAAGAATATGAAGCGGATGGTCGAGCATGAAGCGCGCGCTCGCCCGGCGCGGCTTGCTGCGCGGCGCGGCCGGGTCGCCCGCTAGCGTGGGGTCAGTCTGCATGGAAATGATCGAAGCCTTGCAACGTCAGGGAGAGCGGGGCGCCCGACGCATCGCGCCAGGCGATTGCGGGCGCACCGGATGACTCGATTGTACCGATGCGCGTCAGCGGCACTTTCACGTCCGTCGCGATCTTGGCGAGCGCGTCGCGGGCATCGATGGGCGCGGTGAAGCAGAGCTCGTAGTCGTCGCCGCCCGCGAGCGTGCATTGTCGGCGCGCGGTTTCGGGCAGCGCGCGCACGGCATCGGAGCACGGCACGGCATCGGCATCGACGACCGCGCGCACGCCCGAACGCTTCAGGAGGTGCATGAGATCGCCCGCGAGGCCATCGGAGATATCGAGCGCCGCGTGCGCCACGCCGCGCAACGCCATGCCCAACGCGACGCGCGGTTCCGGGCGCTCCAGCGCGCGCCGCCAGGCGGAAGCTTCCGGCGCGGACCACTCGCCGCGAATCGCGCCGAGGCCCGCGCGCGCGTCGCCCAAGGTGCCGGATACGTAGATGTCGTCGCCGGGACGCGCCGCATCGCGACGCAATGCCGCACCCTGCGGCACGTCGCCGAACACCGTGATGCAGATGTTGAGCGGCCCGCTCGTCGTATCGCCGCCGACGAGCGCGCAATCGTGACGTTCCGCGAGCGCGAAGAGACCGTTGCTGAACGCTTCGAGCCAGGCTTCGTCGGCGCGCGGCAACGCGAGCGCGAGCGTGAACGCGTGCGGCTTCGCGCCCATCGCGGCGAGATCGGACAGGTTCACCGCGAGCGCCTTGTGACCGAGCGCGTACGGATCGACATCGGGAAAGAAGTGGCGTCCTTCGACCAGCATGTCCGTCGAAATGGCGAGCTGATGGCCAACCGGCGGCGCGATAAGCGCGCAGTCGTCGCCGATGCCGAGCGGCTTCGCGGCCTCCTCGTCATGACGCGGGGAAGGCGCCGTCGCGCGGCGTGCAAAGAAACGGTCGATCAGTGAAAACTCGGAGAGCATGCGTCGGCGCTTGAGGTTGATTGTTGCAATGCACGATGAAAAACACAGCGCGCCGAAACCGGCGCCGCATCTGGAAAACACTCGGCCGATGCCCGCGAAGGCTTGCCGGACGGACCGACCAGACGTTTTCCAGTCATGGCACTTGTAGCCGAAATGCATGGAGCGCGGTCCGAAACCGCGACTGATTGGCGCTACAATGCGTTCGAACTTCCATTCTAATTCCCGCACTGCTAGCCCGCCTTATGACGACTGACGCCAATACCAAGTTGCGCGAAGCTGCGCTCGACTATCACGAATTTCCGGTTCCCGGGAAGATCGCGATCGCCCCCACCAAGCAGATGATCAACCAGCGCGACCTCGCGCTGGCTTACTCGCCGGGCGTCGCGTTCGCGTGTGAAGCGATCGTCGAAGATCCGCTGAACGCCGCGCGCTTCACCGCGCGCAGCAATCTCGTCGGCGTCGTCAGCAATGGCACGGCCGTGCTGGGCCTCGGCAACATCGGGCCGCTCGCATCGAAGCCGGTGATGGAAGGCAAGGCCGTGCTCTTCAAGAAGTTCGCCGGCATCGACGTGTTCGATATCGAGCTGAACGAAAGCGATCCGCACAAGCTCGTCGACGTGATCGCCGCGCTCGAGCCGACTTTCGGCGGCATCAATCTGGAAGACATCAAGGCGCCGGACTGCTTCATCGTCGAACGCGAATGCCGCAAGCGCATGAAAATTCCCGTCTTCCACGACGATCAGCACGGCACGGCCATCGTCGTCGCGGCGGCGATCACGAACGGTCTGAAGGTGGTCGGCAAGAACATCGGCGAAGTGAAGCTGGTCGCGTCGGGCGCGGGCGCGGCGGCGCTGGCGTGCCTGAATCTGCTCGTCGATCTCGGCATGAAGCGCGAGAACATTTTCGTGACGGATCTGGCCGGCGTCGTCTACAAGGGCCGCACGGAGCTGATGGACCCGGACAAGGAGCTCTTCGCGCGCGAAACGAGCGCGCGCACGCTCGCCGAAGTGATCGAAGGCGCGGACGTGTTCCTCGGGCTTTCGGCCGGCGGCGTGCTCAAGCAGGACATGGTCAAGCAGATGGCCGCGAAGCCGCTGATTCTCGCGCTCGCGAATCCGACGCCGGAAATCCTGCCGGAACTCGCGCTCGAAGTGCGCCCGGACGCCGTGCTCGCCACCGGCCGCACGGATTATCCGAACCAGGTCAACAACGTTCTGTGCTTCCCGTTCATCTTCCGCGGCGCGCTCGATGTCGGCGCGACCGTCATCACGAAGGAAATGGAAATCGCTGCGGTGAACGCCATCGCGGAACTGGCGCGTCAGGAGCAGAGCGATATCGTCGCGACGGCTTATGGCATTCAGGATTTGTCGTTCGGCCCGGAATATCTGATTCCGAAGCCTTTCGATCCGCGTCTCATCGTGAAGATCGCGCCGGCCGTCGCGAAGGCGGCGATGGACAGCGGCGTGGCGACGCGTCCGATCGAGGACATGGAAGCGTACGAGCAGCATCTGCAGCAGTTCGTCTATCACAGCGGCACGACGATGAAGCCCGTGTTCCAGCTCGCGCGCAGCGTCGAGCCGGAGAAGAAGCGCATCGTGTTCGCGGAGGGCGAGGAAGAGCGCGTGCTGCGCGCGGTGCAGATCGCCGTCGATGAAAAGATCGCGAAGCCGATTCTCATCGGCCGTCCGGCGGTCATCCAGCAACGCATCCAGAAATTCGGCCTGCGTCTCGCGCCGGGCGTCGATTTCTCCGTGGTCGATACGGACCACGACGAGCGCTATCGCGATTTCTGGCAGACGTACGCGAAGATGATGGCGCGCAAAGGCATCAGCCAGCAGATGGCAAAGCTCGAAATGCGCCGCCGCACGACGCTGATCGGCGCGATGCTCGTGCAGAAGGGCGAAGCCGACGGCATGATCTGCGGCACGGTGAGCACGACGCATCGTCATCTGCACTTCATCGATCAGGTGATCGGAAAGAAGGAAGGCGCGAACGTGTACGCGGCAATGAACGCGCTCGTGCTGCCGGGGCGTCAGATTTTCATCGTCGATACGCACGTGAACGTCGATCCGACGCCCGAGCAGCTCGCCGAAATCACGATGCTCGCGGCGGAAGAAGTGAAGCGCTTCGGCATCGTGCCGAAGATCGCGCTCCTGTCGCATTCGAACTTCGGCACGAGCAACGCGCCGACCGCGCAGAAGATGCGCGACGTGCTCGCGATCCTCAAGGAACGCGCGCCCGATCTCGACGTCGACGGCGAAATGCACGGCGACGTGGCGCTCGATGCGCGTCTGCGCAAGGAAGTGCTGCCCGAATCGACGCTCGAAGGCGACGCGAACCTGCTGATCCTGCCGAACATCGACGCGGCGAACATCTCGTACAACCTGCTGAAGACGGCGGCGGGAAGCGGCATCGCGATCGGGCCGATCCTGCTCGGCGCGGCGAAGCCGGTTCACGTGCTCACTTCATCGGCGACGGTGCGGCGAATCGTCAACATGACGGCATTGCTGGTGGCGGATGCATCGGCGGCGCGCTGATCGCGGCTTGCTTTGACCAAGAACGCGGCGGGCTTTCCCGCCGCTTTTTTTGCGCAAAAAAAAGCGTGCCGTGGACACACGGCACGCCGCGAAAAAAGCAAAGGAGTGTTTGCTTTACACGCAAAAAGCGGGATCGAACGGCAAGCGCGATCCCGCGAAGCTGGCGACGAGTGAGGCGGCTCGTCCAACGCTTCAGATCCACCGAGCAAATTATTATCCTGACTGGGATAAAAATCTCTCAGATTTCGGCTAATTCTTCGGATGATTACGTCATCAGAATTTGCGGGATCGCTCCAAACTGCGAAAAAATTTCCGATTTTCGGGCGAACGTTGCTTCGCCGTGTCATTAGCGATACCCTTACATCTTTCACGGTCGTGAATTCTGGTGTAACGCGAGGACAACCGTTTGGTGACACGCGCGAGGGCTCTTTCGTTTTTCGTCGCCTTGAGCGTCTTGTTGGGCGCGTGCGGCAAGGATGAACCTCGAAGCGGCGTTCAGGAGATGGTTGCTTCGGCGAGTCCGGCGCCCGTCTCGCCGGCCGAACCGGTCCGTGAAGCGCAGGTGCGGCAACCGCAAGCGACCGGCGAGCAGGAGCGCGACGGGCTGGCCACCGTCTACATTGCGCAGTTGCCCAAGCAGGCGGTCGCAACCTTGCGGCTGATCGAAGCGGGCGGCCCTTTCCCTTTCGAGAAGGACGGCGTCGTGTTCGGCAATCGCGAGCGTTTGCTTCCGCGGCATCCACGCGGCTACTACCACGAATACACCGTTCCCACGCCTCGCGCGCGGGATCGCGGCGCGCGCCGGATCGTGTGTGGCGGTCCGAAGAAGAAGCTCGACGATTGCTACTACACGGACGACCACTACGCCAGTTTCAAACGCATTGCGGATCAACTACGGGATTAACGGCATGAGCGACAACATCTACGCGCACGACCACAGCGTCGCGGGTGATCTTTTCGCCACCGGCGATGGCAACCTGTTCCAGCGAGTATTGCGGCTACGCATGACAGAACACGACAACAGACCCGACGACGAGACCAGGCCCGAGGAGCTCCATCCGCAAGAGGATTCGGAATCGCTGTTCGCAACCGTGCGGCCGAACATCGTGCAGTCGATTCGCGCGTTCCGGGTGCAGGATCTCGCGGACGAAGCGAACCGCCTCGGCCAGCATTTCCTGTACGCGTATCTCGGCCATGCGCAGAGCAAACAGGAAGTGCTCGAGACTATCGCTCTTTCGTTTCTCTTTCCCAAACACTTCGGCAAGAACTACGACGCGCTTTACGATTCGCTCACCGATCTCGTTCACAAGGCGGGCTCGCAACCGGGTTTCGTGATCGTGCTGGAACAACTGCCGATCGCGCAGAAGTTCGACAAGGAAGGCCGCGAAGTGCTGCTGGACGTATTCCGCGACGCGGCGGAATTCTGGGCGGAAAGGAAAGTGGCTTTCCGCGTGTTCTATTCGTTCGTCTGAGCATTCGAACCAAGGCCGGCGCAAAGCAGGAAAATAGCCCGATGGGTTTCCATGGGGCTATTTTTTTACCAGCCGCCCCAGCGCGCGGCCAGCGCCGCCAACACCGCAATGCCCGCCGTCTCCGTGCGCAGCACGCGCGGGCCGAGCCCGAGCGTGGAAAAACCCGCATCGACGATCGCGGTTTCTTCCGCGGGCGAAAAACCCGCTTCCGGCCCGATCAGCAAAGTGACGGGACTCGCCGGCGGATCGACGGGCAACGATGCGAAGCTGACTTCGGCGCGCGGCGAGAGAAGGAGGCGCAGTTCGCCGTCGATGGCGGCGGGCAGGTCGGCGAGCCAGGCGCCGAGATCGCGCGGCGGCGCAACCTCGGGCACGCGATTGCGCCCGCATTGCTCGCACGCCGCGCGCGTGAGCGCCTGCCAGTGCGCCTGACGACGCAATGCGCGCTCGCCGGCGAGACGCACGACGCCGCGCTCGGCCGTGATCGGCGCAATGCCCGAGACGCCGAGTTCCACCGCCTTCTCGATGAGCCAGTCCATCTTGTCGCCGCCCGCGACGCCTTGTGCGAGCGTCACGCGATACGGCGGCTCGGCTTCGCGATCGCTGTGTTCGTCGATGCGCGCGGTCGCCGCGCGTTTGGCGATATCGACGAGCTCGCCGCGATATTCGCCGCCGCGGCCATCGAAGAGTGTGATTGCATCGCCCGTTTGCAGACGCAGGACGTGCACATGACGCACGACGTCATCCGGAAGGGCGAAGGTTTGGCCTGCGCAGAGCGGGCCGTCGACATGAAAACGTGGCATGAGTGATTGATCGCGGACTCGGCCGTCCGCGGATAGTGAGAATGCCTGCGCGCTCAGCGCAGATGCCGCGCGATCGCCCAGCGATAGCCGTCCGGATCTTCGATCTGCGCGAAGCGGTCGCCCCAGAACTGATCCTGCGGCTCGATGAGCGCCTTCGCGCCGACTGCGAGCGCCTGATGGAACGTGGCGTCGACGTCATCGACGTATAAATAGAAGGACTGCGGCGCCATTTGCCCCGCGCTCTTCGGCGTGCGCGCCTGCGAACCGTACGCGCCTTCGGGCGCGAACATCACGATCAACTGCCCGCGATACGTCATCTCGACATGGATGACCGTGCCGTCGTCGTTGACGCTGTCGCGCACCGCGAAGCCTAGCGCTTTTTCATAAAACGCAATGCTCACGCGTGCGTCGCGCACGGTGAGATACGGAGTCAGCCAGGGCACGTCGGCGGGGCGAGGGTCGGTCATCGAAAGCACTCCTTGAAGCCTTGCTGCTGCACATTGGGAAGCATTTTGCCATGAAGCCGTACGATCAATGGACCGGCAAGGAACCTGCGCGATACGCCGCGCGCCGGACGGATTTCGCCAGATGAACGTCCGTTGACCGCGCGCGTTACCGTGTAAGGTCACGGATTGTCATGCTGCCGTGACAGTGCGGCGACGCGTGAAGTGCACGGAACATGCCCGCGCCCGGGACGTCCGGACGCACCGGATTTGCGCCCTTACAGACGCGTGTCAATCGGACCGGTCTGTTAGAATGATGGGCTTCCGATCCTCGTCGTTTCTCGTCGTTTCCAAGTCGTTCCGGTCCTGAAAACGTGGTGTGTGCGGGTCCGGCCCGAGTGAGAAGTACTGCAAGAGAAGCACCGCGGATCATTTCAGCACCTGCCCAGACTCGACATGACGATCCCGACCTCCAGCCAGACCGCCCTCATGGCCAACGCAATCCGCGCGCTCGCCATGGACGCCGTTCAACAAGCCAACTCCGGCCATCCCGGCATGCCGATGGGCATGGCGGAAATCGGCGTCGCGCTGTGGTCGCGCCATCTGAAGCACAATCCCGCGAATCCGCACTGGTTCGATCGCGACCGTTTCGTGTTGTCGAACGGTCACGGCTCGATGTTGCTGTATTCGCTGCTGCACCTCACCGGCTACGACCTGCCGATGAGCGAGCTCAAGAACTTCCGTCAACTGCATTCGAAGACGCCGGGCCATCCGGAATACGGCATCACGGCCGGCGTCGAGACGACCACGGGCCCGCTCGGCCAGGGCGTCGGCAATGCGGTCGGCATGGCGCTCGCCGAGGCGCTGCTCGCCGCCGAATTCAACAAGGCTGACGCGAAGATCGTCGATCACTACACGTACGTGTTCCTTGGCGACGGCTGCCTGATGGAAGGCATTTCGCACGAAGCCTGCTCGCTCGCGGGCACGCTCAAGCTCAACAAGCTGATCGCGCTGTACGACGACAACGGCATTTCCATCGACGGCCACGTCGAGCACTGGTTCCACGACGACACGCCGAAGCGCTTCGAAGCGTATGGCTGGAACGTGGTCCGCGCCGTGGACGGCCACAACGTCGATGCAGTCGATGCCGCTATCGCCGCCGCGAAGAAGTCGGACAAGCCGACGCTGATCTGCTGCCGCACGGTCATCGGCAAGGGCGCGCCGACGAAGGCGGGCGGTCACGACGCGCACGGCGCGCCGCTCGGCGACAAGGAAATCGCGGCGACGCGCGCGGCGATCGGCTGGAACTACGGTCCGTTCGAAATTCCGCAGGAAGTGTATGCGGCGTGGGACGCGAAGGAACAAGGCACGCACGCCGAAGCGGAATGGAACAAGGCGTTCGACGCCTATCGCGCGAAGTACGCGTCGGAAGCGAGCGAATTCACGCGCCGCATGAGCGGCGAGCTGCCGGCGAACTGGGCCGAAGCGGCCGCGAAGATCATCGAGGACGCGAATCAGAAGGCCGAAACTATCGCGACGCGCAAGGCCTCGCAGAACGCCATCGAAGGGCTGGCCGCGGCACTGCCGGAACTGCTCGGCGGCTCGGCCGACCTGACCGGCTCGAACCTCACCAACTGGAAGGCTTCCAAAGCCGTTCGCGCCGCAGGCGACGCTGAAAACGCGAATCCGGAACACGCGGGCATCCAGTGGGGCAATCACATCAACTACGGCGTGCGCGAGTTCGGCATGTCGGCTGCGATCAACGGCATCGCGCTGCATGGCGGCTATCGTCCGTTCGGCGGCACGTTCCTGACGTTCTCGGACTACAGCCGCAACGCGCTGCGCGTCGCCGCGCTGATGAAGTCGCGCTCGATCTTTGTGTTCACGCACGATTCCATCGGTCTCGGCGAAGACGGTCCGACGCACCAGTCGATCGAACATGTGTCGAGCCTGCGCCTGATCCCGAATCTGCAGACGTGGCGTCCGGCCGATACGGTGGAAACGGCGGTCGCGTGGACGCATTCGATCGCGCACAACGGCCCGTCGACGCTGATTTTCAGCCGCCAGAACCTGCAATTCTCTCCGCGCAACGACATTCAGATCGCCAACATCGCGAAGGGCGGCTACGTACTGCGCGACTGGAACGACGATATCCCCGCGCGCAAGATCATCCTCATCGCGACCGGCTCGGAAGTGCAGCTCGCGATGCAAGCCGTCGAGGCGCTGGCGAAGGAAGGCATCGGCGCGCGCGTCGTGTCGATGCCGTGCACGAACGTCTTCGACAAGCAGGACGCCGAGTATCGTGAGCGCGTGCTGCCGAAGGGCGTGGCGCGCGTGGCGATCGAAGCGGGCGTGACGGATTTCTGGCGCAAGTATGTGGGCCTCGAAGGCGGCGTGGTCGGCATCGACACGTTCGGCGAGTCGGCTCCGGCGGGCGCGCTGTTCAAGCATTTCGGCTTCACGGTGGAGCATGTTGTCGCGACGGCGAAGGCCGTCCTCGCCGCGCAGTAAAATTCGCGGTCAGCGAAGCAGGTTTTTTTAAGCCAAGGAGATAGACCATGACGATTCGCGTTGCAATCAACGGCTATGGCCGTATCGGCCGCAACACGCTGCGCGCCCTCTATGAAAACGGCAAGAAGCACGACATCGAGATCGTCGCCATCAACGACCTCGGCGATGCCAAGACCAACGCGCACCTGACGCAGTACGACACGGCGCACGGCAAGTTCCCGGGCGAAGTGTCGGTCGACGGCGATTACCTCGTCGTCAACGGCGACAAGATCCGCGTTCTGGCGAACCGCAACCCGGCCGAACTGCCGTGGGGCGAGCTGAAGGTCGACGTGGTGATGGAGTGCACCGGCTTCTTCACGACGAAGGAAAAGGCGAGCGCGCACATCAAGGGCGGCGCGAAGAAGGTCATCATCTCGGCGCCGGGCGGCAAGGACGTCGACGCGACCATCGTGTACGGCGTGAATCACAACGTGCTGAAGGCGTCGGACACGGTCATCTCGAACGCATCGTGCACGACGAACTGCCTCGCGCCGCTCGTGAAGCCGTTGAACGACAAGATCGGCCTGGTGAACGGTCTGATGACCACGATCCACGCGTACACGAACGACCAGGTTCTGACGGACGTGTACCACGAAGACCTGCGCCGCGCGCGCTCGGCCACGCACAGCCAGATCCCGACGAAGACGGGCGCTGCTTCGGCCGTCGGCCTCGTGCTGCCCGAGCTGAACGGCAAGCTGGATGGCTACGCGATCCGCGTCCCGACGATCAACGTGTCGGTCGTCGATCTGTCGTTCATCGCCGCGCGCGATACGACGGTCGAAGAGATCAACAAGATCATGAAGGAAGCGTCGGAAGGCGAACTGAAGGGCGTGCTCGGCTACAACGATGCGCCGCTGGTCTCGATCGACTACAACCACAACCCGGCTTCGTCGACGTTCGATTCGACGCTCACGAAGGTGTCGGGCCGTCTCGTGAAGGTGTCGAGCTGGTACGACAACGAATGGGGCTTCTCGAACCGCATGCTGGATACGGCGGTCGCCCTCGCGAACGCGAAGTAAGTTTCAGCCTGCTGAAACGACAAAGCCGCTCTTCGGAGCGGCTTTTTTTCGCCTCAAGCTTTGCTCGGAACGGGAAAATGCACGCCCGCGCGCTGCGCCGCGTTGACGATGTGACCTTCGATCGCGCGGCCGGCCTTCTCGCCGTCGCGCGCCTTCAGAGCCTCGATGATGACCGCGTGTTCGTGATACGTCGATAAAACCAGTTCGCGCCGATAGAACGGCAGCCGCTGGCTCTCCTTCATGATGTCGGCGCTGCCGCGCAGGATCGATTCGATCGCCGCATTGCCCGCGAGACTGACGATACGCATGTGAAACGCGAAGTCGAGTTGCGCGGCTTCTTCCAGCGCCGATTCCGTCAACGCGGCGTGCAGCGAGTCAAGATTGTCGTCGAGCCAGTCGATGTCCGCGTCGCCGATCGAATGCGCCGCGAGCCGCGCGACGAATCCCTCCAGCGCGAAGCGCATCTGATAGGTGTCGGGCAGCGACGCCTGATCCGCGAAGCGCCACGGATGTGCGTTGCTTGCCTGCGCACTGCTCACATACACGCCTTTGCCGGGCCGGATATGCAGCATGCCGAGCGCTTCGAGCGTCGAGAGCGCCTCGCGTAGCGACGCCCGGCTAATCGCCAATTCTTCCGATAGCTGCCGCTGCGCCGGAAGCAGACTCCCGACCGGATACATGCTCGATTCGATGCGCTCGCGAATGGTCGCGATGGCGGCGTCGGTCACGGTATGCGGGACGTTTTTCATACGAAGAAAACTGAATTGGCCGGTCTGACCGCCATTGTATGCGCGTGCCGTGCGCACGTGTGAACGACCGTGTCGCGGCCATTTCCGTACCCGGCCGGAACAGGGTAAACCGCTACCAATGCTTCCTTGACGGCTCTATATCGGCTTCCTAATATTCCCCATCACAGCACTGGTCCGACCAGTCGGAACAGTTGCTTTGGTCCCGAGACATTACACGAGGAGACGGTCGTGTCGAGATTTCTGAATTCGCTGTTCGGCAGGGTGATGATCGCGCTGGTCATCGGCGTGGTGGTCGGCGCGCTGTTTCCGCATTTCGGCCAGTCGTTGCGGCCTTTGGGCGACGGTTTCCTGAAGCTCATCAAGATGGTGATCGGACCGATCGTGTTCTGCGTCGTCGTGAGCGGCATGGCGAGCGCGGGCGATCTGAAGAAAGTGGGACGCGTCGGACTGAAGGCGGTCGTCTACTTCGAGATCATGACGACGCTCGCACTTGTCATCGGCGCGCTGCTCGCATGGTTCACGCGGCCGGGCGTCGGCATGAACATCGATCTGCACTCGCTCAATGCCGCGTCGCTCGCGACCTACACGGAGCACGCAAAAAGCCTGAAGGACACCGCGGGCTTCCTGTTGAAGATCATCCCCGACACCGCGATCGACGCTTTCGCCAAAGGCGACATCCTGCAAGTGCTCGTGTTCGCGATCTTGTTCGGCTCGGCGCTCTCGATGCTCGGCGAAAAGGCACAGCGCGTGACGATTTTCATCGACGAGCTGTCGCATGTGTTTTTCCGCATCATGGCGTTCATCATCAAGCTCGCGCCGCTCGGCGTGCTCGGCGCGATCGCCTTCACGACCGGCCAGTACGGCGTCGCGTCGCTCAAGCAGCTCGGCCTGCTCGTGGTTGTGTTCTACGCGAGCTGCTTCCTGTTCGTGTTCGTCGTGCTGGGTATCGTGATGCGCCTCGCGGGCTTCTCGATCTTCAAGCTCGTGCGCTATCTGCGCGAGGAATTGTCGATCGTGCTCGGCACCGCGTCGTCGGATGCCGTGCTGCCGCAGATCATGCGCAAGCTCGAATGGATGGGGGTGAAGGATTCGACCGTCGGTCTCGTGATTCCGACCGGCTACTCGTTCAACCTTGACGGCTTCTCGATCTATCTCACGCTCGCGGTGATCTTCATCGCGCAGGCGACCAACACGCCGCTGTCGATGCATGACCTGATCGTCGTCGTGCTCGTGTCGCTGGTGACGTCGAAGGGCGCGCACGGCATTCCCGGCTCCGCGATCGTGATTCTCGCCGCGACGCTCTCCGCCATTCCCGCCATTCCCGTGCTCGGCCTCGTGCTGATCCTGCCGGTCGACTGGTTCGTCGGCATCGCGCGCGCGGTGACGAATCTGATCGGCAACTGCGTGGCGACGGTGGTCGTCGGCGTCTGGGAGAACGACATCGACCGGGCGCGCGCCAAACGCGTGCTAGATCAGGACGCCGAGTATCGCTTCGTGCCCGCCGCGCCGCAATCGGAGCAAGGCGCGCACGGCAACGAACACGCACACGCGATCTGATTCGACGCAACCCGGGCATTGAAATGACCGACTGTCGCGACACGCACCTCGCGGAATCGCGCATCTTCGGAGGAATCGAATGAAAACATTGACGCTCGAACCCCTCACGCGCGAAGCCTTCGCCCCGTTCGGCGATGTCATCGAACTCGAAGGCGCGCGTCATTTCCCGATCAACGCGGGCACGACCGAGCGCTTTCACGATCTCGCGAACGTGGAAGTCGGCTTCGAAAGCGGAGGGCGGCCGCTTATCAACGTGTTTCGCGGCCAGCCGCGCCCGCAGCCGGTCGTGGTTTCGATGATGGAGCGCCATCCGCTCGGCAGTCAGGCTTTCGTGCCGCTCGCGGACGTGCGCTATCTCGTGGTTGTCGCGCCTGCGGGCGAGTTCGATGCGGCTGGTCTGCGGGCCTTTTACGCGCGCGGCTGGCAGGGCGTGAACTATGCGCGCGGCGTGTGGCATCACCCGCTGATCGTGCTCGACGAGCCGGGCGATTTCATCGTCGTCGATCGCGGCGGCGACTTGCCGAATTGCGACGAAATTGACCTCCCCGAACGTTATGCGCTGATCGAAGCGGCCGCGCGCGCAGCTTGATACAACATGCCGTAATCGAAATGCAATTGCGAATCGATAGCATGCGCATAACATGAAACGTACGGGCGAAACGAAACCGCCGTCCATCGCGAGATGAACGGCGGTTTTTTCATCCGCGCGCCCAAGAGCGGCGCGCGAACCTCAATGCTTGCGGTGCGGGCAGTTTTCCTTCGTGCATGCGCCGTACAGCGCGAGCGCATGCTCGTGGAGCTTGAAACCGCGTTCCTTCGCGATCGATTGCTGACGGCGTTCGATCTCCGCATCGAAGAACTCTTCGACCCGGCCGCAGTCGATGCACACGAGGTGATCGTGGTGCGATCCCTCGTTGAGCTCGAAGACGGCCTTGCCCGATTCGAAATTGCTTCGCGACAGCAGGCCGGCTTGCTCGAACTGCGTGAGCACGCGATAAACCGTCGCAAGACCGATATCGAGCTCTTCGTTGAGCAGGCTTCGATACACGTCTTCAGCGGTCAGATGGCGCACCGGACTGTGCTGGAAAATTTCGAGAATCTTGAGGCGGGGCAGGGTCGCCTTGAGCCCGATATTCTTGAGATCGGCGGGATTGGTCATGGCTAGGCATCCCTAGAGTACAATTCAAGGTTCTCATAGTAATGCGTTTTGCCGAATCCTGACATCCCAAGTGGCGTCAAGGCGTCAAGGTGAATTAGCTGAATGAGGGCCGAAATGAGTGCGGCCTTGAAGCGCCTCGCGTGAAAGGTGAAATGTTTTCCAAATATTTATCGAATTGCAGGGAGAGCCGTCGCATGCGGGGAACCGTAATAGCAGCAACCTTGGCCGCATTGCTCGCCGGCTGCTCGACGTACGACAGCGTCACGCAGAAAATCGCGCAAAGCATCACGCCGTACCGGATCACGGTTGTGCAAGGCAATTTCGTTTCGGCGGAAGCCGCGGCGCAGATGCAGGTCGGCATGTCGCGTGATCAGGTGAAGCAACTCCTCGGCACGCCGCTTCTGACGGACATGTTCCACGCCGATCGCTGGGACTACGTGTTCTATTTCAAGCGTGGGTCGACATCCGTCGTTCAGCAGCGTGACTTCGTCGTCAACTTCGCGAGCGATCGCGTCGTGAGCTGGTCGGGCGGCGAGAATCTGCCGTCGAACCTCGAACTGCTCGCCGAAATCGACGGCGACAAGGGCGTCAAGGTCGCAAAGCCTGCGACGCCGGCGGCGGCATCCGCGCCGGTGGCGTCGACCGCGGCGGTGACAGCGCCGGTCGGCGAGCCGTCGACGCAACCGAATACGGCAGCGGCATTTGCCGGCGATGCGAACCAGGAAGCCGCGCAGGCCGCGAACCGCGCAACGGCGCAAGTCGAAATGCCGACGGGGCGTCAGCGCTCCTCGGCGTTCAGCAGCGCGCCGACGAGCTCGGGCGGCGCGCCGGGTTCCACCAACAGTTCCGGCAGCAACTCGCAGATTCAGCTGCAGCGCCGCCCGCAGACGATCAACATTCCGGACAGCAGCGCGGTCGGTCCGGCGGGTTCGTCGCCGGCTCCGGCCAACGCAAGCGGCCAGGCGCAGTTCTATCTGCCGCAGCAAAGCCAGTAAGCAGTTCAGCCGCTCGAGGACGAAGCCGCGCCATGCGTCGACGCGGCGCCGCTTCATCCGCACAGCCCATTCGCATCATCCGTCGCGCGTGCCGCGCGCGATTCAACACGAGACTGCCATGAAGATCGCCATTGCCGGCGCGTCGGGCCGCATGGGCCGGATGCTGATCGAAACCGTCCTCAACGAGCCCGAAGCGCAACTCGCCGGCGCCCTCGACCGCCCCGGCGCGCCGCAGCTCGGACAGGACGCGGGCGCGTTCCTCGGCAAGACCACGGGTGTGTTGCTGACGGACGACATCGAGCGCGTGTTCGCCGACGCCGACGCCCTCATCGACTTCACGCGTCCCGAAGGCACGATGGCGCATCTGGAAGCGGCGCTGCGGCACAACGTGAAGATGATCGTCGGCACGACCGGCTTTTCGGACGAGCAAAAGGCGCAACTGAAGCAGGCGGGCGAGAAGATCGGCGTCGTGTTCGCGCCGAACATGAGCGTCGGCGTGAACGTCACGTTGAAGCTGCTCGAATTCGCCGCGAAGCATTTCGCGACCGGCTACGACATCGAGATCATCGAGGCGCACCATCGTCATAAGGTGGATGCGCCGTCGGGCACCGCGCTCGGCATGGGCGAAGTGATCGCCAAGGCGCTCGGCCGCGATCTGAAGGACTGCGCCGTGTACGCGCGCGAAGGCGTGACCGGCGAGCGCGATCCGTCGACGATCGGCTTTTCCGCGATTCGCGGCGGCGATATCGTCGGCGATCACACGGTGCTCTTCGCGGGCATCGGCGAGCGCATCGAAATCACGCACAAGTCGGCGAGCCGTCTGTCGTACGCGCAGGGCGCGCTGCGCGCCGCGCGTTTCCTCGAAGGGCACGACAAGGGCTTCTTCGACATGCAGGACGTACTCGGCCTGCGCTGATTTTTTATGGCAGCAACGGGCGTCATTCATTACCTTCAATCCGGCGATGCCGTGACGCACGCGGTCGCGGGTCTGCTGCTCGCCATGTCGCTCGCGAGCTGGTGTTTCCTGCTTGTGAAGGCGTGGATTCTGGCGCGCGCCAAGTGGCAAGGTCCGCGCGCATTGCAGCGTTTCTGGCAGGCGCCGAGTTTGAAGGATGGCATCGGCGCATTGCAGCGCGCGGATCGCGAGCGTGTGTTTCTGCCACTCGCTGAAGCCGCGTGGCGCGCTTCGGAAGCTGAAATGCCCGGCGCGATGCTCGCCCGCGTCGAGCGCAGCGAGCGCGTGTTGCGCGCGCTGCGTCATGCGTTGCAGCGTTCGCAACGAAGGCTCGAATTCGGTCAGGTTCTGCTCGCATCGGTGGGGAGCACGGCGCCTTTCGTCGGCTTGCTCGGCACCGTCTGGGGCATTTATCACGCGCTGTCGAACATCGCGTCGAGCGGTCAGGCGATGATCGAAAACGTCGCCGGGCCGGTCGGCGAGGCGCTCATCATGACGGCATTCGGTCTCGTCGTCGCGATTCCCGCCGTGCTCGCGTACAACATTCTTGGGCGCTACGTGCGGCAGATTTCCGAGGAACTCGACGGATTCGCGCACGATCTGCATGCGTTCGTGTGCGGTCCGGCCGAATAGGAGCGCGGCGATGGCCTTCGGCGGACTCGACAAGAAGACGAACGGTGCGCCGATGGCGGACATCAACATGACGCCGCTCATCGACGTCATGCTCGTGCTGCTCGTCATCTTCATCATCACCGCGCCGCTTTTCACGCACGCGATCCGGCTCGATTTGCCGAAAGTCTCGTCGCAGCCCGCGCGCGAGACGCCGCAAACCGTCACGCTGTCCATCGACGACGCCGGCAAGCTCTTCTGGAACGACACGCCCGTCACTTTCGATCAGATGCGCGCGCGTTTCGCCGACGCGGGCAAGCGCGCGCAGAAGCCGGAACTGCATCTGCGTGCGTCGAGCGCGACGCGCTACGACGTCATCGCGCAGGTAATGGGCGCGGCGCAGCAGGCCGGTCTGGAGCGCATCGGCTTCGTCACGCAGCCCGCGAAACCGCAGCAGCCAGCGCCCGCGCAATAAGCGCGCGAACCGGCGCGCATCGAACGGTATAATCGCGATTTCCCCGTTCGGCGGGCCTTGGCCCGAGCCAGCAGGCCCGAATTCCGACGCCGCGTGGCAGCAATGCCGCAGCGCCCGGCCTCGTTGCCCGAATCGATAGCGGCGAGTCCCAAAGTCCGTTCCCAGCATTTGCCGAAAGCCAAACCACACCATGCACGATAAATACGCACCCGCCGACGTCGAATCCGCCGCGCAGAGCAACTGGCGCGCGAACGACGTCTACCGGACGACCGAGACGTCGGCCAAGCCCAAGTTCTATTGCGTCTCGATGCTGCCGTATCCGTCGGGCAAGCTGCACATGGGTCACGTGCGCAACTACACCATCAACGACGTGATGTACCGTTACTTGCGCATGAACGGCCACAACACGCTGATGCCGATGGGCTGGGACGCGTTCGGCATGCCCGCCGAAAACGCGGCGATGGCGAACAACGTGCCGCCGGCGAAGTGGACGTACGAGAACATCGCGTACATGAAGAAGCAGATGCAGTCGATGGGCCTCGCCATCGACTGGTCGCGCGAAGTCGCCACCTGCTCGCCGGATTACTACAAGTGGAACCAGTGGCTGTTCCTGAAGATGCTGGAAAAGGGCATCGCGTACAAGAAGACGGGCACGGTCAACTGGGATCCGGTCGATCAGACCGTGCTCGCCAACGAGCAGGTCATCGACGGGCGCGGCTGGCGCTCGGGCGCGCTCGTCGAAAAGCGCGAAATCCCGATGTACTACCTGCGCATCACCGATTACGCGGATCAACTGCTCGACGATCTCGACGGCCTCGGCTGGCCCGAGCGCGTCAAGATCATGCAGCAGAACTGGATTGGCAAGAGCTTCGGCGTGAACTTCGGCTTCCCGTATGAAATCGACGGCGAAGCGAAACTGTTGCGCGTATTCACCACGCGCGCCGACACGATCATGGGCGTCACGTTCGCGGCGGTCGCGGCGGAGCATCCGCTCGCCACGCGCCTCGCGCGCGACAACGCCGATCTCCAGGCGTTCATCGACGAATGCAAGCGCGGTGGCGTGGCCGAAGCCGATGTCGCGACGATGGAAAAGAAGGGCGTGCCGACCGGCTTCTTCGTCACGCATCCGCTGACGGGCGCACAAGTCGAAGTGTGGATCGGCAATTACGTGCTGATGTCCTACGGCGAAGGCGCGGTGATGGGCGTGCCGGCGCACGACGAGCGCGATTTCGCGTTCGCGAAGAAGTACAAGCTGCCGATCAAGCAGGTGATCGATGTCGAGGGCAAGACGTACTCGACCGACGCCTGGCAAGAATGGTACGGCGACAAGACCGCGGGCAGGCTCATCAACAGCGGCAAGTACGACGGCCTGACGACGGAAGAAGCCATCGACGCGATCGCCGCCGATCTCAAGGCGAAGAACCTCGGCGACAAGCAGGTCACCTGGCGTTTGCGCGACTGGGGCATCTCGCGCCAGCGCTACTGGGGCACGCCGATTCCGATCATCCATTGCCCGTCGTGCGGCGACGTGCCGGTGCCGGAGAAAGATCTGCCGGTCGTGCTGCCGGAAGACCTCGTGCCGGACGGCTCGGGCAACCCGCTCGCGAAGTCGGAAGCGTTCGTGAACTGCACGTGCCCGAAGTGCGGCGCGGCGGCGAAGCGCGAAACCGACACGATGGACACCTTCGTCGATTCGTCCTGGTACTTCTCGCGCTACACCGCGCCGGACGCGCCGACGATGGTCGACGAGCGCACCGATTACTGGATGCCGATGGATCAGTACATCGGCGGCATCGAGCACGCGATTCTGCACCTCTTGTACTCGCGCTTCTGGACCAAGGTCATGCGCGACATGGGCCTCATCAAGTTCAGCGAGCCCGCGAAGAATCTGCTCACGCAGGGCATGGTGCTGAATGAAACGTTCTATCGCGAGGACGCGAGCGGCAAGAAGACTTGGTACAACCCGCTCGAAGTCACGGTCACGCACGATGAAAAGGGCCGCCCGACGGGCGCGACGCTGAACGCGGACGGCAAGCCGGTCGTGCTCGGCGGCGTCGAGAAGATGTCGAAGTCGAAGAACAACGGCGTCGATCCGCAAACGCTGATCGATCAGTACGGCGCCGACACGGCCCGTCTTTTCGTGATGTTCGCCGCACCGCCCGAGCAGTCGCTCGAATGGTCGGGCGCGGGCGTCGAAGGCGCGAGCCGCTTCCTGCGCCGCGTGTGGCACTTCGCGCATGACAACGCCGATGCGCTGCGTCAGCACGCGAAGCTCGACGCATCGAAACTCGGCGACGCCGAGAAGACCTTGCGCCGCGAAATCTATACCGTGCTGAAGCAGGCCGATTTCGACTACGGCCGTCTGCAGTACAACACGGTCGTGTCCGCCGCCATGAAGATGCTCAACGCGGTCGAAGGCGCGAAGAACGTCGGCGCCGGCGTGCTGAACGAAACCTTCGGCGTGCTGTTGCGCGTGCTGTATCCGGTCGTGCCGCACATCACGTTCCAGTTGTGGTCGGAACTCGGCTACGAGAAGGAATTCGGCCCGCTCCTCGACGCGCCCTGGCCGAAGGTCGACGAAGCCGCGCTCGAGCAGTCGGAAATCGAGCTGGTGCTGCAGGTCAACGGCAAGGTACGCGGCGCGCTGACGGTCGCGAAGGAGGCATCGCGCGAAGACATCGAAAAGGCCGCGATCGCGCACGAAATGTTCGAGAAGTTCGCCGAAGGCCGCACACCGAAGAAGGTGATCGTGGTGCCGGGGCGTCTCGTCAACGTGGTCGTCTGATGCGCACAACCAAGGGAGTGGATGTGACCGGCAAAGTCAGCGCGAGCAGGCGCTCGTTTCTCTCGTTCGTCCCGCTCCTCGGCGGCGCGGCGATGCTGTCCGCGTGCGGCTTCCAGCTTCGCGGCCAGCAGGACTACGCGTTCAAGCGGCTCGCGATCACCGGCGGCACGCCGCAGATGGTCGCGCGCCTCGAGCGCATGGTTCAGGGCGGCAGCGACACCGTGATCGTCAAACCGTTCGAGAAGCCGGACGCGACGCTCAATCTGAACGAAGGCCAGGGCATGCGCACGTTGAGCCTGAACGCGCAGGGCGTGATTCAGGAATACGAGCTCGTCTTCTCGCTGAACTACACACTGCTCGGCGCCGACGGCACGTTACTGATTCCGCCGAGCACCATCGCGCTAAATCGCTCGATGACATACAGCGATCAATACACGCTCGCGAAATCGCAGGAAGCGACGCTGCTCTACAACGACATGCGCAACGACGCCGTCGATCAGCTGACGCGCCGTCTCGCGACCGTGCGTTCGCTGCATCCGGCGCCGGGCGAGCAGACACCGGGCGTCTCGCCGCGCGCGCCGCTGCCGGTGCCGCCGCTTTGATCGGCCGGGTTCGCTTGGCATCATGCAACTGAAGCTCGACGCGCTCGAAGCGCATCTCGCCAAAGGCCTGAAAGGGCTGTACGTCGTCTACGGCGACGAGCATCTGCTCGCGCAGGAAGCGTGCGACCGCATTCGGGCAACGGCGCGCGCGGCGGGCTTCACCGATCGCACGGTGTTCACGGTCGAGCGTGGATTCGACTGGAGCGCGCTCATCGGCGCAACGCAGTCGATGTCGCTGTTCGGCGACCGTCAACTGATCGAACTGCGCATTCCGACTGGCAAGCCCGGCAAGGAAGGCGCCGAAGCGCTGAAGACGCTCGCCGACGCCGATAACCCGGACGTCGTGACACTCGTCACGCTGCCGCGTCTCGACGGCGCGACGCAGAAATCCGGCTGGTTCACGGCGTTGCTGGGCGCGGGCGTCGCGTTGAAGGTCGATCCGATCGAGCGCGCGCAGTTGCCCATGTGGGTCGGCCAGCGCCTCGCGCAGCAAGGCCAGCGTGTCGCCCCGGGCGAGGAAGGGCGGCGCGCGCTGTCGTTCATCGCGGAACGCGTGGAAGGCAATTTGCTCGCCGCGCATCAGGAAATCCAGAAGCTCGGGCTGCTGTATCCCGAGGGCGTGCTCACGTTCGAGCAGATTCACGACGCGGTGCTGAACGTCGCGCGCTACGACGTGTTCAAACTCAACGAAGCGATGCTGACGGGCGATGTCGGCCGTCTCGCGCGCATGCTCGACGGCCTCAAAGGCGAAGGCGAGACGGCAGTGCTCGTGCTGTGGGCGCTCGTCGAGGAAGTTCGCACGCTGCTGCGCATCAAGCGCGGCGTCGCATCGGGCAAGCCGCTCGCGACACTCATGCGCGAGAACCGCGTCTGGGGCCCGCGCGAACGGCTGATCGGCCCGGCGCTCTCGCGCGTGACGGACGAGGCGCTGGAAAAGGCGCTGTCGCTGGCGGCGCGGCTGGATCGGCAGGTGAAGGGACTGTCGGGCAGCACCGGCAAGCGCGGCAGCGAGCCGCCGCCGGATCCGTGGGCCGGCATGTTCGAACTGGCGATGGCCGTCGCGCACGGCGGCAAGACGGCGCAGCCCGCGCCAGCGCCACGACCGCGTCGCTAGAACGCTTCCGTCACGCGCTGTTGCAATCTGTGCAACAGCTTAGAATGAACTTTTCGACGCGCGCAGCGCCGACGCAACGAGACCCACGATGAACATCGATCAATACATGACCGACCTCGGCCGCCGCGCCCGCAAGGCGTCGCGCGCGATGGCGCGGGCGTCGACGGCGGCGAAGAACGCGGCGCTCATCAAGGTGGCCGACGCCATCGAGCGCGAGCGCGAAGCGCTCAAGGAAGCGAATGCGCGCGATCTCGCCCGCGCGCGCGAAAAGGGTCACGACGCGGCGTTCATCGACCGCCTGACGCTTTCGGACAAGGCGCTGAACACGATGGTCGAAGGCTTGCGTCAGGTCGCCGGGCTGGCCGATCCGATCGGCGAGATCAGCGGGCTCAAGTTCCGTCCGAGCGGCATTCAGGTCGGGCAGATGCGCGTGCCGCTCGGCGTGATCGGCATCATCTATGAATCGCGGCCCAACGTGACCATCGACGCCGCCGCGCTCTGTCTCAAATCCGGCAACGCGACCATTCTGCGCGGTGGCTCCGAGGCGCTCGAATGCAACATGGCGCTCGCGAAGCTGATCGGCGTCGGGCTCGAAGCGGCGGGCTTGCCGCAGGACGCGGTGCAGGTCATCGAGACGGCGGATCGCGCGGCGGTCGGCAAGCTCATCACGATGACCGAATTCGTCGACGTTATCGTGCCGCGCGGCGGCAAGAGCCTGATCGCGCGCCTGATGGAAGAAGCGCGCGTGCCGATGATCAAGCATCTCGACGGCATCTGCCACGTCTACGTCGACGATCGCGCCGATCTCGCGAAAGCAGCGGCCATTTGCGACAACGCGAAGACGCATCGTTACGGCACCTGCAACACGATGGAAACGCTGCTCGTCGCGCGCGGCATCGCGAACGAGGCGCTGCCGCAACTCGCGCGCGCGTTCCAGGCGAAGGACGTCGAGTTGCGCGTCGATGGGCAAGCGCGCGCCGTGCTCGAAGCGGCGCAGGTCGGCTCGCTCGTCGACGCGACCGAAGAAGACTGGAGCACGGAATATCTGGCGCCGGTGCTAGCGATCAAGGTCGTCGGCGATCTCGACGAGGCGATCGAGCACATCAACACGTACGGCTCGCACCACACGGACGCCATCGTCACCGAAGACCACGACCGCGCGATGCGCTTCCTGCGCGAAGTCGATTCGGCGAGCGTGATGGTCAACGCATCGACGCGTTTCGCGGACGGCTTCGAATTCGGTCTGGGCGCGGAAATCGGCATCTCGAACGACAAGCTGCATGCGCGCGGACCGGTCGGTCTCGAAGGGCTCACGTCGCTCAAATATGTCGTGCTGGGGCGCGGCGAAGTCCGTCAATAAAAATCAGAACCGATGCTCTGGATCAAATCGCTGCATATCGTGCTCGTCGCTTCATGGTTCGCGGGGCTGTTCTATCTGCCGCGCATCTTCGTGAACCTTGCGATGGAGAAAGACCCCGCGGCCACCGCGCGCCTGCTGCTCATGGCGCGCAAGCTCTTTCGCTTCATGACGTTCATCGCCGTGCCCGCGCTCGCGTGCGGGCTGTGGCTGTGGCTCGTCGTGGGCATCGGCGCGGGGCAGGGCTGGCTGCACGCTAAGCTGACGATCGTCGTCCTGCTGATTGCCTATCACGCATATTGCGGGCGCTTGCTGCACACATTTCAGCGCGGCGAAAACAAGCGTTCGGACAAGTGGTATCGGATGTATAACGAGCTGCCGGTGCTCGGGCTGCTCGGCGCGACGCTGCTCGTCGTGATCAAGCCGTTCTGACGCGTTCCTGCTTCACCAGATCGAGGACCATTTCCCCGAACACTTCGGGACGGCCCTCGAAGAAACGCTGGACCACATTCTTCTCGAGCATGTAGCGGCGCAGCGATTCGCGTTCTTCGTGATTGTTCGCGAGCCTGACCGCCGCTTCGATATATTCCTCGACCGTGTCCGCGACCAGCCAGCCGGGCATGTACGCGCGCATGAACATGGCGCCGTCGATGCGCTCGAACACTTCCCTTCCTGATACCGATATTAATCTCTGCGGTTGGCTTCTTCGCCGGATAGTCGACTGGCTCCATCGCGGGCGACGGCCGATGGGGCTGGCCATCTTTCGGAAGTTTCAATAGCTTTTCGCTGAAACATGCCAGATCGCCGACGTAATCGGCGGGAGCCGCATGTTCGACACGTTGATCGCCAGCAACGACATGCCCACGCTCCGCATGTGGAGACGTCGGGGTGTATCGATCATGTCAGCGTGGAAGACCGCAGGTAATGATTGCATGCGCACAGCGGCGCGAGCGCTTCGTCCGGCTTTCCGCCATAAACACAGATTTCAAAGCGCTCGACAGTGAAGGAACAGTCCACGTTGCATGGTCCTGCAAGACATCGGGTTGGTGGGGAGAATAGGCGATCCATCGCCCTTCATTCGACGTCGAAGCGAACTTCGCCGTCTACGCACCCACACGCCGCCCTTCGAGCACGTCCTTCGCTTCCGCAAGCTTTTCCGCCAGCGCGGGTCCGCGCGCCAGGGCAAGACCGACTGCCAAAATGTCGCCGATCGCGAGATGTGAAACGCGCGATGTCATCGGCGAAAATATGTCGGTATCTTCATCGACGTTTGCGAACAATCCGACTGTGGCGAGACGCGCGAGCGGCGAATTGCCGTGCGTGATCGCAATGACCTTCGCTCCGCCATTCAGCGCCGATCTGCACGCGTCGAGAATGTCCCGAGTGCGTCCCGTATTCGATATCGCGACGACTACATCGCCCGCACCAAGAAGCGCCGCCGAAGTGGTGTACGTGTGCGGGTCCGAGTATGCGACAGATGGCACGCCCAACCGAAAAAATTTGTGCTGCATGTCGAGCGCGGCGATGCCCGAGCCGCCCGCGCCGTAGAACTCGATGCGCCGTGCTTCCGCGAGCATCGCGATCGCGGCCGCGACACTGTCCGACGACAGGCTGTTGCGCACCGCGATCAATGCGCCGATGGTCCGGTCGAGCACCTTCGCCGCGACGCCGGCGGCCGGTTCATCTGTGCGGACGTCGCGATACACGGTAGGAACATCCGCTGCTACCCCTTGCGCCAAGCGAATCTTGAACTCGCGAAATCCCGAAAAGCCGAGCGCCTGACAGAAACGCGCAATCGTCGGCTGGCTGACGCCCGCGCGCGCGGCGAATTCGGTCATCGAAAGGTCGAGCACCTCGCGCGGCGCTTCCAGCACGTACTCAGCCAGCTTGCGCTCGGACGGACGCAGTTGCGCGCGCATCGCTTCGACTTGGGACAGCAACATCGGAATTCTCGCCTATTCTGAAAATTGCTACGGACTATAACGGATGATCGGTTTTGTACAAATACTACATAAGCCGCATACAGAATCTTAGGGAAATCCCGTAAACGTCCGTGGGATAAGTGTCTAATCCATTTGGCTGCTTGTCGTTCTGGCCAGGTTTTCGATTGTCATCGTGTAGTTTTTCTCCTAAACTCGCAAGACACGGCACCATCACAAGACAACGATCCAAACGCCGTCCCTCGCAATGTTCAACCCAATCTCAACGGCAGGCAGCCGGGAGTGAGACGAAGGAGCTTCGATGGTTTCCCCGCATCCGCAACTCAAGAACGTCACCGATCGCATCATCGAACGCAGCAAACCGACGCGCGCAGCCTATCTCGCGCGCATCGACGCGGCGCACGGCCTGTTCCCGGCGCGCGGTGCGCTGTCCTGCGCCAATCTCGCGCACGGCTTCGCCGGCCTCGAGGGCCAAGAAAAGTTCGCGATCAAGGCGGTGCGCGAGCCGAACATCGGTATCGTGTCGTCTTATAACGAGATGCTCTCCGCGCACGCGCCGTACAAGAGCTTTCCGGACATCATCAAGCAGGCGGCGCGCGCGCATGGCGGCATCGCGCAATTCGCGGGCGGCGTGCCGGCTATGTGCGACGGCATCACGCAAGGCAACGCGGGCATGGAGCTGTCGCTGTTCTCGCGGGAAGTCATCGCGATGAGCACGGCCGTCGCGCTGACGCACAACATGTTCGACGCGGCGCTGTGCCTTGGCGTGTGCGACAAGATCGTGCCCGGACTCGCGATCGGCGCGCTGCAGTTCGGCCATCTGCCGACCATTTTCGTCCCAGCCGGCCCGATGACGAGCGGCCTCACCAACGACGAAAAAGCCAAGGTGCGCCAGGAATTCGCGACCGGCAAGTGCGATCGCGGCGCGCTGCTCGAAGCCGAAGCGGCGGCGTATCACGGTCACGGCACCTGCACGTTCTACGGCACCGCCAACAGCAATCAGATGCTGATGGAAGTGATGGGCCTGCATCTGCCGAGCGCGGCGTTCGTGCATCCGCATACGGAACTGCGCGACGCGCTCACCGCCGAGGCCGCGCGCCGCGTGCTCGATATCACGCTCGAACGCGGCAACTACACGCCGATCGGTCATGTCGTCGATGAAAAGGCGATCGTGAACGGCATCGTTGCGCTGCTCGCGACGGGCGGTTCGACCAATCACACGCTGCATCTCGTGGCGATCGCGCGGGCGGCGGGCATCGTGATCGACTGGAACGATTTCGACGAGCTGTCGCAGGTCGTACCGCTGCTCGCGAAGATCTACCCCAATGGCAAGGCCGACGTGAATCACTTCCACGCAGCAGGCGGCGTCGCGTTCCTCGTGCGCAATCTGCTCGAAGGCGGGCTGCTGCATGAGGACGTGCAGACGGTCGTCGGCAAAGGGCTGTCGCATTACACCAAGGAGCCGAAGCTCATCGACGGCAAACTGCAATGGGTCGACGGCGTGGCGGAGAGCCACGACACGAAGGTGCTGCGCGCGATCGGCGAGCCGTTCCAGCCGGACGGCGGACTGCGGCTGATGCAGGGCAAGCTCGGGCGCGGCGTCATCAAGATATCGGCGGTGGCGCCGGAGCATCGCGTGGTGAAGGCGCCGGCCATCGTCTTCAATTCGCAGGAAGAAGTGCAGGAAGCGTTCGACAAGGGCGAACTGAAGCGCGATTTCGTCGCCGTCGTGCGTTTCCAGGGCGCGCGCGCGAACGGCATGCCGGAGTTGCATCGGTTGACGCCGCTTCTGGGCGTATTGCAGGATCAGGGCTTTCACGTCGCGCTAGTGACCGATGGACGCATGTCGGGCGCATCGGGCAAGGTCCCGGCGGTCATTCACGTATCGCCGGAAGCGCTGCTGCAAGGTCCGCTCGGCAAGGTCCGCACCGGAGATATGCTCGTGATCGACGCACCCGCGGGCGTGCTCGACATCGAAATCGATGCGAACGAGTGGGCATCACGCGAAGTCGAGGCTCCGCTGCATCAAGCGGAGAACGAAGCGGGCTTCGGCCGCGAGTTGTTCGGCGTGTTCCGCAGCGCGGCGTTGCCGGCGGAGCAGGGCGCGTCGGTCTTCGGCGCGTTGCTCGGCGCGGCAGCAAGCCACGACGGACACGCCCATGCGACGGCCGCCGCGCCCGAACGAAACGCGCTTCGCGACAATGCGCGGGCGGCGGCGTCGGCGCTGAACAAGGCGCACGCCACGAATCACTGAACGGAACAACGAAGGGCGTATCGCCCGGGACCTGAGAGAAACCCGCGGACAGACCCCAATGGCGCCGCTCAAAAACCAGGAGTCGTATCAAATGAAAACGGTAAGCGAAATCGTGCGTCTGGGACCGGTGATCCCGGTTCTGGCTTTCGAAACGATCGAGCAAGGCGAGCACGTGTCGCGTGCGCTGCATGCGGGCGGCGTGAAGGTGCTGGAAATCACGCTGCGCACGCCGGCGGGCATCGGTGCGATCGAGCGCGCGAGCCAACTGGCAGACGATATCGTCGTCGGCGTGGGCACCATCACGAAGCCGGAGCATTGCGCGCAGGCGAAGAAGGCGGGCGCGCAGTTCGGCGTGTCGCCCGGTCTCACGAAGGACATGCACAAGGCCGCGCAGGACGCCGGATTGCCGCTCCTGCCGGGCGTGATGACGCCAAGCGATATCATCACGGCGATGGAACTCGGATATGAAATCGTCAAGTTCTTTCCGGCGCAACAGGCGGGCGGCATTCCGATGCTTCAGGCGTTCTACGGACCGTTCCCAAACCTGAAATTCTGTCCGACGGGCGGCATCACGGCAGAAACCGCGTCGAGCTTCCTGGCGCAGCCGAATGTGGTGTGCGTCGGTGGGTCGTGGCTCACGCCGAAGGCCGCGCTCGCCGCGCAGAATTGGGAGGAAGTCACGCGCCTCGCGCGGGCGGCGAGCGAATTGGCGCCGCATAAGTAAATTGCTGCACTAATCGAAAACGCGTCACGGCCGTGCGAGCGGCCGGGCGCATTTTGTTTTTTCGCCTTTCGGTCAGGGCAATTTGCGCCCGACGATGCTCCTCTTCAGACATGCTTTCGCGTGCGCCGTCAGTCGAGCACGCGAACATCAAGTTTTTTCGTCAAGCGATTCGATCAATATTTGAGTCGTATAAATCCAAATTTCGAAACGCATTGTGTTTAAGACGTTTTGCGCATTTTAAGACTCGCATAGGACTTGTCTCATTAATCCCTGGTTCACTGGGAATTCTAGAGATTTTTCTATATATTTAGCTTTCAGAAGTTCCCGATATATTCAATCGCGGGAGCGAATCAGGACGTTCGGCGCATGCTGCACCATGCCTCCGTACTTCCGCGCGATGCTGCTCGCACCAACGCCGATCCCGCCGCATCAGCGTTCAACAGTGCCGGCCGAAACGATGCCAATCCGATGACCATCCGAGTCGGAATATCAGTCGTCACACATCAAGGCCAAAGCATCTGGCAAAACGGCCTGGGCCAGAACGTGATCTTCTTGTCGGAAGCGCTTCAAAAGCTTACGTTCATCGAGAGTGTTTCGCTCATCGACGTGGGCGACCAGAACGCATTGCCGCCGCAGGTGGACGCCGCGTCGAAAGGCCTGCGCATCATGCGGACGCATGATGCGACCGACGCCGTCGACGTCATCTTCGAAATGGGCGGCGCGCTCGACACCGAATGGCTCGATCTCATGCGCGCGCGTGGCAAGAAAGTCGCGTACTACTGCTGCGGCCAGCCGTACGTCGGGCTCGTCGAAGCGCCGGTGTTCGACAAACCCGTGCACGTCATGCGCGCGGACCGTTACGACCAGGTCTGGCTGATGTTGAAGGATCGTGCTTTCGTCCCGATGATGCGTATGCTGCATCGCTGTCCCGTTCATATCATTCCGTTCATCTGGCATCCGCAGTTCATCGAGAGCCGTATCGTCGAAGTCGAGGAGCACGGTCTGCGCTTCGGCTACGAGCGCCGCGCGGACAAGTCGGCCCAACCGGCCATCCAGCCGCAAGGTTTCCGGGTCGCAATCTTCGAGCCGAATATTTCGGTGGTGAAAACGTCGAGCATTCCAATGCTCGTCTGCGAAGAGGCGTATCGCGCGGATCGTTCGAGCGTGTCCGCCATGCATGTGCTCAATTCCATGCACATGAAAGATCACCCGACGCTCATGTACATGGCCAACTCGCTCGACATTGTGAAAGCCTCGAAGGCGACGTTCCATGGCCGTAACGATATCGCTGGTTTCATGGCGCAATACGCCGATGCAGTCGTGTCGCATCAGTGGGGCAACGATCAGAATTACCTGTACCTGGATGTGCTTTATGGCGGCTATCCCCTCGTCCACAATTCGCCGTGGCTGAAGGACGCCGGTTACTACTATCCGGGTTTCGACGCGCAAGAGGGCGGACGTCAGTTGCTGCGCGCGTTCCGTGAACATGACGACAATCTCAATGCATATCGCGCAGATGCACAGCGCGTCATCGACGCGGTCAGTCCTTTCAATCAAGCCAACCTGGATGCGTTCGCAGAACGGTTGATCATCCTTTGTGCGGGAAGCAAGCTCGAGGTAGGCGTATGAACATGCAAAGCAAATCCCGCATGCCGGAGCGGATCACCGTCGGCGTTTCCATTTTTATCCGCAAAGGCGAGCAGTCGCTGTGGGAAAACGGCATCTTCCAGAACTGCCTTTATCTCGTGATGTTGCTCATGCGCTCGCCGCGCGTGAAATCGACTTATCTCGTGACGGGCGGCGGCGACGGCGGCCCCGAAGACGCAAAGCGCTTCCTGTCTGATTCACCCGTGCCGCTCATCGACATGGAAACGGCCATGTCGAAACTCGACGTCATGATCGAAATGAGCGCGCAGCTCAGCAAGGAATGGGCGATCAAGTTCCGCGAGAAGGGCGGCAAGGTCATCACGATGCGTGTCGGTAACGACTATGTCATCGATATCGAACGCATGGTCTTCAATCTCCAGCACGCGCTGCTGATTTCGGGCGCGCCTTACGACGAAGTCTGGACGCTACCCGAATACGAAGTCAGCTGCAAACCGTATTTCGAAACGCTCTTCCGCGCGCCGGTGAAGCTGATGCCACACCTGTGGAGCCCGGTCGTACTCGAACGTGAAGCGGCAAAGCTGCCCAACGGTCAGAAGTTCGGTTATCAGCCGGGGCGCCGCCGTTGGCGCGTGGGCATTTTCGAGCCGAACGTCTGCATGGTGAAAACGAGCTATATCCCAATGCTCGCCTGCGACGCGGCGCATCGCGAGAATCCGGACATGCTCGAACGCGTGTGGGCCTTCAACACGTTCAAGCTGAAGAATCACGCGGCGTTCGTCGGCTTTGCGCATAGCCTCGATTACGTGAGACACGGGCTTGGCAACTTCGAGGGACGCTTCCCCTTCGCGCATATCGTGCCGGCCTCCGTCGATGCGGTCGTGAGCCATCAGTGGGAAAACCCGCAGAACTACGTTTATTACGAAGCGCTCTACGGCGGCTATCCGCTGATTCACAACTCGCATCTTATCGGCGAGTGCGGCTATCGCTATCACGAATTTGATTGCGAAGAGGGTGGCCGCGCGTTGCTTCGCGCCTTCGCCGAGCACGATGCCAATCTCGAAAGCTATCGCGCGACCGCGAAGAAGTTCCTTCACACGCTCGACCCGGAAAACGAAGACAACGTGCGGATCTACACGCGGGCGATCGAGGCCGTGTACGCGAAGGCGTGAGTTCGGGATTCAAGCATCTGCCGCGAGGCAACGGCGTTAACGGGAATGAAGAAGTTGCGAACTGGCATACGATCGGCCTGTTTCACGAGGCCGAAACGTTGTGGAACAACGGTATCAAGCAGAACGCGGTGTTTCTCGCGGAAGCACTCAAGAACTGTCCGACCGTCGAGAGCGTCGTGCTCCTCAACACGACGCATGTGGCGAACACGAACCAATTGCCCTGGGATCTCGAGCGCTGGCTCACCGTCACATTCGATGATGCGAAGGACAAGGTCGATGTGTTGATCGAGCTTGGTGGCCAGATCGACGCGAACGCGACGGCTTATCTGAAGGAGCGGTGCGCGCGCCTCATCTCTTATTGTTGCGGTTTCGAATACGTCCAAGCGATGGCGTCGATTCTGTTCAAAAGACCGACTTTCGGCGACAACCTGTTCGTCAATCAACGCTACGACGACATCTGAATTCCGCAAATTGCGAACATCAGCGCGCCGTACTTTGAAGTCATGCGTCGTCAAACCGCGCGGATGGTGCAATTCATCTGGAGCCCCCTTTTCCTGAAGGCGCGTACCGCTTCGTCGCCGCATTCGGGCGAGCATCAGCCGCACGCGGGCCGCGTCGCCTGAGCGTGATGGAGCCGAATATCATTATCGTGAAATTCTGTCTTTATCCGGCGATGATCGCGGAATTGGCTTATCGCGAACGGCCTGACGACATTCAATTGCTTCAGGTGACCAACGCGCAGCATCTGGCCACGCAGTGCCGCGAATTCATTGCGCTGAAGAACCAGCTGGACATCGTGCGGAATCAAAAGGCGGTGTTTCTCGGACGCTTCGACACCTCGACGTATCTTGCCAAGCATACCGAAATCGTCGTGTCGCAGCATTGGGAAGATCCGCTGAATTACTTTTAACCGGGGGGGTGCTGAGTCGCCGAGATGCCATGGCGCGAGGCAAGAAGAGTTCTGGCGGCGCGGTATGCAACCTGGCAGACGGTCAGGGCGCCACATTAGCGGCTTACCGGCAAGAAGCTAGCGATCCGGACGACATGTTCCGTGTGGCGGGACGCCGCCCGGATTGCAAGGATCGCCAAGTAATCGTGGTTCCGCGCCGACAATCCGCAGCTCAGGCCAAGCGGAAGCCGCGCGCGCCAATTGGACGTCCGGTGGGAAGCGGGGCCGCGTTTCGCACGCGCGCGCTTCTCGCTGCCATTTCTCGGCCGACTTCCTCGCTTACAAGTAAAATTCCGTTGCCCAGCGCCGTGTTTGCGCTTGCCGGATGTTGCCGCGTGTGCAGTGCAACGACGGCAAACGCATACATAGCGCAGAAAACCTCAACAAAATCAAGGAGGCGTTATGCCAGCCGTCCACGGGAGCATGCTACTGCTCTACGCGGTGATCGCGATCGCGGTTCTGATCCTGATGATCGCCCGCTATAAGGTTTACCCGTTCCTCGTTCTCATGATCGTGTCCGTATTGCTTGCCCTCGCGGTCGGCATGCCGATGGACAAAATCGTGAAGTCGTTCGAAACCGGCAACGGAAATACGCTCGGTCACATTGCTGTCGTCGTCGGCCTTGGCACGATGCTCGGCAAGATGATGGCCGAATCGGGCGGAGCCGAGCGCATCGCCAATACGCTGATCAATCTCTTCGGTGAGAAGAACATTCACTGGGCGATGATGGTCGTCGCGATCATCGTCGGCTTGCCGGTGTTCTTCGAAGTGGGCTTCGTGCTGCTAATTCCCATTGCGTTCAACGTCGCGAAGCGCACCGGCAAGTCGCTGCTGTTGATCGGTCTGCCGATGGTGGCGGGTCTCTCGGTCGTGCACGGTCTGATTCCGCCGCACCCGGCTGCGTTGCTCGCGGTGCAGGCGTACCACGCCGATATCGGAAAGACAATCGCCTACGGTCTGATCGTCGGCGTGCCGACTGCAATCGTCGCCGGCCCGCTGTTCGCGCTGTTGATCCACAAATACATCAAGCTGCCCGACGCCAACGCGCTCGCCGACCAGTTCACCCAGAAGCACGGCGATACCGAGAAGAAGCGCGATTTGCCGAGCTTCGGCATCACGTTGTTCACCATTCTGCTGCCAGTCATTCTGATGTTGATCGGGAGCTGGGCCGATCTGGTTTTCACGCCGAAAACGCTGCCGAACGATTTGCTGCGTTTCATCGGCCAGTCGGATATGGCGCTGTTGATCGCCGTGCTGGTCAGCTTCTGGACGTTCGGCGCGAAGCAGGGCTTCAACCGTGAGCAGATTCAGAAGTTCTGCGGCGAGTGCCTAGCGCCGATCGCGGGCATTACGCTGATCGTCGGCGCTGGCGGCGGCTTCGGCCAGGTTCTGCGCGATAGCGGCATTTCGCAGCAGATCGTCGCGACCGCGTCGTCGGCGAGCCTGTCGCCGCTGTTGCTTGGCTGGTTCGTCGCCGCGCTGATCCGTCTGGCGACAGGCTCGGCCACGGTCGCGATGACCACCGCCTGCGGCATCGTTGCGCCGATCGCCGCCGCGGCGGGCGGTCACACGAGCCCGGAACTGCTGGTGCTCGCCACCGGCTCCGGCTCGCTGATCTTCTCGCATGTGAACGACGGCGGCTTCTGGTTGATCAAAGAGTATTTCGGGATGACGGTCGGTCAGACGTTCAAGACGTGGTCGTTGCTCGAAACGATCATCTCTCTGATGGGCCTGGGCTTGACCTTCGTGCTCGCGATGTTCGTGTAAGGAGACTTCGATGATTTTGATCGCAATGGGCGTGTCGGGTGCCGGCAAGTCCCTCATCGGCGAGATGCTGGCGGAGCGGCTGCACTGCACTTTCACCGACGGCGACGCGTTCCACAGCGCCGCGAACAAGGAGAAGATGCACAAGGGCATCCCGCTGACCGACGAGGATCGCTGGCCGTGGCTCAAGACCATTCGTGCCGCGATCGAGGAAAAGCAACGTGCGGGCGAGACGGCGGTATTTACGTGCTCGTCGCTGAAACGCTCGTATCGCGACATCCTGCGCGACGGCGATCGCGACGTGTGCTTCATCTATCTGCACGGCACGATGGATGTGCTTCGCGAGCGTCTCGGTTCGCGCACCGGACACTTCTTCGATCCGTCGCTGTTGCAGAGCCAACTGGACACACTGGAAGAACCCGGCGAGGACGAGGCGATTACGGAAAGCATCGAGCTCACGCCCGAGCAGATCGTCGACAACGTGCTCGAGAAGTTGAAGACGCGCAAATGACACGCCAATGAAAAAAGCCCCGGAATTCCGGGGCTTTTGCCTTTTTGCCTAGCTGATCCGCTTCGCCAGCTCCACCGCCTTGCCGATATACGAGCCGGGTGTCATCTCAAGGAGCAGCTTCTTCGCGTCGGCCGGAATCGCCAGCCCGCCGATGAACGTCTGCAGCGCCTCGCGCGTGATGCCCTTGCCGCGCGTCAGTTCCTTCAATTGCTCATACGGGTTCTCGATGCCGTAGCGGCGCATCACCGTCTGCACCGGCTCGGCGAGCACTTCCCACGTATTGTCGAGATCTTCGTTCAGACGCGCCGCGTTCACTTCGAGCTTGTCGAGGCCACGGATCAGCGCGTCGTAAGCGAGCAGCGAGTAGCCGAAGGCGACGCCGATATTGCGCAGCACCGTCGAATCGGTCAGATCGCGCTGCCAGCGCGAGACCGGCAGCTTGTCCGCGAGATGGCGCAGCGTCGCGTTCGCGAGGCCGAGATTGCCCTCCGAGTTCTCGAAGTCGATCGGATTGACCTTGTGCGGCATCGTCGACGAGCCGATTTCACCGGCCTTCGTCTTCTGCTTGAAATAGCCGAGCGAAATGTAGCCCCACACATCGCGATCGAGGTCGAGCAGAATCGTGTTCGCGCGCGCGACGGCGTCGAACAGTTCGGCCATGTAATCGTGCGGCTCGATCTGGATCGTGTACGGATTGAACGTGAGCTTCAGCCGATTTTCGACGACATCTTTCGAGAACGCTTCCCAGTCGAAGTCCGGATACGCCGACAGATGCGCGTTGAAGTTGCCGACCGCGCCGTTCATCTTGCCGAGCAGTTCGACCTTCTCGATACGCGTGATCGCGCGCGCAAGACGCGCCGCGACATTGGCGATTTCCTTGCCGAGCGTCGTCGGGCTGGCGGGCTGACCGTGCGTGCGCGAAAGCATGGGCTGCTCTGCGTGCATGTGCGCGAGCTTCACGAGACGTTCATGCACCGAGCGCAGCGCGGGCAAAATCACGCGTTCGCGCGCGCCGGCCAGCATCAGACCGTGCGATGTGTTGTTGATGTCTTCCGACGTGCACGCGAAGTGGATGAATTCGCTTGCGCGCTCCAGTTCCGGCTGACCCTTGACCGACTCCTTGAGCCAGTATTCGACGGCCTTCACGTCGTGATTCGTCACGCGTTCGATGTCCTTGATGCGCGCCGCATCGTGCGCGGTGAAGCGCTCGGCGAGGCCCAGCAGGAACTGTTCGGAAGCGTCGGAGAAGCGCGGCACTTCGGCCAAACCCGCGCGCGACAACGCGATCAGCCAGTGAATCTCAACCGTCACGCGATGGCGCATGAACGCGGCTTCGGAAAGCCAGTCGCGCAGGGCTTCGGTCTTGGCGGCATAGCGGCCGTCGAGCGGCGAGAGCGCGGTGAGCGCAAAGAGGGTATCGGGACGGGTATCGGACATGATTGCTTGTCGCAATGGGAGGAAAAGACGCGAGAACCGCGCATTTTACCATCGGATGCGTCCCAATCTCCGAAGCTCACCCCGCCCGCAGTTCCTCGTCGAGTGCGCGGAGCTGCGCGGGCGTGCCGACGTT
Organism: Caballeronia zhejiangensis; assembly: GCF_000698575.1. Classification (GTDB taxonomy): domain Bacteria; phylum Pseudomonadota; class Gammaproteobacteria; order Burkholderiales; family Burkholderiaceae; genus Caballeronia; species Caballeronia zhejiangensis. The sequence continues at coordinate 126,845 of NZ_JFHD01000006.1, forward strand.
TTCCCATCGGCCTTCGTAGAGCTCGCCGCTCGCGCGCCCGGCCGCGATGGTTTCGCGATAGTACGGCGTGAGTGCGCGGCGCGTGCCGGGTGCGAGATCGTCGAACATGCGCGTGTCGTACAGACCGATGTTGCCGAACGTATAGCGCGGCTCGCCTTCCAGCGCGAGCGTGCCGTCGTTCAGCGCGAAGTCGCCCTTTGGATGGAACGGCGGATTCGGCACCATCACGAGATGCATGCCGGGCGAGGGCATCGAAGCGAGCGTCGAGGCGCGCTCGCGCAAGGTCGCGTAATCGAAGTCGCAAAAGACGTCGCCGCTTACCGCGATGAACACGTCATCGCCGATCAGATGACGCGCCCGTGCGATGCCGCCCGCCGTCTCCAGCGCTTCGGTCTCGGCCGAATAGCGCAGCTCGACGCCCCTTTGAGAACCGTCGCCGAGCGCGCTTTCGATCTGATCGCCGAGCCACGCATGATTGATGACGATCGTTTCGACGCCCGCCGCCGCGAGACGCTCGATCTGCCACATGATCAAAGGCTTTCCGCCGACCGGCAGCAACGGCTTCGGACAGAGGTCGGTGAGCGGGCGCATGCGTTCGCCGCGTCCGGCGGCGAAGATCATCGCCGTTTTCAAAGCGTGCGTCATCGTGCATTAAAAGGTGTAGCCGACATCGACCGCGCGCCCTTCCAGCGAATCGAGCAGACGCGCGAACGGCCACAGCGGCGCGTAGCGTTCCGCGACCTTGCGCGCATAACCGATGAAGCGCGGCAGATCGGCGAGATAGCGCGGCTTGCCGTCGCGATAGTGAATCCGCGCGAAGAGGCCGAGCACCTTGATGTGGCGCTGCAGGCCCATCCATTCGAGCTGGCGATAGAACTCGCCGAAATCCTCATCGACGGGAAGTCCGGCCTTTTTTGCGCGCCCCCAGTAATACGCGACGCAGTCGAGCTGAAACTCTTCTTCCCAGCTGATGAACGCGTCGCGCATGAGCGAGGCCATGTCGTACGTGATCGGGCCGTACACCGCGTCCTGAAAGTCCAGCACGCCCGGATTCGGCTCGCACACCATCAGATTGCGCGGCATGAAGTCACGCAGCATGAAAGTCTGCGGCTGCGCGAGCGCGCTTTGCACCAGCAGCGTGAACGTGGCGTTGAGCGTCTTGCGTTCGTCGGCGGTGACTTCACGGTCCAGATGGCGTCCGATGAACCACTCGGGCATCAGCTCCATCTCGCGGCGCAGGAACGCCTCGTCGAACGGCGGCAGCACGCCTTCGCGCGCGGTTTGCTGAAAGCGGATCAGCGTGTCGATCGCGGCGCGCATCATCGGCCGCGCGTTCTTTTCGTCGAGCACCGACATGTAAGTCGTCGTGCCGAGATCGGTGAGCAGCATGAAACCGGCGTCGAAATCCGTTTCCAAAACTTTCGGCACATGCACGTTCGCGGCCTCGAGAAGCCCGGCGACCTGCACGAATTCGCGGCATTTTTCCGGCGGCGGCGCATCGACGGCGATGAGCGTTTTGCCGAACGCCGAATCGCTCTCGAGCCTGAAATAGCGGCGAAAGCTGGCATCGGCGGAGGCGGGAGCGAGGCTCGCGACGTTCAGCCGGTAGGGTCCGGCGACGTTTTCGAGCCACGAGCGAAGCTGGTTCAGGCGGGCGTCGGAAGGAATGTGCGTCATAAATTCGAGGGGCCAAACATCTTGCCATATAATACCCCACGACTTTTTTAAGCGATCCGTTTCACGCCTGGCACCAGGCTCCCGACGACTGTGAGCGTCACCGTTCGATCGAGTGTCGTCCCCGCTTAGCAACGGACCGTCAAGTTCGTGACTGCGGAAAGGCGCGGCCGCCTGCCCGGCGGCATCGGGCGCGTGGGACGCGAACGGGATCGAACCGCCACCCATACATGCCGCCACGACAGTTTCCCGTATCGAAAATCAAAGGCGACGACAAGCCACGCAGGCGGCGGCTCGTCGCTGCGCTTCTATCCGTTCCAGGCTTGATGCCCGCTCTTGCCCACGCGCAGCTCGTGGGCGACGCCGCCTATCCGCAGCCGCTCGACGGCCCGGGCAGCCTGCGCCTCGCGCCGGAGCTCCAGGAACGCCCGCTGCAAAACGGCCAGCAGCCCTCGACCTTCCTCCTCAGTGACAAGGCGACGGGCACGACCGACGAAGACATGGCGGCGAAGGGCTCGGCGGAGATCCGGCGCACGGTCACGGTCATCAAGGGCGACGCGCTCCACTACGACCAGGACACCGACATGGCCGATGCTTTCGGCAATGTCAGGCTGATCAACAACGGCGTGTCGTTCGTCGGTCCCGAAGCGCATCTGAAGGTGGAAGCGAATGAAGGGTTCATGACGAACCCGAAGTACCGTTTCAACCTCACGGGTGGCTCCGGCAGCGCCGCCCGCGCCGACATGATCGACAACGAGCGGGCGCGCATCGACCACGGCACGTATACGGCCTGCCAGTGCGAGTCCGATCCGGCGTGGTACATCAAGGGCACGTCGTTCGATTTCGACACCGGCGCTGAAGAGGGCATCGCGCACAATGGCGTGCTGTTCTTCCAGGGCGTGCCGGTTTTCGGCAGCCCGTGGCTGTCGTTTCCGCTGACCGGCGACCGTCGCAGCGGCCTTCTGCCGCCGACCTTCACGCTCAGTTCGACGACCGGCTTCGAACTGACGGTCCCGTACTATTTCAATATCGCGCCCAATCGCGATCTGACCGTCACGCCGCGCATCATGACGAAGCGCGGCGTGTTGGGCGAGGCGACGTATCGCTACCTGTCGCCCACGTACTCAGGCTCGCTCGACGTCAACTACCTGCCCGACGATCGCGTGACGCACTCGAACCGCTATGCGATCTTCTGGCAGCACCGTCAGAACTTCGGTAGCGGCTTCGGCGGTTACATCAATTACAACAAGGTTTCGGACGATCAATATCCGGAAGACCTGGGCAACGCTTCGAATCAGTTCCTGAACGGCACGCAACTGCTGTATCAGCAGGAAGCGGGGCTCACGTACAACAACGGCCCGTGGTCGGTGCTCGCGCGCGAACAGCGCTGGCAGACGCTGCAACCCTCGACGCCGCCGTACGCCCGCGAGCCGCAGGTCAACGTTCAGTACAACAAGTACAACGTCGGGGGCTTCGATTACGGCGCGGAACTGGACACCACGCGCTTCACGATCACGACCGAGGGCGCCACCGACGGCAACCGGCTGTACTTCAATCCGTACCTGAGCTACGGGGTCAATGCGCCCGGCTATTTCGTCACGCCGAAAGTGCAATGGCACTTCGCGTCGTACGATCTGAGCCATATCGCGACCACGCAGGTCGCGGGTTCGTCGCCACCGGTCGCGGGACAGCCCAAGAGTTTTACCGAGTCAATCCCGACGCTCAGCTTCGACACAGGCCTCGTGTTCGATCGCTCTGTGCGGCTTTTCGGGCAGGACTACATCCAGACACTGGAGCCACGGCTCTACTACGTCTACACGCCGTATCACAACCAGGACTTTGCGCCGATTTTCGATACCGCCGAAGCCGACTTCGGTCTCGCGGAGATCTACACGCCGAACACGTTCGTCGGCAACGACCGGATCGCGGACGCAAATCGGCTGACGGCCGGCCTGACCACGCGCTTCATCAACCCGGCGACGGGCGACGAGCGTGCGCGTTTCGTCATCGCGCAGCAGTATTATTTCCAGAGCCAGCGCGTCACGATCTCGCCGGATCAGCCGCCGGGGCAGGCAAAGCACTCCGACCTGATCGCCGGCGCGGCCATCAAGCTGGGCGCTGGTTTCGCTTCGGAAACTGCGTTCCAATATAATGTGGACAACAACCAGCTCGTGCGCTCGAGCATCGGTTTTGCGTTCAGTCCCGGCGCGCGCAAGGTGATCAACGTCGGCTATCGCTACACGCGTTCGAACCAGACAACGCTGGTGAACGAGCCGATCAACCAGATCCTGGTCTCGGGCGAATGGCCGCTCACGAACCGTCTCTATGCCGTCGGCCGCGTGAACTATGATCTCGCGAGCCATCGTCTCGTCGACGGGCTTCTGGGCTTCCAGTACGATGCCGACTGCTGGGCGTTCGGCTTCGGCATGCAGCGGTACGCCAACGGCGTGAACACGCTGGGCCAGCCGTCCTCGGGCACGCGCGTGCTCGCGCAGTTGACGTTCAAGGGCTTGTCGAACGTCGACAACGGGCTCGTCAGCGCGTTCCGCGCGAGCGTTCAGGGTTATCAGCCTCCGCCGGCGGCGCCGCCGCCGCTCTCCCGGTACAGCGATTACGAGTGAGGCCGGATCGGGCTCGCGGCGTCCACGGACGTGCAGCGAAGAGCGCGTCGGCGGCCGCGCAGGGCAGGACACACAAGCAGGACACGAACGGTGAAGTCCGTATTTGATGGAGTATCTGTGGCAAACGTGAATATGTTTCGATCGACGGCAATCGCAGCGGGCGTGCTCGTCGGCGCGCTGATCCTGAGTTCGCCGGCCGGTGCGCAGGCGTTGTCGAATCGCAATGTGCAGGTCGCGGATTCCGTCGTCGCGGTGGTGAACGACGGCGTCATTACGCAGCGCGAGCTGGAAGAGCGCACCGCCCTCATCGTCAAGCGTCTCCAGCAGCAAAACGCGCCGGTGCCGCCTGCCGATCAGATGCAGCGGCAAGTGCTCGATCAGATGGTGATCGAGCGCATTCAGCTCCAGAAGGCGAAGGAAGACGGCATTGTCATCGACGACGCCACCGTGAACCGCACGCTCGCGCGTCTCGCGCAGCAAAACCAGATGACGCTCGACGTCTACCGCTCGCGCATCGAGGCGCAGGGCGTGCCCTGGTCCACGTTCATGCGCGACGCGCGCACGGAGCTCACGCTCTCAAAGCTGCGCGAAAAGGAAGTGGATAGCAAGATCACCGTGTCCGACGGCGAAGTGGCGAACTACATCGCCAGCCAGCGCGGTCCGGGCGCGCGCAACGCGAGCGATCTGCGTTTGCAGCACATCATGTTCAAGCTGCCGTCGGACGCGCCGGAAAGCGAAGTCGCGAAGGTTCAGGCGCAGGCCGAAGCCGTGCTCAAGCAGGCGCAAGCCGGCGACGATTTCGCCAAGCTCGCAAAGCAGAATTCGCAGGACACGGACGCCGGCAAGGGCGGCGATCTCGGTTTTCGCGCGCCCGGCTCGCTGCCGGCGGGCATCGTGACCGCAGTGTCGACGCTGCGTCCGGGCCAGGTCGTGCCGACGCTGCTGCGCACCGACGGCGGCTTCGAAATCATCAAGCTGGTGGATCGCCGCGCGAGCCAGGGCACCGCCGGCGATGCGCCGAAACTCGTGCAGACGCACGTGCGCCACATCCTGCTGCGCGTGTCGGACGGTATGTCGGAACAGGCCGCGCGCCAGCGGCTGCTCGACATCAAGCAGCAGGTCGCGAACGGCGGCGATTTCGCCAACTTCGCGCGTACGTATTCGCAGGACGGTTCGGCGTCGCAAGGCGGCGATCTTGGCTGGATCAGCCCGGGCGAGACCGTGCCGGAATTCGAGCGCGCGATGAACAACCTGCAGGACGGCGCGGTCAGCGATCCGGTGCGCAGCGAGTACGGCTATCACCTGATTCAGGTGCTCGCTCGCCGGGATGCGGAAGGATCGGCGTCGCAGCAACTCGACATCGCGCGTCAGGCGATCGGCCAGCGCAAGGCCGAGCAGGCGTATTCCGACTGGCTGCGCGAACTGCGCGACACCGCGTACGTGCAGTACAAGGGCGTCGCTGCCCAAGCGCAGTAACAGCATGAATGCCGATGCCCGACCGCTCGCCATCGCCATTACGACCGGCGAGCCAGCCGGCGTCGGCCCGGAACTGACGGCGGCGGCGCTAAGAGAGGCGCGCGAGCGCTGGCCATCGGCGCGCTTCACGGTGCTCGGCGATCGCGATCTGCTCACGTCCCGCGCGGGCGGCGCATGGCCCGACTCGGTCGACATCGAACACCACGCGCTCGCCGTTCCCGCCGAAGCGGGCAAACTGAATGCGGCGAACGGGCGCTACGTGCTCGGTCTGCTCGATGCCGCCATCGACGGCGCGGTCTCCGGCCGCTTCGACGCCATCGTCACCGCGCCGCTGCAAAAGAGCACCATCAACGATGCCGGCGTGCCCTTCACCGGCCACACCGAATACCTCGCCGAGCGCACGCATACGCCGCGCGTCGTGATGATGCTCGCGGGTTCCAGCGAACGTCCGTTGCGCGTCGCGCTCGCGACCACGCATCTGCCGCTGAAGGACGTGTCGGCGGCGCTCAGCATCGACGGTCTCGTCGAAACGCTAACCATCATCGATCACGATCTGCGCGCGCATTTCGGCTTGCCCGCGCCGCTCATCCTCGTCACCGGGCTCAATCCGCACGCGGGCGAAAACGGCTATCTGGGCCGCGAGGAAATCGACGTCATCACGCCTGCGCTCGAACGCGCCCGCGCGCTCGGCATCGATGCGCCCGGTCCGTATCCCGCCGATACGCTGTTCCAGCCGCGCTATCTGAAAGACGCCGATTGCGTGCTCGCGATGTTCCACGACCAGGGCTTGCCGGTGCTGAAGTACGCGACCTTCGGCGAAGGCATCAACGTGACGCTCGGCTTGCCGATCATCCGCACGTCGGTGGATCACGGCACCGCGCTCGATCTCGCCGGCACGGGCCGCGCCGATCCGGGCAGCATGATCGCCGCCATCGATGCCGCCGTTACGATGGCGCGCCACAAGCGCAGCGCCTGAACTCGCGCGCAATCAATTCGAATCAGTATGTCGACCAAACACCAAGGCCATTTCGCGCGCAAGCGCTTCGGGCAAAACTTTCTCGTCGATCAGGGCGTGATCGATTCCATCGTCGATGTGATCGCGCCGAAGCGCGGCGAGCGCATGGTCGAAATCGGGCCGGGCCTCGCGGCGCTCACCGAGCCTCTGATCGAGCGGCTTGCCACGCCCGAGTCGCCGCTGCACGCCGTCGAACTGGATCGCGATCTGATCGGCCGTCTGGAAAAGCGTTTCGGCGACAGGCTCGTCGTGCATTCCGCCGATGCGCTCGACTTCGATTTCGCTTCGCTCGCGCTCGAAAGTGAGAAGCCGACGCTGCGCATCGTCGGCAATCTGCCGTACAACATTTCGAGTCCGCTGCTGTTCCATTTGACGACGTTCGCGCACAAGGTCATCGACCAGCATTTCATGCTGCAGGACGAGGTGGTCGAACGCATGATCGCCGAACCCGCGAGCAAGGACTACGGGCGTCTTTCGGTGATGCTGCAATACCGCTACGTGATGGACAAGCTGATCGACGTGCCGCCCGAATCGTTCAATCCGCCGCCGAAGGTGAATTCCGCGATCGTGCGGATGATTCCGCTCGCGCCGCACGAGTTGCCCGAAGTCGACGAAACCGTGCTGAGCGACGTCGTCAAAGCCGCGTTCGCGCAGCGCCGCAAGGTATTGCGCAACAACCTGAGCGCGTACCGCGACGCGATCGATTTCGACGCGCTCGGCTTCGATCTCACGCGCCGCGCCGAGGAAGTGCCGGTCGCGGAATTCGTCGCGCTGGCACAAGCCGTTCAGCGCTCGAAGGGCTAAACACGGCCCGCATCCGACAGCAGTTTCATCAGCCGTTCCAGCCGCACGCGCTGCTCGTGAAGCAGGCCACGCGTTGCGCTCACCTGCTGCACGCGAGTACGCCAATAGGTCTGGCCGAACAGCGAATTCGCGCTTTCCGCCGACAGCACGCGTTCCAGATGCCCGATTGCGGCATCGACGTTTCCCGGCGTGTAAGGGCTCGTGATCGTGGCGTCTCGTTCGAGTGTTGCGTTCATCGTCTGGTCCTTGTTTCGCGTTGAATCCGGACGAGTGATTCTGCGAGCGGGGCGGGACATATCGCGTCCCGAAGACGCATCGTCGATCGGGACACGATGTGTCTTGACCGGCTGCTATGATCGTCGGTCCCATTGAAAGGAGCGAGCGCCATGCGCTTCATACACGCGGCGGACATCCATCTCGACAGCCCGTTGCACGGCCTCTCCGCCTACGCGGACGCGCCCGCGGACATGCTGCGCAACGCCACGCGCGAGGCCTTCTCGAAGCTCGTGTCGGTGGCTGTCGACGAGCAAGTCGACTTCATGGTGATCGCCGGCGATCTATACGACGGCACTTGGCGCGATCACAACACGGGCATCTTCTTTTGCCGTGAAATGGGGCGGCTGCGTCGCGCGGGCATTCCGGTGTACGTGCTCTTCGGCAATCACGACGCCGAAAGCGAAATGACGAGCCAGCTTCAGTTGCCCGACAACGTCCACACCTTCTCGACGCGAAAGCCGCAGACCTTTCTCATCGAGGATCTGAAGGTCGCGCTTCACGGCCACAGCTTCAAGGAAAAAGCGGTCACGACGAATCTCGTCACCGCGTATCCGGCGCCGGTCGCGGGATATTTCAATATCGGCGTGCTGCATACCGCGCTCGAAGGCGGATCGATGCACGCGAGCTACGCGCCGTGCTCCGTCGCCGAACTGCACGCGAAGGAATATCACTACTGGGCGCTCGGCCATGTGCACGATTACGCGATCTGGCAGGACGCGTCGACCATCGTGTTTCCGGGCAATCTGCAAGGACGCAATATCCGCGAGACGGGACGGCGCGGCGCGGTCATCGTCAATGTTTCGGACGCGGAAGAGGTGAGCGTCGAGCGGCTTTTCATCGACGTGCTGCGTTGGGAAGCCGTGACGGTCGACGCATCGCAGGCGGGTACGCTCGATGAAGTCGCGCTCGCGGTCGGACGTGCGCTCGAAGCGCTCGTCGAATCGTCCGCGGCGCCCGTGCCGCACGCCGTGCGCGTGACGATCGCCGGCGCGACCGCGGCGCACGGCGAACTCTTCGGGCTGGAAGCGCAACTGCGCGCGGAAGTGCTCGCGCAGATCGCCGCGATCAGCCACGACCGGCTCTGGCTCGAAAAAGTGAGGATCGCGACGGAGCCGCTCGCGCACAGCGAGCCCGCCACCGGCCGCACCGATGCGCTCGCCGATCTTCACGGTCTTCTCATCGAAGCGGAATCCGACCCAGAGTTTCTGAGCATGTTGAAGGAAAGGCTGATCGCACTGGCGTCGCAGGCGCCGAGCGAGTTGCAGAAGTCCGTGCCGGAGCTCGAGCGCGTGCGCAATGGCGAAATCGCTAAGCTCGTCGCCGAAGTGCGCTCGGGGCTGATCGCGCAATTATCGGACGCGGAGTAAGGCATGCGTATCGGCAAGCTCGAACTCATCCGCTACGGCAAATTCACCGATCACACGGTGGAGTTTCCGGCGGCGGAACACGATTTTCACTTTGTCGTCGGTCCGAACGAGGCGGGCAAATCCACCATCAAGAACGCGATTTCCGAGCTGCTCTTCGGCATGCCGCATAGCTCGCCGCTTGCGTTCGTGCATCCGCAAAGCGATCTGCGGCTCGGGGCGTCGATCGAAACGGGCGGCGACGCGTTCGCGTTCCATCGCACGAAGAGCCGCAAGTCGTCGCTTTGCACGCCGAACGGCGATGCGCTGCCCGCCGACGCGCTGGCGACGTTTCTGGGCGCATCCGATAAAGGCTTCTTCGAGCAGATGTACTGCCTGAATCACGAGGCGCTGCGGCGCGGCGGCGAAGCCATTCTCGATGCATCGAGCGATGTCGGGCAGGTGCTGTTTCAGTCGGCGGCGGGCATCGCGAGTCTCGGCGACGTGCGCCAACGTCTCGCTGACGAGGCCGATCGACTGTGGGCGAAGCGCAAGTCGGGCGATCGCGCGTATTACATCGGCCTGAAGCAATACGACGAAGCCACCGCCGAGCTGAAGACGGCGAGCGTGAGAACGGCGCAGTGGCGTCGCGCGCACGGCGCCGTGGAAGAGGCGGAGGAGAAGCGTCGCGATGAAGACGCGCGCCGCACGGAGCTCGAAACGCAGCGCGCCAAGCTGGAGCGCGTGAGGCGCGTGGCGCCGTACTTGAACGTGTGGCGTGAGAAGGCCGCGGAATTGCGCGAACTGGGCGATGCCGTCGATCTGCCCGCGAACGCCGAGGCGACGCTGCAAAACGCGCTGAAGCGGCTCGCGGCGGCGCAAAGCGCGCTCGACGTCCACACAAAAGCCGCCGCGCAGTTGCAAGCCGATCTCGACGCGATCGTGATCGACGACGCGGTCCTCGCCGCGCAAGCGCGCATTCGCGCGCTCGACGCCACGCGACAGCGCTGTGCCGATCACGCGAACGAAATCGCGCGGCTCGAACAGGAAGTCGCGCTGCGGCTGCGCCAGATTGCGCAGGACGGCGCGCAGCTCGGCTGGCCGCTCGACGAAGCGGGCGTGCGCGGCGCGATGCCCGGCGCGCTCGCGCTTCAGACCGTCACGAGCCTGATGCTCGAACGCGGCGAACTCGAACTCGCCGCGCGCAATGCGGAGCAAGCCGCCGACGCATGCGCCGCGCAGATCGTCACGCTGCAAACGAAGCTCGCGGCGATCGCGAACGGCGATGTGTCGCCGGGTCTGCGCGCTGCATTGCGTGCCGCGCAGAAGTATCGCGATGCGAGCGCGACGCAGCAGCGCCTCGAAGATGCGAAGCGCGACGCGCAGCAGTTGCTCGAAGCGGGCATGGCGTCGCTCGGGCGATGGTCGCGTCCGATCGGCGAACTCAAGTCGATGACGCTGCCGGCGGCGGAGCGCATCGCCGCATTGCGCGCGCAGCGGCAGGATCTGTCGTCGCGGCTGACGCTCGCGGCCGATCGTGCGAAGGAAGCGCAGGACGCGCTGCACGCCGTGCGATCGGAACTCGACAGTCTGGTCGAGACGCACGATGTCGTGACGGGCGATCAGGTTCGGGACGCGCGTACGTCGCGCGATGCAGCGTGGCGCGCGATCCGGTCCGGCGACGTCGCGCTCGATCGAGGCGCTTCCGGTTTCGAAACGGCGATGCACGCGGCGGATGGTCTCGCCGATCGTCAGTTGGGTTCCGTGAATCACGCGACGCAACTCGCGGCCTTGAAGCGGCGCGTCGCGAACGAAGAATCGACGCTCGCGCGACGCGAGCAAAGCGTGCGCGAAGCAGAATCGGCGCTGACATCGTTCGACGAATCGTGGCGCGCGCTCGCCGCGCAGTCGCAGATCGCGGACATGTCGCTCGACGATGCGCCGTCGTGGATCGCATCGCGTGACAAGGCGCTGGCCGCGTCGCAGACGCTCGATATGCGCGCCGAAGAACTCGCGCGCGAAGCCGCCGATTCCCGCGCGCGCCGCGACGAACTCGCGCGGCATCTGGACGACGCGGACGCACGCGCCGATCTCGACGCGCTCTGCGATCTGGCCGAGGCGAAGATCGCGGCCATCGACGAAGCCGCGGTCACGCGCCGCAACGTATCCGCGCAACTCGACGAAGCGCAAGCCGAGCGCATCGCGCGGGAAGGCGCGGCGAAAGCGGCGCGCGAAGCGTTCGAACGCTGGCAATGCGAGTGGTCGGCGGCGATCGCGAAAGCGGGACTCGCGAACGCAGCGGATTCGCAGGCGGCGGCGGAAGCGGCCATCGACATGGTGAAGAAGATCGGCGCGCAACTGACGCACATCGAAACCGTACGCAACGGCCAGATCGACGCGATGCGCGCGGCGCTCACAGCGCTCGACGCCGAGGCATCGCACCTTGCGCGCGAACTCGACGAATCGCTCGCGGCGCTCGGCGCGAACGCGACTGCGACGGCGTTGTCGGCGCGTCTCGATCTCGCTTGCGCCGCGCATGGCGAGCGTGAGCGTTTGAAGAAGGAGCACGCGTCGGCGAGCGAGCACGTGCGTCGCGCTCACGCCGATGTCGAGGAAGCGAAGGCGACGCTGCGTCCGCTCTACGATCTGGCGGGTGTCGATACGCCGGACGTGCTTCAGGCACGCATCGCGCAATCGCAGAAGAAGCGCGAACTGGCCGCCGCCGTCGACGACGCGCGCGCCGCGCTCATCAAGGGCGGCGATGGCCTGACGCTCGACGAACTCATCGCGGAAGTGGAGGGCGCGGACATGTCGAACGTGCAGGCGGAGCTCTCGCGCATCGGCGCGGCGCTGTCGGAATCGGTGAGAATCGCGAGCGAAACGGCGACGGCACTCGACGCCGCGCGCCGCGAACTCAATGCCATTTCAGGCGAAGCGAACGCCGCGCGCGCCGAAGCGAAGCGCCAGGAAGCGCTCGCCACGATGTCCGATGCCGCCGAGCGCTTCGTCAAGGTCGAAACGGCGTCGACGCTGCTCAAGTGGGCGATCGACCGTTATCGCGAGCGCCGTCAGGGACCGATGCTGTCGCGCGCAAGCACGATTTTTTCGGCGCTCACGCTCGACACGTTCTCGCGGCTCGTCGTCGATTACGATCGTCAGCCGATGGCGCTGTCCGCGATTCGCGCGAGCGGCGAGCATGTGGATATCGCCGGCATGAGCGAGGGCACGCGCGATCAGCTGTATCTCGCGCTGCGGCTCGCGGCGCTGGAAGAGCATGGCGAGAAGGCGTCGGCGTTGCCGTTCGTCGCCGACGATCTCTTCATCAACTTCGACGATGGCCGCGCGCGCGCCGGCTTGCGCGTGCTCGCGCAGATCGCGAAACGCACGCAGGTGATCTTTCTGAGCCACCACGATCATCTCGTCGATATCGTGCGCGAGGTGTTCGGGCCGCAGGTGAACGTGCGTTATATGGGTTGATGCGTCAGCTCGTCCGATAGCGCTTCGCCAGCTTGGCGAAATCCTCGGCGAACTCGTCACGCAACGCTTGCGGCGCGAGAATCTCGACCCCCGCGCCGAGCGCGCGCAGCCACCAGCGCAGCTTGAGACTTGGCGTGACGGTGCCGGTGACTTTCATGCGGCCGTCGGGCAACGTGTCGATTTTCTGATCCTTCGACATCGGCGATTCGCGCAACTGATTGCCCGCGTTGCCTTCGAACGCAAGTTCGAGCAGCACCGGCGGCTCGGGCAGAAAGTCGAAGACCTGCTGCGTTTCGATGTATTTGCGCAGCTTGAAATCGTCCGGATACGTGAAAGATTCGCCCGACTCGGAAACCGAGCGAATCCGGTCCAGCCGATACAGCGCGCGCGTCCATTCCGTTTCGCCTTTCTCCGGACGCGGCGCGCGACTCGGATCTTGCGCGACCATATACATCACGCCCGCGGATTCGACCAGCGCGAGCGGCCACAGCTTTTTCGTGCGCGGTTCGTCGCTGCGTTCGCCCCGATATGCCGCGCGATACTGCACGAGCAGTTCGCGCTCGAAGAACGTAGCGGTCGCGACCGTCTGAAAGATTTCCGGACGCAGCTTCGGCCGAATCAGCGTGAAAGCGCCATCGACGGAATCGATCTTGTCCGCCCACGCGCGATAGATGCGGCTGTCCGCCGTTTCCTGCGACAGCCGCGATTCGGCGGCCTTGAACAGCGGATCGATGTCGCGCGTGACGGCATTCGGCAGCTTGTTGCCCGCAAAGCGCTGGAGGATGTGAAACGCCACCGCCTCCGATGCGCTCATCAAACCGCTCATGCCTTCCTGCAAGCCGTGCAGCCACGGCTTGCGCTGCCAGAGCAGCTCGCGGCCGTTGAGCATGGATACGACGCGCGCATCGGCTTCGAGCGCCGTCAGATGACGCTGCACCTTCTTCGTATAGCCGACGCGATGACCGCGCTCTTCGAGACGTCTGCGGACTTCGGGCGTCGATAGCCACGCGGTCGCGTCGCGCTCGGTAGGGAGCACGCGGAGGATGGCTTCGTCGAGGCTGGAGGTCATGATGCGCAGGCGAGGAAAGGTTGCTCCTGATTATAGAAACTATCGAGACAAATCGTGTCTTGATCGGACGGGGCGGCCATCAGGCTTTCGGATTTTTCGGGTGACGGTCTTCGACATAAGCGGAAAGAATAGCGGCGCCGGGGGATGAGGGCCCAGCATGTCGAGGAGCGAAAACAATGAGTAGAAGGGAACAGGCCAACGAGGAATTTCTCGCGGGTCTCAAGAACCGGACATCGCGCGCGATCCAGCAATATTTCTTTTCGCACGGGGTCTGCGTGGGGCGTTCGGACGTCCGCAAAGCGATGGCGCTTCCCGAGCATGAACAGACCTTCGCGTCGTTGGCGCCATCCTTCGCGCAAGTCAACGAATCGATCAGCTTGCTGACGGACATCGGTTCCTTGTCGCTTCCGTCGAAAGAGAAGACGATGCGCGCGGTGTATGAAATCGAAGGGCGGTTGCGGGAGCGCGGCGGTTGCGTCGAAGGACTGGAACGGGCGCTCGCGCGAATCGAGATGGCGCGCAATTCGATACGCGCCGAGCCGAAGCTCTGGCCCTACACGTTCTGGGGCGTGTTGTGCCTGCTCGCGGCGTACTTCGTCTGGCCGAGTGCGTTGGTCGGCGTGATGCTGCTGGGCGCCGGGTTCAACAGACATTCGAGCTACAAGAAGCGCAAGGCCGAAGCGGACCGTGCGTTGAGTGAAGCGAACGATATGTTCGAGGCCGTCGCCGCGCTCGAGCTCACGCCGCGGCTAAGGCTGCTGGAACAGTGATGCGAAGGACCGAACGGCCAAAGCAAAAAGCCCAGTCGCAATGACTGGGCTTTTTACCTGATACTTGGTAGGCCGTACGGGATTCGAACCTGTGACCAACGGATTAAAAGTCCGCTGCTCTACCAGCTGAGCTAACGACCCGAAAGAGGCAAAATTATAAACTTCGATTCGCGAATCTGTCAACCCGCTCGGTTGAAGAATCATCAAATCATCGAAAGAAAAACGCCCGCGGCTCCATTGCCCGCGGGCATTCTCCTCGAGAGGCGCGAAACTCCGAACTTCGGCTTCGCTTACTTCACTTGCGACATCTTGCTCTGCGCGGTCTGCGCGACTTCCGTGCCGGCGTACTGCGAGATGATCTGCTGAAGCGTCTGCTTCGCAGCCGCTTTCTGACCTTGCTCGATCTGGTTGTTCGCGATTGCGAGCAACGCCTCGGGCGCTCGCGGATGCGTCGGATAACTCTTCACCAGGTCCTGCCAGATCGCAGTCGATCCCTTGTAGTCGCGCTGCGCATAGAGCGCATTGCCGAGCCAATACCGCGCCGTCGGCTGATACGGGCTCTGCGGGTACTTCGCCACGAACGCCTTGAACGACGCCGCGGCATTCTTGTAGTCACCGTTACGGAACTGAGTCGACGCTGCGTTGAACGCTTCCGTCTCGCCCGGCTGCACCGAACCCGTCACGCCATCGATCGTCTCTTGCTGCGGCTCGAATTTCTTCAAGCGCGAATCGAGATCGGCGTAATAGTCCTTCTGCTGCTTCTGCAGCGTGGCGACCTGGTTGGCCAGATCCTCGTTCTGGCCACGAACCGTCGCGACCTGCTGATTGAGCTGGTCGATACGATTCTGCTGATCGAGGATCGTGCGCTGCGCGGCCTGCAACTGACTGGACAGGCTGTCAGTCTTCGTGCGCAGATCGAGCACGGCTTTACGCGCTTCGTTGTCGTCGAAGACGCCGGCGTGCGCGGGCGCACTCAACATCGTCGAACCGACTACACACGCGGCTGCGGCCGCGCGCAGCAAGGGAAAGCGATACAACATAGGGCGACTCACCCGTGACTGGTTACGTTAAGTAAATTACTGCTGGTACACGAGGTCCGCACGGCGGTTCTGTGCCCACGACGATTCGTCGTGACCCGTTGCAGTCGGCTTTTCCTTGCCGAGCGACACGGCTTCCATCTGCGAATCGGCGACGCCCATCAGCGACATTGCGCGACGCACGGCTTCCGCACGCTTCTGGCCGAGCGCGAGGTTGTACTCGCTCGTGCCGCGTTCGTCGGTGTTGCCTTGAATCAGGACGTGACGCTCCGGATGGCTCTTCAGGTACGACGAGTGTTGTTGCAGCAGCGGCTGATAGTCGTCCTTCACGGCATAGCTGTCGAAGTCGAAATAGATGCTGCGCTTGGCGAGCGGGCTGTTCGGATCGTTCAGTGGGTCGATGTTGACCTGCTTCACGTCCGTCGGGTTCGGCTGCGTGCCGACTGCACCCTTGTTCTGGCCTTCGTCGAGCTTCACGCCCGAGTGACACGCCGCCAATGCGCCGACCATCGCAACTGCCAGGCCGATACGAAGTTTCGACATCATGGTACCTCTCCTTGTGTTGTAGCTGAACGTTGTATGTGAAACGTTATTGCTGGACTTATTGCATGAACGGACCCCAGGACGGCTCGCGCACCACACCGCCCTGAACTGACAAGACTTGCCGCGTGCGACCGTCGGTCGAAACGGCTGCCAACACGCCACGTCCGTTCACTTGGGTGGCGTAGAGGATGTACTGACCATTCGCCGCGAAGCTCGGCGATTCGTCATGCGTCGTGTCGGTCAGCCCCGTCGCCGTGCCGGACGCGAGGTCCTGCAGATACAGCTTGAAGCCGCCGCCAGTGCGCGAAATGTACGCGAGTTGCTTGCCGTCCGGACTCACGCGCGGGCTGGTGTTGTACGCACCCGCAAACGTGACCCGCTGGGCCGCGCCGGCGCTTTCACCCGCCGCCGGCATCTTGTAGATCTGCGGTTGGCCGCCGCGATCGCTCGTGAAATAAATCCAGTTGCCATCAGGAGAGTAGAACGGCTCGGTGTCGATGGAACTGCCTTGTGTCAGACGGCGCAGGCCGGAGCCGTCTGCGTTGACTTCGAAAATCTGCGTGTTGCCCGTGCGCGAGAGCGCGACCGCGAGCTTGCGGCCATCAGGCGACCACGACGGGGCACTGTTGTTGCCCTTCTGATTCGACACGACTACGCGACGTCCCGTCGGCAGGTCGTGGATGTACACCACCGGCTTCTTTTTCTCGAACGACACGTATGCGACCTTCGTGCCGTCCGGCGACCACGCCGGCGAAATGATCGGTTCCGGGCTGGAGAGGGCGATCTTCGCGTCCTGACCGTCCGAATCCGAAATCTGCAATTGATAACGGCCGCCCGTCTGAATGACGTAGGACAGACGCGTTGCGAACACGCCGCGGCCGCCGAGCAGCTTCGCGTAGATGTAGTCGGCGATCTTGTGCGCGCTCATGCGCAGGCCGCTTTCGGCGCTGACGAGCGACAGGCCGCCCAGGTTCTGCTGCTTGACGGTGTCGTAGAGCCGGAAGCGCACTTCGTATTGGCCGTTCGGCAGCTTGTTCACGCTACCCGACACGAACGCGTCCGCGCCTTTTGCCTTCCACGCGCCGAGATCGACCGTATCGGATTCCGCGACCGGCGCGCTGCCGGCGTCGATATTCGTGAACTTGCCGCTGCGCTGCAGATCCTGGCGAATGATCGCGCTGACTTGCTGCGGCGAACTCGCTTCATTGGCGAAATTGGCCGTCGCGATCGGAAACTGGGTCGAACCGACGCCGGTCACGAGTACGTTCAACTGGGCGTGTGCAGCGGTGCCGGCTGCGATCAGGCAGGACGCGACCAGCGTTTTCAGGCCAAGCTTCGTCATCAAACTCATGCTGTATAGGTTCCAGATAAAAGCGTTTTCAAGTGTCCGCGGACTGCAGAACAGACCCGCGGTCGCACATTTCGTTCCCGCTGCTTAATGCGAGCTTTCAAGCGCGCTTCACTGCTGACTAGCGCGTTAACCGCCCGCCGGACGCAGCGTGATCGTGAAGCTCGAAGGCGCCTTGCCGTCGATATCCACCGGCATCGGATCCGAGCGCTGTACCGCGCGCAGTGCCGCCTGATCCCACTGCTCGTTGCCGCTCGAGCGCGTGATATTCGCCGACAGCAGCGTGCCCGACGGCGAGCAGCGTACCGACACGACCGTCTCGAGCCCGGCCGTTTCGCCGGCCCACACGATGTTCGGCCGCACGCGACGCTGCACCTTCTCGGCGTAGCCAGGCGAGGTCGCATTGCCGCCCGCGCCCTTGCCGGTGCCGCTCTTGGCCAGGCCTTCGCCGCTGCCCGCCGTGCCGCCGCCCAACTGCCCTTGCAGTTGCGAGAGACGCGCCTTGCGCTCGGCATCGAGCTTGGCTTTCGCTTCCGCGTCGGCCTTGGCTTTCGCTTGCGCCGCGGCCTTCGCTTTCGCGTCGGACTCAGCCTTGGCCTTGGCTTGCGCGTCGGCCTTCGCCTTGGCTTCCTGCTGTTCCTTCTCCTTCTCCTTCTGCTCCTTGAGCTGTTCCTGCTTCTGCGCTTCGGCTTGCTGCTGCTGACGCTGCTTGTCCTGCTGCGCCTTCTGTTGCTGCTTCTGCAGGTCGGCCTGACGCTGCTGCTCGATCTGCTTCTGCTTGTCCTGCATCGCCTTCTGCTGGGCGGCTTGCGCGGCGAGCTGCTGCTGACGCTTCGCTTCCGCTTCCTGCTTCGCCTCTTCCTGCTGACGGCGCTGCTCGGCGAGTTGCGCTTCGCGCGCGGCGGCTTCCTGCTGCTTGCGCTTCTTCTCCTGCAACGCGATGTCCGCGTCTTCGTCCTTCGCCGGCGGCGGCGCGGGCTGCACCTTCACCGGCGCGGGCGGCGGCGGGGCAGGGCGCGGCGTCGGCGCGGGCGTGTCCGGAATCTCGGTCCAGATTTCCGCTTCCGCGCCCGCCGGCGTGTTGTTCTGCCAGTTGATGCCGTGATACAGGAACCAGCCGAGCAGCAGATGCATCAACGCCGCGAGCGCGAACGCCTTACCCGTGCCGCGTTCACGCGGCGGGCGATTCGGTCGCGCGGACGATGCGCGTGTCGGCCTGTGCGAAAGGGTCATTGCGATTTGACGAGCAATCCGACGCGCTTCACGCCGCGCGCCTTCATATCGGACATCACGTTCATCACGACTTCGTACTTCACGGTCTTGTCCGCCGCGATCACGAGGGGCTGATCCGGATGTGATTCCTGACGGTTGAGCACGAAGCTGTTGAGATCGTTCATCGTCATCTTCTGCTCTTGCGTCGCGCCGCCTTCTTCCTTGTAGCGCACGTTCATGCTGCCGTCCGCCTTGATGTTGATGACGAGCGGCGGCTGCTGCTCCTGCGGCTGCGCATTGCCGACGGTCGGCAGATTGATGATCGAGGGCGAAACGAGCGGCGCCGTCACCATGAAGATGACGAGCAGCACGAGCATCACGTCGATGTATGGCACGACGTTGATGTCGGCCATCGCGCGGCGCGAGCCGCCGCGCATGCTGGAACGAATGGGGCCTGCCATCGCGGACTCCTTCTGTTAGTGCGCCTGACGCTGCAGGATGTTCGAGAACTCTTCGATGAAGGTCTCGAAGCGGATCGCCAGACGGTCGATGTCGTGCGCGTAGCGGTTGTACGCGACCACTGCGGGAATCGCGGCGAAGAGGCCGATCGCGGTCGCGACGAGCGCTTCGGCGATGCCGGGCGCCACGTTCGCGAGCGTCGCCTGCTGCACATTGGCGAGACCGCGGAACGAATTCATGATCCCCCACACCGTGCCGAAGAGACCGATATAAGGACTCACGGAACCGACCGACGCGAGGAACGCAAGGTTCGCTTCGAGCACGTCCATTTCCCGCTGGAAGGCGGCGCGCATCGCGCGGCGGGAACCGTCGAGAATCGCGCCCGGATCGGTGATCCGGCGCTCCTTGCCCTTCAGGAATTCACGCATGCCGGATTCGAAGATACGCTCGAGCGCGCCGATCGTGTGACGGTTGTTCGCCGCGCTTTGATACAGCGCCTGCAGGTCGCCGCCCGACCAGAAATCGCGCTCGAAGCGCTCGGTCTGCGCGCGCGCGCGGCGAATGGCAAACCACTTGCGGAAAATGAAGGTCCACGACAGGAGCGACAGCAGCAACAGCAGCGCCATCACGGCCTGCGCGAGCAGGCTCGCGTGAACGACGAGGGAAATGATCGACAGGTCTTGTGTATTGTTCATAAAGGTCTGCTGTTACGTCCCGAAAGGGGCGTCCGGTCAAAGCGTCATGCTTTCGTGAAATGGATGTGAATCAAACGAAAGCCGTGCCGTGGCCGGCTCATGCTCGTTAATGCTTCCTCTGTTCCCGATGCCCTGTTTCGCTTCGGTGTGCGATGAGTTCATCGTTCAGGCTCGGTCTTGATCTGCGCCGCGCGATGCCGCGGCGAGCGTCGCGTGCGGGCCGCGCTTCAATCCTTCGATCACCGCATCCGGAATGGCGGCCGGACGAATCGACGCGCGATCCACCGAGGCAACGCGAATGTCGCCGCTCGCGAGCAGCATGCCGTCGCGCCACGCTTCCTGATGAAAATCCACCGATGCACGGCCGAGGCGCTCGATGCGACTTACAACGCGAATGACGTCATCCAGGCGCGCCGGCGACGAATATTCGACAGCCGTGCGTCTCACGACGAACAGGATGTCGATCGAATCGGCGAGACGCTGCTGATCGATTCCGCACGCGCGCAGCCATTCGGTGCGCGCCCGTTCGAAGAACTTCAGGTAGTTCGCGTAGAAGACGATGCCGCCGGCGTCGGTGTCCTCGTAATACACCCGAATCGGCCACTCGAAAGTCAACGGATCACTCACCTTTGCGCCGCTCCGCTCGCGCAGAGGCTCATAAACACGATCTGGCTCGCATTTTGACAAATATTCATCGGCGGCATTTTACCGGAACCGGAAGCACCCCCGCCAAATCCTTAGGCAGATATCGGAATCAGCCGCGGTGAATTTGCAACGGTGCGAACGTCTGGGCGACCGGCATCATCTCGATCGCGTTGATGTTCACGTGTGCCGGGCGCGTGGCGATCCAGTAGATCGCGTCGGCGATGTCCTCGGGCGTGAGCGCCTGCACATCCTTATATACAGTCGCGGCTTTGCTGTCGTCGCCCTTGAAGCGCACGTTCGAAAACTCGGTGCCGCCGACGAGCCCCGGCTCGATGTCCGTCACGCGAAGGGCGGTGCCGGCGACGTCCGCGCGCAGGTTCAGACTGAACTGCCGCACGAACGCCTTCGTCGCGCCGTACACGTTGCCTCCGGCGTACGGATACGTGCCCGCCACCGATCCCATGTTGAACACATGTCCGCGATTGCGCTCGATCATGCCCGGCAAGATCGCGTGCGTGACCGTCACGAGACCCGTGCAGTTCGTGTCGATCATGTTCTTCCAGTCGTCGAGATTCGCGCGTTGCGCGGGTTCGAGGCCGAGCGCGAGTCCGGCGTTGTTCACCAGCACGTCGATCTGCGCGAACGCGTCGGGCAGGGCCGCGACGGCGTTGCGGACGGCGTTTTCGTCCCGTACGTCGAGTTCGACTGGCAGAAGCGCGTCGCCGAGTTCGTTCGACAGCGCGACCAGGCGCTCCTTGCGACGCGCGGCGGCGATCACACGATGGCCGCCTTTGACGAACGTGCGGGCGATGGCGGCGCCGAATCCGGCCGACGCGCCGGTGACAAAAACGATCATGAGCGGACTCCGAATGGACTGAGACGGGCAAAGCCGACGCGCGCAGGGCGACGCGTCCGGCAACGGCGCAAAGCGTACTTCCATTGATGCGGCGCGGCAAGCAACGGTGGGCGCGAACGATCGTGCTTTAAGCGTGGCTGCGCGCCCGTCCGATTGCCCTGTAAGCCGGTTGCCTAAAGCATGGCCGGCCATTACACTACAACGCTCAAACCCCGCGTGACTGGCGATAGAATCTTCGGATTCAAGGTGGAGCGACCCACCAGGAAGCGCGGAGCGTCGTTTTGCCGTTCGCCTGGGCAGCTGAGATCCGCACGCCGTCGCTGCGTTGCTGGTGGCTGTCCGTTCCGCGAAACCGGATTCTTCCTCTATCCGCCGCGCCTGGACTCCATCGGTTTCCAGCGTCTTTTGCGTCTGCTTCGAACGTGGCGCACGCGCGATCCGGTCAACCTGTTTTGATCTCACGGAAAACGTATGTTTGACAGAGCCGAAAGTACCCTCGCCAATGTCGATCCCGAATTGCTCAAGGCGATCGAGCAGGAAAACCGCCGCCAGGAAGATCACATCGAGCTGATCGCGTCGGAAAACTACACGAGCCCGGCCGTAATGGCCGCGCAGGGCTCGCAACTCACGAACAAATACGCCGAAGGCTATCCCGGCAAGCGCTATTACGGCGGTTGCGAATATGTGGACATCGTCGAGCAGCTCGCGATCGACCGCGTGAAGCAACTCTTCGGCGCCGAAGCCGCGAACGTGCAGCCGAACTCCGGCTCGCAGGCGAATCAGGGCGTGTTTTTCGCCGTGCTCAAGCCGGGCGACACGATCATGGGCATGAGCCTTGCCGAAGGCGGTCACCTCACGCACGGCTCGCCGGTCAACATGTCGGGCAAGTGGTTCAACGTCGTGAGCTACGGCCTGAACGAAGCCGAGGACATCGACTACGACAAGACCGAAGCGCTCGCCAAGGAACACAAGCCGAAGCTGATCGTCGCGGGCGCGTCGGCGTTTGCGCTGAAGATCGATTTCGAGCGCCTTTCGAAGATCGCGAAGAGCGTCGGCGCGTACTTCATGGTCGACATGGCGCACTACGCCGGTCTCGTCGCGGCTGGCGTGTATCCGAATCCGGTGCCGCACGCGGACTTCGTCACGACGACCACGCACAAGAGCCTGCGCGGCCCGCGCGGCGGCGTCATTCTGATGAAGGCCGAGTTCGAGAAGCAGATCAACTCGGCCATTTTCCCGGGCATTCAGGGCGGTCCGCTGATGCACGTGATCGCCGCGAAGGCCGTCGCGTTCAAGGAAGCGCTGTCGCCGGAATTCAAGGCGTATCAGCAAGCCGTGGTCGATAACGCGCGCGTCCTGGCCGAAACGCTCGTGAAGCGCGGTCTGCGTATCGTCTCGGGCCACACCGAAAGCCATGTGATGCTCGTCGATCTGCGCGCGAAGAAGATCACCGGCAAGGCAGCGGAAGCCGCGCTCGGCGCCGCGCACATCACGGTCAACAAGAACGCCATTCCGAACGATCCGGAAAAGCCGTTCGTCACGAGCGGCGTGCGCCTCGGCTCGCCCGCGATGACCACGCGCGGCTTCGGCACGAAGGAAGCGGAGATCGTGGGCAACCTGATCGCCGACGTGCTCGACAATCCGGAAGACCAGGCGAACCTCGAGCGCGTGCGCGCGCAAGTGGCCGATCTGACCAAGCGTTTCCCGGTCTACCGTTAATTCGCGAGCACACCGCCGATGCGCTGCCCATTTTGCCGACACGAAGATACCCAGGTCGTGGATTCTCGCGTGTCGGAGGATGGCGCGGCCATTCGGCGGCGGCGGCGCTGTCCCGCGTGCGACAAGCGTTTCACCACGTATGAACGCGTCGAACTGGCGCTGCCGAGCGTCGTCAAGAAAGACGGCAGCCGCACCGAGTTCGATCGACGCAAGATCGTCGCGAGCATGCAGCTTGCGCTGCGAAAGCGCCCGGTCGCCGCCGATGCGATCGATGCCGCCGCGTCGCGCATCGAGTATCAGTTGCTCGGCAGCGGCGAGCGCGAAGTGCAGAGCGAGCGTCTCGGCGAGCTCGTCATGAACGAGCTGCGACAACTCGATACCATCGCTTACGTGCGTTTCGCCTCCGTCTACAAGCGTTTCGAAGACGTCTCCGAATTCGAAGACGTGCTCGATGAATTCCGGCGCACCGCTCCGAAGAAGTCGAGTTCGCGCAAGCGCTGATCTTTTCCGCATCGTTTCCTTCCTAAGCCTCGTTTTCTGACATTCGCTCGCGCAGTCTGCCCGGTATCGGAGAACGCGAACACTCGGCCATTCGGCTAATGGCGGCGCGCCTGACTTATCGCTAGATTGAGCTTTTCGGCTCGATTCGATCGATAAGGCATGCAGACGATTCCCGCATCAAATCAAGGTTTCACGCTCGTCGAACTATGCGTGGTGCTCGCCGTCATGGCGATCCTCGCGACGTTCGCCGCGCCTTCGTTCGTCGCGTGGCAGGCGCGCGATCAAGTCGATGCACGGGCGCGCGCGCTCTTTTCCACGCTGTCGCTTGCGCGCGCCGAAGCCGTGCGGCGCGGTGCACGCGTCACGCTTTGCAGGATCGATGCGTCTCGTCATTGCCTCGCATCGGGCCGAAGCTGCGAAAGCGGTGTCACCGACTGGTCGTGCGGATGGGGCTTGTTCGCCGAGCGCGACGGTGTTTCGACGCTTTTGCGCATGCAGCCGGCGATGACATCGGTTTCCATCGCCGGGACATCGACCGAGCTTTCGTTCACGCCGCCTTCGGGGCAGGTGATCGGCGGATTCCGCAGCTTCGAATTCGGTCCGCGCGGCGCCGATTCCGCCGCGAATCCGTCGTCACGTCGATGCATACGGCTCGCGGCAGGCGGCCGGGCGCGCATGACTTCAGGCGGCTGCGGAGCATCGGCATGAAAGACGTTCAACGTGGAGATTCGCTGATCGAAGTGATGATCGCGCTTACGCTGATGGCCGTGACCGCGCTCGGACTCATCGCGACGCAAAGCGCGCTCGCGCGCGGCGAACGCGCGGCGTTGCTGCACGAACGGGCCGCGATGATCGCAGATTCCGTCGCGGAAGGCATTCGCAGCGATGCGGACCGCGCGGCGATCGTGTCGCAATGGCAGGGGAGAGCGGCGTCGATGCTGCCTGCGGGCGACGTGGCAATATCCGATCGCGCCGATGGCGTGCGCATCGCGACCGTGAGCTGGCGCGCGCAAGACCGCTCCGAGCCGTGCCCCGAACCGCAGGCTAAGCCGCTCACGTCGTGCATCGCCGTGGCGTTTGCGCGATGACTCCGCGCTTGCTCTCATCGCGCGGCCATACGCTGCTGGAAATGACGATTGCGCTCGCGCTCGGCATGCTGATCGTGACCGCTTCGCTGTCGCTCTATCGCGAGCAGCGCGCCGCTTTCGACCGCGCCGCCGATGCCGCGCGCATTCACGACGCCGCGTCCAGCGCTTTGGAAATGCTCGCCCAGCAGATCCAGATGGCCGGATTCGCATCGAGCGTGGAATCGCCGGTCGATGCGTGGATGTTTGGTTGCGCGCAAGGCCGCGTGATTGGAGCGGATACAACCGCATCGTGCGAATCGCTCGCAAGCCATTCGGACGGCCTGCAGGTTCGCTATTCAGCCGACGCCGTCTCGACCTGGCCGTCGACCGCGGGCGCGCCGACCGATTGCCTCGGCCAGGCGGTCTCCGACGCCATCGTCACGAACCGGTTCTACGCGAAGCCGAGCAGTTCCACCGGAGAGCCCGAGTTGTACTGCGAAGGCGGCGGCAGACAGGCGCAGCCGATCGTCGAAGGCATCGAGCGAATGCGGGTGATGTATTGGCTCGCGGGGGCGCCGTCCGCATCGGATGCTTCGGCTATCGCGCGCGAACGCTGGCGCGATGTCCATGCTGCGGACGTATGCATCGTCGTGCGCGGTTTCATCGCACAGGCCAAGCGGAAAGCGAACTATGTGGATTGCAACGGCTTGCCCGTAACCGTCGAGGACGGCCGCGTTCGCCAGGTCTTCTGGCGGCGCGTCGCGATACGGAATTCGGTGGCGTCGCCGTCCGGAGGCGCGCAATGAAGCGACGTTCGCTGACACGCGCAAGCACGTTGCCGATCGTGCTGATCCTCGCCGCGATGATGTTGATCACGGCTGCCGCATGGCTGCAAACGTCGCTCGTAGCGGCGCGCGCGACCGTCGCGACGCGCGAGCGCGTCCACGCGTTTCATGCCGCGGACAGCGCGTTGATCCGATGCAGCCGAATGCTTTCCCTCGCGTTGCCAACGCCGAGTTCGAAGGACGAGCCGTCGCGATGGCGCGCGAAATCCTCGTTCGACGGACCGTCCGCTGCCGCGATCGCGCCGTTCGCTTCGTGGCCGTACGCGCGCCGCGCGCCGCAATGCCTGATCGAATCGCGGGCCAACGCGTCGTATTTGATTACCGCGCGGGGCTTCGGCGCGAATGCCGATTCCGAGGCTTGGCTGCAACTTAGGATCGATATCGCCGATGGCGTGAGCACCCAATATTGGCGGCGCGTCGTCGCCAGGCCGTTTTGAGGATCGATATGAACGAAAAGGGCTTCAGTCTGCTTGAACTGATGATCGCGCTGGGCGTTGCCGCGATCATCGCGACTTTCTCGATCCCGGCGTATCGGGCGCACGTGGTGAAGGCGCATCGGCTCGACGCCGCGTCGGCCTTGCTGCGCGCGGTTCAGTTCGTGGAAACCGCGCGTCTTGCGCAAACATCGGAAAGCGGCGAGGTGATCGCGCTCGCTTCCGGGCTCGATCGCGCGCCGTCGAGCGGGGCGGCCGTGTACAGCGTGGCCGTGCTGCCGGAAACGTCGACGAACGGTGGTTATGCGATCGAAGCCGTGCCGGTCGCGGCGGGCGCGATGCAGCACGATGTCTGCGGCGTGTTCGTCATCGATGCCACCGGGCTGCGCTGGAATCGCCCGCCTGACGCGACCACGCCGCTCGATGCGGCACAGTCGGCGTCATGCTGGGCGGGGAAGAGTTGATGCAGGCGTCAGAAAACGGTCGGATCGACGGCGTCGTTGGAGGTTTCGGGCGCGGCGTTCTTCATCTGCGTGTAGATGCGCCAGCCTTCCCATCCGGCGAGCGCGAGACCGCCCCATTTGAGCACCGGCTTCGCGCTGTGCAACAGCTTCGTCCGCACCGGCTTGGTGAGTACGAGCGAGGCGAGCGATCCGATGACCGGATACTGCTTGAACAGCAAGCCGACATTGCCCGAGCCGAGCAGCGAAGCGAGCATGCCGCCAATGCCGCCCGCCGAGCCGCCGCGGCCGCGCTTGCCCCAGCGGCGCGAGCCGCCGCTGCCAGGCATCAGGAAGCGCAGCACGCTGAAATGCGTGACCGACGTGCGCAGATCATAGGTGGCTTGCCGCAGCTCCATGCGCTCGACATCCGCGCGGGCGATCAGCAGTTCCTTGCGCAGCGCGCGCATGTGCGGCGTGCGCAGCTTCTGCATCTTGCCGCGCTTGGGAGGCTTGAAGGTGTCGTCGTGTTGGCTCATGGCTTGATTTGGGCGCGGGAATCAACGGAAGGTATCGCGGTCCTTGCGGAATTCGGCGAGCGTGTCGTCGAACATGTTCGGCGCATCGCGCAGATTGCTGCGCGCACGCAGGCCGCATCCGACCGCGATCAGCGCGTACAGAAGGGTGATGCCGCCGAGCGCCTGCCAGCGATACGTGTCCCAGAAAAAGATGGCGATGAGCACCGTCAGGGAGATGAGCGCCATCATCGCGAGCATCATGGCGGCGAGCCCGAGGAAAAGCACGCCGATGAGCCGCTCCTTTTCTTCCTGAAGCTCGATGCCGATGAGTTCAAGGCGCGTCTCGAAGATGGCGAAGGCGGAGCTCAGAATTCGTCGCAACGGTCCGGGAGACGATTGCTGCGTTGGCCGTTCTGTCGTCATGGCTTGAATGCGAGAGGCGCGTTTGGTGCCGCTGTTTGTGGGTCCGGTCGGCGCTCGAGGCAGCCGGCCGGTGCGAGTGTCGAACCGCGCGCCCGGGCGAGGCGCTCGCGGTTCAGTCCAGCGGGGACCGCGACAGAAAGCTGATTAGCAATCTGCGGGCCATTGAATCGAAGACGGGTGCTTTACTTCCGGTTGATCAGAAGTCCGATCACCATGCCGATGCCAGCCGCGATCCCAATGGACGCCCACGGATGCTCGTGCACGTAATCGTCGGTGGCGCGGGCGGCCTTCTTGCCTCGCTCGATCACGACGACTTGCGCGTCGGCGGCTTTTTCCTTGGCTTGCTTGAGACGGGTGAGTGCGGTCTCGCGCAGTTCGGAGGCGCGTTCGCCGGTGGCGGTAGCTGCTTGCTTCAAGAGATCTTCGGCGTCAGCGAGTACTGATTTGATATCCGACATGAATCGCTCCTTGTTGATTTCTGACATTAAAGGCTCCAATCGGTGAGGTTACGCGAATCGTAACCAAAGATGGGATCGCTGACGAGGAGACGTGCGCCCTGCCGCGCTGAATGTCGCAGTTTCCGTTCCAGTCGCATCGGGCCGTGCGCGACCGCCGACGCCTCGTGATTTCATCGACATCGTTTCGAATTGATACGATCTGGCCCGTAAAAGTTTCAGGCGTAGATCGAAAGTTACACACGCCGATGCGCAAATGCACGCGTGAAAACAAAAAGGGCTGGCGCAACATGCGCCAGCCCTTTTCAATTGTGAATGAAGCTTGTTTAGAAAAACGCCTGAATTCCGGTTTGGGCGCGTCCGAGAATCAACGCGTGAATATCGTGCGTGCCTTCGTACGTGTTCACCACTTCGAGGTTCACGAGATGACGCGCGACACCGAATTCATCGGAGATGCCGTTGCCGCCGAGCATGTCGCGCGCGAGCCGGGCGATGTCGAGCGCCTTGCCGCACGAATTGCGCTTCATGATCGACGTGATCTCGACGGCCGCCGTGCCTTCGTCCTTCATGCGGCCGAGGCGCAGCACGCCCTGCAGTCCGAGCGTGATTTCAGTCTGCATGTCGGCGAGCTTTTTCTGAATCAGTTGATTCGCGGCAAGCGGCCGACCGAATTGCTTGCGATCGAGCGTGTACTGTCGCGCCGTGTGCCAGCACGCTTCGGCCGCGCCGAGCGCGCCCCAGGAAATGCCGTAGCGCGCCGAGTTGAGGCAAGTGAACGGACCTTTGAGGCCGCGCACGTTCGGCAGCAGGTTCTCTTCGGGGACGAACACTTCGTCCATCACGATCTCGCCGGTGATCGACGCGCGCAAGCCGACCTTGCCGTGAATCGCCGGCGCCGACAGACCCTTCCAGCCTTTCTCGAGGATAAAGCCGCGGATCTCGTCGCGCCCGTCTTCCTCCAGCTTCGCCCAGACGACGAACACGTCCGCAATCGGCGAGTTCGAGATCCACATCTTCGTGCCCGACAGCGAGAAACCGTTCTGCACTTTCTTCGCGCGCGTCGTCATGCTGGCCGGATCGGAACCCGCGTTCGGCTCGGTGAGACCGAAGCAGCCGATCCACTCGCCGCGCGCGAGCTTCGGCAGATACTTTTCCTTTTGCGCGTCGCTGCCGAACGTGTTGATCGGCACCATCACGAGCGATGACTGCACCGACATCATCGAGCGATAACCCGAATCCACGCGCTCCACTTCACGCGCGATCAGCCCGTAGCACACGTAGTTCAGGCCCGGGCCGCCGTACTGTTCGGGAATCGTCGGTCCGAGCAAACCGAGTTCGCCCATTTCGCGGAAGATCGCCGGATCGGTCTTCTCCTCGCGAAACGCCTGCATGACGCGCGGCTGCAGCTTGTCCTGCGCGTACGCGCGCGCGGCGTCGCGCACCATGCGTTCTTCTTCGGTCAGTTGCTGATCCAGCAAGAGCGGATCTTCCCAGTTGAAACGGGCGGCGTCGGCCATGTGCATCTCCTGATTTCATCGTGAAGCGCCGTGCGCCGACCGGCTCGCGTGATCGGCCGAAGCGCGTGGCGCTTGACGTGAGTTCCGCTACGCGGAACAATGTTTTGCAAATCAGCTTCGAGTCTATCACCCGATGTCGACAGATTCCAATCGAAATTCCGGGCGCCTCATCTCGTCGGAGGATGTCGACGAGCGCAAGTTCGTCGTCGCGCTCGCTCGCGGGCTCGACCTGCTGCGCGCGTTTCGTCCCGGCGAGACGCTGCTCGGCAATCGCGATTTCGTCGACCGCACGGGATTGCCGAAGGCGACGGTCAATCGTCTCGCCTACACGCTGACGACGCTCGGCTATCTGCGTTTCGACGAACACGCGGGCAAATACGCGCTCGATACCGGCGTGCTGTCGCTTGGCTTCACGCTGCTCGCGGGCGCGGACACGCTCGAACTCGCGCGTCCGCACATGCGCGCGCTGGCGCGGGAGATCGGCGCGGCGGTGTCGCTCGGCTGCCGCGACGGGCTCGACATGATCTACCTGGAAACCATCCGCAGCGAGACGGCGCTGACGCTCGGCCTCGCGCCCGGTTCGCGTCTGTCGATGCTCACGAGTTCGATGGGCCGCGCCTATCTCGCCGTGCAGGACGACGCGGCGCGCGAAGCTCTGTTTGAGGAACTCGGCAGGAACGAAGGCGAAGAGAAGGTCGAAGCGGCCCGCCGCTCGATCGAGGATTTCGCGCGCGACGGCTGCTGCTACTCGTTTCGCGAGTGGCACGACGATGTGAACGCCATCGCCGCGCCGGTCCGCGATCTGCGCAACGGACGCTGGCTCGTGCTGTCGAGCAGCGGGCCGGCGTCTTCGATGGGCGAAGCGTATTTCCGCGAGACGATCGGCCCGAAGCTGAAGGCGCTTGCCGCGCGTCTCGCGTAACGACTCAGAGCACCGTTCGGACGTGCCAAAGCTCCGGGAACAGCACGACATCGAGCATCTTGCGCAGATACGACGCGCCTGCCGTGCCGCCCGTGCCGCCCTTGAAACCGATGATGCGCTCCACCGTCGTCACATGCCGGAAGCGCCATTGCCGGAACGCGTCTTCGAGATCGACGAGTTCCTCGGCCATCTCGTACAAATCCCAGTGTTGCGACGGATCGCGATACACCGCGAGCCACGCCGCTTCGACAGACGGATCGTGCGTCGTCGGCTGCGTCCAGTCGCGGTTCAGGCACGCCGGATCGATCGCGAAGCCGCGTCGCGCGAGCAGGCGAATCACTTCGTCATAGAAAGAGGGCGCCTCGAGCGTTTCGCGGACCTGCGCGAGAATCTCCGGCCGATGCGCGTGCGGCTTCAGCATCTGCTCGTTCTTGTTGCCGAGCATGAACTCGATCTGCCGATATTGATGCGACTGAAAGCCCGACGACTGTCCGAGATACGGGCGCATCGCGGTGTATTCGGAGGGCGTCATCGTCGCGAGGACGTTCCACGCCTGCACCAGCTGCTCGAAGATGCGCGACACGCGCGCGAGCATTTTGAACGCGGGCGGCAATTCATCGCGATGCACCGCCGCGAGCGCCGCGCGCAGTTCGTATAGCGCAAGCTTCATCCACAGCTCGCTCGTCTGATGCTGCACGATGAACAGCATCTCGTTGTGATCCGGCGAGAGCGGACGCTGCGCGTTGAGGATCGAATCGAGGCCGAGGTAATCGCCGTAGCTCATCGAATCGGAGAAATCGAGCTTGGCGTCGTGCCAGCCTTTTTCTTGCGTCGCGTTCTGCGCGCCGTGGCCGAAAGGGCAGCCTTGTGTAGTGCTCATGTCGACGTTCCTCTCAAGTCACCGATGCGCGCTCGGCGAACTCGGGCGCGCGCCAGCTTTCGGTCGCGAGCACGTCGCGCAGGATTTCGACGGCGTCCCATACATCGACGAAACGTGTGTAGAGCGGCGTGAAGCCGAAGCGCAAGATGCGCGGTTCGCGATAATCGCCGATCACGCCGCGCGCGATCAGCGCCTGCATCACTTCATAGCCGTTCGGATGCTCGAAGCTCGCCTGCGAGCCGCGTTGCGCGTGATCGCGCGGCGTGGCGAGCGACAGCGGAAAGTCGCCGCAACGTTCCTCGACGAGCTTGATAAACAAGTCCGAAAGCGCGAGCGATTTGCGACGCAGAGCCTGCATGTCGGTTTGCAGGAAAACATCGAGCCCGCATTCGGCGAGCGACATCGACACGATCGGCTGCGTGCCGCAAAGAAAACGGCCGATGCCGTCGTCCGGCCGATACACCGGGTTCATTTCGAACGGCTTCTTGTGCCCCCACCAGCCGGAAAGCGGCTGCGAAAACGCGTTCTGATGGCGCTTCGGCACCCAAACGAACGCGGGCGAACCCGGCCCGCCGTTCAAATACTTGTACGTGCAGCCAACGGCGTAATCCGCGCCCACACCGTTCAGATCGACCGGCACCGCGCCCGCCGAATGCGCGAGATCCCAGACCGCGAGCGCGCCCGCGCGATGAATGCTCTCGGTGAGCGCGGCCATGTCGTGCATGTAGCCGGTGCGATAGTTGACGTGCGTAATCATCGCAATGGCGGTGTTTTCGTCAATCGCCGTCGGCAATTCGGAAGGGTCATCGACGAGACGCAGCTCGTAGCCGCGATCCAGTTGCTCGATCAAGCCCTGCGCGATGTACAGATCGGTCGGAAAGTTCGAACGTTCGGAGACGATCACGCGCCGCTTCGGATCGCGCTCGTTCGCGAGCTTGAGCGCGGCCGACAGGATCTTGAAAAGATTCGCCGAAATCGTATCGGTGACGACGACTTCGTCCTCGCCCGCGCCGATCAGCGGCGCCAGCTTGTTGCCGAGGCGCTTGGGCAGCGCGAACCAGCCGGCCGTGTTCCAGCTGCGGATCAGGCCTTCGCCCCATTCGGCGGCGATCACATCGGCGGCGCGCGCGGCGGCGGCCTTGGGCGGCACGCCGAGCGAGTTGCCGTCGAGATAGATCACGCCGTCGGCGAGCGCGAACTGGTCGCGCAGCGCGCCGAGCGGATCGTCGCGGTCGAGCGCCGCGGCTTCGTTACGATGTTTCATCGAAAAGTCCATAAATTTGAAGATCATCAGGAAAGCGGACGCAGGACGGCGCGAACGGGACTCGCGTCGAGCGTCGAGAATTTGAGCGGCAGGGCGATCAGTTCAAAATCGCCGGGCGCGGCGGCATCGAGCACGAGGCCTTCGAGAATCGCCATGCCGTGCGCGCGGATGCGCTTGTGGGCATCCATCGTCTTCGAGTCTTGCGGATCGAGCGACGGCGTATCGATGCCGATGAGCTTCACGCCTTTTTCTGCCAGCAAGTCGATCGTTTCGGGCGCGACGGCGGCGAAAGCGCTGTCCCATGCGTCGAGCGGCGCGTTCGTGTAGGTGCGCAACAAAACGCGCGGCGGACAGTCGGCGAGATGCGCGGCGACGTGCTCGGGCGTCACGAGCGGCGACGCGCCGATGCAGTGCACGACGCGGCACGCACCGATGTACGTGTCGAGCGCGACTTCGCCGATCGGCGCGCCGTGTTCGTCGTAGTGAAGCGGGGCATCGGCATGTGAGCCGGTGTGCGGCGAAAGCGTAAGCCGCGCGACGTTGACGGGCGAGCCCGCCTCCATGCGCCACACGCGCTCGATGCCGACCGGCGTGTCGCCCGGCCAGACGGGCGTGGCGGGATTGATCGGTGGAGAAATGTCCAGCAGCGTCATGACGCGCCCTAGCAGAAAGCGTGGAGATGCGTCAAATCATAGTCGTGTCATCTCGAAAAGTGCTTGCAAAATAACCACCCAAAACTGTCGCGCTTAGAACATAATTCGATGAAACGGGCTAGGGGACTCAAAAATGACCGGATTCACGCTCGATGCAACGGATTGCCGAATTCTGGCGGTACTGCAGGAAGATGGACGGATCAGTAACCTGGACCTGGCGGAGCGCATCTCGCTCTCGCCGTCGGCGTGTCTGCGCCGAATGCGGCTGCTGGAAGAGGAAGGGGTGATCGCGAGCTATCGCGCGTGCCTCGACCGCGAGCGGCTTGGCATCGAACTGGAGGCGTTCGTCCACGTCTCGATGCGCAACGACCAGGAAAACTGGCACGAGAAGTTCGCCGCGGCCGTGCGCGAATGGCCCGAAGTAGTCGGCGCGTTCGTCGTCACGGGCGACACGCACTACGTGCTGCGCGTGCTCGCGCACAACCTCAAGCATTACTCCGACTTCATTCTCTCGAAGCTCTATAAGGCGCCTGGCGTGATCGACATCCGCTCGAACATCGTGTTGCAGACGATGAAGGACGACGCGGGCGTGCCGGTCGCGCTGATCGAGCAGCCAGGGCGCGGCCACACGGCGTAAGCGTTATTCGAGCGGGCGGAGCGTATGAAAGCCGCCCGCTTGGAAGACGAGCGGCGCGACGTCGCTCGCATCTTCGCGCACGCCGCATCGCTCCACTTCGCCGACGAAGATTACGTGATCGCCTTCGTCGTAGCGGCTGCGATTGTGGCATTCGAACCACGCGAGCGCGCCGTCGAGCACGGGCATGCCGGTATCGCCGGCGGCGTGCGAGACGCCCGCGAAGCGGTCGCCCTTGACGGTCGCGAAGCGCTTGCACAGGTCGATCTGCGACGCCGCGAGCACATTCACCACGTAGTGGCTATTGGCGCGGAACACCGGCATCGACGCCGATTTCGTCGCGAGACTCCACAGCACGAGCGGCGGATTCAGCGACACCGAGTTGAACGAGCTCGCCGTGATGCCGATCAACTGGCCGGACGCCGTGCGCGTCGTGATGACCGTGACGCCGGTCGCAAACTGGCCGAGCGCGGCGCGAAACGCGGTCGGATCGAAATTCGGGGTTTTGGCGCGTGTCATTCGGCAGATCGGCAGGCAAATGGGCGGTCGAGTGTGTCGTGTGCTACCGAGCCGGCCGCGCGTCGCGCTTCAGTCGGAAGAACCTTTTCAGAAGCCATGTAAAAGCTGGAGATTTGTGTCGATTCTATCGGAATCGGCTGCCGCCGGCCGTCAAATGACCGTACTGCGGCAGCAAGTTCTCTGCCGCACGAGGGCTTTCTGCGCGGCGTGCGCAAACCCAGTAAGCTCGTTTCATCGCGCCCGGGCGATTGAATAATCGGCCGGACGCATCCATATGCATGATCCGCGGCGTGGCCGCATGCACTTGATGAGGAGCTTGCCTTATGACTCAACCCGGACTTGAGACCGCGACTCTCGGCGGCGGATGTTTCTGGTGCACCGAAGCCTTGTTTCTCGCGGTGCAGGGCGTGGAGTCGGTCGAATCGGGCTATGCGGGCGGCAAGGTGGTGAATCCGTCGTACGAGCAGGTTTGCAGCGGTGACACCGGTCACGCGGAAGTGGTGAAGGTCGTGTTCGATCCGTCGGTCATCACGTATCGCGAAGTGCTCGAGATCTTCTTCGCGACGCACGATCCGACGCAGCTCAACCGACAAGGCAACGATGTGGGCACGCAGTATCGCTCGGCCGTTTTCACGCATTCGGACGAACAGCGCAAGACGGCGCTCGAAGTCATCGACGAGTTGCAGCGCGAGGATGTCTACGGCGGCAAGATCGTCACGCAAGTCGTGCCGCTCGACGACGATTACTATCCCGCCGAGGCGTATCACCAGAACTACTTCGCGCAGCATCCGAATCAGGGTTATTGCGCGGCGGTCGTCGGGCCGAAGGTCGCGAAGTTTCGCAAGAAGTTCGTGCATCGCCTGAAGGCGTGATGCGCGTCTAGCCGCTAGTCGATCCGCGCGCGCTCGCATGCCTGCGCGATGCCGCGCGCGAGTTCGAAGCAGGTCAGCGGCGCGGAGCCTTCCGCCTTGTTGTTCGCCGCGATCACGACCGGCTGGCCCGCGATCGCATATCGCGCGGCCAGTTCGGCGAGCGCTTGGCGCGTGTCGAGGTCTTCGTCGACGATCTTGTCGAACGGCTCGTACTTCGCTTTCGCCTGCTCGTATTTGAAGCCGTTGTGCAGACTCCAGCGCACGATGAGCGGTCCCATTTTTTCTTCATCGAGCAGCGCCAGCGCTTTCGCCTGACGGCGCACGTCCGGCATGCGCGCATGAACGCCGATGCAATACCGCACGTTCGCGTCACGCAATGCGCGGATAAAGCGCGGCGTTAGCATCGCGGCGTCACGGATCTCGACGGCGTAGCACGCGTCGCCTTCGAGCGGCGGCAGCGCTTGCAGAAACGCCGACAGCCGTTCGATGAAGCGCGCCGGCTCGACGATCATCGCGTCGGGCAGCGGCGAGAACTGGAACACGAGCGCGCCCGCTTTTTCGCCGAGACCGCCGATGCACGGCGTCACGAACTCGTCGATGGCGATCTGCGCATTCAGGAACGCGGGATTTTCCGCGTCCGGCGTGCCTCGCTCGCCGCGGATGAAGGCATCGGTGACGGATGCGGGCGCTTTCACGATGAAGCGGAAATGCGCGGGCACTTGCGACGCGTGACGCGCGTAATCGGCGAGCGACAGCGGCGCGTAAAACGACCGGTCGATGGAGACGCTCTTCAGGAGCGGATGCGCGCCATAAGCGGTGAGGCCGTCGCGGGAGAGTTTGGTGTTCGAGTAGTCATCGCCATAGACGATGCCGCGCCAGCCGGGAAACGACCACGTCGATGTGCCGAGATGGATCGCGTCCGGAAGACGCTTCGCGAGGGCTTCGAGTTCGGGTTGCAAGGGCGCGGGAAGGACGCCGCGCGGTTTGGGTTGTCTCGGCGGTTTGGCTGGTTCGATAGAAGCTGGCGCGGACTCGCCGAAAAGATCCAACTCTTGATCCGTCGTGATGGTGACTTCGTGCTTTCGAGGTTCGGCTTCGTTGTTCACACGGTTGTGAGTGTTCATGAGTGGCAAGCCGAAATTCAGAAGAATCGATGCGACTTGAGCGACGATGCGCGAAAGAAGTCGCAGTGTAGCGGATAGAATATCCGAGTGTCCGGGCAGGGGATCCGGGATGAGACAGGAGTTTGAGGTGCGAACGCGCTACGAACAGGACGTCGTGCTCTGGGCGAAAGAGCAAGCGGCATTGCTGCGCTCGGGGCAGCTCTCGGCTCTGGACATCGAGCATATCGCGGAGGAGATCGAGGACGTGGGTAAGAGTGAACAGCGAGAACTGGTGAGTCGTCTCACTGTTTTGTTAGCCCATTTGCTCAAATGGCAGTATCAGCCAGGGTGGCGTGGCAATAGCTGGAGGCGCATGATCGCAGTGCAACGCAAGGACGTGGCTCTGGTGCTCGATGAAGCGCCCAGCTTGAAAGGCAAGTTCAGCGATTCGGAGTGGTTCGCGTTCGTATGGGAAAAAGCGGTCGTGGCAGCCTCGAACGAAACCGGTCTGGAAGATTTCGCGGAAAGCTGTCCCTGGTCGATCGAGCAGATCATGGACGGCGAATTCTTGCCCGGATAGTCGAAAAAACAGGCGCGGCACCGGCAAGCGCTGCGCCTGATTCAAGCATCAGCCCCCGTCTCAGAGCGCCTTCTCATAGATATACCGCCGCGACCACGGCAGCGTCGTCGCGCTGCGTCCCGCCTTGCGGCAGATCACCTGATAGATCGACACGTCGTCGTTCTCGAACGCATACGCGCAGCCCGCGAGATACACGCGCCAGATGCGGAAATGCTCATCGTCGACGAGCTTCTTCGCTTGTTCCGCGTTGGCCTCAAACCGCTCGGCCCAGATGTCGAGCGTGCGCGCGTAATGCCGCCGCAGGCTTTCGACGTCGATCGCCTCCAGCCCGCCTCGCTGCATGCATTCGAGCGCGAGGCTGATGTGCGGCAGCTCGCCATCCGGAAACACATACTTGTCGATGAACTCGCCGCCGCCGAGCGATGTCTCGCCGCTGTCGGCATCGGAAGACGTGATGCCGTGGTTCATCGCGACGCCGTCATCGACAAGCAGATCGCGAATCCTCGAGAAGTATTCCGGCAGATTCTTGCGTCCGACGTGCTCGAACATCCCGACGCTCGTGATGCGGTCGAACTGCCCCGGAATATCGCGATAGTCTTGAAGGCGAATTTCGATCCGGTCGGCGAGGCCCGCGGCTTTCACGCGCTCGGTCGCGAGCTTGAACTGATTGTCCGAAAGCGTGACGCCGACGCAATTCGCGCCGAACTTCTGCGCCGCGCGGATCACGAGCGCGCCCCAGCCGCAGCCGATATCGAGCAGGCGCTGGCCCGGCTGCAACTGGATCTTCGTGAGAATGTGGTCGATCTTCTTCAACTGCGCGGTGTCGATGTCTTCGTCGCCATTCTCGAAGTAGGCGCAGGAATACACCATGTTCTTGTCGAGCCAGAGCTGATAAAACTCGTTCGACACATCGTAGTGGTACTGAATGGCTTTCTTGTCCGACGTCTTCGAATGATTGAAGTAGCGTCGCACGCGGGCGAGCTTGCTCGCGCTCGTCACCGTGCTTTTCGCGAGCGAGTAGCCGATGTTGATGATGTC
This sequence comes from Caballeronia zhejiangensis, assembly GCF_000698575.1. GTDB lineage: Bacteria > Pseudomonadota > Gammaproteobacteria > Burkholderiales > Burkholderiaceae > Caballeronia > Caballeronia zhejiangensis. The sequence continues at coordinate 164,549 of NZ_JFHD01000006.1, forward strand.
GGACAGCTTGCCTTCGATGTCGATCTTGCCCTTCACGTAGGCTTCGCCGAGATTGTCGAGACTCGGTTCGAGCAGGTAGGGCAGCGCGGTCGCGCTCTTTACGTGCAACGTCACCTGAGGCGCGGCGAACTGGCCGAAATCGTGCTGCTGGCCATCCCACAGCACGAGACGCGCGGGCAAATTGGCCCGCGCGCGCACTTCCTCAACCCACTGCGTCAGCTTCTTCTCCCAGAACATGCTTGTTTCTCCGCGCTAAAGAAAATCAAGGTGAAGGCTCGCGCCTTCATGTTCGTTGCCGTTGCGATCTCGGTTGCTGCCAATGCCCGCGTTTTATTGATTTACGGCGCGAGTCTCATGATTTGCCACGGATCGCCCGCGCCGTCCCGCGTGTACACGATGCGATCGTGCAGGCGCGACGGGCGTCCCTGCCAGAATTCGACGGTGTCCGGCACCAGACGATATCCGCCCCAGTGCGGCGGGCGCGGCGGCGCGTCGCCGTACTTCGCGATCATCTCGCGCTCGCGCGCTTCCAGCGCCTCGCGGCTTTCGAGCGGCTGACTCTGATCCGATGCCCACGCGCCGATGCGCGAGCCGAGCGGACGCGACGCGTAATACACATCGCTCTCCTCATCGCTCGTCTTTTCGACGCGGCCCTCGATGCGCACCTGACGCTCGAGCTCGATCCAGTGGAACAGCAGGCTCGCGGCCGGATTCGCGGCGAGTTCGCGGCCCTTGCGGCTATCGTAATTGGTAAAAAAAACAAATCCGCGTTCGTCGACGCCCTTGATGAGCACGATGCGCGCGGACGGACGGCCCTGGCCATCGACGGTCGCAAGCGTCATCGCATTCGGTTCGGGCAGCTTCGCATCGAGCGCCTGGGCGAACCAGGTTTGAAACTGGCTTATCGGATTCGGGTCGACGTCGGACACATCGAGCGCGCCGCGCGAATAGTTTTTGCGAAGGTCTGCGAGGGTCGTCATTTTTTATGCAAGCGCTACAGTCGCGTCAGTATAGCCAAGGTGAAACGATCTTGCCCTGATTACCCGTGCCCGCACCGCGTGCCGGGAGCGCGGCAGTCGCGGCTATCACGTTCATGGTTTCGATAAGGCAGAATACGCAATTCGACCGCATTTTGCATGATCGAACTACCACGTTCGCGAACTCGATAGCCGCCTGTAAGCGTTGCTTGACGCCGCACAACGTGCGGTGCATTTCGGCAGCTTTTAGTTTGCTTTCAATGCATCCGATTTCATCCATCCGCACGACATGAACGCTTCATCGGAAACCACCGCGACGCCCAGCGCCCACGAACTCGCCGATCGCGACCGGCGCTTCGGCGGCATCGCGCGCCTCTACGGCGCGCCCGCGCTCGCCGCGTTCGAGCGGGCGCATGTCGCCGTGATCGGCATCGGCGGCGTGGGTTCGTGGGTTGCCGAAGCGCTTGCGCGCAGTGCTGTCGGCCGGCTTACGCTGATCGATCTCGATAACGTCGCCGAAAGCAACACGAATCGTCAGATTCACGCACTCGACGGCAACTACGGCAAGGCGAAAGTCACGGCGATGGCCGAGCGCATCAAACTGATCGATCCGGCGTGCGACGTGCGGCAGATCGAAGACTTCGTGGAGCCGGGCAATTTCGATGAAACGCTCGGCGGCGGTTTCGACTATGTGATCGACGCGATCGACAGCGTGCGTACGAAAACGGCGCTCATCGCGTGGTGCGTGGCGCGCAAGCAGGCGCTCATCACGGTCGGCGGCGCGGGCGGGCAGCTCGATCCGACGCGCATTCGCATCGACGATCTCGCGCTCACGATTCAGGATCCGCTGCTCTCGAAAGTGCGCGGCCAGTTGCGCAAGCTGCACGGTTTTCCGCGCGGACCGAAGGCGCGATTCAAGGTGAGCGCGGTGTATTCGGACGAGCCGCTGATCTATCCCGAAGCGCCCGCGTGCGATATCAGCGAAGGCGCCGAACATTTCGAAACCGGCGCGAATTACGCGGGGCCGGTCGGGCTGAATTGCGCGGGCTTCGGTTCGAGCGTGTGCGTGACGGCGAGCTTCGGCTTCGCGGCGGCCGCGCATGTCTTGCGCGAATTGGCGAAGCGCGCCGCCTGAAACGAAAATGGCCAGCTTCGATAGCTGGCCATTTTTCATCCAAAGCGGGTCGATCGATCGACGATCAGTTGATCGCCGCGCTTAACTTGCGCCGCCACTGCGAAACGAGATCCGGCTGATTCGCGGCGAGTTCGAACACCGACAGCATCGTCTTGCGGCCGACGTCGTCCATGAAGGCGCGGTCGCGCACGACAATCGCAAGCAGATGTTCGAGCGCGCCAGCGTAATCGCGGCCCGCGATCAGCCGATTGGCCAGTGCAAAGCGCGCATCGAGATCGTCGGGATTCGCGTTCACGGCGTCGATGAGCGCGTCGGCGGGCGGCAGATCGGCGGCTGCATCGGCGGCGTCGAGCTCGGTCTTCAACGCGTTGTAGCGCGCGTCGATGCCTTGCGTCGTCTTCGGCGACAACAGCTTGTCTTCTTCCTTCGCTTCGTCGATGCGGCGTTCCGCGATCAGCCATTCGATCAGATCGAGACGCGCGTCTTCGAAACCGGGATCGAGCGCGAGCGCGGCCTTGATGGTGTCGATCGCGAGCTGGCGATCGCCCGCGGCCCACGCGCTCTGCGCGGCGCGGCGCTCTGCATCGGCGCCGGCGGGCACGAGACGGTCGATGAACTCGCGCAACTGGCCTTCCGGCAGCACGCCGATGAACTGATCGACCGGTCGTCCTTCTGCGAACGCAATGACGTGCGGAATGCTGCGCACCTGGAAATGCGCGGCGAGTTCCTGATTCTCGTCGACGTTCACCTTGACGAGATTCCAGGCGCCCGCCGCTTCGACCTCGAGCTTCTCGAGCATCGGGCCGAGCGTCTTGCACGGGCCGCACCAGGGCGCCCAGAAATCGACGAGCACGGGCGCCAGCATCGACGCGTTGATGACATCTTTCTCGAATGTGGCGAGGGTCGTATCCATGCGTTTTCTCCTAATGCTTTCGGTCGACCCCGATTACTTGGGGACGACACAGCCGGTTCTCAAGCGCGTCAGGCTTCGGGCGCGCGATTCTCGCGGCGCTGCGGCGGCAGCGGAATGAACTCGGTCTCGCCGGGCACGTGGCCCATGCGCTGCTCGCTCCAGGCGATCTTGGCCGCGTCGATCTTCTCGCGCGAACTCGACACGAAATTCCATTCGATGAAGCGCGCGCCGTCGAGCGGCGCGCCGCCGAGCAGCATCGCGACCGCGCCGTTCGCGCTTGTCAGCTTCGCGTCGGCGCCGGGCGCGAGCACGGCCATCTCCTGTTCGGGCAGCGGTTCGCCGTCGATCGACAAATCGCCGCTCACGAGATACACGCCGCGCTCCTCGTGCTCCGTATCGAGCGTGATCGCGCTGCCGGGCGTGAACTGCGCGGCGACATAAAGCGTCGGCGAAAACGTGCGCGTGGGCGCTTTCGCGCCGAACGCCGTGCCCGCGATGATGCGCAGCGTGACGCCGTCGCGCTCGATCTGCGGCAACGCCGCCGCCGCGTGATGCTCGAAGGCCGGCTCAATGTCCTCGCTCGCGGCGGGCATCGCGACCCACGTCTGGATGCCGTGCATCGTCTGGCCGGATGCGCGTTCCTCGTCGGGCGTGCGCTCGGAATGGACGATGCCGCGGCCCGCGGTCATCCAGTTGACGTCGCCGGGAACGATCTTCTGCACGGAGCCGACGCTATCGCGATGCATGATCGCGCCGTCGAACAGATACGTGACCGTCGCGAGCCCGATATGCGGATGCGGGCGCACGTCGAGGCCGTTTCCGGGCACGAGCGTTGCGGGACCGATATGGTCGAAAAAGATGAAGGGTCCGACGGTGCGCGCCGCGAGGGCGGGCAGCACGCGCCGCACCATGAGGCCGCCGACGTCATGTTGGTGTGGCTTCAGCACTGCGCGGATCGTCGAAGGCATGGCGGGTTCCGGAAGGAAGATCGCGCGCCGGAATGGCGCGTGGATCAGCCGATTCTACCGGCCGATGCCGCGCGGCGCAGGCGTTGCCGCCGAGACTTTCGTTTTTTTGGTGCCGCGTGGATTTCACGCTCGCGGCTTGGCGCAACTTTCGCAACGTGACAATCTGGATAGGGAGTCGAAATGAGCAAGAACAAGCTTTTGATCGCCATCACCGCTGGCCTTTTCACGGCCACCGCCGCAACGGGCGCGTTCGCGCAGACCTCGTCGGGCAATTCGTCGGCGGCGATGGGCAACGATACGGTCGGCGCAACCACCGATAGTTCGGCCGCCACGACGCCTAAGAAGCACAAGATGCACAAGCACACGACGAAATCGACGGCGACCAAGAAGACGCCGGCCGTCGAAACCGGCAACAACGCCAACACGGAATCGGGTCAGTCGAAGTAGGCGCCGTTTCGCATCATCGCAGCGAAAGCGCTCGCGCCTTTCACGAGGCGCGGGCGCTTTTTGCGTGCATCGTCATGCCGCGCAGGATTTGACAAGCCTGCCGCCGCGCCCTCGGCTACACTTTACGGCTCGCCAACGACGCACATGACACAAGGAAGAGGGGCGATGTCGCCAAAGGATTTGCTGATCGCATCGGTGGTCATTCTCGCGTGGGGCGTGAATTTCGTCGTCATCAAGCTAGGACTGCACGGTGTTCCGCCGATGCTGCTCGGCGCGCTGCGCTTCGCGCTCGCCGCCGTGCCCGCAATCTTCGTCAAGCGTCCGCAGATTCCGCTGCGCTGGCTCTTCGCCTACGGCCTCACCATTTCTCTCGGGCAGTTCGCGCTGCTTTTCTACGGCATGTACGTGGGCATGCCCGCCGGTCTCGCGTCGCTCGTGCTGCAGGCGCAAGCATTCTTCACGCTCATCTTCGCGTCGATGTTCCTCGGCGAGCGCATCCGCGCGGCGAACGTCGCCGGCCTGCTGATCGCGGCGGCGGGGCTTGCGCTCATCGGCATGCGCGGCGGTCACGCGATGACCATCACCGGCTTTCTCTTCACGCTCGCCGCCGCCGCGATGTGGGCGCTCGGCAATATCGTGACGAAGCGCATGGGCAAGGTCGATCTGCTCTCGCTCGTGGTGTGGGGCAGCCTGATTCCGCCGCTGCCGTTCCTCGCGCTCTCGCTCATCTTCGAAGGCGCGGCGCGCATCGAATCCAGTCTGGCGACGATTCCGCTCATCTCGATCTTCGCGATTCTCTATCTTTCGTTCATCGCGACGATCGTCGGTTACAGCTTGTGGGGAAAGTTGCTCGCGCGCTATCCGGCGGGAAGCGTCGCGCCGTTCTCGCTGCTCGTCCCGGTGATCGGGCTGGCGTCGGCGGCGCTGTTTCTCGGCGAGGGTTTGAATTCGGCGCAGGTAGCGGGCGCGGCGCTCGTGATGGCGGGACTCGTGGTGAACGTATTCGGCGCGCGGCTCGTTCAGCGCATTCTGCCGGCGCGCTGAACGAAACCCGGCCGGATTTTTACGTCATGCGGCTCTTCGCGAGCGGCGGATTTGCCGCGAAGTAGCGCTTGATGCCCTTCATGATCGCGTTGGCCATCTTGTCGCGATAGGCGTCGTCGTTCAGGCGCGTTTCCTCGTCCGGATTGCTGATGAACGCGGTCTCCACGAGGATCGACGGAATGTCCGGCGCCTTCAGCACGGCGAAACCCGCCTGCTCGACCGAACCCTTGTGCAGCTTGTTGATGCCGCCGATTTCGTTCAGCACGAAACTGCCGTAGCGCATCGAATCGCGGATCTGCGCGGTCGTCGACATGTCGAAGAGCGCGCGGTTCACGCTCGCGTCCTGCGACTTCACGTTGATGCCGCCGACCTGATCCGACGAGTTTTCCTTGTTCGCCATCCAGCGCGCAGCCGCGCTCGACGCGCCATGCTCCGACAGCGCGAACACCGACGATCCACGCGCTTCGGGCGACGTGAAGGCATCGGCGTGAATCGACACGAAAAGATCGGCGGAGACGCGCTGCGCCTTTTGCACGCGCACGTTGAGCGGCACGAAGAAGTCGGCGTCGCGGGTCATCATCGCGCGCATGTTGGGCTGGGAGTCGATCTTCGCGCGCAGCTTCTTTGCGATGTCGAGCGCGATGTGCTTCTCATACGTGCCTTGGCCGCCGATCGCGCCCGGATCTTCGCCGCCGTGACCGGGATCGATCGCGACGGTGAGCAGGCGCGTCGTGCCGGCGCCTTGCTTGGGCGTCGAGAATGCGTAGGCGTCGTTGTCGTCGTCCTTCTTCGCGATGACGGGCGGCGGCGCCGGCACGCGCGGCTTGACCGCCGGTTTCGGCGGCGTTTCGGCGGGCGTTTCGTTCTGCGCGTACTTTTGGAAGAACTCGTCGGTGGAATCGGGCGTCGTCGGTTTCTGCGCGGTCGCCGGCCCGGAAAGCGTCGCGGGCGGCGGCGCGGGCGGATTCGGATTGGCGCGGTCGAGCGCTTCCTGCTTGCGCTCGGTCTGCGCGAGCAGTTCCATCAGCGGATCGGGCGCGACGGCCGGATACAGATCGAACACGAGCCGATATTTGTAGCTGCCGATCGGCCCGAGCGTGAACACCTGCGGCTTCACCGATCCTTTCAGATCGAACACCATGCGCACGACATGCGGCTGATATTGCCCGATGCGCACCGCCTGAATCTGCGGATCGTTCGGCGTGATCTTCGAGACGAGATCGCGCAGCGCCTGATCGAGATCGATGCCGGAGAGATCGACCACGAGCCGGTCCGGCCCCTGCAATAGCTGATTGGCGTTCTGAAGCGGCTGGTCCGATTCGATCGTCACGCGGGTGTAGTCGCGCGCGGGCCACACGCGCACGCCGAGCACGCTGCTCGCATGCGCGAGCTTCGGTCCGACGAGCGCGAGCACGAGCGTCGAAGCGCCTGCGCGCAACACCTGACGGCGACGCCAGTTGTGCGGCGCTTGGGCAGCCGATTCGATCGAATGAAATGGCTTGATCAACATCTTTCGAGACATGACTTTCCTGTTTCGCTAAATGCCCGCGCGGTCAGCACGCGGCCTTCATCGTTCGACGTTCCTTCGTCCGGCAGGGACAGCGCAAACACGAGATCCGGCACGCCGAGCAGGCCGCCCGCCTGTTGCGGCCATTCGACGAGGCACACCGCGCCCGCATCGAAATATTCGCGAAAGCCGGCATCGGCCCATTCGGCCGGATCGGCGAAGCGATAGAGATCGAAGTGATAAACGTCGAGCGGACCGCTTTTGGTGACGAGCGAATACGGCTCGACGAGCGTGTAAGTCGGGCTCTTCACGCGGCCGACGTGGCCGAGCGCGCGCAAGGTCGCGCGCACGAGCGTGGTCTTGCCCGCGCCGAGATCACCGATCAACTGGACTTGCAGACCGTGAAAACGTTCAGACGAAGCGTGCGATATGGACAGACGCGTAGCGTCGATGGCGCGCGCGAAGCGTTCTCCGAAAACGAGCGTCGCGGCTTCGTCGCGCAGGTCGAAGCGGCGTTCGAGAAGCGCGGCGGATAAGTCTTGCGTCGTTCGTGCGGGGCTTTCGGGCATTGCTCGTAAAATGTCGTGATGAACCGATTGCCGGAACATTCCGTTGAAATCACGACAGCGTCCAGCGACGCCGCCGCTGAATCCGATTCAGAGTCTCGCGTCTTCGATCTCGATGAAAACGCGCTGGCAGAACTCGCGCAGCGCATCAAGACATGGGGGCGCGAGTTGGGGTTCGGTGCGGTCGGCATCAGCGATATCGACCTGACGGATGCCGAGAAGGGCCTGACTGATTGGCTCGAAGCAGGCTATCACGGCGAAATGGATTATATGGCCAAACATGGGATGAAACGCGCAAGACCGGCCGAGCTTGTGGCCGGCACGCGACGTGTCATCACCGCGCGCATGGCCTATCTTCCTGCGGAAACGCTCGCGAAAAAGGGCGATGAAAGTGTCGCGACAGCCGACGGTCAGAAGAACGACTGGCGCGCGATCGAATGGTCGCGGCTCGCGAAGCCGTCGCAGGCGATGGTCTCCATCTACGCACGCGGGCGCGATTATCACAAGGTCATGCGCAATCGCCTGCAGCAGCTGGCGGAGCGCATCGAGCGCGAGATCGGGCCGTTCGGGCATCGCGCGTTCACGGATTCAGCGCCAGTGCTCGAAGTCGCGCTCGCGCAGAAAGCGGGCGCCGGCTGGCGCGGCAAGCATACGTTGCTGCTCGATCGCGACGCCGGATCGCTCTTCTTCCTCGGCGAAATTTTCGTCGATGTCCCGTTGCCCGTCGATCCGCATCCCGAGCACGAAGGCGCGCATTGCGGGCAGTGCACGCGCTGCATCGGCGCGTGTCCGACGGGCGCGATCGTGGCGCCGTATCGCGTCGACGCGCGGCGCTGCATCTCGTATCTGACGATCGAACTGCACGGCAGCATTCCCGAGGAGATGCGTCCGCTGATCAGCAATCGCGTGTATGGATGCGACGATTGTCAGCTCGTCTGTCCGTGGAACAAGTTCGCGCAGGCCGCGCCGGTCGCGGATTTCGACGTGCGCCACGGACTCGATCGCGCGACACTCGTCGAGCTGTTCGCATGGAGCGCGGCGGATTTCGACACGCGCATGCAGGGCAGCGCGATCCGGCGCATTGGGCATGAGCGCTGGCTGCGCAATATCGCGGTCGCGATGGGCAATGCGTTGCGCGATCCGTCGCTCGATGCGGAAGAACGCGAAGCGATCGCCGATGCATTGCGCGCGCGTGCGGACGATTCCTCGGCGTTGGTGCGCGAGCATGTGCTGTGGGCGCTCGATCAAGGGACAAGAACGTGAAGCCATTCGATGCCGTGATCGACGCCCCGTTCGGCAAGGTCGGCATTCGCGCCGATGCGCAATGCGTGCGCGAGATCGTCTATCTGCCGGACGATGTCGGCAGCATTGAGCCTGAAACGCCGCTCGCGAAGGAAGCCGCCGCGCAGATCCGCGCGTATTTTCAGACGCCTTCGATGCGCTTCGACCTACCGCTCGCGCTTCGCGGCACCGCGTTTCAGCAGCGCGTATGGCGCGGCATCTCGGGCATCGCGGCGGGCCAAGTCTGGACCTATGGCCAGCTCGCGCGCGAGATCGGCAGCGTGCCGCGCGCGGTCGGGCAGGCGTGCGGCTCCAATCCGCTGCCGATCGTGATACCGTGCCACCGGGTAGTGGCCTCGGGCGGGATCGGCGGTTTCGCGCATCATCCCGGCGAAGGTTTTTATCGCAACGTGAAGCGCTGGCTGCTGGCGCATGAAGGTGTATCGATCGCATGACGAGCGCAACGACTGAAGCAATACAAGCACCGGAACTCGTCGCGAGTCAGGACGCGATCGATCTCTTTTGCGATGCGCTCTGGCTCGAACACGGCCTCGCCAAGAACTCGCTCGAAGCGTACCGGCGCGACCTCAAACTCTTCGCGGAATGGCTCGGCAAGACGCGCGGCGCGTCGATCGATGCCGCCGTCGAAGCCGACATGAACGGCTACATGGCCGCGCGCCGCGGCGACAAGGCGACGTCCGCGAACCGGCGTCTGTCGGTCTTTCGGCGCTATTACGCGTGGGCGTTGCGCGAGCATCGCGTGTCCGCCGATCCGACGCTCAAGCTGCGCTCGGCCAAGCAGCCGCCGCGCTTTCCGTCGACGCTCAACGAGTCGCAAGTCGAAGCGCTGCTCGGCGCACCCGACATCGAGACGCCGCTCGGCTTGCGCGACCGCACGATGCTCGAACTGATGTATGCGAGCGGCCTGCGCGTGACCGAGCTCGTCACGCTGAAGACGGTCGAAGTCGGCCTGAACGAAGGCGTCGTGCGCGTGATGGGCAAAGGCTCGAAAGAACGCCTGATTCCGTTCGGCGAAACGGCGCACGACTGGCTCGAACGCTATCTGCGCGATGCGCGTCAGGTGCTGCTCGGCGCGCGCTCCGCCGATGCGCTCTTCGTCACCGCGCGCGGCGAAGGCATGACGCGCCAGCAGTTCTGGAACATCATCAAGCGTCATGCGCTGAACGGCGGCGTGCACGCGCCGCTCTCGCCGCACACGCTGCGGCACGCGTTCGCGACGCATCTGCTCAATCACGGCGCGGACCTGCGCGTCGTGCAATTGCTGCTCGGCCACTCGGACATCTCCACGACGCAGATCTACACGCACGTCGCGCGCGAGCGGCTGCAGAAGCTGCATCGGGAGCATCATCCGCGCGGATAGCGTCATCTGCGAACGATCGTGCCACGGCCGCGTTGCGCTGCATACTCGGCCGAATGGCCGATGGTGAGCGCCACGGCGCGCCGCTACAATGCGTGGCATGTCGAAAGCCAAACACGTGTCCGAAACGCCCGCGACGCAATTCCTGCGTCGTCACAAGGTTGAATTCGGCGAGCATCCTTACGATTACGTCGAGCACGGCGGCACGGAGGAATCCGCGCGTCAGCTCGGCGTGGACGAACATATCGTAGTCAAGACGCTCGTCATGGAAGACGAGCACGCCAAGCCGCTGATCGTCCTCATGCACGGCGACCGCACGGTATCCACGAAGAATCTCGCGCGTCAGATTGGCGCGAAGCGCGTCGAACCCTGCAAGCCCGAAGTGGCGAACCGGCATTCGGGGTTTCTCGTGGGCGGCACGTCGCCGTTCGGCACGAAAAAAGCGATGCCGGTGTACGTCGAATCGAGCATTCTCGAACTCGATCGCATCTATCTGAACGGCGGGCGACGGGGGTATCTCGTGAGCATCGATCCGAACGTGCTGACCGAGTTGCTGGGCGCGAAACCCGTGCAGTGCGCGAGCGTCGATTAGAATGCGTTCCGCTCTCGCCATAACCGAAAAGACACCATGATTTTTCTGCTCGTCGCCGTCGCGTCCTATCTGATCGGATCGATTTCGTTTGCCGTCGTCGTGAGTCACGCGATGGGACTGGCCGATCCGCGCTCGTACGGCTCGGGCAATCCCGGCGCGACGAACGTGCTGCGCACCGGCAACAAGAAGGCCGCGATCCTGACGCTGATCGGCGATGCGTTCAAGGGCTGGCTGCCCGTGTGGATCGTCGCGCACTTCGGCGCGAGCTTCGGCTGGGATCAAACGGGCATCAACACGGCGACGGCGCTCGCGGCCATCGCCGTGTTCCTCGGGCATCTGTACCCGGTTTTCTTCAAGTTCCAGGGCGGCAAGGGCGTCGCGACGGCGGCGGGCGTGCTGCTCGCGATTCATCCGGCGCTCGGTATCGCGACGCTGCTCACGTGGCTCATCATCGCGTTCTTCTTCCGCTATTCGTCGCTCGCGGCGCTCGTCGCGGCCGTGTTCGCGCCGTTCTTTCAGGTGTTTCTGTTCGGGCCGAGCCGCATCTCGCTCGCCGTGCTGGCAATGAGCCTGCTGCTCATCTGGCGGCATCGCGCGAATATTTCGAAGCTGCTGGCGGGCAAGGAAAGCCGCATCGGCGAGAAAAAGAAGGTCGCCGAATAATGCAAAAAAGCCGTTCCGGCGCAAACCGGAACGGCTTTTTCGCTTCTGAAGCAATCAGGAATCAGTCGCGGAAGTTGTTGAAGTCGAGCGGCGTGTCCGTGACTTCCTTCTTGAGCAGCGCGATGGCGCTTTGCAGGTCGTCACGCTTCGCGCCTTGCACGCGCACAGCGTCGCCCTGAATGCTCGCCTGAACCTTGATCTTGCTGTCCTTCACGATCTTGACGATCTTCTTCGCCAGATCGCCCGACACGCCTTTTTTCACCGTGACGACTTGCTTCAATTTGTCGCCGCCGATTTTCTCCTGCTTGCCGTAGTCGAGGAAACGCACGTCGACGCCGCGCTTGGCCATCTTGTTCAGCAGAACGTCCTTCACCTGGCCGAGCTTGAAGTCGTCGTCGGCGTAGAGCGTGAGTTCGCGCTCCTTCTGCTCGACGCGTGAATCCGAACCCTTGAAGTCGAAGCGCGTCGAGATTTCCTTGTTCGATTGCTCGATCGCGTTCTTCACTTCGATCATGTTTGCTTCGCTGACGACGTCAAACGATGGCATCTGTCTTTCTCCTTCATTGAGGCGACGAGCGCGCCGGGCAGGCGTGGCTCGCGCAATCGCTATAATCACGGACCTGTCGTCATTCTACCGACGCGCTTCGTTCATGTCGCTCCAGCTCCTCTCCGATTTCTCTCTGCTCGCCCACAACACGTTCGGCTTCGACGCGCGCGCGCGTCACGCGATGCGTATCGATTCCGTCGATGCGGCCGCCGCGCTCGCCACCGATGCGCGCATCGCAAACATGCCGCAACTCGTGCTCGGCGGCGGCAGCAATATCGTGCTGACGCGCGATTTCGACGGCGTCGCGCTGATCGTCGGCATTCGCGGCAAACGCGTGATCGGCGAAGACGACGATGCGTGGCTCGTCGAAGCCGGCGCGGGCGAGAACTGGCACGATTTCGTCGCGTGGACGCTCGCGCAGGGCATGCCGGGGCTCGAAAACCTCGCGCTGATTCCCGGCACGGTCGGCGCGGCGCCGATTCAGAACATCGGCGCGTACGGGCTGGAAATGGGCGAGCGCTTCGAGCGGCTGACGGCGGTAGAACTCGCGACCGGCGCACGCGCGAAATTCGATCGCGCCGCGTGCGCCTTCGGTTATCGCGACAGCTTCTTCAAGCGGGCAGGGCGCGGGCGCTTCATGATTACGTCGGTCACGTTCCGGCTGCCGAAAGCGTGGACGCCGCGCGCGGATTACGCCGACGTCGCCCGCGCGCTCGACGGCGCCACGACGCCGGATGCGCAAGCCATTTTCGATGCGGTCGTCGCCGTGCGCCGCGCCAAGCTGCCCGACTGGACCGCGCTCGGCAACGCGGGCAGCTTCTTCAAGAATCCGGTCGTGAGTGCGCAGGCGTTCGAGGCGCTCAAGCAGCGCGAACCGGGCGTCGTTTCGTACCCGCAAGCCGACGGGCAAGTGAAGCTCGCGGCGGGCTGGCTGATCGACCAGTGCGGATGGAAAGGGCGCGGCATCGGCGGCGCGGCGGTGCACGATCGTCAGGCGCTCGTGCTCGTGAATCGCGGCGGCGCGACGGGCGCGCAGGTGCTCGAGCTCGCCGAAGCCATCAGGCGCGACGTGCTAGCACGTTTCAATGTCGAACTGGAGATGGAGCCGGTGCGCGTCTGAAAACGAAAAAACCCGCCGCGGCGGGTTTTTTCTCGAGCCTGATTCCAACGAAAGATCAGTCCCCGCGCTGACGGCGCGCGTTCTCCGCGATACGCATGCGCAGTGCGTTCAGCTTGATGAAGCCGCCGGCATCGGCCTGGTTGTAGGCGCCGCCGTCGTCATCGAACGTCGCGATGGTCTTGTCGAACAGCGTTTCCTTCGAATCGCGAGCGACGACCGACACGCTGCCCTTGTAGAGCTTCACGCGCACCCAGCCGTTGACCTTCTCCTGCGTGTGGTCGATCAGCACCTGCAGCGCGCGGCGCTCCGGGCTCCACCAGTAGCCGTTGTAGATCAGGGATGCGTAACGCGGCATCAGATCGTCCTTGAGGTGCGCCACTTCGCGGTCGAGCGTGATCGACTCGATACCCCGATGCGCCTTCAGCATGATCGTGCCGCCCGGCGTTTCATAGCAGCCGCGCGACTTCATGCCGACGTAACGGTTCTCGACCAGATCCAGACGGCCGATGCCATGCTTGCCACCGAGACGGTTCAGCTCGGTCAGCATCTCGGCGGGCGACAGGCGCTTGCCGTTCAGCGCGACCGGATCGCCCTTCTCGAATTCGATATCGACATATTCCGCCTGATCCGGCGCCTCTTCCGGCGATACGGTCCAGCGCCACATTTCGGCTTCGGCCTCGGCCTTCGGGTCTTCCAGATGGCGGCCTTCGAACGAGATGTGCAGCAGGTTCGCGTCCATCGAGTAGGGCGCGCCGCCTTGCTTGTGCTTCATTTCGATCGGAATGCCGGCCTTTTCCGCATACGCGAGCAGCTTTTCGCGCGAGAGCAGGTCCCATTCGCGCCACGGCGCGATCACCTTGATGCCGGGTTCGAGCGAGTAGTAACCGAGCTCGAAGCGCACCTGATCGTTGCCCTTGCCGGTCGCGCCGTGCGAGACGGCCTGCGCGCCGGTCGCGCGCGCGATCTCGATCTGACGCTTCGCGATCAGCGGACGCGCGATCGACGTGCCGAGCAGATACTCGCCTTCGTAGATGGTGTTCGCGCGGAACATCGGGAACACGAAATCGCGGACGAACTCTTCACGCAGGTCTTCGATGAAGATGTTTTCCTGCTGGATGCCGAGCTGGAGCGCCTTCTTGCGCGCGGGCTCCAGCTCCTCGCCCTGACCGATGTCGGCGGTGAAGGTCACGACTTCGGCGTCGTAGTTGTCCTGCAACCATTTCAGGATGACGGAGGTGTCGAGACCGCCCGAATAGGCGAGCACGACTTTCTTGATATCGCTCATGGTGAACTCGTGTGCGGAAAAGCCGGTGCGGCGGTTGTGCGCCGCTTCGCGTCCGCCGGGCGCGCGACGGGCATGAAGTGCGCGGAAAAACTACTATTCTGACATTAAAAAGCCGCGCCTCCGCAAATTTGGGATGCGCGGCGAATCGGCAGCGCAGATTCGCTCAGTGATTCAGCTTGCCGAGCAGGAGATACTCCATCAGCGCCTTCTGCACGTGCAGACGGTTCTCCGCCTCGTCCCATACGACGCTTTGCGGACCGTCGATGACTTCCGCGCTCACTTCCTCGCCGCGATGCGCGGGCAGGCAGTGCATGAAGAGCGCATCGGGATGGGCGCGCGCCATCATCTCGGCATCGACGCAGTAGTCGGCGAACGCCTTCATGCGCGCTTCGTTCTCGGCTTCGTAGCCCATGCTGGTCCAGACGTCCGTCGTGACGAGATCGGCGCCGGCGCAGGCTTCGTTCGGATCGTCGAATTCTTGAAAAAACGGCTTGCTTTCCTCGGCAACCAGCGCGGGATCGAGCTTGTAGCCGAGCGGCGTGGAGAGACGCAGTTTGAAGCCGAGAATCTGCGCCGCTTCGATCCACGTGTACAGCATGTTATTGGCGTCCCCGACCCACGCGACGGTCTTGCCGGAAATCGGACCGCGATGCTCGTAGAACGTGAAGATGTCCGCGAGCACCTGACACGGGTGATATTCGTTGGTCAGCCCGTTGATGACCGGCACGCGCGAGCTTTCCGCGAAGCGCCGGATGATGTCCTGGCCGAACGTGCGGATCATGATGATGTCGACCATGCGCGAGATGACCTGCGCCGAATCCTCGATCGGCTCGCCGCGGCCGAGTTGCGTATCACGCGTATTCATGAACACCGCATGGCCGCCGAGCTGGAAAATGCCCGCTTCGAACGAAAGGCGCGTGCGCGTCGAGCTCTTCTCGAAGATCATCGCGAGCGTGCGATCGTGCAGCGGATGATAAGTCTCGTAGTTCTTGAACTTGCGCTTCAGGATGCGCGCGCGTTCGAGCACGTACTCATAGTCGTCGAGGGAAAAATCCTTGAACTGAAGATAGTGGCGAATTTTCTTGGCGGTCATGAAACGCAAGCGGCGGCTTCGAACCGGCCGCCGCGCGTGAGTGTCGAGGCCGGACGGCGCCGCCGTCGGGAGTGGGTATCGCGTTTGAGCATAAAGGATTTTGCGATGTTTGACGAGGCTGGCCAAAAGGACGAGGATGCGCGCGCAGACCCGTCTCACGGCCTCGGGCTGTCCCTGATGGACGCATCCCATGTCTGTGTGCGCTGCGGAAAACAGGCCGCTGCGGTATAATCACGCTCGCTCGTTTCAACAGTTCTGCAACATTCAGCACCGTTTCACGCGCTTCTGCGGCGAAGGGTTCGCAAGAATCCGGTCGGCGTGACTTTGCGCGTTCCGATTTCGCGGTGGATTGCCCAGTGCTGTCGAGTCCGCCATTTCCTGTCGCGGGCGCGGACGATTCCGCCAGAATCGACCCGCGCAAGACCGCCCGGCGCTTTTCGCTAGCCGGCTCCTGCGGTTCCTGCGTCAGGCATGTGCGTTCCGGTGCGCGTCACCGGCCGTCAAAAGGTATTGCTACATGGCTGAATCATCCCCTACCGAGTACTTCATTCAAGGCATCACCAAGAGCGGGAGGAAATTTCGGCCGAGCGACTGGTCCGAGCGTCTCGCCGGCGTGATGTCGGGCTTCGGCCCAAAGGCGAAAGGGCCCAACGCCCGCCTGCAATATTCCATCTACGTGCGTCCGACGATGATCGGCGACATCAAGGTCGTGATTGTCGATTCCCGCCTGCGCGACATCGAACCGATGGCGTTCGACTTCGTTCTTAACTTCGCAAAAGACAATGATCTGGTTGTGACCGAGGCGTGCGAATTGCCGCCGCATCACGGCACGCAGACGCAGCAGCCTCAGCCCTGACCTCCGCGCGACGAAAGCCACAGACGAAAAGCGATAGACGCAAAAAAGCCCGCCGAAGCGGGCTTTTTCGTTACTGCGCAGCGGAAACAGGAAGCTGCTTCGGCGAACGCCCCGAACGCGAAACTCGCGAAACCGGAATGCGCCCGCCGGAAGCGAGCCGGAATTACTGGGCAGCGGGGGCTTGCAGGCCCTTGATGGCTGCAGCCAGGCGGCTCTTGTGACGAGCTGCCTTGTTCTTGTGGACGATCTTCTTGTCCGCGATGATGTCGAGCGTCTTGACCGACGTCTTGAACACTTCGGCGGCCTTGGCCTGATCGCCGGCTTCGATAGCCTTGCGAACTGCCTTGATGGCCGTGCGGAACTTCGAGCGCAGCGCCGAGTTGTGCGAGTTGGCTTTGGCGGCCTGACGGGCGCGCTTGCGAGCTTGTGCGGAATTTGCCATGACGGTTTCCCTTTTCCTGTTTCGCTGTTACTTGTCCGGAGCGCGCGGGGCCGGCGAAGGCCATGAAAGCCCTGACGCGGGCGATCGAGCGCGCTGCCTTTGATCTGAAATCCCGGGAACGATTGCCCGAGAACCTCTAAAACATCGCCGGCCGGGGCCGGAAAAGACGCGAAGCCGCAAAATCGGAGCGATTTTTGGAGCTTCGAAACCCGCGATTATAGCAAGGGAATATGAGACATGACAAGCGCGGCGTGGATCGCGCCGGCACGGGGCGGCTGCCTTGTCATCGGTCAAACGTGCGGCATTGGCCGCCAGCATTGCCCCGAGTCTCGTGGGCGCGCCGCTCGCGGCCCGTATAATAAGCGCCCCATGAATCTATTCCGAGCCCTGCTGACGGTCAGCGGCTTCACGCTGCTGTCGCGCGTGACCGGCCTGATCCGCGAAACGCTGATCGCCCGAGCCTTCGGCGCCAGTATCTATACCGACGCGTTCTACGTCGCGTTCCGAATCCCCAACCTGCTGCGGCGTCTGTCCGCGGAAGGCGCGTTCGCGCAGGCGTTCGTGCCGATCCTCGCCGAGTTCAAGAACAGCAAGGGCCACGATCCGACCAAGGCGCTCGTCGACGCGATGTCGACGGTCCTCACCTGGTTCCTCGTCGTGCTGTCGCTTCTCGGCATGCTGGGCGCGAGCTGGGTCGTGTACGCGGTCGCGTCGGGGTTGTCGCACGAGGGCGCGGCGTACGGCCTCGCCGTCTCGATGACGCGCATCATGTTCCCGTACATCGTCCTCATTTCGATGACGACGCTCGCCTCGGGCGTGCTCAACACGTACAAGCAGTTTTCGCTGCCCGCGTTCGCGCCCGTGCTGCTGAACGTGTCGTTCATTGCCGCGGCGGTGTTCGTCGCGCCGCATCTGAAGATTCCGGTTTATGCGCTCGCGTATGCGGTGATCGTCGGCGGCGTGCTGCAATTGCTCGTGCAACTGCCCGGCCTGAAGAAGATCGACATGACGCCGCGCATCGGGCTGAACTTCCGCGCCGCGCTCGCGCATCCCGGCGTCAAGCGCGTGCTGCTGAAAATGGTCCCGGCGATGTTCGCAGTGTCGGTCGGGCAACTGAGCCTCATCATCAACACGAATATTGCGTCGAACATCGGGGCGGGCGCGGTGTCGTGGATCAACTACGCCGACCGGCTGATGGAATTCCCGACCGCGCTGCTCGGCGCGGCGCTCGGCACGATCCTGCTGCCGAGCCTCTCGAAAGCGCACGTCGACGCCAATCACGACGAATACTCCGCGCTGCTCGACTGGGGCCTGCGCATCACGTTCCTGCTGGCCGCGCCGAGCGCGATCGCGCTGTTTTTCTTCGCCGAGCCGCTCACCGCGACGCTCTTTCACTACGGCAAGTTCGACAATCGTTCGGTCGTGATGGTCGGCCACGCGCTGTCGGCATACGGGATCGGGCTGATCGGCCTCATCCTCATCAAGATTCTCGCGCCGGGCTTCTACGCGAAGCAGGACATCAAGACGCCGGTGAAGATCGCGATCTTCGTGCTCGTCATGACTCAGGTGAGCAACTACATCTTCGTGCCGATTTTTTCTCACGCGGGCCTGACGCTCTCGATCGGCCTCGGCGCGCTCGCCAACGCGCTGCTGCTGTTCGCGGGGCTGCGCCGCCGCAAGATCTATGAGCCTTCGGCGGGCTGGCTGCGCTTTTTCGTGCAACTGATCGGCGCGTGCCTGATTCTTGCGGGGACGATGCATTGGGTGGCGATCAATTTCGACTGGATCGGCATGCGCGCGACGCCGGTCCTGCGCATCGCGCTTCTCGGTGCAAGTCTCGTCGTGTTTGCCGCGTTATATTTCGGTATTCTTGCCGCAATGGGCTTCAAGTACGCCTATTTCAAGAGACGCACGCTTTGATGACGACAACGCGTATCCTCGACTACTTCTCCTCGCTGATGGCGGACGACGACAGCCTTCCGCTCACGGAAGCCGCCTTGTCGCTCGCGCAGGACGCGTATCCCGATCTCGACATGCAGGCCGCGCTCGCGGAGATCGACGAACTCGTCGTGCGCGCCCGTCGCCGCATGCCCGATGACGCCGACGCGAAGCAGAAAGTCGATGCGCTGAATCGCTACTTTTTCCGCGAGCTGGGCTTCTCCAGCAATCTCAACGATTACTACGATCCGGATAACAGCCATCTGAATGTGGTGCTGCGTCGCCGGCGCGGCATTCCGATCTCGCTTGCCGTCATCTATCTGGAAATGGCCGAGCAACTCGGCCTGCCGGTGCGCGGCGTATCGTTTCCGGGGCATTTCCTTTTGCGCGTCGCGACGCCGGGTCACGATCTGATGCTCGATCCGACGACCGGCCAGACGCTCTCCGAAGCGCAGATGGTCGAGATGCTGGAGCCGTATGTGCAGCGTGTGGGCGAGTCGATCGGCAGCGCGTTGCGCGTGCTGTTGCAACCCGCGACGCGGCGCGAGATCGTCGCGCGCATGCTGCGCAATCTGAAGGGTATCTATCTGCAAACGGAGCGGTGGCAGCGTCTGCTCGCCGTTCAGCAGCGGCTGGTGATCGCGTTGCCGAACAGCATCGAGGAAGTGCGCGATCGCGGTTTCGCGTATGCGCGGCTCGATTATCTGCGACCGGCGCTGGAAGATTTGCAGCGATACATCGAGATTCGTCCGGATGCCGAGGACGCGACCGTCGTCGAAACCGAGCTGCACGAGTTGCGGCAGCGCACGCAGCAAGGCGACTGAACCACGCCGCGCGCGCCGTGCAGAGCGTTACTTAGGCTGCATGCGGATCGCGCCGTCGAGGCGGATCACTTCGCCGTTGAGCATCGGGTTATCGAAAATCGACTTGACGAGCAGAGCGTACTCGTCGGGTTTGCCGAGACGCGCCGGGAACGGCACCATCGCGCCGAGCGCGTCCTGCACTTCCTTCGGCATGCCGAGCAGCATCGGCGTTTCGAAGAGGCCCGGCGCGATCGTCATCACACGGATGCCGCTCTTGCTCAGATCGCGCGCGATCGGCAGCGTCATGCCCGCGACGCCGCTCTTCGATGCCGCATAGGCCGCCTGGCCGATCTGTCCGTCATAAGCCGCTACCGACGCCGTGTTCACGATCACGCCACGTTCGCCCGCCGCGTTCGCTTCGTTCTTCGACATCGCGTGCGCCGCGAGCCGGATCATGTTGAACGTGCCGATGAGATTCACCGACACCACCTTCGAGAAGAGATCGAGCGCGTGCGGACCGTCGCGGCCGACCGTCTTCGCCGCCGGCGCGATGCCCGCGCAATTCACGAGGCCGCGCAATGTGCCGAGACTCAACGCGGCATCGACGGCGCGTTGGCCATCGCTTTCCTGGCTCACGTCGCATTTGACGAACGCGCCCGACAGCTCTTTCGCGAGCGCTTCGCCTGCCGCGTCGTTCATGTCGGCGAGCACGACCTTGCCGCCTTGCGCCGCGATGAGCCGCGCGGTCGCCGCGCCGAGGCCCGACGCACCGCCCGTGATCAGAAAGGTGTTGCCTTGCATCTCCATGTCTCTTCTCCTTTTGTGCGATTCGTGCGCGCGAGAGCAGGGTTGAGCCGCTCGCGCCGATGTCATTCCTTTTGGGAAACGCGTCGATTGTAGCGAAGCCGCATGCTGCAAATTCGCACGACGGTCATGCGATTTCACGGACATAAAAAACCCGCTCACAGGGAGCGGGTTTTCGTCGAACGCGAATCAGGCAGCGCGTTACTTGAGCGCGTCGAACACGCGCGTGCGGATTTCATCGACGGCGCCGAGGCCCGAAATCTTGCGATATTCCGGCGCCTTCAGTCCGTTCGGCGCTGCGCCGCTCTTCGCCCAATCGTTGTAATACGCGATCAGCGGCTTGGTCTGCGCGACGTACACGTCGAGACGCTTCTTCACGGTCTCTTCCTTGTCGTCGTCGCGCTGGATCAACGGCTCGCCGGTGACGTCGTCGGTCATGTCGACCTTCGGCGGATTGAACTTGACGTGATACGTGCGGCCCGATGCCGCATGCACGCGACGACCGCTCATGCGCGTGATGATTTCGTCGAAGGGCACATCGATTTCGAGCACGTAGTCGATCGCCACGCCGGCGTCTTTCATGGCTTCGGCTTGCGGCAGCGTGCGGGGGAAGCCGTCGAAGAGATAGCCGTTCTTGCAGTCGTCGGCCTGCAGGCGTTCCTTCACGAGATTGATGATGAGCGAATCCGGCACCAGCTCGCCCGCATCCATGAAGCGCTTCGCCTCGACGCCGAGCGGCGAGCCTGCCTTGACGGCCGCGCGCAGCATGTCGCCGGTCGAAATCTGCGGAATGCCGAATTTCTCCTTGATGAAGTTTGCCTGGGTGCCCTTGCCCGCACCGGGTGCGCCCAACAGGATCAAACGCATGGTGATCTCTCCGAATCGTCTATAAACCGCTTCAAGCCGCGAGGCTGATTTGACATCCGGTGGCCAGGCTCGTGCGGCGTCGACGACAGGGCGCGCAGCCGAAAAGGAGACGGCGGGCACCTGCGGACAGCGGCGCAACGTTGAGCGTGGCGCTGACCGGAAGGCTCGCGCAATCGCTTGATTATGCCACGCCGCTTTACGATTGCGACCGTAATAACGCGGATAGAAAACGCCAGAAACCCCGCCGAATGGGCCATCCGGCGGGGTTTACACGGGTTGTCGAACAGAGATAGAGATCAGTCCGCTTCCGGGAAGAGCGCCTGAACGCGCGCGAGATCGGCGGGCGTGTCGACGCCGGGCGGCGGTGCGTCTTGCGTCACGCGCACCGCGATGCGTTCGCCGTGCCACAGCGCGCGCAGTTGTTCGAGCGCTTCGGCTTCTTCGATCGGCGCTTGCGCGAGGTTCGGGAAGTCGCGCAGGAATTTCGCGCGATAGGCGTAGAGGCCGATATGCCGCAGCACGTTCTTCGGCACGGACGGCAGTGCCCCAAGCGCGGCGACGTCCGGCCAGTGCGGTTGCCAGAGATCGCGCGTCCACGGAATCGGCGCGCGCGAGAAGTAGAGCGCGCGGCTCTGCGCATCGAGCACGGCCTTCACGACGTTCGGATTGAACACGTCGGCGGGATCGTGAATCGGATGCGCGGCCGTCGCGATCGCGCATTCGGGATGCGCCGCTAGGTGATCGGCGACATCGCGCACGAGCTGCGGATCGATGAGCGGCTCGTCGCCCTGAACGTTGACGACGATGGCGTCGTCGGCCCAGTTCAGACGCGTCGCGACCTCGGCGAGCCGATCCGTGCCTGTGGGGTGATCCGAGCGCGTCAACATGACTTCGACGCCGTGATCGCGCGCAGCCTCGACGACGCGGTCGGAGTCGGTCGCGACAAGCACTTGCGAAGCGCCCGATTCGCGCGCGCGCTCGGCGACGCGCACGACCATCGGCTTGCCGCCGATATCGGCGAGCGGCTTGTTCGGCAGGCGCGTGGAAGCGAGGCGCGCGGGAATGACCGCGATGAACGGAACGGACATTTCAGCGTGCTCAGACGTCGCCGACGGGTTTGAGCGGCTCGACGGGCGTGCCCTCGACGGTCTGACGCGCTTCGTCGACGAGCATCACGGGAATGCCGTCGCGGATCGGATAGGCGAGTTTGTCCGCGCTGCAGACGAGTTCCTGCGCGGCGCGATCGTAACTGAGCGGGCCTTTGCAAATCGGGCAAACGAGGATTTCAAGCAGACGTGCGTCCACGGAGTTTCTCCACAACAAGAGCGATGAGGCGCGGCCGCAGCACGGCTTGCACCGGAACGACCCAGATGCGTGCATCGCGCCAGGCGCCCAATTTTACTGCATCCTTTTCGGTGATCAGGATGGCATCGGCGTCGACGCCGGCGAACGGATTCTCGCGATACGCGTAGTGATCGGGAAACGCGCGCGTCGCCGGCGCGATGCCCGCCGCGCGCAGCGTCGCGAAGAAGCGTTCAGGCGAGCCGATGCCCGCCGCCGCGACCACTTTCTCGCCGGCGAACTGATCGAGCGGGCGGCGCTGATGCGGATCGTCGAGCAGCCACGCGTCGCCGGATTCGAGTTCGAGCGCAAACGTGTTCGGCCACGGCGGCAGCGTGCGCTCGTAGGGACTGTTGATGAGCGTCGCGTCGCGGCGGCGCGACATCGGCTCGCGCAACGGACCCGCGGGCAGCAGAAAGCCGTTGCCGCCGAGACGGTCGTCGAACACGACGAGCTCGAACGCGCGCGCGAGGCGATAGTGCTGCAGGCCGTCGTCGGAAACGAGGACATCGACGTTCGGATGCGCTTCGAGCAGCGCCTTCGCCGCCGCGACGCGGTCCGGGCAGACGAACACCGGCGCGTGTGTACGCCGCGCGATCAACAGCGGTTCGTCGCCGACCTGCTCGGCGGCGGAGCTTGCCGTGACGCTCGTCGGCTTGGCGATCTTCGCGCCGTAACCGCGCGAGATCACGCCGGGCTGGAATCCGGCGGCGCGCAACGCCTCGACGAGCGCGATGACGGTCGGCGTCTTGCCCGTTCCGCCGACGGTCACGTTGCCCACGACGACCACCGGCGCGCCCACTTCGACGCGCTTCATCCAGCCGAGGTCGTAGAAGGCGCGCCGCGTGGCAGCGATCGCGCCGAAGATGCACGCGAAAGGCGTCAGCGCCCACGCGACGGGGCCGCGCCGGCGCCATTCGCGGGCGAGGAAGTTTTCGAGCGGCGGTTTGAAATCAGACATGGACCGCCTTCGCGATGAACGCTGGCGGGCGGCAAGTCGGGTACGGCATGGCGTGCAACGGCAGCTCCTTGGATGACGGTCGGCGTTGGACGATGCCCGGCTTTTCGCGGCCCGGGACAAGCAGGTTTCGGCCGCGCCAGCCGGTGCTGGAACCCGGCACTCTAGCGCGCGCGGGGCGTGGGCGCCAGTCAGGAACGCGGGAGAAAGGGCGACGCCATCCGCGCCGCACGCCTGTGGATAACTCTGTGAAGAACTTCCAGCCGCCACACCGCGATCGCGCGTCAGGAAAGAGTTGCTCCGGGGCTGACAGTATCCATAAAAATTTAACGTCGAAAAATCAACGGCTTGAAACGAACTCACTAGCCTCTGGCGATGCCGCTCCGCACGCGGCGGTAAGTCTTTCTGTGTGGACACTTGTTACACTTGCGTACCTCGTTCAGCGGCGTTTGTCCATCGCGCACAGCGCCGCGCCTGAAGATTTTTCTCGTCCAGCCATGACTCCCGATTCACTGCAGTCGCAAAGCGGCGATGCCGTCATCCCCGTTTCCGCGCTCAATCGCGCGATCAGTTCGATGCTCGAACGGTCATTTCCGCTCGTGTGGGTATCGGGCGAAGTGTCGAATTTCACGCGCGCGGCGAGCGGCCATTGGTACTTCTCGATCAAGGACGCGAACGCGCAAATGCGCTGCGTGATGTTCCGCGGCCGCGCGCAATACGCCGAATTCACGCCGCGCGAGGGCGACAAGATCGAAGTGCGCGCGCTCGTCACGATGTACGAGCCGCGCGGCGAACTGCAGCTCAACGTGGAAGCGGTGCGGCGCACGGGGCAGGGCCGGCTCTACGAAGCGTTTCTGCGGCTGAAGGCGCAGCTCGAAAGCGAAGGGCTCTTCGCGGCCGAGCGAAAGCGCGCGTTGCCTTCGCATCCGCGCGGCATCGGGATCGTGACGTCGCTGCAGGCGGCCGCATTGCGCGATGTCCTCACGACGCTCGCGCGCCGCGCGCCGCATGTGCCGATCGTCGTGTATCCGGCACCGGTGCAGGGCGCGGGCGTCGGCGCGAAGCTGGCGGCGATGGTCGAAGCCGCGAACGCGCGCCGCGAGGTCGATGTGCTGATCGTGTGCCGCGGCGGCGGCTCGATCGAGGATCTCTGGGCGTTCAACGAGGAAGTGCTCGCACGCGCGATCGCGGCGAGCGCGGTGCCGGTGGTGAGCGGCGTCGGGCATGAGACGGATTTCACCATCGCCGATTTCGCCGCCGACGTGCGCGCGCCGACGCCGACCGCCGCCGCTGAGCTCGTCAGTCCGCAGCGCGTGCTGCTGTTGCGCGAGCTCGATCATCGACATGCGGCGCTCGCGCGCGGCTTCGGCCGGATGATGGAGCGCCGCGCGCAGCAGCTCGACTGGCTCGCGCGCCGGCTCGTGAGCCCCGCGGAACGGCTGGCGCGGCAGCGCGCGCATCTGCGGCAACTGGCAAGCCGGCTCGCCGCGGCGGGCGCGCGGCCCGTGCGCGATGCGCGCGCGCACTTCGCGCTGGTGCACTACCGCTGGCAGCGCAGACGTCCGAATGTGGCCGCCGAGCGCGAGCATCTGTTGCGGCTCGCGCAGCGTATCGGCAGCGCGCATGAGCGGCGCGCCGACCGTGAGAAAGCGTGCATTTCGGAACTGGCAGCGCGCTTGCAGGTGCTGAGCCCGCAGCGCACACTCGAACGCGGTTATGCCGCATTGATCGACGCGCAGACGGGCCGCGCCGTGCGTGCACCGAACGCATTGAAACCGAAGCGGCCGCTGACGGTGCATCTCGCGGAAGGATCGGCGGATGTGCTGCTCGCCGATGTCCAGGCGCGTCTGTCCGACGAATTCTGAGCCCGGCGCGGCGCGCGGAATCGGCGTACATTTGACGTGCCTGACGAGGCTCCTCAGAGCACTTTTTACGCCGCGTGAGGCGATTGGAAAGCAATCTTGCTCATAAAGAGCACACGGTTTGCTGGGTTATCCCAACTCGCCTACAATCCAGTGCTCCACTGCTGGACGCCACACAATCCCACAATCCACATAGAAAGGAAGCTCGCATCATGGAACATACGCTCCCGCCGCTGCCGTTCGACAAGAACGCGCTCGCTCCGCACATGTCGGAAGAAACGCTCGAGTATCACTATGGCAAGCACCACCAGACCTATGTGACGAACCTGAACAAGCTGATCCCCGGCACCGAGTTCGAAAACCTGCCGCTGGAAGAAATCGTCAAGAAGTCGTCGGGCGGCGTGTTCAACAACTCGGCGCAAGTATGGAATCACACGTTCTTCTGGAACAGCCTGTCGCCGAACGGCGGCGGCGCTCCGACCGGCGCGCTGGCTGATGCGATCAACGCAAAGTACGGTTCCTACGACAAGTTCAAGGAAGAATTCGCCAAGGTCGCGACCGGCACGTTCGGCTCGGGCTGGACGTGGCTCGTGAAGAAGACCGACGGCACCGTCGATATCGTGTCGACGAGCAACGCCGCCACGCCGCTCACGACGGACGCGAAGGCGCTCCTGACCATCGACGTGTGGGAGCATGCGTATTACATCGACTATCGCAATGCGCGTCCTAAGTTCATTGAGGCTTACTGGAATATCGTCAACTGGGATTTCGCGTCGAAGAATTTCGGTGCGTAAGTAAGCGCGCGTGAAACTGGATTGCCGCATTTCGAAATGAGTTCCGAATGCCGCAATCAGAATGAAAGCCCTCGCGAGAGGGCTTTTTTCGTTGAAGCGTCCGGCGTGAGCTATTTTTGGGGAACGTCGAAGTCTCACTTGGTCTAACGGGATTCTGGTCGCCCAATCGGCTTCCGATTTCCATGTTGGCGTTGCCAACACAGACGCGAGCTGAATAATGACGACACGCTATCATCAACTGGATTCGCTGCGCGGCATTGCCGCTTTGACAGTCGTATTCAGTCACTATTCACAGATCACCCTCACGCATTGGCTGCAGCACGTTCCATGGCGCGCAATCGCCGAAGGGCATTCCGCCGTGATCCTGTTCTTTGCGCTGAGCGGTTTCGCCTTGGCCATGCAGGTTACCGGCGATAGTAAACCCGGCTTCGCCGAGTTCATCGTGAAGCGCGTGTGCCGTATCTACATCCCATATCTCATCGCGGTTCTGGCCGCTTATACCGCGTATTGCTTGCTTTACCGGTCGAATCTCTCTTGGACCGGCGAATGGGTCAATCAGGCATGGCACGCGGGCATCGATCGGCGTGATTTGCTGGATCACCTCTACTTTGTGATTCCGTTCAGCAACAGCACGCTCGATCCGGTGCTCTGGTCGCTCGTCTACGAGATGCGTATCTCGCTGATCTTCCCGATTCTCGTCGTCGTGGTATTTGCCACGCCCGTCTGGTTTTCCGTAGCACTAAGCATGTGTTTCTCTCTTGCTGCATTCGGCTATTACCATCATTTGCAGCGGACCCTCCTGGACGCGAGCATTCAGGGCGAATGGATGCCGACCATCCATTACATGTCGATGTTCGTTCTCGGCGCGTTGATTGCGCGGTATCGCGAAGCCATTTCGTCGAAACTCGGCGCCTATTCCGCACGAACGCTTTTCGGCGCATTGCTGATTTGTCTCGCCCTTTACGTCCTCGTCGGTTCGATCACTCGCCATTCGATATCCAACGACGTGCTGCGCAGTTTCGCCGACGACTGGATCATTCTTCCAGCCGTGACCGGCATTCTCGTTCTGGCGATTGCGCTCAGGCCGTTCGCCGCGTTTCTGACCGCGCGGCCATTGATTTTCCTCGGCGAGATTTCATTCAGCCTGTATCTGCTGCATTGCATCGTGTTGCTGGGCGTGCTGCATTATTTTGGCGAAACCTATCAAGGCATGTCGCTGATCATTGCCGCCGTGCTGATTCTTCCCGTCAGCATCGCGGGATATTACGCGGTCGAAAAGCCGTCGATTCGACTGGGACGATATCTGACGCGCGGAAAGCAGCGGAGCAGAGTGACGCAGCGTGCGTGACGATAAGCCGTCGCTGCGCGCATCGGAGCGCGAGCCTAAAATATCGGCTCGCCGCAACGATCGAAATCGCATCGCCATCATGAAACGCTTCGCAGGCTTGTGCCTCGCGGCCTGGTCGGCCGCTGCATTGCTCTATTTCGGCCGCCATTCTGCCGCGCTCATCGTGCTCTCCGGCGTGCTGGTGCTTGCCGGCTTCGATCTGCTCCGTCCGGAATCCGAAAACAGCGCGTAGCCTACCGCTGCTTCGCGCCTTCCCAGTTGATATCGACGCACAGCACCTGTAAGCCATAAGGCGTCTGCGCGGCGATCGACGCCGTCACGCAAAGGTGCGCCTCGTTGATCGACAGATACGGCGCCGTCAGATGCATGCGCCCCGGCGCGCGCAGCGCCTCGATGAAGTACGGCCGGCGCTCCCAGCTTGCGCCCTCCGAATGCAGCAGCGGACTGAAGCGCTTCGCGCGCTGCGATGTACGCACGATCGGCACGACGTTGTCGCCGATCTGCCGCCCGGCCTGATCGAGCAGGAAGCAGCGCGCGGTGTCGGCGAGTTGTAGCAGTTCGCTCGTCGCGGCCGTGAGCGTCTCGCCTTCCATCAGCTTGACCGACGCGCGCTCCAGCCCGCTTACATACGGCTCGAGGCGCGCGACTTGCGCCCGTTCGCGGCCAGCGACGCGTTCGCGCGATGCCGCCGACAACGCATCCATCACGCCAGCGGCGACTTCGCTGTGCACCGCCTCGACGCTCGGCTGCGCGAAGTACGCGCCCTGCACGAAATCGACATTGCACTCCAACGCGATGAGCGCGTCGCGTTCGGTCGCGAGGCCGCCCATCAAGACGAGCTGGCCGGACTCATGGAGCAGCGAGACGAGGCGCGGCAGCACACGCTCGATATGCGAGTGCTCGGTCGCCTGCTGAAGGATGCAGCGGTCGAGCGTCACGATATCCGGCCGCAGATGCCACACGCGATCGATGTTCGAATGCTTCACGCCGAAGCCGTCGAGCGCGATCAGAAAGCCCGACTTGCGCAGCGAATCGATGATTTCAGCGAAACGCGTCGTCTCGCCGCCCGCCTGCTCGGGCACTTCGAGCACGACGCGCTGCGGCGACAGACCGATGTCCTTCAGCGACGCGAGCAGCGCATCGCCGTAGCTCGTGTCCATCAGCGCGGCGGGGTGCAGGCTCAGGAAGAGCCATTCGTCGTGGCTGTCGAAGGCATTGAAGTTGCCCAGATGCAGCGATTCCGCGAGCCGGCCGAGTTCGAGCAGATCGCCGCGCCGCGCGGCCTGCGTGAAGACCTCGTGCGACGGCACGTGACGATGTGAGTCATCGCGCGCGCGCAAGGACGCGTGATAGCCGATCGCGCGCCGGTGCGACACCGAAAACACGGGCTGGAACACGCTGAAAACGGTGTACTCGCCGTACAACACGGTGCGACGCGATCCATCGTCACCGGCGACGGGGCGCGGCGGCTGGAAGCGGGGAGGGTCGAGATCAACCATGCTCATGGTGTCGGGGCGCAGGGCAAGTAACTTTATCGAGATAGTTTACCGGATCGGCACCCGACCGTTCGAGCAAAAAGCGTGCAAATTCAATATCCAAGCGGCGCTCGCCGGGTATCGCGCGCTTCGTTGCGCCTATTCGTGTGCGGATTGAAGCTCGCATGCCGCAGACGCGGGAGCGCGCGCCGTCCAAACGTGCGTGCGGGCACCGGCGCGGTGCGTCGTCCGCGTTCTCAGTTCGAGTCGGACGGATCGGGCTTTCTCGCGGCCGCGCGCACTTCCGGCGCGAGCTGTCCGAAGATCCACGCCGTCGCGGCCGTGATGATGCCGACGCACAGGAACGTCGCGTGGAAGGCGGGCAGCGAGTTCGTCTCCGTGACCTGCGGCAGCAGTCCTGTAAACGTCGACAGGATCGCGCCCGCGACGGTCACGCCGAGGCTCATCGACAGCATTTGCACGAGCGAGAACAGGCTGTTGCCGCTGCTCGCGCCGCCGGTGCCGAGGTCCTTCAGCGTGAGCGTGTTCATCGCGGTGAACTGCATCGAATTGAAGGCGCCGAAGATCGCGAGCTGCACGAGCCGCAGCCAGAGCGGCTGATGCGCGCTCACGAGCGCGAAGCTCGCCATCATCAGCCCGACGAGCACCGTGTTCACGACCAGCACGCGCCGATAACCGTGCTTTTCGATGAGCCGCGTGACGACGCGCTTGGACGCCATGCCCGCGGCCGCGACGGGCAGCATCATCATGCCGGCCTGAAACGGCGTGTAGCCGAGGCTCACTTGCAGCAGGAGCGGGATCAGATAAGGCATCGCGCCGCTGCCGATACGCGCGAAGAGATTGCCCAGCAAGCCGACGCTGAAGGTGTGGATCTTGAAGAGATCGAGCGAGAAGATCGGCTGGGCGGCGCGTGTCGCGTGCAGACCGTAGGCGACGAAGCAGCCGAACGAGAGCACGAGCAGCACGATCACGATCGCGTGCGCGAGGCCGAGATCGGCGAGTCCGTCGAGCGAAATCGTGAGCGCGACCATGCCGATCGCGAGCAGCAGGTAGCCCGCCAGATCGAAGCGCGCGGTCGCCGGATTGCGGCTGTCGGGCATGTACAGGTTCGTCGCGATGCAGCCGATCACGCCGACCGGCACGTTGATCAGAAAAATCCAGTGCCATGACGCGATCTGCACGAGCCAGCCGCCGAGCGTCGGGCCGATGAGCGGGCCGATCAGCCCCGGAATAGCGACGAACGCGAGCGCGGAAAGATAGCGCTCCGCCGGGAACACGCGCAGCACGGCGAGGCGTCCGACCGGCAAGAGCATCGCGCCGCCGACGCCCTGCACGACGCGATACGCGACGAGCGCCGTCAG
Organism: Caballeronia zhejiangensis; assembly: GCF_000698575.1. Lineage (GTDB taxonomy): Bacteria > Pseudomonadota > Gammaproteobacteria > Burkholderiales > Burkholderiaceae > Caballeronia > Caballeronia zhejiangensis. The sequence continues at coordinate 194,935 of NZ_JFHD01000006.1, forward strand.
CGATTGCGCGTTCGCGCAGAGCAGCGAGCCGATCGTGAACACGAGGATCGCGCTGAAGAACACGCGCTTCGTGCCGAGCTTGTCGGCGAGCCAGCCGGAGACGGGGATCATCATCGCCATCGTCAGCGAGTAGGCGATCACCACGCCCTGCATACGCAGCGGCGCCTCGCCCAGACTTCGTGCCATCGCGGGGAGCGCAGTGTTGACGATCGTCGAGTCGAGCGTCTGCATGAAGAAGCCCGTGGCGACGAGGCACAGCATGATGGAGAGCGATCGGTCAGACGTCTGTGCTGTGGGCGTGTCGGTCATTGGGCGGGTTACTTTCGCAGCTCGGCGACGAAGTCGTAGTAGTCGTTGCGGCAGTAGGTATCGGTGAGCTCGATGGCGCGCTGATCGGCCGTGTAGCCGACGCGCGTGATGAGCAGCAGCGCGTCGTGTGGCGCGATGCCCATCTGCTCGGCAATCTCCGGGCTCGCGTTCACGGCGCGGAAATGCTGAAGCGCGCGCACGATCGATAGCCCGCGTGCATCGAGATAGCTGTAGAGCGAATCGCCGATGGTCTGCGGATCGGGAATGCACGACGCCGGAAAGGTGGAATTCTCGACGGCCATGACGATGTCATCGGCGAGACGCAGGCGTTTCAGGCGCGTGACGGTCGCGGCGGGCGAGAGGCCGAGCTGGATGACTTCCTCGCGATTGGCCGGCTCGATGCTGCGCGAGAGCCATTTGGAGCTGGGCTTGAAGCCGCGGCGCCGAAGCATTTCGGAAAAGCTCGACAGACGCGAGAGCGGGTCTTCGTAGCGCGGCGTGATGAAGCTGCCCGCGCCTTGTTCGCGGCGGATGAGCCCTTGTTCGACGAGCAGCGCGATCGCTTTTCGCGAGGTGATCCGCGAGACGCCGAGTGCTTCCGACAGCACGCGCTCGGAGGGCAGCGCTTCGCCTGCGTTCCAGCGATTGTCGTGGATAGCGTTGGCGAGCTTGCGGGCGAGTTGAAGGTAGAGCGGAGTGTCGCTGTCCGGGTCCGGGCGCAAATCGCGCCAGCGGTCTTCCGAGGTCGGGTTCATAAAGCGGACGCTAATGGGCCAAGCGGGGATTTTAAGACAAACGCTGAAGGTGGTCGCTCCGTGTTTCGCTTTGAGGCGGGTTTTGGTTGCTTGGCCTTTTTCTCGTCGGATCCCGTTTTCTTGGTGGTCCATTAGCATTGCCCCGCACAGGGGCAGTGCCGATCGACCGACACGAAAACGGGATCCGGCAAAACGCGCCCGACGCGACGCTACGAAAGCACTGAGCTCAAGCCGTAGCCGCCCCACCCACGCCACGTCCACCGCGCATATAAAGCGCCACCGACAACGCCACCGCCGCCGCCGCCGCCAGCGCGGCAAACAGAAACACCGACCCGTACCCCAACTCACCCGCGACATACCCAGCGAGCGGCCCGGTCAACCCGAGCGACAGATCGAGAAACACCGAATACGCCGACAAAGCCGCGCCCCGGCTGGCCGGCGGCACGAGCCCGACCGCCTCGACGCCGAGCGCCGGAAACACGAGCGCGAATCCGAAGCCGGTCAGCGCCGCGCCCGCGAGCGCGAAAGTCGGCTCGGCGGCGAGCCACAGCATCAGCAGACCCGCGCATTCGAACGCAAACGACACGATCGCCACGCGAAACCCGCCATACGCCTTGATCGTGTTGGCGAACAGAAGCCGCGCGCCGATGAACATCGTGCCGAACACCGTAAGCGAAAGCGCCGCATTCGGCCAGTTGTGCGCGGCATAGTAAAGCGTGATGAACGTCGCGATGGAGCCGAATCCCGCCGATCCGAGCGCGAGCCCCAGTCCATGCGGCAACACGCGGAAGAACACGCTCCGATACGACATGCGCTCGCCGTGCACGATCGGCACGCTCGCCATGCGCGTCGCGAGCCAGTAGCCGAAGCCGCCGAGCGCGATCACGATCAGCCCGAGCGACGCGAATCCCAGCGAATGATCGATCGCGACGCCGAGCGGCGCGCCGATCGCGAGCGCGCCGTAAGTGGCGATGCCGTTCCACGAAATCACCTTCGCGTTGTTGTTCACGCCGACGCGCCCGATGCCCCATGTGATCGATCCCGTCCCGACCCAGCTCTCGCCGAAGCCGAGCACGAGCCGCGCGATCACCAGCAGCACGAGACTCACCGCGTGCCACTGCGCGGCGAGCGCCGAGGCGAGCAGCAGCACGCCGCTTGCCGAGCACGCCGCGAGACCGTAGAGCACGGTTTTCTTGGGGCCGAGCGTATCGGCGGTGCGGCCCGCCAGCGGCCGCGACAGCAGCGTCGCGAAGTACTGGACGCTGATCGCCGCGCCCGCCATCACAGAGCCGTAGCCGAGATCCGTGTGCACGAAGCCCGGCAGCACCGCGAGCGGAATGCCGATCGTCAGGTAGCAAAGGAACGTGTACAGCACGACGGGCAGAATCCGCAGCGTGACGGCGAAGTCGCTTTGCGGCTTGATGCGGGACTCGGTGGACATAGGGAAATTGCGGGGTTGAATTCGGCGCGAAGGCGTGATTGTCCCATATGTTGCGGCGCAACGTCGCAGTCGTTTTGTAACCAGCTAGGACAAATCGCCTGTCCGAGTCATCGGGCGCCGCCGACGCAAGCCTTGCTGGATAAGGCTCTCAGCACATATCGGACGAAGAATATGTCGTTCATGCAATGCCGCCTATGGGTTATCGATTTTGGCGGTGATAGCTTTTGAACCATCGAAGCGACAGGACTAATCTGAAAAGGTCCGAAATCGCGAATGCCACCGGCTGCGCATCCCGCGCAACCAGCGAAAAAGCATCGAAGAGCCCCGAGACATCCATGACTGAGCCGATCCGCTTCTATCACCGCAACGCGATCCAGGAAGTGAGCGGCGCGTCGACGACGCGCACCGTCCTGCAATATCTGCGCGAAGACGCGCGCTGCACCGGCACCAAGGAAGGCTGCGCGGAAGGCGACTGCGGCGCGTGCACGGTCGTCATCGGCGAGCCGGACGGCGCGGGCGGCGTCGCGTTCAAGGCCGTCAACGCATGCGTGCAGTTTCTGCCGACGCTCGACGGCCGCGCGCTCTTCACCGTCGAAGACCTGCGCCAGCCGGACGGCACGCTGCATCCGGTGCAGCAGGCGCTCGTCGATTGTCACGGCTCGCAATGCGGCTTCTGCACGCCCGGCTTCGCGATGTCGATGTTCGCGCTCTACGAAAAGCACGGTCATGCGACGACCGGCTGCCCGGGAACGTGCGAGAAGACGAAGCCCTCGCGCCAGGAGATCAGCGATGCGCTGACGGGCAATCTGTGCCGCTGCACGGGTTATCGGCCGATCATCGACGCTGCCGAGCAGATGTTCGACCGCGCGCCGCTCGCGCCCGTCAACGTGCCGGCGCTCGCGCGCACGCTCGAAAGCCTGAAGCGCGACGACACGTTCCACTACGAGCACGCCGGCCGCCAGTTCGACGCGCCGCGCACGACCGAAGCGCTCGCCGCGATCAAGGACAAAAACCCGAACGTGCGGATTCTCGCGGGCAGCACGGACGTCGGTTTGTGGGTGACGAAGCAGTTGCGCGATCTGGGCGATATCGTCTATGTCGGGCAGATCGACTCGTTCAAGCGCGTCGAGACGACGGACGAATGGATCGAGATCGGCGCGGGCGTGTCGGTCGAGCGCGCGTACGACGAACTCGTGAAGCTCTATCCCGAACTCGAAGAGACGCGTCTGCGTTTCGCGTCGCTGCCCATCCGCAACGCCGGCACGCTCGGCGGCAACGTCGCGAACGGCTCGCCGATCGGCGATTCGATGCCCGGCCTCATCGCGCTGAATGCGCGCGTCGTCCTGCAAAGCGTCGATGGTCTGCGCGAGATGCCGCTCGAGGATCTGTACATCGCGTATCAGAAGAAGGACATGCGCGAGAACGAGTTCGTCGCCGCGATCCGCGTGCCGACGCGCACGGGCAAGCGCGCGTACCTTAAGTTCCGCGCGTACAAGCTGTCGAAGCGTTTCGACTCCGATATTTCCGCCGTCTACGCCGCGTTCAGTTTCATCGCCGATGGCGACACGATCCGCGAGCCGCGCCTCGCCTACGGCGGCATGGCCGCGACGCCGAAGCGCGCGGAACACGCCGAAGCCATTCTCAACGATGCGCTTTGGCACGAAGCCACCGCGCAGGCCGCGATGATCGCGCTTTCCAAGGATTACCAGCCGCTCACCGACATGCGCGCGAGCAGCGACTATCGCCTCGACACCGCAAAGAGCCTCTTGTATCGCTTCTGGCTGGAGACGCGCCCGCACGATCCGCTGGACAAATCGAAGCTGGATGTGCGCGCAATCGAACTCGTCGAAGCGAAGTAAGCGAAGGAGCAAAAAAACATGAATCAGCAAGCAGAAGCATTCATCGCCGACGCTCAGTCGCTCGCGAACGAAATCGACGCTTTCAAGCAGGTCCACGTATCGCGTCCGCATGAGTCGGCGCATCTGCACGTGAGCGGGCGCGCGAGCTATACCGACGACATTCCGCTCGTCGCGGGCACGCTGCACGCCGCGCTCGGCACGAGCCCGAAGGCGCACGCGAAGATCGTATCGATGAACTTCGACGCCGTGCGCGCGACGCCGGGCGTGGTCGCCGTCTTCACCGCCGAGGACATTCCCGGCGTGAACGATTGCGGCCCGATCATCCACGACGATCCGGTCCTGGCTCAGGGCATCGTGCAGTTCGTCGGCCAGCCGATGTTCATCGTCGTCGCGACGTCGCACGATACGGCGCGCTTGGCCGCGCGTCGCGCGACCATCGAATTCGAAGACCTCGTGCCGATTCTCACGCCCGAAGACGCGCGCAAAGCGGAATCGTACGTGCTCAATCCGCTGAAGCTCGCGCGCGGCGACGCCGAGAGCCGCATGTCGAAAGCCGCGCATCACGAGCGCGGCGCGATGAAGCTCGGCGGCCAGGAACAGTTCTATCTCGAAGGCCAGATCGCCTATGCCGTGCCGAAGGAGGACGACGGCATGCACGTCTACTGCTCGACGCAGCATCCGACGGAAATGCAGCATCTCGTCGCGCATGTGCTGAACGTGCATTCGCATAACGTGCTGGTCGAATGCCGTCGCATGGGCGGCGGATTCGGCGGCAAGGAATCGCAGTCGGGCATTTTCGCGTGCTGCGCGGCGCTCGCCGCATGGAAGTTGCTGTGTCCGGTCAAGCTGCGTCCGGACCGCGACGACGACATGATGATCACCGGCAAGCGTCACGACTTCGTGTACGACTTCGAAGTCGGCTACGACGACGACGGCAAGATCGAAGGCGTGTCCGTCGACATGACGTCGCGCTGCGGTTTCTCCGCGGATTTGTCGGGCCCGGTGATGACGCGCGCCGTCTGCCATTTCGACAACGCGTACTGGCTCTCGGACGTGAAGATCGCAGGCTATTGCGGCAAGACCAACACGCAGTCGAACACCGCGTTTCGCGGCTTTGGCGGGCCGCAGGGCGCGTTCGCGATCGAATACATTCTGGATAACGTCGCGCGTGCGGTCGGAAAGGATTCGCTCGACGTGCGCCGCGCGAATCTCTACGGCAAGACGGAAAACAACAAGACGCCTTACGGCCAGACGGTCGAGGACAACGTCATCCACGAACTGATCGCCGAACTCGAAGAGACGAGCGAATATCGCAAGCGCCGCGCGGCCATCGACGAATTCAACGCGAACAACGCAATCCTGAAGAAGGGCCTCGCGCTGACGCCGGTGAAGTTCGGCATCGCGTTCAACGTGACGCACTTCAACCAGGCGGGTGCGCTGGTTCACATCTACACCGACGGCTCGATGCTCGTGAATCACGGCGGCACCGAAATGGGCCAGGGCCTGAACACGAAGGTCGCGCAAGTCGTCGCGCACGAACTCGGCGTGAACTTCGAGCGCGTGCGCGTGACGGCGACGGATACGAGCAAGGTCGCGAATACATCGGCGACGGCGGCATCGACCGGCACCGATCTCAACGGCAAGGCCGCGCAGGACGCCGCGCGCCAGTTGCGCGAGCGGCTCGCGAAGTTCGCGGCGGAGAAGTTCGGCGGCGGCACCGTCACGCCGGCGCAAGTGCGCTTCGCGAACGACCGCGTGATCGTCGGCGACGATGCCATTCCGTTCGGCGAAGTCGTCCAGAAGGCATATCTCGCGCGCGTGCAGTTGTGGTCCGACGGCTTCTACGCGACGCCCAAGCTCCACTGGGATGCAGCGACGATGCAAGGCCGTCCGTTCTACTACTACTCGTATGGCGCGGCAGTGTCGGAAGTGGTGATCGACACGCTCACCGGCGAAATGCGCGTGCTGCGCGCGGATGCGTTGCATGACGTGGGCGCGTCGCTGAATCCGGCGCTCGACAAGGGCCAGGTGGAAGGCGCGTTCGTGCAGGGCATGGGCTGGCTGACGACGGAAGAGCTGTGGTGGGACGACAACGGCAAGCTGATGACGCACGCGCCGTCGACCTACAAGATTCCGACGACCAACGACATGCCCGCCGATTTCCGCGTCGATCTCTTCAAGAATCGCAACGTGGAGGACAGCATCCATCGTTCGAAGGCCGTCGGCGAACCGCCGTTGCTGCTGCCGTTCTCGGTGTTCTTCGCGATCCGCGATGCCGTTTCCGCTGTCGGCGATCACAAGATCAATCCGCCGCTCAACGCGCCCGCGACGGCCGAAGAAATCCTGAAGGCGGTGAATGCGGTGAGGAGCGCGCGCTCATGATGCACGTCGTCCTGTTCGGCGCGGGCCACGTCGGCCACGCGCTCGTGAAGGTGCTCGGCACGTTGCCGTGCGTCGTGCAATGGGTCGATGCGCGCGACGAACTTTTCCCCGACGAAGTGCCGGCGAACGTGCAGATCGAAGCGACCGATCTGCCCGACGCGATCGTCGACGAAGCGCCGCCGGGCGCGTACTTCATCGTGATGACGCACGATCATTCGCTCGACTTTTCGCTGACGCAACGCATCATGCGGCGCGACGACTTCGCTTACTTCGGGCTGATCGGCTCGAAGACGAAGCGCGTCAAGTTCGAGCGGCGATTGATGGAGCGTGGTGTGGCGGCGGACCGGCTGCCGGAGATCACGTGTCCGATCGGCGTGGAAGGGATCGTCGACAAGGCGCCGTGGTCGATCGGGCTCGCCGTTGCCGCGCAACTGCTGCGCGTGCGGGAGATGACGGCGAGGTTCGGAACGCCGGCGGTGAACGCAGCGCATCTTTCCGCCTGAGCCACGATGACGCTTCAAGCGATGCCGTTGGTCTGTCTGAAGCGTCCCGGCGCGACGCCATAAAGCTCCTTGAACCGCTTCGAAAACGCCGCTTCGGACTGATACCCCACATCGGCCGCGACATCCGCGATGCTCTTTTTCGTATGCGTGAGCATCGTGCTGGCGAGCTGCATCCGCACATGACTCAGCAACGCGAGCGGCGAGCTGTCCGAATGCGCAGAGAACGCGCGCATGAACGTGGCGCGCGACATCGCCGCTTCCTTGGCGAGCATCTCCAGCGTCCACGGTTCGGCGGGGCGCTCGAGCATCGCGATGATCGATGCGCCCAGCCGCCGGTTCGCCAGCAAGCCGAGCACGCCCGCCAATGACGGCTGTCCGTCGAGCCACGCGCGCAGCACCATCGTGAAGAGCGCGGTCGATAGCGCCGTGACGATCGACGGCGCGCCCAGTTGCGCATCTTCCGCTTCGCGGCGCATCGTCTGGACGAGCGGCGCGAGATAGGACGCCGACGCGTTCGAGAACGATACGTGCACGACATCCGGCAGGACGTCGATCAGAAGCGCGCGCGGCGCGTAGAGAAAGCGCCCGCACAGCAAGTCCACGCCCGGCGGCTGCCCGCCGCAATTGCTTCTCACCGTGACCGCGCCGTTGTCGCGCGCTTCCATCTCGACTTTGGACGAGCCGCCTTCGCGCGCCTTGATGCTCAGCACATGCGCGTCTCCGCGCGGCAGAAAGAAAATGTCGCCCGCCGTCAGTTCGAGCGGCGCGTGACCTTTGCGCACGACGGTGCACGCGCCGTCGAGCACGACGTGATAAACCGCTTCGCCGGCGGGCGCGGGCGCGTGATCCAGTTCCAGCGGGCCGCTCAGCAGGCAGCGCAGATCGAGCGCGCCGGCAAGGCTCGCAAGCTGAATCAGTTTGTCGAGAGCATCCATGTGAGCGGGCGGGCAGAAGGTGTCGTTCGGATAGTACCGAAGTCCCGCCGCGCGTGCGTTACTTCGCGGCTTCGCCCAGTTCGGCGGTTTCATCGCCCGATGCCGCCGCCGCGACTTGCTTCCTGCCCGTGAGCGAGTCGGATACGGTCGACATCAGCGTGCGAAGCCAGGCGATATCCGTCGGCTGATCGGGCTGCGGCACGGAAAGCTGGTAGCACTTGATGCGCGGAAACGGTATCGGCGAGTCGAGCACGGCGAGCGGCAGCATCGCCGCATAGTGCTGGGCGAAGCGGCGCGGCGCGGTGAAGATGAGGTCCGACTGCAACAGCACCTGCGGCACGAGGCCGAAGTACGGAATCGTCGTGACGATGCGCCTTTCGATGCCCGCGCGCGCGAGCCCGATGTCGATCGGATGACGCCGGCCGCCGCTATACGGCGTCGGCGCGAGGTGCGCGGCGAGCGCGTAGCGTTCCGCCGTCAGCGGTTCGCGCGCGAGCGGATGATTCGCACGCATCAGGCAGACGAATACGTCGCTGAAAAGATCCTGGCGTTCGAAGCGCGGCTCGGGCTTCGTCCAGTTCGCGACCATCAGATCGATTTCGCCTTCGTCAAGCATGCGCTCGTGATCGCGCATCGGATTCAGCGACTCGATCTCTAGACGCGCATTGGGCGCTGCGTCGCGAAAAGCGGCGACGAGCGTCGGCATGAAGAAATCGTTCAGATAATCAGGCGCGGCCACGCGGAACGTGCGGCGCGAGCTTCGCGGGTCGAAATCCCCGTGCGGCGTCGCGACGAATTCCACTTCGCGCAATGCGCGTTGCGCGGGCGCGAGCAGCGATTCGCCGTATTCGGTCGGCACCATGCCCTGTTTGCCGCGCACGAGAATCGGGTCGTTCAGGATCTCGCGCAGACGGCGCAGCGCGGTGCTGATCGCCGGTTGCGTCTGGTTCAGCCGCTGCGCGGTCTGCGTCACGCTGCGCTCCAGCAGCAAGGTGCGCAGCACGCGGATGAGCCAGATGTCGAGTGAGTCGGCGGGATCGTTCATGGCAAGCAAGTGAATTCAGGACGCGCGGGCGCGAACTCGCGAGCCCTAAAGCCGAAGTAAACCGCTTATCCAATTTTGACGCCATAGCAGGCGCGCTATGCACGGCATAGGCGCGTCCGCCATCCGGCCGCCGTCAGCTGAAATCGGCGTCTTTCGGCGCGATCGGCAGCGCGCTGATGCGCTTCACTTCCGCGCCGTCGAGCCAGTTCGGCGAGCGCGCGACGTAGAGCACCATCGGCAGCGTGTCTTCGCCCCAGAAGATCTGGTCGTTGACGAGGAAAGTCGGCACGCCGAACACGCCCATCGCTACGGCGCGGTCGTTGTTGTCGCGCAGCTTCGCCTTGACGTCCTCATCCTCGATGCGCGTCACGGCCTCCGGCATGCCGACGTGCTCGCACAACGCCTTGAAGCCTTCCGGCGTCGCGGGATCGCGCCCTTCGCGCCAGATGTAGCGGAAGATTTCGCGCACGCGGGCGATGTCGCCGTCGGCGAGCACGGCAAGACGCAGCGCCTTGCTCGTATCGAACGGATGGGCGGGCGGCATCTTGAACGGAATGCCGAGCTGCTCCGCGCGAAACAGCGCGTGCCGGTAGGTGAAGACGCGCTTGGACGGAATCGTCGCGGCGTGCGGCTGGCCCCAGCGGTCGAGCAGCTTCATCAACTGGACGGGCACGAGCTCGAACGGCATGTCGGGCCACTTCTCATGCTGCTCCAGCAGCAAGTACGAAAACGGCGATATGAAGTCGAAGAAAAAGTACGGATGACCGGTGCTGGTCGAATGCGGGGCACTCATGTTCCCTTCTCCCTGAGATTCCGTGGCTTTGCTCGCGCGGCGGCGGGCTCTGAGCCGCATCTGTTCGTTTTTTGTCGTGTCCTGCATGACGGATGCAGCGCGCGGCGTCGCATCCTTTTTAACGTTTCTCCAACAGATATTACGTGCTGCCTTGCTCCGTGTCTGCTCGGCGAACGACACCGGCCGCATGCTGTTGCGCCATGTCGCGCGCGCGGGTTTGGTCGGCCGGGGCGACCGGCGCGTGCGCGAGACGCTCCCGCACGAAACCGATGTGCTCGCGCAGCACGTAGAACTGATCGGCGAACGCGAGCGGCATCTTCATGCGATTGACGGCCGTTTCGATCGCGTCGATGCGGTCGAGCAGGGCGTCGCGCTGCGCGGTGTCGGGGCCGCTGATCGCTTCCCGCTCTATCGCAATCAGCGCGCCATACCAGCGGTAGATGCGCGATTTCACGCGCCATCGATACAGCCCTGGCACGAGCCGCAAGCCCGGAATCAGCACGACGATCAGCGGCACCAGCACGACCAGCACGCGATCCGCGAGACTCGCGACCCAGAACGGCAGCGAACGGTACAGAAAGCTCTTGCCCGATTTGTAATAGCGCTCGGCGTTGTCGCTGATGCGGAATTCGTGCACGAGCGGCGCGGGGAATTCGTTCGCCCGCTGCAGAAGATTCGCGCGCCCGTGCACCTCGCGCGCGGCTTCGATCAGCAGATCGGAGAGCGCCGGATGCAGGCTGTCGCGCGCGACCAGTTCGGCGGTCGGCGCGATCATGTGGACCGCGCGCGGCGGCAGGTTGCGGGCGAAATCGAAGGCGCCCATCGGCAAGTCGATTTCTGTCAGATACGGAAAACGGCGCGCGTAGGCGTCGGCCTGGGCGAAATCCATGAAGCGGATGCCCGACGTGCGCAGGAGCTTCGCCATCGTCGGCGGCTGCGCGGAGTCGCCGGTCAGAAAGGCTGCGTCGATCTGGCCGTCTTCGAGCGCTTTCGCCGCTTCGTCGCCGGCGAGCGGCAGCAGTTCCGTGTCGCCGCCCGGCTCGATGCCGTTCGCCTTCAGCAGATTCAGCGCGAGCACGCGCGTGCCGCTGCCTTCCGCGCCGATCGCGAGCCGCCTGCCCTTCAGCTCCGACAATCGGCTGACGACCGTCGCGCCGCGATAGAACACCGCGAGCGGCACGTAGGACACGCTGCCGAGCGATTCCAGATTGTCGTGCGTCGCGCCCGGCTTGGTCAGGCCGCCCTGCACGAAGCCGACGTCGACGTTCGATTTCGGGTCTTCGAGGCGCGTCAGGTTATCGAGCGAGCCTTGCGTCTCGAGGATGTTCAGCGTCACGCGGTTGCGCGCGAGGATCGTCTTGTATTTCTGCGCGCTCGTCCAGAACGAGCTGCCTTTCGGGCCGGCGGCGATGGTCAGCGTGCTCGGCGGCGCGGGCTGGATCAGCCGCACGGCGGCATAGAGCGCGGCCGCGCACACGAGCAGAATCGGTCCGAAGGTGAGCGCGAGATCGCGCCATGAGATCGCGACGAAGCGCGCGCCGATTCTCGGCAAGGGCTTGCGTTTGGGCGGGACGTCCGGATCGTGGCCCGGATTGTTTCCTGAAGGGTGGGTCATCTGGTCGGTAATCTTGAAACTTCGTGCGTGCGAGCTTACCCGATCGCGATGCGCCCACGTCTGCCCGAACGTGTTCGACGAGGCGCGCGAGCGGCGCGTCCGGACGGCCGGCATGGCGTCGATGGTACATGAGGTCGCGCGTCGCCCGGATGACCGCGGGCCCGGCGCGCCGTGTGACAGGCGTGTGTAGAAAGCGCGCGCGCTGTTGCTTGCGAACGGCGTCGCATATGGCCGCATTGTTAAATGCTTTGCGCTAATGGCCGCGCTGGGCTAAATTGACGTTCGCCGCCGCACGACAAGGCTCCTCGCGCGCCGCAACCCGGAATGTGGGTTCGCGGACTGCCAAGCAGGGACCATGCGGCAGGTCATATTCGAGCCGGCGGGCGTCATCGCCCGAAAAAAACGGCCGTGATTTGTTTCGATCGCCAGTCTCTCGCAGCACCGTGAGCCGCATCCGCCGGCTTGTCGCCGCTATTCCCGCGTCAGTTTCAGGCGCCGGGCGCGCGCGGTCACGGTCAGCCGCTCGATGTCGTTGCCCAGCCGCTGGGAATGCGGCCCGCTTTTGAAGTGCAAAACGAGCGAAGTAGCAACTGTGCGAAGTCAACAAGCGAAACAAAAGGAGAAATCATGAAAGCAGTCGATCTGTTGAAGGCGCTGGGCGTGGTGGTGTGCGTGGCCGTGGCATCGAGCGCCTATGCGCAATCGAGCGACGCGGCGGCCACGAGCACCGACTCGGCAGCGGCGGCCAAGGCTCAGAAATCCGCGACCAAGAAAACCGATCGCAAGCTCGGCTACGACGTGCGCCGCGCGCTGTCGAAGGCGCAGGGCTTCGACGTGTCGAACGTGTTCGTGCGCGCGCGCAGCGGCGCAGTCACGCTGACCGGCACGGTGCCGGAAGGCGGCCAGATCGCCCAGGCTGAAGAAGTGGCGAAGGGCGTGCCGGGCGTGAAGTCGGTTTCCAACAAGCTCACGCTCGGCGTTCAAGGCGGCGGGCAATAATACGCGTCACAGGCAGTGGGCGGCATCCGTGATGCCGCAAGCTTCGCTCGTCTGGCGGGCGTTTGAACGGGCTCCGGCGTCTCCGCCGGGGCCCGTTGTCGTTTGGCGCTTTTATCGCCGGCGCGCATGAAATCAGGTGTAACTGGCGTTCGATCGGCGCGATACTCGCATTGTCGATCGCTTGAAAATCGCATCACTCAATCGGAACGGATGGCGGAGATTCAAATGAAAAGACTCGCGCGTTTCCCGAGGTTGCAGGCTTTGCAGGAGGTACCGCGAACGGCCGCGCTCGGCGCGCTGGCGTTGCTGGCGGCGGCGACACTAGCCGCATGCCACGGCGGCGATGACGACAACGGCGGCGGCGGCCAGCCGGCCAACAGCTTGCCGAGCTTCATCTCGGGCTCGGTCAACACCCAGACTTACGACGGCGTCTCCGACGATTTGCTCACGGCCGGTCTCGGCAAGACGGGGCTCGCGTCGGCGACCGCGCCGACGTTCGCGAAGCCCGCCGCGCCGACGGCAGCCGAATTACGCCGTCTCGCGATCTATTCGAACTACCGCGCGCTCGTCGACATGTCGGCGAACGGCGGCTACGGCCGCTTCTGGGGGCCGAATATCGATTTGAACGGCAACGACTCGCTCGGCGAAGGCAAGATCGCGGGCAAGGAGTACATCGCCTATGCGGACGATGGCAGCGGCAGGCAGAACGTGAGCCTGCTCGTGCAGATCCCGACGAGCTTCAATCCGGACCAGCCGTGCATCGTCACGGCGACGTCATCGGGATCGCGCGGCGTCTACGGTGCGATTTCGGCGGCGGGCGAGTGGGGCCTCAAGCGCGGCTGCGCGGTCGCCTACACGGACAAGGGCAGCGGCAACGGCGCGCAGGAAATTTCGACGACGCTCGTGACGCTCATCGACGGCACGCTCGCCAGTGCGGACATCGCCGGAACCAAGGCGATTTTTAAGGCGAACGTGAGCCCGTCCGCGCTGTCGTCGTTCAATTCGGCGTTCCCGAATCGCTACGCGTACAAGCACGCGCATTCGCAGCAAAACCCGGAGCAGGACTGGGGCAAGAACACGCTGCAGGCGATCCAGTTCGCGTACTGGGCGCTCAACGACATGTTCGGGCCGGTCAGCGGATCGACGCATCAGGTGCGCTACAGCAAGGGCAGCATCACGACGATCGCGGCATCGGTGAGCAACGGCGGCGGCGCATCGCTGGCGGCGGCGGAACAGGACACCGATGGCTGGATCACGGCGGTCGTCGTCGGCGAGCCGCAGATCAATCTGAATTTGCCGTCGCAGGTTTCGGTGCGGCAGGGCGGCGTGCCGGTCGGCTCGTTCGGCAGGCCGCTCGCGGATTACATGACGCTCGCGAACCTGCTGCAGCCGTGCGCGGCGCTCGCGCCCGCTGCGGCAGGCGCGCCGTATCTGACGACGCTTCTGCCCGCCACAACCAACGCGATCCGCACGGCGCGCTGTGCGACGCTTGCCGCCAACGGCTTCGTCTCGGGCGGCACGACGACGGAGCAGGCGACCGATGCGCTGAACCGTCTGCATCAGGCAGGCTACGAGAGCGATTCCGACACGCTGCACGCGCCGATGTGGGATTCGCAGGCGGTCCCGGCCGTCGCTGTGACTTACGCCGATGCGTACATGAAAGCGAGCGTGCTCGACAATCTCTGCGAGTTCAGCTTCGGCACGACCAGCGCGGCGACGGGCGCGGCCGGCGTCACGCCGCTCGTCTCGCCGATGCCGACGATCTTCGGCAACGGCAACGGCGTGCCGCCGACCAACGGCATCAACCTGGTCTACAACGCGGGAACGACGGGCGCGGCGGATCATCGGCTGGCGACGCCCGATGCGAGCTACGCGGGCGCCGCCTGCCTGCGCGCGTTATGGACGAACGGCAACGCGACGATGGCGGGCAGCGTCAATGCGATCCGCGTGAACGCGAATCTCCGCGGCAAGCCCGCGATCATCGTGCAGGGCCGGGCGGATGCGCTCGTGCCGATCAATCATGCGTCGCGGCCGTATCTGGGTGCGAATCGCGTGGCGGAGGGAAGCAAGAGCCAGCTTTCGCTGTATGAGATCACGAACGGTCAGCACTTCGACGCGTTCCTGAGCGTGGCAGGCTTCGACACGCGCTTCATTCCGATCCACTACTACGACATTCAGGCGCTCAACCTGATGTGGAACCACCTGAAGAACAACGCGCCGCTGCCGCCGTCGCAGGTGGTGCGGACGGTCGCGCGCGGCGGCAAGGCGGGTTCGGCGCCCGCCCTCACGACGTCGAATCTGCCGCCCATCGCGACCGATCCCGGCGCGAACGCGATCTCGGTGGCGGGCGGCATCGTCAACGTGCCGAACTGACGGTTCAGTGCGTCACGGTGGCCGCGGGCACTGCGGCCGCCGACGCCGCCGGGACTTCCGATGCGCCAGCCGCAGCCGCAGGCGCATCCGCATCCGGCCTCTGGATCGCGGTCGCGGCGGCGGGCGCCTGCACGACGATGGGCGTCGGCGTCAGCTCGGGCGAGCTCACGATGATCGACGGCGCGAGCGGCTTGCTTTTCACTTCGTCGCCGGCGACGGGCGCGCTGCGCGGCACCGTGTTCAGATAGTGGCCCATCAGACCGAAGAAGCGGTCATAGAACTTGCCGGCGGGCACGGTCTCGCTGGAAATCTTGACCATCGCGTCGCTGTTCGAGCGGATCGGCAGCGACAGCGAGCCGAGCACGCTCAAGCCCACGCTCGCGGACGTGTCGCTCTTCTTGAGCGCATAGCCGTCCTGCACGGCGTTCACGTACGCGATGCTTTGGTTCGTCGCGTTTTCGCCGGGCGTGCAAACGACGTGGAACGAGACGACGACGTGCGTTTCGGCGCTCGGCTGGAAATTCTTGGTCGCGTCGACGGTGTCGGGCTGGCCCATCGTCGTGAGAAACCCTTGCGACAGCAGCGCACGCCGCGCGGCCTCGCAGGTTTCGTTGACGGTGGCGTCGAAATTGTGCGCGAACGGGCTCACACCGGTGCTGAACAGCTCCTGCTGATAGCTCGGCGTGGTGGCGGCGCGGCCGCCGCACCCGACAAGGGCGGTCAGCGCGAGCGACACGAACACGAGACGCGACGATGCGAGAGATGACATGAGCGGCTTAAGACGGAGAGCGAGAGGAACGAAGGGAGGCAGGTGAAGATTGTAGTGCCAGCGGTATCACCGACGAAAAAGCATAGGTCTTAGTTCCTTCAGCAAGCGAAAAGCCCGGCATGCGAGGCCGGGCTTCGTCGGATGCGGCGTCGCGCGCCGCTTTGCATTTCGCTTACGGGCGATTGAAGTCGACCGGATTGGCATCGGCGGCGGGACGGACGATACGGCTCAAAAAGCCGACGCGCGCCGGCTTCCCCGATGCCGACGCGCCATCGCTCACGCCGCCAAACGACGCGTTCGATGCGCTTTGTTGCGCGGCCACGCGCGCTTCGGCGGCCTGAATCTCGGCGGGATACGTGGCTTGATCGGCCATCGGCTTGTAGCCGGCGCGTTCGAGTTGAACGAGTTCGGCGCGCACTTGCGCACGGGTGGCAGGCCCGTCTTCGCGCGCTTGCGCGAAAGCCGGCGCGGCGAGTACGGCTGCAATGGCGATGGCGGGAACGATTGATTTGAACTTGAACATGATGACCTCCGGATGCTGTTTTAAGGAACGTCGCGGCGGAGTGTGTGTCTTTCCGTTGCTTCGTCGTTGAGATGCAGTCTAGGCTCCGGACGACCTAGGAAAAACCCTAATCCGACGAAATCACTTTTGTCGAATCGGCATTAATTCTGTCAATCGATTCTAAGTTTCGATTGATTTGATTTCCGCCTGTGGACGCAGTGCCGTTTTTCAAGAGCCAAGCTGCTTAAGCGTTTTCCCGGCCTTCGCGTCCTTGAAATTGTCAAAGCCGCTCCATATAATTGGCACTCACTGCACGAGAGTGCTAACAAGATTGCCGTCCGGCGAGTTTCTTCTCAAAGGACGGGTTTTCCCGCGTTTTCAGTCTCAATCAAGAGAGGAGTGTGTATGAACCTTCGTCCTTTGCACGATCGCGTCATCGTCAAACGTCTGGACCAGGAAACCAAGACCGCATCGGGCATCGTGATCCCTGAAGCAGCCGCTGAGAAGCCGGATCAAGGCGAAGTCCTGGCCATCGGCCCGGGCAAGCGCGATGACAAGGGCGCGCAAATCGCCCTCGACGTGAAGGTCGGCGACCGTGTTCTGTTCGGCAAGTACGCTGGCCAGACCGTCAAGGTCGACGGGCAAGAACTGCTCGTCATGCGCGAAGAAGACATCATGGCCGTTCTGGTCAAGTAAGCATCCTTCCTGCACGTTCGGCTTCGTCTGCCTGAGCCGCTCCTCCGAGCGCCGCAGCGAAGCCAGCAAACCGAATCGAATCAAGGAGTTTGGATATGGCAGCTAAAGAAGTCACTTTTGGCGATTCCGCACGCGCCAAGATGGTCGAAGGCGTGAACATCCTGGCCAACGCGGTCAAGGTCACGCTGGGTCCGAAGGGCCGCAACGTCGTGCTCGAGCGCTCTTTCGGCGGCCCGACGGTCACGAAGGACGGTGTGTCGGTCGCGAAGGAAATCGAACTGAAGGACAAGCTTCAGAACATGGGCGCGCAAATGGTCAAGGAAGTTGCTTCCAAGACCAGCGACAACGCAGGTGACGGCACCACGACCGCTACCGTGCTCGCGCAATCCATCGTTCGCGAAGGCATGAAGTACGTCGCATCGGGCATGAACCCGATGGACCTGAAGCGCGGCATCGACAAGGCCGTGGCTGCAGCAATCGAAGAACTGCGCAAGATCAGCAAGCCCTGCACGACGAACAAGGAAATCGCGCAAGTCGGTTCGATCTCGGCGAACAGCGACACGTCGATCGGCGAGCGCATCGCTGAAGCGATGGACAAGGTCGGCAAGGAAGGCGTCATCACCGTCGAAGACGGCAAGTCGCTGCAAGACGAGCTGGACGTTGTCGAAGGTATGCAATTCGACCGCGGCTACCTGTCGCCGTACTTCATCAACAACCCGGACAAGCAAGTCGCCGTCCTTGAAAACCCGTTCGTGCTGCTGCACGACAAGAAGGTTTCGAACATCCGCGATCTGCTGCCGGTTCTGGAACAAGTCGCGAAGGCTGGCCGTCCGCTGCTGATCATCGCTGAAGACGTCGAAGGCGAAGCGCTGGCTACGCTGGTCGTCAACAACATCCGCGGCATCCTGAAGACGGTTGCTGTTAAGGCTCCGGGCTTCGGCGACCGCCGCAAGGCCATGCTGGAAGACATCGCGATCCTGACCGGCGGTCAAGTCGTCGCGGAAGAAACCGGCCTGACGCTCGAGAAGGCAACGCTGGCTGAACTGGGCCAGGCGAAGCGCATCGAAGTGGGCAAGGAAAACACGACGATCATCGACGGCGCTGGCGAAGCCGTGAACATCGAAGCTCGCGTGAAGCAAGTGCGCAAGCAGATCGAAGAAGCGACGTCGGACTACGACCGTGAGAAGCTGCAAGAGCGCGTGGCCAAGCTGGCCGGCGGCGTTGCGGTGATCAAGGTCGGCGCTGCGACCGAAGTCGAAATGAAGGAAAAGAAGGCACGTGTCGAAGACGCACTGCACGCAACGCGCGCAGCTGTGGAAGAAGGCATCGTGGCAGGCGGCGGCGTTGCGCTGATCCGCGCTCGCAAGGCGATCGACGGGCTGAAGGGCGCGAACGCAGACCAGGACGCTGGTATCAAAATCGTTCTGCGCGCAATGGAAGAGCCGCTGCGCCAGATCGTCACGAACGGCGGCGAAGAAGCTTCGGTCGTGGTGGCAGCAGTTGCTCAAGGTACGGGCAACTACGGCTATAACGCGGCAACCGGCGAGTACGGTGACCTGGTGGAAGCCGGTGTCGTCGACCCGACGAAGGTGACGCGCACGGCGCTGCAAAACGCGGCATCGGTGGCTGGCCTGCTGCTGACGACCGACGCAGCTGTCGCCGAACTGCCGAAGGAAGATGCTCCGATGCCTGGCGGCATGCCCGGCGGCATGGGCGGCATGGGCATGGACATGTAATCTGGCGAAAGCCGATTACATCGGCGCGGGCTTCGAAAGAGGCTCGCGTCATGCCGAAAGAAGAAACCCGCAGCGATGCGGGTTTTTTTTCGTCCAGACTATTTGTTCATTTCCTCGCGCAACTTCTGCGCGGCGGCCTTGTAGTCGTACGTCGGATAGAACTCCGTCCGATATCCGCCCCATGCGGTGCTTTCGATTGCGCGGTTGACTTCGCGCAACCGGTCGGCGGGTACGCGCAACGTGACGACCTGACCGATTCCCATCATCACGTACCACGACACCACTTCGACGCCCGGCGGCGGAAACTGCTTGAAGTAGCCCTGCTCCTTCAACTGCTGATTGATCTGGGGCAGCGTCTTCGATTCGTCGTGCTTGAGGAAGATCGTCAGCAGGAACGTGCTATCGCCGGCGGGCGTGGCGTTCTGAGCGTGTGCCGGCGTGGTCGTGAAAATGCAAGATGCGGCGAGCGTGGCCGCAAGCAGCTTGAGCATCTGAGGAACCTCCAGAAAGAACTTCAGACCTTGTGATGAATGCGCAGCCGCTCAATCAGATGCAGCGCGTTGGGCTGCGCGTGGCCCTCGGCGGTGTTGTCGAAGATGCACCAGACTTCGGCCGTCTTCTTCGCGCGGTTGTGCAGCGTGCGCGCGAGTTCGTCGAGATACGTGTAGTCGTACGAAGACCTGTATAACTCGGGCGAGCCGTGCAGCCGCACATACACGAGCGATGCGTCCGCGCGATGCTTGATCTCGCATTCGTCGGGAATCGGGTCGGCGTCGACGTATGCAATGTGATGCGACTTCAGCAACGCTGCCGCGTGCGTCGTGAACCAGCTATGTTCGCGCGCCTCGCACGCGACCGGCAACGTCGTGCGCTCGCGCAGCGCCTTGAAAAACGCGTCGGCGATGTCGTGATCGAACGGCAGGCTCGGCGGCAATTGCACGAGCCAGCATCCGAGCTTGTCGCCGAGTTGGCCGGCCGCGCGGAGAAAGTCGTCGAGCAGCGATTCGATATCGACGAGACGCGCGTCGTGCGTGATCGCCTTCGGCAGCTTGACCGAGAACCGGAATGACTCGGGCACGCTGTGCGCCCAGTTCGCGTAGGTCTGCTCGCGATGCGGCTTGTAGAAACTGGAATTGATCTCGACGCACGTCAGAACGTGCGAGTAGCGTTCGAGATGAGTGCCTTCGTGCGGAAAGCTCGCGGAGACACCGCTCGACAGGCCCCAGCCCGCGCAGCCGATGCGGATCGCGCCTTGCGGGCCGGGCTTGTGCAGATGGGGCAGTCGGTATGGCATGCGCTCGCGTCGCCTCCCTTCTTTTTGTGTGTCAGTGTCGGGCTTCTCCGGGCAATCCCGTTGGATCGTCGGGCAGCGCGGATGCGTCGCCTTCTTCGTCTGCATCGTTCGAGCGCGCCCAGAAAAAGCGATCCGGCAGATACGCGCCCATGCCGGGCCGGAACGCGGCGCGCGCGGCCTGAAATACGTACTCTTGCGCCTCACGCGCGGCCTCGGCGGGTTCCTGACCGTTGGCGAGCAGGGCGGCGACCGCCGAGCCGAGCGTATCGGTCAGGCCCATGATGCGTTGCACGCTGCGCTCCCACGTGTCCTGTCGCACGAGCCCTTCTTCGCTGTAGAGCGTGTTGACGTGACGATGCGTGCCGGTTTCCATCGCGAGCACGTACTCGCAGCCCTGCGCAAGAATGTGGGAAATCGCGGAATCGAGCGTCGGCGATTCCGCGTCGCTGTCGGGCTGCGCGAGTTGCAGTAGCGTGGCGTGATCGGCAATCAGCATGGTGGTCTGCGGCACGAGCAGATCGGCGAGCGATTCGCGCAGTTCATCGGCGGACAGGACGTGTTCGTCGTCGAGCGTGAAATCGGGCGCGAGAATCAGCGGCACGTCGTCGTAATCGGAGACGACTTCGGCGATGGCGGACACGAGCTCCGCGCGCGTCGCCGCGCCGATCTTGAAGGCGGCGATCGGCATGTCCTCTAGCAACATGCGCGCCTGGGTCGCGACGGTGTCCGGATCGAGGCCCGTCACTTCATCGCAGGTCGCGGAATCGCGCACCGCGTAGCCCGTCAGCACGGTCGCGCCGTGACAGCCCATGCTGGCGAGCGTCAGCAAGTCGGCCTGCAGGCCGGAGCCGCCCGTGGGATCGGAAAGGCCGAAGGTGAGTACGATCGGTGGGGAATCGCCGGTCATGGCAAAAACGGACATTATGGTATTGGATTGCTTGAATGGACGATCGGCTCTAAGCGAACTCGTGCGCGCCTCGGCGCGTGAGCGAATGCCCGCTCGGTCATGTCTGATTATGCGGCCTAACGCAGCCAGGAATGTTTCTTTGCGCACTTTTTTCCGGTGCGCTAGCCTTCTTCACCGGACCCGGCGTGACGGCCGTTTCGACCGATGTCACGATGCGCGCACCGCAGGCGGGCGGCTTGCTAGGCATCGGCACGGCAACACGGTACCATCATGTCCTATTTTTAAACGACCAATCGACTCGGCATAAGTATGGAATACAGAAGCTGGATGTGCCTGATCTGCGGCTGGATCTACGACGAGGAGGCGGGATTGCCTGACGAGGGCATCGCGCCGGGCACGCGCTGGGAGGACGTTCCGATCAACTGGACCTGTCCCGAATGCGGAGCCCGCAAGGAAGATTTCGAGATGGTCCAGATCTGATCTTGTCGTTCTGCCGCGCCGCATGACTCGCGTCATGCGGCGCGCGCTTTTTGCGGACCGCGTACGTCGCTACGGCGCGTGCCGCGCATGGGCCGCCGTCGGGCGGCCCGTCCGATTTTTCGGATTTTGCAGAGTCAGATAAGTTCGTTGCGGCGATTCCGGCGTCGACCGACGTTGGCGAACAAAGATGGGGGAAGCCTTTGCAGGTTCGGTTCCCGCACTGGCCCGTTAAGGCATACGCTTGAAGCAGGCGCGGCGACGCCGTCTCCCGCCTGTCGACGACGCATTTAAACGGCGGGTGACGATGGCCCTCCATCGCCGCGCCCGCGAACCGGCTTGTGAGCGCTTGTTATGACATCTCGTCCCGATCTGCCCGTTCCGTACGAAGCCTTGCCCAATCCGCGCGGCGGATCGGTGCGACTCGCAGAAATGGCGCTGACCGACGCGCTGCACGCGTTCCAGCGTCAGGGCGAAACCGGGGCGGCGCTCAAGCGCGCGATCGCCGCGTTGCATTCGGCGGGCTGGCTTCCCGCGCAGCGCTTCGCCGAGGCGCTGACGCTCGTCGCGCCGCTCGGCGAGGAATCGGAAGGCAGCCACGCACGCATCGCCGATGCGATCGCGGTTTTTCGCGGCGCGGTCGAGCGGCGCAATCTGCGCGAACTCTCGTGCTCGACGGCGCTCTTCGATCACTATCGCGGCCTGCATGCGTTGCTTGCATCGCATACGCGCATCGCGCCGGTTTCCTACGATGACCTTGCCCTCGCGGGCCGCGCCATCGCCCCGGCGACCCTGCGCGGCATCGCGCCGGAGCGGCTCGCGCACACGCGGGCGCGCTATGAGGAAACGTTGCTGAAACTCTTGCGCGGACAGGCCGAAGGCTCCGCCGACACCTTCGCGCGCCTCGACGCCTGCCTCGGCGAACTGCGCGGCCCGGATCCCTACGATTTCTGGCGGCTCGCGTCGTCGGCGGTCGTGGCGCTGCGCGAGCGCGCGCAGCGCACCGGCGGCGAGCTGGACTACATCGCCGACGTCAAGCGTCTCTACGCGCGCTTCAACCTCGTGCTGGCGGATCAGGCGCACGCGCTTTCGTACGCGCCGCGCTCGCTCGTGCGCGCGACGCTCGCGCTGCTGTGGCGCGATTTCGCGCTGTACGGCGCGCGGCCGGAAGATGCCGACCACGTCGATGTTTTGCGCGATTACGGCCTGACGGTCGCGTGGCACGTCGCCGCGACGCCCGAATCGGAAGCGGCGTGGGAAGAGAGCGCCGCGCAGGCGGGCGAGGAAGCCTCGCGCGACGCCGCGACGCGCGATCTCGGCGTGCTGCGCGTGAACGCGAGTGCTTACGAGGACTTCCTGCAGAGCGCGGAAACGTCGATCGACGCGCTCGTCGAGCGCGGCACGCAGGCGAACGAAACCGGCATGGTCGACGAAGCGGCGGCGCTGTCGGCGGCGGACGCGTCGCATCGGCTGGGCGCGGCGGCTTGCGCGCTGGGCCTCGGGCATGTCGCTCTCTTGGCGGATACGCTCGGCCTCGCGTGGCGGCGCGTTGCACATCACGGCGAAACGCACGCCGATGGCGCCGAAGGCGCGACACGCGGCATCGACGCGACCGTGCCCGAGCGCGCCGCGCAAATGCTGCGTTCGATGCTGCATCAGGCGGCGGCCGGCATTGCGCCTTCGGAAGGGCGCGGATCGATCGTCGCGCTGACGTCGATGATCGAAAAACCTGCGCCGTTTGCCCGTTAATCTTCGCGGTCGTCGTCTCCGGGCGGAAGCGCTTTCGCGCCCGGCGCGCGCACGACGTCATAACGTATGAGCGTGCGTTTTCTGGCGGCTTCGTGATCGACGATCGGCTGCGGATAATCCGCGCCGAGCGAGATTTTCGCCGCTTTCAGCGCATCCGGTTTTGCAAGCCACGGCGCGTGGATATCGCGATCGGAAAGAGCCGCGATCTCTGGCACGTAATGACGGATGAACTTGCCCGCCGAATCGAATTTCCGTGACTGCGTGACCGGATTGAAGATGCGAAAGTACGGTTGCGCATCGCAGCCGCTCGACGCGGCCCATTGCCATCCGCCGTTGTTGTTCGACAGCTCGAAGTCGTTCAGATGCGCTTCGAAGTACGCCTCGCCGCGTCGCCAGTCGATGCCGAGATCCTTTGTCAGAAAGCTCGCCACGACCATGCGCAGACGGTTATGCATGTATCCCGACGCGTTGATCTGCCGCATCGCCGCATCGACGAGCGGATAGCCCGTCTGACCCGCGCACCACGCGGCGAAATTCGCGTCGGCGGCATGGCCCGTTTCCCAGCCGATGCGGTCGTACTCCGGCTTGAACGCGCGATGATCGCCAGCCACGCCGACGTGCGGAAAATGGTGCAGCACGGAGAAATAGAACTCCCGCCAGATCAGCTCGCCTAGCCACGTTTCGGCGCCCTTGTCGCCGTGACGCAGCGCATCGTGGGCGCTGCGGGCGAGCGCGCGGATCGACATCGTGCCGTGCCGCAAATGAACGCCGAGATAACTCGGGCCTTTTAGCGCGGGGAAATCGCGCGTGCGACCGTAGTCGGTCATGCGGTCGCGGAAATCGTCGAAGAGCTCATAGGCGCCGCGCGTGCCGGCGGGAAACGCAGGCGCGGGTGCATCGCCGAAACCGAGCGCATCGAGCGATGGAATCGCATGCTTCACGTTCGACGGCGGCTTCGCGAGCGCGTCCAGATGTTCTTCGGATGCGTAGTGCGCAAGCGCATCGGGCGTGAGCGTCGCGAGCCACTTGCGCTTGTACGGCGTGAAGACGGTGTAGGGCTTTGCGGCGCCTGTCATCACATCGTCGTGATCGAAGACGGCCTGATCCTTGAAAGAGAAGAACGCGATGTCCTGACTCGCAAGCTTCTGCGCGACGGCTTCGTCGCGCGCCTTCGCCGCCGGCTCGTAATCGCGATTGACGAACACGGCGTTCGCGCCGCATTCGCGTGCGAGCGAAGGAATATCGTGCACGGGGTGCCCGTGCCGCACGATCAACGCGCCGCCCGCCTCGCGCAGCGTGCGATCCAGCTCGACGACGCTCGCGTGAATAAACGGCACGCGCCGGTCTTTTTTGTCGAGCGGCGCGAGAATATCGCGATCGAAAACGAAGGCGCACAGCACCCGACGGCACCTTGTAAGCGCGTGATAGAGTGCAGCATTGTCTGCCGCGCGCAGATCCCGCCGAAACCAGACCAGACCCACATCAAAGTCGGCCATCTCGCAGCGCCTTTGTTAAAATTCTGAATTATGTCCAAGACTTCCGATCGCATCAATTTGACGAATCAGTTCCTGATCGCCATGCCCAACATGGCCGATCCGACGTTTTCAGGAACGGTAGTCTACCTTTGCGATCACACGGAGAAGGGTGCGCTCGGTCTCGTCATCAACCGGCCGACCGACATCGACCTTCAATCGCTCTTCAATCGCATCGATCTCAAGCTCGAAATCGAGCCGCTCGTCCATTTGCCCGTTTATTTCGGCGGTCCCGTGCAGACGGAGCGCGGCTTCGTGCTGCACGAAGCGGGCGAGGGCGAACCCTATAGCTCGTCGATGAGCGTGCCCGGCGGACTTGCCATGACCACGTCGAAGGACGTGCTCGAAGCAGTCGCGAGCGGCAAGGGCCCCGAGCGCTTCCTGCTCACGCTGGGTCATGCCGGCTGGGGCGCGGGCCAGCTCGAAGAGGAAATCTCGAAGAACGGCTGGCTGACCGTCGAAGCCGATCCGCGCATCATCTTCGACGTACCCGCCGAAGACCGCCTTGAAGCGGCGCTCTCGCTGCTCGGCGTGTCGCGCTCGATGTTGTCCGGCGAAGCAGGGCACGCATGAGCCGCGAAGCCACGCTGCTGGCATTCGATTACGGCGAGAAACGCATTGGTGTCGCCGTCGGCAATACGCTCACCCGCCACGCGCGCGCGCTCGTCACGCTGGAAAACCGCAATCGCGAATATCGCTTCGTCGAAGTGGCCAAACTGCTCGACGAGTGGAAGCCCGACGCCATCGTCGTCGGCATGCCGATGCATCCCGACGGCACGCCGCACGAAATGAGCGCGCTTGCGAAGCGCTTCGGCAATCAGGTGAACGGACGTTTCAACGTGCCGGTGCAATGGGTGGACGAGCGCTACTCGTCGGTCGACGCCAAAGCCGATTTGCGCGAGCGCGGCGTGCGCGCCAATGCGCGGGGCCGCTTCGACGAAATCGACGCCGAAGCCGCGCGCGTCATCCTTCAACAATATCTCGACGGACTTGCCGACGATCATGAGTTCCATTGACGCCGAGGCGCTATATCGCGCGCTCGTCGACCAGGTTCGCGCTGCCTACGGACAATCGCTCGCCGCGCCCGACGGCGCCGTGCTCGCGGGCATTTTCAGCGGCGGCGTGTGGCTTGCCGAGCGGCTCGCGAAGGATCTGAACGCGCCGCGCTTCGGCGTGGTGAACGTGGCGCTGCATCGCGACGACTACGCGAAGAAAGGCCTGCACAGCCAGGCGAGCCCGACCTCGCTCCCCTTTGATGTGAACGGCCGCCGCATCATCCTGGTCGACGACGTGCTGTCCACTGGGCGCACCGTGCGCGCGGCGATCAACGAGCTGTACGACTATGGCCGTCCGGCATCGATCGATCTCGCGGTGCTCGCCGATCGCGGCGGGCGCGAAATGCCGATCGGCGCGCGTTTCACCGGCGCGACGCTCGATGTGCCCGCGAATCAGAATCTCGTGCTCGCGCGTCGCGAAGACGGCGCATTCGACTTCAGGACGGAACCGCGCGCCAGCTGAAGCGAGCGCTTCGACGTCTTTTCAAAGTACATCCGGGATCGACATGAATATCGCCACCGAAGGCGCCGCCGCGCCCGACACCTTTCGCTACGGCTTTCTCAAGGGCAATCCGCAGCTCACGAAGAACGGCGAGCTGAAGCACCTGTTGAGCATCGAAGGATTGCCGCGCTCGATCGTCACGCACATTCTCGATACCGCCGAGCAGTTCGTCAGCGTGACCGATCGCGAAGTGAAGAAGGTGCCGCTTCTGCGCGGCAAGTCGGTGTTCAATCTCTTCTTCGAGAACTCGACGCGCACGCGCACCACGTTCGAGATCGCGGCGAAGCGTCTTTCGGCCGACGTGCTGAATCTGAACATCAACGCGTCGTCGACGAGCAAGGGCGAATCGCTGCTCGACACGATCAACAATCTCTCCGCGATGCACGCCGACATGTTCGTCGTGCGTCACGCATCGAGCGGCGCGCCGTATCTGATCGCCGAGCATTGCGCGCCGCACGTGCACGTCATCAATGCGGGCGATGGCCGTCACGCGCATCCGACGCAGGGCCTGCTCGACATGTACACGATCCGCCATTACAAGCGCGACTTCACGAAGCTGCGCGTGGCGATCGTCGGCGACATCCTGCATTCGCGCGTCGCGCGCTCCGACATTCACGCGCTGACGACGCTTGGCGTGCCCGAAGTGCGCGCGATCGGACCGCGCACGCTGTTGCCGGGCAATCTCGATCAGATGGGCGTGCACGTCTATCACAATCTCGACGAAGGGCTGAAGGGCGTCGACGTCATCATCATGCTGCGCCTGCAGAACGAGCGCATGAGCGGCGCGCTCTTGCCGTCCGCGCAGGAGTACTTCAAGAGCTGGGGATTGACGCCCGAGCGTCTCGCGCTCGCCGCGCCCGATGCGATCGTCATGCATCCCGGCCCGATGAATCGCGGCGTGGAAATCGACTCGCAAGTGGCCGACGGCCCGCAGTCGGTCATCCTGAATCAGGTGACTTTCGGCATCGCCGTGCGCATGGCGGTGATGGGCATCGTGGCCGGCAACACTGACTGACAAAGACGACATGAAGATCCAGATTCAGAACGGCACGATCATCGATCCGGCGGCCGGCACGGAAGAGCGCAAGGACGTGTTCATCGCGGCGGGCAGGATCGTCGGCATCGGCGAGGCGCCCGCGGATTTCAACGCGGCCAAGGTCATCGACGCTTCGGGGCTTTACGTCGCGCCGGGTTTCGTCGATTTGTCGGCGCGTCTGCGCGAACCGGGCTTCGAGCACAAGGCGACGCTCGAATCCGAGATGGCCGCCGCGATGGCGGGCGGCGTGACGAGTCTCGTGTGCCCGCCCGACACCGATCCGACGCTCGACGAACCCGGTCTTGTCGAAATGCTCAAGTTTCGCGCGCAGAAGCTGCATCTCGCGCACGTGTATCCGCTCGGCGCGCTGACGGTCGGGCTCAAGGGCGAGACCATCACCGAGATGGTCGAGCTGACTGAAGCGGGCTGCGTCGGCTTTTCGCAGGCGGATAACCCGATCGTCGATACGCGCACGCTGCAGCGCGCGCTGCAGTACGCGACCACCTACGGCTATACCGCGTGGCTGCGTCCGCAGGATGCGTACATGTCGAAGGGCGGCGTGGCGGCGAGCGGCGCGGTGGCGTCGCGGCTGGGGCTGTCGGGCGTGCCGGTGTCGGCGGAAACGATCGCGCTGCATACCATTTTCGAACTGATGCGCGTGACGGGCGCGCGCGTGCATTTGTCGCATCTGTCGTCGGCGGCGGGCGTCGCGCTCGTGCGCGCGGCGAAGGCCGAAGGAATCGCCGTGTCGTGCGACGTGACCATCAATCACGTGCATCTGACGGACATCGACATCGGCTATTTCGATTCGCAATTTCGCCTCGATCCGCCGCTGCGTCAGCAACGCGACCGCGATGCGATCCGCGCGGGTCTCGCCGACGGCACCATCGACGCGATCTGCTCCGATCACACGCCGCTCGACGACGACGAAAAGCTGCTGCCCTTCGCCGAAGCGACGCCCGGCGCGACCGGCCTCGAATTGCTGCTGTCGCTGACGGTGAAGTGGGCGCGCGAAGCGAACGTGCCGCTTGCGGAGGCGCTGTCGCGCATCACGTCCGCGCCCGCCGACGTGCTGAAGCTCCCCGCCGGCCGCATTGCGACGGGCGCGCTCGCGGATCTGTGCGTGTTCGATGCGGCGAGCGAATGGCGCGTCGATCCGCTGAAGCTTAAGAGCCAGGGCCGCAACACGCCGTTTCGTGGCTACGAATTGCCGGCGCGCGTGCGTGCGACGGTGGTCGGCGGTCACGTCGCTTACGAGAGCCGCTGAACATGCGCTTCGCATGGCGCAAGCTGCGGCTCGTCGCGCATCTGTTGTACGGCATGTGGATCGTCGCGACGCGCTTTGCCCGCGTGTCGGCGGCCGAACGCGCCGAGATGAATCGACTGTGGTCGCTCGAAATGCTGCGGCTGTCGGGGATGAAGCTCGTCGTGCATAACGACGAGGCGCGGCTCGATAGCGGCGTGCTCGTCGTCGGCAATCACATCTCGTGGATCGATATCTACGTCATCAACGCGTGGCGTCCGACGCCGTTCGTGTCGAAGGCGGAGATCCGCAAATGGCCGGTGGTCGGCTGGCTTGCGCATCAACTGGATACGGTGTTCGTGCAGCGCGAGAAGCGCAGCGACGCGAAGCGCATCATGCACGAGCTCGCGGATCGTCTGCTCGCCGGCGAAAAGATGTGCGTGTTTCCGGAAGGCACGACCTCGGACGGGCAAGCGCTGCTGCCCTTTCACGCAAACATGTTTCAGGCGGCGGTATCGGCGTCGTGCCCGGTGCAGCCTATCTGCCTGATGTACGAGGATGCGCGCGGAAGGCAATCGACTGCGCCGGCGTATATCGGCGATATGTCGCTCAACGATTCGCTCGATGCGCTCTTGCGCGCGCGGCCGCTCACCGCGCATCTGTACGTGTGCGATCCGCTCGCACCGGGCGCGGACCGGCGGTTGCTCGCGAGCGAGGCGCAGGCTTCCGTCGACGCCGCACTTCAGCGGATGCGTGGCCTACCCGCCGTCGCCGATGCGATGACGGAAGTGCCGCTCACTTCTTCATCGAGCAGCTCACCTGCGTGACGACGCGCTGCGCGGGATCGGCCGTCAGGCGCACCGCCGACAGCTTGTTGCCCCACACGCAGCCCGAATCGAGGCAGAGAACGTCGTCGCGGATCATGAGACCGAGCGCGGCCCAGTGGCCGAAGACGATCGTCACGTCCTGCGTGCGGCGGTCCGGCACGTCGAACCACGGCATGTAGCCGGGCGGCGCCGCGTCGGGGCCGCCGTTGTTGGCGAACTCCATCGCGCCTTCGGGCGTGCAGAAGCGGATGCGCGACAGCGCGTTATAGATCACGCGCAGCCGGTCGGCCCCCTTCAGTGAGTCGTCCCAGCGATGCGGCTCGTTGCCGTAGAGCGACGCGAGCGTTTCCTTCCAGTTCGGTGCGCGCAGCGCTTGCTCAAGCTCGTGCGCGAGTTCCATCGTCATCGTCGCGTCCCATTGCGGCAACACACCCGCGTGAACCATCAGCACATTGTTTTCGAAGTGCGCGACCGGCTTGTGACGCACCCACTCGATGAGATCGGCGGCGTCGGGCGCGGCGAGGATTTCATCGAGCGTGTCGCCTTTTTTCGGCTTGCGCAGGCCAGCGGCGACGGATAGCAGATTCAGATCGTGATTGCCAAGCACGACAGTTGCGCGCGAGCCGAGGGCGATGATCTCGCGCAATGTCTGCAAGGACTTCGGACCACGGTTGATGAGATCGCCAGCGAACCAGAGCGGTGTGTCGGGTGATGGCGCGGCTTTTTTGAGGAGGCGCTGGAAGGGATCGCAGCAGCCCTGGAGATCGCCGAAGACGAGGGGAGCGGGGGAGGTGGCGATGGTCATCTGGGAGACTTGTTGTCAGGCTTCTAAGAGGAAATCCGGGTGAGCGAAGATTATGGAACAGCGGCTGAGCACTGTCTCTTTAACCGACGGATGCACAGGCGGGAATTACCCGCTGCCACCTGTGCAACCATAAATCGCGAGCTGTATCAAGTTGTTATCCGCCTAGTTTTTGAATGGCGGAGCCTTATAATTCAGGGTTGACCAAACTGGGGCGGAATGCACGAAAATCGGTCATATTTTCCGATTTTGCTTTCATCCGCCGCAAGTGTCGCAATTTTTTTGCATATTCAAGCTTTCCCGAGGCGTAATGACCTGACGGAAAGCTATAAAGAGGGCCACGTATGATTCTCGTGACGGGCGGCGCCGGTTTCATCGGCGCCAATTTTGTGCTGGATTGGCTCAATGGTTCGGACGAACCCGTGCTCAACGTCGACAAGCTGACGTATGCGGGCAATCTGGGAACGCTCAAGTCTCTGAAGGACGACCCCCGCCACATCTTCGAGCGCGCCGATATTTGCGACCGCGCCGCGATCGATGCGCTGCTGGCCAAGCACAAGCCGCGCGCCATTCTGCACTTCGCCGCCGAGAGCCACGTCGATCGCTCGATTCACGGCCCGGCCGATTTCGTGCAGACGAACGTCGTCGGCACGTTCACGCTGCTCGAAGCCGCGCGGATGTACTGGAGCAAGCTGCCCGAAGACGAGAAGCAGGCGTTCCGCTTCCTGCACGTATCGACCGACGAAGTGTACGGCTCGCTTTCGGCCACCGATCCGCAGTTCTCCGAGACCACGCCGTACGCGCCGAACAGCCCGTATTCCGCGACCAAGGCCGGCTCCGATCATCTCGTGCGCGCGTATCACCACACGTACGGACTGCCGGTTCTGACCACCAACTGCTCGAACAATTACGGCCCCTATCAATTCCCTGAAAAGCTGATTCCGCTGATGATCGCCAACGCGCTCGGCGGCAAGCCGCTGCCGGTGTACGGCGATGGCCAGAACGTGCGCGACTGGTTGTACGTGGGCGATCACTGCTCTGCGATCCGTGAGGTTCTCGCACGCGGCGTGCCCGGTGAGACGTATAACGTCGGCGGCTGGAACGAGAAAAAGAATCTCGAAGTCGTGCACACGCTGTGTGACTTGCTCGACCGCGCGAAGCCGAAGTCGAGCGGTTCGTATCGCGAACAGATCACATATGTAAAGGACCGTCCGGGCCACGACCGCCGCTATGCCATCGACGCGCGCAAGCTCGAGCGCGAACTCGGCTGGAAGCCCGCGGAGACCTTCGAAACTGGTCTTGCGAAGACGGTTCAGTGGTATCTGGACAATCAGGCGTGGGCCGACGAAGTGGCTTCCGGCGACTACCGGAAATGGGTCGAGACGAACTACGCGCAGCGCGCGTGAGGGGCTGAATCATGGCGCGCAAGGGCATTATTCTGGCCGGCGGTTCCGGCACGCGGCTTTATCCGATCACCCATGCGGTGTCGAAGCAGCTGCTGCCTGTCTATGACAAGCCGATGATCTACTACCCGCTATCCACGCTGATGATCGCGGGCATTCGCGACGTGCTCGTCATCTCGACGCCGCAGGACACGCCGCGTTTCGAGTCGATGCTCGGCGACGGCAGCCAGTGGGGCATGAATATTCAGTACGCGGTGCAGCCGTCGCCGGACGGGCTTGCGCAGGCGTTCATCATCGGGCGCGAGTTTGTCGGCAATGAACCGTCGGCGCTGATTCTCGGCGACAACATTTTCTACGGGCACGACCTCGCCAAGCAACTTGAGAGCGCGGACACGCGCACCGACGGCGCGACGGTCTTCGCCTATCACGTGCAAGATCCCGAGCGCTACGGCGTGGTCGAATTCGACCAGCAGTTCCGCGCGCTGTCGATCGAGGAAAAGCCCGCGAAGCCGCGTTCCAACTACGCCGTGACGGGTCTGTATTTCTACGACAACCAGGTGTGCGACATCGCCGCGGACATCAAGCCGTCCGCGCGCGGCGAGCTCGAGATCACGGACGTCAATTCACGCTATCTCGAACAGAAGAAGCTCGATGTCGAGATCATGGGGCGTGGTTACGCGTGGCTCGACACGGGCACGCACGAGTCGCTGATCGAAGCGGCCACCTTCATCGCGACGTTGCAGAAGCGCCAGGGTCTCGTGGTGGCGTGTCCCGAGGAAATCGCGTACCGGAAGCGCTGGATCGGCGAGGAGCAACTGCTCGCGCTCGCGAAGCCGCTGTCGAAGAACGCTTACGGTGCATACCTGCTCAATCTTCCCAAGGACAAAGTCGCATGGCCATCCAGGTAACGGCAACGGCGTTGCCCGAAGTCAAGATCATCGAGCCGAAAGTGTTCGGCGATGCGCGCGGCTTCTTTTACGAGAGCTTCAACGCGCGTGAATTCGGGGAGCACGTCGAGAGCGGTGTCGAGTTCGTGCAGGACAATCATTCGCGCTCGGCAAAGGGCGTGCTGCGCGGACTGCACTATCAGATTCAGCATGCGCAGGGCAAGCTCGTGCGCGTCGTGGAAGGCGAAGTGTTCGATGTCGCGGTCGATATCCGCAAGAGTTCGCCGAACTTCGGCAAGTGGGTCGGCGTGAACCTGTCGGAGGAAAACCACCGGCAGTTGTGGGTGCCGCCGGGTTTCGCGCACGGCTTTGTCGTGCTGTCGGAGTCGGCGCAGTTTCTCTACAAGACGACCGATTACTGGTTCCAGGCGCACGAGCGCAGCATCGTGTGGAACGACCCGGAGATCGGCATCGAATGGCCGATCGACTTCGAGCCGCTGCTCGCGGCGAAGGATGCGGCTGGCAAGCGGTTGGCGGAAGCTGAGGTGTTTGCATGAGCGGTGCCGTGAACGATCAACGTACTATCTTGATCACCGGGGCAAACGGCCAAGTGGGGTTTGAGCTTGCGCGAACGATGCAGGGTCTGGGGCGCGTCGTGGCCCTCGGGCGGAACGCGCTCGATCTCGCAGATCTCGACGCGATTCGCGCCGTGCTGCGCAATCTGCGGCCGGCCATCGTCGTTAACGCGGCGGCCTACACCGCGGTCGATCAGGCAGAAGCCGACCGCGACACAGCGTTCAGACTCAACAGTGATGCGCCGGCCGTGCTCGCCCAGGAATGCGCGAAGTTGGGCGCGCTTCTCATTCACTACTCGACTGACTATGTCTTCGACGGCGCAAAGCAGGGCGCCGCTTACGTGGAGAGTGATCCCGCAAACCCGCAAAACGTCTATGGCGCCAGCAAGCTCGCGGGGGAGCGCGCCATCGCCGATGCGCAGGGGACGT
This sequence comes from Caballeronia zhejiangensis, assembly GCF_000698575.1. Classification (GTDB taxonomy): domain Bacteria; phylum Pseudomonadota; class Gammaproteobacteria; order Burkholderiales; family Burkholderiaceae; genus Caballeronia; species Caballeronia zhejiangensis. The sequence goes on from NZ_JFHD01000006.1 coordinate 228,365, forward strand.
ATCTGATCTTCCGCACGAGTTGGGTGTACGGTGCCCGCGGCAAGAATTTCGTTCGGACGATGCTCCGTCTTGGCGCAGAGCGCGACGAGCTTCGTGTCGTCGCAGATCAGATTGGCGCGCCGACCTGGTCGAATACGATCGCGACGTCGACGGCTCATGTGGTCGCCTCAGGACTGCGCGCCGGTCAGGTGGACTATTGGGAAAGAAACTCGGGTATCTATCATCTGACAGCGGCAGGCGAGGCGTCTTGGTACGATCTGGCGCGTGCGGTGTTCGAGACCGCCATGGGAGAAAAGGCGCCGCGCGTCGTGCCTATCGAGGCGCGCGAGTATCCCACGCCGGCACGTCGTCCTCAGAATTCACGTATGTCGAACGAAGCCCTCGCTGAGCGTTTCGGCGTCCGGCAGCCCGACTGGCGCGTCGCTCTCGAGCTCTGTCTGGCTGACTGCGACGTTTCTGCAACACGGCAAGTTTGAGGTCGTCATCGACGCAATCGTTGAAGCCCGCTCGCGCGCCGGTGCTGTCGTAGTCTTTTATCGACCCGACGCCGCCTGCTTCGACAGGGTTAATCGGCTGGCTGACTTAATCTTTGTCGTGGTGGTGGACAACACACCGCGTGACGAAGAACAAGACACTGCGTCACGTGCCGGTTCGCTCGATCCACGGATCGAATACCGCGCAAGCGGAATGAATCGTGGAATCGCAGCGGCCCAGAACGAAGGTGTCGATGCGCTGATTTCGCGCGGATTCGATTACGGACTGCTCCTCGATCAAGATAGCGAGGCGTCGAAAGATTTGGTGGTCGGGCTTGTCGGCGCCATGCATGAGTTGAGAAAGGAAGGGCGCAGGGTTGCCTTGGTCGGGCCGGCCTATGACGATCCGCGCCTGGGTGGCGTAACGCCATTCGTGCGTTTCGGCGCGCTGGGCTTGACGCGCGTGCCGATCGTTGGAAGTGAGCCGCTCGAAGTCGACTTCCTGATTTCGTCGGGCTCGTGCATCGCGTTGTCCGAGTGGCACGTCGTGGGGCCGATGGACGAGTCGCTCTTCATTGACTTCGTCGATGTCGAATGGTGCGTGAGAGCGAAGCGCGCGGGATGTTCGGTGATCGGCCTGCCGTGGCTCACGATGCAGCATAGCCTCGGCGACGAACCCGCGCTCGTTCTGGGACGGACGTTTGCCATGCATTCTGCGTTTCGGCATTACTTCCTTTTTCGCAACGCGATCGCGCTCATTTTTTATCGACGATACATGCCGCTTGGCTGGAAGATTTCCGAGCTCGGCAAGCTCCCGGTGCGTGCGGTGATCTACCCATTGTTTTCCGGACAACCCGTCGAGCAAATCAGAATGATCGTCCGCGGTGTGGTGCACGGAATGATCAATAAGTTGGGGCCACTGCGTCAGAAGCACGGCAAGTAGTTCGATGCGCTGCGTGCCGTGGATTGCGATGGTCAAGAGTGAGTTGGAATCGATATGAAGCAGAAGTTGAGAGGGCTGGCGAGTTCGCGTCCGATGCGCGCTGCGTTTTCGCGGCTATCGCCGGGGTCACGCCGGATGCTGAGGAGGGCGGCGAAGGCGGCCTGGTGGGTCGCAACGCCGCACTTGATGCCGCAACGTCTGAAAATGCTCAGAATTCGCCGGCATCTGGGCGGAGTGGCGTCGGTGAATGTGCTGGGCGCGGCTGTGCAGATCAAGCCGGCGTACCTCGCGTTCAATCCGGAGCTTGGTCAAACCGCTTTGAACGCTCCGGCGCGCGATGGCCGGATTGCGTCCGATGTGGGGCGATACCGTATGGAGACCGACTGGCGGAACTTCCGCTACTCGTACGTGCCCCCGCGACGGCCCGACCAACTGCGCGAGTTGGCTACTCACCCGCTGTTCAGCATCGTGGTGCCGGCATACAACACGCCGGAACTCCTGCTGCAACGCCTCCTGGCTTCCGTTCGGGCGCAATGGTACGGGCGCTACGAACTGATCATCGTCGACGACAACAGCCCGCAGGAGGCTGCGCGCGCTGCGTTGCGGCTTGCCGCTGGCGATCGCGTCAAGGTCATCGCGCTTGACCAGAACCTTGGCATCTCGGGCGCCACGAACGCCGGGATTCGGCAGGCGTCTGGCGACTACATCGTATTCCTCGATCATGACGACGAGTTGACACCGGATTGCCTGTGGGAGCTCGCTAAGGCCGTCGACGCGACGAATGCCGACTTCATCTACAGCGACGAAGACAAGATTCTGCCTTCCGGCGAGTTTTCTCTCCCGTTTCACAAGCCGGACTGGTCGCCCGATACGATCATGAGCACGATGTTCACGTGCCATGTCTCCGCAGTGCGGCGCTCGCTCGTCGAGGAACTCGGTGGGCTGCGCAGCGAGTATGACGGGGCCCAGGACTGGGATCTCGTACTGCGGATTGCCGAGAAGACTTCGCGCATCGTGCATATCCCGAAAGTTCTGTACCACTGGCGCGTGATACCGGGCTCGGTCGCTGCTGACCTTGCCGAGAAGCCTTACGCCGTCGATGCCAGCGTGCGCGCGCGCGAAGCGGCGCTTGTACGGCGAGGCCACGCGGGTGTGCTCGAACCGCTGTCCGATTTGCCGGGGCACGCGCGAGTCAAATATGCACTGTCGGGTGCGCCGCTGATATCGATCATCATTCCGAGCCGTGACAATGGCGAAGTGCTGGCGCAGTGCATCGCGTCGATCATGAAACTCACTGCGTATCGCCACTTCGAAATCGTCGTGATGGACAACGGTTCCCGTCAGCCGCAGACGCTCGATCATCTTCGCGCGCTTGCCGAGATCAATCAGGTGACGGTGGTGCCGCATGACTTTCCGTTCAATTATTCGGAAATCAATAACGTCGGCGCGCGTCATGCTCGCGGCGAGATTCTTGTGTTTCTGAACGACGATACGGAAGTGATTTCACCCGACTGGCTTGAGCGTATGGCTGGCTACGCGCAACTGAAGCACGTCGGCGCTGTCGGAGCAAAGCTGCTGTATCCCAAATCGCGCCTCATGCAACACTGCGGCATTGTCAATCTGGCGGCAGGGCCGGGTCACGCTTTCCTCGCCGCGGATGCCTATACGCCCGTGGCCTTCGCGCGCAACATTTTGGAGTACAACTGGCTGGCTGTAACCGGCGCGTGCCTGATGATCGAGCGCTCGAAATTCGAAGCCGTTGGACGTTTCGACGAAACGTTTCCGATTGCCTACAACGATGTCGATCTCTGCTTCGGTCTGACCGAAGCGGGGTATTACAACGTACTCTGCCCGTCGGTTGAACTGATCCATCACGAATCACTGACTCGGGGCGACGACAGCCTCGATCCGCGGAAGCTCGAACGTCTGGTCTGCGAGAGGATGCGCCTCTATCAAAAGCATCCGCGGTTCTTCATGCGTGATCCGTTCCACAACCCGAATCTGTCGCCGAACGACGTACATTTTCGAATTCCTGCGGGCTGAACGCTCTAGCGGTCCCGTTCGCGCCGATGACGGCGAGTCGGGCCGCTACCGAATTGAGACAACTTATGCAACTCGATCTCCTAGTCCAACTTCGAAGAGCGGCCGAAGCCGTCGATGTCGTGTCGTTCGACGTATTCGATACCCTGTTTGTACGACCTCTTTGCGACCCAGAGGACCTTTTCGACATCATCGGCGAACGAACCGGAATCGCGTCGTTTCGCGAGCGGCGCCGGCTTGCTCAGACAAAGGCGTTTCAGGTCATGCATGCCGAGCGCAAGAAGGAGATCACGCTCGATGGCATCTATGCCTGCTTTGATGATCTGCCCTTGCCCGCCGAAGAGATCGCCGGCCTCGAATTGGCGCTCGAACTGGAACTGACCAGACCCAATCCCGAGTTGCGCACATTCTTCGACGAAATCGTCGGCACCAAGCGCGTCGTAATTACCTCGGACATGTACTTGCCCCGACACTTCTTCGAAACGCTGTTGAAGAAGTACGGCCTGGCGGAAGTGCCACTATTCATTTCATCGCACCGCAATGCGACCAAGCGGGACTGCGGCGAACTTTTCGACATCGTCGCTGCGGAATGCGACGTGACGGCCGCGCGGATTCTGCATGTCGGGGACAACGAACTGTCCGATATTCGGCGTGCGCGGGAGCGAGGTTTCGCGGCTTTTCACTACGTCGATTCTCGCCGCGCTGCGTTGCCGGCTGTCAGTACACCTGCGGCCTCCGTTGCGTTTGCCATCGGCCGAGCAATCCCCGAACTACCTGGCCCGGACCCGTTCGAGACGCTGGGTTTCCAGGTTGGTGGACCTGCCGCGCTTGCTTTCCTCCATTGGATCAAACGTGTCGCCGTGCGCGACGAGATCGATCTGGTCTTGTTCATGTCGCGCGACGGCTATGTGCTGGAGCGGATGGAAAAGCGCGGCGACGCCGGTGTGTTTCCCCGCTGTGAGTATTTCAAGAGCTCTCGTATCGCGCTCACGCTTGCGGCAACGGACGAGTCCAATTTCGAGAAGATGGTGCCGTTCCTGCTGTCGGGGGCCGAAGAACTTTCACCTTTCGAATTGCTGGAGCGAATCGGCGTTACGCCGTGGGCGGACAACGTGATGAGCGACATCGGGCTCGGACCGGAAGTGCGTCTCGGACCCGCGACGGTCGAGCGGCTTAAGACTTTCCTCTGGGCGAGCCGTTGGGAGATCCTCAAGACGTGCCGGGCCGTGCGCGCAGGACTCTTCAACTATCTGCACGAACTCGGCGTGAAGCCCGGCATGCGTGTCGCGCTGGTGGACGTGGGGTGGAATGGCACGTCCCAGGAAGCGCTCGAAACGGCACTGCGGGGCATGCTCGATATCGACTTGTACGGTTACTACCTGTGCCTGACGGATCAACCCGAATGCCTTCGGCGTAAAGCGCTATATCGTATGGATTCGATGCTGTCGCCTGAGACGTGCGGGGCGCGCGTGGCGCGCAAGGTGTACGCGAACCGGGTGGCGGTCGAGTTGTTCTTTTCGGCGCCCCATCATGCGGTGATTGGCTACGACTTCGATGCGAACGGCTCGCTACGCGTAATCGAAGATCAGGGGCGTGGCTCGACGCACCAACTCTCGGGCATCTCCGCGTCGATTCTGCGCGGCATCGAGCGATTCGGCGCTCATGCGGGCGAGTTGTTGCGACGCATCGAAGTCGATCCCGCCCCAGAGGAGCTTATCAAGCCGTTGCTTGCATTCCTCGATGACATGCCGCCTGACACGCGGCGTCTTCTCGCCTCGGTAACAAACTTCGATGCATGGGCCAGCAGCCGCAATCGTGATGTGAGCTTTGCAGAGTATCTGGACTAGCGCGCCCGCGCGCATCCGCTGGAATTCGAGAATGGCGGTGTTGGAGCGCCGTGTAAAATTTCGACGTAAATGCGCGGGACCTGAAGCAGAATGAGGGCGGACGCGAAACTGCGGTCCGGATTCGGTCATCAAGGGGCGAAGATTGAACCCAAACTTGCGTGAAGCATTCGATGCGAAGTTTTACCTGGAGACCTACGCGGACGTCGCTGCGAGCGGAATGGATCCCTGGGAGCATTACGTGCAATATGGGCGCGCTGAAGGCCGCGTTGGGAGCGCGGGAGAGCTTAGCGCCAAGGAAGCGGAGTCCTTCGATGCCGATTTCTACCTCGCTTCGAATCCGGACGTCGCGGCGGCCGCAGTCGACCCCTACGAACATTATGTGCTTTTCGGCAAAGCGGAGGGCCGCAAGGGGACGCGCGAGCAGCCTGTCACCGAGGGAAGCGAAAACCCCGAAAAGCAGCGTGCGGCGCAGAGCGGGGTGGCCGATTTCGATCCGGATTTTTATCTCGAGGCTGCTCCGGACGTCGCGGCAAGCGGCATGTCCGCGCTGGATCACTACCTGCTCTATGGTCGCGCGGAAGGGCGTGCTTCGCATCCTTTGGACGTGGCGAGCCAGTGGCGCGGCGACCGTTTCGGTTCGGCACGTCCGAAGGTGATTGTGGTCTCTCATGATGCGTCGCGCACAGGGGCTCCGGTGGTCGCGCTGAACATCTGTCAGCAGTTGTCCGCGCGGGCCGACGTCATCGCAATCTTGCTCGCGGACGGGCCGCTCACTGAAGAATTCAGGCAGGTGTGCTGTGAAACGCTTGTGCTGACTGAGCCGGAAATGCGGCATGCCGTCGTGCTGACGCGCCTCGTCCGGGATATCCGCGCGCGCGTGACAGTGGATCACGCCATCGTCAACAGCACCGAATCGCGCATGATGGTGAAGCCGCTGGCGGATCACGGCATGCGCGTGCTTTTCCTGGTGCACGAGTACGTGAGCTATATGCATTCGCGCACGAGCACGGACGAAGCCATCAATCATGCCTCGGTCGTAGTCATGTCTTCGCAGCCGGTGCTGGAGGACGCCATCAATGATGAAACGAGAAAGGCGCTCGAAAGGGCCGTTCTCCTGCGTCAGGGTAAGTCGGTCATCCCGCAAGGCGGAGCCGAATCGTCCGAATCGGCGAGTCGTCTGCGCGGCGGCATCGATGAACGCAAAGGGGCGCCGGACACAGTCGATCATGTCAAGACTTTGCTGAACTCGATCATGCCGAGGCCCCGGCTCGTGCTCGGCGCCGGCACGGTCCAGTTTCGCAAAGGTGTCGATCTGTTTTTCGCGGCAGGTGCGGCACTCAGGCGTCATGCGCCGGACGACAACACACTGTTCGTGTGGGTTGGGCACGACAGCGAAAGCGATCTTTCGTATACGGCTTGTCTGACCATGCAAATGCGCGCGCTCGAACGAGCCGGAGGGCATGCGCATCTGTTTGGGGCCACCTCGCGTCTCGAGGAGCTTTATGAGTTGGCCGACGTATTCTTTTTGTCATCCAGAATGGATCCGCTGCCCAACGTCGCGATCGACGCCATGACTGTCGGATTGCCCGTTCTGTGTTTCGAAGGCGCCGGCGGAATCGCAGAAGTTCTGGCCGATTCGACTCACGCCGATGCCAGTATCGCGCCATTCTCCGATGTCGCCGAAGTTGCGCGGCGCCTCGATGCGCTCGCTCGCGAGCCAGAGCTGCGAAAAAATATCAGCGTGGAGAACCGTCGCATCGCGCGGAATGCTTTTGATATGAACGCTTATGTCGAGCGTCTCGTCTCCCTTCTTTGGGCAGAGACGCTGACTACGATATAAAGCACCCGGGTGACGATTCAGTCGACAGATGAATCGCCGTCTCGGTTTAGTGGAGAACAAAGTTGGTTAAAGTAGAAGGTAGCTGGGGTAACCCGGCGCCAAATGTGCTCGTCATGGGGGGGAACGGATTCCTCGGACGCCACCTGGTCCGGGCGCTGCATGCACGCGGCGCCAACGTGCGCGTATTCGACCGCGGGCACGGCAGCGCGCAACTGTGCGAGGGCGTGGCCTACTATCAAGGCGATCTTGCAACGGGCGCTGGCCTGGAGCGTGCGCTCGCTGGCGTGGATGTCGTCTATCACCTGATCAGCACGACTATTCCCAGCACCTCGAATGCGAACCCGGCTTACGATGTCGAAAGCAATCTGCTGGGTACCTTGCGGCTTTTGGACACGATGAGGGCGGCCGGCGTGGACAAAATCGTGTTCACGTCGTCGGGCGGCACTGTCTATGGTAATCCGGGCGCCGTGCCGGTTCGCGAGGATGCGCCTTTGCAGCCGATTTCCTCGTATGGCATCGTAAAGGTCGCGATAGAACAATATCTGCGGCTCAACTGCGCCCTGCAGCAGTTGAACGCCACTGTTCTGCGTCTTGCCAACCCCTACGGCCCGGGCGAGACGCGTATCGGGGTGCATGGAGTGATTCCGACCTTCTTCGCGAAGACCGTTGCTAACGATCCGATCGAGATCTGGGGTGATGGCTCCGTGATACGCGATTACATCCATGTGGACGACGCGGTGGCCGCGCTCGTTCAGGCGACCGATTGGACGGGTTTCAATCTCTACAATGTGGGCAGCGGCGTGGGACACAGCCTGATCGATATCCTGGAAGTAGTCAGGAAAGTTTCCGGCATCGTCCCGAACGTCGTTTTCCATCCGTCCCGCTCGTTCGATGTGAAGGCAATCTATCTCGACATCGAACGGATTACGTCCGAAACCAACTGGCGACCCACGGTCGACCTGGAGCAGGGTTGCCGCATGTTCTGGGATGCCGTAAAGCGCTGACAGACAGCGCCCTGAATTACTTCCAATGCTCTAATGCAAAGAAACTCTATCGATCCGTTCAGCCTGCTTCGAACGTTGGCTAGAAACGGGAATCTCATCCGTCAGATGATCGTGCGCGAGATCGCGTCGCGCTATCGCGGCTCGGCTCTCGGCTTGGTCTGGTCGCTTTTCATTCCGGTGCTGATGCTTGCCATCTACACCTTTGTATTCAGCTATGTTTTCAAGGCACGCTGGCGAGTCGGCGTTGACTCGAAGACCGAATTCGCACTCGTATTGTTCGCCGGGCTGATGTTCTTCAACATGTTCGCGGACTGTGTAAACCGGGCTCCGCTCCAGATCATTTCCAATTCGAATCTGGTCAAAAAGGTGGTGTTTCCGCTCGAGATACTGCCGGTGGTGACGGTGGCAGCCTCGATGTTCCAGTTGCTGGTCAGCCTCGCAGTATGGCTGGTCTTCTACGTTGCGGTGTTCGGCGCGCCGCCACTCACGGCGCTCTGGCTTCCCGCGGTCGCACTGCCGCTCGTCCTGTTCACGCTCGGTCTGACATGGTTTCTCGCAGCGCTCGGCGTGTACCTGCGCGATGTCGCGCAGATCACCGGCGTTCTCACAACCACGCTTATGTTTCTTACGCCTATTTTTTTCCCGGCTTCGGCCGTGCCGGCACGGTTTCAGGTTCTATTCATGATCAACCCGCTGGCAGTGGTCGTCGAGCAGGCCCGCGATGTAATGATCTGGGGTAAGGCGCCGGACCCGACTATCTACGGCTGTCTGCTGGCGAGCAGCCTGCTGATCGCATGGCTCGGTTATGCATGGTTCCAGAGAACCCGAGGAGGATTCAGTGACGTTCTCTGATTCATCGATCGTCGTGGAGGGCGTCAGCAAGTGCTTCCAGATCTTCGACAAGCCGGGCGATCGCCTGCGGCAGATGTTTCATCGCAAGCGCAAGTTCTTCCGCGAATTCTGGGCGCTGCGCGATATCTCGTTTCGCATCGCGCCGGGCGAGACAGTGGGCATCGTCGGACGCAACGGTTCCGGCAAATCGACGTTGCTCCAGATGATTTGCGGCACGCTTGCTACCACTAGCGGCAATATTCAGGTAAAGGGACGCGTCGGCGCCTTGCTCGAACTCGGCTCGGGATTCAATCCGGAATTCACGGGGCGCGAGAATGTGTACATGAGCGCGGCGATTCTCGGGCTGTCCCGCGAGGAGACGGCTCATCGCTTCGACGATATCGTCGCGTTCGCAGATCTTGCTAACTTCATCGATCAGCCGGTCAAGACCTATTCAAGCGGGATGGCCGTGCGGCTCGCGTTCGCGGTTCAATCCCAGATCGACCCGGATATCCTGATCGTCGACGAAGCGCTGGCGGTCGGGGACGCACGGTTTCAGGCAAAGTGTTTCGACCGGTTGAAGCGCCTGAAAGAGAGTGGCACAAGTATTCTTCTCGTTACACATTCGAGCGATCAGATCGTCAATCACTGCACGCGGGCCATCTTGCTCGATGCCGGCCGGCTCGTCATGGAGGACGAGCCGCGTGCCGTGGTCAATCGCTACATGGATCTGCTGTTCGGGCGGGATCGCGAAGCCGCGGAAAAGAGCGCGCCTGAGTTGATCGTATCGGGCACGACGGAACACGGTACGGATCGGCTTCCGCTTAGCCTGTCGGATGATGTCTTCGCTCAAAAAGCCGCGTACAACCATCATGAGTATCGTTGGGGCGATGGCGCCGCGTCCATTCTGGATTTCTCGCTGGAGGCCGACGGGCGAGCGGACCCGCGCTTCGTGACCAGCGGGCAAACAATGCGGTTGCGGCTTTCGGTGCGCTTCAACCAAGAGGTGGTGCGCCCGATCTTCGGCGTCACGATCAAAACGAAAGAGGGGATCACGGTTGCCGGCACGAATAGCGAGTTGCTGTCGTCGGAAGTCCATACGCATGGTCTCGGCGCGCCTGGCTCCGGGGTCGTAGTCGAAATGAATTTCAGATGTACGCTTGCGACAGGCGACTACTTCATCTCTATCGGCGTAGCATCCCGTGCCGAGGAAGCCATCGTTCCGCATGACCGGCGTTATGACGCAGTTCATTTTTCCGTCGCGCCCGCTTTGAATTTCTATGGCTTGACCGATCTTGACATGACGATGGCCGTCAGCCAGGTTCACGCGTCCTGACGCGCGGCTCTTGCCGCTTCGATCCTTTTCGAACGGCTCATTCAATAGCTTTGACAGATTACCCAAGCAAAATGGACTTATCCGGCTTTTTTGATTTCGACGAATCCATCCGCGTATGGGTGGAGCGCGAGCGCAAGCCTTTCGACTACTCCGATGGCGAGGAGCAGGAGCAATACCTTCTCGACGCGGTCAGAGACGCGAGCGACGTCAGTTCGGGCTCCATGGACCTGCGCGAGAAGATGATCGATTGGCCGTCGACCTATCACCTCACACCTAGGCGAGGCAACCTGTTGCGTCCGTTCGCTTCCTGGTTCGCTGGCAAACGCGTGCTGGAGATCGGTTGCGGTTGCGGCGCCATAACGCGCTTTCTCGGCGAGGCCGGCGCCACTGTCGTTTCGGTCGAAGGCAGTCTGATGCGGGCGACGATCGCCCGCGAGCGCTGCCGCGATTTGCCTAACGTGGAGATTATCTGCGCGACCAGCGAGAAGATCGGTGTCCTGGGCGAGTTCGATGCAGTCATGCTGATCGGCGTGCTCGAATACGCACGCAAGTTCCTCGGCGTCGATGGCACGCACCGGCTGCTTTCGGATTGCGTCGCACGCCTCACGGAAGCCGGTCGCGTGTTCGTCGCCATCGAGAATCAACTGGGACTCAAGTACTTCGCAGGGGCGGCCGAAGACCACACCGGTGTGGCCATGTTCGGCATCGAGGAGCGTTATCTGCCGGAGGGCGTCGCGACATTCGGACGGAAGGAGTTAGGCAGTCACCTGGATCGCGCCAGTTTGTCGTTCCAGCAATGGTGGTATCCGTTCCCTGACTACAAGCTGCCGCTTTCCGTGCTAAGCGAAGAGGCGGTTTGCGGTCGGCTCGAAGCCGATTTCTCACCGATGATCGCGAATGCTTCCGCCGCCGATCCGCAGCGTCCGTTCTATCAGGCGTTCTCGCCCGAAAGGGCATGGGGACCGGTCTATCGCAACGAATTAGCACACGCGTTATCCAATTCGTTCCTTGCCATTGCGTCGAGACAACCGCTCGCGGGGAACGATCCGGATGCAGCGGGCTTCCACTATGCCGTCGACAGACTACCGCAGTTCACCAAAGAGCTGCAAGTCCGCAAGACGGCGCACGGCCCCTTGATGGTGACTCACCGGCCGCTGTTTGCGTCGGCTGGCGCGCGCTCGACGGGCGTCGAAAATCTTCCCGTTGCAGATGCTCCTTTCGTCGACGGGACCCATTGGCAATACAGACTCTCACTGCTGCTCTCCGAGCCTGGCTGGACGCAAACGACGTTCACCGACTGGTATATGCAATGGTTCGATGCGCTCAGGGCAAAGCTGGGCATCGCGCAAGGCGGCCTGCCCGCTCTCGACGCGCCTGTCGATGCACGTCTCGTGGACGCGCTGCCGCGCAATCTGATTCTCGACGGTGGCAAGGCTTCGTTTTTTGATCTCGAATGGAAGTACGGCGAAACAATCGAATTTGGCTACCTGCTGTTTCGGGGCGCTTATTGCTCGCTGTGGGAACTGCGCACCGTCGCCGTGCCGAAGGAAGGCACGCCCGTGCGGTTGCGCGATCTGTTCGAGGCGGCGTTGAGCTGTATCGGCCTTTCATTATCCGACGAGATTCTCAAGCGCTACGGGCGATTGGAGCATCAGTTTCAGCGCGGCACGACGGGACGTTCGACGCTCGATAGCGAGGACGTGCTGCATGCCGAATTGATCGTTACGCCCAGCATCGTCAATGAAGTCATCCGCCTCAATGGGGATTTACTCAGAAAGGATGCCGCAATTTCCACTCAGGGCGCCGAGATCCACCGACTGGAAGATCTGCTGGTCGAGAAGGAAGAGATCGTGGGCGCGCTGTCTGCGGACGTCCGGGTGCTCAACGAGCGAATCGTGGCCGAAATGGGCGCGAAGGACGACATCATCCATCGCCTGGGCGATGAGATTCACGGCTTGAATCTCCGCCTCCAGAAGGAGGATGGACGAGTCGAACGGCCAGCGGAAGTGAGCGACGGGCACGGAAAACAGGAGCGCGAGGCTGAGGAGGCGCTCCTGAACGAAGAACTCATTCGGCATCGCAAACAAGCCGAGGTGCAAGCAAACCTGATCAAAATGCAGGCTGAGCGTATCCGGCGACTTGAGCGGGATCAGCCGCATGAGCAAGTGAAGTCATTCGGCGACAGTGGCGCAAGCGCCGACGCCGAAGCGGCACAACTCCGTGAGGCGTTCGCGGCTCTCCGGCAATCCAAATGGTTCCGACTCAGGGACGCATTGACGCAACGTCCGATTTCTGGGCGGCAGATGGCGCGGGCGGGGTACCTCATCGGAGCCATGACGACGCCGGCGGTCCTCAAGCGCCCGCTATCCCGCGTGGTTTCGCAAGTCCGTGCGCTCGTTTCTCCGCCTCCAGAGCCGCCGGCGCCCCGGCTGCCGAAAGCCCCTGTCGCGCCCAAGGGAGAAGGCGCAAATGCGTATATCGTCCGGCAAAAAAAGCCCGATCTGGCAGAGCGGCCCCGGGTATTGCACGTTATCGCCAACTTCATGACCGGCGGATCATCGAAGCTGGTGGTCGACCTTATCGAAGGCCTCGGGCATCGGTATCGGCAGACCGTGCTGACGAGCTTCATTCCCACGCCGCAAGCCTACACGGGCGTCGACATCCATGCGATTTCGCAGCCTGGCGAAGCTGATCAGTTCCTTGCCTTTTTCCGTGCCCACCAACCGGAGTTCATCCATGTTCACTACTGGGGCGACTGCGATGAACCGTGGTATGCCAAGGCCTTCGACGCTGCGACCGGACTCGGCATTCCCGTGGTTCAGAACATCAACACGCCGGTTGCGCCGTTCGTGTCACCGTCCATCATTCACAATGTCTATGTCAGCAAGTACGTCGAACGGGAATTCGGTGATCCAAGGGCCAAGAACCGTGTGATCTATCCCGGTTCCGACTTCTCGCACTTTTCGCTGAAGGAGGGCGAGAAAGCTGTCGGGAAGAAGGTGGGAATGGTTTATCGCCTTGAGCGCGACAAGCTGAACGAAAGCGCGATTGTCCCATTCATTCGTGTCGCGCAGATGAATCCGAAGGCAAGCGTCCTGATCGTGGGTGGAGGCAGTTTGCTGGAGCCGTTCAAGGCATCGGTGGCCGCAGCTGGCGTCGACGCGCAGTTTGAGTTCACCGGCTATGTGCCCTATGGTGAGTTACCGGGTCTTTACCGTGACATGGCGGTTTTCGTCGCGCCCGTATGGAAGGAGAGCTTCGGGCAAGTCAGCCCGTTCGCGATGAATATGGAAGTGCCCGTCGTCGGTTATGACGTGGGCGCAATCGGCGAGATCATCAACAACGACAGCTATCTCGCTCCGGCAGCCGATGCCGAGCGTCTCGCCCAGATCATCGACAATCTGTTGCACGACGACGCAGCGCGCAGAAAGCTTGCGCTCGACCATAGAAATCGGGCGCAGCAATACTTCTCGCTCGAAGCGATGGTATCGTCATACCGTGCTCTGTATGGGGAAGTGCTCGGGGCCGACGTTACAAAACACCCAGATTGATCAATTTTCATGAAAATCGCGCTTTTCGTTCATTGCTTTTTCCCAAGGCATTTCTATGGTACGGAGACCTATACGCTGAATCTGGCACTTCGCCTGAAAGAACTTGGCCATGAACCGATCGTCGTCACCGCGATCTTCCCAGGGGAAGCACAGCAAGCCGAGTTGATCACGCACTACGAGTTCAAGGGTATCCCCGTCGTCTGCTTCGACAAGAACTACATGCCGAACCGGCGAGTAAGGGATACGTTCTATCAACCGGAGACGCGAGACGTATTCGACAAGTTACTCGACGAGATCAGACCGGATCTCGTGCACGTCACGCACCTGATCAATCACACCGCTATCTTGCTGGAGGTGCTCTGCGAGAAGGGCATTCCAACTGTTGGCACGCTCACCGACTTCTACGGTGTTTGCTTCAACAACAAACTTGAGAACGCCGCCGGTAATCTTTGCGCCGGTCCCAACCCGTCCCGCTCGAACTGCCTGGCATGCTACGGCAAGGCCGTCTCCATGCAACCCGGCAGCAGCCCTCGTTACCGTGTGTTTTCGAACGAAAAGTATGCCGAACGCGCAGCCAGTATCATCATGCGCGCTCGTGGCTTGGATCGGGTGATGCGCAGTTCGATCGGCGCGGTCATCGAAGACCTGAGAATGCGGCCAGATACCTTGCGAGAGATGTATGCCCAGTACGCCGCGCTGATCACGCCGACCGCGTTTCTGCAACACGCTTACAAGGAAAACGGATTCACGAACCCGATGCATGCCATCTGGTTTGGCACCGACATCGACCGCACGCTGAGCACCGAAAGAAGCAGAGGCAGCGTGGTGCGCTTCGGCTTCATTGGACAGATCGCACCGCACAAAGGCACGGATCTGCTGATCCGTGCTTTCAGCCGTCTGCCGAAGGGTAGTGCGACGTTAGATATTTACGGGCCGGCTGAGCAGGATCCGCGATACTTTGCGACGCTCAAGGAGATGGCGACCGAGGGCGTGAATTTCCGTGGAACGTTTCCGTCTGCCGACATGGCGCGCGTGCTGTCGCAGGTGGACGTTCTCGTCATTCCCTCGGTGTGGTACGAGAACAGTCCGCTGGTCCTGCTCGACGCGCTCGCCACCAAAACCCCGGTTATCGTTTCCGATGTCGAAGGGCTAACGGAATTCATCAGCGAGGATGAAACGGGGATGTCGTTCGAGCGTGGTTCGGTGCACGCGCTGGCGGTCGCGATGCAGCGACTGGTCCATGACCGCGGGTTCCTCGATGCGATGATCGCGAAAACCGCTTATCCACGTACCGTCCTTGATATGGTGGAGGACACGGTGAGGGTGTACCACTCTGTTGCCTAATAACGATGCGCCGCGACTACTGTCTGACTGTCACCCTAGTCATCGCGATATTCGCTGGCACTGCCGAGATTAGAAGGCGTGAAGCATTCCAGTCGGTAGCGCATCCGTTACAACTTATCGGAGCAAGCCCGTGACGATCGTATAGCGCCACTGCTACGTGCGCGACGCGCGCCAGTTCCCCCGGTTCCAGCGGTAGCGTATTCATCCACGCGTCGCCTGTATGGGCAGTACGCGCGCCGGTCTCCATCACGAAATCGCGCTGGCCGACCATCACACCGCGGCTATCGAGCAAGTGAACCGCGACGGAGTGATCAAGGCGATGCGTTGCAGTGCTTGTCCATACAAAGCGGAGTCGTTGTGGTGACGCGCGCGTGCCACCGTCGATATATACCTCAGCGAGTTGATCTCCTGTCGCAAAGGTTGCGGGTCCACTGAAAAGAATTTCAGCGATTGCGCCGTGCTCTGGGGCGCTTCGCACCGACGGCTGGATAGTGACCAATACGTAGAGGACCAACCCAAACGCGGCGAGACCAGCAACATCGCGCGGATACGTCGATCGGCTTGTCGTTGTGGGCGGCTGGCTCACGCGTCCCGGAGGACGCGGCTTGAGCAGCCGCAATGCGGGCTTCTCGACGAACCAATGTAGGAGCGCCGCGAGAAACAGTCCGCTCGCCCAATAGATCGCGGTGACTTCCCCTCGAGGCATTGCATCGAAAAGGCCTGGTGCTACCTGTCGATAAAGCAAAAAGACGGGGTGGGTCAGATAGAGCGCAAAGCTGATCTCGCCGAGAAAGACCAACACTCGCCAGTTCAACACACGAGTCGCGAAGCCCCGCGAGAAAGCGAAAGCTCCGATGAAGAGAGGAAACGTGACTAATCCGAGGCCTGTTGTTCCCAGCACGAGGCCCCATAGCGGAGCCGTCGCCGACACGTACTTTTCTAGACGATGCGATATCAGCAACGACGCTATCACCATGACTAGCGCTGTCACCTCCACGAGTGTATCGCGCGTAAAAGACGTTCGCGTCCGCCAGGCAGGTGCGTGGCGGCGATAGGCGACGGCCGTTAGCATTCCGAGAAAAAACTCAATAACTCGCGGCAACGGGTTAATGTACGCGAGAAAGTCCGCGTTCACCTCGAAGCCTGGCACCTTGAAAAGCCAGCTGGCAGCGATCCAGAAGCTTGCTGTCAACAGCGCAAGAACTGGCAGCTTCCACTTCCAATTGCGCGCAATGCCGAGCAGCAGAAACGGAAAGCATAGGTAAAAGAAAAACTCCGTCGAGATACTCCACGACACGGTGTTGTAAGCTGTGACCAGTGGCTGGTAGGGCACCCAAGCGTGTACGAGTAGCACGTACGCCGTAGTTATCCATGCCCGAAAGTGCTCCGGCAAGCCGTAGTATGAAACATTGCGAATCAGCAGCAATAGCAGGATCGTTGCCGCGATGTGGCATGGCCAGATGCGCGCGATGCGGGCGACATAGAACTGTAGGACGGAGCGACGATCGGGCAATACCGGGTGGTTATATGTGAGCACAAAGCCAGACAGGACGAAGAAAAACGAGACGCCCTGCGCAAGCGCAAGGTGACTAGTCCAGCCAATACTCAATCCGCGATCCAGGCCGTGTAACGCTACGATCATGGCGGCGGCGAAGAACCGCATCGAAGTGAGAGAGTCGATGCGGGAACTCGCGTCTTTCATCGCTTGACAGTAGGAGGTAGAAGTGGACGGAATTCAATCGTACGCGACCTGCGCCGAATAGAGATGATGCGCGCCTGCGTTGTCATGGGGCCACCTCCAACTGGACCTGGAATTGGCGGCACAAATGCAGGGCGCCTCCCTGCTGCTGTGCGAGCCCAAGCATGTATTTTCCGCGCAGATCGGACAAATCGAGTTTCGATTCGAAGCCTGATTCCGTTAGCGACGCGTGACCGTACGCCGTTGCGACGTCCGGACGGTGTTGGAGGTGCGTCGGCGCAAACCTGATTTGTCCAAAAGAGTCAGTGACTGTAACGAATGTGCGATCAGTAAGGCGCCCGTCGGATGCCGAGGCGGCCAACCATCCTTGCAAGCGGAGGATACCTGATGCGCGGATGGATGCAGGAATCGGGTTCTGCTCGTTCGATGCGTCGATGGAGCCGTCGCAGTTCAGCGGTTCCGCGTACTCGACGCCGGACGGCAGGGCGACGGGCCGATCGAACGGCTGGAGCTTAAATTGCTTGATCGGCACCTCAATCCATTGAGCGTCGAATGTTGGCGTTAGGTAACCGGAGTTCGGCGTTTCAAGCTTCACCGCCGTCACTGTCACTCCTTGCCACGAGAAGCCGTTTGGCAGCGGCGACACCCAGATGCCGCTTTCTGCGTTCAGAATGTTCGCTCGATAGACGCGTTCCTCGCCGGTCGACAGGCGATAGTGGATCAGTACGAGACCGCCACGAAATAACATGTTCTTCAACCGGCCGCGCAGCGTGAACCGAAGTTGCGGCTTTAGCTTAACGACGCCCTCGACATTTTTCGGTATCTCTAGCCATTCGCCGAAGCGCACATCTCGGATATTGCTCAGCGGTTCTTCCGCGTAACGCACATGCTTGTCGTTCGCTTCCAATAGTGTAGCGGGTATGCCGCGAGTGGTCTTGAACATCTCGACAGGATGGTAGTTCAGCAATATGGTGCTTGACGTCAGTGGATCCTCGTTCAACGCCAGCTTGCCGTCAAAGCCATCGAACGGATTGCACTCCGCGTTTCCACATGCAATTCCTGCCGTCCATAATACAAAACGCGGACGGCCAGATGACTCGAAGAACTCCTCGTTCATTGCGTCCAATTTCGGTGTCAACGTCATGTAGTTCTGGAACACCGGGCGATGCACGTAGTTCAGTCCGTTTGCAAAGGCGTACTCATTGTGGTACGGATAGACGTCGATGGACTGTTTGCCGATGCGCGCTAGGACCGGGTCGCTAAGCTTGAACTGCGGATAGACGCTCGCCATTCGGGCGTCGTATGGCGTGTCGAAGTTGACCGCGGGCCGCAGTGGGCGGTGCACCGGCCCGCCCGGATAGCTTGGCGAGACGCACATCACGTATAGGGCTGCGACCGAAACAACAAATAGCAGCCGGCCAAGGCGTCCTCCGTCGAACAACATCAGGCAGCAAACAACCGCCATCGGCACGACGAAGTATGCAATGTAGTGATCCGTGCGGCTGAATCCTAGCTTGAACAAAACGAGGAATAGTGCGTCGATGGGTAAGAGTAGTGCAGGACGGCGCAGCACCCCAAAAAGGTTCAGCGCTAGCGCGACACACCCTGCCGCGACGAACGTTTTCGTACTGTTCGTCACCTGCAGCGTCATGTCGACCGAGTTGCCGAAACTCAACTGGCTGTTGATTATAAGATACTGCGCAAGGCTGGCCGGATGATGAAAGATTACGAGCCCAATGAACACGTAACCGAGGACGCCGCCCACCGTCAGCATTGCCAACTCGTCGATGCGTCGTCGCCGTAGTGCGCGCCCGAAGAAATAGGCGCCGAAAGTCAGCGTTGCGACGGTCCCGTAAAAGAAGCGCATGTAAAGTGCGACGCTGACAAGCACACCAAGCACGAACAACATGAGTCGGCTAAGCGTGCGCGGCGTCGGCTCTGCGTAGTGCAACCACGCCACGAGTGAGAGCGGCCACATGAAGAGTGCAACGTTGACGATCGGACTGCCGAAGAACAGTACATATGTCACGCCGAACAACAGAAGCGCCCGACGCCGCGCAGCGACGGCAACCAGCGCAGCCCAGAATATGCCGTTAATCGCGCACACAAGTGCTATCGACGTCCAGTATGCAAGGGCGCTGTACATCGACGTGGTACCGCCGGTCAGCCAAAAGAGCGGTCCGTAGCTGAACAGGAAGTCCTGGTCGCCCCGAAACATTTGATTGGTAAGATTAACCCACTGTTCGACGTTGCTGTTGGAACCGGAAGTGGTCGGAAATCTGAGTTGCCCGAAGACAACTACGACGACGAGTCCGAAGACAAGCAACTCAATCGCGTAACGATGTCTCAACCAGGGCGTTGCGGCAGGAGATACGGCGTTGCTGTTCATAACGTTGTGACGACGGTGGAGGCGCGACGGGTGGCGCGGGGCGCCACCCATGCGATCAGTTGTTGTAGTGGCCGAGGCAGACCCGGAATAGCACTTTTAGCACCGTCAAGTTGCCTCGTACCGCGCTGATTTTTGTCGGGACTTCACCCTTCGGGTAACGGCGCGAAGTGGCCAGCTCGACACAGCGATATCCCAGCTTGGGGGCGCGGTAGGACAGATAGAAAAGCAACTCATACGACGAGAAGACGTCACGGAAGATGGCGAGCCGTGGGTCTAATAACATGCGCCGGCTGTATGCACGGAAACCCTGAGTCGTGTCAGTCCAGCGGAAGCCGGACGCGATACTCAAAAGCGGCGCGTGCACGAGGCGGATAGCGATGTAGCGCGAAAGCGGCGTATTCTCCGCGACGCCGCCCGGTAAGAAACGTGACGCCTGAACGAAGTCATACTCATTCGAAAGCGCCTCGATGAAGCGAGGAATTGTGTCGGGATCGTCCTTGTCGTTGCCGTCGATCGTGACGATATACTCATAACCCTGATCCAACACAAACGCATACGCGCAGCGCAATTGCGCGCTCAATTTGCCGGGCGCGGTCTTCCGCAGCAGTCCCCGCACGTTCTGGCTGCGCAGGAAGTCCTCGGCTAGCGAGCCGTCAGTGCTGCCGCCGTCGACGATGACAATATCGGCGCGGTCGTCGATCTTCAACGCATGCATGCGCACCAGAAGGTTGCGGATGCGTTCGCCTTCGTTGATCACCGGAATGACGACGCACGCCTTGTGGCAGCGTCCAAGCCACATGAGCGTACTGAAGGCCGGTACCTGCCAGGTCGAGCGGTCGTCGCGCAGGGGCGAATCGGAAGTTGTGTTCATTGATGTACTTAAGCTACACGCAGGGTCAGCAGAACCACGCCGGTCACGATGAAGCAAATGCCTGCGCCGGTCGTCCAGTGAAACGGCTCGCGGAAAATCAGCACCGAACTCAGTGCGACGGTCGCGATCGCGCCTGAAGTCAGAACGGGGTGAGCGACGTTCAGCGGCAGCCGCGCGAGCGCCGCCGCGTACAGCAGGAACGCCGCGCCATATAGCCCCAGGCCGAGCCAGAACGGCCAGTTGGTCAACGCGGCCATCGGATCGGCAGGCGACGGGAATTTCCGAGGCGGAAGCATCGCGAACTTGACGAGTACGCTGGCCGCCGCGTTGGAACCGATGCCCAACGCAAGAATGATCCACTTCATTAGCGCGCTCCGGCTCCTGTGCCGCGGTAATGCGAAATCGTCGTCCTGAGCGCGCGCTCGATCGAGACGTCGTGCGGCTCGTCTTTCGTCGCGATCATTTCGATGGTGACAATGTGATCCGGCAAATGCTCGCGAACGGCGGTCGCAAGGGCGTCGTGGTCGCCGTCGCCGTCGCCAACGGGAACCAAGTCCGGCTCGCTCAAGTGCACATGGCCGATTGCCCTCGCGCACTCACGCACGATCGTCGCCGGGTCTTCCCCGTTGATCGTAATCGCGCCGGTGTCGAGCTGCATCCTGATGGCCGGATGCGCGACCTGATTCACAATGCTCAGCGTCTCTAGGCTGGTCGTCATGAAGTTCGCACCGTAACGCGGCGGATTCGGCTCCAGACAGACGATGACGCCCTGTTCGGCGGCGATGTCGCCGAGACGGCCGAAGAACGGCAAGGCGATGTCGAGCACATCCGCATCCGAGATTCCCACGCGGTCGCGATTCTTCGGCGAGCCGAATACGAGGCGCGTAGCTCCGACGCCGCCGCCGATCCGGCACACCGCGGCGAGATGCGCGAGCATCGCTTCGCGGCTGGCCGTATCGCCGAAGAGATTGAGTCCCGAGGTGCCGAAGAGGAGCGACTGCATGCCGACGAGTTCGAATCCGCGGTTCGCCCACCAGTTCTTCACGCGTGCCATGTCGCCGGCGGTGGCCTTTGCCGGGTGGGGAAAGTATTTGCCCGGCGCGATGTCGATGGCGTCCACGCCGTGACGCGCGCAGAGCGCGGCCAGCGTTTGGTCTTCAGCGACGTCCCAGGCAATATTCGATACGGATATTCTCACGCCTGTCACGCCCTCGCTTTGCTGGTTAGCGGCTCTGACTGCGCGTACGCGCGCAACGCCTGGACCGTTTCGCGCCGGCTATACTGCCACGGGCCCGCCGCGCCGAATACGGCGCTATGCTTCGTGCGCAGGTCGTAGGTGACGGGCGCGTTGCCGAGCGCCTGTTCAAACGGCTTGCCGAAGCCTTCCTTCGACACGTCGGCGACACTGATCGGCTCAGCCGTCAGATGGACGAGCTTCAGGCCCGCGTCGCGCGCAATGGAGATGTCGTAGGCCAGATTGACCATCGGATAGAACTGGAACACGCCGCGGCTGTCGATCATGCCGACATTGTTGTCGTTCAGGAAGTCGAAGATCACGTTCTTGCGCAGACCAGGCCCGACGAGACCCGGCAGCCGCACGATCAGATGCTGCGAAAAATGCGCCTCTACGAACTTCTCCAGATGACGGCGGTTCTTGCCGTAGGCATGCAGATCGGTTTCGTCGACGAGCGTGTCTTCATCGACGCCCGCCGGCGCCTTGAAGACGTCTACCGTGCTAATCAGCGTGAAGTGTCCGCACTTGATGGTCATCAGATGAGCAATCAGCGCCTCGATGTTGCGAAGGTCGCATTTCGGATCGCGATTTGCGATCCATTTCTGCGCCGGCGCAGCGGCGCATACGACGTCATCGAAGCGCTGGCCGTCGATCGCGTCGATGTTCGTAGAGCGGTAGAGCGAATCAAAAGTGCGCTGTTTAAGCAGCGTCTGTCCGACGAAGCCGGAGAATCCAATGAGCGCGTTAGTCATGGTGCGTTTCACGAGCAAGTAGTTTGAACGGGTGCCGTGGCGAACGACTCGGCGTCCAGCTTCTCGAGCACATCGTAAATGTTGTCGATCTTCCCGCCGAGAACCGAATAGCAGCCGGGCAGAACGGCGTGTTTTTCGTAGAGAATGGGGCGACCGTCGTCCACCTCGTTCTTGCCGAGCACGGTCTTGACTTCGAACAGCGATTCTACGTACTTCGCGTCGCAGACCGCCGGCATGTAGCGAGCGACGTCACGAATCATGCGGTCCACGCGGGACTCGCGGGGATAGTCTGCGAGACGCGCGTACGGATCGACGCCAGGAGCGTCGTCCCAGTGCAGATGCGGCGTGTAACGCACGTGCGACAGCGTGTGGAGCCCGCGCGACGGGAACGGCATCATCGAGAAAAACGGGCCGTCCATCACAGTTACGCCGATGTCCACGAGCTTTGGCGGCGCCTGCACCAGCGCCATCTCGGTGATTTCCTGCTTGAGGCGCGTGCGCGTGCCCGGGAATTCGCCAGTGAATTGATTCAGTCCGCTGTACGTGCAGTTGAAGACATAGCGCGTGGTGAGCGTCGTGGCGTCGCTATTCGCGTCGCGCACGACGACATTCAGACCGCCGTTGCCGATGCGCGTGATGGATTCAGCGCGCGTATTAAGCCGGACGTCTACCGCAGCTTCGAACAACTCGCGGCGCGCCCAATGGGCGAGTTCGCGCGAGTCGAACGCGTATTCCTGGACGACGAAGACATTTTCAATCAGCCGCGGCTCGAACAACGCCTTCAGCGACGCGTCTGCCGGTTCCAGGCGCGCGCCAGTTTCGCGGCAGAAGCGCTGAAACTGCTTCGCGGTGACTTTCGAATTCCGGCGCGCAATGGCGTACAGCTTGACGAAATCCGACTCAACCGCCTGCGGCCAGTCGCGCACGAACTTCGGCAGATTGATGCGGCTTCGGTACGCGGTCGTGAAGCTGCGCGGATAGTGATAGCCGTTATGGACGCGCGCCTGATTGTTGTAGGATGCGCGTTGGAGCAGGTCGTCGCCCTGTTCGACGAGACAGATGCGTCGCAGCCCGCGTTGCCGCGCCAGATAAATGGCGATGGCTGAACCGTAAAAGCCGCCGCCGATGATGACCGCCTCCAGCGGTTGCGAAGCGGTCGCCATCAGGAGATTCGGGCGGCGCTGCCGTTCGGCCGATGCTCGGGCGCGAGCGACACGTCCTCGATATTCAGCTTTTCGCGCCGCGTCATCCGCGCGCTCGTAAATTCCTGCCCGACGTGATAAAGCGGCCCGTCGCTCGAGAGGCTCGCCATGTGCAGGATGTACTCGGCCAGCACGAGCAGCACGAGCGACAGCAGGAAGAACGTGCCCGACTGTTGCAGTGACAGGCTGACCCAGCCCTCCGCTACATGCGGCTTGAACAGCGCGATAAACACGACATAGACCGAATACAGAAGGTTTGCGCCCGCGCCGAACAGCGACAGCGTGGTGACCAAACGCATGGGCGCGCGCGTCGTGGAGACGAGCAGCCGCACACCCCGGTCGATGCTTTCGCCGAGCCGCTTGGTGTCGTTTGTCTTTGGCGGCGCGCTGTAATGCAGCGTCTGGCGCGAGAAGCCACCGGTGATCGGCAGATGCCGGTACGTGATTGCCGGCTGCGGATGCTGCAAGATGAAGTTGACAATTCGCTTGCTGATGACGCGGAACTGCGGTGCATCGCTCGCGAGACTCGCCCCGCTGAAATAGCGGTAGAGTAGATTGAAAGCACCGTGCGCGAACCGGTACGGCGCGCTTTGCGCGGGCTTGCGCTGATTGTTCGCGAGCACGATGTCCGTGCCGCCGGTGGCCTTTTCCAGCATAACTTCGAGCATCGAAATGTCGTCGAGCATGGGATCGAGCACGGCAACGAAATCGCCGAGCCCGTTCTCGAGGCCGACCCAAAACGCGGTATCCGCATCCACTTCCTTGGTCAGCGCATACACCTGAAGATTCGGTTGGCCCGATTCGGCGGTAAGTTGGCGCAGCACGGCGACGCTGTCGTCTTCGGACGCATTGTCGACAATGATCAGTTCATAGTCGCTGACGAGGCGGTTGACGGTTTGAGCGACTTCGTCGACGATAGCGCCGAGTCCCGAGCCGCGATTGCGAACGAGCAAAACCACCGAGAGCAAAATGGGGAAGGGCACCATTTTCGAGCAATATTCATAAAACATGTATTGTAAGCCACGCAGCTTCGCCAGGCGATCGCATTGCTGAGCATGGCATCGGCCTGCGCGAGCGCGGACGGTCCGCTGCGTCACGTGTGAAGCGCAGGTACGGCCCGCCGTCGCCGACCATCATGATCTCAGTACTTTCCGAAGAATCGACCTGTCGGTCTACCCACGTTGCATGGCAAGCGCGCGGTCGCGCAACGGCTATCTGCCGGAGCGCGCGAGGCGTTGACGGCGGCCGGTCCGATTCCGGTGACGGTGCGAAGGTTCGTGTTTCGTCGGGCAACCATCACGATCACAGATCCCCGCGTTGCGGCTTTTCAAGAAATGAGTCGCGGGTCCTCACAGTGATCTTATCCGGTCCCGCGCATAGTCAAACGTCCTGGCAAGAAGCGCTGACACAACGATAACGCCAAGCGGAACGGTGGGTAAATCCCACAACACGCCGTTGATGTGTGGGTGAACGAACGAGTGGCCTTTTGCGGTAACAAACCATGAGATGGGTGCAAAGACACTTGCAAAAAAGGAGAGAGCAATTGCTTTCTCCTTTTTTCCTCCAATCTGCGAAAGAATCATTGAGGCAGCGATAAGCGCAGAGAGCGTCGTAAAGAAGGGGGCAGTAACTCCTATGATGATCGGTTGCAGCAACTGCCCGAAATACATTCGGATAACGACTATTAAAGACGCTCCGTTGCCCAGTGCTCCTTGAACATCGTCACCAAAAGCGTAAGTGCGGCGCGTGACATCCGTGGCGATTTCTTGGAGCCCGAGTACAATCGATCCACTCCTTAAGTATGCGTGCATCATTAGAATCGAAACGAAGGCCGCAATACCTGTTGAGCCAAACTTCAAAATGCAGCGGGATACTTCTCGAGGCGCAATTCCGTCTCGGACATACACGTAAATTATCGGAAGAATCGACGTAATTAGAATCGTTGGCAGATATTCATAGCCGCTCGCGCTCTTAAAGGCGATCAGTCCAAAGTATGCCGCATATATCGCTGCATTGGACCACCCACGAAGGTTCTTGCCCCCGGGGTGCGACGCGAACCAGAGCGTCAATGCCGTTGGCGCGTACCAAGTCCACGACATCCAATAAAGGTTCCCCGCAATGTTTATCAGCCACGGAGAAGTTATAAAAACAACACCGAGGCTGAGCGCGACAAAAGCGCCGAACTCCGCTGTCACAAACGAGCAAAATATCGCGAAACAAAGGGACAGTAGTCCAATGTTGAATGCGCGGTAAAAGTTCACGTCATTGTTATTAAAGACCCGATGCAGAAAACCGAATATGAACCCAGGTCCACCTATCTGCTTCTCATACGGTGTATATGGCCTCAAATCGCCTGCCGATGGTGCAGAACCTGTGGTGCGATCAATTTCTATTTTAGGACCGTCAAGATGTACAGCAATGAATTGATTATTGACGGATAACTCTCTTATAGTTTCCATAAGCCCGCCTGGAACCCGAATGCGCTGACCCGGCATAAACTTCTTAATGTTCCAAAAGGTGTTCTCGACCAGAAACCCAGGAAATTGGCGTGAAACACCTCGATTCCAATTTGCGTCGGTGAGGTTGATCATGTCAGCAAGAGCCACCTTTGGGATTGAAGTGTCAGAGAACTGCGACCGACATTTTTCTTTGGGCTCATAGAAGCCGAGGCCAAGCTTGTCGGTCGATGCCGCCGACACTGGCCGGAGCATCGTGCACTCTACGATCGATTCTGAGTAGTAGTCGAATCGATCTCGATCGATGAGCAGCAAAGGGTCTTTCAGATAGCAAACTGCGCATGCGGCGAATACGATTATTCCAACAGCTAGGGCTTTATAGTGCGTGAGGCGCATTGCCTAGATCCCAAAAATTAGCGGCCAGGACAGCCTGCCGTGCTGCGACAGAGTCGGGATTATAAGCAAGCGGGCCGACTCGGGGATCAAGGACAAATCAAACAGCTCAAGCGCAGGCTGAGAACGCCTCTGTGGCGTGGCATATTGCCGTCCTGTCATTTCATGCGTAGTTGACTCGCTGGTGCGGAATCACGCCAGCTGCTGCGGCACGAGTTCGAATTGTCGCTGATTATGGCGCCGATCTCGACCGGTACGTGGTCGCCATGTACGCAGACCCATTGCGATTCGCGCAAATTCATTACGCACTATCTAGCGATGCAACATCGGGCGGTTTGCGCCCGCGCTTCTTGCGTTCATGCGCGCCGACCTCGACGCTCTGTTCCTGTTCCGTTTCTGCTTCGTGTACCGGCTCGCCTCCCGTTGCAAGCGCTTCTGCTTCGTTCGAGAAGCGGTCGCGTTGTTCAGAACCGCGCACTTCCTCTCGAGGGCAAAAAGTCGCCGCCAATAAGCCTTGAGTTCCTCACGCAGCAAGTAGCGTCCGATCGTCGCCACACGCAACTCGCCATTCGTGCCAGCGAGTTCTGCGCGCAACGCCTACGGTTCCTCGATGGAGGGTGGGGAAGATGGCGGCGTCGCTGAACTAGACCAGCAATGCTGGTCCGCGTTTGAGGTCAGCGGCCGACCGAAACCGTGTTATGAGTCGTGAGTTATGGTGTGAGCCTCCACGTTGTGTCGCGTCCGCGACACCGTCGTGCGAAGACTGTCGGCTCGTCCGTCCAAAAGATGGTTGGCGGAATAGTGCGGGAATTCGATGTAGTTGCAATGTCGGGAACCAGAATTTAAACTAAGTCCATTGAACTAAGGTTTATGAGGGGCAAATGCGCACGTTCAACATGCACGAAGCGAAGACTAACCTCTCAAAGCTCATCGATGAGACGGTGAATGGCGGACAGCCGTTCGTTATCGCGAAAGCGGGCAAGCCGTTGGTCAAGGTTGTTAGGATAGAAACAGAAGCGGAGAAGCCGCGCAGACGTATTGGATTCATGAAGGGGCAACTGAAGGTGCCTGCTGACTTCGATACGATGGGTGCGGACGAGATTGCTGATATGTTCGAGGGCAAGTCGAAGTGAAGCTTCTTCTCGATACGCATCTGCTCATCTGGGCGGCGAGCGATGATCCGGCGCTGTCTGGGCAAGCGCGCAGTTTGATCGAAGATCCGAACAACACGCTTTATTTCAGTGTTCAGAGTATCTGGGAGATCGTCATCAAGAGTTCGCTCCGACGTCCCGATTTCCAACTCGATGCCCGCGTTTTTCGAACGAACCTTCTTGACGCCGGATACAACGAGCTCTCGATCGAGGCTCATCACGCCCTCGAGATACTGCAGCTTCCGCCGATTCACAGAGATCCGTTTGATCGGATGCTGATCGCTCAGGCGATTTCGGAAGGAATCGTGCTGCTTACGCACGATGACATCGTGCGGCAGTACGAGTCTGCCCCGGTGCAGTACGTCTAGTCGCTTCGACTAACGCAAGCAGGATCGTCAAGGCCATCTGCCCGGTTAGTGTTAGCCGGCGTTGACAGGAATTTCCCCGCAAGCCTTGAGCACCGCTAGAAACGCGCAAATCGGCATCGGCGCAATTCGACCCACTCGTTGAGCCCGGTGAGCATGAGACCGCCGATCGTTAAGATGAAGAGTCCAACGTTTCGGCTCGTACTGCGCCACTGAGCCGCGGTGTATGGGCATTGAAAGGCAAATTGGCGAAAGGCGCATTGAAATCGCGAGCTTTCCGTCAAACCTCGCGCTCGGAAGGGCCTAGTATCCTAATCACCTATCGCGTCAACGACGCATCGACCCGAGTGCAACGCACCCCATTCGTACCAAGCTTCGCGCTCGATGAGCGCAATCTTCCTGAACGGCAGCGGCGCTGCCCATTGAGCTGGCCGTGTCATGTCGGAAACTGAGTTCAATCAGAACCGCATGAACGCTAGCCTTTCCAGCAAAACGCAGATCCTCATCGACTGAGAACAACCTCGCACGGACAGTGCGAACGTCAACTTCCCTTTCGTCTCCGGCAATCAAGCCAAGCCTGACGCACGCGGTCCCGATTCGAGGCGACCGTGATGAACAAGCTCTTGAGACGGGAAATCACTTGCACCCTCGGTGCGGATTTCTTCATCTCTTTCTGTCGGCCCGCGCAGCCGAAAGCAAAATGCGCAACAAGAATTACTTGGCTCGACAGGCTATGCCTGCGGTCAAGTAGCCGTGCTTCGGATTCGTCCGGAGTAGGGATCATCGGGTTGCAGTGCTTCCCTGCGCCGGATGAATCGAAAATCTGATCTCTAAGATCCCGGAAAGCAAAGCGTGCAGTATTCCAACCACCCCGGGACGTTCTTTTGATAGGTGAGAACGTCGCCTTTCGGATCACAGCCGTGAAAATCCAACTCAACTTCTCGACGCTGTTGGACA
This sequence comes from Caballeronia zhejiangensis, assembly GCF_000698575.1. GTDB lineage: Bacteria > Pseudomonadota > Gammaproteobacteria > Burkholderiales > Burkholderiaceae > Caballeronia > Caballeronia zhejiangensis. The sequence continues at coordinate 257,043 of NZ_JFHD01000006.1, forward strand.
ACGCCGGGCTGCCACAGCGGCTCACGAAAGAACTCACCGAACTATTTCAACACCACCTATCGAAAGCCCATAGCAAGACCCGCGTGACCTCCAACGCGATCTCAATCAAGACACAGACTTACCGCGTGCGCCATCTTATCGCAGGCTTTCGCGAGCTACGGAAGGGCGGCTTCGCGCTTCAGTCGCCGTGGAACCTCTCGGAAAAACACATCGCCTATCTCGTTAAGCTTTGGGTCACCGAGAAGAGGCAGGCGCCGGGCACCGTCGAGAACAAGCTCACCTACTGGCGCACACTCGCCGCGTGGATGAAAAAGCACCAACTTGTAGGAACCGTTGATGACTACATCAAGCGGCCCGACGGATACCGCCGGTACTATGTGGCGCAGGAAGACAAATCGTGGGAAGCGGCCAACGTCGACGTCAATAACACGATCTCTCGACTCTGCGAGTGCGATCGCTGGGTCGCAATCCAGGTTGAGTTGCAGGCCACCTTTGGGCTGCGTGCACAGGAAAGCATGCTCTTGCGTCCCCTGCAGTGTTTGCGCGTATCAGGCCACCTGCATGTCATCGACGGCACGAAGGGTGGGCGGCCCAGGCTCGTGCCGATTGATGCGGAGTGGCAATATGAAGTTCTGATCCGCGCGGCAAGGCTTGCCAACCCACGCACGGGGTCGATGATTCCAGAGCCGTGGTCGTTAAAGAAGTGGTATCGCCATTTCTACCATGTCCTGCAAAAGGAGGGCATTTCCCGCGGCGGCTTGGGCGTCACGGTGCATGGACTACGCCATGCGTACCTCCAGAGAATGTACGAGCAAATTACCGGGGTACCGGCACCCATCAAGCGAGCCGACCATCGGCCCGATCCAGAGCTTCATCAGCGGGCCATGCAACAGTTAGTGGAAGCCGCTGGACACAGTCTCGCAGCAAAGGCAACGGCATACATCTCGACGTTTGCCACGGCCGAGCGCCTATCGCGACCCGTGATCACGCCCGAACAGGTGATCGCTGCCCTTAAGGGTGCGAATGGCGTCAAATCGGAAGCCGCCAAGAGCTTGAACATCTCGAGGCAAGCGCTTTATCGCCTTCTCGCGAAGTTCGGGGACATTCAATCCGTTGCAACGGCAGGCTCCGCCGTCGTGCACGCTGTAACTGCGCAAGGGTGCCTCGGCGATGACACGCCTAGCGAACATCGCGGTGGGTCCCTCGAGGATCCGGCGCGTGGTCAGTTGACGTTGCTCGGCGATCTACCGGCCTGATATCCATCTCGCAAACCGATGGGCTCTATCTAGCCAAATGCCATCGCGGCGTGCGCTTGCCTCCCAGCGGCGGCCATCTCGCTCTAGGCAGTGTCGGAGCACGTCCGAAGGATCCTGATCTAAGCGATTTCGAGCGATGAGCCCAAAGGCCGTTCGGCCCGTCGCCTCTCCGTCGAGGCGCGGATAAACCCGCGCGGAGACGCGTCTAAGCGTGTAAAGTTTCGTTTTCGCTGCTAAACACCAACGCAGAAAACCGGAATTATCATGATGAAACGCGTTTGCCACAAAGACGCTGTTTTTTGGCGTCTTTAGGCTGCAAACCGATATCGGAAGATGAGCTTTTCTAGCGGCGACTGGGGCGCCGAGTGTGACAACTGCAGAAGGTGCCGGATTGTCACGCCCGTTTTTTCTTTTTTTTTGCTTTGAAAACAGTGAGTTAGCCTTGCGTTGCCCCGGCAAAGTGAATTATCAGTGATACGGCGCGCCGATCGTTCGCGCAAAGGACCCTATGAGATTGGCGAATCCGTAATACGGAAAGCGTGCCGAATAAGGGGGGTGTGAATATTGGGCACGTTTTAGTATCGGGCTTTTTTGCAGCAAATTCAACAATTTAGCTCCTTGCGTCAACGCAGTGGGACGCTCTCCGGAGAGCATCCGTCGTGGTCTACGGCTTCGGCCGGCGCCGCTGCTCATCGAGGTAATGTGCTTCGCGCTGACGCATGCGCCAATCGAACTTAAGGAGTTTCCGTGCGGCGGATATTAGATCCTCTGCAACGGCAGTCTCCGTCCTCGCGCGCGTTGTATCCGCGCGAACGTGCCTCGGTGGTTACCCGCCTAGCGAACGTCGCGGCGTGTTCTTTCGACGATCAGACGCCCGGTCAGTAATCGTTTCTCGGCGATCTACCGGGCTGCCCTCCATTTCGCGAATCGATGACGTGTGTTTAGTAAGTGCGACCGCGGCGTGCGCTTTACGCCCAGCGGCGGCCATCTCGTCTAGGAAGTGACGGAGCGCGCCCGAAGTAACCTTGGTTCAAGCAAGTTCGAGCGATAAGCGCAGTCTGGGTAACACCCGTTCGAAGACCGTTCCGCCTTTGCCTCCTCGACGAGGCGCCCCAAACCGCACCGGAAGACGCGCCTGGCGTCTTAAGTTTGGTTTTCGTAAAAAAACAGTGAAAAGCGCGATTTTTCATAATACGAAAAGTTTGCCGAATAAAGGGGGTGTGAATATTCGGCAAGTTTTGTAACAAGGCCTTTTCGCTGTGGATTCAATGCTTTAGAGCTTCTCGTCGACCCGATGGGACGCTCTCCGGGTAGCGTCCCTCATGGTCGCCAGCTTTTTCTGACACTGCTGCTTAACGACGTAGGGCTTGGCGCTGACGCATGCCCCAGTCCAACGCAGGAACGCAAGTGCGGGTGAATTAACCTTGCAAAGAAGGCTCCGCCGTCGCACGATGTGCCCGCAAGCGTGCCTCGGTGATTACGCGCCTTGCGAAAATCGCGGTGGGTCCTTCGACAATCCGGCGCGTAGTCAGCTGTCGTTGCTCGGCGATCTACCTTGCTAACATCCATCTCCAAAACCGAGGCCTCGATTCCGCCAAGTGCCACCGCGGCGTGCGTCTTACGCCGAGCGGCGGCCATCTTATTTAGCGCATGGCGAACCACGTCTGAATAATCCGCGACCAAGCGATCTCAGGCGAAGGGTGCGATCTGGAACGCTTGTCGCCAAATGAGTTCCAACCTGTTCCGGCCGTTGCCTCCTCGTAGGAAGCGCCGTTAGCCGCGCCAGCAGACGCTTCCTTAGTCTAATGTTGGCTAGCGGAGAAACGGCGGAATCAGCCATTCCATAATGCGAAAAGTGAGCCGAATAAGGGGGGTGTGAATATCCGGCTCATTTTGTAACACGCTTTTTTTCCTTTGAATTCAGAGCACTAACCAAATGCGCAGCCGCAATGGGACGCTCTCCGGAGAGCGTCCCTCGTGGCCTAGGGCTTCGCTTACAGGGCTGCTCAGTGGATTGAAGGCTCCGCGCAGACGCGTGCGCGGTCGAGCGCGGGTGTTTTTCAGTCGCCATTAAATCGGGGATAACAGATCGCCGAACAAAAAAGACCGGAGCAGCCGAAGACGCAGCGAAGAAGAAGGCGTTGTTCGGGGGGCGCGATTGCCTAATGGCGCGGTAAAGCGCAACCCTTGCGTGACGAGCCGTCGCATTCCGTAATATGAAAAGCTTGTCGAGTAGGGGTGTGAATATATTCCGCAAGTTTGCCATTGCCGCTCTTGCGCTCACGAACGCAGCCGATCCGAAACCGCGCCGCGATTTCCGGTCGCATCCCGCTCGCACCGGTACTGCAGTGGCCGATAGCGCACCTTTATCAAGAAGTTGAGAAGCGGCGTGGGAATATCATGATATTGGTCGAACCGGTGAAACCGCTACGAACGTATCCCCTTCAGAGGACGGAACCCGCGTTGCTTTCGCATCGGGCCCGAAGCGGTGAGTGACTGCGGTCAGTGTGCGCCGTTTCCCCCGGTTGCCGGCTTTCGGTACACCCCTGAATCCCCAACAGATCTCCTCGGATTAAGGGCTTGAGTCGCGGGATGCTTGCTTCTACAAAAATATCATGATTTTTTCGTGCATTTTCACCCGCTGAATAGGCGCCCCTCCCATTAATCAAACTGGGAGGCGTCAGGGCCATCCATCTCTTCAGAACCAGCGTCGTCCCGCGCCGTCCCGAGTGGCTGATTTCGCCGTTCGCGCTCCATGCGTTTGAAATGCGATGTACGACATTGGCGGAGGCGGTCAGCTTCCCGTCGAGCCCCTGCCACGTTGAGCAGCAAAAAGAACACACCGAGCACGCGACTGTCGCATTAATGCGTTCGTACCCGCCAACGAAAAAGTTAGTAATACAAATCGTGTAGGGCGTAAAGGCGGCCGCCGTTTTTTGCCGCTCGGCGCGGTAGGTGCCGTGATCTCCAAGCGAGTCGTGGCGGCTGCCGCGTTCGTCCGTCTCTCTGTTCCTCACAGTGGGAGCATACAGACGTAATGCCCGTGCCTGCATGGCGCGGCGGGAGCTTTCTTCCGTCATTTGCTTCAGGTGACGGCCTCGCCTTGACTTCTCGCTGTCGCGGGCATGCTGGTTTTGTTCAAACCAGTTCTCCGCCGCTATGCCGACAACGAAACGTCTGTGTCATCCGCCACTAGCACAACGCGCGCACAGAGCCGCTTCTAAGCAGCGTCTTTCGCGCCTTATGTGGTCTCGAGCGCGCACGCGCGACCCGATGCGCGCGAAGCGCCCTCGCGCTGGTGGAGCGAAAGCATGCGTGCGATGAAACGGCAACCCACCGCGACGTCTGAAGCATCGGAGCTGAAGCGACCTTCACGGTTCGCGGACGCTGAATTGACGCACCTCGAAAGCGTGATACGCCACCTGCTAAGCACGAATGCAGCGCCCATGCCGCTTTACCTAGACCGGTCTTACTGGCTCAGGCGGCTCGAGCGTCTAGAGAAAGAAACCCGCCTCGTCCCCGCGCAGATGAAGCGCCTAGGCGCCCTTCGAAACCTTCTGATTGCAGAGGCATCCCGTCGTCGGGAATGTGCGTAACCGTTCACTCATTGAAACGCGCTCAACCGAATCTACACGCGGCGGCAATCTGACTCACGCGCCGCAATCGACTGCGCGCGACGTTGGCTCCATAACCAGGACGCCAAGCAATCTTCGACATCACGATGCCTATCGCTCAATGGTCTTTGGTTCGAGCGAGCCAGGCCAACTTAGCAAAGCGTCGTTCTTCAACATTCAGCGCTCTGCGATGACTGATTAATTACCGCAATGAACCAACCACGAGAACACGAAATGAGAGATCCAATTCATAAACGAGAATCCGCGTTCCGTTCGTTAAACGATCGAATGCAAAGCGGCGCCGATCACCTCGCTCATCTGCAAAAGCACGATTCAGTCTCGGGCGCGCGCCGTCGGCGCGTCTGCCGCTGGTTGCGCCGCCGCATCGCGCCCATATTCGGCCGCGTGTGTGAGAGCCAAGTGCACTTTCGTGAAGACGTGATCCTCGAACATGCGCCGGGCACCGCAAACGCGACGACGTTGGTCCATTGTCTTGCTGTTACACCTTTCGGCGTTTTCGTCGTCAACTACTACGATTGGAGGGGCGAGGTCAGGCCCGGGACCAACGAAGATGAGCTCTTGGTGATCGATGACTTGGGCGGCGTCACGGTGCACACGTCGCCTCTACGGCGCGCAAAGCCGGCACTGCGTTATCTACGGTCGGTGCTCTCTCAACACGATTGTCCGGTCGAGAGCATAGCCATATTTGCTGAGGCGGACTGTCGCCTCCATCCGACGGCACCGGACGGCGTTCTAGCGTTGTCCGATTTACATTACTTCTTGCGCTTGAGATTGCTCAATTTTCGCGCAACGCATGCACGCTATCTCGACGCAGCGCGACTTGATAGCCATATATCTCGGACATGCGATATGCCGGCGAAGCCAGTCACGCTGTCGATCACCGAGCGGTGCTCGCCCTTCGTTCAAGAACAAGACGGTACCGCGACGAAGGATCGGAGCGGAAACACAACGAAAGCGATGGCGAAACATGGCCAAGAGTAGGGCAGGCACAGCGTCGATCCAACTCGGGCAACGCATTGCCACAAGAACTATCCAGACCTCCGTTGCGAACAGAACTCGGCGCGGGTCCGAGCAAAACCGGAAAGACTGCGTTTTTTAGAAGCTTTGCACCTTAAGGAGAATGGCTGTCGGCCTATATTGAACTCACTCACCGCGTTTTAGCGCATCGACATGTCAGGCAGGCGGGCTCTGCTCGCCCGTCACCAGGTCTTCATCTCTCAATCCCAGCGGAATTAAGGACACGCTTGCCCACGCAGCGCGTCCGACGTAGCGCCACCATTGTCGGTCGCGTTCTTGATGCCGACTCGTCGAACCGGACGTTTATCGACGGCGACGATTCGCGTGCCGCTACGCCTCTAGCTTATTTCCATCGTGTCTGCGCTTGAGGGCCGATGGGCGCATCTGATCGCGACCCGCATACCGCCGCCATCGTTGTTTTTAACCGTTGTAGTCCGCTTTCGGCATAACGCTGAAGGCAAACTTTTTCGACTTAAGGAGGTTTTATGAAAGTCGCTTTATTGGAAGTCCGTTATGCAGGCGGTCTGGATCTGACCGATCATGTCGTGGTGCAGACGTCATCTCGTCTCACCCTGTCGCCGCGGCTAAGTGCGTTGCTCGGCATCCTAGAGACGTCGGAGCGACAGATCAGTATGAGCGTCAAAGTAGATGGGGTCAGCTACCGAGTCGAACGCAAACAGAACGGTGAATATTTCGTAGGCGCGAGGCTAAGCCTTCGCGAGCGCTGCTTGTCCAAACTGCGACTCTTTGAAGCGCCGAGTGAGTCTCAACGGCGGCTTAATGGACAATTTGCACACTTGTTGAGCGCCTGGGCGCTTATCGGTGCAGGCTATTTGGTCTACACGACGAAGACTTGGGACTTGCGCGTAGTCATTGAAACACTTTTGCTTTGCTTCGCATCGTTGACGTTGTTCGTGGTCGGGCACATTTGCTTTTCGGATGTTCATAGGCCGGATCGCTGACCGTGTAGTTCGGCATCGAGCTCATTGGGCTCGCGGATCATCGAAATAGGCCGACTGATAGCCGAGGCGCGCCGTCAGCGCGTCTGCAATTTCCTCGTTAATTGCAAGCCGCGCCGTAGGGCGCGGCTTGCCCCAATCGTGCAACGCGATATCCACCCTCAGGGCGCTGCACGGCCTGCAGAAGCAAGATTCGGAGGTGCGTAAGGCCCAGGCAAACCAACCGCTCGTTCCGAGGCACGCAAGTCGCTGGACCTAGCACAGGTCGCTTTTAGCGTGGGTTGCCAATCACATTGATCGGGGAACAGAAAGAGCGGACGAATCTGACACATTTCAGTACGCATGTCCGCGTATCCTATTCAGACGGCCAGTTTTAGTTCGGAGTACCAAGCGGAAGACACAGTAGAAAACAGATCAAGTGACCACTCATAGCAAACGGCGCCACCCGAGCGCGCACGAGAAAAGTAATGGCCGCAAAGATGGCTTCCGCAGTAACAATCGAGGGGCGAGAAATCGTCGCGGACGAAATCGCCTCTCTCGCTGAAACGAAAGCGTTGAAATGAAGCATTGCGGCGCTGCTGTCTCTTACGTGCCGCCACACGCGCGCGTGAAAGAAGGTAAGGTGCACTGAGTGAAAGGATACTTCCGCCTCCTTCCGAAAGGCACACACGAAAAGCGTGCGTCTTCGATGGCCGTAACCGCCGCCACAGGAAACGCATGTCGCCGATCGACTACCTTTGCGCCGCTTACCGCCTGGGCGCAAAGCTCGCACCTCGCTGTGGTGCTCGCCTTGGCCGCCATTCTCACCTATCACGCTATGCCCAGCCGGTCGTTGGATTGGCTCTTGAATTGACCGAAAAGCGCGGG